>CAWKFG010000001.1:0-643180 GCA_963848965.1 uncultured bacterium
AGCAATGCGCGCTGTATACCCCTTACCGGCTCGCCCAATGACATCGTTGCATTGCACGTCATCGCAGGCGCGAATACAGCGGTCACACATAATGCAGGCGTTGTGGTTGACCTGAATCACCGCCGAGGACATATCCTGCCCATTATCAAAGGGCCGGGCCGGAAAGCGTGGTGCTGTAACGCCTTGCTGGGCGGCCAGGTCAAGAGTAAATTGCGCTTGCCGGTATAGGGCAATGCGTGTGCGGCCTGGCCATTGTCGGCTTTGGGATAATCCGCCAGCAGCAGTTCGGTGAGCATGCGGCGCGACTTCTGCACTTTGTCACTCTGTGTATGCACCACCATGCCCTCCTCGGCCTGGCGAATGCAGGCAGCCTGCAGCACACGCGCCCCTTTGACTTCCACTACGCACATGCGACAGACAGCCACCGGTTGCAGCCTGGGGGAGTGGCAGAGCACGGGGAGGTCAATACCAGCGCCCTGGGCTGCATCGTACAACGTGGTGCCAGCGGGGACGGTCACCTTCGTGCCATCAATCGTAACCGTTAGCGTTTGCACGACTGTCAGCGTAGCGTCAGACATAATGACTACCTCGTAATATAGCGCAGAATATCGTCTTTAAAATATTTGATAACGGACAAGATAGGATTCGGCGCCGCCTGTCCTAAACCACAAATCGAGGTTAAGGCCATGGTGCTGGAGAGCTCTTCGATGAGATCAAGATCAGCAGGCGTGCCTTCGCCCCGCACAATACCTTCGAGGAGCATGACAATCTTGTCGGAACCTACCCGGCACGGCACACATTTGCCACAGGACTCGTTGCGGAAAAAACGTCCGACGTTCAGGGCCAGTTGCAACATGCAGGTACCTTCCGCCACCGCCACCACCGCCCCGGAACCCAGCATGGAACCAGCCGCCGCCAGAGAACGGAAATCCAGCGGCGTCTGCACCATGCTGGCCGGCAAAAAGCCGGAGGACGCCCCCCCGGGCGCAAAGGCTTTCAGCGGTCGCCCCTGGCGTATGCCGCCAGCGCGTGCAAATAACTCGGCAGCCGTGATGCCCAGCGGGACTTCATACACGCCCGGCTCTTTGACATGCCCACTGACCGCTAAAAATTTCAGGCCGCTGGCGCCATTCTTCCCCTGACTGGCCCACCAGGCCCCGCCTTTGAGAAGAATCCCAGGCACCATGGCAAAGGTTTCCACGTTGTTAATCAACGTCGGTTGGGCAAACAGGCCATGCGTGCCAGGAAACGGTGGTTTATTGCGTGGCTCAGCCCTTTTGTCTTCCAGGGCTTCGAGCAAGGCCGTTTCCTCGCCGCAGATATACCCCCCTGGGCTGGCAAAAATTTCAAATTCCACCTGGTGTTGCGCCGAGCCCAGAATATGTGGCGATAAGATGCCCTCTTCGCAACGCTGGCGTAAGGTCTTATGCACAATCTCGCGCTCGCGGTCGTATTCGTGGCGGAGGTAGAGAATGGCTTTGTGCGCGCCAACGACCAGGGCCGCTAACGCCATGCCTTCCAGCACCAGATCAGGCATGGTTTGCAAAATAACGCGGTCTTTAAAGGTGCCAGGCTCACTTTCATCAGCGTTACACACGACGTATTTGACGTTGCCAGGGGCGTTGCGCACCAACTCCCATTTCACCCCTGTGGGGAAACCGGCGCCTCCCATACCGCGCAAATTACTCTGTTTGAGTTCGTTCAGGATAGACTCGACATTGCCCTGTTGCACCAGACGCCGCAGGGCTTCATAGGCTGGCGTGCCGCTATAGGGATTACAGACAAATGGCCCATCTGGCGGCGACAGACGTTGCCGTCGCAAGGTCTGCCCCGCAGCCAGGGTGCGCAGCATTTCGGCAACGCGCTGCCCACTCACCCTGGTATAGCACTGATCGTTGATAGTAATCGCTGGCGCCCCGTCGCATTGGCCTAAGCATGAGGTGGGCACAATGCGCACGTCAGTGACTCCAGCCGCCGCGGCTGCAGTGTGGATAATGTCCTGCAGGTCGGTGGCGCCGCGCAAAAAGCACGACATATCGCTGCAGACTTTCACCTCCACTGCTGGCGGTGGTTGCAAGCGAAAATGCGGATAAAAACTCGCCACGCCGTGCAGACGATACAGTGGAACGTTGAGGCGACGCGCTAACGCCTGCAGTTCGGTGGCTGGCAAATACCCATGGGTATTTTGCATGGTCTTGAGTTCGTGAATCAGCATGGTACGGTTATCCCCGCTGGAGAAGATCAGGGTTACATGGCGCAACCTTACCCTGCTTCCGTGCCAGCGTCAACTTTTGTCCTGCAAGAGAAGCACCACACCGTATTTGCGCAGGCGTGTCAGTCCTGGCCTATGGCTTGCGGCTGCGGAAGCTTCGAGCTGTGAAAAGACCTGCTTTACTCCCTTACGCCCTTGTGGCAGAGGGAATCGCCGTGCCGGTCTGCTCTGACGTGTTCTGCAAGCTTAGCTTGAGGCATATGGACGGCCCGGTAGCGCCCCCGAAGGCCAGCCCGCAGGCAGCAGTGTCAGCCATATGCGCCCGAAATGATAGAAAAATCTTTACAAAGTCGATGGCGAGGGATATGCTTTTTTCAAGATTTTTCTTTAGAAAATCGACGCCAGCTATCAACTCAGGAGGTGGATTATGCCGCCGCCAGGCGCGCGTGTCAGGGCACGGGCAGCGAGACAGTACGCCGTAGCGACAAGCAGCAGGGCTCCGCAGGTGTGGGGCCTATACAGCAGCCTGGGCGCGTCCCGGCTTGTCATCGGCATGGCATACAGGTGAGCACGCCAGAAGGATGAGGAGCCAACTCGGTGTGGAAAACTCCCCACTTTCTGGCGGTATGCTTTTACCACAAAAGAGTTTCAGCCTTAGCGTATACAATGACACGATTTTTCCCTACCCTTGATCTCCATAGCAATGCGTCAGCATTAGGCGGTCTCACATTGCATACAAAAGGAGGCGTTATGGCCATCAGTAAAGAGGCAAAGAGTCTTGGCATGCCCTGGGAACAAGAATACGGCTACGCTCAGGGGGTGAAAGTTGACGACACCATCTATCTCTCTGGGCAAGTGAGCCACGACGACCGGGGTACTATCCTCGGCCTCGGCGACATGGAGGTCCAGATGCGCCAGGCATATGCCAATGTCCAGAAAATGCTTGCGCAGTATGGCGCCACGCTGGCCAATGTGGTGGACGAGGTACTCTTCGTGACCGATATAGAGGCGGCCTTTGCCGCCGCCGTCAAGGTCCGCCAGGAGGTGTTTTCCGGGCGCCCGGTCGTCGCCAGCACCCTCGTGCAGATTCAGCGTCTGGCGTTCCCGGAGTTGATGATCGAGATCAAGTGCATTGCCAAGATATAGAGGACGGCGCTCAAGCGGAGTACCGCAAGGAGGCAACGCTATGGCAGCAGGTAAGCAGGACAGGCAGCAGATTGCGGCAGTCCTTGAGCAGTATCGCCGTGGGTTTGCCACCCTGGACGTCGAGGGGCTTGCAGCCATCTGGGACCAGGACTACGACCATATCCTCTCTATTCCGCAGGAAGCGGCTCAGCCCGTGCGGGGCTGGGCCGGGGTCGCACAATACTACCAAAGGGTCGCCGGGTTGTTCGCACGGGTCAAGACCATGACGGTGAGCGACGTGTCGGTGGATGTGTTGGGTGAGGTAGCTTACGCTTTTTGCAGCTTCCACTTTGAGGGCGAGATGCAGGGACAGCGTCAGCCTCACATTGCTGATGGACGGAACACTTTTATCTTGCGCCGCACGAGCGGGACGTGGAAGGTGATTCACTACCATGAGTCTCGTCCTGGCGACATCTCGCTGACCGAGGAAGGAGGATCCGAATGACACACGCCTCATCTCCAACGATTCAGGTGGCAGGGCTATGCGGTAGTCTCCGCCAGGGTAGTTTTGCCAGACTGGCGTTGCAGGTGGCGCTTGCAGGGGCCAGAGAGGCCGGCGCCCAGACGCGCCTGATCGACTTGCGTGAGTATCAGCTGATCTTTTGTGACGGCAAGGAGGATGAAAGCGGCTATCCCGCAGATGTCTTTACACTGCGCCAGGCTGTCCGGGCGGCCCAGGGGCTCATTCTCGCCACACCGGAATACCATGGCGGCTACAGCGGCGTCCTCAAGAACGCCCTCGACCTCATGGGATTCGATGAATTCGAGGGTAAGATGCTGGGGTTGGTGGGCGTCTCCGGCGGCACCATGGGCGCCTTTGGGGCGCTGAACAGTTTACGTGCCGTTGGTCGAGCGCTGCACGCCTGGGTGATCCCCGAACAAGTGTCGATTCCTGAAGCGTGGAAGGTATTCGACCAGTCAGGGAGCCTGCAAGATGGCGACCTGGAGAAGCGCCTCAAGGAAGTCGGGCGCCAGGTGGCCCGTTTTGCGTATCTGCATACCTCGGAACAAGCCCAGGAATTTCTCAGAGCCTGGGAAGGCGCTCCGGTAAATCCCGGGGGTGCCAGGGATTAGAAACGACAGAAAGATGGCACAGACGATGCAGTCCGGAGCCAGACAACACACCATTCAGGCATGGTTAGATACAGCCCTGCTCTTTCTACCGCGCCTGCTCAAGCCAGAACAGCAAATCGGTATGCAGGTCATACATGGCTAGGGGCTCCTTCTGTGTCCAATAACGGCTCCTCAATATCGACGTCGTTCTGCAGCAGGGCGACCCCGATCTGATGAAAAGCTCGTAAGATGTTGGTCCGGGTGAGCAAGCCGACCACCTGGTGCTTCTCGACCACCGGCAGCGCCCCGATCTTGAACCGGAGCATGCGGCCAATCGCCTCATGCACCAGGCGGTCCGGAGCGGTGCTCACGACAAAGTGGGTCATCACCCATAGGCGCGAACTTAAGGGAGATTTTAAAGTCATCCTACCTCATGCGGCATTGTCCTCCAGAAGCTCCCACGCGGGATTCCGCCCGGCCAGCCACGCACGGACGGCGGTTTCCTGATGTGCACGCCGACGCGGGCGGCTGCACAGGAAGCGGCGTAAGCGGGGGAGACAGGTCCGGAGCCGAGCCAACGACCACCGATGCTGCACCTGCTGCCGTAGCGTCTCCAGGCCCAATCCCACCAGCGACCACGTACTGACGACGAGTCGCCCGTCCGGGTGCGTGTCCGGGTGGGTACTCGATGGCCCGCTCGGGTGCGCCGGGGGTAAGAGCGCCCGCAGCTCCGCCACGATCCCGTCCTGCAAAGCCCAGGCAACGAGCAGAGCCCGTATCGTCGCTTCGACCGTCGTGCGGTGGGTGCTGCGGAGTTGGTTGAAACGGAGGAGTTGTTTCATCCGTTTAAAAACCAGTTCCACTTGCCACCTGGCCCGATACAGCCGTAACACGTCGCTCAGCGGCCAGCCAGCGGCCAAGGTGGTCGCCACCAGGACCCAGTCGGCCAGGGCCACCATGGCGACTGACGGGGTCCGCCCATGCTTCTGGGCCTTCTGGTACGTGCGCTGGCGTGCCCGCGCCGCCGCCTCGGGCGGCAGGCGGGCCGCGAGCACGCGGACCGCATAGCGCTGCCCGTCATGGACACACCAGCCTTGCCACTCCTGCTGGGCCGCGCTCGCCCGGTACCCATAGCCATTGTCCACCACCGCGATATCGTCCGGCTGCAGCCTGAAGTGGGCGAGGCGTTCGGCGGTGTGCTGATCGGTCACCACGACCTCGTCCATACGGCCAGCGGTCAAGTCGTAGGCGAAATGGACCCGCCAGTCGTCGCCCGTGCCGCCTGGGTGCCGCAGACGGGTGGCATCGATCAGGCGGACCCGGCGAGCGCCCGACGCTGCGGCGCCCGCTGGCGGGCGTGGTGCCGCAATCAGTGCGCCCAGGAGCCACAGCAGCCAGGCGTTGGAGGCGCGGAGGCGCTTGCGCCACGCGGTCTCCGAAATGTCGGCGAGACCGATCAACACGGCCCACGCGCCGAGGCGGCGTGTCGACAGTGCCCCCAAGACGTAGGCGAGCACGGCCCGCAGCAGGTCTGAGGGGGTCGCCACGCCGCGGACGCGCTGGAAGGCTTTGAGCGCACGGGCCTGGGCGGCCAGGGCAGGCGGCAGGCGCGGGACTACCTCAGTCGCCCAGGTGTCGCCCACCAAGGATACAAGTTGTCCTGTCGCCGTAAGATCAATATGATAAAGGGGGGTCAACATAGGTTTCTCCTCTGGAGGGATGAAGATTCGCAACTCCACCCTACCACAAGAGAGCTATGTTGGCCTTATTTCAATAGTTTAAGTGTTTAAGTTCGCGCCTATGGGGTAACCCCTCCCCGTCCAAAGCCGCGGCGAGATCAGCCAGGACCCCAGCGGGCGGGGCATGGCGGAGACGGTGGCGGGCCGCCTCGAACCAGCGGCGGGCCTGCGTGGTCCGCCCATCGAACCAGGCCGCCGCCCCCTTCCACAGGTGCTGCGCGGCGTGATAAAAATCCAGGACCCCCGTCGCATAGGCGGTAAAACACTCCTCAAACACGCGCCACAACCCCCGCGCGCCATCACTGAGCCAGACCACCCGGGGCGCGTGTCGTGAGGCCCTGGCGGACGGCTGCGAGCCACAGACGCGACTTGAGCGCCTCGATGTTCCCCAGGACCGCCACCAGCCGGCGCTGATGCAGGCGGGTCACGACCTGCCCGGCCCGGGTGCGATGCTGTCCCAAGCGGGCGAGAATCCCCACTTTGACTTCACGCCAGGTGGTCTTGCCCTTGGGCGTGCCCGCCTCAGGCCGGAGGGGCACCATCACCCCATCAGCCCCGAGCAACAAGGGCATGGCGGCATGCTCGGGGGCCAGCGGCTCCTCCGGCGGCAGCGCCCCGGTGGCGAGCGCGTCGAGGTGCGCCTGGAGCGTGGCCATGGCCCGCTGGCCCGCCGCTTGCACCCACCCCCACACGGCCTGGGGGCTCACCAGCCGTCCACTGTACCAGCCGAGCAACGTCGCCGCCGTGGCAAACGGCACAAACACGGCCAAGGCACACCCCAGGGCCTGGAGCTCCCCGCTGGTCCGCTGATGAGGCGACACTCCCAGTTCTGCATCCAAGGGGGCGACTTGCGGGAGATGTGACAGCCCCGCGGACACCGTCCGACCCGGCGCCGCCACTGCGAGCGGCCCAAACAGGCTGGTGACTTGGCGTTGACAAAAACCTTTACTCTCGGAGGCACGCTCCACAGACCGGGCAGGGGGGCCAGGAGGTCGGGCGCTGGGCGCGTTCCGCCAGCACCGATTCGACCACATGGATGGCCAGGAGGCGGGCCAACGGCCACACGGCGACGAGCAATGCCGTGAGCGTGGGAGCTTCGTCAACCGCACGGAGCAGCGGTTGCAAAGACGGCTCATGGTCGCGTATGATGTCAGAGAGGCATAGCATCGGCAATCGTCCTCCTTTGGAAACCTTGGCAAGACCTCTCTCTCCTACGTCCCCTACTTTTTACTGTGGTAATCTATGCGTGAAACAATTCTTGCAAAACTTACCGTTCTCGAACAAGAGCATAACACCCGCATCCTCTACGCCTGTGAATCGGGCAGCAGAGCCTGGGGATTTCCGTCGCCTGACAGCGATTACGACGTGCGTTTTCATCTATGTGCATCCCCGTGACCATTATCTGTCCATTCAGGACCACCGCGATGTCATCGAGTTGCCGGTCAACACGGTCCTCGACATCAATGGCTGGGATTTACGCAAAGCGCTGCGGCTGTTCTGGGGGTCGAATGCCACCCTCTATGAATGGCTGCAGTCGCCAGTGGTGTACCGCAGTGATGGCAGCCTGGCAGAGCGACTCAGGCACATCGCTGCGGCGTTTTTCTCGCTACGTGCTGGCATGCATCACTACCAGGCCATGGTGCACCAGGTCATGCAGCACGACCTGCAAGGCGCACAGGTGCGGCTGAAGGCGTATTTTTATGCCGTGCGGCCACAGTTGGCGGCGAGCTGGATAGCGCAGCGTCGTTCTCTACCCCCGATGGAGTTGCGCCAGTTACTCGTGTTGCTGGCAAACAACCCGGCGCTGCTGGAGATCGTGCAGTCCATGCTCCAGCAAAAATCCAGCGCCGATGAGAAGACGTTCGTGCCGCGTTCCGAGCCGTTGCATGCCTGGCTTCAGGCCGAGCATGAGCGCTGTGCCCAGGCTCTTGCCGCGATGCCCGCCACACGCCACGACCCCGGTGTGCTGAACGATATCTATAGGAGCTACCTGGTATGAGCCGGGCAAGCATCGACATCGCCTACTTGCGCCGTCACAACTTGATCATCTTTGAGTGCATCAGTGGCAGTAAGGCGTATGGCACAGAGGTGCCGGAGTCTGACACGGATATGAAAGGCGTGTTCGTGTTGCCCAAAGACATATTCTACGGGCTGGAGTATGTGGAACAGGTGAACAACGCTACGCACGACGTGGTGTTTTATGAGCTCAAACGTTTCGTCGATTTGCTCGTGAAGAATAACCCCAATCTGCTGGAACTGCTCAATGTATGAATGCCCGGAGGCCGTGGCAGACATTACAGAAGGCGATGAGATCGAAGTAAATCTTTCCACAGGCGAAATCTTAAATGGATCAGCGGGCATCAATACCAGGCACGTGCTCTGCCAGATTTTGTTTTGAAGATCGCAGAAGCGGGCGGTATCGTCAACTTCCTCAAATCGCATGATATGGAGGAATTGCTTGTATAACCCAGCAACCGACGGAGTTAAAGCTCTGTGTCTGTCAACTCTACTTTGGCAAACTAAAAGGAGAAACCATGATTCGCATTGGCTTTTTATATACACGCCTGCGTGTGGAAGAGAAATATCTGCTGGAGGAACTTGGCAGACACAACGATGTAGAGATCGTTCGCATCAATGATGGAGATCGGTTCTTTGATATCAATGGACTGCCCGAACCAGTGGATGTGCTGTTTGAGCGTTCCATTTCCTACTCACGCGGACTATACATTTCACGCATTTTTGAAGCGCACGGTATCCCCGTGGTGAATTCATCCCTTGTGGCGGAGCGTTGTGGCGACAAGTACATCACCAGTCAAATTCTCGCAACGAACGGAATTCCAACTCCCAGGGTATTGATGGCATTCGACGAGGAGTTGGCTTTGCGGGCAATTGAAACGATGGGCTATCCCTGTGTAATGAAACCCGTGGTCGGTTCATGGGGACGTCTGCTGGCGAAAATCGAGAATCGTGAAATGGCAGAGGCACTGATCGAACACAAAGCGAGCCTGGGAAGTCCATCATCAAGTGTTTTACATTCAGGAATACATCGACAAACCTGGGCGCGACATCCGAGCCTTCGTCGTGGGCGATGAAGTGATTTGTGCCATCTATCGCTCTTCAGAAAACTGGATCACAAATACTGGCGCGGTGGGGGTTGCCACAAATTGTCCGGTTACGGAGGAAATCGCGGAGGTGTGTCGACGCGCCGCGCAAACCGTCGGCAGAGGCTTACTGGCGTTCGATCTGTTTGAAACAGAAAACGAACTCACAATCAATGAGATTAATCACACGATGGAATTTCGGAACACTATTGAGACACCGGTGTCAACATTCCACAAAGAATGATCGAATATGTCCTGGCACACGTGGCGATCGAGGTCTAGGATGAACGCTCGGAAGGCCGTTGTATAAGTCTTTTGAGTCACAGAGTCGTAGAGCGTTGTGAGAATTTTCTCCAATGGCGGAGTGTGCTCTGTGGCTTGGAAGATCCTTTACCCAAGTTTCGACGCTCTCTGGAAAATTGCCTGTTGACTAGACAAATACATCGGATTAGAATACCGACAAATTCAGATGCCCATTCATAAATTTCTTAGTCATAATAAAACCAACGACCCAAGAAACAGAGGCCATCTAAAAGATGCTCCACACGCTTGGGTTTTGGCACCTGAAGAGCATTCAGGTGCAGGACCTCTACTTTTATCGAGGGAACTGTCGCACAAGACTCGCAGCAGTTGGCTCTCAATCTTTTAAGCGACCCTGTAACACAGTCTGTTTCGTGGATCGAATTGTCATCAGACGAGACGGCCCTTTTCTCAGCCTGAGGGATGAATTCCATAATCCTGGAAATTGCCCTTCGCCCTGGTGTTACCGATCCTGTTGCCGAGCAACTTGTCCGCGCTGCACATGAACTTGGGCTGAATGGAGTTCAGCGTGCCGCTACCGGTCAGCGTTTTGTTTTGTGTTTGGATGAAAACGCAGATCCCACATCCACCTCGCAGTCCATTGCAAAAAGTTTGCTGGTGAACAGTGTTATCCAACATTGGACCCTCGGTGAGATCACACCGTCGTTTCCGGAGCAAGCCGCATCGAGCGGGACTGTAAGAGAGGATTCCAATTCGCAGTCTATCTGATGATCAATTGCTGGCGCTCTCCAAAGATCGCCGCGCCGCGTTGGACCTGGGGGAGATGCATGCCATTCAGAATTATTTCAATCAGGTAGAGCGCGACCCAACCGATGTTGAGTTCGAGACCATCGCCCAGATTAAAGAGATGCTTGCTTTAAGAAAACCTGCAGGAACTATAAGCTACTTGTGGAATAATGCATATAAAACTGCTTATATCCAAAAGGTCGTCAAAGGTGGTGTTACGTATATCTTAGGTTCAGGTTTTTACCCAGAATCTGATGAATTTGTTACTAAGCGCCTTGTAAAGACAGCAGTTGCTTATTTTAATCAAAATGGAAAAGAGGCCACGTTTGCTCTTATTAACAACCCAAAAGGGCCCTTTACTAAGGGAGATATTTATATGGCAGCATATGATTTCAATGGAGTCACCTTAGCTCATGGACAAAATGCTGCTCTTGTAGGACAAAATCGTATCGACGAAGTTGATTCACGTGGTAAACCGCTTATCAAAGAACTTATTGAAGTGGCACGCACTAAGGGTGGAGGATGGGTCGATTATTATTGGAGAAATGAATTTAAAAGAGGATATGTTGAACGTGTTATCGATCCTAAAACTAAAAAACCATATCTTATTACGGCAGGATATTATCCTAATATTACTTTACGAGTAGTACAAGGTTATGTAAAAAGAGCAATTACGTTTCTTAAGGCAAATGGAAGTAAAGTTGCATTTGCAGAATTTTCAAACCAAGTAGGGCAATTTGCTCGAGGAGGACTTGGTATAATAGTTTTTGATTACTCTGGTAAATGTTTGGCTAATGGAGAAAATCCCGGCTTTGTAGGACAAAATCTTCTTAAGGCTACTGATACATCAGGTAAGTTTTATGTACGAGAAATGATTAGATTAGCACAACGATATGGAAAAGGATTCGTATCATTACAGGATTATAATGCTCATGCTATCTTATATATTGAAGGAGTAGAGGTTCCAGACGGTAAGTTTGTTATAGGAGCTATGTATTTTCCTGATTCAAAAGTACAATCTACTCAGACGTTAGTTAATAGAGCAGTACGAGCACTTCGTGAAAGAACTGCTGCAGAAGCATTTCATGCATTTTCTAATCGTTCTGGTGAATACTACCAAGGAGATTTATACCTCTTTGCCTATGATAGTAAAGGTACTCGGCTTGTCAATGGTGCTCAAACTTCACAAACTTGGCGCAACTTTTTAAGAAGTACCGACCAAGAGGGCAAATCTGTTGTGGGCGATATTATTGCGACAGCTGTCAATGGTGGAGGCTGGATAGAATATAAAACACGTAATGCTACACGCCGAGTGTATACAAAAGCTATAGAAAAAGCTCTTGAAGGCGGTGATGTAAGGACATTTATTGTAGGAACTGGTTACTTTATGTAGGGAGCATTCTCTTTATCTCTAAAGCGATCTCGGTTGATTCATCGGTTGTGAGTACTGCTATTTTTGTAGCTGAGTGCTTATCTTCAATAAAACTGTTGTGTGTGCTATTTTTGCTTTCGTCAATCTGTATACCAAGCAATGCAAGCTTTTGGCAGATTCGCGAGCGTATAGGAATAGCATGCTCTCCTATGCCACCGGTAAAGATAAGAAGATCGAGTCCACCAAGTGCTACTGTATAAGCACCTATATATTTTTGAACTGCATAGACAAAGAAACTTATTGCTTCTTGTGCATGGCGATCTCCTTTTTCTTCTAATTCAAGGAGTAAGCGCATATCACCTGTTTGAGTACTTATCCCTAATAGGCCACACTGATTTGAAAAAAAGGGAGTAGATTCTTCTACTGATAGTGAGAGATAGTGTGTAAGATAGGGTACTGCTGCTATATCAAGCATACCTATACGTGTTTGCATAGGAAGCCCTTCTAAAGGGGTAAATCCCATAGAAGTATCAATGCTTTGTCCATCTTTTATGGCAGTAATACTACTACCACTTCCTAAATGGCATACGAGTATGCGTGCAGGAAGATGTCCTAAAAGTTTTTGTGCTGTACGTAGTACAGATTGTACAGAAAGACCATGATATCCAAATCGGTAAAGATCAAGACGTTCTGTTACTTCTCTAGGAAGAGCATATATCTTACTATGAAGGGGTAACGTACGGTGAAAAGCGCTATCAGATGCTCCTATAAGAGGAACAGCTGGTAAATACTTTTTAAGTTCTGTAAGTTCAAAGAGTAAAGGCTCGATATGAAGTGGTGCTCTATCTTTGAGCATAAAGAGTGTCTGTAAAAATAATTCTGTTACAATGCATGTTTGAGTAAAAAAGGTACCAGGAGCTACAACTCTTATACCTACAGCTGCAATATCTTTTGGCATGTGGTTAAGAAGATAAGCAAGGCTGTGAGCATACTCGTTTTCAGAAATGGTAGTTGTACTCTGTTTCTTAATCGATACAAAGAACCCTTTATAAGAATGTTCAAAATGAACCTCAAGCTGCTTGGTAGTGTTCTCAAAGAGGGTATACCTTTTAGAGGAACTTCCTAGGTTTATGATGAGATACCTTTCCATTGCCACTCTTCTATTTCCTTTGGATCTACGCCATAGTTTATAATATATTCGTGATGTTCTTTGAGTTTCTGCTTATAGTGTTTGGTGATAGTAACGCTTTCTTGTTCTGGGATAACGCCATTTTGTGCAAGAAGAGAAGCTGCTTTCATAATAAGATGATAGCGACTGGTACTATTTCTTACGTGCATATCAAAAGGCGTTGTAGTTGACCCTTCTTCTACATAACCATAGACAGAAAACCGTGCAGTATTTTTTTGTTCAAAGAGCATTGCTTGAATAGTTTCTGGATAGCCATGATAGTTTATGATAACAGGTTTATCTTCAGTAAAGTATTTGTTAAATTCTTCAGTAGAAGAGCTTTTACAATTTCCTATAGTACTTCCTGTAAGCGTCATAATATTTACAAAGCGTGTTCTTACGTGAGGAAAGTGTGTTTTAAGGCCTTCTAATGCAGCAAGTGTCTCTTTTGTCATATAGTCACCAATAGCAGCAAATACAATATCGGGATTTTCATTACTTGCAAAATCCCAAATCATAAGGCCTGTTTTTAATTCTTGCTCTGCCATATCTATGGTGATCCATTGAGGTTCAACTGTTTTACCAGCTACTATAATATTAATCATGTTGCACGATGCAAGACATTCTCGAAGAACACTTAATATGCTGTTACCATCAGGAGGAAAGTAGGCTTTAATAAATGGATATCTTTTTTCTAGCATACTTCCAATGAAAGCAGGACTTTGATGTGAAAATCCATTATGCTCTTGTCGCCATCCAGAAGAGGTAAGTATATAGGTAAGAGAAGGGCTTATTCCTCTCCAGGGCACTTCTTGTGCCTGCTTGAGAAATTTTGAGTGCTGATGTGCCATACTGCTTATAATCTCAATAAATGCTTCATAGGAGGAATAAATAGCATGTCTGCCGGTAAGTACATATCCTTGTGCAAGACCTTGTAACAGATGCTCACTCAGTATTTCGATAACGAGCCCATCGGGTGCAAGATCTTGGTCCCACTTTTTTAAAGGGAGCTCAAAGGCTCGAGGAGTCTCTTGTAAAATTGCATCAAGCTTATTTGAATAAATCTCATCAGGAGAAAAGAATCGTATGTTTCTTTTCTGCTTATTAAGAGCAAATACTTCTTTAAGATAGAGTCCTGCACGACGCATACTACTTGCTTCTTGTATACCAGGATGTGAGATATCTTCTGCAAGCGTATGAGGATCTGGCAAGATAAGAGGTTTATATACCTTGCTGCTATAAGCATGCTTATTTTCACCCATTTTAAGAGAACCTCGTGGAATAAGGGAGAGAATATCTTTATCAAATCCTTTGTGTACATCAAAAAGCTCTTCAAAATGATATGATCGAAGCCACTTTTCTAACGCTTTACGTTCAAGACGGTCAGTTTTGGCATGATCTGCTACAACTTGATGAGAAAGGTTGTTACCTTCAATTTTTTTACCATGCAGGTACTTTATTCCTGTCCATCCTTTTGGTGTTTTTAAAATAATGAGAGGAAATTTATTAAATTGCGCTTTTTTCTGAGCTTGCTTTTTAATATCTTGAATAAGCTTATGACTTATCTCAAGTGCTTGTAACATCTTTTCGTATACAGCTGCACCTTCAACAATAAGGGGGTAATAGCCATAGCCACTAAATAGTGTTTTAAGTTCTCTGTTGCTCATTCTACCAAAAATAGTTGGTCCTGATATTTTATAGCCATTAAGGTGAAGTATTGGTAATACTGTGCCATTTGTGTGCGGATCAATGAATTTGCTTAAATGCCAAGAGGCGGCAGTAGGTCCTGTTTCAGCTTCACCATCGCCAATAAGACAAGCTACAAGCAGGTCTGGATTATCAAGTGCTGCACCATAGGCAGTTGAAAGAGCATACCCTAACTCTCCTCCTTCTAAAATTGCTCCAGGAGTTGTAGGATTTGTATGACTTGGAAAACCATACGGCCAACTAAAATTTTTGCACAGATAAGCAATGCCCTCTGCTGTATGAGTAGCTTGTGGATAATACTTACTAAGTGTTCCTTCAAGAAAAAGGTTTGCTTGTAAAGCAGGAAATCCATGACCAGGTCCTAGAACGAAGAGTGTTGAAACATGATACATATTTATACTGTTATTAAGATAAGCGTATGTAAAATTAATACCAGGACAGGTACCCCAGTGACCTAAAAGACGAGATTTTATATCCTCTGGTTCTAGCGGTCGTTCAAGGAGAAAATTATCCTTTAAATAAATTTGAGCAGCCGATAAGTAATTAGCAGCTCGTACATATTTTTTAAGGGCACTAATGTTCTGTTTCATTGGTTTCCATGTAAAGAGATAGCTATCTTTATAATGTTATAGCACAGTTCCATTCTGGTTTTCAAACGTACGTATGCCTTTTTGAAAATATCCTAGGAGCTATTGTGAAACCGATGCTTCTAGAAATTATGGATATGGTATCTCACAAAAAGAATCCTTTTGATTAAAGTGATTTTTTATAATATTTATTTTTTTTAAATAGTTAATTCACTAGCCATCCCTCTTAAATATTGACTGTTTTGAAAATAAATTTACACTAGTATCAAAGATAAAATATGGTAAAATACAGTAAGATTTTTGGGCGTATGTCTCTTTAAATCATGTTATACAGGATTAAAGTATGTTTATTATAAAATCATATAAGTGGTTACTAGGTGGTATATTTATTTTTAGTATGCACTCTCTTATAAGTATGAAAAGAGGAGAAGCTGATTTTCTTAGTGCAGAGCCTTTGAATGCTGAAGTAAGTAAAAAGCAAAAAGTAGATAGTCATGTGCTTACTATAAGACTATTAGATGCTGTTCAAAAGAATGATGGTCATGAAATTAAAGAGCTTATACGTCAAGGTGCTGATATTAACGCAGAAGATGCTGATGGTTGTACGCCGCTCATGATTGCTGTACAAAAAGAGTACTGCGATCTTGTTAAACAGTTTATTGAATGGGGAGCAGATATTAACGCTCAAGATGATGAAAGTAATACTGCATTATTTTATGCTGTAGAAGTTGGTAACAAAGAGCTCGTCAGAATACTTATTGATGCCGGTATTGATGTAAAGTGGACTAATTGTGATGATGTATCCGCACTTGAACTTGCTGCACAAAAGGCTAATGAAAGTGTTATGGAAGAGCTTTTACAAGCAGAACATGGTAATCGAAGAAAGGCAGAAGCACTCGCAGCCGCTGCTTATAGTGGCAACCCAGCTGCAGTAGAAAAGCTCTTGAAAGCAGGAGCTCAGGTTAATATGCCTTTGCAAGGAAACTTAACACCATGTATGTATGCTGTTGCAGGAAGACACAAAGAATTATTAAAGAAGATTCTAGAAGCAGGAGCTGTTCCAACGAGTCATGATGAGCATAATATTTCTCCTCTGCTCTATGCAGTATGGAATAAACAGGAAGAAGCTGCTCAGTTGCTTATCAAACATGGTGCTTCTTCAGAGCCTGAAAAATTTGATGAAGCTCAAGAATTTGATAAGGAGCTTATACGCGCGTTAATAAAAAAAGATATAAAGCAAGCATTATTCGTTTTAGAATTAGGAGCTAAAGTGCTTCCTCTCTTTCGTAAGATTGAGAATGAAAAGGATGATAATTTGCTCCAAACGCTTATTGAAGTAGTTGGCGGCGATGTAAACACAGTAAATAGTTATGGTTATACCTGTTTAATGATGGCAGCAGAGGCTGGTTTTTTGTATATAACTCAAGCGCTTCTAAAAAAGGGTGCTCAAGTAGACATAAAAACAGAGACTGAGGTAACGGCACTTACCTTAGCTGCAGCAAATGGGCATAAAGAAATAGTACAAGAGCTTCTTGCTCATGGAGCACTACCTGTATCAAATGACGCTGTAACTGATGATAGCAATGCATTTTTATTGGCTGTAATACGAGATGATCTTCCTACGGCTTCTTCCTTTATAGCATTACGCGGTAGAGATATTGCGCGAGTTTGTGGAGATGGTGGTATGACTTCTCTCATGTGGGCTGCTTGTATGAACAGTACACATGTGCTAAAAAGCTTGCTAGACGCAAAAGTTTCATTTGTTAAAAAAGACGCGCTTGGAAATACTGCTCTTTCTTTTGCTGTTGCTGCAGGAAATACGGCTATTGTGAAAGAATTTTTAGAAAATCAGTTTAAAAAGGTAGATTCAGAATCCAGATTTAACGATTTTATACAAAGAGTGTTTTCTTTTGTTAAACAGTATGTGTCTGCATTCTGGTCTCTTGCTGTGTCACCACAAGAACTTGTCGAAAGTATGTGTGCTACTTTGAAAGCTTCTTCATATACTGGAACAAACGATTTTATTATTACCGTAGATAAGTTATTAGAAGAGAAATCTGCAAACTTCAAAGGTAATTTGAGAAGTATGGTAATCTTTTTTAGAGATTTTGTGAATGGCCAAAATAATGAAGGAGAGACGCCTTTAATGCTTGCTATTGGACGTAATCGTAAAGAGATATTTAACATGCTTTTAGAAGCGGGTGCACGGTGTGATGTAGCAAATAAAGACGGAGATACACCGGTATCTCTAGCAATAGGTGAAGGTAATTGGGCGATGATGGTCAAGCTTGTAGAAAAAGGTGGTATAGGTAAGTTGAATGTTGAAGAGGTTTCAAAAAAACGAACTGAGGAGTATCTTCCTTTCTTCTTAAGCTCCTTTTCTCAACCGGAGATAGATCAATATCTTCGTAACTATAAAAAGTATCTTGCGTTTAGCAATGAAGAAATAAAGGCTCACTTGCTTGGAAGAACCTGTTTTAAAGATAATCATAGTAGATGCTTTCATCAAACAGTACTCATGTGGGCTGCATTGTTTGGTCATGAAGAAATGGTAGATAAGCTTTTGGGATGCTCATTACCTGTATGGTATCTGAATGTGCACGATGCTTATGGTTGGACTGCAGTACGGTATGCGCTTCTTGTAGGCAACAGAAGTATAGCTCTTAAGCTTATTAATGCACACGAACAAGCGAGTAGCTCTTTAAAAAATAAAAGGGTTATTAACATTGCTGATGATAGAGGTGATACTGCTTTAATTCGTGCAATTGAACAAGGAGACTTATTACTTGTCAAACGTCTTATTAAAGTAGGAGCATGGCCTACTATAAGAGCAATCAAAGTTGCTGTTGAATTAGGCTATAGTGAAATGGCTACTCGTCTTCTTTCACTAATAGCTCTTAAGCCTAATGGACAACGATGGCCTAATCTTATGTAGTAGACCGAAGCTTAAAAAGATTGAGCAGCTTGTATTAGCTTAGGTATATAGTGAAACAGCTATAGCTGTTTTAAAACACTTTGAAAAATACCTTATAGACGTTGCTCCAAATGACCTGAATTACTATTTATGCAGTTAACTATTAGATCAAAGGAAAGCTCAATGTTCTAGTATTGCAGGTATTTTTAGAGACTCATAAGAATAGCCCTGGTTTACCAGGGCTATGTATATCTGTAGTAGAAATAAGGACTTAGCTTCTTTATTTCATATCTTTATTCCACCAATGCTGCATATTGTATCCCGTACGTATATTATGTTCTATTCTATCCCATGTTTCCATTTTGGATTGCAACTGTTGTAATCCAGTTTTCATGTTTTCAAGAGAAATAGCGCCTTCAGCAGATATTGTATCATTAATACAAATTAGAACTTGCCTTATCTCTTGAAAACATTCTATAACTTTATTAGTATATTGTATTTGGTGCTCGAGTAGTATTGGTTTTACAAGATCTCTTTGTTTTATAAGGGCTTTTTCGTATAATTCTAGCACAGGAATCAATTCAATAAGTTTTTGTTTTATAGGTCTAAAATTGTGTGTTAGTATGCCTCCTTTAAGATAACAGTCTTTAAATGTCTCGTATTGGTAATTGAAGAAATTTCTAAGGTATGTTACTTGAGAAGGTACTTCTAAAGGATATTCTTGTAATTGACTTTTTAATACCTCTCTCTCATGAACTTGTAGTTGTAATCTTTGAAGATTTGAAGTGGCAGTTGTAACGCTCTCTAGTAAGTGTTGCTCTCTTTGTTGCCATTGCTGATGTATCTTTGACCACTCTTGATGTTGCCCTTGTAATTGGTTATTGCTAGTAGCAAGTAAGTCTGTTAATCGTTTGATTTCATTATTATCTTCTAATGATTTTTGTGCCGATTTAGCGCACTCGCCTTGTAATTGTTTTTCTAATGCAGATTTTTCTACACTTAGTTGATCAACTTGTTGTTTAACAGCAGCTACTGTGCTGTTACAAGCGCTCTCGAAAGAGCTTCTTGAAGAATGAAGATCGTTAAGTTGCTGCTGTATCTCTACAAATTTATTAACCTGTCTCGTAACAGTAGCCATAAGGTGTTCAGGTTGGCTTAGGCAAGCAAATTCTTCTTTTAGAATATTAATTTTAGTTTGTATAAATGGAAGACTCTGTGCAATTACTGTAAGTAAGTCCCAATTATCAGTTTTTTGTATCCTCAATTTTAATAATTCGATTTCCTTTTTCCAGATAACTTGTTGCATATTAGCAACTATCTCTCCTCTAAGGAAACCAACTACTATTATTAAACGATTAACTACTGCTATTTTAGATGCCAAAGCAAGCTCAATTATCGTTTCAGGCGAGTCCAGCTTTGAGCCATCTGCTTGACTTAAAGCTTGAAAATATTCTTTCCAGCATGGATATTCAGGAATAAGTATATTGGCAAGCGAACTTATTTGCTCGACTTTACGTTCTTTTTCAAGTTCAGTCTTTGGTGCATCTGCTCCCGTAAATAGCAAAGCATAGAGATACTTATCTACTGTTGGATTACCCTCTTGTATTTGTTTGTGCTCTTTCCAAGCGTTAAATGCAAGTATGAGACCTTGTACAACTTCTTGATTTGCTCCCGTCGTTTCCGTTGCATAACGAGCTAGATCGTTTAAGAATAGTGGTTGATTTACTTTCTCTATCTCCATTGCATAACAAGCTAGATTGCTTAATAATAATAGACTAAAGTAGATTGTTTTGCTCATATTTGTCCCTTTTAGGTTAACTGGCAATTACACTTAATAAGATTATTATAAGTTGAGACTTAAAATTGTCAAAGTAATTTCTTTCAGTAAAGAATAAGTAAAGATTTAGCTCAATTTTTGAAGAGGCTAAGCTATAATCGTGAGGCTTGACAGGCAGAGCGATCGCATATAATTTTAAGCAAGAAGAATATTACAGGAAAGGCAGGTTGCAGGCAACCTTGGCGCTTTTGCAAGCTCGTCAAGATAGAGTTTTGCATCATAGTACAAGCTGTGTTGATTGAGCTCCCTTTCAGATTTTTTTAATGCGATTGCCCTAAGTAGAGCGAAAGCGAAGGATTCTTATGATTAAAGTCATGCTAAAATTAGTCATTTGCACAGTATTTATAATGATTTCTCTGCATGCAATGCAGCAAGAAGTTAAACCAACTAATATTGTTACAAGCAAAATTGAGCAGACTAAAAGCGGTATTGTAGAAGCTCTAACTGAGGCAAGAGCAGTCTTGCATCTTATAAAAGAACATCCTGTGCAAACAGTTGGCTTAATATCAGCAAGTGTGTTATTGCTTGCTTTATTTTGGGTTATTAGTCAACCGAGCCCACCTTCGTGTCTTGACTGTCTTGAAGCAGCGGCTTTTTCTGAGCGAGGGCCTTCTTCTTGTGATTTCATATGCAAAATCCCTATTTTAGGGAAATCCCACTTGACAGGACATTAGTTTTTAAGCTACAACTTGAATCATGGACTACAAGATAGAGATTCGTATCTATAAAACAGATACGGGAAAATCGCCTTATAAGATATGGCGAAACGAGCTAGATAAAAGCGTACAAGCTATCATAGCTAAGAGATTAGATCGAGTGCGTTTAAATAATTTCGGTGATTGTACTTGAATAAAAGATGGGAATGGTATATGAGAGTTAATAATCGATGTAGGTCCTGGTTATAGAATCTACTTCGGTAAGGTAAATACTACCGTAGCCTTGCTCTTAACAGGTGGGATAAAAAAGAATCAAACTAAAGATATAGAAAAAGCAAAAAAATATTGGCTTGATTTCTTGGAGGAGTAAAATGAAAAAAACATTAAGTTATCATGATGATTTAATAGAAAATCTAAAAGACATAGATTTTAGCATAGCATATCTAAACGAATGTCTTAATGATGAAGACCCTCGCCTCTTCTTAAATGCTCTTCGCAATGTTTTGGAAGCACAAGGAGGTCTTAAAGAGGCCGCAAAAAAAGCAGACTTGAATAGAGAAAATCTTTATAGGATGCTTTCTGATAAAGGTAACCCACAAATAAATAGTATATATAAACTTATGAGTAGTCTTGGTCTTAGACTCTCTGTAGGCCAATCAGATGAAAACAAGGCCCATAAAAACTAATATATGCCTGTATACAATTAAGTGTCTTTCTATTTTAAAGAATTAGTAAAGTATATCAAGAGTAGGAAAAATGAGCAAATTTTCGGCAAGATTGAGGAAAGCCCTAGAAGAAATAAAACAATGCGAAGAAGGTAAAGTTACACTTCGTACAGAACTTATAGAGATTCCAGAACCACCAGCACCCCTTAAATAATAAGCTTTGAGCATTTTGCTTATAAAAAGTTGAATTCTTATCTTTTTTGAATTATTCTAAAAAATAAGTGGTATTTGTTTAGCTTTAGGCAAAGGGGTGTTCAATGGTAAAGATTAAAATTACTCTAGTACTGCTGTTTATTACTCTCGGTATTTCTAGTAATATGAGCGCTATGGCACCGGCTGCTCAGCAAGAAGAGGTTTCTATTGTAGGATTGTTAAAGCGTGGATGTAAGGACCTATGGACTTGGCTTGACAAAGTTGCTGAAGAAGAAGATAGGATAGATAGAGAAAGCCTTGATAAATTATTTAGAAAGCAAGAAAAAGATAGTAATCATACTCCAAGTGGCTCAAAAGAAAATACAGTTCCTAGTAAACAAAAATGACTACTGTTGGTACTTTTGCTTTATTTAAATATTGTGTGATAGCTTAGGCTTTCTATGAGCTGCTCTTTAGAGGAGATTTATAGTAAGGCTCGTAAGTATAACCATCTAGATATTTTTTAAAAGAAAAAAGCGCAGTTTGCCACTTTGAGTATGCAAGTTCTAATAGTGCTATTACTGCGACTAAATTAACAGTACATTGAAAACCATTCATCAAATTTCCATATGGGTTCCCTCGAGGATCAGAATATCCTATTGCTTTCTGTAATCTATTGATTGTGAAACAGGCAGCAGCAAAATACATAAATGCAGTAGAGCTGCATCCTAAAGCTTTAAACATCTCGTATCCCCTATCTACATTAACTGTTTTTGGTCGTTGGTATGTTTGCTGAGGATTATCTTGTGTCATAGAATATACTGTGCTTATCAAGAATAAGAAAGGCAATAGTAAAAACATTATTTTCATAGAAATTCCTTTATATATTTCATTGGTTTCTGTATGCAAACAAGGTTATAGCATGGATAACGTATGTTCTTCAAGAGATTAGAATTTTGATTAGTGCGTTTATAATAATAATTGTAATTTATTGCTATTTTTTAATACAAAGCTATAATTAAACTGGATGTATATACTATGCTCTCTAGACGTTTTGTAGGATCTATCACTAAAGTAGGAATACTATGAATTATAGTCGATATCTTATGTGTATATTTTTAGGTTTTTCTCTGTATGGTATGCAAAAGCCATCAGGAATCCAAGAATATCATAAAAAAATTATTGTATTTTTAGATGCAGCTGGTAAGGGTAACAACGCTTTACTTGAAAGGCTCTTGGAACTTTCAGTACCAGTTAACGTCCGTGATAGTAAAGGTAATACTGCACTTATAATAGCAGCCTCAGTAGGAAAAATAGACACAATAAACTTTCTTATAGAACGTGGCGCATCTGTTAATGCTAAAAATGAAGAAGGATGGACACCTCTATTGGTGGCTACAGCAACTGGTCAAACTGATGCTGTACGATGTCTTATTGAAAGAGGTGCGAGTATAAAGTGTGCAGATGAGCATGGCGATACTCCTTTATTGCTTGCTGTGCATAATGGCTATATAGATCTTGTAATACTTCTCCTTGATAAGGGAGCGTATCTTGAAGAGATAAACAAGCAAAAGTATACTGCTCTTTTGGCTGCAGCAGAAAAAGGTCGTAAAGATTGTGTAATCTTATTACTTGATAGGAATGCTTATATTGAAGCAAGATGTTATGAAAAAGATACGCCATTGCTTGTAGCTGCAAATGGAGGTCATGAAGAAATAGTAGAACTGTTGCTTAATAAAGGAGCAGATATAAATGCGTGCAATAAGCAAGGTGATACTGCATTGATACGAGCAGCGTATAAAGGATATTCAAAAATAGTAAAGCTCCTTTTAGAAAGAGGGGCTCATAAAGAGACTACGAATGAGTATGGTACTACTGCCTTACTAGCAGCTGCTAGTAAAGGAGATGAGGAGTCAGTCAAGCTCTTGGTAGAAAGCGGAGCACAGATTAATGTACGTAATACAGATGGTGCTACTCCTTTAGTCATTGCAGCAGTTAAGCGTCATAAAGAAATAGTAGAGTTTTTTCTTGAGCATGGTGCTGAAATAGACGTAATGCATCGTCGCGATGTTGCAGAACTGATAGAAGCTGGACAGGTCTTTGTGCAAGAGGATCTTGGCACTTTTATGGCAGCTCTTATGAAGAGAAAATTTAACGAAGTTATTATAGCTTTATGTAAAATGGGTTTAAATATCAGAAGACGGTATGAACTTATAGAATATGGAGGCCAAACTATGCTCATAATGGCCGCCCGTTTTGATAATGCTCCAATAGCTCACTACCTTCTTTGCGAAGGAGCTCTTAGTGACCAAAGTGATGATTATGGCAAGACAGCGCTTATGTATGCAGCTCATCAAGGAAATATCTCAATTGTATCTCTACTTATTGATAATAGTGCTAATATTGCTTTAAAAGCGCGGAATGGCACTACTGCTCTTACCTGTGCTTGTAGAGCCGGTCAGATAGAGGTGGTCAAAAAGCTTATAGCTACAGGAGCTTATCATAATGCATCCTTAGTAAATAGTGCGTTAAGGAGTGCTATAAAGTATAAATACTTTGACATAGCAAAAGAGCTGTTGGCGACAAGCGCAGTTGATGAGCATGGATACAAAGCTCTTATTGCTACCTTGGAAAAACATTATCCTGAGTGTAATCTAAGACTAAAAAAGTGTGTTATCTGCGGTACAAACAAAGAAAAACTCAAGATGTGTAGTACTTGTAAAATAGTGCCATACTGCTCCGTGGAGTGCCAAAAGCAGGATTGGAACATGCGTCATAGATTCGTCTGTCCTTCTTTAACTAAAGCTTCTTACTAAGCAGATTTTGTATACTTCTATGAAAAAACTGCCACTACTAAACAGCTGAATAAAGCAGGCTTGCTTCATCAATTATATCTTATGTGATAAACAACTTCTGTACAGATACAAGTGGTTATTGTACTAGCAGAATAAAAGATATATTGAATATTAGTTTTAGGGGCCCCACAGATATTTTTTGACAAATTGGCTATAAAGTGTAAGCTAGAGAGGTAAACTATTTTTAAAGATAAGGACCTTATGAAGAATCTATTAGCAGTAGGAATATGTCTTTTAGCTATGTCATCTCTTTATGGCATGGAAAAAGACTACTCAAAGATTGCATTAAACACTAATGATATTAAGCTCATTCGTATTGAAGCTTTCGTAACTCAAAAGATAAATGACCTTATTAAGCAAAATTTCGGTTGTGTTGCAGAAAGACTTGAAGCGATCAATAAGAAAGAAGTGCTGGATAATACAGACTATGAGTCTATAGAAAGCCTTGTAAAAAAGCTCGTTAGCATTGTATACAGGGATTTAGAAGCTGCAAAGAGTCAAACTATAGAAGCAGTTATTGAATTTTTAGTAGAGCAACACCTTAAAAAGGTATTCCCGCGCCTTTACGCAAATAAAAAGAGAAAAGTACAGGAGATAATTCCTCATCGAGTATCTTCAAAAGTTGCGCGCCTCATAGAAGGTGCAGATGTATCTTTAACTAATAAATTCTTACAAGCGACTCCATTAATTAATGCAGTAAAACAAAGAAATATTGTCCTTGTTCGTAGCCTTATACACACAAGCGATGTAAATGAGCGTGACGGTAATGGGCGTACTGCTTTAATGCATGCATGTGCTCTTGGTTTTGAAGATATAGTCGATCTATTACTCTTTGAAGGAAAAGCTGATAGTTCATTAACTGATGAAGATGGTAACTCAGTTCTATTCTTTGCAGCAGAACATGGTCATGCTTCACTGGTAAAGATGTTTATAGAAGCCTATGGTATGGATGTAAATAGTGTAAATAGTCGTGGAACACCACTGCTTGTCTTAGCCTCATTTAAAGGGCATTTGGGCGTAGTGCAAGAGCTGCTTCAACATCATCCAAAAGTTGTGGCTGTTGATGCACTTGGTAATAATGCATTACATGCTGCAGTATCTTCTGGTAATAGCATACTTGTAAAAGTTCTTATAGAAGCAGGAGTACCGCTTAATACACCTAATAACCGTGGACAAAATCCATTAAATATTGCACTTGGTATATAAACGTTTGCTTTCTTACATGCATTGGCATAAGCTTCCTAGTAAGAAGGGTTTGCAGGAGATATTATGAATTTATTATATAAGCTGACTATAGTTCTTTTATGTTCTATAAGTAGTATTATAGGTATGGAGCAAGACTTTGCAGAAAAGTATGCCCAGATGCCTCTTGAAGCTTCAGAAGAAGAGAAAGTACAGGTAATAACTGTTCTTGATAAAGTAATGGAACGTTACTTTACTGTGTTAAAAGATGCTTTTGCAAAAGCAGAAGAGAATCAACTACTTTATAGCACTATCATAGAAGAGCTATGTAAAGAGATTAAAACGTCTGTATTGCAAGCGCTTGAAAAAGAAGGTGATGAGCGAGCTGGAAAAATAATAGATTATTTTATCAACGTGAGCCTTTTAAAAAGCTTTGGCTGTCAGCTTGTGTGTAAAGTGGCAAATACTCCTTCAACTTTAAAGGTTGCTAGTTCTTTAGCAACAGGTAAAAGAAAAGAAAGCGAAAAAGATCCAATACAAGAGCAGCCCCTGTTAAAGCAAGAGAAGCGGCCTAAACAAGAAAATGGGGTAAGTGGAATCAATACAATGCTCTTAATTGGAGCTGTGCAAGAGCGTAATAATGCTCTACTTCAGCTTCTTCTAACTAAAGACATTAACGTTGATGGTCAAGATAAAGAAGGTCGTACTGCTTTAATGCATGCATGTGCGCTAGGTGCTCAGTTAGAAGCAGAGGTGTTGCTTTTAGAAGGACATGCAAATTGTTCGTTAATGGATAACAAAGGAAACTCTGCTCTTTTCTTTGCAGCAGGTAATGGCCATGCTTCGCTTGTAAAGATGTTTATAACACTTTATAGCATGAGTCCAGATAGTAAAAATGGAGCAGGAATACCAGTGCTTGTATTAGCTGCGCTTAATGGGCACTTTGGTGTTGTTAATGAGCTTCTTGATCTTAAGGCTGATGTTCATGTATGTGATAGCGCTGGTCATACTCCACTTATGGCAGCAGTTATTTCGGGAAATGAAGAGCTTGTAGCGAGACTTATAGAAGCAAAGTCACCACTTAATAATTGTAATGGTGATGGAGAAACTGCATTAGTGCTTGCATTAAAGGCAGCTGCTGGTCTTATTAAAAAACTTGACGGCGGACTTTCATCTCAAACTTATAAAACTATTGCTCTTATGTTGGTTCAAGCGGGTGCCGATCTTTATATAACTAATAAACAAAGTCTTAATGCGCTTTTAATTGCTCAAACGCACCTAGAAGACTTTTTAACAGTTCTTTTAGACGCATCAACTCAAAAATAGCGCTATGCTCTTGGCATAATAAGAAGAGCGTTGGCTACTGGTCGTTCGCCATACTTTCCATAGGTGAGTCCATACTCACTTGAGGGGGAATTAACTATTTTGTTGTGTATTACCATAGTAGAAGAGTTATCTCCATCAAGATTAAGGGCTGTGACGCACCCTCGATCTTTAAGTAGTTGAGCAAGCTCTAAAAGAGAGGAGCCTCTACTTGAAGATTGATAACCGTCCACTACCACAAAAAGCCACTGTCCATTAGAAAGAAGGCCTACTGCTGTTCGTGGATGACGTTCTACATAAAATGGCGTTTTCTTTTTATATAAGCTTTGTACAATAACTCCATTCTTTAGTAAAAGAGGAGTGCTACCTAAAAGATAGTCCATAGTATGCCATTCATAAGTACAGTTACTTCCAGTAAATTTTTTTTCTATAGAAACCGGAACACCCGTTTTAAAAGGAACTGAAGTATCTTCAAGTGCATACACATATCCAGCACGAGGAATAGGAGTATTGCCTTGTCCTTGTATGATTTTTGTAACAGTAGTATGTTCGATAACTACCTCGGTTACTTTGCTTTTTAAAGGGGTCGTAAGACCATAAGCAGGCGTATAGAGTGTTGGCCCTTTAGCATATCGTTTATTCATATTCTTTATAGGATACTGTTTGTTATCTATGCTTATTGTCCACGATGTCTGAACAGCATCAAGTGCTACTTTCTGTCCATCTTCACTCCAGCCAAGCAAAGCTCCTTTGATATTAGAAAGAGAAAGCCATGCATCTTTTACTTTAAGACAGAAAACAGGAAACGCATAATAAGGATAGATACCAACGAGCTCTAGCAACTTTATAAGAGTATACATGATAGTATTTTTCTGACCAAAATCAAAAAAACCTCCATTAACTGCAGCAACTGCCCGGTTGCGTTGAGCTATAGATGATGTTGTCTCTGCGTTGCCGTAATAAGACTGAGCTGGTTCAAGTACAATACGCGCTTTCTGTGGATCAACCATTAAATAGTGAATTGATAATGAAGGCGCAGCTACATGCTCATACTCAACTCCCGGAATAACTATCTGTCCATAGTTATACTGTGTTGAAAAGCAAAAGAGAATAATCCATATCTTACGCATATCTTTCCTTAAGATGTATCCTTATTAAAAATACTATAGCGTATATTATAGTCTTTCGCTACTGGGCCTTTATATTATTTTTCTTATCGAATTCAAAGCTTTTTTAAGTAAGTGCTTGGCTTGCGCCAAATGAGCTTTATTAATTCAATTTGACAAATGAATATGGTTATTTATACTAAAAGATACCAATTTATTAAGAAGTATGAAAGGTTCTAATGAAGAAAAGTTTAGTTCTTGCATGCGTGATGATCTTTGGTACCTCTTCTTTAAGATGTATGGAACCTAAGAGAGCTCGCAATGAAAATTTTACAAGGCATTCTGTGCCGGAGAAGAAGGTAAAAAAAGAGAGTACTCAAACTGCTTTTATTGAAGCAATATGTGCTGGAGATACAACAGAGATACTACGGCAAAAAGAATTAGGAGCTTGCTTAAATGTACATGACGATGAGGGAAGATTGCCCTTAGTAGAAGCAGCACGTGTAGGTGATATGAGTACGTGCAATTTACTTATCTATGAGGGTGCAGAGGTTAATAAGATAGATAAAAATGGACAGACTGCGCTTATAGCTGCTATTAAAAGCGGTCATTATGACATCATGCATATGCTTTTAGAATCTGGAGTTTCGCTTACTACACATGGTCAAGGGTTAAGTGCTCTTTTTGCTGCGGCACAGGCAGGTAATAGTGTAGTGCTTAAAGCCCTGTTAGATGCTCGCGTTCCTCTTAATACTAGTAGTATAACAGAGATGCTTAAAAGAGCTTGTAATGTAGGACATCTTCCTTTTGTTTGTGAATATATGAATTTGCTTAATTGTTCTCTTTTACAAAAGATTATAACTATTTTGGCTCAACAGCAAGATGTAAAAGAAATTGCTTTATTGCTGAGTATCGGTGCTGATGAAGAATTATCAAAATATAGGGCTAATCCTATTGGGTATAAAGATATGGCACTTGCTCATAAGGTTGGTTATTATAAAATAAAAGCATTGTTCGGTGCATGTATCTTTGGGCATACGGAGATAGTTTCTTTGTTACTTAAGGAAATGCCAAAAATGTACAGTAATACACGGGATAAATTTGCAAGAACAGCTGTTTTATATGCAATGCGCTATGGTTACACAGATATAGTGCATATGATGCTTGAGCATCAGGGTAAGGCTTTTATTACTAATGCAGATGATGTAGCGGCAGCATTTAATTATGCTATTAAAGCCCATGATGTAAAGGCAATAAAGATACTTAGTGCTTTTGGTGCTCAATGTGGTATGAGCCATATAGAACTTGCTTGTAAGGTTAATGATGAGCAAGTTACACAAGCAGTTATTGAAAATTATTATAAGGTAACGTAATGCTTCTGAAAAACAGAATTCTGGTGATGAATATTAGAAATAATTTAACAGCAGAGATTAAATTTGCTTGCTTGATTAATTTTTTTAATAATGCTAATGTGAATAATGGAGTTTTGTTAATGTTATATAAAAGATCATAGTGAAAATTTTAGGAAAAGCATATGAACAAACTTTTTATATCTCTTATTATAGCTTGCCTCTCTTCTGCGCTTTTTGCGTCAGAATGTAATGAAAATGGCAAGCGCAATGCAGATAAGATAGAGAATGATGGTGTAAAAAAAGCTTGTATAAGGGAAGAGTCTAGTGCTCAAAATGAGGTAATAGCTCTTCTTTCGGAGCGTATAAAGTTTTTTGATACTGTTATTGAACGATTAACGGCTTTAAAAGAGCAGCAAGCAGAACAAAAGCTTGAAATATCTTCTTTAAGAAAGGCTTTAAGAGTTCAGGATAAGGGAAAAAAATCAGAAAGTGCTCCTGCGCCTATGGAAATTGAATCAGCAAGTCCAAAAGAATCACTGGTTCATCAGCTCTTAAAAGCAGGAAAAACAGGAAGTCTAGCTGCAGTAAGCTCTGTACTAAAAGCAGCGCCACCTGCAGCACCAAAAGCTTCTCCTTCTATTAAGTCGCTGCAACCTGTTGCAAGAAAATCTATAGGCGGAGTATCTCCTTTTGCAAAGAGA
The DNA here is from genome assembly GCA_963848965.1 of uncultured bacterium. Lineage (GTDB taxonomy): Bacteria > Babelota > Babeliae > Babelales > Babelaceae > CAWKFG01. The sequence goes on from CAWKFG010000001.1 coordinate 29,955, forward strand.
CACAAAGAGCAGCTTACTCCATCATCATCGCCAAAGGTGCCTAAGCGTCCTGTTGTTCAGCCAGCAAAGACTATAGAAGGGGATGAATCCGAAAATAAATTATTTAAATGTCTATTCTCTCTTAAAAATCATAAAGGACCTATTGCTGCGCTTGCGTGTGATATGGAAGGAACGCGTATTTTTTCTGTAGGAAGTTTAGATAAAATGCTTAACATCTGGGATGCTCGCGCTAAACTTGTTATTAAAACGCATCGTCTTTCTATAGCTCCTCTATTTTTAAAAGAGTATACTTCACAAACTCTTGCTTTAGGTGCTCCCCAAGGACATCTCGATCTCCTTGCACTTGATACTGGAGAAATAAAAGAGCGTAGAGGTAAAGAAGGGCGAGGTATTACTGCGTTAGCACTCAGTCCAGATAAAAAGTTCCTAGCACGCGGTACAACTCGTGGTGCAAAACATGCTCTGTCTCTTTGGCAAATAGGAGCTGAGAAGAAAGACCGTTATGACTACTTTAACCCTATACGTGCCCTTAGTTTTACAGAGGATAGTAAATCGGTGATTATTGCTACTGGTGCTACTATTATAGTAATCCGTAATGATACAAAAGAGAGCGTGACTATGCAAGGACATCTAAGTCCGGTGACGCATCTCTGTGCTTTAGGTGATCAATGTTTTGCTTCTGCAGCTGACGATGGCAGTATATTTATATGGGATCTTAAAGATCGTGAACTCAAACATAGAATAGAAAAGGCTCACTCACAAGAGATAACAGCTCTTACTTTTAATGCTCACGAAAATATCCTTGTATCAGGAAGCAAGGATGGAATCGTTAAATGTTGGAACATTAAAGAGGGAACCTGCTATGATATGATACGATGTTCTGATGTAAAAGGAATTACTGCGCTTTGCTGTAACCCTATAAAAGGAGATATTATTGTGGGGTTATCAGAAGAAGAGATACAGGTATGGCAGGTATGTGTACCTAAAGAAAAGGCTCCACAGCCTCTTCCTCGAGTACCCGACTATCAGGATATGCCGGATGTTCATCAATTAGGAGTACCTAGTGAGAAAACTCTTGCTAGGCATTCTTTGCCTGAAAAACCGGCGGTACCTACTAGTGCAAGTACGCCTACTTTAAGCAGTGCAGTTACTAAGCTCTGTATTTCTGGTAATCCGGAAGAAATCATAGCTGGATATGCAGATGGAAGCATTAAGCGAATTACACCAAAAGGACAAATACCCTTATTGGAAGGTCATGCAGGTGCAGTTTTAGATATGTACTTAAGTCCTTATGTGCTTCAACAGCTTATTTCATGTTCACAAGATGGTACTATACGTGTGTGGGATTTAACAACAAATAGTTGTATTACTACTTTAGGAAGTGATGGTAGCGTAGCCTCCATTACCTCAGTTATTCCGCATCCTAATCCTACGTTTAAAGAGATACTTATTTCAACTTCTCTAGATAAAACGGTAAAGATATGGGATATGGGAAGTGGTAGTTGTATTCAAACCCTACGAGAAATTACACCAGTTTCTTTAGCAATACCGGTTATTTCTAACGTGCATCAACTTATTACTGCTTCTGGAACTCATATAACTCTTTGGGATCTTACAGAAGGAACTATATTACATACACGCGAAGCGGCAAATAGTAATATTACAGCTCTACTACCGTATTGTACTGAAGAGACTAAAAATGGTGTGGTAGTAGGTTCAGCAGATGGTACAATATTTATAGTTAATGTTGATACCGGTTTTCTTGTAGGAAAATTGCAAGGCCATAAAGGTCAGATTAATGCACTGTGGTCCCCGCCGGGTGACAAGCGTCTTCTTGTATCGACTTCACAGGATGGCAGTGCTCGAGTATGGGATATGAAAACATCTAAATGTATTTATGTTTCTACTGAAGCAAATGGCTATCATACTGCATTATTACCGCATCCTAGTAATCCGGTAACTATGTTAGTAGGTACTTCTCGTGGTACAATTCAGGAGCTACTCTATCCGGTGATGCAAAAAGGTAGTAAGTAAAAACTAGAGAGAGCATGAAAAAACTGTTATTTCTTATAAGCATTTTCTTTCTATCTACTGTAAATGCAGGAGGAGATAATCAGTATCTTCAATTAGAAGAGCCGTTAGTAGTGTTCTCTCTTGTAAAGCAAGTGATTGAAAAACGTTCTCTTGCGCTTGATAAAATTGAAGAGCATCTCAAAACTCTTATTTCTAATTATATACAGCTTTACGAGCATTTAGGAGTGCTAGAAAAGGGCAATACATATAAGGAGAGTTCGTTATCTCCACGTTTAAAAGCCCTTTTGCAGAGTGTAGGACGTCTTATGAGGGTATCATTGCATATAACAGAGCATACAAAATGGAATAGCATGCTTGATATTCTTAGAGAGCAAGATCAACGTATTAAGAATATTGAAGTCTGCATGTCTGAGCTTGAAGCATTACAGAATGATATTCAGCAGAGACTTAAAGAGATACATAAAAAGGGTTCAAAGGTACCAAAGCTTGTTCATAAGAACACTATAGTAGGCATTCTGCTTGCACTTTATAACGCTAAAATGGACAAGCTTATTGCTTATTACGAAGATGATACTATTCGTATATGGGATCTTAAAACAGGTCAGTGGACATTTGGTTTAGGAAGTGCTTATAAACGTATTGTTTTTGATCTTTGTACGCATGGTAACACTAGTTCTGAATATATTGTGGGGTTATCAGAGAGCATTGAGTTATGGAATGAACGTGAACGTATTTGGAGATCAGAAAAATCTTTAGGGGACTGTTGTAGAGCGCTCTGTACAAGTCCTCATAACCCTAGTTTGCTGGTCTCAGGACATGGTAATGGGGCTGTACGGTTGTGGGATATTCCATCAAGGCAATATATTGAAGATGCTGTGGTACATGATGACATGGTCTTCGCTTTATGTATAACACCTAAGAACTTTTTGGTAACGAGCACTCTTAGAGGGAAAATGAAAATAAAGCGTCTCGCACAAGATACAAGAGCATATGCTCTTGATATTGGCCATGAAATAGTATCGATACATTCTGACCCTTTAAATAGTGATCAGGTCCTCGTAGTAGGTGAGGGCATAGAACTGTGGGATATAGAGGCAAGAAAACGAGTAAGTGCTTTTGGTGTAGGAAATAAAATTACGAGTTGTGCTGTTAAAGAGTTTCCTTACCTCATTGCTACTGGTCAAGAAAACGGAGTTATCAAACTATGGAATGGGGTAACTGAAAAGTGCCTTTCCCGTATTGAGGCTCATACAGGTCCTCTCATTAACCTTGCTTTTAGAGGAGAAAATCAGCTTATTTCAGCTGGTGAAGATGGTACTATTAAGCTCTGGCAGCTAAAAGATGATGAATGGTTACTTCTTCAAGTATTAGTGCCATAATTTGAGACTAAGAGCTTTCTAAGGGGCGTTTGCTTTTAGAGCTCATTTTTTTTAAAATGCCTATAAGTGAAACTCTAGCATAACGTATGAGATTTTGCTTATCTTATTATAATACTCGTTAACTCGAGGGCGTTATCCGAAAACGTGTTTGGGCTGAAATTGTTAAAGAATTAAGAATAAAGGAGGTCCCATGATTAAGATAGTGCTCATGCATATGTTTAATGCGTCTACTTTTTCATTTAATAAGCTTCTTTTAAATGTACTGCCGCCATTTTTCTTGGCTGGTATAAGTGCATTAGGAGGTAGTATTCTTTTATTGAGTTCTCTCTATTATAAAGGTACATTGGGCAGCGTGCTTAATCGTCGTATGCTCTTTGTCATTGTACCTTTAGCGCTCTGTATAACATACGCAGCAGGAATGCTTAAATTTTATGCGCTTTCATGCTTAAGTTCATTTCATGTCGCTTTCTTTTCTGCATTAGATCCATTTTTGACAGCTCTTTTGTGTTATACACTACGAGGACAGCGATTAACGAGCTTACAAATTATAGGCATTATACTGGCAAGCGTAGGATCATTACCTCTCTTTTTAAATAGTGCTTCACAATATACAGCTGAAGGATTGCATACAGGTTTTCCTCTTTTGCCGTTGTTAGCAGCGCTAGGATATATTATTATTAATCGGTACGGCTGGATTCGTATGACTGAAGTTGCAGCATCAGGAAACTATTCAGTATCGCAAATTGTCTCTCTTATGACCTTTATAGGTGCACTGTTTTCATTGGGTACTTCAGCAGTTACAGAACTGTATTGTACTTCATTTTCATGTCTCTTTTCTTTTTCTTTGCTAGGTATGTTAGGATATGTTATGGTAATAAGTACCCTTGTGTGTTCTCAGGCATATACAAGTTTGCTTAAAGACTATAGTGTGACATTTTTATCGTTGACTGAATTTTTGACACCACTTTTTGTTGCATTGTATGGATGGCTCTTTTTGCACGAAAGGGTAACATGGCATTTTTTTGTTTCTGCTCTCTTGGTTATCGTAGGTCTCTTTATTTTTTCGGTACCTACTTTATTTCATAAGAGGGTGAAAGAATATTAACAAGAAAGTTAACACATATGTATAGTAAACCTAAAAATATTATTTTTGACTTGGGAGGAGTCCTTTTTGAGCAATTGACCCCTGCTGGTTATTATAGTGAAAAGGCTTATAAGCCGCTCCCTTCTGGTATAGCTTTACTGCATGACTGCTATGAAAAGAAGAAAGAGGAATGCAAATTTTTTATTTGCTCAAATTGGGGTGAACGTGCTCTTGATATTTTAAAAAAGGAATATCCAGAGATTCTTGCAATTTTTCAAGGGGTTGTTACACCTACAATGGCTCAAGCAAAAAAGCCAGACCCAAAAATTTTTAAATACCTTATGAATACCTATAATTTACAAGCTCATGAGTGTATTTTTATAGATGATCAGGAACCTAATGTAAAAACAGCTGAATTTTTAGGTATGAAAGGAATCCATGTAACAGATTTCACGACTGTTACTGCTAAACTTAAGAAGCTGCTTTCTGTATAAAAGGAGAAAAACAGTGCGCCTGTTAAAGATTCTTGTGGGTCTTATACTTATTCTTTCACCATCTTTGTATGGAACATCAGTAACTGGGTTGCCTTGTGTAGAGCATTATGAAGAAGTGACTGCAGTGCTGAAAAAGTACAAACGACCAGTAACGGTCCTAGAAATAGGACAAGCGTCGAGCAACTATACTTTTGCTCTTGCTAGTGAGTTTAAAACTGCCTTTTGTACATCATTAAGCTTTGAATATGCAGATTATATAGCATCATTAGCTGCTCGCCGTGGCTCTACAAACATCTGTGTGCTTGCACCTTTTCATAAAAGTCATGCTCTGTATGATGCTCTCTTCCGACCGCAATATCTTTCAAAGACAAATATATGCCGTGCACTCAGTCGTTGCGAGCATTTTGATATAGCCATTATTCATGATGTAGACATACTTTTCAAAAATACCGCAGAGATAATCAATGTACTTGTAAAATTGGCAGAGTTTGTTTTTTTTGAAGTACGTTCTCAAAAAGTAGCAAATCGAATAGCTAGTTCTCAAATACAGCTCGTGTGCAAATCTTGTGCGGGTGCTCTTCTTGTAAGTCATGACCTGCGTGACTCATTAGATATTGCTCGTTATACACAATGGCGTCGACGCAAGCCTCTTGAGCCAAAGTATCATATTGAAAGTTCATTTACTCAGAAACTCTTTTATAAAGAAAAGAGACAAGAAGCTGTTACCTGGGTTCCTGGTATAAATTTAATTACGTTCGTTATGTTGCGAGGGCTCTATCCTACTGATAGCATGATGAAGACCCAGCTAGCTTCACTAAAACAGAATATACCTCATCATAATGATTTAGTGCTCGGTAATATTGTTGTGCAAGGAACAAAGCTGGTTCCTATTGATTTTAATGATAAGCGGCGAGATGCTAATATGGACGATTGTATTAATGCAGCTCTTAAAGTATTTAATAGTGATAAGACTCGTTTAAGAAATCCTGAAAAATGGATAAACGCCTATTATGATGCTCTATAAAGTTGGAGAATGCATATGCATTCTCCTCAAGTGATATGCCGCACAACCACTGTTAGAGTTAACTTTGAGTAAGATTAAAGAACATCCGTGTTACACGATGACTTTTTCTGCTTTTGATGATCTTTATCGTACTGTGCTTTTTGTTCCCATGATTCATCTTCTACATTTACAAGACTTAACAAATTTGATGAAGTACATATGATAAGAAGCACTAAAAATGTAAGTTTTATGTACATAGCTTTCCTTTTTTACTTTTTCTCCTGTTTATAACCATAACAAAGTTAAGAGCAGAAAGTAAATATTTTTTAATAGTAAATTTTATAAAACAACTAGAGGAAGCTTGCGCAATAAATTAATGATTGAATTATCTTTTTAATCTGCTATAGTAAAAGAGTAATTGGAGCTCTAGTAGCACACATTGAAGGAACTACTCGTATGATTCAACTTCGTACAATATCTTTATCATTAGGTACCCAAGAAATTTTTAAAAATCTTTCTTTAGGTATTGGTGCTGGGCAGCGTATAGGAGTTCTTGGCAGAAATGGGGCAGGTAAATCTACATTACTTAAGGCAATTGCAGGACAGATCCCTCTTGATGGTGGAGAGATAGCTTTTGAGAAGGGCAAGAAGCTTGCTTATATGCCACAAGAGATTGTGGTGCTTTCAGAAAAAACTGTTTTTGATGAAGCTTTTTCTGTTTTTGAGCAGTTTACTATTTTAAAAAGGCGTAAAGAAGAGCTTGAACAGACGTTTGATGCTTCTGGAGCCCAAGAAGCTAGTCTTGATGAATACCTTAAAGTGCAGCAAGAGCTAGGGACATTTGATTTTTCTGCAGCTCAAGCACGTACTGAAAGAATTCTTACTGGTCTTGGTTTTAAACGTTCTTTATGGCAACAACCAGTAACTGCTTTAAGTGTTGGATGGAAAATGCGCCTTGTACTTGCTAAGTTGCTGCTCGAGGAGGCAGACTTTTACCTGTTTGATGAGCCTACAAACCACTTAGATTTGGTAGCACAAGAATGGTTTTTTGATTTTTTAAAGAATGGTCGCTTTGGTTTTTTACTCGTAACGCACGATCGGTATTATTTAGATCATGGCTGTGATGCGATAGTTGAACTTGAGCGAGGAAAAGCACTTTTCTTTCATGGTAACTATACGCAATTTAAAAGTTTTAAAGAACAGCAGCAAAAAATGGTCCATGCTGCCTATGAACGGCAGCAAAAAGAGATAGCTCGCAAACAAGAGACGATTGATCGTTTTAAAGCAAAAGCTTCAAAGGCTCGAATGGCTCAAAGTATGATCAAGCAACTTGAAAAAATTGAGCGTATCGAAATAGAGCCTGCAGCTTCTACTATTAAACTCTCGTTTCCTCCAACAGCGCGTTCAGGAATGGTAGTACTAAAACTTGAGAATATAAAACATGCTTTTGATAATAAAGCAATTTTTGAGACAGTATCTGCAGAAATTCAGCGTGGCGAAAAAGTAGGGCTCGTAGCTCCTAATGGAACTGGTAAAACTACGCTGTTTAATCTTATTACTGGAAAATATACGCTACAAAAGGGTAAAGTATCGTTTGGCCATAATGTTTTTCATACAGTGTTTGAGCAGGATCAAATGCGTGCATTAACTGCCAATAATACTATTTATGAAGAAATACTTTCTGCTTGTCCTACTATTAGTGAATCTGTTATTAGAAGTTTTCTGGGCTCGTTTCTTTTTAGTGGAGATACTATTGAGAAAAAGATCTCGGTGCTCAGTGGAGGAGAGCGCAATCGCGTTGCTATGGTAAAGGTTCTTTTACAAAAAGCGAATCTTCTCCTTCTTGATGAGCCTACTAACCACTTGGATCTTTATGCAAAAGAGGTCCTTTTGCAAGCACTTCAAGAGTATGATGGTACTATGCTGTTAGTATGCCATGATCATGACTTTTTAAATAAAGTAGCAACACGAATCTTAGAATTAACTCCTACAGGACTTTATAGCTATCCAGGAAACTATGAATCATATCTTGAGCAAAAGCGAAATCAAATACCTGTACAATCACAACAAAAAGTACAGAAGGTGCAAGAAAAGCCTGTATTGCAGGGCAAAGAGCTTTTTACTCTAAGAAAAGAGGTAACTTCTCTTGAATCAAAAATAGAGAAGCTTGAAACTGAAGTAAGCTCTCTTAATAATCTTTTTTTAGAATGTTCATATGGAACACCTGCTTATAATGATGCTATGAATAAACTACAAACAGCTCAAAAAAGCCTTGAAGATACAATGAGACGTTGGGAAGAGCTCCAATGCAAACTCTAAACTTTTATAGAGCTTTTTCTTGTCAGATCGTCATAGTAGTATAACGAGAGTCCCATGACAACCATACAAAATGAAATGATATAGTTCCAGGAAATGTGTTCACCAAGAAGCATATAGCCATAGAAAGCTGCACATAGTGGGCTTAAAAATCCAGCAAATGCCATAAAAGTAGGGCTATAATAAGTAAGTAAATAAGCTTGTAAGTTCAAGCAGATAAAGTTACTAATAAGTATTTGAGCTCCTACAAGAAGAAAGAACGTAAATGCATTGCCAAATAAAGGATTGGGTTCAACCGCAAGTGAAAGGCCAAATGAGAGGCCACCACCTAAGAGCATGCTGATACCATTGGCAAGCATAGGATGACAACCACGATGTTTTACAAGTTTCTGAGTAGCAATAAGGTTGTATCCAAAAGAAGCAACTGAGCCGAGTGTGGCAAGTTCAGCAAGTGAGAAAAATGCTATGCCTCCTCGAATATTTTCAAGCGTAGAGCCTGTAAGCAATGTAGGAACCATACCAGTAAAACCTAACAGAAGTCCCATTGCTTTTTGATACGAAAGCCGCTCTTTATTAAGAAAATAAGCAAAAAGAGCAGTAAAAAAGGGCATAAGCGTAAATAAGAATGCTGCTTTTGTAGATGAAATGTATTGAAGGCCCCAAGCACGTAAGGTATAAGGAATAAAGATACCAAAAAGTGCGATTTGTGCGTAGTAATACCAGTCTTTAAATGAGAAAGAACAGTTCAATTTGCTTAAGACTATATAACTCAGTAACCCTGCGCTTCCTATAAGCATACGCAGTCCTACAATAAAAAAGGGTTTAGCATAAAAGAGAGTAACTTTACCAAGTGTGAATGTTAAACCAAAAAGGGCATAGAGTATAAAGACTAAAATCATAACGAAACCAATGATGTTTAAACAATGTGTAAAAGAACAAAATGCTTTATCATAGTATAGCAAAATTCATGAAAAATATCTTTTGTTTAATTCATTGACATTTAGTCCAATATATTGGAAAATAAAGATATGATTAGAATTATAAGAAAAACCTATAAGCTCTATAGAAGTCTAGATTATAACGACTGGTATAATTCTCAAGACACAGCAGCAAAACAGAACGTTTGCTGAAGATAGAACTTGAGGGATATTTTGGTGACCATAAACCAGTTACTGAGTTTATTTGGGAACTTAAATGGATAAATGGTAGAAGAATTTATTATGCCTATATAGCTGAATTAGATATATTACTTCTTCTCGGAGGAAATAAAAATGGCCAAAGCAAAGACATCACCAAAGCAAAAAACATCTTCAAAAAATATTTTAACTCTCAAACCTAATGCTCCTGCTTTGATTCCTTATAGTCCAACTGAAGAGATATTAAAAGATGACTTGATTGGTAAGGTTATAGTAGAATGCCTAAAAAACAACGATCCCGAAGGTGTCATGGATGCTATATCGCTTTATTTGGAGACTGTAAACAAAGTTAAGGCTATAGAGCAAGCATCTATTCCTAGGTCTACTCTTTATCACAGTCTAAAGAGCAGAAATCCTACTGTGAGAACGTTAGCTAAATTGGTATCACTCGGCGCCAATGAAGCGAGAAAAGTAAAATAGAGCATCATAGAGAAACCGAGCGGCATCCTTGTCTTGATGGCAAATTTTTTCTAAACTACTCTCTGTCAGGAGGTAGTTATGCTTTTAAAATATTTTTTGTTAAGCTGTCTCATAGTCTCTTTTTTTTTAACTCATACTGCTGCTGATTGGACTATTTTTATCTATAGTGAAGCTGAAGGTATGGCGGATGCTGCATTACAGCATCTTACTGCTTTGGCTTCTGGATATAAAGTATGTACTACTTCAAAAGTAAATGTACTTGTACAAGTACATACTTCGGGGCCTACTGCATGGCGCTATGAGATACAAGAAAAAAGTATTCGTACTCTAGAAGAAGTTGAGATAAGTACAAACTGTGCTCGAGACTTTCAAGAAGCTCTTACCTGGGCTTTTAAGAACTATCCTGCAAAGCAGCGTGCATTGATACTCTCTGGTCATGGCTTTGGAGTAGTAGAGCCATTATGGAATGAATCTTGCAAGCAATGGTATCATCCTTATGAAGAGAAAGAATCTAATAGTATTCATAAAGAGCTTTTAGACATTATTGAACAACATGCAGATCATAAGTATTTTTTGCCACGTGCGGGTTTAAATACGCTTCTCACAATACAAGATCTGTCGAGTGTCTTAAAAAAAGTAGTTGAATCTGCGTGTGATGGTAAGCAGTTTGAGATTATAGGACTTGATGCTTGTGGTATGGGTATGATTGAAGTGATGTATGCTCTTGCTCCCTATACTCGTTATTGTATAGCATCACAGGAATGTGAAAGTACACAAGGGTGGGATTATAAAGCTCTTATTGAAAGCTTTCAAAATACTTATGAACCATATCAGAGTGCTAGGAGTATTGTCTACTCATATAAGGCCTATTATAAAAATAAAAACGCTTCTCGATTTACGCTGTCAGCAATTGATCTTTCTTCTCTATCAAAAATTAAAGAGCATATAGATTACCTTACATCGCTCCTTATATCTGTACAAGAACAATATAAAGAGCGCTTTAATGCTGTTGTACTAAAAGCGCGAAAGAGAGGGCCTAAATTTTGCTGCGCGCCTTTTTATAAAGATATTTATGCTTTTTATGAAGCTCTTGCGCAAGAATTAGAAAACTTTGAATATACAGAAAGCATAAGTAAACTTAAGCAGGCATTAGTACAGGGTATGCTTCTTTTAGACCAAGCTATTATTGCCAGTGCTTCAAGTACTTCTTTACATACCGCTCATGGTCTTTCGCTCTACTTTCCTCTTACTTTTCATCACTCATATATAAAAACTCTTTTTGCTCAAGAAAGTCTTTGGACAGAGTTTATAAAAAACTTACAGAGCAATTCGTTGTGTAGAGAGAGTAGTTCGGCATCGTTGGTATTGCTGGAGGGGACTACGTAGGCGATTGGCAATTGTCGCATTAAAGGTATTACGTTCCATTTGGCGAGTTTTAAAGTCTAGATCTTGACGTTGTTTAAGCATAATCATATATTCTTTTGCAGCGGCAAGACGATCTTGGCGCAAGGCTCCTCGTACAAGTTGCGGAATCTGCTCGAGTGCTAGTGTAAAATCTCGATCACAATGCAACGTAGTTGCTGCATAAAAACGTCCGCGTGCTCGAGTTTGAGAAAATTCCCTATCCTGACAACGTTGATACTGCGTAAGAGGTATTCGTAGACGAGCTACCGTTACAACATTAAGTACTCTGCGTTCCATTTCACGAATCCTAAAATCCAAATCTTGATGCTGTTTAATCATAATCATATACTCTCGAGCAAGGCGCAGACGATCTTGAGAAATAGAGCCTTGCATTTGTCTGAGGATTCGCTCCATTTCAAGAGCATACCGTTGATCGCATGCAGTAGCAGGAGCAGCTGTACGTCCTTGCAATGCTGTAGAAGGAACAAGTTGAGCCTTACTTTGAATACACAATAATAATGTTAGACATACTATAAGATAGTTCATAGGACCCCTTTCTTTTATTTTAATTTTATTATAGAAAATAATAGCAAAGAAAGGCAACAAAAATGGCACTCTTTAAAGAGTGCCATTTTATACAATAACTTACTGCGGGATATTGTGCTGAATTGCCATAGCAATCTCATCAAGGGTATCATGAAATGGTATTATATGATTATTAAATAAGTCGTTCTGCTCAGCGAGTGATAGAGAAGATTCAGTTAAAATATAATTACGCATATTCATATACATATCAAAAAGATTGTTCAAATCTGTATTAAGATCTTTAAGTACGTCTTCGTCGTGAAGAATATGTTCGGTCGTAGCTTTATTAACTTTGAAAACGAGCTCATTTATGCTTTGTTTCCAGGCTTCTAGATCTATACGAAACGATAAGCTGTCGATAATTTTCTCAAGTGATGAAGAAGGGCCTCCTAGTGCATGATGAAGTTTAGTTGGCTTTGATGTTGTTGAAGTTTCTGCTGTAATTTCATCACTATCAAGCTTGAGTTGTTCTGCTTGTTCTAAAAGAGTTTGTAACGTATTGCTTGTGTATCCTTGTTGTATATGAGAGTCTACTGAATTTTCAAACGTAGATACTTTTTCCTTGAAAGAGCTAATGGATGTGCGTAGATTTTTTATTTTTCCTGACTCATTAGCTTTATCTCTAAACTCTTTAAGCTCTTGTATCATTTCAACTGGAAAAATCGCAAAGAAAGAAGAACGGTCTAAGCGTAAAAGATCAAGTAGATCATATGAAGTAGACTGTTTTGTCCTTTTAACAGGTGTCCTCGGAGTATTATCTGTGTCTCTATCTCTTTTATGTTGTTCCATTGCATGAGCAAGAGAACAGGATAAAAACATAAGTGCTATATACTTTTTATACATAGTATTCCTTAAATAGTATATTTAATTTATATAATTTTATCATAATGTACAGAAAGAAAACCTACTTTCTCTCTTATGTCTAACCAAGCAGGGGTATCTTTACTAGAAGATGTTTGCTTAATTACTCGTTTGACATTCTTAAAAAGTATGATAAAAATAAGCTTTTTCCTATGAGAGAATTATATATTATTTTTTTATATGCTTCAATAGTAGGTTTTATATTAATTAATTTTTATATGTAATATTATTGGGCAAAGGCCTCTAGAATACGCGCTTTTTAGTATACGTACCATAAAAAAGTTCAGGTAAAAATTCAATACTTTTGTTGTTTTTTTGAGTGTGTAGCCATCAAAGAGTAACCCAAAAAGAATAAACCTGCGCAGGATTTTTATAAAAAGCGAGGTTTTGCTATACTAAGTGAAGGGGCAACCCGTTTTCTTATGGAAAAAAGCCTTTAAACTGAAAGTATTATATGTCAACTGAATATGTGCTCATTGAGCAATCTCCTCCTTTACAAGGAACTGTGCCGCTTGTAGGAGCAAAAAATGCTGTTCTTGTTATTATGGCGTCGCTCATTTTGGCACCCGGTAAATCAAAATTAACCAATGTTCCTTTTTCTGATGATATTACGCAGATGATAAAGCTGCTTCATGAGCTAGGAGCACTAGTACATGCAGATGTAGGGACTAATACGTTAGAAATTGATACTTCCTATGTAGATAAACACAAAGTAAGTGCAGAGATAATGAAGAAGATGCGTGCTTCCATTTTAGTAATGGGCCCTCTTCTTGCTCGCTTTGGTAAAGCAGATATTGCCCAACCGGGAGGGTGCGTTATTGGTACTCGTCCAATAGATTATCATCTGAAAGCGTTTACAAAAATGGGTGTTTCTGTTGATGCTCAAGGTGATTTCTTAAATGTTCATACGCAAGGACTACTGCCAGCCCGTATTGTCTTAGAGTATCCAAGCGTAGGTGCTACAGAGAATATAATGATGGCTGCTGCTCTTGCTACCGGTAGAACACAGATTATTAATGCAGCTTTAGAGCCAGAGGTATTGGATCTTATTACAGTTCTCAAGAAAATGGGTGCTTCCATTACTATAGTACCTCCTGCAACTATTGAGATAGAAGGGGTAAAAGAATTAAAGCCTATTGAACATGCTATTATGTATGATAGACTTGAGGCTGGTGCGCTTATTCTGGCAGCTGCTATCACGGGCGGAGAGATAGCTCTTCCTCATGCTCCTGCTGAAAGTATGGATGTTTTTCTTGAGAAGCTACAAGAAATGGGCCATGATGTAACGCGTGGGGTAGATGGCACTGGTGTCTGGTTTAAAGCAACAAGTAATCCTCATGCAGTCTCTTTTAAAACTATGCCCTATCCAGGATTCCCTACCGACTTACAGGCTCCTATGATGGCAGTGCTTTGTCTTGCTTCAGGAACAAGTGTTGTTCATGAAACTGTCTTTGAAAATAGATTACTTCATGTGCGAGAATTGCAAAAGATGGGAGCTCAAATAACGGTTGAAGGGCATACAGCTACTATCTGCGGGGTAGATGAACTTTATGGAGCTCAGGTCATTGCTACCGATATTCGAGCTTCATGCGCACTGGTGCTTGCAGGGCTTGTAGCTCAAGGACACACCTGTATGACAGGAGTTCATCACTTACGCCGAGGCTATCAAGGATTCATAGAGAAGCTGACTGCTTTAGGTGCTAAAATAGCTCTTAAACAGGAGTAACACGAGGCAAAAATAGTTGTTTCTTGGTGTACTTTTTTGATTTTTAAAGTATACTATTTTTTAGTAGAATAATAGTATAAATAAATGATTAGGCCGATAAAATGATAAAAAATCTTCTTTATAATGCTTTTTTGTTCGGTGCTTTTACACTATATCCAATGTATAAGCCTACTTATACGGCAGATTCTTTAAAAAATATCAGTATCCAGCAACTTGCTCAAAAGCTTGTCACTTGCGATCTCCAGAGTCTTTTAGAGAATAGTAATCTAAACCAACTTCCAGAAGGTCTTACAGAGCATCTTAAGAAAGCTCTTATAGATGATAATCTCCTTGTGTATGTAGATGTTTTTCAAAAAGATCTGATTCCTGAAGTTAAACATATTCCTCTGCAGTATTATTGTGCTTCTGATGGAGCTGCATTTATTACAACTTCTAGCAAAGAAGATGGGACAAGCAGCATACATATTTTTCCCTGGCCGTCATTAGAGCTGAAAATAACTTTTGACTGTCCTGAAAGTATTCTGTCATTGGTAGCCGTTCCACGCTCTGAACTCTTTTTTACTGCTCATGAAGAGAGTATACGCTTATGGAGTATAAAAGAAAAAAGGTGTATACAAGAATTTAAAAAAGAAAAGGGAGTTATTTGTGATTTAGTAACTAATGTTCAAGGAACTATGCTTCTTATGCGTTCAGTACTTGATAATTGCAATTATAGACTTATGAAACTCACTTCCTTTCCTTATACCTTATCTGAATCTTGTACTCAAACTGAGGGAAAAACTAACCTTGACCTTGAATTAACTCCTGATGGTGAGTATGCAATTGAGTCTGAGGATGGGTATATTTGCTTTCTTTCACTGATTACCGGTAAAGTTATAAAGATTGCGACTATAAAGGAGCATGTAAGTAGTATACATCTAAGTCCTGATGGCAGTTTTTTAATAGCTCTTTTAGGAACAACTTTACCTGCTGTCAACGGGTTTAGCCAAATAACTGACATGCAACCGTACCTGTTTGCTGTAAAAGATGGAGAAAAGATGGTCCCTGTTCATCTTACAGGGCATAATTGTATGGTAAAAGCAGTAAAAATAAGTCCTAATGGTAGGTATTTTGTTACAGGAGATGAAAAAGGTACTCTTCGTCTTTGGGATCTGTGTACGCTTGCTTCTATAGAGTTAAAAAATCATCCATTGACCTGTATAAACGATCTTCAATGGTCGCCAGATGGTAAGTTTCTCTTTGTAAAAGGAGATAAGGAAGGGACATATGTGTATAATTTTGAATCACTTATGAATACTGCAACTATAAAAGAGCTTGTCCTTATTGCAAAGTTAAAAAAATTTGGTATTCAAGTGCTCAGTAGTTCCTCCTATAGATCTATCTTTGAAAAATCTTCTTATCATGATAAACTTTCTGAGTATTTTAAGATTTGAAAGAGCTACCCTAACAGCAGCTCTTAGATACTACGATAAGAATTTTATACAGCTTTTTCTATAAGAACTTTATAAGCAGGGTTTATCATTTGCATGATTTGAGTGGCTTTGCTTCTTTGTAACTCATTATCCTTTGGTTGCTTATCAGGATGAAAGCGGAATGTAAGAGCTCTATACCTTTCTAATAGAGCTTTTCTATTGAAGGCATCATTAGGATGTAGTCCAAGAAGTGGAGCAGCAGTAGGAGCAAAATTTCTTGCAAATCCAAGCTGTTCATAAACATCTGCTCTTTCAGCTACAGGAACTTTATCATCAAGAAGAATATGTTCATACACATTTTCCCACATACCAATGCCTTCGGCTCTTTTTTTTGGATTCTGCACAGTATAAGGTAAATGTTCTTTCTCTTGTTTGCCACCTTCTTGCTCTTGTCCTGAAGGAGTATAGCCTAGAGCAGGCTCTTCTTGAGGAGTTTCGGTAGAAACTAGCTCTTGTGGAACTGTTAACATTCCATAAAGAGGTATACTCAGAAGTACAAAACCTGCCAAAAGTACATAGTTGTTTTTCATGGAAAAGTCCTTTATTTTTAAATAAACTATTTTTTATTATAGTAATTTAAAAGGGCATGATTTTTCAAGAAATTTACTTATCGTGAGGAATTTCTGCAGCAGTAGTAAAAAACTATAAAGACCTTAGTAGCTACTTGCAAGTTCAGTAAGTTCTCGAGTAATAATACTTTGCCGTGTTTTGTTATAGTCAAGGCGCATCGCTATAAGAAGATTATCGGCATTACGTGTTGCAGAGTCCATTGAAAGGAATCTGGCAGCTTGTTCTGCAAGAAGTGACTCAAATAGAATTTCTTGTAATGTTACAGAAATCATCATTTGTTGAATAATGGCATTAAGCTCTTCTAGAGGCTGTTCAAAGATGTAATCGCTTGGTTCAGCTGCTGTAGATTCTGTAGGCTCTTTAAGAGGTAATATAAATGTTTTTTGTGGCCTTTGAACAAAGAAACTACGTGAATAATTACTGTATACAGTAACAGTAGAATAAGGTAGTGGTGCTGTGATGATAAAAGAGGTAATTGCTTGGGCTATAGAAACAAAATGAGTTGAGGTAAAAGTATTATATGATGCTAGTGCAGTAATAGAGCGTTGCTTAAGGTAATTGGTGGCATACTTGCCTACACTGATAAAGTGATGCTCTGCACTACTAGTAATAGTGGGGTTCTCTAGTTCAAAGTATTTAAAAAGAGCAGAATTAAAAGTACCACAGAGCCCTTTTTGTGCACTTACAATGATTATAAGATGTTGAGGAGTCTCTCTAGTAGATTCTTCTTGAGTAAGAGAAACAGTAGTTCGTACCTTTTGCCAAAGTTCCTGAAAAGCATCTTTATACTTTTGCAAATGAGCTTTTTTATGTCGTAGTCGTGAATGTGTTGACATAGAAATAAGGCGCATTGCATGTGTTATCTTTTTTATTGTTTCAATAGCTTTAATGCGCTGTCGCATAAGGACAAGTTGTGCCATAGAATACCCTATAATAGCAATGTACGTTTAAATAGTAGTATACTGAGTGTACAAAGTATCGGGCTCTTATGCAACTAACTAGTGAAAGGATTAATTATTTTTAACGTATTTTCAATTTCATGAAAATGATGCATATCTTCGGTAAATAATACTTCACATTGATTTTCTAAAGAGCTAGAAATAATAAGACTATCATAATAGGAATAGCAATATTTGCCTGCTATAAAGAGAGCTTTTTGAATAGTAGAAGAAGTAATGGTTGTTACAAAAAAGTTTTCTAAAAGTTCCTTAACTACTTGAGCTACTATCTCGAGCTTAACCTTTTTCTTTCTGTGCATTACATGAATACACTCATTTAGTACTTGCGTGCTAATTATAAGCTGGTCAAAATTAGTAAACAAACGCTCAACTGCATGTTTCTTTAGAGGCTCATCCTGTGAATAGAGATAGATTATGATGTTAGAATCTATAAATATTCTATCTGGTATTGGCTTCATCTCGGTCAAATTTGAGTCCTTTAGTTTTTATTTTTACAGCTGTAAATTTTCTCTTGCGTTGAGGTTTTGCTTTAGGTGATTCGTCTATAAGGATAATAACCCTCAATTCATTTTGTAAATTATCAAGGTATTTCTTAGGAATCTTTATAGTGCCATCTTCAACTTTGGTAGTAAATTCAATAGCGCGCATTGTAGTCTCCTTATATAGTTATTTCTTTTCTACTCTTATTGTACCATATTGTTATTAGGGCAACAATAATTATACAGCTTAGGAGGTATAAATTACACAAGAGAAATCATTAAAAAGCCGACATTTACGTAGCAATGTGCGTTTAAATAGTAGTATACTGAGTGTACAAAGTATCGAGCTCTTATGCAACTAGTTACTAAGAAAGAATAGATGATATTATTGGTTGATGGTTATAATCTTTTAAAATATATTATCAAAAAGGACTTTGCTACAGAAAAAGAGCGTAATTGGCTACTATCTGAGTTGACAGAGTATGCTCGAGCAAAAAAGCACTCAATTATAATTGTCTTTGATGGAGGTCCTTATGAACGGCCTACCTATACAAAAAGAGGACAAGTTGCTATTCTCTATTCAGGAACTCGCCAAAGTGCAGATGATGTAATTAAAGAGCATGTTAGTCACTATCCAGCTTCACGGCTTCTTATTGTATCATCTGATAGAGGACTCTATTCATTTGCTGCACGAGCTCGTGTTGCTACTGTAGATGTAGAGGCCTTTTATGTGTTGATGCGTGAAAAAAAGCAACCTGCATTACGACTTGAACGGGCAAAAGGATCAGCTCAAAAGCTGCATACAGAAAAGAATAAAGAGCTTGATACTCTTATGCAAGAGGCAAGTGAAGTACTT
Organism: uncultured bacterium; assembly: GCA_963848965.1. GTDB lineage: Bacteria > Babelota > Babeliae > Babelales > Babelaceae > CAWKFG01. Next base: position 48,793 of record CAWKFG010000001.1, read on the forward strand.
ATGTATAAAGATAATGAAGGTCAAAATCATTCTGGCAAAACGACACAAAAACTTTCAAAAGAAGAGCGTAAATTACTAAAAATTACCAAAAAGCTATGAAGATTATCTATTCCCTTGAAACAATAGACATACCAGTAAATGCCTTATATACACTTATGCCACAATGTGCAGTATTTACCTTTACAGGAAATTTAGGAGCGGGTAAGACAACATTAGTACAGCATCTTTTGCGTCGTTGTGGAGTGCAAGAAGTAATTACAAGTCCAACATTTACGTATGTTAATACGTATACAAATGCTCAAGGCCAAACATTCTACCATTTTGATCTTTATCGTATGCACTCGTTAAACGACTTTTTAGATGTAGGCTTTGATGAATATTTATATGCACCTCAAAGTTGGGCATTTATTGAATGGCCAGAGATACTTACGCCTCTTTTAAAGCATAAGGTATGTCATAACCATATTGATTACTATGATCATCAAAGAGTGCTTGAATATACTGTTATTAAATAGCTTTAAAGATCTATATTTTTCCCACCTTTTTTGGCGACAACTTTAATATCACCGTATCCATTAATAGAAATTTCAGCAATAGTATCAATACCTTGTAAATTAACTTCTTTAAACGATCTACTTGTTATAATTGCAAGATCTGTTGGTGCAGCGGCTTTAACAAGGGTCATGACTTGTGGTTTGCTAAGGATATTTCTATATTGTCCAGGTTTAAGAGGCTCTTTTTGCGCAGCTCCTTGTAATGTTTGTCGGGGGCCATAGACTGGACGATCAGTAGGGCGTATTCGTTGTGGTGGCACTGTTGGTTGTACAAATCTTCTCCCTTGTACACTTTGTCCAGCTGGTAATGTAGAAGTAGTAGACTGGATTCCTTGTGATGGAGCAGCCCCTTTTGCAGGTTCTTTAGGAGGAACAAAAGAGGGAACGTAGATGCCGTACATACCAGTAGTCTCTTTTGGAGAAAGTTTTTTCTTATCGTAAAACATAATAAAGGCAGGAGAATCTTTAAATTGATGGGTAACCAAATCTATACTTTTCAAGTACCCTTTAAGGAGTGGGGTGCAGCATAATATGAGTAAAATAAGAAATCTTTTCATGATAAACCTCTTTTAAATTTAATTTCATTTTTTAATAAAATAGCACGATGTGCTGAAACTTATCAATGATTTATATAAGTAATTTTGACAAATAAATAGAAGATGAGGGTTCACTTAGAAATTAAGAATATGCTCTATAAATGAAACTTTATGTAAATTCGAGAAAGAGTAAAGCTTGTAGGTACTAGAAGATAAAGAGCTCTCAAATCTGAGAGCTCTTATATTAAGAAAGTTCTTCAATAGAGGGAAGCAAGCGATCTTGTTGAACAAATGTTAGTGCTATGTGAGCTCCATATGTTAAAAGGAGCTGCACTATTTCGCTGTTTCCGCGTCTTATGGCATTAACCAGGGCAGATTTACCTGTGTTATTTAATAGAGTTGTATCTGCCCTATGTTGTAAAAGAATGCTAATAATCTCTTTGCGACCAACAAGTGTAGCGAGCATTAAAGCAGTAGAACCATGTTCGTTTTGAATGTTTGGAGAAGCTCCGTTAAGCAGTAAGAAACGTACTATATTCTCCTGATTGCAAAATACTGCATCCATAAGTGCTGTTGATCCTGTATTATCTTGTTTATTAACATATGCTCCTTGAGCAATAAGTTGTGCTACAGTTTCAAACTTACCATGCCAGCAAGCGAGCATTAAAGCTGTTTGTTCGTGCTCATTTTGTTCATCTACATAAGCTCCTGCGTCAATCAATGCCTTAATACAGTAAGCATTTCCCTGTACTGCTGCAAAATGTAATGCAGTATTGTTATTATAACCTCTTTTATGCACATCAGCTTTATTGCTTAAAAGAAAGAGAATAACAGTATAATGTCCTTGTGATGCAGCAAGCATGAGCGCAGTTTTTCCCTGCTCATCTGTTGTGTTAATATCAATATGTGGAAGAAGAAGTTGTGCTCTTTCTATATCGGCTTCTTTAACAGCCTGTAACCATTCTGCTTCAAGCATATAGGGAAGAAAATCTTGAGAGAGGGTAGAAAGAGGTTCCCCTTTGGTTTTCTTCATAAATTGTATCCGTTCTTCATCATGAAGCCTTTTTTTAGGCTGTGGCTTTTCCATACTATAAAGTACAAAACTAGCGCTTATAAAAGAGAGCGCTGTTATTATAGAAATAAATTTCACTATATTTCCTTATTATTAAACTACTATATTAATTGAATTGATTGACAAAAATATAATTAATAATACCCGTTTTTCACTAAGAAAGCAAAATAAAGAGCTTATGGTTGACTTAATAAGCAAGATGGGAGTAGAATCTTAAAAATTTAATAACCATTACAGAAGGGGTCTCAATGAAAATAAAATTATTAATGACTTGCTTACTACCTGCTTATATGCTTTTTGGTTGTGATAATAAAGAGTTATATGAAGCGGTTAAGAATAGTGACCTTTATACCTTTAATACTATCTTGAATGCTGAAAAGGTTGTGCTGACACAACAAGAGAAAAGTGAGTTATTAGGATTTGCTCAAGAAATAGTTGCGAGAAGGAAAAACCAAGCAACTAGTATAACAAATGCTCTTGTTAATAGGCATACTCTTTTTGGAGCTGGCCTCTTATATACAGCTTTTGTTTGCAAAACTATGTTATCTTCAAATTGGGTTGAGAATAACCTACGTGAGCGGTTGCAAAGAGTTAGGGGTCACTTAAAACCTCATCAAGAGGGTGACCACTACATCTTTGACATTGAGGGTGGAGATATGCGAAAAGGTGCTTTTACACCACAAAGATATGTTGATTTTACAGAAGAACAGGCATTACAAGATTTTTCTAATTTTAAAAAAAATTTAGGATTTGTACCTTGGCTTTTTGCAGGTATTGGTCTTTATCATCTTTATAAGGGTGTTATAGATACTAATGCTAAAAAACAGTATAACAACGCTTGTGCTATTAAAATGGTTATTGAAAACTATCCAATATAAAAAGAATAGGTAATAAGTTATGAAGATACGATTGTTATACGTTTTTACTTTTACTTTTCCTCTTTACAGTGCTATCGACCAAACTTTACGTAATGCGGTAAAAAGTACCAACTTATATGCTTTAAACAATTATTTGCTAGCAAACAGGCCTCTTATTACTCAGGTAGAAAAATACGAGCTTTTAAAGCTTGCTCAAGAGAAGATAGTAAAACATAAGGGTCTAGCAGAAAGTAAGTTTAAACCGTTTTTTAATCGTGATACCTGGTCAGGAGCTGCGCTTTTAGCAGCAGCTATTGGACTTTTGAGCTTTGTCTATTCAGATAAAGTTGAAACAGACGTACAGCAAACACTAGGTAAAGCAGAAGCAAGCTGTTTACCTACAAGCTTTTCATTAGAAGTAACAGCGCAACGAGTAAAGGAGCATTTACAGACTGCTCAAACTACACTTACTGAGCGTTTGTCAAATATACGAGAAAGAGCTTTTCTTGCTCAAATGCTTTTATCGGCAGTTGGCTTGTGTAATCTGTATAAAGGCATAAAGAACAAAAGAGCATGGCAACGGTATCATCATGCTGTTGCAGTTAAAGCTGCTATTGAGCACTATACTATAGGTGATAGAGAGCTTAAAATCAGCTAGCATTTCATATTGTGATGCTTTTCTTCTAGAGCTTATAGTAAAAGGTTTTGTTAAGCCTCGCGATGATAGGTAAGGAGGCTTACATTGTCCATACATGTATCTGTTTTGAGTTATGTTGAATTAGTTCATTAGAGATTTTTTTATCCCATGGTTTAGAGAATTTGCCGTAATCCCTTCTTATTTATATGAAGGATGTAAGGCAAGCGTCTTCAAAACGCAAGTCAGTTGCAAAGGCTCTCTCTTAAGTTATACTGAAAACAGAGGAGAAAGCTATGCCTCTATTGACTATTGTAGCAAAGATAGAAACAGATGCCCATACTGAGCGTTTGCTAAAGGGAGTATGGAGCATTGAATATACTCAAGAAGTATGTATCTCTTGGTAATGAGAGTAGTGGGCCTGTGGCTTGTCCTGTAGTCTTGCTGTCCCCGTCTTTTAACCTTGATATGCATACGATCTACGAATCTCACTAGCATCTTAATGATGCCCCTTAATTTCATTAAGGGGAGAATGTCACAAGAGAAAGTAAAGGAAGTTGGCTCTTAAGCCGGTTACCGTAAAAGAGTTGAAATTACGACAGAAATGCTCTATACTAGTACTATAGGGCGAGATTCCCGAGTGGCCAAAGGGGACGGACTGTAAATCCGTTGGCAATAGTCTTCGTAGGTTCGAATCCTACTCTCGCCACCAGAAAAACTAGCAAATAGCAAAAAAGCTGTTATACTAGAAAAAGTTTAAGCGGGAATAGCTCAATTGGTAGAGCGGCAGCCTTCCAAGCTGTAGGTTGCGGGTTCGAGTCCCGTTTCCCGCTCCAGGTTCTTGCTGGCGTAGCTCAGTTGGTAGAGCAACTGATTTGTAATCAGTAGGTCGCTGGTTCAAATCCAGTCGCCAGCTCCAGATTATTCACCTTGTAATTTGGTTATTTTTAGGGTATAGTAATACTATACACGCGCCCACGTAGCTCAGTTGGTTAGAGCACTTCCTTGGTAAGGGAGAGGTCACCGGTTCAAATCCGGTTGTGGGCTCCATAATTTTAAGTAGGTTATCATGGCAAAAAATCGAGTTACAACTCACTTATCATGTGAGACATGTAGAGAACGCAACTATACACAAGTGCTGGCAAAAAAGCGTACTGTTGGTTCGCTTAAATTAAGCAAATTCTGTAGTCGTTGCAGAGCTCATAGAGCGCATAAAGAAACGAAATAAAGCTTATGGAGGCCAGTAGCTCTAACGGCAGAGCGGCAGACTCCAAATCTGCGGGTTGGGGGTTCGAATCCCTCCTGGCCTGCCAAAGTAACAGGTGACAAAAAAATGAAATCAATCCCACAATTTCTTAAAGAAGTTAGAATAGAATTATCACGCGTTGAATGGCCTAAAAGAGATGACTTTATAGGTGCTACAATTGTTACTCTTGTATTGGTACTCTTTTTTACCATTTTCTTGGGAGCAGTTGATAAAGTAAACAAGTGGGTTATCTATGATAAGATTTTTAGCTCTGTTAGACGGTAAAGCGTGAGGCTCCAAGTACATGAAAAGATGGTATGTAGTCCAGGTATTTGCTGGATACGAGAACATAGTAAAAGCTGATATAGTAAAACGTATTGAAGAAGAAGGTCTTCAAGAGCAGTTTGGAGAAGTACTTATTCCTTCTGCAAAAATGAAGCAATTTTTTGATACCACTGATGCTCTCAAAAATCAGCAGCTTTTTCCTGGATACTTGCTTGTTGAGATGGAATCAACGCCTCAAGCAATTCGCTTAGTATCAAAGACTCCTCGTGTTACACGCTTTTTAGGCGGTGCAACACCAACTCCGCTTTCACAAAGAGAGATTGATCGTGTGCTCGCTCAAATGCGTGGCGAAGTAATGGTCTCTGGTGAAAAACCAGTGTTTGAGACAGGCAAAGAAATTGAGATAACAGAAGGTCCTTTTGCGGGCTTTGTAGGTATCATTGAAAATATGGATGAAGAAAACGAGAAACTTACTGTTATGGTAAGTATTTTCGGACGTATGACACCGGTAGAACTGAGTTTTAACCAGGTTAAACAATAACTAAAGGAAAAAACGATGGCAAAAGAAGTAAAAGCGAGACTTCGCTTACTTATACCGGGAGGCGCGGCGACGCCGGCACCACCAGTGGGTGCTGCTTTGGGACAGCAAGGGGTAAACATCATGGATTTTTGCAAGCAGTTTAACGCAAAAACTGCCGACAAAAAAGGCCAAACTATTCCTGTTGTGATCACTGTTTATACTGACAAAAAATTTGATTTTGTCATCAAAACGCCGCCGACCACCGAGTTAATTAAAAAGAAGATAAACCTTGAAAAAGGTTCATCAAAACCGAAATCTGAAATAGCTGGTACTATTTCGATGAAGGATATTGAAGATATCGCTAAAATAAAGATGGTAGATCTTAATGCTTTAGATCTCGAGCAAGCAAAGAAAATTGTTGCTGGCAGTGCTCGAAGCATGGGTCTCCAGGTTGTCGAATAAGGGCGTGCACTATGATGGCAAAACATGGTAAAAAATACGAACAGGCTAAACAAGGGCTTGTTCCTGGCGAGCGATATTCTTTGCTTGATGGTGTAAAAAAAGTCAAGGATCTAGCATATGCACGCTTTGATGAGTCAGTAGATGCTCACGTAAACGTTGGTATTGACCCTTCCAAGGGTGACCAAGTAGTACGTGGTTCTGTTGTACTTCCGCATGGTACTGGTAAAAAAATAAAAATTGCTGTTTTTGCTAAAGGTGACCATGCAGATGAAGCAAAAAAAGCAGGTGCTGATTATGTAGGCGCAGAAGATCTTATTGAAAAGATCGAAGGCGGCTTACTAGACTTTAATTATGCTGTTGCTACACCAGATCTTATGGGTCTTGTAGGTAAAGTAGCAAAGATTCTCGGACCTCGTGGATTAGTTCCTAACAAAAAAACGGGTACCGTTACCTTTGATGTAGCAGATGTAGTATCAGATCTCAAAAAAGGACGCATATTCTTTAAAAATGATAAAAATGGTATTATCCATTTTTCATTTGGTCGCGTTTCATTTGATGCTCAAAAACTTGCAGAAAATCTTTCTGCATTCCTTCGTGCTCTTGCTGGGTCAAAACCACCTGCATCAAAAGGTAAGTTTATTCAAAAGGTGACGATTTCATCAACGATGGGTGTTGGCGTTCCTGTTAACCCAGACGAAGTCGCGTAAAGAAAGGGCACATATGAATCGTCAAGAAAAAAAACAAGCTGTTGAAACAGTAAAGCACGATTTTGAGACAAGCCAAGCTGCTTTCATCGTTGCAGTACAAGGTATGACCGTAGAAAGTGTACAAAAGTTACGCAAAGAGCTTAAGCAGCAAGAAGGGTCAATTAAGGTTACAAAAAATACCCTTTTAAAGCTTGCAACACAAGATATGCCAGGTCTTGAAGGACTTGCTCCTTATTTTAAGGAGCAAATTGCGCTTGTATTTGCGCATAAAGAGCCGGTATCAGTTGCAAAGCTTATCTTTACTGCAGCTCAAGCCGATGAAAAGTTAAAACTTGTAGGCGGTGCTCTTAAATCGAAAGTAATCGATAAGAATCAAATTGAATTTTTAGCTACGTTACCTCCACGTGAGGTAGTACTTGCTCAAGCACTTGGTACAATGAAAGCACCTATTACTGCTTATGTAAGCGTGCTTAATCAACTTATACTAAGATTCTTGTGGGTGCTGAAAGCACTAGAAAAACAAAAACAACAATAAAAACAATGATATATACTTTTATCTCAATTGATGGAGAAAAGCCATGGCAAATTCACATGATCAATTAATTAATCAAATAGGAAGTATGACAGTTCTTGAGCTTGCAGAGCTTGTAAAAGCGCTTGAAGAGAAGTTTGGCGTTTCTGCAGCAGCTCCTGCAATGGCAGCGGCTCCTGCAGCTGCTGCACCAGAGGCTGGCGCTAAGAAAGAAGAAGAAAAGTCTGAATACAAGGTTGAACTTTCAGAAGGCGGTACAGATAAGATCAAAGTTATTAAGGCTTTACGTCAAGTAATTCCTACTTTTGGTTTAACTGAAGCTAAGAAAGCAGTTGAAGAAGCTCCAACAGTTATAGCAGAAGCTGCTTCTAAAGATGATGCTAAGAAGATGAAAGAAGCTCTCGAAGCTGCTGGTGCTAAAGTTAAGCTTTCATAACGGTATATAAGTAGTGAAGCACTGGCAAAAAGAAATGTTTAATATAGTATTACAAGGAGCAGCTTAATGTCTAGCCTTCACATGGGCAAAGAACTTATCCGTCGTTCTTTTGGAAAAATAAAAGATATTGTTCCAGTTCCTAATTTAATAGAGATTCAATCTCGGTCATTCAATGAGTTTGCACAGCTCGATTATTTACCATCAGAGCGACTGTCTATTGGATTAGAGAAAGTATTTAAGGATGTATTTCCTATCGATTATAATGATAGGATGTCATTAGAATATGTAAGCTATGAATTAGGTCATTGGGCATGTACGTGCGGTAAAGTGACAGGAATTGTTAATCGCTATACATGGAGCTGCTCGTCTTGTAAAAAGTCCGATGTTTCGCGCCTTAATAACAATCTTGAATGTACCTTTTGCCATAAAAATACAGCACGCTATAAAACGTGCTCTAACTGCTTGTCCAGAGTCACTGTACAGTTACCGTTGACTCTGGATGAATGCCGATCAAGTGGTCAAACATTTGCTATGCCACTTAAGGTAAAAATGCAGCTTATTACCTGGGATGTAAGTCCTGAAGGTGCTAAGATTTTACGTGATGTGAAAGAACAGGATATCTTTTTTGCAGATATTCCTGTTATGGCCGATCTTCTATGAAGAGAAATGGTCAGTTTAAACTCGGTAATTTAGGAACATTCTTAATTAATGGCGTTGATCGTGTTATTGTAAGTCAGCTCCATCGTTCTCCGGGTGTTGTATTTTCTCAAAGCAAAAAAGTTAAAGATGCTCGGGGTAAGCCATATTATTTAGCACGTATTATTCCAATGCGTGGTTCATGGCTTGATTTTGAATTTGATAGCAATGATTACCTGTATGTTCGTATTGATAAAAAGAAAAAGTTGCTTGTAACAACATTTTTACAAGCATTGGGGGTACCTCGAGAACAAATTATACCATTCTTCTATCGTTTTGATACTAGTACAAGTACAGAAAGGGTGAATTCTTATCAAACAATTGATGAGAGCCTTTTAGGAATACGTCTTGAAGCTGGTATGCTTCCAGGATACAAAGATGAAGAATCACTTGTAGCAAGAAGGCTCACAAAGGAGCTTATTGCTCGCTTATTGAACGCGGGGATTGATAGAGTACTTTTGCGTAAAGCGAGTCTTATAAATAGGATATTTGGTACCGATGTGATAGATCCTGAGACAGGAGAGGTTCTTATTGAACAAGGGACTACACTGACCGAAGAGCATTATGAGCGCCTGAAAAAGTTTCCGAGCCTTCAGTTCCATCTTATTTCATCCTCCGGATATGTATTCCAGCCAACGATTCCACTTACCTTGAACCAAGATAAAGCATATAGTGAAGACGATGCTCTTAAAGAAGTTCATGCTAAGATATGGCCCGGTGACAGCTCGTCACTCAAAGAGATTAAGGATCGTCTAGAAGGACTTTTCTTTAACGCTCGTTTATATGATCTGACAAAAGTTGGTCGTATCCGTATGAACCGTAAATTAGGACTTTCTATAGCAGAAGAGATAACTACGCTTACGCGTGACGATATTTTAGCTACTATTAAGTACTTAGTGAATTTGCGTGAGCGGGGTGAAGGTGAGCTTGATGATATTGATCATCTTGGTAATCGTCGTGTTCGTCTTGTAGGAGAGCTTCTTAATAACCAAATTTATGTAGGACTGTTGCGTATTGAGCGTATTGTGCGTGAGCGCTTTAGAATTCAAGAAACGCATGGTGCTTTAATGCCACAAGATTTTCTTAATGTAAAGCCACTCAATGCAGTACTGCGAGAATTCTTTGGTACCGGTCAGCTTTCACAATTTATGGATCAGACAAATCCGCTTTCTGAGATTGCACATAAGCGTCGTCTTTCTGCTCTTGGGCCAGGCGGTGTTATGAAAGATCGTGCAACGTACGAAATTCGTGACGTACATACGTCTCACTATGGTCGTATTTGCCCTATTGAAACACCAGAAGGTCAAACCGTAGGTTTGATTTCTTCGCTTTCTACCTATGCATTGGTAAACGATCTCGGTTTCATAGAGACAGCATATAGACCAGTTAATCAAGGCAAAATGCTTGATGAGGTAGTGTTTTTAGATGCGTTTGAAGAAGGAGATAAGTATCTTGCACAGGCAAATGCAGTTGATCCTGAAACGCAAGCTATTAAAGAGAACCAGGTATTTGCTCGTCATGAAGGAAACTTTTTATATGCAGAAAGCAAGAAGATCAACTATATTGACCTCTCGCCAAAGCAGCTAGTATCTGTTTCTACAGCACTTATCCCGTTCTTAGAGCATGATGACGCAACTCGTGCATTAATGGGTTCAAACATGCAACGACAAGCTGTTCCGCTTATCCGTATTCAGCCACCGCTTGTTGGTACTGGTATGGAAGGAGAGATTGCGCGTGCATCAGGAGCTACTGTTATTGCAAAACATGATGGTGTTGTTGAATATGTCTGACTCAGAGAAGATTGTAGTACGTGTTGATGAAAACAACTTCAAAAATACTGAAGATTGGATTTCTCAAGGAGTAGATACCTATCCTTTACGTAAATTCCAGCGTTCTAGTTATAGTACCTGGATTCATCAATCACCTATTGTAAAACCAGGTGATACAGTAAAAGCTGGTGATATGTTAAGTAATGGTAGTGCGGTGTATAATGGTGAGCTTGCTTTAGGTTCAAACTTATTAATAGCCTTTATGCCATGGCATGGCTACAACTTTGAGGATGCTATTGTTCTTAATAAGCGCCTTGTTGCAGATGATGCATTAACGTCTGTTCATATTGATGAGTATGTCGTAGATGCTCGCGATACAAAACTTGGACCTGAAGAGATTACACGTGATATTCCAAATGTAAGCGAAGCTGCGCTTATAGGTCTTGATGAAGACGGTATTGTTCGTATAGGAACTCGGGTACGACCTGGAGATATTCTTGTAGGTAAAGTAACGCTTAAGGGAGATATTCAATATTCTCCTGAAGAAAAGTTGCTTCGTGCTATCTTTGGTGAAAAATCCAGAGAAGTACGAGATACTTCACTACGCGTACCGCCAGGAGTTGAAGGTACTGTTATTGACGTTAAAATATTTTCAAGAAGTGGTGTCCGTAAAGACAAGCGCTATAAAGAGGTAGTAGCTCAAGAGACGCGTAAGTTAGAATCAGATTTTGCAATGCACATTGCTGCACTTGAAAAGATGATTGCTGCTAAAATACGTCAAGAATTGCATGGTCAAGCTCCTCATGGTAAAAGTGCTAAAACGCACCTTACTAATGACAAATTTGATCAGCGCAAGTTGGAAACTCTTTCAGCTCAAGAGTTAAGTGGCTTGAGAGTCTCTGATAAAAGTGTTAATGAGCAAATAGACTTTTTACGAGCATCACTTGAAAATCAAATTCGTATCTTAAACGGACTAAAAGAAGAGCGTATTAACCGCCTTAAAAAGGGTGATCCATTACCATCTGGTGTTATTAAGATGGTAAAAGTCTATATTGCTATGAAACGTGCTGTTTCTGTTGGTGATAAAGTTGCTGGACGCCATGGAAATAAAGGTGTGGTTTCTATTATTGTACCTCGTGAAGATATGCCATTTATGGATGATGGTACTGCAATTGATATTGTCCTTAATCCGCTTGGTGTACCTTCTCGTATGAACGTAGGACAAATTTTAGAAACGATTTTAGGATATAGCAGTAGAGAAATTGGTAAAGAGCTTGGCGAAAAGCTCAGGGATAGTGCGTATAAAGAAGTGCGAAAGCAACTTGAAAAGTGGTATGGTACTGAACTGATTAATCAGTATGAAGAAAAGTATGGCCAAGAAGGAATAATGGATCTTGCAAGGTCCACCGCGCGGTACGGCGTATTCTATTCTACACCGGTGTTTGACGGAGCTGATTTTGAAAAAGATATTAAGCCACTACTACGTACTGTTGGAGCACCAGAGGCAGGCTCATTTAAGATTCGTGATGGCCGTACAGGTGATTATTTTGATCAACCAGTGACCGTAGGGTATATCTATATCATGAAATTAAATCATATGGTTGATGATAAGCTTCATGCTCGCTCTGTTGGACCATACTCATTAGTTACTCAGCAGCCGCTTGGTGGTAAAGCACAACTTGGTGGACAGCGATTTGGGGAAATGGAAGTATGGGCACTCGAGGCACATGGCGCTGCATATACCTTACAAGAGATGTTAACGTATAAATCTGATGATGTTACCGGTAGACATAAAGTGTACGAAGCATTAGTGCGTAGTGAAGAAGTTCCAGAACCGGGTCTTCCAGAATCATTTAACGTATTAATTAAAGAGCTTCAAAGCTTAGGACTTCGTATAGATCTATTTAAGAGTGGCAAGGAGGAAGTCAGTGAGTAATCGATTACTTGAGCGTTTTCGTGAATATATAAGTGCAACTCAATTTAACGCTTTTAGAATTGGCCTTGCTTCACCAGAAAAGATACGATCACTTTCGTATGGCGAAGTAAAGAAAATTGAAACAATAAATTATCGCACCTTAAAACCTGAGCGCGATGGTCTTTTTTGTGCTCGTATTTTTGGTCCTGTAAAGGATTGGGAATGTAATTGTGGTAAATATAAGCGGATGAAACACCGTGGTATCACATGCGAAAAATGTGGCGTAGAAGTTATTCAAGCTCGCGTTCGTCGTGAGCGTATGGGACACATTGAGCTTGTAGCACCAGTATGCCATATATGGTACTTAAAGGGTATTCCAAGCTATCTTGGTCTTATTATGGATATGTCCATTAAAGACCTTGAGCGGGTTATCTACTTTGATGCTTATTTGGTTATTCATCAAGGAAAATCACCGTATCCACGCAAAACATTACTTTCCAAAAATGATTACGAGTACTATTTAGATAGTCATTCAGATGATTTAGAATTTGCAGCTGATACGGGTGCAGAAGCATTACGACAAGCATTAAGTCTCGTAGACCTCAATGCTGAAATAAAGCAGCTTGAAGATGAATATGATAAAATTACCTCAGTTGCTGCAAAGCATAAACTTATGCGCCGTATTAAGGTATTTACCAATCTTATTCAAGGAAACTTGCGACCTGAATGGATGATTCTTACGGTATTACCAGTACTTCCTCCTGATTTGCGGCCATTAGTGCCGCTTGAAGGTGGTCGGTTTGCAAGCTCTGATTTGAACGAGCTGTATAGGCGTGTACTAAATAGAAACATTCGTTTACAAAGACTTATTGAAATTGAAGCACCTTCAGTTATTATAGAAAACGAAAAGCGTATGCTCCAGGATTCTGTAGATGCTTTAATTGATAATGGGCGTCGAGGACAAGCAGTACGAGGACCTAATAGAAGAGCATTAAAATCACTGAGCGAAATATTGCGAGGTAAGCAAGGGCGCTTTAGGCAAAATCTTCTTGGTAAACGTGTAGACTATTCAGGACGATCTGTTATTGTTGTTGATCCTGAATTACGAATGGATCAATGTGGACTTCCTAAAGTTATGGCACTTGAGCTCTTTAAGTCTCATGTCTTTGCACGACTATTAGAGCGTGAAGCTGCACCTAATTTGCGTGTTGCACGTCGTATGGTCGAAGAAGGTGTGCCAGAAGTGTGGGACGCGCTTGAAGAAGTAGTGCACGGTTATCCAGTATTACTCAATCGTGCGCCAACATTGCACCGCCTTGGTATACAGGCTTTCTATCCAATTTTAGTAGATGGAAAAGCTATTAAAATTCATCCACTTGTCTGTTCTGCTTATAACGCAGACTTTGACGGTGACCAGATGGCAGTACACGTTCCGTTAAGTACACAAGCGCAAGTAGAATGTAAAAATCTTATTCTTTCAGTAAAGAATATTCTTTCAGCAGCTAATGGACGACCGGTAACAGTTCCGTCTCAGGACATGGTTCTTGGACTTCACTATATGACCAAAGGTCGTCAGAATGTTGCAGGTGAAGGTATCATATTTAGTACGACACGTGAAGTTGTTTCTGCATACCAGTTTGGTAAAGTAGGACTTCATGCACGTATTAAAGTGCGTTTACATGATGGTAAAATTGTTGAAACGACAGCAGGACGGGTTATCCTCTTTGAAGCATTCCCTGATGGATCTGAATTTAATTGGGTAAACAAGGTTCTTACTCGTAGTGATCTTACTAAGCTTGTAGAACGTATTTATTCACGCTTTGGCAGTGAAGCTACTGTAAAATGCTTAGATAAGATTAAAAAGCTTGGCTTCTTTAACTCTACAATGGCAGGGATCTCTTTTGGTATAACCGATTTGGTGATACCGCCACAAAAAGATGTTATTCTTGATAAAGTAGAAAAAGATGTTGAGAAAGTAGAACAGCTGTATATGGATGGCGTTATAACCAATGGTGAGCGCTATAATAAAGTTATTAGCTCTTGGTTTAATGCAACAGCAGATATTGCTTCTCAGGTAAATAAAACGTTGGAGAAAATGGATAAAGAGGCTTTCTTTAATGAAGACAAGTCTCATAGACCGTTTAACCCTATCTTTATGATGTTAGAGTCAGGAGCACGTGGTTCTAAAGAGCAGATTCGCCAGCTTGTTGGTATACGTGGTCTTATGGCAAAACCATCAGGTGAGATTATGGAAACTCCTGTAAAAAGCAACTTTAAGCAAGGGTTAAGTGTATTTGAATACTTTATTTCTACGCACGGTGCTCGTAAAGGGCAGGCAGATACTGCACTTAAAACTGCAAACTCAGGGTATTTCACACGTCGTCTTGTAGACGTTGCACAAGATGTTGTCATTAGCATGATTGACTGTAAGACTCTTGGGTATACTGAGATTGAAGAGCTTAAGGAAGGAGCAGATGTTTTAGCTCCACTTGCTCAACGAGTATATGGACGTATTCTTGCTGCTGATGTAAAGGATCCAATTACAGGGCGTGTTATATTAAAGCAAGGAGATCCTGTATTGCGTGAGGACCTTGATGCGATTAATGATTCTGCTGTAGCTAAAATTGCTATTCGATCACCAATTGCATGTCAGGCAAAGCGTGGTATCTGTGCACAGTGCTATGGTTTTGATTTATCAAAAGGCGAGCTCGCTGATGTTGGTGCTACAGTAGGTATTATTGCAGCTCAATCAATTGGTGAACCTGGAACTCAGCTTACTATGAGAACGTTCCACATAGGAGGTATTGCGAGTTTAACAGAGCAATCTTCTTATGTATCAAAGCTTGATGGTATCGTGCAATTACGTGGTGCTCGTATAGCAACTAATAGAGAAGGTCAAACTATTGTGCTTAGTCGTAAAGCACGCATCGTGATGTTATCGTTTGATGGACGTGAATTACAGCGTCATGATTTAGAATATGGTACTACGTTACTCGTTAAAGACGGTCAACAAATTACTGCAGGTACTAAGATTGCAGAATGGGATGCAAATAATCAAGTGCTTCTTACTGAACATGCAGGTACTGTCAAGTATATTGATCTTATTGAAAACATTACCATACAAGAGCGATATGATGAAGCAACACACCGTTCTACAAAAGTAGTGCTTGAACATCGTGGTGATAAATATCAACCGGCACTAAGCATTATAAATAGATAAAGGTGACGAAGTTGCACATTACTATTTACCAACTGGTGCATATTTGACTGTTGATGACGGTCAAAAAGTTGAGATTGGTGATATTCTTGTTAAGATGCCTCGTGAAGCTACAAGAACAAAAGATATTACCGGTGGTTTACCACGTATTGCAGAGCTCTTTGAAGCACGTATGCCAAAAGATCCGGCTATTCTATGCAGATATAGATGGTGAAGTGGTGTTTGGTGGTATGCATAGAGGGATGAGTAAAATTTCTGTCGTCAGCGGTGATGATTCATATGATTACTTTATTCCTCGTGGTAAACAGATTAATGTTATGAATGGGGATCGAGTAAATGCAGGAGATCAATTACTTCAGGTACGCCGGTATTACATGATATTTTGCGTATTCTCGGGCCAGAAGTTCTACAAACATATTTGGTAAATCAGATTCAGCAAATTTATCGTTTGCAGGGTATTGATATTAATGATAGGCATATTGAATTAGTAGTGCGACAAATGCTTCGTAAAGTTCGTATCGTTGATCCAGGAGATACTGATTTTCTGATAGGAGATCGTGTTGATCGTATTCATTTTAAAACGGTGAATGCAGCACTTCAGAGTGAAGGTCGACGAGTTGCAAGTGCAAAACCTGTGTTAATGGGTATAACACTTGCTTCTTTAGGAACAGAAAGCTTTATTTCTGCAGCATCATTCCAGGAAACAACTCGTATATTAGCAGAAGCTGCGATATCCGGCCAAGTTGATTACCTCTATGGTCTCAAGGAAAATGTTATTATAGGTAAATTGATACCTGCAGGAACAGGTATTAAACAGTTTAGAGAAAAATATTTAACAGATGAAAAAACAGGCGCATAGCTCAGCGGTAGAGCACTGCTTTGACGTAGCAGGGGCCAGCGGTTCAAATCCGCTTGCGCCTACCATTTAATAAGGAGTTTTTGCATGGCAGAAACAGCAAAAAGTAAAATTATAGCAGAGTTTAAAAAGAATGAAGGTGATACTGGCTCAGCAGAAGTGCAAATAGCGCTGCTTACAGATCGTATTCGTCAGCTCACAAAGCATTTTGGAAGTAATCCTAAGGATTTCGGCTCTAAGCGTGGTCTTCTTATATTAGTTGGACGTCGGCGCCGTTTTTTGAGATACTTAGAAGAACATAATCCAACAAAATATAAAGAGCTTCTACAACGTTTAGAGTTACGTAAGTGAAGTAACATAGGTTTGCATGTATGGAAAGTAATTTTTTTCTACCCGATTTTAAGTATGAAGTAGTGCTTGGCAAATTTGCTCAACAGGCAGATGGGGCTGTATGGTTACAGCAGGCAGGAACTGTTGTTTTGGCAACTGTTGTATCTTCTCCTTCATCAGAATTTCCAGGATTTTTGCCGCTTACTATTGATTATCGGGAGCAGTTTGCTGCGGCAGGCAAGATTCCAGGGGGTTATTACAAAAGAGAAGGTAAATCGAGTGATAAAGAGGTTTTAGTAGGACGTCTAATAGATAGAGCAGTACGTCCTCTTTTTCCTGTAAAGTTTTTTGATCAGATTCAGATTATTACTACTGTTTATTCTGTAGATAAAGAGCATACACCCTATACTTTAGCGCTTATAGCAAGCTCTTTAGCGTTGACAATTTCTAAAATTCCATTTTTAGGGCCGGTAGGATGTGTTGAAATTGGGCGTATTAACGGACAATGGATAGTGAATCCTACATACTCGCAGAGTTTGGTATCTGATGTAAAAATTACTGTAGCAGGTACTACAGAAGGTATCTGTATGGTTGAAGGAAATTCAAATCAGATCTCTGAGACTGAGCTTATTGATGCTCTCTTTTTGGCACATGATACTATTAAAAAGCAGGTTGCATGGCAAAAAGAGATTCAAGCGCAAGTTGGAGTACCTAAAGAAGAGATAGTTGATCAATTTAATTGGGATGAATGGCGTAAAAAAGCAGAAGACTATTTAACTCCTGAGGCAGTGAGTACGTTATACCACGTGAATAAAATTGATCGTGGTGAAGCTATGTCAGCTCTTAAACAAGGGTTCTTTGATCTTCATGCACAGCAAGCAGAAGAAGCAGCAGTTTCAAAGACATTCTTAGAATATGTTTTTGATGAAGTGCTTGAAGTAGCTCTTACTGAATATACCTTTAAAACAAGTAAGCGTATTGATCTTCGGCCGTTCGATCAAGTACGCCCTATTAAGACTGAGGTAGGGTTATTACCATTCAATCACGGTTCTGCGCTTTTTCAGCGTGGTCAAACACAAGCACTTGTGAGTGTAACGTTGGGTGGCGGACAAGATGAGCAACGTATTGAAGATATTATGGGTAATACTGTAGAAACTTCTTTTATGTTGCATTACAATTTTCCTCCTTTTTCTGTAGGGGAAGTACGCCCTATGCGTGGTCCAGGAAGGCGTGAGATTGGTCATGGCCATTTAGCAGGAGCTGCAATAAGGCAGGTACTGCCAACAAAAGAAAGCTTTCCTTATACTATCCGTATTGTTGCTGATATGTTAGGATCTGATGGTTCTACATCTATGGCAACGGTATGTGGATCTACTATGGCTCTTATGAATGCAGGCGTTCCTATTACCAGTATGGTAAGTGGAGTCGCTATGGGGCTCTTACAAAATAAAGAGGGTAAATTCCAGGTTCTTACTGACATAGCAGGGGTAGAAGACGCTTTTGGCCTTATGGACTTTAAGGTAGCAGGAACTGATAAAGGGGTTACTGCTATACAAATGGACATTAAGCATAAGGGCGGATTAGGACGATCAGTTTTTGAAATGGCATTAGAGCAAGCGCATAAAGGACGTATCCATATTCTTAATGAGATGCGTAAGGTTATGAGTGCTCCTAATCCAAAGCTTTCAGAATTGGTCCCTCAAATTGTGACGTTAAAGATTCCGACGGATAAAATTGGTGGTGTTATTGGTTCAGGTGGTAAGACTATTAGAGAGATCATTGAGAAAACAGGAACAACTATTGATATTGAAAATGATGGTCTTGTAAAAATCTTTGGTCATCCTGGTCCTAAACTTGATCTGGCAGTTGCTTTAGTCAAAGCGCTTTCAGGTCAAATCGAGAAGGGTACAGTATATGCAGGTAAGGTAAAGCGCCTTGCAGATTTTGGCATCTTTGTTGAAATTGCGCCAGGTCTTGATGGCCTTGTGCATGTATCAGGTATGTCGAAGGAAAGGCGAGATAATTTCTCAAAGACAATGAATGTAGATCAGCCGGTAACAGTTGAAGTAGTAGATTACGATGACAATACTGGTCGTATTCGGTTAAAATTAATAGAATAGGTACTATGGCTAGTAAATTTATTCGAACAGCACAGCGATCACATGATCAGCTGCGCTCTTTACGTGTAACATATGATGTCTTTAATTATGCAGCGGGTTCTACGCTTTTTGAGATGGGCAATACAAAAGTGCTCTGCTCTGTAACGCTGCAGCAAGGAGTTCCTCACTTTTTACGTGGTAAAAAGAGTGGATGGTTAACAGCAGAGTATTCTTTGCTGCCAGCTTCAACTCCTATCAGAACGGTGCGAGAGATTACTGCAAATAAGCGTAGTGGTCGTACTATTGAGATTTCTCGTCTCATTGGTCGTGCATTACGTTCTGTGGTAAATCTTGATGTACTTGGTGAGCAGACAATTTTTATAGATTGTGATGTATTGCAAGCAGATGGTGGAACACGAACTGCGTGTATTACAGGAGCTTACTTAGCGCTTAAGGCAGCAGAAGTGACATGGTTGCAAAAGGGGTATATAGATTGTGCTCTATTGGCAGATGAACTTGGTGCTGTTTCAGTAGGTTTTGCTCAAGATACGCCACTGTTGGACTTAGACTTTGTAGAAGATAGTGCTACAGAAGCAGATTTTAACTTTGTGCTTACCAGGTCAGGCAAGGTTATTGAAATACAAGGATCTGCAGAGCGGTATCCACTTACTTGGGAGCAATATGATAGAATGAAATCATTGGCTCTTAAAGGAGTACAGGATCTTTTTGGATTCTACGATCGTTCAATATACAATTACTCAGGAGCTGATGAGCGTATGCATAGTGCTCATGCAGAGAAGCCTCTTTATCATTCTGCATACGAATAAATATCCACTTTTTTCTTAAAAATAACGATCCCTGCCATCTGGCGGGGATTTTTTATGCTCTCAGTTGCTTGAGTTTCTCATAAATGTTCTATAGAATTTATCAGAGAGTAATGCTATGTATTGAATGAGCAAAAGAGAGGAGGTAATAGAGAGAAAGTCAAAGTGATAGTGTAGGTGTGGTATTGGAGGTAAAATGATAACTACAGGAGTTTTAATGAAAAAAATAGTAAGTACTAGTGTACTGAGTATACTAGTAAGCATGTCAGCAGTATGTTTTGGAGCACCTGGTGATTTGGATACAACATTTGGTACTGGTGGAAGAGTTGTTACTCCTTTTGGTGGAGCAAATGCCCGAGCTTTTGCAGTAGCATTGCAGTTTATAAATAATCAAGTTAAAATAGTAGCGGCAGGATTTTCAGGAGATAACTTTGCTCTTGCACGATATCTGTCTGACGGGCGTTTGGATAATAGCACAAATAACCCAGTTAATCCATTTAGAAGTAATGGAAGATTTACTACTGATTTAGGCGGTAATGATCAAGCAAGAGCACTATTAATACAGCCTGATAATAAAATAGTAGCAGTCGGTTTTAGCGTTCAAGGTGGCAGAGGAAGATTCGCGCTTGTACGATATTTTCCTAACGGAAATGTAGATGGGTCATTCGGTAATAATGGAAGAGTTATTACTGACTTTCCTGGATTGGATGCGCGTGCTTTTGGAGCAGATTTCCGTGATGGTAAAATAGTAGTAGCAGGTGTTGCAGGAAATAGTTTTGCTCTTGCACGATATAATGATGATGGAACTTTAGATACATCGTTTAACCCTGGCGGTCAAAATTCGGCACGGCCTGGTACAGTTATTACTGATTTTGGAGTTGTTTCACAAGCAAATGCAGTAGCAATACAGTCAGATGGTAGAATAGTAGCAGCAGGTTTTGCAGGAAATAGTTTTGCTCTTGCACGGTATAATGATGATGGAACTTTAGATAACTCATTTAGCGGTGATGGAAGAGTTATTACTCCTATAGGAAGCGTTTCACAAGCAAATGCAATAGCACTAACTGCTGATGGAATTCTTGTTGCAGGATTTTCAGGAAGTAATTTTGCTCTTGCGCGATATAATGATAATGGAAGTTTAGATAACTCATTTGGTGGTGATGGAAGAGTTACTACTAATATTGGTGGTAATGAGCAAGCAAATGCAGTAGTAGTACAGTCAGATGGTAGAATTGTTGCTGCAGGGTTCTCTAATAGAAATGGGACTAACGATTTTGCTCTTGTACGGTATCTATCTAATGGACGTTTGGATACTTCATTTAATCCTACAGGTCAAGGCGCGCGGCCTGGGATAGTCCTTACGAATTTTGGTGGTAATAGTGATCGAGTACAAGCACTAACACTACTGCCTGATGGGATAGTCGCTGCTGGCTTTAGTGCTCTTACTTCAAATGGTAGAGGAAGATTTGCTCTTGCTCGTTATCTTATTGATGGAGCTGCTGCTTCTGTTGCTATTACTTCTTCAACACCGCCTAATGGTAGTACAATTTCAGGAAATACTGCGAGTTTTGAAGGAACGGCCACTGCTCACACTACTGTAACTGTTTTTGATAGTACAGATAGCGGTAATTTTACTGCATTGGGTACGGTAGAAGTTAATGAGAATAAGCAATGGAGATTCACGACGGGAAACCTTTCTCTTGGTAGAAATACTTTTGTAGCTGCTGAGACTAATAGTCAAGGACAAATAATTAGTAGTTTATCAAATCCTGTTACTATTACTGTTGTAGAAAGAGCTCCTTGTGATAGTGCTTGGATTCAAGCTATCTTTAATAAACATTGTCGAAACTGTGAAGTTGCTACTTCATAGAGTGCTTTAGAAGCTGTACAGAGAGAAAGTAACATACCTACAGGTAATTTTTACTTCTTCTTAAAAGCAATGATCCCTACCATATGGTAGGGATTTTTTTTGCCATGAGAATTGTTGATTTGTTTGTGGAGGCATAGTATCTTGAAACTTCAGGTAACTTTAGTATTCAAACTTCTGCATTAAGTAGTGGAAATCATACGATTCAAGCAGCATCTGCATCTGCACCTACATGTAGATCTGCTGGGTTGATAGTAACAGTTCCTCAAAAGCCTGCAGCTCCTACAATTACGAGTGTAACATCCGATTGTGCAGGACGAGTAACGGTACGAGGTACAGCACAACCAAGTTCTACGGTACAAGTATTTGTAGATGGGTCAACAACTCCAGCTGCTACCTCAAACGGTAACTTTGTTCTTACTACAGGACCGTTATCACCAGGTACAGACACTATTAGAGTGATTGCTACTGTTGCTGGCTGTCAGAGTGATCCGGCAACAAGAACTATAACCATAGCAGCATCTTATATACTCCCTACACCAACGCTTAACCAAGTTGTAGTTCAAAGTGGGCAACAAAGAGTAAGAGCTATTGGTCAGGCGTCAAGAAACGCTCTTGTAATAGTATTTGCAAATGGTGTCAGAATAGGGTGTGGTAGATCAAATGCGGGAGATGGTAGCTTTAATATTCAATCAAGCCCTCTTGCTCCAGGGACATATACCATAACAGTAGCACAAGCTACCGGTAATAACTGTAACAATGTAACATGTATAGGTAATCAATCAAATGGTATACAAGTAACTATAGGTGGATCATCATTTGCTTTATTGTCAGCTCAAGTACAATCAGATGATACAGTGCTTTTAGAGGGAATAGCTGTTGCAAATTCAAGCCTTGCAGCACTTGTTGATGGACAACACAATGGTAATGGTAGTACTGCTAATGAGATTGGTAGTTTTAGCTTTATTACAGCTAAATTAGCTCATGGTACTCATGTTGTACAAGTAGCTGAGACAAGCACACAATCACCAAGATCAACAAGAATATCAAATGCTCTTACTGTTGTTATAGGTGCACAAAATAATTGTACTAATAACGGCTGGATTAAAGCTATTTTCGATAAATATTGTAATCTGTGTAGTGTGACAAATACTTAGTTCATTTGAATCTTAAGAGGCGTAGTGAAAACACTACGCCTCTTAGTATTTTTCTAGAGAAGCCTGATGTTATTCTGTAGTTGTTTTTTCTGAAAGAGCTTGTGTGTTTTTTAAAAGTTTAGCAATTTCAGGAAGATTAAGCTCATATGCTAAGTCAAGAGCTGTTTTTCCGAGGGTATTTTGAGCAGTCTTATCTGCTCCTAATGCAAGGAGTTCTTGTATGTACTTTGTATACCTGTGCATTACTGCCAGCATTAAAGGGGTTGTCCCTTTATCGTCACAAGGGGTATTAAGAGCATGTTGTAACGTAATAGTGTCGATTAAGAATTTTTTGGCACAAACAGCTTTGTGAGATTTCCACTCTTTTTTTTGACACTCAGAAGAGCAATACTTGAATATATGGCACCGATCACATAATAAAAGTGGTTGAGAAGTAGCTTTACAATGAGCACATGCGTTAAAGTCTAGAGTTGGTTGAACTCGCTTTAAATCTTCTATTAGAGAACCATAGTGCGTGTCTTTAAATGCGTTTTTTTTGTCCATAAAGGTTAGATACCCATTTCTGATGACGCTACTAAATATAGCTTTCTCTTGAGTATGAGGTATATTTACCCGCGCGCCTTGTTCAAGAAGTAGTGCAATAAGGTCTTGAGGAATTTTTTTAGAGAGTGCATGGAATAGAGCAGTATGACCATTGTTGTCATGCTCATTAATATCGGCCTTACAGCTTGCCATAAGATTTAAGATCGGTATAAGTATGTCAAGACTATTAGCACAGATAGCCATCATTAAAGGTGTCTTTCCATTATCGTCATGTGCTTCTGTAATAAAGGGAAAATGTAAGAGCAGCTCTTTTTTATTTCCTTTTATTAGATTACGAGTAAGAGCAAGCTTAAAGGCAGAGGATTTTTGTAGCTTGAAGAAAAAAAGTCCGAATGTGTAGATATCAAAGGGCGCACCATGTTCTACAAGAGTACAGATAGTTTCTTCATCTTCATAAGGAACAGCAAAATTTAAGAGCAATCCATGCTTAGGATAGTTGGCTGTAACGTTGGCTCCTGCTTCAACGAGTGCAGTTACTACTTTGCTATATTTACCTTGTATAGCAAGATGAAGTGCAGTGTATCCTTCCTTATTTACTGCATTAATATTTTCTTTAGATGCCTTAAGAATCATTTGTACTATCTCAAGATGCCCTTGAGCAGATGCTATAATAAGTGGCGTATTACCAAGTATATTGTAGGTTAAAGGAGTAGCGCCTTTTTCAAGTAATTCCTTAACAATTGTGATATATCCTCCATGTGAGGCATGAGATAAACATGTTTCTCCGCCATGCAAAGAAGTAGTAACATTCGCTCCTAAAGAGAGGAGTAATTGTACTATTTTTAAAAAACCCTTTTGTACGGCTATAGTTAAAGCATTATCTCTTTGAGTACATGCTTTTTGATTTTTGAAGTTGAAGTATTTAAGTACGAGACGTACAAGTGCTTCATTGCCACGTGTTACTGCATAAATAAGAGCAGAGCCATTATCTCGAGTTTCTTCATAAACAGGTGCCTTTGCTTCTAATAGAATACGAACAACTTCTATTTTTTGATTATCAATAGCCATTATTAGAGGAGTCATACCATTCTGAGGAGACTTTGTATTTATATCTGCTCCAGCATGTAAGAGCGCTTTAACTGTTGCAACTTCTCCATTACATGCTGCTATAAGAAGTTGCAAATTTTTTGCTTCTTGCACGGAAAGTGGCCGTATGGAATGATTTTTTTCCTTTTGCATACCATATGTTATAGAAAAGAAGGAAAGAAATAGAAGTGAATAGATACAGAGATAGTTATTCATAAAAAGTCCTAGGTAAAAATACAAGAAGAAGTCTATTATTTTATTTATAATAAGCATAAATATGAGTAAAAAATTGTCAAGGATCCTCTCTTTCTTGGCGTTCTTTATAATTCTACGTATACTATAAGAGATAGTAAAAACTTTTTAGAGTAGAAACACAATGCATGCTCTTGATTTTATGAAATCACTTAGTGCTTCTGGCAATCCAAGTCCAGGCCCACTTACGTTTCATAGCTCTCAATTTTCTCCGTTATTTCTTTTTTGTTTTCAGTCGTATATACGGTCTTTTTTGTCGCTTACGATACTGGATGTCTATAACCAGCCTTTTGAAAGCTTAAAGGGGTTATGTGAAACAAGCTTTTTGGGAATGCAAGCATTTTATTGGTTTAAGGATTTTCATCTTCTTGATGCACATTCAAAACGTAAGTGGTTGGAATACCTTAAACAGTATAAAGGGCCTCATACTATTTTTCTTTTTGATACAGGCAATCCAGTATTAGAAACGTTGTATACACTTCCTGAATTTGTTTCTAAAGATCTTTATAAAGAGCTCTGTATGTTCTTTTTTCCCGAGATACCTCTTGAGAAAGAGTTTCTCTTAAAACTTTTTGAAAAGAAAGAAAAATTGAGTCTTGAAGAGGCTATTATTGTAATGAATTATCAAATGGCAGTGGGCAAAAAAGTCGATGCATTTTTTCATGACTGGTTTTCTAAGATTTTTGTACCAGAACATTCTCTTTTTACGTTAAGTCAACATCTGTTTGCGCAGCAATCAAAAGACTTTTTTTCTTTGTGGTCTCACTGTTCATCGGAGTATCCGCTTGAATTCTGGACTGCCTACTGGTCTGAACAAGTATGGCAAGGAGCTTTATTTGTGTTACGAGTTCAACAAGAGGGTATTGTAGTAGCAAAAAAGTATGCTCAACGATTGCCCTTTTCTTTTATAAATAAAGACTGGAAAAAGCATACGTATAAAAAGCTTGTTGATGCACATCATGCTCTTTATATGCTTGACCATACGGTAAAAAATGGAGGAGCGGACTACGGACTTGAAGTTTGGTACTACACGTTTTTGAAAAAT
Source organism: uncultured bacterium (assembly GCA_963848965.1). Classification (GTDB taxonomy): domain Bacteria; phylum Babelota; class Babeliae; order Babelales; family Babelaceae; genus CAWKFG01. Next base: position 74,290 of record CAWKFG010000001.1, read on the forward strand.
ACCTAATGTTATTCGAGTTCAAGCCGGGCAAGACCTCTTACTCTACTTCTTTTAAATGCCGCATTAAAAGTCATGAGTGCTAGAGTAAGATAGAGAGCATTGAGTCCATAGCTTATAAGCAGATAATGTACAGGAACCTGTTGTGTACTTACAAAACTTCTAATTCCTTCAAAAACATACGTCATAGGCAATATTCGTGCTATTATTTGTGCCCATGGTGGTAATACTTCAAGTGGATAAAATACAGCGCTAAATGGTACAAAGAACCAGCCCATTACCCATACAAGCTTTTGAACACTTTGACCCCAATAAGCAAGACATGCTGCTGTTAAAAATCCAACAGTCCATCCTGAAAGTATAAGTGATACAAAAAAGGGGATAAGCATCCAGCCAACAGACGGAATAGCAATACCATAGAGAAGCCATACAGCAAACATACCAAATGATACAGCTATGCAGGTATTAATAGTTCCTATAAGTAATGCAGATACAGTCCACTCAGAGAGCTTAAGCGGAGTTGCAAAAAGATTAACAATATTGCGTGCCCATAGTTCTGTAAGAAAGTTAAGAGACACATCTAGGTTTGCTCTATAGGAAGCTTGCCACATGACAAGAGCAGTAAGGATTGCAAGTGTTGAATGTGATGTGCTTACTTGTGCAGTTTGAAGCCAATGAGCAGTAAAACCCCACACCATAATATCATAGAAGGGCCAATAGAAAAAATCTACCAAAGGATCTAGTCCTCGAAATGTAATAAGAAATGTTCGTTCAATAAGTGCTTTTATGCGATAGAATTTCATACTATTACCCTCGAGAAATAGATAGGAAGTAATCTTCAAGTGTTGGCTTATCGATAGAAATCTGAGAATAAGTAATGTTTTGCTGCATAAGCTCTTTCAGAAAATCTGCAAGAGCATGTTCATCTATCTCAATTGAAAGCCATTTTTCTTCTACCTGGTAGGTAAGATTTTTTTGCTGAACATAAGCAATTGCTTGTGCTATATGCTGTGGTAGAAGAAGATGGAGATGTGCAAGTGAAACGCTTGCTGCTAGTTCTTCTGGAGTATTATTAGCAATGATAGTTCCCTTTTTCAACACAAGTACCCTATCGCATACTTCGCTTACTTCTGCCATGTTGTGCGAAGTGAAAAGAATTGAAACTCCGAATTGTTTACGTTGTTCTAAGATAAAGCGTCGTATATCTTGAGCAATATCAGGATCAAGAGCAGCAGTAGGTTCATCAAGAAGTACAATACGCGGTGTTGTCAAGAATGCTTTTGCAAGCATAACACGTGTTGTTTCTCCTGCTGAAAGAACGCTTGCTGGTCTATCTTTTAAATGCCATACATTAAAAGCTGAAAGAAAATGTTTTATTTTTTCTTTCCGTTCTAGAGGTGTAAGGCCATAGAGTTTGCCATAAAAGTTAATGTTTTCATACACAGAAAGCCGTCCAGGAAACCGTACATAGGTGCTTGCAAATGACACATATTGGAGCACTTCAGAGCGGTGTTTCCATAAGTCTTTGCCAAAGTATTCAATGGATCCGGAAGTTGGTGTCATAGTGCTCAATAGCATTTGGATAGTGGTAGTTTTTCCAGCACCATTAGGGCCTAAAAGACCTACAATTTCACCTTTGCCAACCTCAAAAGAGATGCCTTTAACAATGGCGCTCTTTTTTGGTTTGAAGATGCCTCGTGTAAATGACTTTACTAAATTTTTTACTTTTAAGACCGTTTCCATACGGGGTCTTCCTTTGTTCAAATGACTATAAACTGCTCTCTTCTCCTTATAGTAAGAAGAAAGAAGCATCACTATTATGATGAGGATTATATACTACTATAGCATATTTTAAATTTTTAAGGAAGAGCATGGTAATGCAAACATTTCTTACCGTAATGGATAGATGTATACTTTCTTGATTTATAGCAAGAGTATATCTTATGCTGTAAAAAAGGAGGCTCTATGATACTGTATTTATTTTTGGTAATTTTTAGTATAAGCGCTGTACAAGCAGAAGGAGCAAAACCTCATGTAAGTAAAGTTCCTTTTAAAAAGCTTTGTCCTCCTATTTTAGAAGCTAAAGGGACCTGTTCTGGTTGTACATTGCGGCAGTGGGCAAAGAAGATAGCTACATTGAAAGAGCGTCCTGCAGAGATATCTTCACTTCCTACCAAAGATACGTACCAGACCTCTATTTTAACACTTCAAGAGCTATTAGATTCAATTGAAACATGTGTACATACTATTGAGAATCAGTGTAAAGATACAGGTTGTTGGCTGAATAGAAAAACGCTTCAAGGAAAAGCGCCAGAAATCTTTAACATAAGGCGAGCATTCTTTCCTTTAAAAGAAGCAGGTAAAAATTTTATCTTTAAGCCTTATGCACAGCGACTTATTGTTCCGCCGGGAAGTACTGTTATCTTTTTTGGCGATCTTCATGGATCTGTTCATTCGCTTGTTCGTACGTTGCTCAAATTACATCGTGATGGCATTATATCTGATACATTTAAGATACAATGGGCAAATACCTATATGGTATTTTTAGGAGATTATGTAGATCGTGGCATCTATGGTACAGAAGTTATTTATACTCTTATGCAGTTGAAAAATGCTAATCCTGATCATGTACTTATGGTACGTGGTAATCATGAAGAATATGGTTTAGGGCTTGCATTTGCTCGTAAATATATGAATAGAGAACCAAAAGAAGATGCACCAAGCTTTCTTGATGAGCTTGATCGTAAATTTGGTATCTCCTGTAAAGATGAGACAATTATTTACCGCTTTTACGATATACTGCCTGTTGTACTGTATCTTGGTTGTCAAGATCAAGAGCATGTGAACTTTATCCAATGTTGCCATGGCGGTCTTGAGATAGGATATGATCCACAAAGCTTTTTACAAGCAGGTAAAACGGTGAACTATGATCTTATAGAAGTGCTTTGGCGTAAAAAACATTTTTATAGAAAGCTTACAGAACAACAACAGCATATGATTAAAAAGAATTTTGATATTCCAACGCTCTGTAGCGATATAGTGAATCTTGTTCCTCGTGGGGCTTTTTATACAAGAACAGCTACTGGTCAGTCTTTTGGATTTGGCTTTATGTGGAATGATTTTTATACAGATCCACAAAAAGAGATAGGTCCTCGTAATTGGTCTAAAAATACGAGAATAAATACATTTGGTGGCTGGGTGTATGGTAAAGAGCTTTCTCAGGCATTGCTTTCATGGGGTAACTCAAAGACGTCAAGACTGCATGCTATTTTACGTGCTCATCAGCATAATAATGAAACGGGCGGTCCTATGCTGAATCTCCTTTGCTGTAATAAGGGGATAGTAAATGTGTGGGGCGAGAATATGGTTTATACGCTTGTTTCATCGCCAGATGCAAAACTTGAAGAGACAGGAGAACGCTGCTTTACGTATGATTCTTATTGTATGCTTACTACAGCACGCTCATTTAACGAATGGAAGTTTTCTCACTACTTTCAAGATGGCTCTGTTGCACGAAGAAAATGGCAGAAAGTTCCTGTAAGATTCGGATCAATAGCGGCTCCTTCTATTACTAGTGCTCAAAGATCTATGCAACTTGATGCTGCTGTGCAGTAAGCGTTCTTGAAGTGCAAGAAGAAGGAGAGAAAAAAGAGTATATTTGCAGTGAATGTGATAAGGCCTTTGCTTGTTCTGATACATTGGCACAGCATATACGTACTCATACAAGAGAAAAGATACCAAAATTTTTATAATATTATAAAATAATAAAAGGGCACTTTCTTGCTCGCTTTCTTTAACTATCACAACATAATTAATCTTATTTGTATTGTATTGTTGACAAAATATAACTAATGCATAAGCTTTAGTATAATAAGATATATGTATCAATTCATACTTTAATAATAAGAATATTTTTAAAATTAAGTGAAATTATGAATAAATTTATAGTGCTTATATGGTGTAGCATAATAGTTAATGTTTATGGAATGGGATACGATTTAGAAGTACAAAAAGATGCGGTAAGTAATCAACAGCTAGGTTATATGTGCGGGTGTTGTGCTTTAAATTTTAGGGAAAAGAAAGATTTAGAATCGCATTATGCTTTGTTCCATGAAGAAGATAAAGAAAGTACAGTACAAGAGGATAGTGAGACCGAAGAAGTATATGTAACAGATACTGTCGTTGAACCTTGTGAACAACCAGACAATAATAATGGTTCTGACCAGAATAATTTAGAGACTTCTAGAGGTACTTCATCTTTATTATTACTGGAAAGAGCGGTAACAAGATCACATAAAGCGGTTCAAGACATACAAAAGCAAAAGAACTTTACTAGTAAAGCATGTGAAAAAAGAGTTAAAAAAGCAGTTCGAAAAAGGAAGGCTCCTAGCAAGTCTCAAAAACAGAAGGTGCGAGTTGGCGTTAATTTAACCGATAAGATAACAGCGGAAAATGTAGAGTATATAACGCTATCAAACGAGCAGGACAATGGTCAAGAGCAGGGTCTTTATTTTATTGAAAGTGAAGAATCTTTTGCATATGAAGATTCAGATGTTGAGATTTTGACAGAGAACTTGCCACCAGAAAAGAAAAAAAAAGTATTGTTATATGAGTGTGATACATGTCAAAAAACATTTGTTGATCTGAGTAACTTAAAAGCCCACGAGCGTACTCATGAAAAACGACAGGCAGTCGCCTGTAAAGCTTGTAAAAGAACTTTTGCCGCGCAAATATATTTAGATAAGCATCGTTGTTCAAAAGTTAGTAATGTATGCTAGAGAGCAATTACGAAAGAATAGCACATGAAAAGATACTCTTACTGACGGCTTGTCCCTAGTAAGCGTATCGAATGTGACAGGGCTTTTGCTATTTCTAGCAACTTAACAAAATATAAGGTAATTTATAAGCGCTGAAAAATCGTATAGGTACCTGGAGAGAATGTCACTCTTGGTTAATCATTTTTTCTAGCAAATGAGCAAGATCATGGGCAATACGCTTAGTTAGTTCTTCCTCTTGATCTTCTACCATAATTCTTAATTTATTCTCTGTGCCTGAGTAACGTACTATAAGCCTTCCAGATTGCAACCGTTTACCATAGTCTGCAATAAGTTCAGAAAATGGCGATTGTTTAAGATCTTTCTTTTCTTTAACTGAGATGTTAATAATAATTTGCGGATATTTATCAAACGTTGTCATATCCCAATTGTGAGTGGCTTTAATAGTTTCAAGAAGTTTGAGTGCCACTAATATACCATCACCAGTATTAATGATATTTTTTAATATGATATGTCCAGACTGTTCGCCGCCTAAAGAAAGCTTATGTGTCTGAAGTGCTTCAAGTATATGTTTATCTCCAACGGGAGTACGAATAAGTGTTTTGCCTTGAGATTTAAGATGTATCTCTAAAGCTTGATTAGTCATTACAGTACCTACAAGGCTTTGTAAATGACGATAATCTGGATGAGTATGTAAAAGGAAAAGGAGATCGTCACCATCCTTTAATGCGCCATGTTGATTTACAGCAATAACACGATCGCCATCTCCATCAAATGCAAACCCAATATGAGCTTTATGAGCAACTACAGCTTCTTGTAGTTTTTGTGGGTATAAAGTGCCCGATTCTTCGTTAATATTAAGGCCTGTAGGAGTATTATGAAGCACTATGGTAGTTGCACCTAATTTTTCAAAAATACGTGGTGCTACTCCATACGTTGCACCATGAGCAACGTCAAGCACTATAGTATAGCCTTTTAAAAAGTCATCCTGAAACAAGCCTGTTACACAATTTATATAAAGGTCTTCTGCCTGAAAAACGGGCATCTCCATACCTAGATGCGTATAGCCTTTTTTATGCTCTTTTAAGAAAAGGCTACTAATACGCTTTTCATCTTCAGATGTTAGTTTGCCTGTATGAGTGTCTATGAGTTTAATGCCATTGTCATAATAAGGATTGTGAGAAGCTGAAATTACGATACCGCAGTTATATTGAGTATGCTTGTTCATAAGATGTAGTACAGCAGGGGTAGGTAACACATAAGCATCATGAAGCTCTATTGGATACATAAGCAGCCCTGTTTTTAAAGAAGCTTTGAGCCAAGAGCACGACTGGCGAGTATCATGGGCAAGAAGAATGGTACAATCAGGTCCGTATTTTTCTTGAGCCCACTGTGCAATAGCAGCTCCTAATAATGGAAGTGTCTCTGCTGTAAATGGATGCATTCCTATACGGCTACGAATACCATCGGTGCCAAAAAGCGTACTCATTGAAGTCCTCTATGCTAATGTCTCATGTATAGTAACAACTATATTGTGAGGTATATAATCATTTAATGCAAGTGCTGGAGAAACAAAAAGATGCTCATGAGACAACGTAATACTATTGGGTCCTGACTTAAGCTCTTGCGCATTAATATGAATGGCAAGGCTCTTTGTATCTATATGAGAGAGCAAAGAGCGTCTTCCTTTAAGGTGTACCCAGACATATTCAGGTCCTTCTGGTTGTTGCTGTGTAGTAACGTTATAGAAGCATAAGGGAACTTTAAACCAGTAATTTGTAGGGAATGTTTCTCCAATAATTGACCAGAGCATATATCCTAAAATAAGTGATGTACCCTTAAGAACCACATTACTTACAAATGCTTTTTTTATACTAACGTGCATAGAAGCTCCTTACATGATTTTTTCTTGATTTTTTTCCCCTACAACAGTAACAGAAGGTTCTGTATTGCGAGTTTTAGTTCCTAAAATGTTTCTTTGTAAGATAGCAAGAAGTTGCTCTGAACTAATTTCTTCTGCAATTTTGCCCTGCATAGCAAGATTAAAGGTGCGGCTTAAAATGTTAACCTTAAAAATAATGGCATCCGTTTTTGAGGAAACAAAGATAGCATCTTGTTTCCATTTATGCAGTGCTTGTGCTTCTTGTGTGATCCACTCTTCATCAAGATTAATACGCCAAGCAGCATTGATAGCAACAAGCTTGCCTTCTTGTGTAACCCACACAAGATAATCGTTTGTACAGAGATGCTTTTCAATAAGAATATCAAAAATGTCTTTTTTTAAGTCGGCATAAAAAAGGCAAGGTGCATACAGAATGTTTTTAAGGCTATCGTTTCTTTCTACTACTATAACCAGCTCTTTATTATTATTAAGTGCTGTAAGGCTACCGCGCATAAGTTCGTCTATCCAATGAGAAGAAAACTCTTGTGGTTTTTGAGCTTTCTTAAACATAACAAAGTTTCTTTGCAACGTTTCTTGGTGAAGTACTATAAAGAGCATAAGTGCTAATGGAGCACCAGTGAGCAAGGTAGCATGTACTGTCGAAAGTTGAGCATAATAAGAGCCGCACAAAAGAATACAGTAGACATAAAATGAGTAGGTAAGGTTTGTTTGCGTATCTCTTTTGAGCCACGATAAAAATGAATAAATAAGAGTTGTGAAAATAAAAATTTCTCCATAATCGCGCCACGGTACTAATGAAAGCTTATGAGTAAGAGAAAAAAGAATCTCGGATATATTAGACATACCTTCTCTCCTTGAGTAAACTATGGTATAGAACTCCAAACAAAGCGTACTAAGTTTGTACCTGCTTTGTATAGTATTAAGAGAGGTAAATAATAAGATACCATGGAAACCACTAAAAAACCGGTCATAGTCCTTACAGGTGATAGACCAACTGGCCCTTTACATCTAGGCCATTATGTAGGGTCCCTTGCTAATCGCTTGCTGTTACAAGAAACACATAAGCAATATGTTATGGTTGCTGATGTTCAAGCGCTTACTGATAATGCAGCAAATCCAGAAAAAGTTCGTGAAAATGTGTTTCAAGTAACTTGTGATTATCTAGCAATAGGTATTGATCCTCAAAAGACAACTATCTTTATTCAATCGTGTATTCCTCAAATTGCAGAATTAACAGTATTTTATCTTAACTTAGTTTCTGTTAACCGCTTAAAACGTAATCCTACTGTAAAGGCTGAAATTCAGCAAAAGGGATTTGGAGAAAACGTTCCTGCAGGATTTTTTGTCTATCCAGTAAGTCAAGCAGCAGATATTACGTTTATTAAAGCACAGCTTGTACCAGTTGGAGAAGACCAGCTGCCGATGATTGAACAAACGAATGAGATTGTTCGTGCATTTAATAGGACCTATGATACAGATATACTCGTAGAAGCACGAGCGCTCGTGCCCAAAGTCGCTCGGTTGCCAGGCATCGATGGACAAGCCAAAATGAGTAAATCGTTAGGGAACGCTATTTTTCTTTCTGATTCTTCAGAGACTATTGCTCGTAAAGTAATGAGCATGTATACAGATCCTAACCATATTCGTGTAAGTGATCCTGGCCGTGTTGAAGGCAATACTGTTTTTGCCTATCTTGAAGTCTTTGATTCTCATCAGCAAGAGGTAGAAGTGCTTAAAGAGCATTATAGACGTGGAGGCCTCGGTGATGTCACACTCAAAAAAAGGCTCATAGATATTCTTGAAGCGTTTATAGCTCCTATCCGGCAACGAAGGCAGGAGTTTGAAAAAGATAAAGACTATGTCTATAAAGTACTAAAGGATGGTACTGAGTATACTCAGACAAAGGCTGCTGAAACTATGAAAGAAATACGACAAGCAATGCGTCTAGATTACTTTTAAGGAGAGCTATGCATAACCAGCATGAACATAGACACTATAGAAGAAAGTATATTTATCCCTTCTTTGTAGGGGCTTTCTTTCTTATGGCAGTTATTGCTGTATCACGATATTTCCTTTTTCAAGTACGTATTGCTAGCGATGAGCAAATTGCAGATCATATTAAACGGTTAGATGCTATCTTTAAACGAATTAACGATTGCTGTAAAATTACCGGTTTTAGGCGCCAAAAAGACTATATAGACTTTTTAAATGTGGCAAAGTTTGAAGGTTCTCAAGTTGGTCCTATGAATCTTGTAAATCCAGGTCATTGGGAAGGACCTTACTTAGATCAGAACCTTTCTATTGAAGGGAAAGAGTATCAAATTGTAGGAACCAAAAAAGGGTACTATATCATTCCTGGCGATGGTGTAAAGCTTTCAAACGGACAAATTATAGGAAAAACCCTTAAAGTTACTCGTAGCACCGATGTAGAAGGACTTATACGTGATCCAAAGGCGCTCCTTAGTAGTGACCGGCCACTCGCTGCTCGTATAGAGACAGTTCAAAATCCATTTGAAGCTCTTACTAAAGATGACTTTTTAGATGAAGAGCGAGAGCTTACCTATTAGAATCCTATACTAGTACCTGCACGTGACAAGTAAGCAATTTTTGTGTATTATATAAGAGAAATTAAAAGTATAATTATAGGAACTAGTATGCTAAAACTCCTTGTGGGAGCAATTGTTATTTTTGCTTCATCTTTCTCTTATACCTATCTTATTAATACTGTTGGGCTTCAAGATAAGGCTCAAAAAAAGGTATTACTCTATGGAGATCTTCATCATGTTGATGAATGTATAGATTTTGCCTTTACTAAGAGGCAGGTGAGCCTCTGCAAGCGTAAGCTAGCGCGGTTAAAGAAGAAGAGGTATAAAACGGTAAAAATTTGGTATGAAGGAAGAAATAAAGATGATAAATGGGCCCAGATGAACCCTGCTTTAAAGAATGATTTATTGCCTTCACTCGATATTCTCAATGATAAAAAGAATTTTGGTCTTGCTAACATAGAAAATAGAACATTTTTAGTAGACTGTACGTTAATGGGCGCAAAGCTCTGTGCTTGTAAGCATATAGATAAAGATATTTATGGTATAAAAAATAAAATACGCTGTTTAAAACAGATGGGCTATTATCCTGAAGATACGTTAGAAGACTTAAAAGCAGAATTAGAGCGTTTAAAATTTGTAAAGTCTCTTCCTTCAGATAAAGAGCTTATTGAACGAATAACTACACAATTACAAGAAGTAGTAACTGGTATAGAAACGAATATAAAGGACTGTGAAGCTCAAGGAACATTATCTAAAAAGCATGTACGATACTTGCGTAAAGACCTCTTGCGGTCACAAAAAATGCGTACTTCTGCTCTTGAAAAGCTTTTAAAAGTTAAGGAAGGCAAACGGAAGTTTACTCGCAAGTTGTTAGAACAGATAATTATGGCTACCTTTAATCTTTTTGATAGTAATTTTGTTTTACAGGTTGTAAGTGATTCTTCAACAAAAAAGCATGTTCTTTTTGCAGGGTGTGCACATACAGACAATATTGCTCGTATGCTTAAAGATATGGGCTTTAATGAGTTCTGTAGAGGAGGAAGCTCCCATGAAGACCTTATAAAAAGCCGGCTCAATATAAAAACAGAGCTTGTAGCTCCTATTCACGAGAGCGACTTTAATCTTATAATGCTTGAACAGCAGGAGAAAAGCAGTAGCCAGTCCTTAAGAAATTTGAACTAAGTAAAGCAAAAATCCTTGACTCTATGAGCACCATATAGGCAATCTTTTAAGCTCTAACTTGTGTAAGTTGTTGGAATAGTTCGTGGAGTAATATATGTTTTATAGAGTCCAGACGTACACTTTCTGGCAATTGACGGTAAGAGCTTCATGAGAAATTTTTTCTTGCCAGCTTTTTGTAGGGTCTCTGTCAAAAATAACAAGATGGCCTTCATGGGCGCCACATATATCTATGTATTCAGCTGTCTGCTTAAGACCATGTTTGAGCGTGTCTTCACCATATTTAATTTTAAGCTCAATAACAAATTTTTGGTCTTTCCAAGTAACAAAAAGATCTACTCGCTTTGTTCCTAATGAATATTCGCGATGTATGGTTCCTCCACCATTGATAATACGCTGAAGAAACGCCATTAAAAGTAAATGCGGAAATGATTCTTGGTACCTTACATGTTGAGACCATACCTGAGAATTTTCTCTAAAAAATTGAGTGAAAGCACTAAGAAGCTTATTCATGTCAAGCTTACCAAAGCTATCAAGATACCATTGGGTCTGCTGCATTACCATTTCTTGTAATACTGAAGTAAGAGTTCGTGGAATAACTTCTTGGTAAATTGGATTAGCTATAGCAAAGGTATTTTTTTTAATAAGGCCAAGATCTCTTACATATTTAATATCATCGAGATTAAAAGTAGCGAGCTCTGGGCTACCACTTATAATGGGGTCGATGATTGTACGTACTCTCTCTTCATTGAGTTTATCGAATAAGGAATCAAGGTGGGTATCTTGTCTTAAAATAAGTACTTCTTTAGATCGTTCAATTACTTCTTTAGTAATAGGTATCGTTCTATCAGTAATATCTCTAAAACAGGCCTGATATGCAAGGGCATTAACAAGCCATGGTTGTCCTTGCGTTAAATAGTAAGCATAGTCTATTGCTTCATCTGTAAAGATTTGTCCACTTGCTGTTGTATGCTGAAGGTAAAGATCTTTGACCTGTTCTTGAGAAAAATTAGAAAGTGTTAAAGATTCTGCTTTAATATTAAAGGGGCTACTCGCAGAAACATAAGCTCCAGACTCTTTAGACCACACTCTATAATCCCTTACATCTCTTAGACCAATAAGAAATATTGATTGAGGAAAATTATCAGGTCTTTGATTAAAACCGGCTCGTATTTGCCTGAGTACAGAAAGCAAAGAATCACCGATTAAAGAATCTATTTCGTCAATAAAGAGAACAACAGGTCTCTTTGATGTTTGTGCAAAAAAGCGTAATGCATTAAGCAGAAGGCTTAGCGTAATAGGATGAATCCTGAACATTTCTTTTAAATGATCAGGGATCTCCTGTTGTTCATGAAGTTGTGTAGCTATTGCTACAGAAAGCTCTTCAACAATAGTAATAAGGGCTTTTTCGGCATTATCTCGTGCTGCTTGAGCTGGTTCAATGTTGATGTAAAGAGCAGCATATTTATCATTACTGTTAAGGTAGTGTACAAACTCTTCAATGGCAGTAGTTTTACCACTTTGGCGTGGAGCATGAAGAACAAAATATTCTCTATCTTCAATAAGAGCACTTACATAATCCCAATCAAAACGTTTGGGAATAAAGTAATGCCGTTCTGGATCAATAGGACCTGCTATACAAAATTTTTTCATGAAGATGCTCTCAAAAGTACTATTAATTCTATTTAATTCTATATCATTTTAGATATGATTAGCAAGGTGCCGATTTTATACAGCATGTGCTGTAGCGAGCGAGCACTATTACTTCCGCTTAAAGCGCAGGTTCAATAAAGCGAACATCTAACTTTTTAATGCCTGTAATAAAGCGTGCAGTAACATAGGTAGTATCACTCTTTTTTTCTATTTTTTGAATAATACCTTTACCAAAGCTTTTATGTATAACTGATTGGTTAATATACCATTCATCTTCTGATGCGAGAGTGATTGGTTCTTGGTGAATGATCTGCTCTTGAGGTACTAATTTTTGAGAGTTGCTGATCCATTGAGAGAAATACTGGCTAAACTCATGAGTACTCCAATGAGAGCATTCATGCCTTTGTACATGCCCGTGTGGTATCTCGTCAAGAAAACGAGAAGGACGTTGATCAGTCATTTGACCATAAGTATAGCGGTATCTTGTATGGGTAAGCAGTAACCTCTCACGAGCTCGAGTAATACCTACATACAAAAGACGGCGTTCCTCTTCAAGTGTCTCTGGTTGATATAATGCATGGCCGCTTGGTAGAACTCCTTCTTCAATGCCGGTAAGCATAACAGTATCAAATTCAAGGCCTTTAGCTGCATGGAGTGTCATGAGTCGTACTTGATCATGATTTTCTTCTTTAGCTGCCATCTGTTCTTGTAAAAGAGCTACATCTTCAAGAAACTTTTCAAGATTTTGCTGTGTTTTCTCTTCAAAGAAGAGTATGCCATTTAGAAGTTCTTTAACGTTCTCTCTTTTTGCTTCTGCCTCTTCTTTTTCAAATGATTCACGCAAATAGCTGTAATAGTTCGTCTTTTGAATGATTGTTGTAAGTGCGTCGCTTGCTTTAGTTGCAGGTGAAATATCCTCAAACACAGAAAGAAAGTTTTTTAAGGATTCTTGCTTTGCTCGAGTAAGCTTTTGTTCTGCTAGAAGTATATGAGCAACATCAGTAAACTTAAGAAAAGGTTGTTCGTCCCAAATAGCATAAAAGAGCTCTTCAAATTTATCTCCCAGCCCTCGCTGTGGACTATTAATAACACGAGAGAATGCAAGCCGGTCAAAAGGATTTATTATAAGGCGTAAATACGCAAGAAGATCTTTAATTTCAAGTCTATCATAGAACTGAATACCACCAATAATTTTATAGGCAATCCCATGTCTAAGCATAGCTTCTTCAAGTGCACGTGATAGAAAATGAGATCTATAGAGTATAGCGTGTGTGTGCTCAGGATATTTTTTTTGTAAATGTTTGAGAAAAAGTGCTAATGCTTCACCTTCTTGGTATCCAGAATTACAGGTCAAAAGCCTAATGCGATCATGAGCTTCGCGTTGGGACCATAAGCGTTTAGGGTTGCGGTACGAGTTATTTTTAATAATCTCATTTGCTATATGCAAAATAGGTTGTACTGATCTATAATTTTGTTCAATAGTGATAGCAACTGTTGAAGGAAAATCTTTTCCAAAATTTATAATATTGGTAACAGTTGCTCCGCGCCAAGAGTAAATTGACTGATCTTCATCACCAACAACACACAATGAATCAAGAGCAAATTCTTGCTGCTCGTTTTGTACGAGTGCTTTAAGCAGTGCATGTTGTACTCTATTGGTATCTTGGTACTCATCTACAAGCACATGGCGCACTTGACGCTGAAAAGCAGCTTTAAATGTCGGATGTTTTTCAAAAAGCTGGAGTGTATGAGTAAGAAGATCATCAAAGTCAAGACAATGAGCAGCTGTCTTTTGTTGCTCATAAGCAAAATAGAGATCACGAAGTAATGGATCATAACTATAAAGCTCTTGGCGTTCATCATGAGTTACTGCTTCGTTTTTAATACGAGAAATAAACGAGATAACCTGTTTTGGTGCTATTCTTTTAGTAAAACTATATTTATGTAAAATACCACGAATAAGCTTTTCTTGATCACTTTCGTCAAGAAGCGAAAATACGCCCATAGGAAGCAAATGAGAATTGCTTTTTAAAAGTTTAAGACAGTAGGAGTGGAAAGTACCTACATACGGCAGTCGTGAATCTTCTCCTAAAAAGTTTTGAATACGCTCTTTCATTTCCCGTGCTGCTTTATTGGTAAAAGTAAGAGCAAGCACTTCATGAGGCTGTACTCGATGATTAAGAATAAGGTATGCCATACGAGCAGTAATTACTCGTGTTTTACCAGATCCTGCGCCAGCGCACACTAAAAGAATGCCATCTTTAGGCGCTACAACTTCCTGTTGCTCAGGATTTAAAGAGAGCTCGAAAAAGTCATTAAATGTTTGATAGATAGTACTCATAGTTGTTATAGTTATTGTTGAGCGTAACTCTGTCTATACTACCGTTTTTTATGATTTTTGGCAAAGAACTTTTGGCAATTAAGATTCAAAATTAAAAGAAGCAGGTTTTCAATCTTGCTTGGTGCGTAAAGGAGGGAGCACAATGTGCTCCCTTTGAGTATAGTAGAGTTATTTTTTATCTATGTTCATAAGAAATTTGATCATGCCAAACTTGTTGTTCCCTATTGCTTGTATAAGACATTTTTGCATAAGTGCTGGCCTTATATCAGTGCTATCGCAAGGAGTATGGCTCAGAAGCATAAGGGCAATCTTTGTGTTCCCTAACTTAAATGCTAACTCAAAGCAACTAAGACCTGCTTTGTCTGTAAGGTATCCAAGATAGGGATTAAGTTGGAGTAAAGTTTTAACTACTTTCGTTTTATTGCTAAGAATCGCAAGATGTAAAGGAGTATTGCCTGCATCATCTTTTATAGAAAGCGCTATACCTTCTTGAGCAAGAGTAATGATTTCATTGCAATTAGATGAGTTTACTGCGTTAAAAAGACGTTCTCTAAGTTGCAACCATTGAGCAATGAAAGGAATACTCCTCCTTTGTGCAGTTTCTAAAGGGCTAAGTCCAAATTTACTCCATTTGGATGACCAGTCTGCACCGTGGTTAAGTAATAAGTAAATGAGCTTTTTATTGTTATGAATAGCTGCAGCGTCTAAAGCAGACATAGAATCTAATTGTCTTCTATAGTTAACCTGTACATAGGGCTGTAAAAGTAGAAACTCTACTACTGCTAGAGCGCGGCCTCCTGTCAGACAAGCATTAAGGAGTGCACCATGAATAGCTTTTAAGTGTTCATCATTGTGTATGTCAAGTTGTCCTAAACATTTTTGTACCTTTTCAAGATTAGCTTCAGAACCGGCAAACATAATGAGTTCTACTAGGTTAGTAGGTTGTACTACTTCAATATATCCTGTAGTATGCATAAAGGCTGTACAAGTGCCTGCTATACTACATAGTGAAGAGAGGGCTAAGAAGATTATTTTATACATAAAAGACCTTTCATTAAATAATTTAATATTACTATTTATAATAATTGTTACCCTGACTTTGTCAATAACTAATTATTTTTGCTGTTTTTTAAATCTTTAAAAGCATACGCTTGCTTGACAAGTTGAATCATAGATTTATAATGTTAAATATCAAATACAAACTGTATAATAAATCAGAGCACTTGCGAGTAAAAATATACCAGTTTTTACTTTTCCTAAGGAGTATCTATGAATCGTGCACTCTTACTTACTTTAAGTGCATTTTTTGCTTTACATTCTTATACCTATGCTATGAAAAGGGCTCCTGAGCCTAAGATGAAAGTGGAAGCTGCTAAAAAGTCTAAAGGTGACTGGAGAGCACTTCTTATGAGCGCTGCTGCAAAAGGAAATATAAATATCTTGCAGGCGCTTGCTAGAAAGAAGATTGATTTTAACACAAAAGATGCAACTGGCTATAGCCCATTAATGCATGCAATTATCAACGGTCATAAAGATGCCGTAGTATGGCTTGTAAAAATGAACGCAAATGTTAATGTGCAAGCAGGCGGGCTAAGTGCTTTAATGTTAGCGATAATTCATAATCATAAAGACATTATAACTTTTTTAATTGAAGCAAGGGCTCATATAAACGTTCACGATGCTATCGGTTGGACTCCTTTAGTGTATGCAGTAAGAGCAGGTCATAAAGAAGTTATTTGCTATTTATTAGCTAAAGGAGCTGATCCTCTTGTGTGTGACAGAGCAGGTTGGACACTTCTTATGCATGCAGCATTTGAAGGTCATAAAGAGATAATTGAACTACTTATTCAACAGCGCGTTGCTGTTAACATACATGATTCTGCTGGTGTCAATGCTCTTATGATTGCTGCAAAACAGGGTCGTAAAGATGCTGTTGAACGATTGCTTGTACATGGAGCCAAAAGTAATAGCCAGGATAGTGCAGGAATGACTGCTTTAATGTATGCTGTACAAGGCGATCCATTTCAAGAAATAGATAGTGCTACAGTAGTAGAGAATTTTTATGAAGCTATGGAGGTAACAGGTGAAAAGCCTCTTATATCTGCTGAACAAAGGACTACTCCTTTTATAAAACGAGGAGATCATGAAGCTGTTATAGAACTTCTCCTTAAATGTGGCGCTCAAGTTCAGCTACGTGATAAAAAAAGTCGTACTGCTCTTATGCTTGCAGCAGAGGCTGGCAATAAAGCTGCAATTGAACTATTGCTCTCTTATAAAGCGTCCGTGAACGATAAAGATGCAGATGGTATGACTGCTTTAAACTATGCTCAAAAAAATGGTTATGAAGAGCTAGTACGCATTCTTTTGACACATGAAAATCAAGCAGCAGAGTCGATTGATGCTGCTCAATTACTTAAAAAAATGAAAACAGAAGCTGAGCAAGGTGTTAAGAAGCTTGTTATGGGTAAGGAAAATCCACAAGCTAGGCTTAATGCTACGTTATTACTTGTGGCGCAACAAGGAAAGATTGATGTTATAGAAGATCTACTTAATAAAAAAGCAGACATTAATGTACCTGATGATAAAGGCCGTACGCCGCTTATGCTTGCTCTTGCAGCAAATCATAAAGATGCTGTAGCTCTTCTTATAAAAAAAGGAGCAAACGTACAGCTACAAGATGTAAAAGGTAACACTTCTTTAATGTATGCTGTAGCACAATCCAATAGAGAAACTATTAGTGCACTCCTTGAGGCAGGTGCAGATAGTAATGTGCAAAATACCTTAGGAGAAAGTGCTTTAAAGATTGCTCTTGTAAGTAAAAATAAAGATATCATAGAGATGCTCCTTAAGAAGGCTACTTTTGTTGATATTCAAGATACGAAAGGAAGAACTCCTTTAATGACTGCAGCTCAATACAATACCCTTGATGGTATTGACCTGTTACTTCAAAAAGGCGCAGACGTAAATGCACAAGCTCAAGGTGGTATGACTCCATTATTATTTGCAGCTCAACAAGGGCATTTAGAAGCAGTAAAAAAGCTTGTAAGTGCAGGTGCTTACGTAAACGTAAAAAACTATAGAGGAGCAACAGCTCTTGTTTATGCTATGACTGGTGGACACAAAGGGATAGTAGAATTTTTACTTACCTGTGGAGCAGACGTAAATATTATTTTTAAAGATGTGTCTACAAACGCAGAAGGTACTAGTATTCTTCGTTCTGAAGGAATTACTCCCCTTATTTATGCTTGCCAGCTTGGTAATAAAAACTTAGTAGAGCTTTTTCTTGCAAGAAGAGCCTTTGTTAATGCTCAAGATGCTCGAGGAAATACTGCACTTATAGAGGCAGTGAAGCAAGGAGATAAAGAGATTGTAGATCTTCTTCTTAAGTATAATGCTCATGTTAATGCACGCAATAATGAAGGAAGAACGTCACTCATGTTTGCTGCAGATAAAGGACATCAAGAGATAGCGTTAACTCTTTTAGAGAAAGGTGCATTTGTTAATGCACAGGATAATGATGGTTGTACTGCCTTGGTACGAGCAGCGAATAATGGGCATCATGCAGTAGTATATCTGTTAATATATTATAGAGCAGATATTCGTTGTGGTATTACTGCTCAAGGGGATACTGCTTTAATACTTGCAGCCAGAAATGGACACACATCTGTTGTATCGTTATTGCTTTCGTATGAAGATTCAGGAACTACCTATGTTAACACCTGTAATAAACAGGGAGTTGCTGCTTTAGCGTATGCTCTAGAGAAACAACACAAAGATATAGTTAAACTTTTGTTAGCAGCACATGCAGATGTTGCTGTTAAAGATGCAGCAGGAGCGACTCCCTTAACACTTGCAGTGATAAAAGGTGATGAAGAGCTTGTTAGCCTCTGTTTACAAGCAAATCCTCATAAACAGCATAGTCTTAATATAGCGTTAATTGTAGCAGCTAGGGTAGGCAACGTTGCTCTTGCACAATGGCTTAAAGAGCAGGGTGCTCACGTTAATCACAAAGATAGTACAGGAAGACCTTTATTAATGAGTGCAGCTTTTGCTGGTAGTTCCGGAGCAGTAACTATTCTCCTTAACTTAGAAGCTGACATAAATGCTACTGATGTTGATGGTAATACTGCTTTAATGGTAGCCGCAGCTAAAGGGCATACAGATGTACTTGCTCTCCTTCTTAAACGTAATGCAGATGTAAAAGTTCGTAACAAAAGTGGTATTACTGCTCTCTTATTTGCAGCAAGCAATGGTTATAAAGAGATAGTAGAGCTTCTTTTAAATAACGGTGCAGATAGTAATGAATGTGATGATAAGGGTAATAGTGCTTTGTACCATGCAGTGAAGAAAAATCGCTTGGAAATAGCAATGCTGCTCTTTTCTCGAGGTGCTGATATGTATCATGCCAATAAAAAAGGTAATGTTGCTCTAGTGAAGGCTTTGAAAAAAGGTTATTCAGAGCTGGCAGATCTTCTTTTGCTTTGTGAAGAGCTGCCAGCAAAATAATCTTGTGTTGCTTTAAGCTGCAGGTGCTGCTTTAGGAGGAGCTATCATATCCTTTATTTTGCATCCTGCATATATAAGGGCTGACAGAGCTATGTGAGAAACGATAGCTGAAGCAGTATGATTAACCATAGATCTAAAATCGAACAACTTAGGTTCATTCTTGCGTTCTTCTTTTTTCTCTTTTTGAATCTCATTTTTTGTTTTCTCAAGTG
This sequence comes from uncultured bacterium, assembly GCA_963848965.1. GTDB lineage: Bacteria > Babelota > Babeliae > Babelales > Babelaceae > CAWKFG01. The sequence continues at coordinate 93,402 of CAWKFG010000001.1, forward strand.
CTTTATGTAAATGAGTTCCTGCTACTTTATCAGCTTTATTTCTTCGTGCAATGATAACAGCTTGGTTTACCATAATTTCAAGCTCACGACCACTGACTGTATCTGTTATTGAAGAGAGTTCCTTGCAAAGGGATTCGTCTTCCATGCCCAATTTAGATAAATAGTGGCGTATAATGGTTTCACGAGCCTGTAAATCTGGTAACGGTATTTCAAGACAATAGTTTCTACACCTGCTTTTTGTAGTAGCATCGATAGCACTATAGCGATTTGTAGCACCAATAACAAATATATTAGGATCTTTCTTATCAAGTTCATTATTAAAGATTTGAAGAAGATCTGTCCGCTGTTTTTCTTTTGTTGAAGTAGCTAAAATAGCATCTATTTCATCAATAAAGATGATAACAGGCTGTTGCAGATTGCGAGCGTCCTCAAAGATTTTGCGTAATCGCTTTACACCTTCGCCATAGTATTTATTTAAAAGTGACGATGCAACTACTTCAGTGTAAAGTCTATCTGTTTCATGTGCAATAAGTCGAGCAAGCGTAGTTTTACCAGTTCCTGGAGGGCCATAGAGAAGCATCATAGGAGGAAGGAAAGTAAGACCCATAGCACGATACGTTTGTCTGTTTTTAAGGATATCTATGATATCTTCTACTGTTTCAGGTAAAGCGCCCGCATAGTCATCGCGTGTTATCAATGACTTTACAAAAGTTACTTCTGGAAGCTTTTTTTCATTATCTACCAATGTTTGTTGGGCATTGTGTACTGATTGTGGTATTGTAATTGCTGGTGATTCTGGCGCTTCAGATGAGTTTTTTCCAGTAAGATGGTGTAAGAGCTTTGTAGCAAATTCTTTTGTTTCTGAAGTTGTATGAGTATTAGAGTCTGCAAAAAGATATTGTGTAGAATTCTTGCTTTTATTGACAACACAAACGAACCAGCGTGTGTTATAGTGAACAAAGAGAATAGTAATAAAGGAACATGTAGGATCTTGTAGTTTTTGTACTAAATCTTTGAGTTTATACTCAAGATGATTAGAAAAGCTGCTGTTTTCTGGCATTCCTTCAAGGTATATAATAGGTATTATATTTAAAAGGGGAGATAGTAAATCCATAGAATGAGCATCTTCTGTACGTTCGCGCTCAAGTTGAACAAGCTTTTCAACTTCTTGTTGTGTAAGCCACGTGCCAGGTGCCTCTACTTTTTCTTTGGGATTTACTATGCGGTGTGAATAACTTCTTTTATATGCACTTTGGTGCTCAGAAATAATACGATTATCATCTTTAACGATAAAGGAGATTAGTTGTAATGTGGGTAAAAGGTTTTTAAGGTGCTGTACATCACACAAGCTTTTATAAGAAGAAACATCTGAATATTCACTTGCGTGATTCAACTTCTGTTCTATGAGCTTGTTAAGAGTAGCTGCAATATCATCGAAGGTAAAATGGTACTGGTGGTAGTTATCTTGAGAGTATTTTTCCTTGAAAAGGAGAGCCTTTGTCTTTACAGGCCCTGTAGTGACAAGCTGGTGTGCAAGAGTTGGTAAAAGAGCGATAAAAGCTTTGCGATCTTGTTCGTTATCAATGGACTCTAAAGATATCCATCGATCTGTACATGAAAGCTTTACTTTTTTATTACTGGCAGATGATTTAGTAACTACTGATGCTCCTGCTAAAGCAGTTAAAAGAGTATCCCTTACAAAATCTTGGGCAAACTGTTGTCTGCGCTGCTCTACAATATACGCTTTCCATGGCGCTGTTTTTTCTCCAAAGAGCTTTTTTACAAGAGTACTGTCTGTAAGTTGAGAGCATACAGATTCCCGCTCTAGAGGTTCGCTTACAATAAGCTTGCATAAAATAAGCGCATTTTTAAGGGCATGATAACCACTATTACCTTCTCCTATTTCATCTTCATCAAAGTGACTTTTTACTTTTACAAAAAGAGGAACATGTGTCGCTTGGCTAGCAGAATAGAGCTCGGTGCTTAAGCAAGTAAGGATAGAACATAAGGTAAAAAATAAAGCGCATTTAAACATAAGGTATCTCTCTACTAATAATATTCTACAATGCTTTTAGTATTGCAACTTTTTATTGGCAATTCAACAGGTAGCAATTTTAGTGCTATGACGCATTTTTAAAGTCCAGGGCATCATAGCGTTACTGCTAGTGTAACATAATGGTTTCAACGTTTTTGGCAACAACTTCAGGAAGCTCGTTTCCATCGACTACATAAAGCAGATGCTTACTTTGATACCACTCTTTTATCAAGGGTGATGAATCTAAATAAGTTTTTATTCTACGATTAACAATTTCTTCTCTATCATCACTGCGAGCACGGCTTAATGCTCGTTGTTGGGCAATTTCTGATGCAACGTTGATTTCTATTACACCTTTAATGTGAAGGTGAGGGTGCTTGCTCATAAATTCTTCAAATCTTTGTGCATGTTCTTGTGTGCGAAGAAAGCCATCTATGAGTATAATAGGTTGTACTGTTTTATGAATGACTGGACACATAATATCTAATGCTGTTTCAATGGGTACCAACTTGCCAGCATCTAATAATGCTTTGAGGTTATTGTTATGTGAGGATTCTGCTCTTAAAAGGTCACCAGCAGAGTACCATGCAATAAGGTGAGGGTGCTTGCCTGCTAAAGATGATCCGGAGGTAGACTTTCCGCTGCCTGGTGCACCAATGAGAAAAAAAAGTTCTTTATTACTATGAATTTGAGCGGAGTCCTGATCATGCAAAGAAAACAAACCAACCAAGCATGAGCTACTTACTAAAGAAATAGTAAGGGCGAAATAGTATCTATACATAAAAATGCTCCTAAAAGTATTATTGCTCAGGTTCCCAAGTACGTAAGAATTCAATAAGAGGTTCTAATGCTTCTTTAGAAAGAGCAGAAACAAATACATGAGGTTGATATTTCTTAATCTTAGGCTCAAGTATCTCTCGTTCTGGAACAAGATCTGCTTTATTAAAGAGATAAAGCATTGGTTTATCAACGTCAAGCTCTTTGAGTACCTCAAGCACTACTCGAATATGAACTTCCCAATTAGGATCAGAGATATCTACCACATGAAGTAATAGGTGGGCATACTGGAGCTCTGCTAAGGTAGACTTAAATGCTTCAATAAGGTGGTGAGGTAACTGCTGGATAAAGCCAACAGTATCGGAAATAAGACCTTTCTTTTTTCCATCAATATAAAGCTCTCGTGTAGTAGTATCGAGTGTAGCAAAGAGTTTATTTTCCGCAAGAACATCGCTTTTGGTTAAAGCATTTAAAATGGTTGATTTTCCAGCATTCGTGTATCCAATAAGGCATATAAGAGGGATACGAGATTCAAGCCGTCTTTTACGCTGTGTTTGACGGTGCTTTTCAAGCTCAGCAAGCTCTCGTTTAAGTTTAAGCATATGCCGTTCAATATGCTGCGTTTCTTTTTCTTTAGCTGTTTCACCGGGACCTCTTGTACCAATGCGGCCAGACTGTTGTGACATAGCAACTCCACGACCTGCAAGGCGTGATTTGCGATGCTGGAACATAGCAAGCTCTACTTGTAACTTTCCTTCAGCCGATTGAGCTCCCTTTTCAAAGATTTCTAAAATAAGTTGTGTTCGATCGAAAATTTTACAGCGTAGTATTTCGCTTAAATTCCGCTCTTGTTGTGGCGTAAGAGGCTCTGAAAATATGGCCTCTTCAATATCATTTTGCCTACAAACATCAATGAGCTCTTCAAGCTTGCCTTTAGAAAGAAAAAAGGCAGGATCAATAGCCCGAATTCTTGCAAAGTAAGTAGTATCATATTCAATACTATTTGATTTTACAAGATTGATAAACTCATCAAAATAAGATTGCATATGAGTCGTATTATAAGGGGCATAAATTCCCACTAAGAGTGTTTTAGGATGCTGAACTGTAGCTGTTTCTACTCGTTTCATTGTAAAATTCCCTTGTGAGGTTGAATAGCTATGTACCCGACAAAGCGCTCTAACAATTTTTTATCTCAACGCTACTTATAGTATACTATAAAGCTCTATAAGACACAATGACAGATATGCCTACTCGATGTCCTTTATTTTTTATGATATAATTAGATTTAATTATTATATAAAGAGATAAAAAAATATGAATCGAATGATGTATTATATCCTAATTGTAGTAATAAGTGCTTTGATTATACTGCCGTTGCTTTGTGGAAGATGGGAACAGCTTATATATGAAACTCTTGCTGCATTCTTAGCTTACTGTGTGGCGCATGCTTTACATAAGAATAATCTCTAAGTTGTCAGTATATTATCTAAGAAGTTTTAAGCTACAGAGAAAGCTTTCTCTTGTAAAATTTCTCTTTTTAGGGTAAATATAAAGAAAAAGCTTAGTACGAAGGGGGTGTATTATGGATAGCCACATTTCTCTTTTTAAAAGACTATTTCAAAAGGTAGAAGAGCTCTGTAAAGATCCAGTTCGTAAGTTTGAAAGAAATTTTAGGGAAGATGACCTTTTTAAAGATAAAAGGGTAAAGCCTAAAGGTCGTTATAAATAGATCTTTTCAAGAAAAAAAGAAAGCGAAGTCTTTTATAAATATTTTTTCTCAAAATTCTAATTTTTTGTTATACTAGAAGAGAAACACAGTTTATTATCGAAAAAAGGCTTATGTTTGATTTTTTATCGAAAAAAATTTCCTCTATTTTTACCCGTTTAACAGGGCAAGATAGATTAACTGAAAAAAATATGGATGAAACCTTAAGCAAGGTGTATGATGCCCTGCTTGAGGCTGATGTGCCGTACGAAGTTGTCCAAGCGTTTATTGACGAAGTAAAGGCAGACGCATTAGGCAAAAAGGTATTTTCTTCCTTAAAACCTGGAGAACAGCTTCTTAAGATAGTGCATGATAAATTGTTACAGTTTTTAGGTGGCCAAACGACCGAAAATCATTTTGCGTTCCAGATTCCGTCGGTTATTATGATGATTGGTCTGCAAGGGTCAGGTAAAACGACCACTATTGCAAAGCTTGCCCATTATATTCAAACAATAGCTCAAAAGCATGGTAAAACACGCCGTATTATGGTAGGATCCGTAGACTTTTATCGACCTGCAGCTATTGATCAGCTTGAGATTTTGGCACAAAAGGCGGGAGTTGTTTTTTATCGCTCTCCTTTGAAGGATCCAGTAGCTGCTGCTCAAGATATTGTAAAGCAGTCTCAAAAAGAGCATTGTGAGTATCTTTTTTTAGATACAGCAGGGCGATTACATGTTGATAATGAGATGCTTGAAGAGCTACAAAAAATTAATGCTGTAGTAAAACCAAAGTATAAGCTCCTTGTAGTAGATGCTATGACAGGTCAGGAATCGTTGAAAGTAGCACGAGCCTTTGAAGAAAAGGTTGGTTTTACTGGAGCGGTACTTACTAAAATGGATAGTGATACGCGAGGTGGGGTAGCATTTGCATTTAGGTATGCACTTAAGAAGCCTATACTTTTTGCTGCAACAGGGGAAAAAATAGCTGATCTTGAGCTTTTTAGGCCTGAACGAATGGCAAGTCGAATCATCGGTATGGGTGATATGATGAGTCTTGTAGAGAAGGCTGAAGAAAAGATTAAGCAAAGTGAGCAAGAGGCTATGTATAAGTCAATTTCTCAAGGAAGATTGACGCTCCAGGACTTTGCTCAACAAATAGATATGGTATCACGTCTTGGTTCTCTTACCAGTGTTTTAAAATATTTGCCAGGAGCTGCATCGTTGAATGTTTCCCCAGAGATGCTGCAAAAAGGAGAGTCTGAAATTAAGAGATTTAAGGCAATAATAAGCTCTATGACACATAAAGAACGTGTATATCCAAAAATATTAGATGCTTCACGCAAAAGCCGAATTGCCAAAGGGGCAGGAGTTGCGGTAGCAGATATTAACACATTGCTTGATAGATTTGAACAGAGTCAGCAATTTGTTAAAATTTTTAAGAAGATCGGAAAAAATAATCCGTTTTAACACATTTTAAGAAAGGTTATATTCTATGGCAGTTAAAATTCGACTTTCTCGTATAGGTAAGACACACACTCCTGTGTACCGTATCGTAGCTATTGATTCAAGAAGCAAGAGAGACGGTGCTGCACTTGAGATTTTAGGGACCTATAATCCATTGAGTGGTCAATTAGTACAGTTTCATGAAGAGCGTATTAATGATTGGGTATCTAAAGGAGCAGTCGTTACTGATGCAGTTAAGAGGTTACAAAAACTACATAAAAGGGCTGAAGTTCCTGCATAACTAGAGTGAAAGCATGCTCAAAAATATTATTGAATATTTTGTGACAAAGATGGTGGAAAAACCAGATGGAGTAACTGTTACTGAAATTCAGACAGCTGAAAAGACTATTATCGAGATCAAAGTAGCTGCACAAGATCTTGCAAAAGTTATAGGAAAAGAGGGTCGTACGTTCAAAGCTCTACGAGCTTTAGCAAATGCAGCAGATCCTCATACTCAAAAAGATATAGTAGTTGATATTAGTAGTTAAATGGTTATCTCGGTTCTTTCCTTATTCCCTGAACTTTATGTTCCATTTCTCAATACTAGCTTAATTGCACGTGCTCGTGAAAAAAAGTTGGTAACTGTCGATATACATAACTTATTTGGGTATTCAAAGCCAAAAGAGCGTGTTGATAGCCCTACATTTGGTCATGGTGCAGGAATGCTCTTAAGGCCAGATATTATGGAACATGCTATAGAAGATATACAAAGGCAGGCAGGACAAGCATATAAAATTTTTTTCTCTCCTCAAGGTAAAAAGCTTGATCAAAGGCTTCTTGAACAACTCGCTCATAGAGCGCAGGAGAAAGAGCATATAATGCTTTTGCCTGCTCGCTATGAGGGTATGGATACTCGAGTAGAGGAACATTATGGCGATCTTATAGTCTCTTTAGGTGATTTTGTACTTATGGGAGGAGATCTACCAGCAATGGTTCTTATGGAAGGTCTTTTACGTTTGTTGCCAGGAGTAGTTGGAAAACAGAGTTCAATAGAGCATGAATCATTTGCTGGCCCTTTTGTAGATTATCCTGAATATACAGCTCCTGTAATATGGAAAGGTCTTGAAGTACCAGAAGTAGTGCGCTCTGGAAACCATAAAGCGCTTGCCCAATGGCGTAAAGAGCAGGCTATTCAAAAGACAGTGCTGCACCACTTTGCATGGCTTAGGTCTCATATAGAAAGCGAAGAAGATAAACGAGCGGTAGAGAAACTGCTGCCTGTACATTATGTAGTACTCATGCATGATCAGGTACTACTTGAAGCTGAGCGTGAAGGTACTAGTTCTGTAACATCGCTTGATATTCATGATATAGCACGGTCTGCACGCACATTTGGGATAAAAAAGTATTTTATTGTAACACCTTTGGTAGATCAGCAGAAGATAGTACAGCGATTACTCTCATTCTGGCTCACAGATGCTGGTATAGAGTATAATCCTCATCGGCACGAGGCGCTCAATCGAGTAATGGTAGTATCAAGTTTAGATGATGTTATTGCTGCTATTAAAGAGCTTGAACAGAAAGATCCTGTGCTTATTGCTACAGGTGCAAAAAGGAGAGGACATCAACAACTTATTACTTATAATGACCAGGAAATGGTATGGGCAGAAAAAAGGCCGGTTTTGTTTTTGCTTGGTACAGCACGAGGGCTTGCACCACAGCTTATTGAAAAATGTGAGTTTCTTCTTGAGCCAATTGAAGGATTTACTGATTTTAATCATCTTTCAGTCCGCTCGGCAGCAGCCATTATCTTTGATCGCTGGTTAGGAATTAATCATGCATCAGGATCTACTATCTCAAGCAAGTCAACATCTAGAAAATTATAGCTTAGATTTATGAGAAATCGGTATAGTGCTTTCTTGTAAATCTTGTCCTCAATTGTTACGACTTTGAAGGATACAGAGGTTGACAGATAGTTTGATGTTCAATATAATGGTCATTATAGATGGTCAGCGAAGCCAACTATCGATCTTTAGGAATCGGTTTGCTTGTAGGGGTGATTCTCGTACTTACTGGAATTTTACAATGAACAAAAAAAAGACATTAAAAAAGCAAGGACTAAGCTTGGAAGATATTGAAGGGGTGACTTTTAATAAGGAAATATCAAAAACAATTACGAAATATTACCCTGAAAAAACTTTCAAGAACCACAATAAAGTTGCGAGGGTTCTTTTACAGTGCTTGATTGAAGGTGATGATGAAGCATATAAAGAGATCTTAGATTCTTATTTAAGAGTTAATAGATCGCATATTGCAACCAAAGCCAAATTATCTAGGACTACTGTGCAAAATGCCTTCTCATCTAAGGGAAACCCAACGTTACGAACAATTGCTAAAATTGTTCATGAAGTTTATCAAGGATCGGACGTAAATCTCGTAAAAGATACAAAGAGCTAGAAAGAAAGTATAGCCTTAATTAGTGATCAAGAGTTCCGATCTCTTACTTTGGGCTGCGGCTTTAGAATAATGTGCTTGCCTAAAATACAAGCATGTTTTATACTAGAATATAAGGGCTCTAGCCCATTTTGTCTTAAAAGTAAAAAGGTTAAAAATAAGCATACTACTCTTTATAAGGAACAGGCATGAGAGCAAAAAAGTATACAAAAGAAACTATCTTAAATATGGGCACTGAAGATCGTCCCTTTGATAAATTTTCTATCGGCGATACCGTAGTGGTATCTCAAAAAATTAAAGAAGGCGATAAAGAACGTATCCAGCTCTTTGAAGGGGACGTTATCGCTATTAATAATAAAGGTATAGCAAGCACTTTTACCGTTCGTAAAATAGGTGCAAATGCTATCGCAGTAGAGCGTGTTTATCCTTTCTACTCTCCTTTAGTTGACGGAGTAAAATTTGTACGTAAAGGTAAAGTTCGTCGTGCAAAACTCTACTATATGAGAGAACGTATTGGTAAAGCAGCTCGCGTAAAAGAAAAAGTACTTACTAAAGAACAAAAGGCTCAAGAAAGAGCAGCATAACTATGCGTTATTGGCAAGCAGGGCACTTATTTTGTATAAGTGCCTTTTTGTCTAGCTGTATAAAGCAGCTTCCTAGTACTATAAAGAACTCTCCTGAAGTACGTTCAGTTGAGCCTCCTCTATCACAAGAATTACCACCGTTTCACATGCTTGGTGAAGAAGAAAGAGCATATCTTTTGGATGTGCCTTTTCCTCAGGGCAGTATTCCTCGTATAATGCGCACAAAAGATAAGCGAAACTATATGCTTATGTATGAATCAGGAAGTTCATTAGAAGATCTTTGTGCCTTTCATAGAGCTGAGATGGATTATCACAAGTGGCATGAAATAGGAACTTTTTTGGCGTATGAATCATGCTTGGTATTTGAAAAGGCGTCTCGTCATTGTATTATAACACTTCGTCCTACCTCTGGTAAGTATTCTGTAATAGTCTGTGTAGGTCCTAAAAAACAAGTTATAAAGGACCTCTGTTAAGAGGTCCCTCCGTTTATTATCTTTGTCCGTTACTTCCTTGATCTCGTGTAGATAAATAGAGATTAAAGAGATCTGGATCGTTGAAATTAACAGTTACACGTACACGACCGGTAGCTCCTGTAGAACCAGGTACAGGAAACCCAGGAACTTGAATGGCTGTAAAGTTTTCTTGTTGTTTAAAGAGCGGTATTGGAACAAGAGCAGGAGGAGTTACAGGAGCTCCTGGTAGCGGCTTGTTAACAAGAAAGGTATGATTATCACCATATATAAAGAGAATTTGTCGAGCATTGCCAATTTCTTTTGCTTTTGCACTAATAAGGTTAATCATTGGTCTAAAGCCGGGAGAAGGATTTGCAAAATCTATAGCTGCTTGAGTAAAAATGACGATACCTCGCGATTGAAGTTGTGCGGCTACAGTAAAAGCTCTTTCAAGCCACGCTTGATTAGCAGCAATTCGTCTTACAGATTCAGCTCTTACTTCAGCTGAAGGGCTAGCAAGACCATTGTCTCCTCCAATAGTATGTACTGTGACAAAAACTATATTACCTAAAACCCAACGGCGGTTTTCAACAAACTCAGAGAATTCAGGAAATTCTTGTGGTTGTGCTACTACCTCAAAGGGAAAGGGAACATTCGTTCGTGTAAAAAATAGTCGACGAATGGTTGCAAGTGTTCCAAGAGGATTTGGGTTGTTGATAGGTGGTCGTACAGTATCTGCCCAATCATTATCGCCTGGTGTATAAATAAGTGGTTTATTTATTGAAAAAAGAATATTACGAGCTCGTGTAAGGCCCTCTTCTGTTATGGTTGAAAGAGCGTTAGGAAGTACAAGAAGGCCTGTAGGAGAAGATTGGATGTCTCCTACATGTACTACAAAGCGCACATTTTCTCTATTTATAGTGTTGTTAATGAGCTGAATAAGTTCTGCTTCAAATGTGGTAGTATACGCAGTATCGCCAAGTACATCAAATGAGAAATTAGAGATAATATTTTGAGTTTTTTTAGAACAATGAGATAGTTTACTACAGCAGCTTTTCCCTCTCAATGGCTGTTGGGATTCCTCCTTTGAAAATAAGGGAAAAATTGCTAGAACAAACATACTTAGATAAAGAAATTTTACATTTATACACTTCATACTACTCCTCTGTTTTGAAAGATAAAAAAGATGTAAAATTATTTTAGATCTTTTAGCATTTTGTAAGCAAGAATATGGAGCATAACTGAATAACTTTAGATTTTTGTATGAAAGTTATGAGCACGAAGTAATAATCTTTTTGCTTATCTCATTTATGAAATGGCAGATATTTTTGATTTTAAAAGATATAGACAAAAGGGGACCATACATGGTCCCCTTGTAGGTTTAAGATACAAATGAAAGTGGATCAGTGTCAGTAAGTGTCCGTTTAGATATTTTTGTTACTCTTTTTTCGATACCGAGGTCATGTTCGTTACCTTGGGCTTTAAGTAATTTGATTTTTAGTTCTTCTTCTTTAAGTTTCAGCTCTTTAGCTTTATTTTGTTCGCGTAAAAGCTCTTTTTGTTCTTTTACTAAAGCAAGTTGTGTTTGCTGCTCTTTTAAAGCTAGTTCTCGTTCACGTATCTCGAGTGTTTTGTCTTTTGAGCGACCGATAGTCCGTGTTTCTACAATAGTATTTTCAATAACGGTATCTCTATTTAGTTTTCTCATCCTACGAGCATGTTCTTGTTGTTGAGCATGATAAGCGGCTTCTCGTCTACGAATCTCCTCTTCTCGTTCTCTGCGACGGTGTTCAAGTTCACGCATACGAATCTGTTCTTCACGCATTTGAATTTCCATACGCTTTTGTTCTGCATAGGGATCTTCTACATAATATACAGTAGGCGGATTATTATAATAAACTGCAGGTGGATTATTACTTGAAGCCATTTTGCTCATTATTGCTCCGCCAACAAGTCCCGTGAAAGCACCCACACCAAACCCTTCACCAAAGCTATCAGCATATATATGTAAGAAAGCAGTTGAAAGCAAAAGAGAAAGAGCAAATATCCTTTTCATCGAAAGTCTCCTTATATGAAAGGATGGTCTATATTAAAAGCTTGCTTAAAGTAAGCGCTTAAAGTCAATAATTTTATTGTTTATCTGAATATTATTTCTGCTTATGAAGCTTTAATTGTTAAAACCATAAACTAAGCTTTTCACTAATAGCGTAACTGGAGAAAAAGTTTTTGCAACAGCCTCTTATTCCTTAGTATAGAAGCAGAAACAGCACTAAAAAAGGGCCCTTATGGGCCCTTAAAGCGTCTTTTTTAGTACCAGTAGTAAGCTGGATAGTATCCGTAATAGCCATAGGTTGGATAGTAGTTATAGTAGTATGCAGGATAGCCATAAGAGTATGGATAATATCCGTAACCGCCATAATATCCTGGGTATCCATAGCCGCTGCTTAATGCAGAACCAGCTAAAGCGCCACCTAAAAATCCAAAGCCAAAGCCTGCACCAAAACCACGACGAGCTTCAATTTGTGATAATGAAAGTATGCTTAGCATAAGAATTACTAGAGCGAATAGTTTCTTAGTCATGATAAATCTCCTTTTATAATTAATAGGTACCTGTAGCAGATGCATCTGTGCTAGATTCATCTGTAGCTGGCATATCTTCGGCACCAGACACGTCTGTCCCAGATACGTCTGTACCAGATACGTCTGTACTAGACAAGTCTGTACCTAATTCGTCTGCGTCAGATACGCTTGGCATTTCTGTTTCTATATCCTGAGCTTGTAGAGCTCCTTCATTAGGAGTTGCTCTATCTTGATCTGTATCAATGGTAAGATCGACATCTTCTACTGCTGGTGTTGTATCTTCTTCAACAATAAGATCTCTTCCTGTGGTTTCCATAACAGGTATCTCATCTATCTGTTCTACTGTAGCTGCGGGAACATCTGTTATAGCTGCAGGTGCGGGTTCTATAGCACTTGGTTCTAGTACTCGCGACACTGTCCCTGTAGTAGTACCAACAGCAGCTTCACCTATACCTAAAGCACCTTGAGCAGCACCTGTTGCAGCTCCTACTACATTTCCTATCATTGCATATGAGCTAGAAAATGCTCCTAGAACAAGTAATGCAAAAAACTTCTTATACATAATTTCTCCTTAGTTAAACGAATCTCTTTACTATAATTATTGCATACAATTAGCAAATAAAACAATATTTTATATATAATAATTGATTGTTTTTCAATAATAATGGCGGTGTGGCATGAAAATATAGTTATCTTTGTCTTGCATATGATGCTCGAGATAAGCTTCTTAATGTATTAAGGATGAATAAGGTATTCTGCTAGTTTATTAACTTTACCTGCTCCTAAAAGAAGCACAAGGTCTTGTTCTGTTAAAAGAGAGTCCAACTGTGAACTAATGGCTTTAAGCTGTGTATCATAAGGAATGTAGGTGATAGGGCATGATGGTTGCTTTTCTTTAATTGCTTGTACGAGGTTATAGCTCGTTATATTTTCAATAGGTGCTTCACTTGCTGGATAGATATCTGTAATAATAAGATGATCTATGGGACTATAGGCAAAGAGATTTACAAAATCTTGCCAAAGCTTGTGAGTACGGGTATACCGTTGTGGTTGAAAAACTACAATAAGCTTTTTATGTGCTCTTTTACGAGCTACTAGTAATGTATTAAATATCTCAGTTGGATGGTGGCCGTAGTCATCAAAGAGTTCGGCCCCTCTATAGATGCCTTTATAGCTGAATCTTCTTTCAATACCTTTAAAGTTTTTAAGAGCTTCAGCGCATACCTCAAAAGGAATTTCTACATCACGAGTAACAGCAAGAGCTGCTAGAGCATTAAGTACATTATGCCGTCCAGGCATGGCAAGCGTAAGAGAACCAAGAGGCTCTGGTTTGTCTTTAGCCCATACAGTGAATGTAGAATGATCTTTGTCTAAGATAACGTCCTTGGCGTATATGTCGGCTACCAGTTCGTTAAGACCGTACTTTACTGTTTTAATATGTGGTAAAGGAAGTATTGACTGAATATGTGGATCGTCTATACATACAAATGCCTTGCCATAAAAAGGAACATTATTAAGAAACTGAGTAAATGTCTGCTTAATATCGTCAAGATCTTTATATGTATCAAGATGCTCTAAATCAATGTTTGTAACAACGGCAAGAGTAGGATATAATCGTAAAAGAGATCTATCACTTTCATCTGCTTCTGCTACTATAAAATCTCCAGTTCCCCAACGTGCATTTGTAGAAATACTCTTAAGATGTCCACCAATAATAACGGTAGGATCTCTATGAGCTTCAATAAGAATATGAGAAATCATCGATGTCGTTGTCGTTTTTCCATGAGCGCCGGTAATAGCAATGCTGTATTTTGTGCGCATAATTTCAGCAAGCATAAGTGCCCGAGGAATAGTAGGAATACCACGTGCTTGAGCTGCAAGAATTTCTGGCGCATCTGGTTTAATCATTGTTGAATAAACCAGAACATCAATGCTCGGATGAGTACAAAATGGGGTATTATTTCCTTGATAGATCGTGCATCCAATACTTATAAGCTCTTCTACACTTTTTTGTTCTAAATCTAAATCGCAGCCACTGATAGTATATCCTTGGTATTTAAGAACTTTAGCAATTCCGCTCATCCCAATACCACCGATACCTACAAAATGAATATGTCCCTTTTTGTACATTGAAGATCCCTACGCAAGTGAAAGCCTTTATAAGGAAAGTATACTTCTTTTTGGGAAAAAGAAAAATGAGTAGTAACGGAACGTGTACGAGAAATAGGTATTCCTGCTATACTTATAAGCTTATTATTCATCGTGTAATTTCGTGAAAAAGGTAAAGATATGCATAAAATACTACTTTTTTACTGTATAGGCACCTCTCTTACAATGCAAGGAATGAAGAGAGAACAGGAGCCCATCGACCATAAAGCACTAGAGAAAAAGCACAAATGCTCGAATGATGCACCAATGTTTTTACTTGTACAAGCGCTTAAAGAATCAAATGTAGAAAAAGTGCGTGAGTTATTAGCTTTATATACAGATATTAATGCTCATATTCATGAGGGAAAAACTGCTTTATATATAGCAGCACAAGGCGGTAATAGTACGATTATAAAAATGTTGCTTGACGCAGGAGCAAGTCCCAATAGCTCCTGTATAACAGCTCAAGGAAAAACGGGAACTCCTCTTTTTATGGCTATATACAGGAAGCATACGGAAATAGTTGATATGTTCATTAGTGCTGAAGCCTTTATTCATGTATCCGATAGCAGCGGTGTTACTCCTTTAATGGTAGCTTCCTATAGTGGGAGTCTTGAGATAGTAGAAAAATTACTTGCTTGTGATGCGCCTGTTAATGCTCAAAATGAAGATGGTTGGACTGCTTTAATGTTTGCAGCACAGGAAGGTTACAAAGAAATAGTGCATGTGCTTATATGTGCTAACGCAGATGTCAATGCACACAGTAGTAATGGTTTAACTGCTTTGCATTTGGCTGTACAAGAAAGTCATACAAAAGTGATGAAGCTATTGCTTAATAACGGAGCTGAGCTTGATAGAACATATACAAATGAAGAAGGTATGGCAGATATCACTTCTTTAATGGACGCAGTAGAGTGTGGGCACAAAAAGATGGTAACCTATCTTCTTGAAAAAGGTGCAGATATTAATGCTCAAAATGCTTGTGGTGATACGCCCTTAATGCTTGCTGTAGAACAGGGAAATAAAGAAATAGCGGAGCTACTTATTGCACAAGGTGCTGACATGGATATGCAAGATATTGATGGAGTAACTGCTTTGCATACAGCAGTACATCAGGAACAGACAGAAATACTAAAGCTTCTGTTGCATAACGAAGCTAACCCTCATAGTGGGCGCAATGAAGTTGGTGAAGGAGAAACTATTATAGCGCAAAATGTAACACCCCTTATGGATGCATCTGATAGAGGATATAAGGAGATAGTGCATACGCTTATTACGTCCGGGGCCTATATTAACGAATATGATACTCGAGGATACAGTGCCTTATTGTATGCTGCAAAAGGAGGTTATAATGAGATACTGCTTATGCTCCTTAAGCATCAAGCATGTTTTACTTTACAAGATAAGGGTATAGTAGAAACGAGAGGGAATGAATGGCCGCTAGAAAGTAAAATGCTTTTAAAGCTTTGTTTAATGTCAGGGATGCAGATGTATAGAAACAACTCTTTATCATATATACAGCAGATAATAAAAGAATGTATGTTACAGGGTATATATAAAAGGATGTGTCAATGTAGTTCTACACAATGCTTTCATCAGACAGTGCCTATGGTGCTCAGTATATTTGGTGATAAAGAAGGAACTGAAACTTTGCTAAAAGTAGGTTTACCGCTTTGGTACCTTAATGCTCAAGATGCAGACGGTAGAACAGCGCTTATGTATGCCATTATTTTTAGAAATTACGATATAGCACAACTTCTTATGCAAGCATATGAAAGAATAGCATACCAGTGCTATGAAGCCTTGCACAGGGAAGTAGATTCTGTAAAACAAGTACAGCCTAAACAGGAATTAGTAAAAGCAGAAAGAGCAATAAATATCTGTGATAAACAGGGTAAAAATGCTCTTGCTTATGCTCTTGAGAAGAATGATAAAGATATGGTTCTCAGACTTTTACAAGCAGGTGCTCGGCCAAGTATAGAGATTATAGAAAAGATAGCTGCGCTCGCAGACAAAACTATTCTTTTGCAGCTTATACTAAAAGGCTTTATTCAACCAAATTATGAATACAAAGTTATTTTTTGATAGTATAGTGCTTGAAAATTGCTGATGTATCAGGAATGTTCGGTGAGTTTAGTACAAAAAAGAATCTTGGAGGTTGTCCAAGATTCTTTGTATTAGAGAATCTCTTGTAGGCGAAGAAGCTTTTTTTGCAAAGTAATAATTTTTGCAAAAAGTTCTTCATCAAGATGTACGTGTGCAGGAGTAACTCTTGTATTTTGTTCTGCTAACGAGGCAGGGACAATTGGCTCTGAAGAAGAGCTTTTTGTTGTCTGCTTTTGAAAATATTTTTTTGCCCCTGCTATAGTATATCCTTTGCTATAAAGCAATTCTTTAATCTTTTGAATTTGTGCAATATCTTCAGGGGTATAAAATCGTTGTCCACCTTCAGTTCGCTCAGCTTCAAGGTTAAACTCTTTTTGCCAATGTCTGATAACAGATTGTTTTACTTTAAGCTTTTTGGCTACATCGCCAATACGCATCATATCTTTTTCTATCTTCATACAGCCCTTTTTCAACTATAAAGAGGTGAATATACCTTAAGTTATACATTAAGTTTTTTTTGAAGTATAGGGTTTCGATAAGATTATAGATGAAGTCTCATTTTAGTATTACTTTTAAGGCATCGAGATATGTCTGCTAGTGCTTTAAAGAGCCCGAGAAATTTTTTCTTAATTTTGTTTGTACTTCTAAATCTGGTGCCGGTTTGAACTTGATTAAGCTTTATAGTTGATTTATACTATAAAAGAAGACTATTTTGGTTGAACTCTAAAGTAAAGAAAAAACAGAACCATATCTTTTACTAGTGCTTTGAGCATGTCTTAAGGTTATCGAATATACGCATTTCAACTTACAGATAAAGGTTTTTTTATGAAATTAAAAGATCTCTTGCTTCCTCTGTCTCTTGCTCTTGTATCAACACTCGTTATTCAGTATTTTTTCTTTCCGCGAGAGGAGAAAAGGGCTGAGATAGCATCTGATCGTAGTTTTGTGGCACCAACCTCTGTACAAACAGCTGAACCGCTTGACCTTGATATTGATTTCTTTGATTCACAGCCAACGCGCTCTAAGCAAATAGTAGAAGTGAATACTCCTACTACTCTCTACCAATTTTCTAATGATGGAGCAATTATAGAGTTCATGGGATATAAGCGTAATTTAGCTGGTAAAGAAGGTCTTATAGAAACAGTGATGCCTTTACCATCTCGTGAAAAGGGGGCATTTTTAGTAGCGCTTAATGGCCTTGGTAATACTCCTTATTATTATAACCTTATAGAAAAAAAGGATGAAGACAAACGTTCTCTTTTGACCTATAAGGGTGAATCTAAAACTGCTACTATTACCAAGCAATTTGTTGTGCATCATGATACGTATAAGCTAGATCTTAAGCTTACTATTGAACCGAAAGAAAAAGTCTCGTTACGACCACGTATCTTTTTCCCAGCTCCGCTTATTTCAGGGGCACTTGCTACCGAAGTTGTTAACGGAGTGTTCTCTAGTGAAAAGAAAGCAATTGAGAAAAAACCTTTAAAAGACATCTTACAGCTTGGTAAAGAAAATCCATCACTCTTTGGATTAGAAGATCGTTATTTTATTAATGCTATGATAGCTGATCCTCAAGCATTTGCAAAACGAGCATATTTTAGAGCTCAGGGTACAGAAGGAGCAGATGGAGTACTACAAAGCTCACCTATAGATAAATCAACAACATGGGAACTCTCATTCTATACTGGCCCAAAAGAGATGAAAGCACTTTCTGCTGTTGATAAAAGACTTGAAGGGATACTTTATTATGGCTGGTTAGCACCGCTTTCAAAGTTGCTTTTATATTTACTTAACTTCTTTTATGACATCTTTAAAAATTATGGTGTTGCGATTATTGCGCTCACGTTTCTTTTGCGGCTTATTTTGGCACCATTTACAGCATCTGGTGAACAAGCGCGTCGTAAGCAATTAGAAGTGCAGCGCAAGTTACAATACCTTGAACAAAAACATAAGTATGATCCACAATTACTAGCACGCGAACGAACAGAAGTACTGCGCAAGCAAGGACTTCCTGGTATGCTCGGCTGTTTACCAGTATTATTGCAAATTCCTGTCTTTTTTGGACTTCAGCAGGTTCTTGCTCATGCTATTGAGCTTTATAGAGCTCCTTTCTTTGGGTGGATTAAAGATTTATCACAACCAGATCCTTATTATGTATTGCCAGCGCTTATTGGGCTAGGCATAGCATTGCAAACAGCACAAGCAGGTGATCCACGCCAACGTGTTGCTAATATATTACTCGCTATTATTTTTGCAGCGATTACTGCTAATCTTTCTGCAGGTCTTGCGCTCTTTATTTGTGTAAGTACTCTCTTAGGATTGGCTCAATCGTATATTCAAAAGGCTTTAAAATTATGATTGAACAAAATCAAGCTCTTTTGGCTCTGCTTAGGCAGTTACAAAAAGTTCCTTACCTAGCTTCTAAAAATCTCTATTTAGTTGCGCACTATTTTCTTGAGATGGATGGAGCTGCTGCAGAACAGTTTTGCCAAACTATCCTTAATTTAAGACATACTATAGAAAAGTGTCCACTTTGTTGGACATGGAAAGAAAAAAATAAAGACTGCTATTTTTGTGCATCTTCTAAGCGAGATAAGGCTGTTATCTGTGTTATTGAAACATGGCGCGATCTTATAGCGCTTGAAAAGACTGGCGCGTATCTTGGTATGTACCATGTGCTTGGCGGTGCTATTTGTCCTTTAGAAGGTGTTGGTCCAGAAGATCTTACTATTAAGCAGCTGATTGAACGTGTAGATAATGGATGCAGAGAACTTATCTTTGCTTTTAATCAGACACCAGAAGGTGAAGCTACAGCTGCTTATATTGCTTCTAAGTTAAAAGGCAAAGAGGTAAAGATTTCTTGTCTTGCCCGAGGTCTTCCTGTAGGATCGTCTCTTGAGTCTATGGACAGGCTTACAGTATATAAAGCTCTTGCAGAGCGGCGTCCTTTTTAGAAAAAGCTTACAATTTTTCGATGAGCTACAATATTCTACAAGAAAGCATTGTCAATTCTAAAAACTGTTTGAGAGCTTTTAAATCTTTTGGGATTAAGAAACTTATTTTGTATGAGCATAGAAAAAGTAGATAACTATGGATCTGTCAAGCGCATAGGTAACGGAGTTATGTATGAAAAAAAATTTTTCTCTTTTTAAGCATCGTCGTCAAATGCTCCTTAAGAATATTAAAGATTTCTATCAGCATGATCCACAAAAAGGACTGCTTTTACTTGTAGGTGCTTTTGAGCATGAGCGTGATGTATTTCGCCAAGACAGCTCTTTCTACTATTTAACTGGTATAGAAGAGCCTGCAGTAATGCTTCTTGCGTATCTTGATAGTCGTACTGTTTTATCTGTACCTCAGTATGCAGAATCTCGTACTAAGTGGTCCCATTCAGCAGTGTATGGTGCAGATAAGAAAGGGCTTAACGAATTAGGTGTTGATGAGGTGCAGTATTTAGGAGCTATGTGTAAAGGCTATTCTCTTGCTCCACAGTGTGCCTTGCCTGTTTATGAGACATTTTTAAATACTTTAGAAGATTTTGCAAGCAGTGGCGGTACTATTTTTACTTTGTATCCTCAAGATAGATATACTGAATCGGCTTCTATACTTAATAGATTAATGGTACTTAGGCCTCGTCTTAAGGATGCGCTTGTTGATGTCTCTCCTTTAGTTGACAGAATGCGCCGTATTAAGAGTCAACCAGAGCTTGAAGAGATGTATAAAGCTATTGATTGTACTATGGCAGCGCATGAAGCTATAGCACGTATTATCGACGAAGATAAATATGAGTACCAAGTGCAAGCAGGTATAGAGTTTGTCTATGCAGAATCGGGTGCACGAAAAGCATTTCCTTCAATTGTAGCGAGTGGACCTAATTCAGTAACGTTGCATTACAATGTAAATAATAGAGTAATGAGAAAAGGTGAGCTTGTTGTTGTTGATATTGGAGCTGAATATAATTATTATTGTGCAGATCTTACTCGTACTTATCCGGTATCTGGGACATTTAGTAAACGCCAACGAGAAGTATATAATCATGTCTTAGAAACTCAGTCATATATAGAAAGTATTGTAAAACCTGGTTATTGGGTTAAAAATAATCAGGAACCAGAAAAGTCTTTATATCATCTTGCCTATAAGTTTCTTGAATCTCGGGGCTATGCTCAATATTTTACTCATGGTATTGGACACTTTTTGGGAATGGATGTTCATGATGTTGGTAATTATGCAGAGCCCTTAGTAGAAGGAGATGTTATTACTATAGAGCCAGGCATTTATATTCCAGAGGAAAATTTAGGTATTCGTATCGAAGATAACTATTGGATTGTAGAAACTGGTGCCGTCTGCTTAAGTGAAGAACTACCTAGAGAATCTTATAAAATCGAAGAGATGATGCTTGAGAGCATAGAAGGCTATGAAGAGTAACGTGCCTTAAAGATACTTTGTGGATACCTCATTCTCGTGGGGAGCGAGATTTAATAAATCAAGGTACGTTATGCTTCTAAAAATATTATATACTTTACCACTTTTACCATTTTTATGCCTCTATAGTATGGAGGCTCCGCCTAAGGAAGACAAAAATTATAATGACTTTGTTATTCTCTGTCAAGCTCTTGAAAAAGGTAATAAAGAGCTTATTGCTCAACTTACCTTTCAGTTAAATATAAATAGTCCAGCCACCTTTCTTTTAAATGAGCCTCTCTTACACTGGATACTTTTTAGAGCAGAACTTGCATGGATTCCTGAGGGATTACGTCAAGATTATAGGTATGAGCTTGTAACATGCTTATTGATCTGGGGTGCAGATAAGGATATTCAAGATGCTTATGGTATGGCTGCTCTTCATAAGGCAGCGATGGGAGGAGACAAGCGGCTTGTGATGTTTCTTGTAGCTCATGACGTATATATCAATTGTCGATCCTTGAGTGGTTGGACTCCTTTATCATATGCGATTGCTCAAGGACATGTACCTATAGTTTCTTATTTATTAGAATGTACTTCTGCTCTTATTACACTTGGTAATAATGTGTGGGAAGGAGATTATAAGCTTGCAGTAGACCATCTTGAGAGAGAAGTCAAGTTTTTGTCGGTCTTAAAGAACGTAGAGCAAGGACAAATTGCACGGCTAAAAGAGCGTGTTCTGCAAAGAGCTGAAATAGTAAAGATACTTAAAACTCACTTATGTTCGGTAAAAGGAAGATATGCTCTTCTTCGCCGAAAATGCTTCTTATGTCACCGCCGATTTTATAAAAGTGATATGCTCTTAATTTGTGACTATCAGGGCTATTTTGCTCATGGTAGATGTATTAAAGGTTATAAGGAAAAAAGATAAAAACCATTGCTATCCAACTGTGTGAGAAATGCTGCCTGGTGTGCTCAAAAGCTTGAATAGTAAGTATAATTTGACGATTCTTTAAATTTCTTATATTATAAGATATAAAGGGTCTTTATAGGGGCTTTTCTAAATAGTTTCATTGTACAAAGGTTTTTTTATGGATATGAATAAGTTATTTTTTCTTCGAAAAGAAGATGAAAAGCCTCGTTGGCGAGTAGTTGACGCAAAGGGGCAAATTGTAGGTCGTTTGGCCACCAAAATAGCAGATATGCTTCGTGGTAAAGATAAGGCACAGTATACTCCACATGGCGATGCTGGTGACTATATAGTAGTTATTAACGCTCAAGATCTTGTATTTACTGGTAATAAGCTAGAACAAAAAACGTATGAGCGCTATACCGGTTACATTGGTAACAAAAAGATATTTACTGCAAAGCAACAGATGCAAAAAGATCCAACAGAGATTATTCATCTAGCAGTTAAGGGAATGTTGCCAAAAACAAAACTTGCTCGTCAATTGCTTAGGAAGCTTCGTGTATATGCAGGCGCAGAGCATCCACATCAAGCACAAATTGCAGGCTTTGGGGTAGAACAACGATAAAAACTGTACCTTTATAAAGTTTTGTATAAGAGAGCTTTAAAGCTCTCTTATTTTTATAGTCTATTTTGAGAGGTGCTTATCTTTGCATGTCTGCAACGCGCTCTCTAACACCTTCAAGTTTATCTTTTAGAGTATCTCTTACCTCAGGTGATATACCTCTGCGAATTTGAGAGATTTTTTCACGAATCATTTCTAGCTTATCTCTTACTTCCTCTGGATCAAGAGACTGAATACGATCTGCCAAACGTCCAAGTTTTTCACGTAACATATCTCTTTGTTGTGGATCAAGAGAGCTAATATGATCTGCTAAAGCAGAGAGTTTTTCCTGAATCATTGCTTTTTTTTCTGGGGAGATTGATTCGATTTTAGTTCTAATTCCCTCAATTACTTCTTGAACTCGTGGATCTTGGAGGGCAGTATGGATTCGATCCATAATTCCTCCTCCAAAACTTTGTCCTACTAAAAATGAACTGCAACTAACAAGTAACGATAAAGATAAAATTATAGCTTTCATGCTAATACTCCTTATTTTTATGGGTTTTTATATAATTATTATGCATAGTAGCACTTTTATGCTATAAATTTGAATAGATAGAGCACTTTTTTATTTTAAAATCTTAATTCGTATTGTGAGAACTAAAGAGTTGTTTCTTAAGAAAACAGTCCTTCTTGGTAAAGAGATATTTTGGTGTATTAGAGTAAAACAGGAAGCTTTTCGCCAGTTGGTTGTCGCGCTATAAGTGAAAGAAGACGAATTGCTAGTTCATACAGTCCAAGTTTTGTAGCATATTCAATAACTTTAGTAGTAGGTCGAGCACCACTATCTGTCAGTGCTTTGACGAAGCGGATATCTCCTGTTTCAACTGCATGCATAAAAGCAGACTTGCCTTCAGTGTCAGCTACGTTTAATTCTTTTCTTAGTCCTTGAGGTATATATGCTTTAACAAGAGTTTGGACAATTTCAAAGTTACCAAACATAAGAGCGTACATAAGGGGAGTACGACCATACTCATCTTTATGATTTATATATTCAAAAGGAAGCTTAAGTTCTTCAATAAGATGGTGCACAACTGCTTGTTGTCCAAAAATAGCAGCGTAATGAAGGTATTGTGGATTTAGTGTGTTAGTAAGTTGAATAGAATCGGTGATGCATTTCAAGGGATTAACAAAGTAACCTTGAGTGGTAAGCATAGTGTGGAGAGTCAAAAGAGAATGAATTTCCCTTTGGTTTTCATTTTGCGCAATGTCCAAAGCTGTCTGCTGTACTGTATCTGTAAAACCATAATTTTTATGAATGAGGATTGGTCTTTGAGCATTACTATCTGCACCTGCTTTTAAAAGAAGTATAACTATGTTTCTATGCCCAAAAAGAGTAGCGAGCATAAGTGGAGTAAGGTTAAATAGTCCATTTTTATAGAGTGGTTTATTAAGAGCTACGTCTGTTTTGCACAGTTCTTGTACTGCTTCTATATTATTCTCTTTTATTGCTTTTATGAGAGCTTTATAGTGAAGATCTTCATTTTCTTTCAAAAAATAAGCATAAAGTGCACCTTTGACCATAGTGCTATAACTTATTACAGGTTGTTTAGGTGTACCTGTAAGAGTTCTTTTCATGCTATAAGCAGAACTTGCTATACCTGCAAGAAGACAAAGAAAAAAGAGTTTTATTTTATACACGGTGCTTCCTTGGTTTAATTTATTATGTCTACATATTCAGGATAATTATTTAATCATGTTTGTCAATATGATCCAGCGACATACTAAAAAAGCCCTCATAATGAGGGCTTTTTTTACCAACCGGCAAGTCTGAGAATGTCTTTATATGTTAAATAAATAACCAATGCTATAAGGCCGAGCCAGGTATAATAATGAATAGTCTGGCGAGCTTCATCTGAAAGTGGACGTCCAATAAGAGCTTCTATGGTAAAGAACAATACTTGCCCACCATCAAAAATAGGAAGTGGCAGTACATTAAACACCGCAAGATTAATGCTAATGAATGCGAGCATAAAGAGAAACATCTTAAATCCTACACCAGCACATTTGGTAATAGTAGTGATAATAAGTAATGGTCCGCCAAGAGCATCTCTGTTTTTTACAATACCTTTTAAAGCGCTAAACGTTTTAACTATCCATGCCCATGTTGTTCGAAAACCTTCTTTTAAAGCATCGGTAAACGCAAGGGGCGGTGTAGACCAGGAGATTTCTAGTACTGGGGTTTTTTTACCATCAACTGTTTGAGATCCTACGTCTACTGCTATATTTTGCTCTTGGCCTTGTCTTTCTACAGTTAAAGATACTGTTTTATCTGCTAAAGGCTCAAGCTCCTTCTTGAATTCTGCAATGGTTGATACTCGCTGATTATTAATGGAAATGATTTTGTCATGAGCTTTAAGTTGTGCTTTATCTGCTTTAGAACCAGGAATAACGGTAGCTACCACCGGTGCAAGTGAATTACATTGTTCTCCTGTACAAAAGGGGGCACCTACATAGAGTAAATAGCTAAATGCAGCATAAGAAAATATGAGATTAAAAAGGATACCTCCTGCAATAATAAGAAGTTTCTGCCAGTAAGGCTTACGGTTAAAGGAGCGTTCACTGGTATCTTTTGCATGAAGCTGCTCTCCTTGTCCTATCTCAGGTGATCCTGCAAGCTCTACATACCCCCCTAAAGGAATGGCCGAGATAACAAAATTAGTATCCCCTATCTTTTTCCTTAAAATTTGCGGTCCAAACCCTATGGAGAATGTAGGAACGTAAACATTAAAAAGCTTTGCAAATAAAAAATGCCCAAACTCATGGAACATAACCACAAAGCCGAGCCCAAGGATGCCTAGTAAAATAAGAGGAAGGTTGCAGAGTGCTTGATAGGCGATATTCATGTGTGAACTCCTAAAATATTAACAAATAAGACATTTTCTAATACGCTGCATATACCTAGCTTATCCTTTTCTTTATTTTGAAGCAAAGCTTTCTCATTTTTCAAGCAAAATTAAGTACAATTAAAGACACGTTAGAGAAAAAAGACCTAGAATTGACTACTGCTCTTTGAAATGTCGGAGTAGTGCCGTTTTGTAGAGTGGTTTACAGAATACAAGAAGATAGATATCTTACTATTTTTTTCGAACACTGATAGCTGCTCTCAATATCTTTACTATTTCTTTATGATGCTCTTTTTCTGCATACATTATGGCTGTCCAACCCCTTTCATCTTGAATAATAGCGTTTGCTCCTGCATCTAGAAGCATTTTGACTATTTTTTGATTGTTTTCAGAATCACCACCTTTAGATGAGGCAATCATTAGAGCAGTATGTCCAGAGTTGTTTTTAGCGTTGACATTTATTCCTGCTTCTATTAGTACCTTTGTTCTACCTACACTGTTAAAGAATACTCTAACTGCATACATTAATGCAGTATATCCCTTATTGTCTTGAGCATTAACCTCAGCCTTACGAGAAAGCAACTTTTTCAGTATCTCTTCTGAGTCATGAAAAGAATCTGCCGCTGCTATTAAAGGGGTAAATCCAATATCGTTGCGTGCATTAATAGTAGCGCCAGCATTTAAGAGAGGTTCTATGAGGTCTTTATGTCCTTCATGGGCAGCATAGAGTAAAGCGGTCCACCCGCCGTTTGTCGGAAGATTAATGTTAGCTCCAGCATCAATGAGCATTTGTACTAGTTCCTTATTACCATTGAATGCAGCTGCTGGCAGTGCTGTAGCATTATACCTATCCTTAAGATTGACGTTGGCTCCCCTTTGTATAAGCAAAGCCACAATGCTCGCACAGTTTTGTTGAGTAGCGTATACAATAATAGTATCGACTGGGTCTTGCATTTTATTGATACTTACCCCTGCTTTTAGAAGAAGTTTAGCTTTGTCTACAGCATTATCTTTTATTAACTTTAATAGTACAAGGGCTTTTTGCTCTTGTGATAAGCTTTCAGATAATAATTCTAACGCTAAACGCTTTTCTTGCTCAACAGTAAGTACGATCTTCTCCATAGCATTGAGAGCACATGAAAAACATAGGATAAAAAAGAAATAAAATAGTGATGATTGCCTTTGTGAGCAGAGCTTTATGATTTCCATATGATTCCTTGAAATTTCCTCGAGCGCGTGACCCGGATGGATTTTAGACTGAAGAAATAGTACTGATAAAAGTCCAATTATTGTTTCTTTTTCTCTCATCATGAGCTTAATAATTTTTCTAAGATACTATTCTTAACTATACTACTTTTTGGCAAATTGTCATGTAGTAAGAAAAGTTTTATAAATAGTAGAAAGAACAGACTTTTCAAGGATACTCTCTTAGTTTTTAGAATAGTCTAACATCCAGTTTATGATGATTTTGCATGTCAATATTATTAGACAAATAGGATACTTGTGATAAAATATAAAGACAATATTTATTATTTTAAATCAAAATTAAAAAAACAATAGGAAATTGTATGCTGTACCGTCTTTTAATCTTCTTTTCTTTATCTATCTTCTCTTTTCAATTGAGCGCTATGGAGCAGATATATAAAAAGCCAGATAATCATAAAAATACCAAGCAAAAGGGTGACTTAGAGCCTATCTCTAAAATGGAAAAAAGGTTGAAAATATAATAAAATCTCCTTCTAAAGAATCGCGATCAACGATCAAGAAGGAGATTTACACATGTGTCATACAAAAAATTGTTATGAAGTATGCATAAACAAGAAGTTTCTTATAACTCCAAATTTATGGAAAGATATAGAAAAAATAATACCAAAAATAAGCGAAAAATCAAAGCGGGGAAGACCCTCAATGGATATGAAAAGAGCAATAAATGGTATCTATTATCTGTTAAGGACAGGTATACAATGGAATGCATTGCCTAGATGCTTTGGATCGTACTCTGCTGTCCATAAACTGTTTCAAAAATTAAGGTCTGTCGAGTTCTTTAAATATTTATGGTATGCTGAACTTGACCAATATGATAAAATTCACGGACTTAGTCTAGAAACTCAAGCTGCTGATTGTGTTTATATTAAAGCGCCCTTGGGTTCAGAGAAAACAGGCAAGAGCCCAGTAGATAGGAGAAAATTAGGAACAAAACGAAGCATATTAACTGATAAAAACGGTATAGTTATCGGTTGTGCGTTAGGTAGCGCTAATCAGCACGATTCTCAGCTATTTTTGGATACCTTATTATCCATTCCTAAGCATATATCCATGCCTTATAGCAAAATTATAAGTTTAGATGCAGCTTATGATTCAGCGCAAATAAGAGCCTACTTGCTGCATTACAGCTATGTACCTAAAATAATGAAAAATAAAAGAAAAGCTAAAAATAAAGTTTATGGTGTACCAGAAGGTTATCAACGCTGGTTCATTGAACCTACGCATTCATGGCTCAATCGGTTTAGGCGCTTGTTTGTTCGTTATGAAAAATACGCTTTAAACTATATGGCTATGGTTTATTTTGCCGTAGCTATCATTATTTTTAACAAATTATGAATTTACGGATAGGCTCTTACTTATAGAAGCTGCAAAAAATAATGATATAGCCACAGTTGAAGCTCTTTGTTTGGCAAAAGTAAACATTAATGCTCAAGATAAGAACGGAAATATAGCTTTGTTGAGCGCTGCAGAAAAAGGTTATAAAGAAATGGTAGCACTGCTTTTAGATAAAGGCGCTCAGGTTAATATTAAAGATGAGTACGGTGATTTTCCCTTAAAGTATGCTGCACAAAGGGGTTATGCGGATATAGCAGAGATGCTTTTGGCACGTGGTGCTGATGTTAATGCTCAAGATCGTTTAGGGTATACTGCTCTATATTGGGCTATTATTAATCGCTATAAAGAGATAGTTGCTATGCTTCTCAAGAAAGATGCTTCTATCATCACTCAAGAGAGATGGAATTACAACCTCTTGATAGAAGCTTCAGGAAAAGGTGGTAAGGAAATAGTAGAATTGCTGATAAATGCAGGTGCTGATGTTAATGCTCAAGAGGATAGCTGCGGTTATACTCCCTTGATAAGTGCTGTAACGAAAGACAATAAAGAAGTAGCTGCTTTACTTCTAGATAAAGGGGCCAATGTTAATGCTAAGGCTTTAGAAGGGGAGACTGCCTTAACGCAAGCAACCAGACGTGCTTTAGGCCGCCCTAAGAAAATAGTACGATTGCTTCTAAGCAGAGGTGCTGATGTCAATGCTCAAGATAATTATGAGCGTACTTCATTAATGGAAGCAGTACGATATGGAGATGAAAAACTAGTAGCTTTGCTTATAGGTGCAGGTGCTACTATTAATGCCCAAAATGCTCTCGAAAAAAGAGATGTAATGCAAGAAGGTCATAGGAAGATTTTTCATCTTTTAAGGCTATGTAGTAATCCAGAAGTACAAGTCTATCTTAAAGATCCTAAGGCCTATGCTCAAAATAAGCAGTATATTGATGGTGAGATAACAACGCTTATGCTCGCTTGTATCTTTGGTCATACTGAAATTATATCTTCATTTGAGAATTGCACGGATGAGTATCTTAATGTAGGAGGCTTAGGTTATACAGCTACTGAGTATGCTTGTATATTTAATAAGAAGAGCCTTTCTACTCTTGTTAATACATTTGGTGGCCGTTTACTTGTACAACCTGCAAAAGAGGGTGATATAAATACAGTTAGAAGCCTTTGTCTAGCGGGAGTAAATGTTAATGCTAAAGATAAGCAGGGTAGTCCTGTGTGGACATGGGCAGCTGTAAGCAAGGGCCGTGAGAGATTAGTAACTTTGTTCTTAGATAAAGGTGCTAATATTAATGCTACAGATGTTTTCGGTTCTACTGCTTTGGCGTCACAAGTAAGATGGAAAAGACATAAAATGATGGCGCTGCTTTTAAAAAGAGGTGCTGATGTTAATATCCAAGATGACAAAGGCAAAACTGCTTTACATTGGGCTGCTTATTGGGGATTTAAGAAAACAGTAACACTGTTGTTAAACAATGGTGCAAAAACTACTCTTCAAGATGAATATGGTCGTACCGCTATAATGCATGCTGCAAGAGAAGGCCATAAAGAAGTAGTAATGCTACTATTGAATAAAGATAGTGATCTTAATGTTCAAGATAAAATGGGTAAAACTGTTTTAAACTATGCTGCAGCGTGTGGTAACAAAGAAATGGTAACGCTGCTTTTAGAAAAATCTACTACTGCAAAGTATTCTGATATCTTATTGTCTGCGGCTGAGTTTGGTCATGTGGAATTAGTAGCCTGGATTTTGGACAAAGGAGCAGATATTAATACTCAAGATAAACATGGTCGTAGTGCCTTAATGCATGCTGCATCTAATGGACACAAGGAAATGGTGCTCCTACTTTTAGCTCGCGGTGCACATAGTAATCTTCAAGATAGTGAAGGCTTTACTGCTTTAATGAAAGCTGTAAGAGAAAATTTTAAAGAAACAGTAGCGCTGCTTATAGGTGCAGGTGCTGATATTACTAGTCAAAATAAACTCAATAAAACTGCTTTAATACTTGCTAGAGAGCATAATTACAAAGATCTTATACAACTTCTAGAATTGTGCCAAAACTCTGAAGTAAAAGAATATCTTAACAATCCTCAAGCATATATACAAAAAGAGCAGTATATTATAGATAGAACAACCACACTTATGCTTGCTTGTATATGTGGTCATACAGATGTTATTTCTTCTTTTAAAGAGTGCTCCAATGAATACTTAAACCCACAAGATAGTTATGGTTATACAGCTTTTGACTATGCTTATAAGTTTAATAAAAGAAGTGCTGTTACGCTTATTCATATATTTGGTGATAAAATAGATAAAATAAAAAATAACAAACAGGAGCTTCTTAAAAATGCGTTAGAAAAAGAAGATTTGTTATTAATTAATGCCTTGTTAAGTGCTGGGGTTCTACCTTCTTGTGGAATAACTCAAGGAGCCCAAGATGCAGGATACTTCACCATATTACCAAAAGATCTCTTTGTTCAGCTTCTTCTTTTTCTTAATAGTCAAGAAACAAGTACTGGAAAGTCTTAAAAGGGCTTTTTCTCTTTTAGTTTGACAGAACCAACGACGTGGTCGGTGAAGGGGCAAAAGCCCCCTCACCGACTTGAGTTCTTATTTTCAAGTTATATAATTGTATTTAAGTATTTACACAATAAGCTTTCTAATAAGATGCTAGGTTTTTGATGAAAACACTTTATTTACTCTACTTTGCATATTCTCTTCGTATGCTTATACCATGAAAGAAGAGAGAGCTTCTAATAATATTCAACAAGCAGACGCCATCATGGAAGAAGACTCTGATGATATGCCTATATCATCAAAAAAATGTACTTATACTCTTCAAAGTCATGCTGACTCTGAGATCAATAAAAAGAGGCAAAAAAAAGAGCATGTTTGTGACAAATGTGGTAAAGATTTTACTCAACATGGACATTTAATTAGTCATATGCGTATTCATAACAAAGGCTGAATTATAAAAAAATTATTCTTAAGGTGTGGGTAATTCACTTCCAATAT
Organism: uncultured bacterium; assembly: GCA_963848965.1. Taxonomy (GTDB): domain Bacteria; phylum Babelota; class Babeliae; order Babelales; family Babelaceae; genus CAWKFG01. The sequence goes on from CAWKFG010000001.1 coordinate 124,123, forward strand.
GACAGATTTTGCATCGTACTTCGCCACATTACCAAAAGATCTCTTTATTCAGCTTCTTCTTTTTCTTAATAGTCTAAGAAACAAGTATCAAAAAGTCTTAAAAGGGCTTTCTCTTATCTTAAGAGGCAGTGCCAAAACTGATTGAAGCAAAGCTTTCATGTTTTTCAAGCAAAATCACGCATACTTAAAATTGACAAATATTACATTGGTGTTAAAGTAGTTATAATTTCCATGTCTTAAAAAATTAAAAACAATAAGGCGCTGTATGTTTTACTACCTTTTTATGATTCCTCTCTTATATTTTTCATTTTACCTTAATGCTATGGAAAAAGTAGCTGAAACAAGGTCACAAGAAAATCATATTATTTTAAACCTTTCTCCTGAGAGTATGCTTCTAAAAGCTGTGTTTAATAAGAATATAGATGAAGTTCAATCTCTCTGTCAGTCAAAAGTAAATGTTAATGTACAAGCTAAAGATGGTAATACTCCTTTAATAGTTGCGGCAATAAAAGAATCTAAAGAGATAGTAGAAATACTTTTAGCTGCAGGTGCTGACGTATGTATTCAAAATACTAAGGGTGCTACAGCTTTAGTTGGCGCTATAGAGTTTAATCAAAAAGATATCGCAAGGGTACTTTTAGACGCAGATAAAGGTAGTGATATTAATGCTTGTATTGCAAATGGTCTTACTCTTTTGGGCCATAGCGTATCTCATGAGCATGAAGAACTAGTAAATTTATTTCTTGAAAAAGGCGCAAGCGTTAATGTTCGGGATACATTTGGGCGTACAGCACTGATGTATGCAGTAGCCAAGGGAAATAAGAAAATAGTAGAGCTTCTTTTAGGTGCAGGTGCTGCTCTTGATATAAAAGATAACCAAGGCTGGACAGCAATAACATATGCAGCTTGCTATTTTCATGAAGAATTACTCTTGCTCTTTAAAAAAAGAGATAGAGAAAGGGTGCTTAAAGAGATTAATGAGCTTTTACTGGCTAGTATACAGAATGATAACATCCGTTTGTTCACTCTGTTATTAAAATGTGGTGCCAGCGTTTACACTAAAGACATTACTGAAACACCTGTTCTCATACGAGCTGCAAAAAGAGGTAATGAGGGAATGGTTAAAATGCTTTTAGATGAGCATGCGTACATTGATAAGACAGATTCTAAAGGGTGTACTGCTTTAATGTATGCTGCACAAAATGGATATGAAGGTATAGTAAAACTGCTTATATCCAGAGGAACAGATATCAATTGGACAAGTTTTAATAACCTTACAGCTCTTATGTACGCTGCAGCTAATGGCAGAGAAGAAATAGTAAAAATATTGTTAGATGCAGGTGCTGATAGTAAAAAGAAAGATCGTCAGAATACTACTGCTTTAATGTATGCGGTTAAAAACAATCATAAAGGAGTAGTAACATTACTTTTAGATAGATGTATACAAGATATTACTAAAGCTGATACTGCAGCTCTTGTATCTTCGGCTATTGAGAGTGAAAATAAAGATATGGTAGCGCTCCTTATAGATCGCGGGACTGACGTTAACCTTAAAGTTGGATACTATGATACTCCTCTCTTAAGTTTGGCGGCTTCTAAGGGCTCTAAGGAAATAGTAGGCTTACTTTTAAATAAAGGTGCTCGTATAAATGTTCGAGATAATGATGGCAAAACTGCCTTAATCCACGCAGCAAAGGATGGACATATTGAAGTAGTTAAGCTGCTTCTAAGTGGAGTATCAACAGCTGAGGGTAAAGATAGAGAGCCATCATTATTAAGAGATACTGCTGATATTAACGCCAAGGATAAGGATCTTAATTATACTGCTCTAATGAGGGCTGTAAAGAATGGACACAAAGAAGTAGTAGCCTTGCTTGTAGATAGAGGGGCAGATCTTGATATTCAAGATATAATGAATAAAACAGCCTTGATGCTTGCTACTGAGGGTAGACTTAAAGAAATAGTAGCATTGCTTATGGATAAAGGTGCTGATTCTTCTATTGCTAACAGTGAGGGGGATACACCGTTGATAAAGGCTGCAATGAATGGGCATGAAGATATAGTGACTGTACTTCTTGATAAGGGTGCTGATATCAATGAGCGAAATTCTGTTCACGGTAATACTGCATTGGAATTTGCTGCAGGTGAAGGGCACAAGGAAGTAGTACAAATACTTTTAAAAAGGGGCTCTAAGGTTACTATTGCAAATAGATATAGAGGTACTGCCTTAACGTCAGTTGTATCAAGGAGCCATAATAAGGAAATACTAGAACTTCTTATAGCTCATGGCGCAGACGTTAATACTATTGATCGAGAAGGTTGGACTGCTTTAATGTGGGCTTCCTATCAAGGTAGTAAAGAGCTGGTAAAAGTACTTTTAGATGCAGGAGCTGACGTTAATGCTAAAAGAGAATATGGTCCAACTGCTTTAATGAAGGCTGTCGAGAAAAAGCAAAAAGAGATAGCAGAAATGCTTATTAAGGCTGGCGCAGATGTTACTATCCAAACTGGCAATAGCTGGACTGCTTTAATGGCAGCTGCCCAAAAAGGTGACAGGGAAATAGTAGCATTGCTTTTGGCTCATGGTGCAAACATTAATTTAGTAAATACTCTGTATGGTAATACTGCCCTCATGCATGCTCTAGTTACTGGTAAGAAAAAAGTAGCAGAAATGCTTATTAAGGCAGGTGCTGATGTTAATGTGCAAAATAATGAAGGAGATACTCCTTTGATGGAAGCTATAAAGAGAAGATGTAAAAAGTTGGCGATTCTGCTTATAGAAAGAGGTGCGGATATTAATGTTAAAAATAAGAAAAGCATAACTGCTCTCCTTGATGCTGCAAAAAAAGGAGATAAAGAACTAGTAAAAGTGCTTATTGACGCCGGTGCTGACGTTAATGCTCAAGGTAGCATAGATGGCTGGACGCCCTTAATGTATGCTGTACATAACGGATATCAAGAAATAGTGGTTTTGCTTATAGGTTCATATGCAAAACTTAATCTGCAAAATAATAAAGGTGAAACTGCCTTAGATATAGCGATGAATAACAAATCTCAAGGAAGTAAAGATAATGTTCATCTTATAACCTTATGTAATGATCCTGAAGTGCAAGCTTATCTTAAAGATCCTGAAGGGTACGCTCAAAGTAAGCGATACATTAACGGCACTCTGACAGTATTGATGCTTGCTTCTATTTTTGGTCACTTTAAGGTTATAGAATTATATAAAGAGTGCTCTGGCAAGTACCTTAATGTATACGATGATACTGGGTCTACCGCACTCGATTACGCTTTAAAATATAATAGCCCTAGCGCTCGTATTCTTATTCATATTTATGGTGATAAAATTGACAGGGTAAAAGAAGATAAGCAAGGACTTCTTAAAATAGCGATAGCACAGAAAAATATGCTCTTAGTACAAGACCTTTTAGGTATTGGCGCAAAGCCTTCTTTTGATGTATCTCAAAAAACAAGAGAAGCAAGCTATCTTAATGCACTACCAAAAGAGCTATTTGCTCATCTTCTTCTTTTTCGAGGTAATTGAAAGGATTATAATGTTATATGTAGTATATACTCTTTCTTTGCTTTGTGTTTCATTGTCCATTACTGCTATGCATGAAACAGATAGCAAAGAATTACAGAACCCCTGTAGCAATGTAGAGCTTTTATCAGAAGAGCAAAAGGCTTCTTTACTTTTTGAAGCAGTAAAAAATAATGATGTAACGGCTGTGAGAAGTCTCTGTTCTAGCATAAAAGATATTAATGCTCACTATAATGAGAAGATAGGCTTCACTTCTTTAATGTGGGCAGCTGCTCAAGGAAATAAGGAAATAATTGCCCTTCTTCTTAAGCATGGAGCTCGGACTGAAATACGAAATGTACGTAAAATGACTGCTCTATCATATGCTGCAGAAAACGGACATCTAGAGATAGTAAAAATGCTTTTAGATAGTGGTGCTTATAGTGATGTTCAACGTAATGATGGGGAAACGCCATTAATATCTTCAATAAAGGATGGCCATAAAGAAGTTGCAAAGCTTCTTATAGCACGAGGTGCTAATGTAAGCTTGCAAGATAACATTGAACATTCAGCTCTTGATGCTGCTCTTAAGCTGGCGGATAAAGAGCTCATAAATTTGATTGTTAGAGCAGATGTACACATTAACGAGTACTATATGTCTGGTTATACTCGTTTAATATCTTCCTTAAAATATCACTACGCTAGAGAAGGAGCTTTGCTGCTTGATACAGATATTGATGTTAATGCTCCAAGTAAAGATGGTGATACTCCTTTAATAGTGGTCTCAGAGCAAGGAAACTTAAAAGCGGTAGAGCTACTATTACAGAAAAAGGCGGATGTTAATAGTGCAAATAAGAAAGGTACTACGGCTTTAATGATGGCAGTAATACATGGATACAAAGAGATTGCAGCTCTGCTTATAAAAGCAGGGGCAGATTGTAATGCTTGCAATAGCTATGGATACACTCCTTTGAAGTTTGCTGATGGCAAGAACCATAAAGAAATCGTGCGACTATTAGAGTTGTCTAATACGCCTGAAGTGCAAGCATATCTAAAAAACCCTCAAGCATATGCTCAAAAAGAATGCTCTATTGTAGGAAAAACAACACCGCTGATGCTTGCTTGTATATTTGGGCACTACGATGTTATTTCTTCTTTTAAGAACTGCCCGCGTAAATACCTTATTGAATCAGATGATAGCGGTTATACAGCTTTTGATTATGCTTTTATGTTTAACATACGTAGTGTTGCTACCCTTATTCATACTTTTGAAAAGAAAGATATTGTTTATACCTTTGGCAAAAATGCTGTTGCCAGTACTTATGACTGCCTTGAAAAGGCAATAGAAAGTAAAAACACAGAAGCAGTTAGTGCTCTTTTAGGTATTGATATTGTTCCATCTTTTGGCATAGTTCAAGGAATAGAAGAGGCTGGATATTTCAATGTTTTACCTAAGGATCTTTTTGTGAAATTGCTTTTTTTCACGAATAGTTGAATAATGCTGGGTAAAAGCCTTGCCTCTCCACTTAGGTTTGGCCATTCTTAATCTTTTAGAGTTAAGTATAAATGGCGAAAAGTTTATAGTGCCTACACTGTGAGATCTATTTGTTTGGTTCTTAGAAAAAATTAGAGCGGGCTCGTAATAATCGAGTTGGGCTCTAAGATTGTTTTTTTATAGTTTAGTACTGCCGCGGTATGCTTTTTTCTTGTATTAAGGATACATTGCTTAAGAAATAGTGCAAAAATTTTTAGTATAAGTAAAATGTATCATGCTTTAAAATCAATGGGATATGAAATTAGCAAGAATACGCTTTATGATTATATGTCCTATTTTGAAGATGCATATTGTGTTTTTTCATTAAGTAAATTTGATCTGTCTCAGCGAAGATCTTGCAGAAAGAGTAAGTAAAAGAGCTGTTGTATATTACAAAATTATGTATGGCGTATAGGTAAATTACAGGACAACTAGAACCTTGAACTACCTTCCTCAAATAGAATAACGTTGCAATAAAGCTTAAGCAGGAATTATTGGTATTATTAATAGTAAATAGGTTTTCAGAAGTATATCCTATGCCAAAAATGCATTATTAGACAAAGTAAGATAAGTATGTTAAAATAACTCAAGATGCTTTTATTTTCAATCAAAATTAAAAAATAATAGGAAGTTGTATGCTTTACTATCTTTTAATGTTCTTTTCTTTTATATTTTTTCTTTTCAACTGAACGCTATGGAGCAAACCCTTGAAGAGTAATTTGCTTCAATGGAGAAATTAAAAATAGTGCATCTTAAAAAACAGTTTGATGTTCGGATAGAAGATTAATCAGAAAAAAGGAAAGTTGCTTTACTTGAAAAGTAATAAACTACTATTCAATGCAATCAAGGAGGCGTTGAAGAAATTATCTTAACAATGTTATTGAAAGTCTTTTTCAAGCTAAAGTAGCTAGTAATGCACCAGATGAGTATGGGCAACTTCCCTTAATATATGCTATATGGCAAGACAACGCATCGTTAATTTCGCTGCTTCTAGCAAATGGTACCCATGTTAATGATAAAGATGCTGAAGGTAAAACAGCATTGCTCCATGCAGCTCACCGAGACTATCAAGATATAGTGCACATATTGCTAGATAGGAGCAGAGGTAAACGCTCAAGATAACAAGGGTAACACTGCTTTAATGGGATGTGTAGATTTCTTAATCTATTCTTTATCGGCTCTCCTAATACGTGCAGGTGCTGATGTTAATGTTCAAGATAATCAAGGTAAGCTTGCTATAGCACATCTTCCTGTGATTTTAAGAGAAGTTCCTGCATATCAAGATAGAAAAAGAATGAAGCGCTTTTTGAAATTGTGTCAATTACCTGAAGTACAAGCATATCTTAAAGACCCTCTAGCATTTGCTACTATCCATAAAGAAGAGTATTTTATCGGTAAAATAACAGCCCTTATGCTTGCGTGCATATTTTGTCATGAAGAAGTTATCTCTTTCTATAAAGATTGCAGCGTCAATACCTTAATTTAGTAGATATTATGGTAACAGCGCTTTTGATTATGCTGTTGATTACGATCGAAGTCTCGAAGCATTTATCTATACATTTGGTAAGGAAGTAGACAATTACAGCTAAAAGGTCGCACTATTCTTGAAAATGCTATGAAAAAAGAAAGAGTTCCTCTTATAGATGCAATTTTAAAAGCGGGGGTACAGTGCCCCTTTAAGGTTATTCAAGGTACATCAAAAGCTGGTTATTTAAATAAATTGCAGAGTAATCTTTTTGCTGAATTGCTTCTCTTTAAAAAAAGAGGTGAAATGCTATATTCAGATTACACTGCATGGCAGTTTAAAAACTAATTATAATACCTTTCTTAATGCAACCTAAGGTCCTTCCTGTCTTTTAAGGTTAAAATGATTTGGCTGGATAATGAAACTTTTTAGCTTAAAGTGCTAAAAGCGTGACAGATCGCTATTTTAAGCTATACTATAAAAGAATAGTTAGCTTTTTTCCTTAAGAAAGGGCTTAAGGTTTCCTAATTTTTCAATTCCACTTGAAAAAATTGATTAAAAGGGTATACTGAAAATATCCACATTTGCGGATTTAAAGTATGCCTGGACCTAAAAAATGTAGAATATCTCTTACTAATCGAATATGTCAAGTAAAGCAAGGCGGTAGAGCCTACTTTATTCCTTACAGAGATCTGATTCAGATTGAATCATTTCACGTAATCTTGTATACTACACTCATACAGACTCTTAAGGTATAAAGATTTTACAGGCACATCAGTACAAGAGATAGACTACCAAAAACTAGAGAAAAACATTATTAGATGAAGGAATAGTATGCCTACAATTAATCAGCTTTCGCGCTCACCGAGGGTGAAAGTAAAAAGAAAATCAAAGTGCCCAGCGCTGAAGGGGAATCCTCAAGCACGTGGCGTATGTACCCGTGTGTTTACTCAAACACCTAAAAAGCCTAACTCAGCGCTTCGTAAAGTTGCTCGTGTGAAGCTTTCAACAGGTATGGAAGTAACAGCATACATAGGTGGAGAAGGACATAACCTTCAAGAGCACTCTGTTGTATTAGTGCGTGGAGGACGTGTGCCTGATTTGCCTGGTGTGAAATATCATGTTGTTCGTGGTGCTCTTGACACGGCAGGAGTAGAAAACAGAAAGCAAGGTCGCTCGCTCTATGGCGCGAAGCGTACAAAGAAGTAATAGGAAGGTTACAATATGCCTAGACGTAAATCGGTAAATTTTATTCGTCAGATTACTCCAGATGCTCGTTATGGCTCTGAAGTAGTAGAAAAGCTTATCAATATAGTTATGTGGCGAGGCAAAAAAAATGTCGCTCGTAACATTGTTTATGAAGCTCTTGATGTTTTGACAAAGAAAGCAGGCGGAGACAAAGATAGGGGACTTGGTCTCTTTCTCAAAGCTCTTGATAACATTATCCCTGCGGTTGAAGTACGTCCTCGTCGTGTTGGTGGTAGCGTATACCAAATTCCTATGGAAGTGAGATCCAATAGAGGTCAAGCCCTTGCCATGCGTTGGTTAATCGGTGCAGCATCTACACGCCCAGATAAAACTATGGGTATTCGTCTTGCTCATGAGCTCGTTGAAGCTTCAGAAGGCAGAGGTGCTGCTGTAAAGAAAAAATTAGATGTGCATAAGATGGCAGAAGCTAACAGAGCATTCTCCCATTATGCTTGGTAAAGGTGTATAGATGAGTACGGACTTAAAGAAATTTCGCAATATTGGTATTGCAGCACATATTGACGCCGGCAAAACAACGGTGACTGAACGTATTCTCTTCTATACAGGTATTTCACATAAACTTGGTGAAGTTCATGAAGGTGAAGCTACTATGGACTGGATGGAACAGGAGCGTGAGCGTGGTATTACCATTACCTCAGCAGCAACGACCTGTTACTGGAAAGGGCATCATATTAATATTATTGATACTCCTGGTCACGTAGACTTTACTATTGAAGTAGGACGATCACTTCGCGTTCTTGATGGCGTAGTTGCTGTATTTTGTGGTGTAGGAAGTGTACAGCCTCAATCTGAAACGGTTTGGCGTCAAGCAAATAGATATCGAGTTCCTCGTGTTATCTTTGTAAATAAGCTTGATCGTATTGGGGCTGATTACTTTAAAGTTATTACTGATGTAAATACAAAACTCAAGGGAAATGCAGTTGCAATGCAATTGCCAGTTGGGCAATCTGAAGATTTCTCTGCTATCATTGATCTTCTTACTATGAAGATGGCTACGTTTAGTGGTGATGATAAGGGTGCTTCAGTAACCTGGTCTGAAATCCCCGCTGAGTATAAGGAACAAGCTGAAGAGCTGCGCTCAAAACTTATTGAGAAAGTTGCAGATATTGACGATGTATTAGCTGAAAAATTCCTTAATGAAGAGGAAATTACAGTTGATGAACTAAAAGCAGCATTACGTAAAGGTACTATTGAACGTAAAATAGTTCCTACTTTCTGCGGTTCTGCCTTTAAAAATAAGGGCGTTCAGCTCATGCTTGATGGAGTGCTTGAGTATCTCCCATCTCCTATTGAAATTTCAGAAGTACGACCAATAGAAGGAACAGTACCAGGAACAGATGTAGTTGAAGTACGCCATCCAAACCCCAATGAACCGTTTTCAGGACTTATTTTTAAGTTAATGAACGATCCATTTGTCGGTGTATTAAGCTTTGTGCGTGTATATTCAGGTCAGCTTAAATCTGGCTCTTATGTATATAATTCTACTAAGGATAGCAAAGAGCGTGTAAGCCGATTAGTGCGTATGCATGCAAATAAACGGGAAGAAGTGCAAGAATTAAAAGCTGGTGATATTGGTGCTGTTGTTGGAGTAAAAGACGCGACAACAGGAGATACGCTTTGCGATGAGAACAAGCCGATCATTCTCGAAAAGATTTTTGTGCAAGCACCGGTGATATCTGCCTCTGTTGAGCCAAAAAATAAAGCTGATTATGAAAAAATGACGATTGCTTTAAGAAAGATGGCTCAAGAAGACCCTTCATTCCACTTTACCTTTAATAATGAGACAAACCAGACCGTTATCGAAGGAATGGGTGAACTTCACCTTGAAATTGTGGTTGATCGTTTAAAGCGTGAACAGAAGCTTGAACTTGTGCAAGGTAAGCTTCAGGTAGCGTTTAAAGAAACGATTCAGCAGCCTATGGATATTGAAGGAAAGTATATCAAGCAATCGGGTGGTAAAGGGCAGTACGGTCACGTATGGCTTAAACTTGAACCACTTGAGCGCGGTAAAGGATATGTATTTGAGAATAAGATTGTAGGCGGTACTATTCCTCGCGAATTTATTCCTGGCGTAGAAAAAGGCCTTGCAGAAGCTAAAAATACTGGAATACTCGGTGGATATCCTGTTGTAGACTTTAAAGTAACGCTCTACGATGGATCATATCACGATGTAGACTCTTCTGAGTTAGCATTTAAGATGGCAGCAAGTATGGCTTTCAAAGCAGGTATGGCAAAAGCGAGCCCTGTGCTCCTTGAACCTATCATGAAAGTGGAAGTAGAAACGCCAGAAGAGTACATGGGAGATGTGATGGGTGACCTTAACTCTCGCCGTGGCCGTATTTTAGGAATGGAATCAAAACTTGGCACAAGTGTTATTCTGGCTGAAGTTCCTCTTGCAGAAATGTTTGGTTATGCAACGATATTACGTTCTATGACCAAAGGACGAGCAACATACACAATGGAATTTGAATGTTACAGAGAAGTGCCAAAGCACACACAAGATCAGCTTCTTAAAGGTGCATAAGGAAAACAAGTATAATTATAAATGTTATCGGGAGATATAAACGATGGCAAAAGGTATTTTTGAACGTAAAAAACCTCACGTCAATACAGGTACGATTGGTCACGTAGACCACGGTAAAACAACACTTACAGCAGCAATTACAAGTGTTCTTGCAAAGAAAGGCTTAGCTGAAGCTCGTAAGTTTGATCAAATTGATAATGCACCGGAAGAAAAAGCACGTGGTATTACCATTGCGATTTCTCACGTTGAATACGAAACAGATAAGCGCCACTACGCTCACGTAGACTGTCCTGGACACGCTGACTATGTTAAAAACATGATCACTGGTGCAGCTCAGATGGACGGAGCTATCTTGGTAGTATCTGCTGCTGATGGTGCGATGCCTCAAACACGTGAACATATTCTTCTTGCAAAGAACGTGGGTGTACCTGCTATAGTCGTGTTCTTAAATAAAGTTGATATGGTTGACGATCCAGACATGGTTGAGATGGTTGAAGAAGAAATTCGTGACCTTCTTACTAAATATGGATTCCCAGGAAAAGAGATACCTATCATTCGTGGATCTGCTTTAAAAGCATTAAACGGTGATGATAGTGAAATTGGTTCTCAAGCGATTATGAAGCTTATGGATGCGCTAGACAGCTATATTCCAGAACCAGTTCGTGAAATAGATAAGCCATTCTTAATGGCGGTAGAAGGTGTGTTCTCTATTCCTGGTCGTGGTACAGTAGCTACCGGAAGAATTGAACGTGGTAAGGTCAAAGTTGGTGAAGAAGTTGAACTTGTTGGATTTGGTGCAAACCAAAAAACAGTTGTGACCGGTGTTGAAATGTTTAGAAAAGAGCTTTCAGAAGGTCAAGCTGGTGACAACGTAGGTCTTCTCCTTCGTGGTATTAAAAAAGAAGAAATCGAACGTGGTCAAGTACTTGCAAAACCAGGTACTGTAACTCCACACAAAAAGTTTAAGTGTGAGTTGATTGTTCTTAGCAAAGATGAGGGTGGTCGTCATAGCCCATTCTTTAATGGCTATAGACCGCAGTTTTATTTCAGAACAACCGATGTGACAGGAATAGTACAACTTCCACAAGGTCGTGAAATGGTAATGCCAGGCGACCATGTGAGCGTAGAAGTTGATCTTATTTCTCCAGTTGCTATGGAAAAAGACCAACGTTTTGCTATCCGTGAAGGTGGTAGAACGGTTGGATCTGGTGTTGTAACACAGATTCTTGATTAAAGTAGGTTTTATCAATGAAAAAACAAAAGATTCGTTTGACGCTTAAGTCATACGACCATCAGTTATTAGATAAAGCTGTTAAGCAAATTGTTCTTACGGTAAAACGGACCGGTTCCCAACTTGTGGGACCGGTACCTATGCCGAATAAAAAACGTTGTTTTACAGTACTGAGATCACCTCACGTTGATAAAAAATCACGTGAGCAATTTGAAATAATAATACACCGACGTATTTTAGATATTGTTGCGCCTTCAGATGCGACTATGGATGCATTGATGAAGCTCAATATCTCTTCAGGTGTAGATGTTGAAATTAAGTAAGGTAGAAAGGCATTAGAATGATGAAAGGTCTCTGGGGTAAAAAAATTGGAATGACCCAGGTTTTCTCAGATGCACAAAAGGTAATTCCTGTTACTGTTATTGATCTTGGAAACTGGTATATTACTCAAGTTAAAACCAAGGAAAATGATGGATACAGCGCAGTAAAGTTAGGGCATGTCAAAGGTAGATATGCAGAACAAACTTTTTCTGCTGATTGGTTACAAGAACCAAAAAAATATTTTAGTGCATTTAAAGAAGTTCCTTTTGATGGAGAAATTGAACTCTCTGTCGGTCAACCAGCAGATGTAGCAGCTATCCTTGTAAAAGGTGATAGCGTTGATGTATTTGGTATTACGAAAGGTGCTGGTTTTCAAGGGGTCGTTAAGCGACATGGATTTGCTGGTGGTCGTGCAAGCCATGGTGCAACATTTGGTCGATTCCCAGGAGGACTAAGCTTTATGAGAAGCCGCGGCCGTGTTATTAAAGGAAGAAAAATGCCAGGACATATGGGCGTAGAGCGGCGAGTTATGAAAAATCTTGAGGTGGTTAAGGTAGAACCAAGTGTTGTGCTTGTCAAAGGTTCAGTACCGGGGAAAGCCGGATCACTTGTATATGTAAGAAAGGCAAGCAATGGCTAGGAAAAAACAAGCAGCGCAAGCTGAAGAAACAGTAACACACCATGTCATTGCACCAGAAGATTTGGCATTAACAGAAGAGCAAAGAGTTGCCGTATCGCCTACAGGGTTTTCCCAATGCGTACGTGCACTGCTCCAGAATTGGCGTCAAGGTACTGTTGCCTGTAAAGGTCGATCTGATGTGGCTTTTTCAAATAAAAAGCCGTGGAAACAAAAAGGCACAGGTCGTGCTCGTGCAGGATCAGCCCGCTCGCCATTATGGCGTAAGGGGGGCGTTATCTTTGGGCCACAAGCAAGGACTCGTAAACTTGCAGTTCCTCAAGGCATGAAACATCATGTGTATAAAGGATTGCTGTGGGACTATTTAACAGATAACAAAATTGTGAGTCTTAATTTTGCTCCAGAAAGTACACCAAAAACTGCTCAAGCACATAAGGCATTGCAAGCAGCAGGATTAGGCAGCAAACGTATAGCATTGTTTGTAAGCCCGGAAGACAGGCTTACGCATGCTTCTTTTGCTAATCTGCCAAATGTACGCATGTTTTTATTTGATCAAGCAAATGCTTATGATTTAGCAAATAATGAGCAATGGGTAATACTTTCTAAAGATATGGATGCCTTTAAGCAGATGGTGAACACATGGATTTAACATTATATGATATTATCAAAGGGCCTCGTATTACAGAGAAAGCATATCGCTTAAATCAGCGATTAAAGCAGTTGGTCCTTGAAGTCCATCCGCAGGCAAATAAGCCTCAAATTGAAGAAGCATTAAAAAAGTTATTTAATGTAGAGGCGGAGAAAATTGGTATCGTTACTATGCAAGGAAAGCGACGCCGTGTAGGACGTTATTGGACCGAAGGTAAAATGAGAAAAAAAGCTGTTATTACCTTAAAAGAGGGCCAATCTGTAGACCTTATGGGTCTCGGACAAACTGCTTCTCGCGAAGAGCCAACAACTGGTAGTAAGGAGTAGAACATGGCAGTTGTAACAAGAAAACCGCGTAACTCATCGTTACGCTTTCAAACATATATAGATACCAGTGATTTAACGAAAAAGAAGCCTGAGCGTAGCCTCACGGTGGGACTCAGAAAGTCTGGTGGCAGAAATGCTTATGGACGTATGACCGTTCGTCATCGTGGTGGTGGTGCACAGCGCAAATACCGTATAATCGATTTTAAGCGTGAAGTACGGGATATTCCTGGTAAAGTTGTTTCAATGGAATATGACCCTAATCGTAATGTACGTATAGGGCTTGTAAATTATGCTAACGGTGCAAAACGGTATATCCTTCTTCCTGAAGGTCTTTCTGTAGGAAGCATCGTTCATGCAGGTAAAGAAGTGGAAGCTAAAGTTGGAAATGCGTTACCATTGCGCAGTATACCAGTAGGTTTCACCGTGCACAACGTAGAAATTATCCCAGGTTCTGGTGGTAAACTTGCTCGTAGTGCTGGTGCAGCTGTTCAGTTAGTGGCAAAAGCAGATGAGTATGCAACACTCAAGATGCCATCAGGAGAAATCCGTATGGTACATTTAGATTGTTGGGCTACCATTGGAACGCTTGGCAACGCTGAACACAAAAACCTCTCTCTTGGGAAAGCTGGACGTACAAGGCATTTAGGTATTCGTCCAACGGTGCGTGGTATGGCAATGAACCCCGTTGATCACCCACATGGTGGTGGTGAAGGAAGATCCAAATCTGGTTCTCACCCTGTCAGCCCATGGGGTAAAGGTGCTAAGGGTACTCGTACCAGAAAGCGCAAGAATCCGCTTATTTTAAAACGAAGAAGACCATAAACGAGCATAGAGGATAGATACTGTGAGTAGATCAGCTAAAAAAGGCCCTTTTGTTGACGAGCATTTACTGAAGAAAGTTGAAAAGATAAAGACCGGCGGCAAGAGGGAAGTAATTAAAACATGGTCGCGTAGAAGTATGGTAACTCCTGATTTTGTAGGACTTACCATTGCTGTTCATGATGGACGAAAATTTGTGTCTATTTATATTACAGAAAATATGGTAGGCCACAAGTTAGGAGAATTTGCTCCTACGCGTACCTTTAGATTGCATAGTGGACAGCGCAAAGCAGGCGCTGCAGCTGGTAAATAATTTTAAAATAGTGTATAATTGTATAAAGAGGATCATTGCGATATGAAGAAGACAGAGACAAGTAAGCCCAAGGCTTCTGCTCGTGCTAAGGCTCCTAAGGCTTCCGCTAAAGCTCCTTCTCCTCGACCTAAAAAGGTTGCAGCGAGTACAACAGCGGATAAGGTGGTACCAAGCCAATTTACGGCACATGCTCGCTATGTCTGGTATTCTCCTTATAAGTTGAGATTGCTTGCGGATATAGTACGCGGTAAAGATGTAACGTATGCTTTACAATGGCTTACTACTTATCGCACAAGGCGTGCTGAGCCAATTAAGAAGACTATAGAGTCAGCTGTAGCAAATGCTAAAAATCTTTCAAATGTTGATGCGTCAACATTAACAGTGAAAGAAATTCGCATAGATCAGGGACCTACACATCGGTATTTTAAACCGAGTGCTATGGGACGCTCGATGCCGTTGCGTAAGCGGTTGAGTCATATAAGTGTTATTTTAGGAACTAAATAGGTGAACAGTGGGACAAAAGGTTAACCCAATAGGGTTTAGAACAGGCGTCTATCGTGATTGGCCATCACAATGGTTTGCTCGACGCCAAAATTATGCTAAACTAGCATTAGAAGATATGGCTATTAGAGGATATATAGCAAAAAATCTTCGTGGTGCTGAGATTGCTAAGGTAGAGATCGAAAAAGCGGCTGATAATGTGCGCGTTAGAATACATTCAGCTCGGCCTGGTGTAGTTATTGGTAAAAAAGGTCAAGATATTGATATCTTGCGTAAAAATTTAGCTCGTCTGCTTGGTCGTGAAAATGTAGAAGTATCTGTTCAAGAAGTAAAAAATCCTGAGCTTGATGCTACTATTGTTGCTAAAAGCATTGCTGAGCAACTTGAAAAACGAGCAAGCTTTAAGAAAGTTATGAAAAAAGCAGCACTTTCCTCTATAAAAGCAGGTGCACGCGGAATAAAAATTCGTTGTGCAGGACGGCTTGGTGGTGCTGAGATTGCTCGTGATGAATGGGAACGTAAAGGATCAGTACCCCTTCATACCTTACGTGCAGATGTAGATTATGGGTTTGAAGAAGCACATACTACCTATGGCGTAATTGGGGTGAAAGTCTGGATTTACCGTGGTGAATATAAATTAGTGTAAGAGAGTATAACTATGTTAATGCCCAAGAAAATAAAATACCGCAAGGTTCAAAAGGGCCGTAAATCTGGAAGATCCAAAGGAGCTCGTGAGCTTGAGTTTGGTGACTATGGTTTACAAGCTGTTGAACCATGCTGGCTTACGGCACAACAAATTGAGGCTGTTCGTGTGACAATTTCACGAAAGCTTAAGAAAGTTGGTCGTCTCTTTATCCGGGTATTTCCGGACAAGCCTGTTACCAAGAAACCAGCGGAAACTCGTATGGGTAAAGGTAAAGGTAACGTAGAATCATGGGTTGCTGTCGTTAAACGAGATCGCATTATGTTTGAAGTAGCGGATCTTGATGAAGCAACAGCAAAACAAGTGTTAAAAGCGGCGACATATAAGCTGCCAATGAAAACAAAGTTTGTAAAACGAACTAATGAGCAAGTAGAGCAGAAACATGAGTAAAGAAAAAGATTTACGTGAAGAGCTGTGTAAGCTTTCAGCAGAAGAGCTTATAGGTAAGATTCATTCATTGCGTCGTGAACTCTTTAGCTTGCGTCTTCATGCAGCAACAACGCCTATAAAAGATAAAATGCAAGCTAAGCGTATGCGTAGAGATATTGCTCGCGCACTTACGTATTTGCGTCAATTAGATAAACATTAATAAAGCATAAAGGTATCTATGGTTGATACACAACAGACACCAAAGCATATACTGACAGGCGAGGTAATTTCTGATAAAATGGATAAAACAGTAGTGGTAAAAGTTGAAAGAACTTATACCCATCCTCGATTCAACAAAGTTATTCGTTCGTCAAAGAAGTATAAAGTACATGATGAAACAGAGACTGCCAAAGTAGGTGATATTGTAGAAATCTATGAAGGTCGTCCGCTTTCAAAGACAAAATATATGTATCTTGCGCGTATTATCCACAATAAGGGCGCAAGACAATAACAATAGGGTAAAAGAAATGGTTCAAAAAGAGTCGCATCTTGTTCCTGCAGATAACTCTGGGGCATTGGATTTAAAGGTGTTTCACCTGGTAGGAAGCACTGGCAAAAGATTTGCTAGTATAGGGGATATTGTTATCTGTGCTGTTAAAAGGGCAATCCCTGGTGCGGAAGTGAAAAAGGGTGACGTTGTTACTGCTGTTATAGTGCGTACAAGAAAAGAGGTACGACGAGCAGATGGGAGCTATGTTCGCTTTGGAGATAACGCAGCAGTCCTTATTAAAAGTGCAGACGATACAACTCCAAGAGCTACTCGTATTTTTGGTCCTATAGCTCGAGAGCTTCGTGCTGGCGGGGAAAAGTTTTCAAAAATAATTTCATTGGCGCCAGAGGTTGTGTAAAAGGAACTACTATGATGCGTATTAAAAGAAATGATACTGTGCTTGTGATTGCAGGTAAGGATAAAGGAAAGCGCGGAGTTGTATTAGAAGTGCTTCCTGATAAAAACCTTATCAAAGTACAGGGGATAGCGGTAATGACAAAACACGTAAAAGCACGCCGTCAAGGAGAGATATCTGCAATTAAAAGGCAAGAAGGATTTATTCATCTTTCTAACGTAATGCTTATAAGTCCTGATGGTAAGCCATGTCGTGTTGGTGTTAAAACGCTTGAAGATGGAAAAAAAGTACGAGTATGTAATCGTACAGGGCAAACAATATAAGAGGTAAGGCAGGATGAGTAAAGCCCAAAAAAACACAGACAAAAAAGCTCGTTTAGAAGAGCTCTATGAGTCAAAGCTACGTCCACAGCTTCAGAAAGATCTTGGACTTCCTAACGTTATGGAAGTACCAAAACTCGATAAGATTGTTCTTAACATAGGGGTTAAAGAAGCTGTTGGTGATAGCCGAGTATTAAACACGGTCATGCAAACGTTAGATGCAATTGCTGGTCAAAAATCGGTAAAAACTCTTGCGCGTAAATCTATAGCAGGTTTCAAGATTCGAGAGGGAATGCCAATTGGAGTTCGTGTTACGTTGCGTAGAAAAAAGATGTATGACTTTTTGGATAAGCTTATTAACTTAGGTTTACCAAAGGTACGTGACTTTCAAGGGGTGCCTACAAAGCTTGATTCTCAAGGTAACTATAACCTTGGTATTAAAGAGTGGAGTATCTTCCCGGAGACTGACTCTACGAGTGAAAAGGTTTTTGGAATGAATATTACAATACATACTACGGCTGCTAATGATGCTCAAGGATTTGAGCTTTTGAGAGCTTTTGGTATGCCTTTTCGTAAACAAACAAGGTAAAGGAATTGAATGGCGCGTAAAGCATTGATTGAAAAATCACAACAAACACCAAAGTTTGCAGTAAGACATCGTAATAGATGCACATTGTGTGGACGGCCACGCGGATTTATCAGATTTTTTCAGATGTGCCGTTTGTGCTTTAGAATAAATGCATCTAAAGGTGTGCTGCCAGGTGTAAAGAAAGCTAGTTGGTAAATTATTTAGAGGATTGGTGGAATGTCAGTTGATACAATTGGAGATTTTTTAACGGTAATACGTAATGGTGTATTAGCATCTAAAAAAGAAGTTACAACTCCTTATTCACGATTAAAGCACGAGATAGCACAGATTCTAAAAGATGAAGGCTTCTTACGTGATATTATTGTTGAAGATACAGGAAAAAGTTATAAGCAGCTACGCTTGATGCTTAAATACACAAAAGGTGAATCCGTTATTCATGAAATTAACCGGATAAGTAAACCGGGACGACGTACTTATGAAAGCATTGCTCGTATAAAGCCAGTAATTGGCGGTTTAGGTATTACAATACTTACTACCCATAGAGGAGTAATGACTCATAAAAAAGCTCGACAACTAGGTGTTGGCGGTGAAGTCGTTTGTACAGTGTGGTAAAGGTAGAAAGCTATGTCAAAGATTGGAAGAAAACCCATACAAGTAGGTGGGGCTCAAGTAGAAATAAAAGATAATGAGATTCATTACAAAGGTAAAAAATCGTCAGGCGTTCATTTTTTAGATAAAGCTCTTCAAGCAGAGCTTAAGGGAAAAGATTTATATATCACGCCTCGTACGGAAACCCCTGATACAAATAGAGTATGGGGACTTCATCGAGCACTCCTCTTTAATAAGATTAAGGGTGCTGATGTTGGTTTTGAAAAGCAACTAAAGATTAATGGTCTTGGTTTTAAAGCAAATGCTGCTAATTCAAAAATGCAGTTCTCTTTAGGATTTAGTCATAAAATAGATTTTGACTTACCAAAAGAGGTGACTGTAGAAGTTGATAAAACCGGTCAGTTGCTTACATTTAGATCCTTTGATAAAGATCTTCTTGGTCAAGTATGCAGTGACGTGCGTGCTTTACGACCACCAGAGCCTTATAAGGGAACTGGGATACAGTATGTTAATGAAGTTATTCTGCGCAAAGCAGGAAAAGCTAAATCATAATTAAGTGGAGCTTTAACGTGTCTTTACAAAGAAAAATAGCAAAACGAACAGAAAGACGTGCATTACGCGTTCGTGCAAAACTGAGAACTACAGAGGTCCCAAGACTTTCAGTATTTCGCAGTTTAAACCATATTTATGCACAAATTATTGATGATGCTCAGCAAAAAACGCTGGTAAGTTATTCATCACAAGAGCTTGAGAATGTCAAAGGAACTAAAAAAGACGTTGCTCAAGCAGTTGGGAAAGAGCTTGCTCAAAAAGCATTGAAAGCGGGCATTTCCAAAGTAGTATTTGATCGTGGGCCGTTCTTGTATCATGGGCGAGTAAAATCGCTTGCTGAAGGTGCAAGAGAAGCCGGACTTGAGATGTAAATAGGATAAAACAATGGCAGAAACAGCAAGAGAAAAAGAATTTGTAGATAGCGTAGTGAGCGTCAACCGAGTAACGAAAGTTACTAAAGGTGGTAAAAGGTTCTCCTTTTCAGCGTTTGTTGTATCGGGAGATCAGCAAGGACGTGTAGGTATTGGACTTGGCAAAAGTAAAGAAGTATCTTCCGCAATTGCAAAAGCTACTGCGCGAGCACGTAAAAATATGATCACTATACCGTTGCGTGGTACAACTCTTCCTTATAATGTAAAAGGTCGTCATGGCGCTACATGGGTTGTAATAAACTCAGCGTATAAGGGAACTGGTGTTATTGCAGGTGGTGCAGTACGTTCAGTTATGGAAGCGATTGGTATTAAAGATGTGCTTGCAAAAACAGTAGGGCCATCACGATGTGGTCAGAATGTAGTAAAAGCTACTTTAAATGCGCTTGCAAAGTGTCGTTCAGCAGCAGATATTGCTGCACTACGTGGTAAATCAGTTAAAGAATTGGTAAAGGGTAATCATGACACTGCTGAGTAATCTTTCTCGATTAGTAAAAAAAAGAAAGCGTGTAGGAAGAGGTGGAGACCTTGGAGGAACTTCTGGAAAGGGTCATAAAGGGCAAAAAGCTCGTTCAGGACCACGAATTGGTAGCGCGTTTGAAGGTGGTCAAATGCCACTTACTCGTAGATTGCCAAAAAGAGGATTTTCTAACGCTCCTTTTAAAGAGACCTATGAGATCGTAAATCGTACAGAAATTAGGTGTCATATTTGATACTGGTGCAACTGTCAATAGAGATGCTCTGGTTGAAAAAGGGATCATAAAGCGGAGTAGCAAACTTCCTATTAAGGTACTTGGTAATGGCACACTTGACAAGAAGCTTGTAGTCTATGCTGATGAATTTAGCAAGACTGCAGAAGAAGCCATTAAAAATAATGGTGGAGAAACTCATTTAACAAGGGAGATGTAAGGTTGTGGTTTTCTTAAAAAATTTTGGGAATATTTTTAAGATTCCTGAGTTAACACGAAAATTGCTTTTTACTCTCGGCGTTCTTGTTGTATACCGTATTGGTAGCTTTATTCCTGCTATCGGTATTAACGTACAACTTCTTGCAGAACATATGGCGAAGGCCTCTACATTTAGAGGAATATTAAGCTTCTTTGATACGTTTTCTGGTGGTTCCTTGCAATATTGTACTATTTTTGCATTAGGGATCAGCCCTTATATTACAGCATCGATTATGATGCAGATGCTTAGTATGACGGTGCCTTCTTTAGAGGCTCTTATGAAAGAAGGAGATTACGGCCGTAGAGTAATCAATCAGTATACACGGTATCTCGCTTTGATCTTAAGTGTAGGATATAGCTTTGCCTATGCGATGTATTTGAGTAATGCTAATGCTACAACAACACCGGGACTATTAATCTCACCAGGATGGAGCTTTAACTTTCTGTTTACTCTTTCCTTAACAGTAGGCTGTATGTTTACTATGTGGCTTGGTGAGCAGATCTCTTTGTTTGGTGTAGGAAATGGAAGCTCTATGATTATCTTTGCAGGTATCGTAGCACGGTTTCCAAGTCTTTTTGCACAAGTGCTTACTCTCCATCCAATTAAGGCATTCCTTGTACTTCTTGTGTTTGTGGCTATTACTGGTTGTATTGTTTTCCTTGAAAAGGGCGATCGCAAGATACCAGTACAGTATGCACGGCGTATTATAGGGCAGCGAGTCTATGGCGGACAAAGTACTTATATTCCGTTTAAAATTAATACTGGTGGGGTGATGCCTGTTATTTTCGCGTCTTCTGTGCTTAATATTCCTGCGTTTATTATAGGGCTTTTAGGTGAGCGATTTCCATTTCTAAAACCAGTTGCTGCATCATTAGCAGGTACAGGATTCCTTTACAATGCTGTACTTTTTGCTTTAATTATATTCTTTACGTATTTTTATACGGCTATTGTGTTTAATCCTACAGAGCTTGCAGATAATATCAAAAAGAGCGGTGGGTTTATTCCAGGTATTCGTCCTGGTAAACAGACAGCAGATTTCTTTGATTTTATTCTTACCCGTATTGGATTAGTAGGTGCTATCTATTTAGGTGCACTTGCAATAGCGCCAAATATTATTGGCGGGATGTTAAATCTGCCATTTGCGGTCAGTGGTACGTCTCTTCTTATTATGGTGGGTGTAGCGCTTGAAGTTTCTGCGCAGATTGAATCGTATTTAATAGAATATAAGTATGGATCATTTTTATCATCAGGTCAGCGAATAAAGAGTAAGGTTACACGTTGAGACATACAGATATTTTTATCTTTCTTGGTCCTCCTGGGTCAGGT
Source organism: uncultured bacterium (assembly GCA_963848965.1). Classification (GTDB taxonomy): domain Bacteria; phylum Babelota; class Babeliae; order Babelales; family Babelaceae; genus CAWKFG01. Next base: position 145,981 of record CAWKFG010000001.1, read on the forward strand.
AAGGGGTCAATTTCAGGATTATGTACAAAACGGCTTGGCTGGACACAGTTTTCTACAGGAAACTTATGTAGACAGCATATTGCAGATAGAACGGAAATAGGTAAAAAGATAGATTTTATCATAAAATCTGGTAAACTTATTTCTGATAGCCTTATTATGGAAATGGTTCATGAGTGGCTTATACCGTGGTTGGCAAATGGTCATAGTATTATTTTTGATGGACTTCCACGTACACAAGCACAAGCAGAAGCTTTAGACACCTTATTTAAAGCTTTAGATTCTCATAAAATTAAGGTGCATGTTATGCGTTTGGCTATAGATGATAGCGTTATTATTGATCGAGTAAAGACACGAGCTATTTGTCAAAAGAAAGAGTGCCAAGCGGTATATTCGTTGCATGAGCATTCTCCACAGAGGCCGCATAAAGATATGATCTGTAATGACTGTTCTACTCCTTTGGCAAGAAGACAAGAGGATGAAGAAAACGTGCTTAAAGAGCGGTTGCTTATTTACCATAAGCATGAAGATGAGATTATGGATTTTTACCGTAGTGTTGGTCAGCCGATCCATATCTTAAATGCTGAGGTGCCACTTGAAGAGGTGTATACACAGCTTATTTCGTTACTGGATCGTGAATCTTTATGATTACTATCAAAAACGAAAATGCTCTTGAAAGAATGGCTAAGGCAGGATCACTACTTGCACGCATGTTTGAAAAGATGCCTCAGTTACTTGAACCAGGTGTAAGTACTGCTCACATTGATGCATGGATAGATGGTTATTTAAGACAGCATAATCTTGTGTCAAGTATGCGAGGGTATATGGGATACCGTCATGTAAGTTGCATTTCGCTTAATGATGAGGTGGTGCATGGCATTCCAACCAATGATCGAAAGCTTAAGGAGCATGATTTGGTTAAAGTAGATGTATGTGCTTCATTTAATGGTTATTGTGCAGATATGGCACGAGCATTTTTTGTGGCAGAAGGAACTCAAGAGGCTCGACGTCTTGTTGATGTAGCATGGAGTGCCCTTAGTAAAGGGATAGATGAAGTGCTAGCAGGGCAGCGCTTAGGCAATGTTTCTGCTGCGATACAGCAAGAGGTAGAGGCTCATGGCTGTGGAGTGGTGCGAGAGTTTGCAGGTCATGGTATAGGAAAGCGGATGCATGAGGATCCGGAAATATTAAATTACGGAAAACCTGGTTGTGGTCCAGTGATGAAGCCTGGGATGGCATTTGCTATAGAGCCTATGATCACCGCTGGTGATTATAAAGTGTATGTAGCACATGATGGATGGACAGTGAAAACGATAGATAAAAGTCTTGCTGCTCATGTAGAGGATACGGTTATAGTGACTGAACATGGTCCACGTATTCTTACACGGGTCTAAAGGTAACGAGTAGACTATGTCAAAGCAAAAAGAGGATATTATAAAAGTTGATGGGATCGTTAAGGAAACGCTTCCAAATGCTATGTTTCGTGTAGAAATCGAAGGTGGGCATGTGGTATTAGCGCATGTCTCAGGTAAAATGCGTATGAATTATATTCGTATCTTACCTGGTGACAAAGTAGCACTTGAACTTTCTCCTTATGATCTTACCAGAGGACGCATTGTATTACGGTATAAAAGTTAGGGTAATGACATGAAAGTAAGAACATCAGTAAAAAGAATATGTAGGGACTGCCGTATTATTAACCGTGAAGGGGTAGTACGAGTTCTTTGCAAAAAGAATCCGCGCCATAAGCAAAGGCAAGGATAAGTTAGTATAGTGAGGGTATAGCATGGCTAGAATAGAAGGTGTTAATTTACCAAGAGAAAAGCGTATTGAATATGCGCTTCCCTATGTTTTTGGTATAGGTCTTAAAAGATCTCGAGATATTTTAAACAAAGTTGGTATAGACTTTGATCTACGAGTAAGAGATTTAACTGATGAGCAGGTAACTGCTATTCAGAAAGAGATTACTGCAAATTATGCAACAGAAGGTGATTTGCGTAAAGAAATTAGGCTTAATATTAAGCGTTTGCAAGATATCAACAGTTACAGAGGGTTGCGACATAAAAAGTCATTACCTGCTCGTGGTCAAAGAACAAAGACAAATGCGCGTACACGTAAGGGTCCACGTAAAGCAGGTTCTGCAGTAGCGCTTAAGAAAAAAATAACGAAGAAATAATCTGTGGTAAGGAGATGATCAGTGACTTACAAGAAGAAAGCGAAGAAAGTAAAACGACAAGTTGACACAGCAGTAGCGCATGTACAGTCAACGTTTAATAATACCTTAGTTTCGGTAACTACGGTAGAAGGTGATGTGTTACTCAGATCCAGTGCAGGAAAGCTTGGCTTTAAAGGTGCTCGTAAAGGAACGCCGTTTGCAGCTTCTCAAATAGGGTCAACACTTGCAAAAGAAATGTCTGGTATGGGTATCAGAAACATAGAGGTTAATTTGCAAGGGCCAGGAGCAGGAAGAGATTCAATTGTACGAGCATTTCAGTCATCAGGACTTAATGTTTCGATGCTCAGGGATGTAACGCCGCTTCCTCATAATGGTACAAGACCTCCTAAAAAACGGCGTGTATAAGGTAATTTATTTTTTAAAGGAAGATGCAAGAGCATGGAAAGAAGAAATCCAGCAGAACGTTCTGCCAAACTTGATCGAACCTCTAAAGCTGAGCGTACTCCAAAACGTGTGCGTAAACTGTCAGAATATGGACGACAGCTTGAGGAAAAGCAGAAAGTAAAAGAAATGTATGGCATGCGTGAGCAGCAATTTAAACGATTTTTTTCAATCGCAACGAGAAGCCAAGAAGCAACTGGTGAAGCGCTTTTAAGTTTGCTAGAAAGAAGACTTGATAATGCTGTCTATCGCTTAAAGCTCGCTTCAACGCGAGCGCAAGCACGACAAATTATTGTTCATGGTCATATTTTAGTAAATGGTAAGAAAGTATATTCTCCTTCATATTTAATATCTATAGGAGAAGAGATTTCACTTGCTCCGCAAGTTGTTGATAAAACAACATTTATTGAACAGGTAATCGATAAGCGTTTAAATTCTAATGTCAAGGTTCCAGAATGGATGGAATTAGATAAAAAAGGACGTAAAGGGCGAATTTTACGTTTGCCAGTACGAACTGATATTCAAACGCCAATTGAGGAACATCTTATCGTTGAGCTTTACTCTAAGTAAAGTGATGATATCGTTTCATAGGGATACGCGCTTATGGTTAAAAATGTGAAAGAAAATATGTCGAAAAGAAAGTATCAACCGTTAACGATTCCACGCTTGAGTTGGACAAGAGAAACACTAACAAGCTCTTTTGGAGAGCTTGTAGCACAACCACTTGAGCCAGGATTTGGGATTACATTAGGTAACGCTTTAAGACGTGTTTTATTAGGGGGAGTTGAAGGTTCTGCAGTAACAGCAGTCATTATTAAAGGTGTTAATAATGAGTTTTCACCACTTGAAGGAGTGGTTGAAGATACCATGCAAGTAGTTCTCAACATAAAAGAGCTTGTGGTAAAAAATGCTACCGGAGAGCCTGGTAAAATGAGCCTCAAGGTAAAGGGTGAAGCAGTCGCTACTGCAGCAGATATTGTAACGGACGAACATTTAGAAATTGTAAATAAGGATCATCTTATTGCCCGTGTAGCTCAAAATGGCCTTTTGGAAATTGAATTTTTTGTAGAGTCTGGTAGAGGATATCAACCTGCACAGTGGCCTATAGGACAAGCATTACAAGATGATAACCGTATTTATTTAGATGCTATGTTTTCGCCTGTTAGAAATGTAACATTTGAGGTTGAAAAGACTCGTGTAGGTCGTGAAATTGATTATGATAAATTAACGCTTGGTATTACTACTGATGGTTCTGAAACACCAGTGGATGTCATGCACTATTCAATTTCTGTATTACGTACCCAACTTGAGCACTTTTTACTTGTTTCAGAAATTCCGTTTAATGAGATTTCTGCAGCACCACAAGAAGAACGAGTTGAACAAAGAACAGAAGCAGATGAGTCAACTCTTAAAGGAATACCAGTTGATTTATTATTGAAGCCTATTGATGAGCTTGAGCTCTCAGTGCGTGCACATAACTGTTTGATCAACGCAGGTATTAAGCGTATCATTGATCTTGTTAATCTTTCAGAGGACGAAGCTCTTAAGATTAAGAATTTTGGACGTAAGTCACTTAATGAAGTGAAAGAAAGCTTAAAATCCTTTGGTTTATCGTTTGGAATGAATATTAAAGAATCAGATGTAAAAAGACTATTAGAAAGTAAGGATATTGGGGTATGAAACATCAAACCGGTAGAGTAAAATTAAACCTACCATCGGCGCATAGAAGTGCCATGCTTCGTAACCAAGTGATTACGTTAATTACGTATGGTCACTTAGTGACAACGAAAACACGAGCAAAAGAGGTGCGCCGATTAGCAGAAAAGTTAGTAACACTTGCTCGTGAGGGCAATAACTTTAATGCTCGACGTCGAGCAAAGGCAATGCTTCCTTATAAAGAAGAAGCGCTTATTAAATTGTTTAATGATATAGCGCCACGCTATGTGCATCGCCCTGGCGGATACACTCGTATCATTCCTTTAGGACGTCGAGTAAGTGATACTGCAACAATGGCGCGGCTTGAATGGGTACTATAAATAAGTATGACCTACGAGCATATTATTAAGAAGATTGAAGATCTTCTGCAAGAGCTACGTCCTACCATACAGATGGATGGGGGAGATATCGAGTTTGTTTCTTTTAAAGATGGGATAGTTTCTTTGCGACTGCACGGGGCATGTGTAAACTGTCCTCTGTCCCTTTACACGGTAAAGCTTGGTATCGAGGAACGATTAAAAGAGCATATACCAGATATCCAAGAAGTTATTGCAATTAATTAGCATATAAAGCTCCCTGCTTACAGAAGTTGGGAGCTTCTTTTTTGTATCTTTGTTAATTAATTGTTGACAAGAAAAATGCTCTTCCTATAGATTAGACATCAGCGCGCGTGATTATTAAGAAAGGGGAAATGGGGTATGAAGAGAGTGCTTAGTGCTTTCATTTTGTGTTTTTTTACTATAAATATGTTACATGGTATGAATTCACAGAAAGATGATGCGTCAAAGAAAGATTTGACAAAAAGTTTCAATGGTCTTGGTTCATTTTATGATATAGCATCTCCAGATGGAAAGCTGCGGCAAGCACAAGGAGAGCCTGTTGTAGAACAGGTGGTACCACAACAAGCATCTTCTGATAAAGTACAAAGTCCTCGTGGGTCTGACCAACAACAGCAAGAAGAGCATATACATCTAAAAGCGCCTTCTCGGCAAGATTCTCCTCGTCAGATACATCAAGCTCCTCAAGAAGCAGTAGCTGAAACTGCTCAACCAGCTCCTACTAGCTTTCAAGAAAGATTAGCAAAGAAGGAGAATACTCAGAAGGAGCCACAACCTGCTGCAAAACAGGAAGCTCCGGTTACTATAAAAGAGTGTTCTTTGGCAAAACCAATTCTTTTGACTACTCTAGCTGCTGGTGCTCTTTATGCAGTACATAAACCAACACGTCAGAAGGTTAACGATCTTATTTCTCGAGCGAGTAAAAAAATTAAAGAAAGCAGGCGAGCGCAGATACTAGTAGGTACTTCACTGCTAGCAGCTGCAGGATTAGTATGGTGGTGTTGTACGCATAACGGCGTAGCGAGTAATGTATAGTTTAAAAAAAGGAGAGGAGAATGAAGCGCATGAACAATGAAGGGGGGGCATTTGATTAATACTTTCTTGCTTGCTATACTTATGTTTAATTAGTTTTGAAATTTGACACATAAGGAGGTCGGATAGCAAAAGTAATATAAGTGAAAGCTTTTAAACATAAGAGGCTATTGACAAGAAAAAAACATTCTATAAATTGGTAACAAGTAGAATGTGTAATCCTTAACAAACAGTAAGGTTATGAATAAAACAATACTATTTCATAATTCTATGGAGGACAAACTTATGAATTCTTTTAAAAAATCTTTTTTAAGTCTTGCATTACTTGTTGTTGCAGCTCCTGCACTTGTTGCAGGTGGTGAAGCTCCTAAAGCTCCAGAAGCTGCTCCTGCAGAAGCACCTAAGGCTGCAGAAGCGCCTAAAGCTGCTGAAGCGAAAACTCCAGGATGGGCAAGCCGTCTCTTTACAGCTTCAAAAAGACCGTTCACAGAACCTAAAAAGATGTGGAACGAAGGTACCTGTAAAGACAGAGCGCAAATGGCTGGTACTTATGCAGCTATCGCAGCTGGTGTAACTGGACTTGCTTATAAATTTATTCCGCAAGTTCGTAGCACAATTAACACTGGTTGGGCAAAAACCAAAGCTGGTGTTAACGCAGTTGTTGATCGCGTGAAAAAAGATAAGACAGCACAAGTGATTGCTGGTGGAACAGCTGCTGCTTTAACAGCTGTTACTGGTTATTTCATTTGGAAAAAAGTAAAAGCTGCTAAACCTGCAGTTGAAGAAAAAGCTAAGGAAGCTGCTGATACAGCAAAAGAAGCAGCTAAAGAAGCTGCTCCTAAGGCAGAACCAGCTGTAAGTGCAGAGCAACTTGCAAAAGATGCTGCTAAGGTAGTTGAGAAAGCGCATGAAGTGCCAACTCATAACATTGGTGATGCTGCTAAAACTGTTAATGCAGAAAAACCAGCAGAACAATCTAAAGCTGAACCTAAAGCTGAACCTAAAGCAGTATAAGCACTTGCTTAATTCAGAAATTAAAGAGGCTCCCAAATCGGGAGCCTCTTTTTGTTAAAGTCACTTAAGGGTGACTTTTTCTTTTGACTATCTTGCTTCTCTTTTTATACTTTTCTTTTCTACTAGACATTGGTTAATGTAGTACTCAAAAACCTTGATTTTGAGGGCTTTTGACAAAGCAATTTCTTTTTGTACAATTTAGTAGGTGTAATAAAGCACATAAAAATTGTACCTAAGGAGTTACTATGCAACTATTTAAATTATCGCTTATTGCAGTGATAGTGGCTCTTGGAGCTTCACTATCAGTCCTAGCTATGGAAAAAGAGCCCAAAAAGGCCGCTATAAATATTAAGTTAAAAACAGTAGATCCTAATAGTGCTATTGCACAGTTAGGTAAAAAGCTTGAGCCTACAATTGCACTTGCTTATGGAGCTGCTAAGGCAGACAAAGAGAATCCTCAGCCTCGAAGAGCTGTTCCTATAGCAAGAGCCTGCACCGGGAGCAGCAAAGATACCGCCACCGCCACTTGGAGGGATGCGTCCTGGTGTTGACGGAGTTCTTCTTGCTCGACTCCAGGAGGAGTTACATAAGATAGCGGATCTTGAGAGACAACTGCAGCGACTTATGGTGCGCTTAGAAGAGATGCAAAGGCAAGGTCAGGTTCAAGAAGATCTCAAGAAAGTTATTGAAGATCTTAAAGAGCTTAAAAAAGAAGCTGAAAAGAAAGCAGAAAAAATAGAAGAAAAGGTTGTACAAACATCTTCTACGCCATCATTGCAGTTAGATAAAGATGTGGTTATGATTGCAGGAGCTGTTGCTGCAGGAACGATTACTGGTGCAGTTGCGCTTTATAAGTGGTGTATGCCATTTCAACAACATTGTACTGCTGCATGGAATAAAGCAAAGCAAGGAGCTTCTAAAGCCTATACATGGTTAAAGGAGCACAAGGCAGTTACTGCATTTGTAGGAGGTGCTGCAGTAAGTGCAAGCGCCTTAGGTGGCCTTTGGTATCTTAACTCATCTATACACAAGTCTCCTTCTCGTAAATAATTGAAAGCCCTCATTATGAGGGACTTTTTTTTCTATTAAAGGGGGGCTTTTGACTGATAGGATAGATAGTGTAAATTAGAAAATAACTAGTAAAATAATAATTGTGCATATTCATTTTTCTTATGGAGGTTTACTTATGAAATTGAAAAATGCGTTATTTCTTAGCGTAAGTTTATTGCTTGCTGCAACGCCAGTTGTTCAAGCAATGGAAAAACAAGAACCAGAAGTTGTAAAGATAAATATTATAGAACCGGAGATAAATCTTGAGATCAAGCAGCCAGCAGAACAGAAACCTGCTGAAGCGGCTAAGGCACCAGAAGCTCCAAAGGCTGAAGAAACACCTGTTGAAAAGCAAGCGTGGTTTAAGCGCCTTGGTAAAAAAGAAGCTCTTATAGCTGGCGGTGTTGCAGGTACTGCAGCTGTAGTAGGTGCTGTATCAACAGAGCAAGGAAGAGGCTTTATTAAAAGATGGACAGTAGATCCTCTTTATAATAAGTACCAAGCAGTTAAAAAGAATGGTGTTATGCAAGAGCTTGTAACAAAGCCTGTTTTAGGAACTATAGGTCTTGCTAGTGCAGCGACAGCCGGATGGTTTGGTTACAGATGGTTGAATAACCCTGAAAATAGAGAGCAAAAAGATAAAGTAGTTGCTCAATGGCAACAGCATAAGAAGAAGATCTTAATCGGTGCTGGTGTTGCTGCTGCAGGTGCGTTAGCGTATAAGCTCTTAAAATCAAACTCGGCGGGTGCTCTTTCTGAAGACAAGCTTCCTGAGGTTGATCCGAAACTGCAAGTATGGCTTGATGAAGTTCGTAAAGGTATAGCAAAGGAAGACTTAGAAAAAGTTGATGCAGCTACCGTTGCACTTGTTCTTCGTAATCCAAATCTCTTTATCTTAAAAGAGCAGCATAGTGACTTATTTAAGCTTTTAATTCCTGGAGAAAAAGAGCTTTTTGAAGAAGCAGTGCAAGCAAGTAAGCTCTTTGTACCATTGTTGAATAAAAAGCAAAAAGAAGAGCTTGTTGGCTTGATTCATGAATATAACGATGCTTTCTTTAAAGAAATAAAAGCACAGTTAGCATACTTGCATCAACTAAATAAAGAAGTGCATCAAAAGATAGCTAATGCTAAAACAGCACAAGAGCTCCTTGCGCTTGTAGATGCTCATGAAGCAAAAGAAGTATTTAAGGCTACTATTGCTAAACTTGAAGCAGGTTCTGATGCAATAACGGCAAAAGAAGCAGTAGAAATACTGGACATAAACAAAAACTTGCTTGCTCGTACTATATACTTTACAAAGCAAGCAGAAGTTTTTGCTGCATCACTTAAAGATGCATCTTCTGTACAAAAAGACGTTATCTCTCAAAAGAAAGAAGTATCAGCACAAGCTCTTGCAGAACTTCAAATGTTCTATGAGCTACAGCTTACTGCTTTAAAAGAATCTTTTGATGGAACTCAACAAGAGCAATTGAAAAAGCATAATCTTATAAGTGTTCTTGCAAAAGCAGATAAAGATGCTTCAGTGCTTGCACAATTGATTAGTCATAAAGACTTTAAAAAGTCATTACGACAAGATCAAGTTGGCTGCATTGAGCAATTACAGCAGCTTGCTGCTCAACAACAAGCTCTTTTGCATGAATTAACTGCATAAGCTGATAATTATGAAGGCGCCCATTATGGGCGCCTTCTTTGTTAATTCTTGCTTTTCTCTTTTTGTACATGCCATTCTAAAGTACAGATGGAGAGCGGTTGACAAAAAAGCAGTGCTCTATAGATTTAATAAGAGGAGAGGTATTTAAAACCAGTGGAGGTTTTTTTGCACTACTTTTATTTTCTTTCTATTTTTCAAGCTTTTTGCTTATAATTCTAGTGAGGTTATATTCTATGAAGTGTAAACGTCTAGTGGTACTATTCCTTACTTTTTTTAGTACAAATTCTTATGCTGCTCAAACAGCTCAACAAACAGAAGAAGCAACTACTGAGACAGTATCTAGCCAAGACAAGGGGTCTTTTAGTGCAGTAAAAGAGAAGGTCCAAGAACATCCTGTATTAACTGCTCTTGCGCTTTCAATTGTAGGAATAGGCTGTTATAAAAACAGTAACCACATAAATGGTGAAAAGATAAGAAGTTTAATACAAAGCACAAAAACTGCTGTAGAGCATAAAATACTAGTGCCCTTATATGTTAAATATACAGAGGTCAAAGAACAGGGTATTACGCTGAAAGATGCAGGTACATTAGGGATAACTGCTCTAACTGCGTGGGGCCTTAAAAAAGCTCAAAGTACTTATAATGTGATTGCACTGGCAACAGACTATCTCAAGAAAGGTGCTGAAGCTGTTAATAAGTTTAGACAAGAGCATCCAAAGACAGTTGCACTTATGCTCGCTACACTTGGATCAGCAGCTCTTTTTTTACGCTTATATAAATCTGTTGCAATTCCTAAACGGACACAGCTTTTGTCGCCATTAGATCAATTTCTTCTTGCAGTTGGTGCTCATGTAAGGAAAAACTTTTTACAGTGTCCACGGCTTCGATCGCTTATTATGAGTGATCAAGGAGATCTTTCTTCTTTTATAGAAAGTGAAGAGTTTATAGAATTTCTTTCTTCACTTACTGATGAACAGCAGATCTATATCTCTTCACTCATTAACGAGTGCCAACAGCTAGGATAAGCTTCTTTTGGTAGAGAGTATGCTATCCTTTGAAAAAATCTCTCAAGGTTACTATACTTGAGGATGTTATGGATAGAAGCAACTCTATGATGATGATGAGGATTTTATGTATAAAAAAGGGCTTTTAAGCCTGCTTGTGCTGCTCCAGAGCATGCCACTGTTAAGTATAGTTCCGCAAGAGGAACCTGTACGTTCTTTTGATTTAAAAAGAGCATTTAATAAAAAGAATGTTATTCCTATTGCGATTATAGGATCGGGTCCTGCAGGATTTACTGCAGCAATGTATGGTAAGCGGCTTGGTTATCCTACTACCGTTTTTACAGGACCGTTAATTGGAGGACAACTTACAGAAACTACTCTTATTGAAAACTGGCCAGGAGTAAAAAAGACAGAAGGATATACTGTTATGCAGATACTTCAGGATCAAGCAGAAGAAGTGGGAGCAGTAATTGTAGAAGATACTGTTGTACAGGTTGATTTTGGACAATGGCCTTTTGTATTGCATACAGAAGGAAAGTTAAAAGTACATGCACTTGCAGTTATTATAGCTACAGGAGCTGCTCCTCGCAAGCTTGGAGTACCTGGTGAGCTTGAATATTGGGGTAAGGGAGTAACTGCGTGCAGTGTCTGTGACTGTGTATTTTTTAAAGGTAAAGATGTTGTTGTAGTAGGTGGCGGTGATTCTGCTGTTGAAGAGGCAACACAGCTTTCTCGTTATGCTCGTTCTGTTACTATTCTTGTTCGTAAAGATAGAATGAGAGCTGCACCTATTATGCAAGAAAAGTTAGAAGACTATAAAAATGTTAAGATTGTGTATAATAAACAGATACTTAAAGTACTGGGTGATAAAGCTAAGCTAACAGGGCTTGAAGTACTTAATACAGATACTCAAAAGATAGAGACGCTTAAAACCGATGGTCTTTTTCTTGCCATAGGTCGAAATCCAAATACAGATCTTTTTAAAGATTACTTAAAGCTTACACGCAACGGCTATATACATCTTGAAGACCGTTCTCAAATGACTTCAGTTCCTGGTGTCTATGCAGCGGGAGATGCGCAAGACAGTGAATTCCGTCAAGCAGTTGTAGCAGCAGGAGATGCTTGTAAAGCTGCGTTCGAAGCAACACAATGGCTTCATAAGATTGGTCTTACAGATCTTGCTATTAAACGTCATACTTCATCATTTTTTGATAGCAAAGCTTATAAAGAAAATCTTACTAACTAAAAAGGCGGAGCTTAGCTCCGCCTTTCTTATTGCTGTACTGGAGAGTCAGTATTATCAGGAGCTGGTGTAACAGTAGGAATTCCTTCACGAAGTGTCTTAATGAAGTCTGGTCCATATACTACACTGCTTATAATAAATGTTGCTAGCACAGGAAGTTTAACTGGCTTGAAGCCCCACAATTTATAAGCTATATTACAGAACGTAAGTACTACAAGTACAGGATAGCCTAGCAAAATAAGTGGCTCTGAGTAAGCAAGCAACTTATCAAGCGTAAACTGTGCTATTACCGTAGTGGTAGCAAGTACTATAATAAGTGCTGTAGTATAATTGATCTTTTTGTTAAATACATCATTTCTCAGATATTCACTGACTACTGAAGCAAGTGCTATCATAGTAGATAAACAAGCAACTAAGACAGTGATACCAATAAAGAGTGACCCTGAAGGTCCTAAAACTCTTTCTGTAACAATCTGGAACATTTTTCCTGCACCCAGAGCATGATTGAGACCTTGGCCATGGAAAGCGCCTAAATAAGCTATACCTGCATAGACGACAGCTAACAAAAATCCGCCAATAAGGCCGCCACGTAACATAATGCGTGCAAGAGCTCGTGAATCTGCAGCAGTATGTACATCAAGTGTTTTTCTTAAAATAGAAATAATGATATAGCCAAAGAATATAGTAGCTAACAGATCAAGCGTATTGTACCCTCTGTTAAATCCATAGAGGAATGAATCAAATGAGGATAAATTGGTAAGCTGAGCTGGCTTAGCTGTCCACAAACCTATTGCTATAATAACGCCAAGTGAGAGTAACTTGAGTGGACTCAAAATTTTACCAAGAAGATCTACAATAGTATTTTTCTTGTAGCAGCAAATAAAAGTGAGTACTGCAAATGCAAGGCTAAATGGCAAAATTGACATATGTTTTGACAATGTAGGACCCATAAGATCATACGTAAGACCTACAATTCGTGGCATAACCAATAACGGACCTATAACGAGCATACAAAAGAGAATAAATAGTGCTCCAGGAATTTTGCCAATTCTATAGAAGAAAGCTCTATAGTCACCATCAAAGAATACCATACCAATGAGGCCTGCAAGTGGTAACAAGATGCCACTCAAAATAAAGCCAATAAGGCCGAGTCCTACATAGTTACCAGTAACTACACCAGTTTTAAGAGGAAAAATAAGGTTGCCTGCACCAAAAAGCATTGCAAATATTGCAAGGCCGGTGACAACTGTATTCGATTGTAAATACTTTTTCATTGAATTCCTTTATGCACACTATACGGGCATTAGTTGTTTTTATAAAAATATGAGATACAAAAATTTAAGGAGTCGGTAGAGGACTTTAGAGAATAATCGTAGCCGTAATGGCCCACATCAGATAAGAATAACAGGCAAAGAAGAGAGAAGAAAAAGAAGTAGTAACCAAAGCTTTTTTTACAACGTGCGGTAATTTATTGCCCATCTCAGGCTCCTTTACTTAGAGTTAATGTATTTCACTATCTCTTAAAATATACTAACATTCAATTTAATGCAAGTATATTTTGTGCTGTAACGCATGTACCCTTTGCTAAACTGTTGCTCCTTAACTATAAGGGACGCTGTCCCTTTAACCCTGGCAAGGGCACGCCCTTGCAACCCGCTTTGTTTGCTCAGAGCTTCGCTCCTCGCTAGTTCTTTAGAGCAAAAAAACGTACCGATTTTTTGCAGTTGCACGCCGCTACGCGAGTCTCCATCCCAGGTGGAACGCACCTGGTCTGACGACACTCTGTTTACAGAAATACTATTGATGTGAAACTACCAATAAGTGGAACGAGAGTCAGCAACAGGCAACCAGGGAGTTCCCCTGGTTGCTTAAATCGCGTAGCGACTGCTATTGTTAAAAAACGCTGAGCGTTTTTTAACGCAGAAAAAGAATAAAGAAGCAAAAGGGTTCTAGGGCCTTGGCCCTAGCGGGGTGAAGGGGCGGCGCCCCTCAGTTAGCTGTTAGAGAAGGTGTCTAGAGCAGCACGTAGGCCTGCAGCTATGCGGGTAGTTTCAGTTGCTTGAGCGTAAGGTAGCCAGCTTGTGCGAGCATATGTTTGCAGGGGAGTAAGAGTTGGCAGAAGGTTGGGTGACCGGCAGAGTGTATGCTTAGTTGCAGGATTAATAAGATGTAGATGGCAGTCATCAATAGAAGCCTTGATAGCGAGGTCTAGAGTGGATAGCAGAGGTTGTGCTTGATTGAGTGTATGCAGGAGGGCAGGGATAAGAACAACGAGTGGTAGGGGTGAAAGGGCGTTGCGTATGGCTTTAACTTCAGGAGAGTCGGTGGTGAAGAACGGTAAGTTGTATTGGTTGAGAAACCAGAAGTTGAAGTGTCCGAATGCGATAGTGCTTTCGTGAGCGATAAGGCGTATGTCAAAGATGGGCTTTTTGTGATGATAGGGGAGATTGTGAATCTTGAAGAATTCGCGGAATGTTTGATAGCTTGCTCCGCTTGGAGTAGAGAATTGATCTTGTCCTTGCACACCATCGCCCTCAGAGTAAAGGCTAATTATTTTTGAAAAGAGAGGATGGAATGCATAATGTGCAGTTTCTGCTTGGATAGGAGTACCCAGGAGAATAAGATTCTTAATGTTTAGATGCTTTTTTTCATGATTTTCTGCTTCTGCAAGGTAAAGAAGCACATTACCGCCATGACTATAGCCGCAAAGTGTGATAGTGGTCTCATAGCCTTGTAAGCGATAGCTATGTTGGAGTGTATGGAGGTGCTGGTAGAGATTGAATGCAGCCTCTTTGCGATGGGTAGCACTGAAGATACCGGAGAACCCGAAGGTATAGTAGTCGCTGTTGGAAGTAGGGTTAAAAAGGCGAGAGAGGGTATCGTAGGCACCGATAGTTTGGTATGCTCCTTTTTTGCTGAGCTCAGGTGGAAGTGTACGCTGGCAATAGAGACCGAGGGTAGAGGTGTTTATTTTTGTGAGTCCTTCATTGAGCATAAGTGAATCTTCTTGAAAGAGGGGATCTTTGCGAACTTTTGCCATACAACGAGCATACCAGTCTTCTTTAGCAATAGATTGTGTATATGATTTGTAGGGGTTTAAAAGAGCAAGACCCGGTAATATAGTACCATGTACAAAGATAACGATGTTCTTTTCTTTACTAAAATAGTCGAGTTTTATTTCAAAAGTAGGCGCAAGAAGAACTGTACAGAGAATGAGCAGGCGAACAATAAATAAAACCATTGATAGCTCCTTGAGGAGAATCCTTTTATTTAAGTTTAGTTGAACTTTAAGAATCCGCAACGGCCCTATGCTTGTTTGACATAAAGTAATAATATTTTATGATAATAAATAAAACTAATATTAGTGTGGGAAAATATATGTTTAAAAAATATTATTTATTATCGCTGTTAAGTGTCTCGTATCTTTTTTCGATGGAACCGGCTTTAGTGTCTTCTGTTGATTTTAATAAAACGTATTTAGGAGTATTGCCACAAGAGTTGCTTTCTCAGATCGTTTTGTATGTAAGTATGCTACCACAGCTTAAAAGTTGCGTGATTGAGCCTCTTGATCATCAAATCCTTGTATCTCGTGTTACTGAAGAACAATTAAGAGCCAAGGCAGAAGAAACTTTTTCTGCATTTATCAAAAGTGTTCAAACTCTTGGTGCTTTATTAAAGATGGATAAAAAGCATCTTGAAAGTGAAGGTATTCATAATACTTTTTTAGATGTTCTTTCAGAACATCTTCAGCAGTACGAAATAAAGCTTATTGCTGAGTTCTTTAGAAAAACAGACGCAGGTTCTATGCTTGCACCAGCGCTCATCTCAGCAGATAAACATAAGGTTTTAGAATCTGTAGAGCAGTTGAATCAAGCTCTTGATAATTATTTAGAAAAGCATTCTGTGCTTTCTACATACCTTCCAAGAGAGGAGATCTTGAAGATAGATGCTGAGGATAATACGATAAAAGATCTTTTCTTGCAGTTTCAAACTTTCCTTCTAGACCGTGCTGATGTTGGTTCACACGTATCAATCATGGCGATGAGATCATTACTAAGTAATGCTGATCTTACTATGCCATTAGACTCTGCTGGTATTTTATCAGATTTTAGTGATGATGATATAATTTATCCTGATAAAGCAGCTTTAAAAGCAGCTCCACTCTATTATGCTTATGCCACCAAGTCTGCAGCAAATGTTTTTAAGAATATGTGCTATTCTTCGATTGAGGACCCGCTTGTAGAGTTACTTTATTTAACACCCTTAGGAAGCAGATTTGATAAAATGTTTATTTCAGCGCTTTTAGCTACTCCGCAAGCGTTTAAATGGTTAAGAAAGTATTTAGCAAGTACTCCTAAAGCAGCAACCGACTGCTTGTGTCTTGCAGCAGCACTTGATAATAAAGAGCTTGCTCTTCTAGCTCTTGAGTGTGGAGCAGATAGTAATGGCTTTCAAAGTGTTTATTGCTTTAAAGGAACCTATCTTATAGCTTTGAGCAAAAATAAGAAACTAGCAACGTATATTACTAGATTTACTCCATTACACATTGCTGCTATTTGTGGTCATAAAGAGATAGTAGAAGTTTTATTACAAAAAGGTGCTCGTCTAGATGTGGCTGATAGCCAAGGAAGTACTGCTCTTACAGAAGCAATTATGCATCGCAATAAAGAAATGGTTAAGTTCTTGCTTGAAGCTGGTGCAAGTCCTTCTTTTCAAACGCCAGGAGGTTTAGATCCTTTAGAAGTTGCTAAGCAAATAAGTAATACTAATGTTCGAGAAGAAATAATTGCGCTTTTGAAACACTATTTTGCTAAGGAGCTATAAAAAGGCACAGTGGCACATCTTGCTTAATTATAAATATAAAAATGTACAATCAGGCAAGTTGCGCATTGTGTAAATGTCAAGATTGGTGTATCATTAAAAAAGCAGTGCTTCAAAAAACCTAAGGGAGGTCCCATGAATCTTTTATGGCAGTTGGGAGTATTAGTATCACTAATGCTAGGGAGTCAACTCTTTGGAATGCAAGAAGAATTTAGGGAAGTGAGTCGTACTTATGGTCAATATATAGCAGAATTTGTCTCCCGGTTAACTCATGAGCAATATAAGCAGCTTGTCTTGCATCCTTATTTTTTTGATAATCCTTGTGAATTACTTGAAAGTACTTTTGTACAAGAGCTTACAGAAGAACAAAAGATGCTTTTTTTAAAAGTTGCTAGAGAATATAATTCAGATACGTGGTCTGATTTTAAGGAACTAGTACTTAAAAATCTGTTTGCTTTTAGTGCATTAACTCCAGAAGCTTTAAAAGATCTTCAAATAAATCAAATAAGCGTTGAGCAATTTGATGCTCCTTGGAACAAGAGAATACAAGAATTTATAAAGAATGATAAAAAAATAAAAGAATTTACATGGAACTTATTAGAAAGATCGTGGTGTCCCATTGATTCTCAAGATTTGTGCTCTTCAACACTATCACTATTTAAAGAAGATGAAATGGTAGAAGAGATACAAACGTCATTTCAAAACAAGCTTTCTCCTGGATGGTGGCAGTGGACATGGCAAAAGTGTAGTGCAGTAAAAGAATGGTGGTACAGTGACCAATCCGAGCTTAGAGATCAACAGTGGCTTATAAAGTTTGGCTCTCTGTTTTCTAAATTAAAACGAGAACAGCGTTGGTTTCTCATTGATATTATACAGATTTTGCAAGGATATAAAAATATTCTTCTTGATGATGCCTATAATAGTAAACTAATAACAGTTGCTCTTAGCATGTTTTCAAATCAAAGAGACTATCTTCGTGCTGTATGTTACTGGTATCTTGAGGCTTTTGTATTTCAGCGTCTTCTCGAGTATGGTTATTGTAAACCTCATGAGCGGGAACTCTTTGCAAAGTCTTTTAAAGATAAGTTTGATGAGCATATAATGCATCTTAATGAGCAAGAACAAGCGAGAGCACATAATATTAGAAGAGTTTGTAAAATTGTTTTGCTCTATTAAGCTGTACTTTAACCTGCTGAATCTTTTTCTTTCATAACTATCATTATTTTTTTGCGTTTTTCCTCAGAGAGCTTGATAATTGGAATTATTATATTTATGAAATCATCACGATTAACGTCAAAATACCAAGCAACAATTCTCTAAAAAAATAAGAGAATTGCTTAATCTTAAGGCAGGCGATACCATAGTTTTTGACATAATAGATAAAGGTACTGTAGTAATGCAAAAAGCTAAGAAATTTGATAAAGAGTACTTAGAAATGGTATACAAAATGCTCAATGAATGGGATTCAAAAGAGGATGATGAAGCGTATGAACACCTTCAAAATCTTTAATGTGCCTATAACAAATCTTATAAGTTGTGGTCTTCAGAAGCCTCCAGTGATCCGTTTAAAACTATTTACCATTGATCATAGATTAGTTATTGATAAGATAGGCACGTTAGCATATGAAGACCAAGACAAAGTAAAAGAACATATGGCTTTAGTATTTGCAGCTTTGCTTTGAGAAAACTTTCTTAAAAAGTTCCAAGTCTTCGCTGCTAAAGAGTATAAAATAAATATGAGTTAATGTTGTAGCTTGTGTCTTAGCAAAATCTATAATTGTCTTAAGAGCACTAGTAGCGGCTCGTTCTTTTGGAAAAGCGTATATAGCAGAACTTATAAAAGGAAAAGCTATACTTTGAGCTTTTTTCTCAGTAGCTAATTCTAAGCTGTGTAAATATGCTTCTTTTAGCAATTTGTCTTGCTCTTTACTATCTTTAATAATGCGGCAATCGGGGCCAACAGCATGAATTATATGCGTAATACCATATGTTTGTAAGTTAAAGCTTGGAGTAATACAAGCAGTTCCTGTAGGACAACGAATACCATTCTTCTGAGCAGGGATACTGTTACATGCTTCTTGTAAAGCATCTTTTCCGGCTGCTTTGAAAATAGCACCACATACTCCACTGCCTGCTTGCAGCTCTTTATTTGCTGCATTAACAATAATATCTACCTGTTGCTTGGTTATATCTCCTTGCATACAGGTTATAGTAACGTTGTTAATTTTATATGAAAATGGTGTACTATCTGCGCTACTGTTTTTGCATACAGTAACAGTGAGTACAGTCAATAAGCACAAAACAAATTTTTTCATAATTTTCCTTGAGTATGGCCGTATTTGATTTTGTCTTTAGTGTACCACTCTAGAAAGATGATTCAACTGCTGCGGTAAAAGATTACTATGCTGTTATAGAGAGCTTTCTACTGTACAGTATATGCTTTATCAACAATAAGTACCAAACGTTGAGAATCTACTATATATGAGTGTTTACAGTATTTGCAGACTCTTTAAATGGCATATCATAGAAATCTTCTCCATAAGCAAAGGGCTGGAAATAGATACAAGGTTTTAGACCAGTACGAGCAAAAAACGGGGTAAGAAGTTCCTTTAAGTTCTCTTTAAATGTTTGAAAAAACTCTTTTTCTTTAGGTACTAAATAATAGGTAAATTCCTTATTAGGTAGTAAGAAGACGATAGTACATTCTTTTTGTTTTTGCTTAACAGCATAACATGCTATCTCATATATATAATAAATGGCTTCTAGATACTGTAGAAAAGGAAAAATTTGTGTGTGATCGAAATCCAAAAGATTTTTGCTTTGAGTCAAAGGACAATAATCTAAACAAGAGGGTGTATAACCTATGGTGCGTAAAGAAAAGCGAGCATAGAGGTCACGCGGCTCTGTACGTATGAGCTGGGAGCTTGCTTTTTTAGTTACTTTACCAAAGTTACATGTATAGAGCCAAGAAAAGAATTTGTTAGCTTGTAAGATCTGATATGAAGTACTTAAAGGAAGAGAAAGCAAAGTTGTAGAAACGTCGCTTAAAAGAGGACATTCGTCTTTCTTGAGTACTTTTATGGAGGATTCTTGAATTACTTTTTTATAATCAGGACATGCACGCAACTTTTGATCTTTGGTTGAAAAATAGCGCCATGCTGTAAGATCGGTAAGCCAAAAAGTGGCCTGAAATGGTAGTAATTGAGTGAAAATAGTATCTTGATACCAGCGGGTACCGCTCGATGACAGGTTTCCAAAGTGGTCAGTAAACCAAAGAACGATATGAGGATTTTTTTTAGTTTTAAGAACTTCTACTACTTTTTTACTAGAAAGCTCGTGCTGAAATCCAAGAGTTTTGTAAAGGGCTTTTCTTTCTTCAAGTGTATATTGGCGAAGGCTTTTAAGAAGAGTAAGTGGCATCTTTTTAATGGCTTGATCGTAGTGTATTGTTACTTCAAAAGAAGATGCTTTTTGTGTGAGTAAAAAGGTTCCTATTGCTAGAGTTATAAGTGTTATGAACATAAGTAAGAATTTATACATGATAATCCTTTAAAGGGGGAACACCTTACAGTGTTCCCTTTGTATTATGGCAGATATTTCTCTAACTTTGATTTGTTACAAGGGTTACCTACAGCTCTATACGGTGATGCAAAGAGTGTATTATCTTGTGGTGTATAATAAGCAAATGGTTGAAAATAGACTGAGATACGAAACCCTGGCGGTAATGAAAATGTAGAGATAACAGTTTCTAAGTCTTGCTTAAACGTGCTCAAGAGTGACTGTTCCTGTGGTACAAGATAATAAGTAAACTCTTTATTTGGTATAAAAAAGACAATAGAACACTCTTTTGCAGACGGATCATTAGTTAGCGTATCTTTAATAATGTTAGAGGCATAGTAGAGGCCCTCAAGGTATTGAAGAAGACGAAAGATGAGCGTAAAGTCAGCTGTAAGAAATGTTTGCCGAGCAAGTTTAGTACTTACTATGTCTAATAAAGGGGATGTATAGCCTAGATTTTGTAAAGAACAAGGAGCTCTTCCTTCGCGTCGTTGCGTTTTACATAAAAGATCGGCCTTATCAAGGATAAGCTCAAACAAAGAAAATTCTTCGGTCTTATTGGTAAGAGCTTTGAAAAAGTCCTGTGAAAAAAGAGGGCGATACCGTTTTTTAGTGCATGTAACTTTTGCTAAAACTTCTGAACGCTTTGTAGTCAGAGGACATTCTTCTTGCTTTAATTGCTCGTTATTGTCTAATTTTGCAATAAGTGCACTATAGTTTTGTGATAGTTGCTTTTTATCAATTGCAAGAAAACACCATGCTCGTAGATCGGTGAGCCAAAAGGTGGCTTGAGGAATTTTATTAAAAAGATTGGTGCTATACCAGAGTGCAGTAGAAGGCATGATACTACCAAAGTAGTTAGTAAACCATATGACAACCTGAGGATTGTTAAGAGCAGCTATAGTTGCAACTGCTTTTTCTAGTGGAAAGAGCTCTTTAAAGAGGGCAAACATTTGTGCTTGTGTCTCCTCATTTGCAGTCCGAGCACTTCTCAATTCTTCTAAATAAGGTTTAAGTTTATTAATACAAGGATCGTAAGCGACCGTTAAGGAACTTGGTTGTTCCATTGCTTGCATGAATCCCCCTGTAAAGGATAGAAAGAGTAAAAGTAGCGTTTTCATGATTTTTCTTTCGTTTAAAAATATGTTAAAAATTGTTGTAATTCGTTTTGCTCAGGGAGCTCTTGAATAGTTTGAGTATTCCATGTTCCAATGAGTGTTCCGTCCTGTAAAAGAGCAATTTCTTGAGCAGCATTCTTTACAAAATCCATATCTTGGCTCGAAAAGAGCACAGTAATTCCCTGTGTGCTTAATGTCTTAAGGAGCTCTGTAAGAAGTGCACTATTTTCAGGATCTAGTGCAGACGTAGGTTCATCCATACACAGTATTTGTGGTTCTAAAACTAATGCTCGAGCAAGTGCAACTCGTTGTTGCTGTCCTCCTGACAATTGGGTAGGGTATTTATCCTTGTGAGATTGGATACCAAAGTAGGTAAGCATAGAAAGCGCTTTCTCATATGCTTGGGCTTTTGTGAGTTTTTTAGTAACTACAAGAGACTGCATGCAATTTTCAAGCGCTGTCAGGTGTGGAAACAGGTTATAGTGCTGGAATACAAGCCCTATAGTTTGGGCTTTCTGTTGACAAGAAAGAGTTTTTAGTTCTGTTTGGTTAAAGGTAATAGAACCAGTATATGAACGTTTCAATTGAGTTATGCATTCTAAGCAGAGTTGTCTTACCCGCGCCACTTTTTCCAATGAGTGCGGTAATGCTTCCAGGCATAAGAGTCAGTGAAAGTTCTTTTAAAATAGTTTTATAAGAAAGATTTTGTACGATTAACATTATATTTCCTTTCAAGAAGTTGACCAAATGCTGAAACTGCACAGGTGAGTACAAGGTATATACCGGCAATGCTTAATGAGACACCAAGTGGGTTGAATGAACGATACATAATGTTCATGCTCATCTTAGTAAGCTCGAGTGTTCCTATGCTTGCAAGGATTGAAGTACTTTTCATAACCATAACGTATTCGCTTGTAAGTGCAGGAAGAGCAGCGCGAAACATTTGTGGTACTATGATATAGCGCAGTTGTTGCATGTTTGTGTATCCTAAAGCGTGAGCTGCTTGCCATTGTCCACGGGCAATGCTATTAAGTGTTCCTCGTATAATTTCAGAGACGTGTGCAGCTGAACAGAGGCCTAGAGTGATAACACCTGCAGTAAAAGGAGAGAATGTGATACTTGTAAGCTGTGGAAGTACAAAATAGACAAGCATAAGCTGAGCATACAGAGGTATTCCTCGTAAAAGCAGGGTTAGGATACCAAGCGGTACAGCAAGGGCTGCTGTGCGCAGCCAAGAGCAGCGCACAGTACCTATACCTATTCCTATAACAAGACTTATTGCTGTTGAAACTATCCAAAGTTTACAGGTGGTGATAGTTCCTTGTACTAACAAGGGAATCCAAGCTGTCATTGTACCTCCTTAGAAAACCATTGCTTCTCTTTTTGTGCTAAGAAGCCCTCTTTTTTAAGATCGGCTATGATAGCTTCTATTTTAGAGATAAGTGCGGTATTCTCCTTGTTTATTCCTATCCCGCAGCCAAGGATTTTATACTTCTCACTAAGTGGTACAACTAGTGAAACAAGTTCTGGATACTTCTTTTTCAAACTTTGATAGAGTGCAGGTTCAAGTAATGTAGCAAGTGCTTTGCCATACTGAATCTCGAGGATAGATCCTAGAGGATCTACACGCTTAATTTCAAAGCCTTTAAAGCTTTCAAGAATTGGCTCTTGGCTAGAACCAGGCTCAACGCATACAATAGCGCCAGGAATAGAAGAAAGATCTTCAAGCTTTTGTACTCCTGTAGGAATTGTTTTCCAGAATATAAGCGGTAAAGAGGTAATAGGCTCTCCTTGGTAAGGAACCATGGCCATTTTGGCAAGCCGTTCAGAGGTGATATCAAGACCGGTCATAATAAAGTCTACGGAGCCTTGTTGCAGTGCCTGAATAAGATAGGCGGTATCCATATCTTTTATGAGGAGCTTTTTATTGAGCCTTCGTGCAATCTCTTGAGCAACATCAATATCGAAGCCTTCATAATTGCCTAGCTCATTCATACTTACATAGGGTGGCCATCCACTCATGGTGCCCATTACAATAGTTTTGCTTTTATCAACTTCAGCAGAGCTTTTATACAGTTGTAATCCAATAAACGTACACAGTGGTACTAAAGCTAGAAAATATATGTTTTTAAACATAGTTATCCTTTAATAAATTCAAATAGAAATTAATTTTAATAACAAATAAGTTAGGGAAAATAATTATTTTTGTACAGTACTCTTTAAAACAAAGAGATGCTTTGCTTTAACAAATACTTACAAATGATGTATAAAATAATGGGAATGCCAAAGATTAATGGCAATGATGATAGTGGTGATGAAAAGAAGAAAGAGAAGAAGGAGAGAGAATAAAAGATTGTTCTAAAAGATACTTAATAGGTATCATAACATGCCCTTTCTTTGTTTAAATATAATTCTAACTCTTTAGTATAAGCATGTTTTATGCAAAATGCAAGAAGAAATTAAATCTATAAGAATGCATGATCTAATGAGAGGTCAGGACAAAGCTCTTTGAGAAAATCCTCGCAAAGTGACAACGCAATTGTCATTTTGAGACTCATTATGACATTTTCAATGTCATTTTGCGAGTACAAGCAAGAAAAACTGCTTTATAGGCTTTGGACACCTCTAATGAGCTTAAATACCCAAGAAGCTGATTCTTCATAAGTATATACCTATAATGAACAATAAGGGTTAGCTGTTGGAAAGAATGCCACTTTTAATAAGTTCTATGCGCAAAGCATCATAATCGTCACCATTAATAAGTAAGGCTTTCATACCACATGCTTTCGCACCATCAGCATTTACTTTTTGATCATCAATAAGAATACAATCATTCGGGTTCAAGCGAAGCGTATAAATAACATATTCAAAAGCATTTTTATAAGGCTTAATACGATGTATATCTCCTGAAATAACCACATGATCAAAGTATTTAAATACTCGTGTATTCCTTTTATAGAAAGATTTAAAAGAAAGATGATCCCAATTAGAAAAAGCAACTAAACGGTGCTTTCTTCTTCCATTCCTATCACGTACGGCAGCGCATTCTTTGAGAAGTCTCACTCCTTCTTCTACAGGATAGACATTACGAGCTAAAACATGAGGATTAAACATTGTTTGAATAGTTCTTGTAACAAGCTCTTTTTCTCGATCGCTTTGAAAAAAGTTCTGTTGGGCAAGAAGAGCAATCTGCTTTTCTGCAAGTTTTATAATTTCAGGACCAGTTTTTGTTCCTGCCTGCCATTCACACATAATAGGTGGTAATGGTGGTCCATCTGCAGAACCTGCAGGATTAAAGTTCTTTTCTTTTGGGCCGGGTTCATAGTCTGAAGGAACATGAGTAAGTACTTCATAGAGCAGCTTTTCTATATTAGGATTCTTCCAATCCATTAAGAGATAAGAAATAAAGCGTTGAAGACCAATCTCTTTGGCAACACCAAGTTTATCTGGTTGAAAAAGAATGCCACCGAAATCCCAAATAATAACGTCAGCTAAAGATATATACGAATACACTAAAAATGTGAGTAAAAATATTCTTTTGAGCATAGTTTCCCCCTTTGCTAAGCGCGCACTTTTCTAGTATAGCGCAGGAGAATTACTTAAAGTAAGATTTATGAAAATTCTTCTAGTAGATAAGCCCTATACGAGCTATAGGGCTTATTATGAACGGGATTTACTCTAACAAACGAATTACTGCATCATACTCGTCGTGCTCAAAGCTTGGGGCTTTCTCTTTTTCTTTGCGTGCAATATCTAAAGCTGTTTCACCGAACTTATTCTTAATTGTTTTATCAGTGCCACGTTTAAGAAGAATATTAACAGTTCCTTTACGGCCATATCCAGCAGCGGTCATTAAAGCAGTTCCACCAACTTTATTTTGTAAATTAGGTTGAGCGCCGTTATCTAACAGTAAAGAGATAACATCATCTTTTTCCCAAAGGCCAGAGGCGAGCATTAAAGGAGTGCTTCCTTGAGAATCGCGGATATTTACATCTGCTCCATGCTTTAAGAGAGAACGAATGATAGAAAGATATTCTTGATTCACCTCTTCACCAAGTGTGTTGAAATTATAAGCAAGAAAATGAAGAATATGAACACCTGGCGGATTATCCCATTTTTCATTAGGATTAGCTCCTGCTTCAAGAAGACGCTCAACTTTTTTGACATCTGGAAGACGTACAGCACGTATTAATGCCTCACGCGTTGTACTTTGCGCCTTTTCCATACTATAGAGGCTACAGAACGTACTTGCTACCGCAAAAAATAAAAAGATATTTTTCATAATAAATTCTTTATTTATTCTAATAATATATAGTGTTTCTATTAAAGATAGCAAAAATAATGCAATAGTCAATGTTTTTGGGCTCTCTATCTTATACAGTATGGTCTGGGAGTCTTTCGATTTTTGTGATAAAGAAATTTTAAAAAATTCTTTGCGAATGTAAACCTCTCTTTGCCATACTAAGAGAAAACAATTTTCACTGGGTAAAATATATGGAACTATTGCCAAAGATTATGAAAGCAGTGCGAGAAGGAAATAAAGAAGCACTGCGGCCTCTTTTAGAGCAAGGAGATAGTATTAACCAAGAGTGCTATGGTTCAACTCCTTTATTAGCTGCAGTAAGCTCTGGATACCAAGATGTGGTAACAGAGCTGCTTTTGCATGGTGTAGATCCTAATCGTACAGGCTTAGATTCAACGACACCTTTGGTACGAGCTGTTGCCCTGGGACACAAAAGAATGATAGATCTTTTGCTTTCTCATAAAGCTGATCCTAATGGGCATTTTAGTGGTTATGATACACCTTTATTGCGTGCTATTGCTAAAGGACATAGCGAGATAGTACATATTCTTCTCAACTATGGAGCAGATGTCAATTATAGTATTAAGCGAGAGAGTCTTGTAGAGCCAGTTCGAGCTCCTCTCATCGTTGCTATTAAACGAATGCTTGCTTTTTCTCAAGAGTATTCAGCGGGATATAGAAATGAAGCCTTTGAAATAGTAAAGCTTCTTTTAGAGCATAATGCAAATCCTAACAGTATAGGTAATTATCGTGAATGCTTGTATGGAATTTTGCTGCGCAATGTAAAGCCCGTAGAAAAGCCACAAGAAGATAGTGACTTTCAAGAAGTACCTCTTTCTCTTGCAGCACGAGCAGGAGATAAAGAGCTTACAAATGTTCTCTTGCAGTATGGAGCATCTATTGAAGGCGGTGGTAAATTGAGCGAAATTCCTTTACATACAGCCGTTGAAGGAGAGAAGCCAGAAATGGTACAAGAGCTTATCCGGTTTGGTGCATTTATTAATAGTCAAGACTACTATGGTCAAACAGCGGTACATATTGCTGCTTATAATGCCACCTCATCAGACATTGCTTATGAATGCTTAAAAATTCTTTTATCTTCAGGAGCTCAAGTCAATATACTAGACTATGAGAGAAACACTCCTTTAATGTTCATCTTTGCTTATAGAGGCCCTTCTGAGAGTACTCCTCATGTTGAGCGTGTAGTAAAACTACTTTTAGAATCGGGTGCGGACATAAGTATCGTTAATATAGATGGAAGAGATGCTCGAGCATTAGCACAAATACGAGGATTTGAGTTATGAACGAATTTCTTAAAGCTCTTAAAGAGCACAATGAAGAGCTTATATATGCTCTGCTTGAACAAGGAGCGGATCCTAATTGTGAGTTTGATGGAAAGGTATGTCTGAGGTATCTTATTGGTGAACCGAAACTCATACGATTACTTTTAGATTATGGAGCACAACCATGGGTAAAAGATCAGGAAGAACGATCATTGCTGGTAGAAGCTATTTATAAAGATGATATTCATACAGTAGATTATCTATTAGAGTGTGATGCTCATTCAGTCTATGTTAATGAGCCTGATGAAGAGGGACATACACCACTTGGCTGCGCTACCTATTGTGGACAGAATGAAGATATGATACGTTACCTTGTTTTCTGCCAAGCAAATCCTAATCAATTTGATGATGCACGGCAAACATTTCCTTTTATTGCGGTAGCTTCTGGATTTAAAAAAGATATGCTAGAACTCTTTATAGAATATGGTGCAGATCCTTTTGTTGTAGATCCAAAGGGCAATACTGCGCTTATAAGTGCTATACGTCCAGGCAATGAGGAAAGCGTTGCTTTCCTGCTTAAACTTAGAATACCGGTAAATCACCAAAATAACTGTGGTGAAACTGCTTTGCATAGAGCTGCAAGAGAGGGAGCTGTATCTCTTATAAAACTTCTTTTGGACAGTGGAGCAGATATAGCTATACAAGACAATGAGGGTAATACACCGTTAATGATATTATTGGCGCAAGAGGATATAGCACCAGAAGTAAAAGAGCGGTCTGAACAACTGCTAAGACAGAGTAAAGAGAGGGTAGTATGAATGGAGATAGAGAAAGAATTGTACGACTTATAACAGTGTTATTACCTTATGCTAAGCTCTATGTTGTTGAGTCTTATAATCTTAAAAATAATGAGATGCTGCCAACTCCTGGCATTGATCTAGCTATAGATGCGGGAGAACAGATCCCTCAAGAGCACCTTATTCAGATTAAAAATATTCTTCAAGCACTGAGTCTTTCCCAACCAATTACTATTATTGACCTTTATTCACTTCCTGTTGAAAAGCGAGTAGATATCTTAAAAGATGCAATAGCATGGAAAAACTAATAGACTCCTTCTTGTATTAGCCGACCAGTTGCAGAAGAAATTTTTGTTGCTACTCTAAAGAAAATTTAACTGTTGTTCTTAAAAGGAGCGAAATGCAAGAGTATTATTTGAACAAAGTTGTCGAGATTGAGCGAGCAAAAATAGATGAATATAGTCTTCAAGGTTATTAGGTAATAAAGAGTTTATTCGTCAGAATACCCTTTACGGCGTAATCGCTTTTTGGCGCTATGCATCTTTTTAGTATGGAGACGTGCTATCTTGGCTGCACCGCTTGGTGCGGTTGCAAGACGCTTTTTCTGTGGCTGTAAGGCCTGTTGAATGAGTTTTATAAATTTTTCTTCTGCTTTTTTACGATTAGCGTGTTGTGTGCGCTCTGAACTTGCAGTAACTCGCAGAGTACCTTCACTGTCTATTCTTGTTTGCAGTTTTGTAAGCAAGAGGGCTTTGGTAGTATCGTCAAGGGTAGACTGTGGAATATTAAAGCTGAGTTCCACTTTTGTCTCAACTTTGTTTACATTTTGACCACCTTTGCCGCTGCTTCGTGCAAAGTGTACAGTAGTTTCTTGTAAAAGAGCTTGATAATCTAATTTTTTCATGATTTTATGCACAATAAATATATAGATATTGTGCTTAGTATAGCAATCGAAGATGCTTATCTCAACTGTTTATAACAAAAAAGGACGCCTTTACTGGCGTCCTTAGTACTTGTAT
Organism: uncultured bacterium; assembly: GCA_963848965.1. GTDB lineage: Bacteria > Babelota > Babeliae > Babelales > Babelaceae > CAWKFG01. The sequence continues at coordinate 174,542 of CAWKFG010000001.1, forward strand.
CTTAATCTCTATCATCTTCTATAATTGTAAATTCTTCATCTATATCATCTAAGTCTTGTAGGCTTCTAACGTTGACTTGCGCTCTATGTAATCTAAGAACATCGCGAGCAGCTCGTACTGTAGCTGGTACAAGAAGGCCTTTTTCTCTATAAGAAGTTTCGAGCTCGTTAATAGAGTCAAGTGCTGTCTGCCGTCTTGAATTGGTAGCATTTACATCTGCACCACACTCTATGAGGGTATTCATAAGCAGATAGACATCTCCTTCAGACTGTGCATAATCAACTATAGCAGCTAAAGGAATTCTTCCAAATTCATCTTCCCCATGCATATTTGCACCTTGATCTACCAAGAATGAGATAAGGGAAGCATCGTTTTTTTCTAGAGCTTTAAAAAGAAGATCAGTGAGTATATCTTGTTTGTCCTCTACTTTACCTTCTGCTTCTAATGTAGGGCGATAAGTGAGAAGAATAATAAAGTTTGTTTTATCTTCATTTTCTGCTGCAGCTTTATAGAGTGCTTCGTCATAATTAGTATAAGCACCGTGTGCAAGGAGTCTTTCAAGAACTTCTGGAGTTGCTCGTGTAGCAGCTGCTTCTAAGATGCTTCCATTCCAGTATTTATTGCCTCCTCTATCTACATCAGCACCATTTTCAAGAAGAAATTCAATGAGCTCATGATTGTTTGCATATACTGCAGCAAAAAGAGGGGTAAGATTAGCATCTTCGTAATTCCATTCTGCTCCTTTTTCTTCATATACATTTGCTTCATTAACATCTGCTCCTGTTTCAACAAGAACTTGCGCAAAATCGATATCGTTTTCTTGTACTGCTCTATAAAGATCTGTTTTGGTAGCTAATGCAGCAGGACTCATGCTCAAAAGAAGAAAAAGTGGAAATAGTGTTTTTTTGTACATGAAATTTCCTTTCATTACTTAACAGTTAAGAATTACTACTATAAAGTATACCTGAAAATAAATGATCAGTAAAAAGCCCCCCATAATAACGAGAAAGATGCCAAATATGGCTTAAATCTCGATTAAATAAGACCTGCCCGAACTTAGTACTTTTTGTCTGCTAGTGAGGTAAAGATAGCAATGCTTATATGAATTTGTGTTAAGCGTCAAAGTGTATATTTCATAAGATATGCAGGTTCTATTTGTAGCTGAGGATGTTTTCAGGTAAGGTATTTAAAGCAAACCACATAAGAGAGTCAAGTTTCTTCAAACTATTAACCCAGAATAAAATAAATGATATTCTATAAAAGAATAGCATAATAAAGGCTTATTGAATAGTAACTTATGGTTTGTAAAAAATAGGCAAAATTGACAAAGTGGAAAATTTATTATACTAATAGAATGTGAAATCATTAAAGATACTATAACGGAAGCCATCAATGAAAAAAAATTTAGCATTTATAGGTCTATGTCTCTTTACTTATTCTTTCTCCGGATGCATGGAGTTAGAGCCTCAAAAAGAAGTAGGCACTTTTAGTTTAGGTACGCTGTCTGTTAATACTATTATAGAAAAGCTTAAAGCATATATAAAAGCAGCACAGGCCGGATTACTAGATAAGCATGATGCCACAACACATGAGCTTGCTGACTTTCTAGCAACGCACGTCTATCTCCTTATTTCTATGTACCCAGAATTTTTCCCTATTCTTAAACATGAAGAATTGCATATTGTATGTAATATACTTAAAAAAAAGCTTGTTCGGAGAGGGATAGAACTTTACTCTTCAAACCAATTACAGCAACTGCACAGCCGCTCTATTCGAGCTTTAGTACAGCTTGATGATGGTCATTATATTTCTGGTTCTGAAGATAAAGCAGTTTGTGTATGGGATATGAAAACTGCACAGTGCGTGAAAAAGCTTACTGGTCATACAGGTACTGTAACAGCGCTTACAACATGTATGACAGATAATGTGATACCCGGGTGTGCTACCTATATTATTTCAGGCTCAACAGATAAGACAATTCGTATATGGGAGGCTGTAACCGGAACATGCTTTCATAAGGTACTCGAAGGACATGCTGGCACAATATATTCTATAGCACATTTGGTTGATAGGTACATAGTTTCAGCTTCTGCAGATAGGACACTACGTTTTTGGGATATGCTTACCGGTAAATGCTTGAATGAAATTGCTTGTCATAGAGGTGCTGTATATTCTGTCATAAGAATTACTAATTCAGTTATAGCTTCTAGTTCAGCAGATAAGACAGTACGTTTAGTTGATATTCCAAGTGGTCAATGTTTAAAAACTTTTGAAGGTCATAAGGATGATGTATTCTGTGTTATAGCATTAGATGAACGTTATTTGGCGTCAGCTTCGGCAGATAAAACAGTGCGCATATGGGATATGCGTACAGGTGCATGTGTAAAAGTTCTTGAAGGACATACAAATTCTGTTTATACACTAGTTCGTATTAATGATAATTTTTTAGCTTCTGGTTCAGCAGATAAAACAATACGTATTTGGAATAGACATACAGGTGAATGTGTAAAAGAGCTTTCAGGTTCTCCAGATTCAGTAAAATCTTTACTTGCTTTATCATCAATGGCGCTACTTTCTGGGTGTGAAAATGGTACTGTTAATGTATGGGGTATTGATGAACACACATACTTTCAAGAGCTCTTAGAAAAAACAAATGCTGTTGCAGCTTATGCACCGAAGTTAAAGAATACATTTAAAAGTTTTATAAAGCATAGTACTATACCCTTTCAAAATACAACGTTGTATACGGATTTAATAGATTTGATAGAAATTCCTATAAGAGAGAAAGCAAAAAGTAAGCAAGAAGTTACTCGTATACTTATTAACAGGCTCAAAGAGCTTGTACAGATGTGTGGAGAAGAAACGGTTACCTATCTTTTTTATCTTTTACAAGTTGCTCATTCTGCGCAATTAGAAGCAATAGCAGATGCTGTTCGATATATGTTATGTATATCATGGCAAGAGCGCCCTTTAAGTAGCTATGAACAATGGGCTGCGAAACTAAAAGAGTTAGGATGTTATGCTATCATTACAAGTGATAATAGTGTTTTTTTAGTAGCTCAGAATGTAGCAGCACTATCACCTTATTTAAGGTACATGTTTGAAAGTACTATGAAAGAAGGCCAAGAAAAACGTGTCGCACTACAGAGCTATGCTAAACAGGAAGTACAGGCTGTTCTTTCTTTACTTAATAAGCTTTACTTTCATAAATTAGGCATACCGGGATTTGTTTCTAATCATATTTTAAGATCTTATTTAAATACAATGAAGATAACTATACAAGCGATTGCGTTAGCAGAAGAGTGGGTTTTACCTCAAATAGCACAACTACTAACGCATGAAGTATTACAGCAGCTTGATGAAGAACATGTATGTCAGTTAATTGAAGCATTGCCTTCTTCATGCCATAAGTATATAGCACCAGAGCTTGCTCCATCGGTTGATCTGCTTCTATGGCAACTTGAATCGTGTGCGGAGGCTATAAAGTTACATTATCTCTTTGGAAGAAAAATAGCTGTTGCTTATAGTGAGTTTATTGTAGAAAATTTTTCTATCATAGTTGCACAGTATGCTAACTTTGAGACTATTATAGAGCACCATAAGTATTCGTTTATTCATCTATCTCTTAAGGAAGCTCTTCTGAAAAAAATTTATGGCTTAGGTGGTGGTGTTGAAAAACAAGTAGATATCGATAAATTAAAAGATGTATCTTTCAAAGAGCTTTTTGATATGCTTAAGGTACTTCTTGAAATTGTAGGGACGAAGTTTCACTAGAAAGCTGCTAAACTATATGAAAGTAGGCATTGCTTTACTTGTAAAAAAGTGCACACTAAACGAAAAAGTAGGTTTTTAAAGAGAGAAGGAAATGCTATGGATATCACATTGAATATGCTTGGTGAATATGGTATTACTGCCCTTTCTGTTTTGGCTACTTTAGCAGCAACAATGGGGCTTGCCAGACTTGTACATACCTTTACTGCACAGCTTGATAAGAAGCTTGAAAAGACATTAGAAAAAACACCGAAACCTCATGTTGAGGTTCCTGACTTTAAAATTGACGCTACTCATTATCGATTTTTTAAGCATTTTATTACAGGACTTATTTATTTTGGTGGATGCTGTTTAGCATTAAGTATGATACCTGCATTTAAGAGCCTTGCATACTCTGTTTTTGCAGGTTCGGGTATTTTACTTGGTATCATTACTTTTGCTTCAAGAGAAGCATTTACTAATGTTTTAGGAGGTCTTCTTATTGATATCTTTAGGCCTTTTGAGATAGGTAATCATATTAAGATTGATAAAGACCTTGAGGGGGACGTAAAAGACATTACACTTTCCCACACTATTATTAAAACTGCTCAGCAAAATTATGTTATGGTACCCAATTCTGTCATTAATAGTAAAATGATAGAAAACGTTACCTTGCCAAAAGAAGAGATTAGTATCCCTTTTGATGTTTATATAAGTTATAAGGCTGATATTGATAAAGCTCTTGAAACTGTTCGTAATGTTTTAGAATTGCACCCATTGCTTCTTGACAAGCGTACTAAAGAAGAAAAAGAGCAGGGCAAGACAATGGTACAGGTTAATGTTGAAAAGCTTGATCATAAAGATATACAGCTTCGAGCATGGGTATCGGCTAAAAATGAAGCAGATGCTTATAGATTAGCCTGCGATTCTTATAGAGAAGTAAAAAAGAGCTTTGATGCAAAGCGAATACCATTTCCAGAAGCTAAAAGTACAAGTAAAGAGCTTTCATTATAATCTGTAATGACTTTATTTTGATAGAGAGCTATTATTTTTGCAATCTGTTAAATATCTATTTAAAACTATTAAATTATTGATATTTTAAAACCAATGAAACTATACTTATTGTAAATATAGCTTAACTAATTAGTAAGGGAGAAGCAATGGACGATAGACGAATACGCAAAGAAAGTATAGAGGATGCAGAAGTACGCCATCGTGCTGATGAAGCTGCTCAAGAACATAAAGCTCCTACTCAAGAAGAATATGAACATGACTGGAGATTGGTAAAAGAGACAGAAGGTCTTGATGACGAGGAAGTTGTAAAAGAATATTCTAAAATATTCTCTGAAGACAGTTCTCACTCACACAATAAAGGTAAGAAATAAGAACCTGTGAAGCCCCTTAAAAGGGGCTTTATCTTTTAGACACCCTTACAAAATAATTGCCTTAGAGAAATCTAGTAAGTATACTTGCCCTACGTAATTACTTCTATAGGTACAAAAGGGGAGTATCATGCACATTTTTCTGTTTCTTACGCTTTTAACAAATATAGGTATTACGCACATCATCCACGTCTTTTAACCTTGATACGCATACGATCTACGAATCTCCTCAGCATCTTCATTGATTTTAACTTTGTGCGTAAAGATCTCTTGCGTATCTATGGGCATAACCCTCTTGGTTATTTTCTTTTTGTTCGTGTAGAGCTGGTATAATTTATTTTCTCTCAAGAAGTTTGTTATATAAATCTTGCTTTCCAGGACTTTAATCCTTTAAATTATTTAATAATAGAAAAATAAAATAAGGATGATAATATGAAAAGAGTATGGTATATAGTTGGATCAATAGTACTAGTTCTTTTTGGGCTTAAGGTAATAAATACGTATATACGGACATCACCTGGTCATAGCAATTGGGCAGGCAATCAAACATGTCAGCCACGTAAAATTTTTTATCCAAAAACAAAAGAAGAACTTATAGCTATAGTACAGGATGCAGCTAAGAATAAGTATCGTATTCATGCTTATGGTTCTTTTCACTCGTGGAGTGATATTGTCTGTGCAGATTATCTTATTAATACTGATACATTAAACAAAATACTTTCAGTAGATAAAGAAAAAATGCGTGTGCGTGTTGAAGCTGGTATTAAGCTTGAAGATCTTAATAAAAAGCTTGCACACATGAATTTAGCTCTTGAGAATGTGCCTGATATGACTGCACAAAGTATAGCAGGCATAACTGCTACAGCTACTCATGGGACAGGACATACTGGAACACTTTCTGATTTTATAGAAGGAGTAGAGCTTGTCACTGGTACTGGGATAGTACGTACACTTTCAAAATCTGAAAATCCAGAGCAGTTTGCAGCTGCTCGTATGAGTTTGGGAGCTCTTGGTATTGTTTATGCACTTACCTTGCGATGTGTGCCATTATTTAAGGTAAAGCATACAAGAGAGGTAACTGATTGGCCGACGTTGAGTAAACAGTACAAAGATCTTTATGCAAAGAATGATTTTTTCCAATTCTTCTGGAATCCCTATACAGATAAAGCTATTACCTATAGCTTTAATAAAACAGATGATCCGGTGACAACAGTTGCAAACACTTATTTACGGTACAAACAAAAGCTTTTTATTGGATATTGGACAGGAGAGCTATGGGTAACATTATTACGATGGTTTCCTCACCTTACTCCTTCGTTTATAGACTTTTTCTTTAGAGCTTCACAGATACGTGACTATGTAGACTATGGATATAATATATTGGCAAAGTCGCACAACTATCGAGATGAAGTTATTTATTATGAAGAAGAGATTGGTATTCCTATAGATGAGTTGCCAGAAGCGTTAAAAGAGGTAAAAGAGCTTATGTTAAAGTATCAAAAAGAAGGATACTATGTTTTTATGTGGGGGGTCTTAATAAGATTTGTAAAAGCAGAACAGGATATCTATCTTAGCCCAGCTGCTCAAAGAGATACTGCCTATATTAGTATTACAAATCCTACGATAAATAATAACTTTTATCGAGAATTTTATGAGCGAATGTTGAAATATCGAGGAAGAGCTCATTGGGGTAAAATTAACTTTTTAACTACTGAGGATGCTCGCAAACTGTATGGTGATAACTTTGACAAGTTTGTGAAAGTACGAAGAGAGCTTGATACCCAAGATATATTCTCAAATCCATTTGTAGAACGAATTTTAGATCCAAAATAAAGAAGAGGAATAACATGACTAAGAAAAAGGATATACAACACACTATTGAGCCAGATACCTATGAAGAGGCGATACTCTATAATACAGAGGTAGAAACTGAATATGGTGAAAACCATGATCAGCGTATCAGCCACCATGAAAAAAGGCGTAGTTCGCGCCCACATAGATGCGTAGGGCCACAATGTGAAGATGTTTTTAAAGATCCTAAACATGCAAAGTAGTAATGGTGAATATGTTACACGATGTCTAGAGCCGTTTCGGCCTATGGAGACTAGATAAGACTTTATGTCATAGCTTTTTATGCATAATAAAAGTAAAAAATGTTAAGCCACAGTGCTTTTTTTGCTGAGTTTGTAGTACTTCATAGCCCTTTTGCTCAAAAAAGGGTTTAGCTGTAATGCTTGACTCAACAGTAAGGCCTTTAATACCGCATTGTTTTGCTTCTTGTTCAAGAGCAGATAAAATGCGAGAACCTATCCCTTTACTCTGAAAGCTCCTGTGAGTATAGAGCCTATCGACATGTCCTTCTGAGGTCATATCACCAAAACCCACAATATGATTATCAAGCTCAGCAACATAAGTTATATTATTATTTAATGAAGTGTACCACCGTTTTATATCAGGATCTTTTGGTGCCCATGCTTCAGCCTGTTCGTGAGAATAATCTTTTATATTGATGGTATGAACAGTGTCATAGAAAAGTTGTAAAATATGGTTTAAATCTGCAGGCCGAAACTTTCTAATCTTCATGGGCACGACTATTAATAAATACTTATGTAGAAGCTACAGGGCATGCATGTCTATTAATCGCCAAAGCAAGCATCACTGAATACCAGCCTGTTACAATTAATTCAACACCAATTAATGTTCCTATAAGCCAAAGACTGGAAGCAGGCCACTGAGCTAAAACAATGATACCTAAAAGAACACTGACAATACCACTTACAAGCATCCAACCCCAATTTTCAAGATTAATAGCAAGAGCATTAATAATCTTAAAAAATCCGGTGACTGTGAAAAAACTTCCTAAAAGCAAGGTAAGAGAGACTGCGCTGAGTTTAGGATTTGCGATCATCATAACTCCTACGACAGCACTAAATATACCAAGCAATACCTGAAGAAAGAATCCGCGCCATTGTATCGTCCAAAAAGCTTTTACAAAATAGACTACAGCAGCAGTAAGAAGAAGAACTCCAAAAAATATCATGCTATAGAGTGTTGTAAAGTTGGCAGTTGCAGTAGCAAGTGTTCCTAGAAAAACAAATACAAGACCTACTGCAAAAAGCCACGGCCATTTTGGACAAAGACCTTTAATGTCTTTTAAGTCTAAACGCCCAGCTGTTTTTATTGAATCGTTCATAGCTTTTCCTTCTTATTATAGAGAGTTATTTTTATATAACTATACCTTAAATGAAAAGCATAGATCAATATTTTAAGCACCTATTGTCGTGTTTCACTCACAATAAAGATATCTTTATCATGTTCTCGCATAACATATATTTGAGGAGCTTCTTGATAGGCAAGATCTTCCCAATCTTCTACAACGGTTGCAAGCTCATCTATACTTATGTCTGTTTGAAGGACCTTATGTGATCTATCAACGTTATGGAGCTTAATTATAAGCATATTTTCTTGTACGCGTTCAAAGGTAATTTTAGAATGCTGCGCTGTATGAAATGTTAACGGCTTATTTTCTTTTATAGATGGAAAATCTTCAAGATCAGTTTTTACAAAACCTCTAATATCATCATCTAAAAGGAGCTCGCCAATAAGGTACAGGCGTTCATCAGTATGATCTACAATGGTATATGCCCCGTTTTCTAATCGCTCAAATTTGACGTAGTACATAGCAGCTCCTTCTCATGGTTTCTTACCTAAGATAGTATACTACCATTTTATACTATAAATAAAGATTTGTTGACTGAATAGCTATAGCTTCTTGCTCTCTAGTTTACATCTACTGCGATCCATCATGAGGTGGTTTGAATGCAGAGGTATATTCTAGGCAATATAAAGGTCTTGTTGTATTGGCAAGGGCATCATCGCGTGTTTCAGGATTATACGAAATAAGATAGGCAGGGGGTGAGTAACAACCTTGGCCGGAATCAGCTTTTTTGGAAAGAGCTATCTCTTCAATGAGTGATTTTTCTCGTAGAGCATTTTTTATAGTGCTAAAGATTGCATATCTCAAGGTAAGTTGTTGTAAAGCAGGGTTTTGATAGAGTGCTTTTTCAAAATCCTTCAGTCTAAAACCGTTATTGTCTACTTTTATAATAGGATAGTGGCTATGATCAGTAAAGAGCTCTAAAATCTTGATTATGGCTTGGGGGCTCAGCATATTGTTTTGTATATTAAGAAGTTGTAGTGATTGAGGAACTGCTGTAAGTGTGGCCATATCTTTATCGGTAAATTGACATGCATCAAGGCTTAATGTTTGTACATGATTAAGAATATTTTCTCTAATGCCACGCAAGATACACTCTTTAAAGCTATCTGCATGCAGAGGCTGTGTGCAGTCTAAGATTATCCCTTGTTCATCTATAGTAAATTCTATATCACCGGTATCAGTAGTATTATAAATAGGGCGATCTGTTATCATTATTGCATAACCATTTTCAAATTGCAGGTAACTTTTACAATGTGCATTGTTTAATGCGTCTAATTGTCCATAGAAGGTGACTGGATGAGGCTCTATAGTACTATCTGGATCCATGGTTGATGCTCCATACTGAAGAGTATTTTGAGCTGGGTGATGATATCCTTCATGCTTATTTGCACTGATAACGAAACAACTAGGTGAAATAGCTTTAAGCCATTCTTCGCTATTGCTTCCTTCTGTTGCTGATCCATGATGGCTTGCAAGAAGGAGCGGAGCTTTAAGTGTTTCTGCATTACGAAGAAGCTTTTCTGTTATTCTTCCTGTAGCATCTGCGGGTAAAATAATGGGTGTTCCTTTGTATTCTACTTTAAGTACTATGCTTTTATCATTTTTATTAGAACTCTTTTTTTCTGCAGACAGTACAGTGCAATAAGAGGGTAATCCGTAATTATTTTCTTGTGCAGATGGTTGGCTTGTATACCTAAAGAGATTTTGAGAAAGCTTAAAGCGTTTTATAAATGGTGGAAAATCTTGTGGAGAGCCTCCTAATAAGAAAGATAGTTTAAATTTATGCTGTAGAAGAGAGGTAGCAAGAGGAACTATCCAGCTATAATGATCTCTATCTCCATGACTTACTACTATTGTGAGTCTTTTTTGCGGAACAAGCACAGTAATCTTTTTAATAATCGTTTGCATTCGCTCTGCGCTTGTAGAATTGTAGGGTAGCTTAGATGAGCCAGCATCAACGAGCACAGCTCGTTCATGAGGGTGTACAACTAACGTGCAATTACCTTGTCCTACATCAAATACAATGACCTTCATTGCAACAAGATAAATGTTAAAATGTATAATACAGAAAAGAATACTGCTTCTATACATGTGTATACCTTTCAAGTAATACTTGCTTTACAAGTAAATGATAAAACCTCTCTTTATAGTATGCTATCTTATAAAATTAGTGAATGCCTTGTGTAGCTTTCACACTAAGCAGCAAAAAGTTATTTTTTTAACAGATAAGCAATAAATTATTATGATGTAATTTTATCTCCTTGTGATTGGACTTTGGAACATGTATGTTTATACATTCAAGAAGCATGTCATACTCTCAACGTAAAGAAATTATCTGCAGAGCAAACGGGTCTTCTCTATAATGCAATTTGCTGCACAGTGTGGATATAAAGAAATAGTATAAGTACTAGAAACTTACAAGCGAGAATAGTACTACTTTCATAAAAATAGATATATGCTGATTGCTAGCAGATAAGCGTATGCATAGTAATGCTCACATTATTCCTTGTGAAACTAATTAAGAAGTATTATCAGAAAGCCTATAATGAAATTGTAGAGCGGGGAAGACCTTCATTGAAAAATAAGCATTCTGTGCTATACTAGAAGTAATAATCATTACTAGTATACGGACTTATCTATGCTTTCTTTAGAAAATATTAGTATTTCTTGCTCTGAAACGAAAGTTATTAATAACCTTTCGCTTTCTTTTACGCCTGGAACAGTGACCGTTTTAATGGGACCAAATGGTTCTGGTAAAAGTACGTTGGCATATACACTTATGGGCCATCCAAAGTACTATGTTACTCAAGGTTCTATTATCTTTAATGAGCATAATTTCCTTGAATTACCGGTTGAAAAGCGAGCACGATTAGGACTCTTTTTAGCATGTCAGTATCCGCAGGAAGTTCCTGGAGTTCAAGTATTTACTTTCTTAAAGGAAGCTCATCGTATGCTTACAGGAAAAGAGCTTTCTGTAAGCGATTTTCAACAGTTATTGTATACAGTTTTTGATACTGTCAAATTAGATCATAGTTTTGCTTATAGAAATCTTCATGAAGGTTTTTCAGGTGGAGAAAAAAAGCGTCTTGAGATTGCACAGTTATTACTCTTTCAACCAAAGCTTGCTATTTTAGATGAAATAGATTCTGGCCTTGATGTAGATGCATTAAAGCTTGTTGCTGAAGCTATAAATACTGCACGGATACAGAATCCTGCTATGAGTATAGTACTTATTACGCACTATGCTCGTATTTTAAAGTATATTACTCCAGATACAGTTCATATTCTTATGAATGGTTCCATTGTAAAATCGGGAGATCATAGTTTGGCAGAGCTTATTGAGAGCAAAGGATATGATGGACTATCTCTTTAAAACTGAAAAAGGGCTCAATAAGGCTATTGTTACGCAAATTTCTGAGCGTAAAAATGAGCCTGGCTGGATGACAGATTTTCGCTTAAAAGCTTTAGAGGTCTTTGAATCATTGAAGATGCCTTCATGGGGTCCAGATCTTTCAGAACTTTCAATGGATGATATTCATTACTATATAAAACCGTTAGATAGTCAAAAGTCTACGTGGAAAGATGTCCCTGAAAAAATTAAAAAGACATTTGAAGCTCTTGGTATTCCTCAAGCAGAACGTGCAATGCTTGCAGGAGTAGGTGCACAGTTTGAATCTGAAGTGATCTATAAAAGTTTAAAAAAAGAGTGGGCAGCACAAGGAGTTTTATTCTGTGATATGAATACCGGACTACGTGATTATCCAGAGATTTTTAAAAAATATTTTTCTACGATAGTTCCTGTGCATGACAATAAATTTGCTGCTTTAAATTCTGCTGTCTGGAGTGGTGGAAGTTTTGTGTATATTCCTCAGGGAGTTCAGGTAGAGTTACCATTGCAAGCCTATTTTCGTATAGATCAAGCGAGTATGGGCCAATTTGAACGAACGCTTATTATCGCAGAAGAAGGCTCTTTTGTTCATTATATAGAAGGCTGCAGTGCACCTCTTTATAAAACAAGCTCGTTGCATAGTGCTGTTGTTGAAATTAGTGCTCATGCTCGTGCACAGGTGCGTTATACTACCATTCAGAACTGGGCTCCTAATATTTATAACTTAGTAACAAAGAGAGCTATTGCGTATCGTGATGCTTCAGTTTCATGGATTGATGGCAATTTTGGTAGTAAAGTAACTATGAAATATCCTTCTGTTATTTTAAAAGAGCCAGGAGCTCATGGAGAGATTCTTTCAATAGCGGTAGCATCGGCAGGGCAACACCAGGATTCTGGGGGAAAAATTATTCACTTGGCACCGCACACTAGTTCAACAATTGTCTCAAAGTCTTTGAGCAAAGACGGAGGACGAACAAGTTATAGAGGTCTTTTAAAAGTGGTTAAAGGAGCAAAACAGGTACGCTCTCGTGTGCAATGTGATGCTCTTATGCTTGATAGCAAAGCGCAATCAGATACCTATCCTACAATGGTTATTCAAGAGACTGCAGTAGATGTAGGCCATGAAGCATCGGTTTCTAAAATAAGTGATGAGCAACTTTTCTATTTAATAAGTAGAGGGATTACTGCTTCTGCGGCAAGTGCAATGATTGTAAACGGTTTTATAGAGCCTTTTACTAAGACCTTGCCAATGGAATATGCAGTAGAACTCAACCGTTTAATTATTTCTGAGATGGAGGGATCCATTGGCTAAACAGATTCTTATGCCTGTAGGACTATTTCCCTCTCATGCGGTTATTGCTCAATGGTTTTCTGTACTTAGTTCTTTAGGATTATCATCTTTTAGAGAGCAAGCATATAAAGCATATATGCAAAAGGCACTACTAGAAGATAAAGAGTTAAGCTTGTTTATGCCTTTTTCGCTCTGTTGGGATCAGTACATGATTCAGTCTGCTAGAGTGCATTTTAAAGCACCAAAAGGCATATGGCTTAAACCGATAGAAGAAGCATATGCGTATTCTCATATAAAAGAGCGTATTGTTTCAGTCCTTACAGCGCATAACAAGTCAGCTTTTGAGCTTCTTGTATATAGCGTATATAATCAGGCGTATGTACTCTATATACCAAAGGGTACTCAAAGCCAAGAACCGATTAGTATAGAGCATATACAAACTGAGTTAGGTATTACACTATCAGTGCTTATCGTAATTGTAGAGCCAGAAGCACAGATAACTCTTATTAAAAAAACGAGTGCTCTACAGGTAATGGTATCTGTGATGCATACGTTTATAGAATCAGATGCTCAAGTAAGAGTGATAGAAGAATATGTTAATGACCAAGATGCCTCTAGTATAGAGCAGGCCACTTGGCAGCTATCGCATAATGCTCTGCTTACTCTGCTTGAAAGTGTTCTTGGAGGAACTACTTTAAAAATGACAGATCATCATCTTATTGGCCATTATGCTCATGTAGAGCATACAATGCTTGCAGCTATAAAGAAAAAAGAGAAAATAGCACAGAGTGTTTGGCAACACCATTATGAGAAAAATAGTACAAGTAAGGTAGAGGCAAAAGCAGTTCTTTTAGATGAAGCATCTTCTTTTTATCGAGGTACAATTACAATTGAAGCGGAAGCAAACAGTAGTCAGGCTGAACAGTATCATAGTGCTCTTATGGTAGGAAAAAATGCTCGCACATGTGCTATACCCTCTTTAGAAATTAAGACAAATGAGGTACACTGTAAACATGGCAGCGCAGCTGCTCATATTCAAGAAGAAGATCTGTGGTACCTTCTTTCTCGTGGTATTGATACTGCACAAGCACAGAGACTGCTTATTGAAGGCTTTTTAAAAGACAATGCTCTTATGACCAGTTATGGGCAACTTGGGCAAAAAATGGTTAATAATATAGAAAATGCTTTAGAGGGCTTTTTGTGAAACGAATACTAGTAATTCTTATTTTTTTAGCATTCGGTGCTACCTGTTTTGGTACAAAAAAGTGGAGCAAAGATATAGCACGTTGGCTTTATATAGTAGAAAATCATCCAGATATCACATATGATTACTGCCAAAGTCTTATTAACCATCCGGATCCTAGTCAACAGATGTCTATGTTGAAATTAATGCTATTAAGAGCACTTGCAAACAGGGGACATGTACAATCGCTTACTGACTTTGGACAGATGTATCTGTTAAGTACCAATGAAGAACAAAGAGAAAAGGGAAGAAGGCTTCTTATCAAAGCTGCCAAAGCAGACTATAAACCTGCTTGTTGTATTTTAAGTAGAGACTATTTTATGAGTGGTTATATAGATGAAGGAATAACATGGCTTGCTAAAGCGCTTGCTCCTACTGTCAAAATAGTTGTATCTAAAGATAGACTTGATTTTAAACGATTAGTACTTTATGATGAAGCTGCAATAGAATTTTTAAATGAAGTTAAAAGCGGAATGTGCGGTCAAAATGCGCAATTAGTTGTTGAAGCATTGGCAAAAGAGGAATTACGTGCCACATAACTTTCGCAAAAATTTTCCCTTTTTTTCTAGTGATAAGCCGCTTATTTATTTAGATAATGCTGCTACTACCCAAAAACCGCAAATGGTTATTGATGCTATAAACTATTTTTATAGTTATCAAAATGCTCCTGTACATAGAGGTATTTATGCACTTGCTGAGCAAGCTACTCAGTTATATGAAGATGCTCGACAAGCGGTTGCACGTTATAGTGGTGCATTTGATGATGAAGTGATTTTTACAAAAGGTACTACCGAGAGCATTAATTTTATCTCTGCTACGTGGGCATCAAACTTGCAGCCGGGTGATGAGGTTATTATCACAGAGCTGGAACACCATGCAAATATAGTGCCTTGGATTCGGTTAAGTCAAACACATGGTGTACAACTGCGCTATGTGCCTGTTAATGCAGATGGTACGTTAAACTACGAGCAGTATCTTTCGTTACTTTCTTCAAAAACAAAGCTTGTCTCATTTACTGCATGCTCTAATGCACTTGGTACTATGGTAGATCTTCCATTTATGATTACTCATGCTCATGCAGCAGGTGCTAAAGTGCTTGTTGATGCTGCACAGATAGCAGGGCGAGAAAGGCTCAATGTACATGAATTAGGTGTTGATTTTCTAGCATTTTCAAGTCATAAAATGCTTGGTCCTACAGGTATAGGAGTGCTTTTTATAGCACGAGAGCTTCAGAATGCAGTTGAGCCTTATCAAGTTGGTGGGGGAATGGTATTTGAAGTAGATCTCTATAAAGCACTATGGCTTAAGCCTCCACGCAAATACGAAGCGGGAACACCGGCTATAGCAGAAGCTGTTGGTTTTAAGGCTGCAATTGAATATATAGAGCACAATGTGTCTTGTGAAGTATTAAAAGCTCATGAAAAGACGCTCTCTACAAAGCTTTACTTAGCACTTAAAAAGTTTTCTTCAGTGACTATTTTGAGTCCTCCAGGAAGTCACATAGTAACTTTTGTAAGCACTCAATTTCATGCTCATGATATAGCTGCATATGTAGACCAATTTGGTATTTGTGTACGTGCAGGAAACCACTGTGCTCAGCCGCTTCATAAAAGGCTTGGTGTTGATTCTTCTGTACGAGTAAGCTTTTATCTCTATAACACTGAGCAAGAGGTAGATGCTCTTACTTCTGCTCTTGAAAAGCTTTTTGCTTGAGGTTAGGTTGCTTGTTAGTCTATTTATAAAAAAGAATTATTTTATAATTATTTAAAATGGTATATTTAGATAAAATATTAGAAAGTATGAGCATGGAAAAAGAAGATCTACTTAAACGTATTATCCGAGATCCAAAGATAATGCTGGCTAAACCTACCATTAAAGGAACTTGAATAACGGTAGAACCCATCTTAGGCTTGTTAGCTCACGCAAGACCAACTCATGAGATATTACAACAGTATCCAAGGCTCACAGAAGAAGATATTTTTGCATGCTTGAATTACGTTGCTCGCTTAAATCCTTTAATACCTTTATAAAAAAAAATTCCGCCAATGAGTCCTACAGGAGCCATAACTGCTGCTACATATTTTGCAGTAGTAGCTAAATGGCTATTGGATTTTTTGGCGTTCTTGATAACGCTCACACTTTCCCATATGCGATCGCCAGCCCAATAGAGTAAGAGACCGCCAGAAAGAGTTTTAAATCCAGGACTAATATAATGAGCAAAACTACTGGACTTTTGTGCGAGAGCTTCTTGTGTGTTTGTACATTGAGTTTGTATAGTAAACAAGAAAAATGCTGTCGATAAAAATAAAATTATTCTTTTCATAAAACCTCCAAAATAATTATCTAAAGTTTAGCATACAGCGAAAAATATATAAAATGGTTGATAGCTGTCTGCTTGTATTTAGTTTTGCTAGATGTATTCTTGAAATTAATACTGGTGATTAAGAAGTGTCATTAAGATAGGGGTGCTCAACAGTATGTATACTTATTGTTGACAAAAGTGCTTACTGAGATAAAATAGTAATGTAATTTCAAATAAAAAATAAATACACTGTGAGAAACGATGCTTAATTCATTCATTACACTTTTGAGTTTGTTGTTTTGCCTTTCGAGTCCATTATGGTCAATGGAAGTGGAGAGTCCTGAGCAGCAAAGTTCTGCTAGCAAAGATAAGTCTTTTGTGCTTGAGATGCATGAAAAGGCATATCCTCTTTCGTTGCGTACTGTGTTATCACACATAAGTACGTATCAATATATAAAAGATGTAGCTACTGAAAAAATTTCTGGCTTTCATTGGTATGGCGCATATAAACCAGAAATTATTTCTCTTGCCTATGGAACACTTTGCAAAATTACGCCTTTTCTTTGGGTTGTTACTTCTGGAGATATTACAAAATTTCATAAGGGCTCCCTTATCTATAAAGGAAAAGTGCTTGAAGGAGTAAAAACATTCTTTCCTTCTCAATGGAAACAAAAGGATATATGTTCTTATGTACAGCACATGGCTACAAAGGGTTCTGTTACTATAAAAAAGAAAGAGCAAGAAGGTACTCAAAAGAAATATGGTGTTATGCTTACAGCTCAAGATAAGGTGCCGCTTTATCTTATTCTGCAAGAGTGTCCTTCATTAGATAAAGAAAATATGCATCTTCTTACACTTCATCCTCTTTTATCTGAAAAGCAAATATGCCTGCCAGCACATTTACAAGATTTAGCAAAGCAGCAAATAGCTGCTTTAGAAAAATTAAAAGTAGAGGTCAAAGCTGAGCCTGAACTTTTACATGCACTTACTCAAAAAGATTACACACGTGCTGTCAAGTTGTTAGAGCAGGGTGCAGATCCTAATACAAGTGGTGATACTGAAAAAACAGCACTTATGCTTGCAGCTTCTCATGGTGCATGGCAAATGGTAAGTACTTTGCTTGAATGGGGTGCTCAAAAAGATAGAAAAGATTCTTTTGGTAATACGGCTCTTCACTATGGGGTAGCTTCAGCCTCAAGCTTGTGTGTTTTAGGGCTCCTAGACCATGAGCTTGTAAATAGTACAAATAAAGAAGGGATAACCCCTCTTATACGTGCTATTTATGAGATAAAAGTTGCTGAGAGCAAAGAACAAGTACAAGAACTTATTATCGTTATTGGATGGCTTTTAAAGTTTGGTGCCTCTGTAAATGCACAAGATGCCTATGGAGTAACGCCTTTAATGTTAGCTTGTAAATGCAATAGGCAAACTGATTTTATTATACAAGGTATTCGAGCTGTATTGGAACTCTTGGTTGAGTATAAACCAGATTGTGATATGCAAGATTCTGAAGGTAATACTGCTTTAATACATGCTGTTTTATATAACCAATTATCCCTATTTAAATATTTACTACCTTTCTGTGCTTATATGATAAGCAATAAAAAAGAAGAGACAGCTCTATCGCTTGCACAAAAAAGAGATGCTTCATCTATAAGAGACTCCATTATCGCATTTGATCATCAAAAGAAGGAATGGATAAAAGAACATGGTGGTACAGAGCTCATGTATGCTGTTTTCCATCGTATTATGCCTACTGTAAGAAGGCTTATTCAAGCACATGTAGATGTTAATTTAAAAGATACTTATGGATGTACTGCTCTCTTGTATGCCATACAAAATAATGATTATGAAATAGTTAAAGAGTTAATGAAAGCTGGAGCAAAAGCAGGAGAGTATAAAACAGTAAATTGTGATGCACGGATAAAGGAACTCTTAAGACAAAATTTAAACAATTCTCAAGAAGAATCGGAAAAGAAAGAAAACGAGACCGTTGTAAACCAAGAGCTATTGAAAAAGCAGATTCTTGCAGATGAGCTTAATGAAGAGGGTAAGCTACTCTTTCAACGCTATAAAGAAAGTAAGAATGGTGATGGTGTTACTCCATTTATTTATGCAGTACAAGAAGGAAAATGTGCTGTAGTAAGGCAAATGTTAGAACTAGCTCCATCGATTACCTTTCAAAGAGATAATCAAAGGCAAGATTGTCTTCTTATTGCTTTGCAAAAGAGATATTTTGCTTTAGCTCGTATGATTATTGAGGGTTACTATAGTAATGAACAAGCATTAGAAACTTGTTTTAAACAGTGCTTAGAAGCTGTTTTTAAGAAAAAAGAGAACGAATACAGGCAAATGCTTCAGCTCATTGTAGATGTGTATCCCTCTTTACTTCAAAAAATTTTTCAGCATATTTTTGGTACCCCATATGAAGATTATCTTCAAAAAGCACTCGCAGAAAGGGCCTTTATACTTAGTGAATTCCAGCTTGGTAGCCTTCTTATGCTCGCTATAGCAAGTAAGAGTAATGTCTTTATTCAGAACATTATTGAAAGCTACCCTCATTATGTACATTATAAAGATCCTGAAAACAAGACGCTGCTTATGGTTGCTGCACAGGAGGGTAATCAGAGAGTTATTGGGCTCTTATATGAAAAAGGAGCCGATTTAGATGTTCAAGATAAAAGTGGAAAGACTGCTCTTGATTATGCGCTACAATGTCCACAAACTCTTGAATTTTTGCAAAATATATCGCTCAATAAAAGATTGAATGCTTTAAAAAAAGAGAGTGAAACAGAAAAGCAGAAATTTGAACAAAGACTAAAAGGGATAAAGGATCAAGAGATTGCAAATGAGCTTATAGTTGAAGATTGGAACGATCTGCTTGTTGCTGCTTATGATAATGATGTGCAAACTATCAAAAAAGAGCGAAGCAAAATAAATCAAGCAAGGGGGCATGGTATTACTGCTTTAATGGTAGCAGCTTATAAAAACAATCTAGAGGCATGTGAAACTCTTCTTGCATGCCCAGGAATAGGAATAAATAATCAAGATAAAGAAGGCCATACTGCGTTGATATACGCGGCTAAACAGGGTCATCTGCGTATTGTTCAGCTTCTTATAAAGGCGGGAGCTTGGGGGCTTATCTTAGATAGCAATAAACAAGTTCCTTTAAAGTTGGTCCACTCTCTTGCTGTATCTTCGATGATGAAAGAGCTTCTTGCTGATAAACTTGTTGAAGAGTCCACTATGATAGCACTTGCAGTACCAGAAACAAACACTATTAATTACTCGAAAATGAGACCTCTTTTAGAACTTTTATCATTAGAAGACCAAGGTTACTTTATTGTGAAGCTTGCAGAAAGAATATTTGATAAATATGCACAGAGGCAACTATGTGTTGACTGTGGAAAAGTTCATAGAGATAAGTGGGGAGACCTATTTTTAATGGAACTTATTTCTGCTGCAGGATCTAGGGCTCTAAGAGTCATGGATAATTTAAAAAAATGGCATGTTGACGCTTGTATTTTTCAAGATAAGCAGAGTCGCGCTCTCTTTCCAGAAGCTCTAGTGTTAGGAATTAAAAAGTGGCTTAGAGTAAAAGGAAAAGAATTAAGAGATGCCTCAAAAGATCAGGATGTAAGAGATATTATTAATAAGCTTATTTTTAAAGTAAACTTTCATAAGCTGCCTCAAGAGTATAAATCTCATTTGTTAAAAAGCATTGCCGAGGATGAAGAAAATGACAGCCCAAGAACTGCTCTGTGTAAACAACTTCTGCAAGAGAAATGCATTAACTCTGATTTTAGCTATAAAGAATATATTATTAAGATAGAGATACCTTCTATGATTAAAATGGCTTTATTTGCGGTATTTGTCTTTTGTACCTATAAAGTACTTTGTAAAGCTCTGACAGTAAATTCTGGCTACTATCCAGTGTAAGAATATGTTTCCTGCCCCAGGCGCACTAATAAGCTTAACTTTATAATAGCTAGACAGCATTAAATACGTTTTCTTTAGGAAAAGAGAGCATTATTTTCCTTATGGTTTTGCATAAATTTTCTTCCCTTTTTGCTTAATCTTATAGCAAAAGGTTGTTCTGTTTTGAGAATCTTTTTCAAACTCTTCTTTGTTGAAAAGAAAAAGATCTTTGGAAATAGTAATGCCACATAATGCTTTGTGCCCTTCAACAAGATCATGATAATGATCTTTCTGATACTTATCTACGACTATCAAGGCATCTAGATCGCTTTCTTCATCAGCACAACCACAAATATATGATCCAAATAAGTAAATCTCGAGAGGATTATAAAGCTCAATAAGTCTTTCTTTTACCTCTTCTATTACTGTATTTGTTATCATAATTTATTTCTCCTGCTGTGCTTTTTCTATTATTTTACTATCTCTTTTGTTGAAGATCAAAAGATTGTGGGTTCTGTGTGATGTTAAATAAATGACTCACTCTGCCAGAAAGAAATAACTCATGAGTTATTTATGAGTCAATTGAGTTGTTTATGGCAAATTAATTGACTCAAATGACTCGTTGGTGGTATGCTATTAAAAATAGCTACTTAAGGCGCATTATGAACATGGCCGGTACTACAAGGATACTCATGAAATATCCAGAAGTTGAATCATCAACAGTTGAGTTAAAAAGAGATTTTCCTAAAAATGATCAAATTCTTAAGACTATAATTGGTTTTTGTAATCAAAATGGCGGGAAACTTGTAATAGGAGTTGATAATGATGGTACTATTGTCGGTGTACCACATGATAAGGTACATCAAGCACTTGAGTACTTGGAAAAGTCTATATTTGAGGCTTCATATCCGCCTATTTTGCCTTTTGTTTATTTACAAACAATTGCTGATAAAACATTACTTATAGTACAGGTTTCAGAAGGTATGAATAAACCATACTATATTAAATCAGAGGGAGCAGAAGGAGGTACCTATATAAGGTTAGGTAGAAGCACGTTAAGAGCGACATCAGGAATCCTTGAAGAGTTAAAGTGGCAATCTCGTGGTAAATCTTTTGATACAATGCCTGTATATCAAGCTTTACTTGATGATTTAGATATGACACAAATTGAGCACTTCCTTAAAAAAAGAAAAAAAGGTCGTTCAAAAAATAACGATTCTTTTAACCAAGTGCTTAAATCATACTATTTAGTAGCAGAAGAGCATGGTCATACTTATCCTACAGTTGCAGGAATTCTGCTTTTTGGCAAAAATCCACAGTATTTTTTTCCTGAAGCAATGATTCTATGTTCCCATTTTAAAGGCATATCGGGGCGAGAGGCTATTGCTGCAAAACAATGCACAGGAACTTTGATAGACCAGTTTCGTGAAGCTTTTACCTTTCTTGAAAGACAGCTTAATCATTCATTTACCATTACAGGGCGTCAACGTAAGGAAGAGCTAGAGATCCCAGAAGTTGCTCTTCGCGAAATGCTTATTAATGCTATTGTTCATCGCAATTATCATATTAATGCTCCTGGTAAAGTCGCTATTTTTGATAATCGTGTTGAAATATTTAGTCCTGGAAGTTTTCCTGGGCCGCTTAACCCACAAAATTTAAAAATGGGTTTAACGTATATTCGTAATATAGCTATAACAAAGGTTTTTCATGAAATGGGCCTTATAGAAAAATTGGGTACAGGGTTTATCACTCTCTTTGAAAGTTATGAAGAGCGAGGACTGAAAACACCAGAGGTTATTGAAATAGAAAATGCTATTAAATGTATCTTACCGCGATCTACTGCTCAAGCACCAGGTACTGGTCCTCGCGATGGTGTACAGCGTATTATGCAACTTTTTGAAGTTGCTACGGAATTAACTATTGGTGAAATAATTCGTCAACTCCATATACCACGTGCAACGGCAGGAAGAAAGTTAGCCTTGTTAGTGAAAGAAGGACTTTTGAAAAAGGTTGGCCAAGGACGTACGGCTCGTTATGTTCGAGCGTAACCTTTATGCGCATAAAATTTTATAGAAAGCATAAGGCACAATGAGAACGCCACTGTGCCTTAGAGAATTATTTTACTTTTTGAAAGCGCGCTACTTTTTTGCCTTCGTATTCAACAGGTTCAAGCCAAGCATCAAGATCTCGCACCCATACAATGTCATCACCATAGAGTGCTTTATAGATAACGCATATCTTTTCTGTAGCTTCTTGAATACCTATATTAATTACTTCGTATTGAAGTTTAGGATTGCGGTAGTGACTATAAATAGCACCAACTTCTACTTTTCCTTGTGCATCTTGGCGTCGTGCAGTGAGCTCTTCAAGTGATGTATGACTCATAGTATCCTTCATAAATAAACTTAAACATGCGATAACAACATATCTGTTAATCATAGTGTACCTTCGATTTTGAGCTCTTTTTCTTTTATATTCCTCAATATACATGAAGCTTGATCTAACAAGCTGTCATGAAAGCCCTCTTGGCGCAATATATCAAGAGCAACATTCTGATGAGAAACACCTCGTGTAATTTTGAACGGATAAATAATTTTTCCGGTTTCAGCTACCAAGACTGATTGTTTATAGTTAGCAAAGTTCTGCGTTTTTTCTTCAAGTGTAGTAAGAAGTTTGGAGTGTGTAGATAGGATAGAAATGATGTTCTCATCTTTGCCTAAATATTCAGCAACACTATAGGCTATTGCATCACCTTCTATGCTGGAAGTTCCGTTAAAAGGCTCATCAAGAGCAATGAACACATTTTTGCCTGAACCGGTTATTTCACGCTGTTTCATAATTGCTTGCATACGATTTACTTGTGCTTTGAATAATGAGTTTCCTGAAGCAATATCATCAATAATGTTTAGATAAGTCTCAATACAACTAAAGGGCGATATAAGAGCTTCTTTAGCAGGTGCAATACCTAAGCTTTGAGAAAGAATGAGCGAGAATGTTAATGCTTTAATGAGTGTCGATTTACCTCCTGCGTTAGGACCTGTAATAACACTATTGCGTGGTTGCTCACCGCCTAGTTCAAGTGAGTTTACTACTATTTTGTGATCCTCTTTTTCTTTTATAAAAGGGTTCCAAAAGTCTTTTAATACAATATGGGGACCTTTAGTGCTAAATTGAGTGAACGTGTAGGTTGCTTCCT
This sequence comes from uncultured bacterium, assembly GCA_963848965.1. GTDB lineage: Bacteria > Babelota > Babeliae > Babelales > Babelaceae > CAWKFG01. Next base: position 198,232 of record CAWKFG010000001.1, read on the forward strand.
TATGTTCAAACTCTTTATACAATCGTGCTACTGATAGATAAGCGTCAATTTCGCCGACAGCTGCCCATGCTTGAGCAAGATGTTCTTTAACTTTGTGCATAAGCTCATATGCTATAAGAATTCTTCCTTGATTTGAAAAGAAAGAAGGTTCATCAATAAACGTAGAAGTTTGTAGCAGCCGTATAAGCTCGCCTAGCGGAGTATTATGGTTAACTGCTTCACGTACATGAGTGAGAGCAGGCAAAGATGTGATAGAGTTTTTGAGCGTAAGATTATTTTCTTCTAGTGATGCAAGCTGATTGAGTGCTTCGATAAAACGAGCTACGCAAATAAGTTTTATTTGTAAGCATTTCTGTAAATAGATATTATCTTTGAACCACTCAAAGTCTTCTTTGAGTGATACTGCACAGTAGGCTCCTACGGCACATGTTGCCAGCTCTGCAATATATTTGTTTCTTGCGTGAGAAAAAAATGCGAGTGTTCTACCAGCAGATCCCTTGAGCCAATCAGTAGTATAAGCGAATTTTTGAGGTAAAACATAATTGCATTGCTTTCCAAGAGCATCAAGAGGCAAAAGAGCTATTGCTGCTAACGTTGTAAGGAAATACGTAAAGCGCTGGTTGTGCCCAGATAGACTTCTGAATGTCAAAGCAATCTCACTTTGGTTAAGCATCTCATTGAGTCCAGTAAAATAGGGAATATTATAATGCTGTCTCAGTGTTGGATTTCTAAAATGATCGTTGCCCCAAAAAGAAAATATAATATCTTGGCTAGCTCGTATTTTTTCTAATGTTTCTTTGAGTTTGTTTGCAAGAATTTCATTATTGACAAGCTCTTTAACAATGGATTGGCGCCGGAGGAGCTCTGGTATATCATCTGTAACAGATGCTATCAAACCGCTCAGTTTCGCTTTCCCTATTTCAGTAGTTGTACGATCTACAATTTCTAAAAGGCACTTATCGGGATAGAGTTTTCCTGCAAAAAGATCAAGATCGTCCCACGTGGCAGTGTCACCTAAAATACCTGCATGGTTAAAATGAGCTTTTTCTGCTAAGTTTAAAAGTCGTAATGCAATGGTACGTCGCTTTTGTGGCGTAGGATTTGTTTGAGTTCGCATACAACGCTCAAGAAATTTGCCATATGCTTCATTTGGCCAATCTTCATCTTCTGCCCACTCAAATGAATGCATGCTAAACGGTCTAATAACATCGTAAAGTAAAGCTTGTTCTTCTGCCTGTACTATACTGCCTCGTTGTGCCCAGCATATAATGCCAAACATTACCACTTTTTTAAACATAGTATCTCCTCAATAAGTGGGTTCTTGAGGAAAGGATATCCTAGAAAAGCCTTTTTTTAAAGCAAAATTTAGCGCATCTTTAAAAGTTGCCGTCGTAATGATAAATTGTGCGTATAGGTTTGCCAAAAACTTGTGGTAGTCAGTTCTTTATGTTTGGCAAAAATGCTAGTTTTTTGAAGGAACTTTAGCTGCTGCGTCAATTAAAAGTTGGGCAATAGAAGTTTTCCCTGCATGTTGAGCTACCTCAAGAGCTGTAAGTTTAGAAGGGCCTTTCATATGTATGTCTGCTCCTCGTTCTAATAATAACGGGACAGCTTCTGGAAAATTATATACGGCATCTATTAGAGGAGAGAACCCCATTACTTGTTGGTTAACGTCAGCTCCTTGGTCCAGTAAATAGATTACTATTGCTAATTGACGAGCGTTTATTGCTATAGAAAGGGGAGCTGAAAAAAAATCACCAGTAATATCTGATCCTTGGCTGATAAACTCTTTTACTGCTTGGAGATCTCCGTTGCTAATGGCTTTCAAAAGAAGGTCATTATCTGATTTTTTTCTCTCTTGCTCTTCTAACCATTTCATAGCATAAAGCTTTTTTGCTATATCGTCTTTAAAGTGATTAGTAAGCTTGTTTGCAGTTGCTTCATAAGGAAATTTCTTATGAAGAGCATTAATAATAGCTTTGCTCAGAGTCAAGTTTGCACGAAAAAGAGGTAATTTTTGTATCTGTTGTAATGCTTCATCCAATGTCTTTGATGTATTTATACTATCTTGAGCTTTATTCCACACCCTATAAAGGTTAATCTCTGATAAAAGCTCCTTAGGTAAAGAACCAAAATACGTTTTTGTTTTAAGCTCTTGAGATGGTACATGAAGATCAAGAAATTCAGGAACCATAGCTTGTAAGCTTAATTGATTGATAAGTATATAAAGAAGAATAAAAGAAAAATTTTTTAACATGGTATAGATCCTTATTTTTCAATTAATTTCTATTATATTATCAGACTGTGGTAAAAATAGCAACTAATCAGACGATATGATCAGGGCAATCTCATCAAAAGTTGGTTGATTGAGAATGTTTAGATGTTTGTTGGTGTTGTGAGAGCTGATATCTATAAGTAAAGGCTTTATGGCATTCTTTACAAATATAGGGCTTTTCTTTAGTATGTAACCTCGTGTGTGCCTCTAAGCTAGTTTTATTAAGAAAGCCTGTCTTACACCCAGGGTAATTGCAAGGGTAGGGCAGTAGGGACTGGGATTTATACACTTGTCCATCGAAAACAGTGGACATTTCTTTAAAAGTATATGTGGAACATGGATTTTTCTTTAAAGGATATGTATTAGGTGTATTTGTAGATAATTTTGAATCTTGGGGATGTAGTTTTTGCTGATGTCTTTGTAATTGTTTTCTATGGCTAAATGAGTCGCCGCATTCTTTACAAACATAAGACTTTGTATCTGTATGGCCGTTTTTATGATCTTTTAAGCTAGCTTTTTGCATAAAAGATTTGGTACAACTAGGATAATCGCATTTATAAGGCTTTTCACCTGTATGCATGCTCTTATTCAATGAACCGTTATTATCAATGACTTGTTCGTTATCTGTTTGACCAACGATACCGTTAGTAAGTTTTTCATTTAGGCTGTCCCTATCATCTCGTAGGTCGAACTCAAATAGTAAGTTACCAGCGTTAGATATGTCTTTTTCTTTTCTGTTACCGAGATCTATGCTAGGGACTTCATCTTCATGAAGAAAAGAATAATGCTTTTTAAGATCTTCAGATGTTGAAAAAGCAAATGAACATAATTTACAGGTATAAGCGTATGTTTCTTTGGCAGAAAAAAGAGAGTAAATGATAGGAGGAGATAAAGGTGACACTGCTTCTTTGTTTGAGGTAATGTTAGTACTATCTTGTATATCCCATATTTGTTTATGAGATGAATAAAGAGGTTCATGCGTAACAGGACAATCATTTGTATTGTTTAGTTCAAAGCTAAGATCGGGAGTATTTAAGGGTTGGTCAAGATTATCAATACTATTGAGTAAAAAAGAAATACTATTTTTATCTTTAAAAGAAGTATCTAGTTTATGACGTTTGAGAATATTATATGTGCTAGTATCAGATAATGGTCTTTTAGAAGATCCTTCTTGCATGCACTTAAGAGTACAAGAGAGAAAAAGTGTTGAAAGAAAGATAATTGCTTTTTTCATAAATCCCCGTAAGCGCGGAAACTGCGTCTTTTAAGACGTAGAGGAGCGCTTGTGATACTAAGTCGGCAGCAAGAGTAAGTATGAACTTACTCTAGGCTGTACGGCAATCTCCCCTTACGGGGGTAAAGTTAGCCTCGCCAATGTTATAGAGCGGTATGTATCAAGAGCACTAGCCTATACCCTCAACTTGTTTAACTCTTGAATTACAGGGCTTGGAACTGGCTTCGCATTCCAAGGTGTGATCTTTAACGCTCCTCTATAACGTAGTCCTCTGCGTTCGCTCAGACTTAGGCTGGTCAACGTGAGCTTTTGCAAGCTACGTCCTTTAGGACGTAGTAGTTGACAAAACTCACTTTACTACGAGAGCTATTATTTTTTTATACTATTTATAATATATTAAATTGATCTATTTTTCAAGCTTTGAGACAGGTCGCCTCCTTATACTAGAAGGGATATAAAAGATTTTTTATGAAGCATAGCAGGGAATAATTACTTATTGCAAAATTATTTAATTCTTTTAGACTTAGGAGCATAAAAGTATTTATTATATAATTTTTTATCTTTCCTTATATAGTGAGTTCTTAATGAAAAATACTACCCTTTTTCTCCTTACGTTTTTTCTTTATAGCTTTTACATAAGCTGTATGGAAAAAGAAGCTGGAGACCAGATAGCTCTGCAGCAGAGCAGTCAGCTATCGCTTATTCAGGCTATTGCATCTGGTGAGGTAAAGAAAGCGTTAGAGTTACTAAGAAGTGATGTTGACATTAATCAAGTGGATAAGTATGGGAACACTCCTTTAATGGCAGCTGCTTGCAAGGGATATATGCAGCTTATAAAGCTTCTCATAAAAAAGGGAGCCCATCTTGAAGCTGCTGATAATCGAGGAGCAACAGCTTTAATGTATGCTGTAAGTTATGAAAATAAAGAAGCGGTAAAGGAACTTCTTGCTCACGGTGCGAATGTAAGAGCTCAAAGCAAGGAGGGAAATACAGTGCTCTTTGCTGCTCTTTCGCATGAAGACGGTGAAATTGTAAAAGAACTTCTTAAAATAGAACCAAAAATTGTTGATGAATGTTATGGCTCTCATACACCCCTTACTTTTGCTCTTACAAGAGAAGCTTTATCGATGGCGGAGCTATTAGTAGCGTATGATGCTAATGTTAATCTTGCAGAAACTAGTAAAGGATTCAGCCCCTTACGAGTGGCTGTAGATAAAGGATATAGAACATTTGTAGAACGTCTTATAAAAAAGGGGGCCCTAGTAAACCATCAATGTATTGAAGGAAGAACTGCACTTATAAGTGCAGCAAGTAAAGGATATTTACCTATAGTAAGACTATTGATTAATAATGGGGCCATAATAGACCTACAGCCACGAGATGGATGGACTGCTTTAATGGATGCTGCTGAAAATGGACATGAGCATATTGTAGCCGAGCTTTTAAAAAGAGGAGCTAATGTTGCTTTATGTAACAATAGAAATGGAGAAACAGCAGTTTTAAGTGCTGTAAAAAAAGGTTACTTAGGTATTGTAGAGCTGCTTATGGAGGCGGGTGCAGATATTTATGGTAAGACTAACGATAATTGGACTGCATTGACTCTTGCTTGTTGTAATGGGCATAAGATGCTTGTTGAAAAGCTATTAAAGCTTAAGGTTGATCCTTGTGTAGCTGATGATGACTATGGCATGACTGCTTTACATATGGCAATCTGCAATGGTCATACTGATGTTGCTCTTATGCTTATTAAAGCACGAGCAGGGATTGGCTGTAAAAATAAGAGAGGCGAAACACCTTTAATGTCTGCAGCTGTGGGGGGTAATGAAAAAGTAGTAGAGGCGCTTCTTAGTGAAAAAGTAGATCTTAATGAAAAAGATGATGAGGGACTTTCTGCTTTAGAGAAGGCAGCGCGAGTGAAAGAGATGGGAACAGTTGATCAGCTTATTAATGCAGGAGCAGCTTATAATGAATCATCTTTAGAAAAATTTCTTTTAGAAAAGCTACCAAATCAAAGTCCGGAAAAATCTTCTCTTCCATTTACTTTTAAAAGAGTAGGTGATGAGGTTATAATGAGTTCGCCGTTTATAGGAAATTCAACTATATTTACTGGCAAATTGGGAATTACAACTGCAGCGCATCTTATTAAAGAGGGATGTATAGCAGGTGAAGGTTTTAGCAACTTAGAGGATCCAAAGAGAAAAATAGATTTTCTTATAACGTTACTACTGCAAAATAAGCCTGAGTTGGTGCAAAAGCTACTTAAGCAAGAAGCACTAGATGTTAATACAAAATCAACAGATGGTAAAACTCTTTTAATGGTAGCAGCTCTTCAGAATCAATGTGAGCTCATGCACATGCTTATTGAACAAAAGGCTTGCATTACTACTCAAGATGATAATGGTGATACGGCTCTTACTCTTGCTATTCTTAAAGGCTATTATAGACCAGTTATATTACTTATTTCTTCTGGCGCAGATATTACAGAAACGGTACCTTTTTTTTGCATGCTTGTAAAGAAAGGATATCTTGATGTTCTTAATGCACTTATAGAATATGGGGCACCTGATACAAGAGGCTACAGCGAGCTTATACATCTTCTTAAAGAAAGAGAACTTTCTTTGCGGTTCGATAGTTGTTTATATTGTAAGGCACTAGCTCCAGCGTCTACTCGTGCAAAGCAGTGTGGTCGATGCCTATTTGTACGATACTGCTCAGCTACATGTCAAAAAGAAGATTGGCCTACGCATAAACATATATGTTCTCAACTTAAAGAACTAGTTCAAAAGTTAAGAGCTACTACTTAACATGCATAATTTATTGACTTATAACAGGCGCTTTTACTGCAGCATTACGTAAAAGTTTAACAACTTCGGTATTGCCTTTCTCTTGAGCAAGAGCAAGAGCAGTTTTGCCAGATGGATCTGTTAAAGTAATATCGGCTCCTTTTGCTAGTAATAATGATACTGCTTCTGGAAAATGGTGTATTGCAAAAGTTAAAGGAGTATATTGACTATAGCGTTGGTTAACATCTGCTCGTTGGTCAAGTAAATATTTTACTATATCTAAGTGATGCTGGTGCATTGCAGCGTAAAGAGGAGGAATGAGAGATGAAAAGTGCCCATTAATATCTGCACTCTGACTCAAAAGCTCTTTGATGGTATTAAGATTGCCTTCATAGGCAGCTGCCATAAGTTTGCGATCTTGTTGTGCTCTTTTTTGTTGCTCATCAAGCCATGCTTTGGCATTAAGAGCTTGTGCTATTTGTTCTCTTGTATGGTAGGTGATTAATGGTCCAGGTTGAAATGTTGGCGGAGCTCCAGGTGGTGGTGTTTGTGGCTCAGATGTATAAGGAAACTTTGTATAAAGAGTTTCTATAAGGACCTTCATAAAATCAGCGTTGCTTTGAGGAAGTGGAAGTTTGTGTAGTCTTTTTAGAGCTTCATTTAATGTTTTTGCTGAAGTTATAATTTTTTCAACTCCTTGCCACATGCTGTGATGCGTAACTTCTTTAATAGGACTATCTTGAGCACTAGGTTCCATTGCTTGTGTATTAACACTAGTGATTAATGTATATAACGGTAAAATGAATATATATTTTTTTAACATAACAACCTCTTGATTTATTTCTATTATTAACATAATAATAAGGCTTTTTATTTCATAATGTCAAGAGCTTAACAGAGAATAGTCTTTTAGAGCGGTGCTATAAGAAAATTAAAGGCTCTTTGTTCAAAACAAAGAGCCTTATGTTAATAATGACCAAGGGTACCGGTGCGTTGTGCCCATTTCTCACATCGCTTGAAAACAATGCATCCAAGAGCAAGATAAAAGAGTGAATTAACAGTTAGTAAGGCAAGGCTGCCATCACGTACTACTTCTATGAGAGTTTGATTATTAAATATAAGAGCTCGTAGTACACTTATCCCCTGAGTGGTAGGTAGTGTTTTACTGATAATTTGTACCCATACTGGCATACGCTCAAGAGGCAAAATAGAACCATTGAGGAAAAGTAATATATTGTTAATTAAATAGGCAAAAGGGCCTGACTTTTTAAAAATAAGGCCAAGTCCTGCAAGCATAAGAGCGAATCCAGCAATTCCAATAAGGGAGATAAAGAAGGTGATAAAAGCTCCTATACTTAAAGGAATCTTAAGAGGCCACCAAATTAAAAGTGCACTCATAACAAGTCCCAGTTCAATAGAGCAGAAGATCATGGCTGCAAAAAAGCGGCTTATGAGTTTAAAATAGAATGGAGCAGGACTTAGGTAGACCTGTTCTAATACTCCCGTTTGTGAGCTGTCTATAATAAATGAGTTCGCATCATAGATAAAATAGTTTGCATATGCCCAAATAAGGTACCCTACAATAAGAGGGGCAACTTTTTCAGGGGCAATGGTTCCTCCATCAATAAGTAACATCCAGAAGATAAAATCTGCTGCTGTATTAAATGCATTTGTAAGGTAGTTCCATTTGTAGTGCCAATACATAATTGAGAAAAGATAGATCTCATTTAAAAATAGTAAAGGCAATGATACAACATGGGAAAATGTAGTACTCATGAGCGTCTATAAAGCTCCTCCATTTTAATGGTGGTACATGCTATTGCTACTGTAGCATAGCTTTTAGAAGAAAAGTAAAGAAATCTCTGTAAGAACTTCAAGCAGAATCCTTTTTTGTCAGATGCATGAATACCTCTTCTAAATTATTTTTTGTACGAGTTACTGATACCAGTGGTAAATCGTGGTTACGTATAATAGCTAATTTATGATATAGTTCCTGTTGATCGAGAATTGCTCCTGTAAAAATAGTGTGATCTTCACGTTCTATTACCTGCATATCTGGAAGTATTAGTGAACTATCTTTAATTTTTCCAGCAATAGTAATCTCATAGTGCTCTTCATGAAACACTTTAAGAAGCTCTTTAGTAGGTTTATCTGCAATCAACTTGCCTTTATTTATAATAACGATGCGATCGCATACATGCTCTGCAATATCAAGTTGGTGTGTTGTAAGTACAATAGTTTTTTGTTCATGTTGTGCTAGATGAGCGATCCACTGCTTAATAGTGCGAGCAGCTTTTACATCGAGTCCAAGAGTAGGTTCATCAAGAAGAAGTATTGGCGGATTTGCAATCGCTGAACATGCAATAGCAACTTTTTGCTGACTTCCTCGAGAGAAATGCTCTACAGGATCATCTTTGCGTGCTGTAAGTTCAAGTGCATCAAGAAGCTTTTCAGCTTGATCAGTAAGAGCTTTGCCTGTAATGCCTTTAAGTCTTCCAAAATACATGAGGTTTTGCCATGGAGAAAGCTGCCAGTAAATATTACGTGTACCCTCTAGTACGGCACCAATCTGTCGTATTGCTTCATGTCTATTACGTTCTAAAGAATAGCCATTCAGCTTTACTGTTCCGTGAGTAGGCAAAATAAGATTACAAATCATTTTAATAGTAGTAGTCTTACCAGCACCATTAGGGCCTAGAAAGCCAATTACTTGGCCTTGTGGTACTGTTAAAGACAAGGTATCAACTGCTTTAAACGGAGTACCATTCTTTTTAATGTATGTTTTGCTGAGCTCATGAAGCTCAAGTGCCAGAGTCATTATTGTTCCTATATAAAGGTATCTCTAATTAAAAATATGCCAAAGCTTTGCAGCAATGGCAAGAATTTAAAAAATATGGCAGAATAAAAAAGCACCCCCGTTAAAATTTTATGATTAAGGTTACTTATGTTTTTACTTATCATTATGAATCTTTCCTATGCGCTCTTATTCCCGTTAAGTAAAATTGCGCTTGATTATTCTTCACCTATTTTCTTAACCGGTTTTCGTATGACATTAGCCGGTATTCTTGTATTACTTTACCAGTATTTTTTTAGGCGGCAACAGTTTACTTTACCTCGCCATCACTTTTGGCCCTTTTTTCTTTCATCATTTTTGGGCATCTATGTAACAAATGTGTTGGATTTTTGGGGCTTTACCTATATGACAGCAACAAAAAGTTGCTTTCTGTATAACCTCTATCCTTTTGCTGCAGCATTTTTTGCATGGTTCTATTTTTCTGAGCGTTTAAGCACAAGAAAATGGCTTGGTCTTGGATGCGGATTTTTAGGAGCCCTACCAATGATCTTTTCAAGTCAGCAAGTTGAATCAATACCCGTTTTTGGTGGCTCTCTTCCTCTTCCTGAACTTGCTGTTATTGTTGCTATTATTGCAAGTACCTATGGATGTGTATTTACCCGGCAGCTTGTGTGTCAAGAAGGCTATGATTCGGTGATGGTTAATGGAAGTATTATGCTCATGGGTGGTATTATGGCTCTTGCCCACTCTTTGCTTGTTGAACAATGGCATCCTTTACCAATTAGTAATGTGAAGGGCTTCTTCTTAAGCTCATTAGGTATGATGCTTGTTTCAAATGTTATAGGCAATACTGCTTATGTTGAACTTTTACGTCGCTATTCTATGACATTCTTATCATTTACTGCCTTTAGTGAACCACTGCTAACAGCTATTTTTGACTGGCTATTCTTTAACATTAAAGTAGGTTACACATTTTATCTTTCTGTTGCAGTCGTATTTGTAGGACTCTACCTTTTTTATAAGGAGGAGCTTGAACTTAAAGGACATAAAGATCCTGTAGATGCCGTTTGAGTTTCTTGTAGTTCCGTTTTTCTAAAAGTATGCCATGCATGCCATTCTTTTGAGCGCTTTCTATGTTTTCTCGTTGATCATCAATAAGGATACAATCGGTAGGTGTAACCTTATATTTTTTAATAAAATGTTCATAAATACTTTTATGCGGCTTGAGAGTGCCAATATCGCCAGAGATAAGTATATTATCTGGATCAACAAATTGCAGTATCTTTTGAAATCCTCTTGAAAGAGAAAGGTCTTTAAAAGAATCAGGATCCCAATTTGAAAGAATGTAAAGCTTGTGACGTGGGTTGCCATGTTCATCAGATTGCAGTGCACATTCTCGTAAAATTTTTAGTGCTTTTCTTATAGGGCGCATATGTTTTGCAAGTGTTTGAGGATTAAACATAGCCTCTAACGTCTTTTTTACAAGGCGCTTTTGACGAGCACTAATAAAGAAGCCTGCTTGATCATATTCTTCAATACGCTGTGCAACTTTATGGCATATTTTTGCACCACTTTCTTTGCCTGTAAGCCAATCGCACATAATGGTAGGGAGTACTCTTCCTTCAGATGTGGCCAAAGAACATAGTCTCTCCTTTTTGTGGCTCTGCAAGTGAATCTAAGACTAGCAAAAACGATGTTTTTAATGTGTAGAGGATTTTTCCAATCAAGAAGGGGATAGAGAAGAAAATCTTTCCAGCCAATTTCTGAGGCGAAACTAAAAATATTTGTAGAAACAAGGGTATTGCCAAGATCCCAAATAATTACTTTAGGACGGGAAGACACTGCCTGAGAAGGTAAATTACTAAGAATCATAGGGCACATCACAATGCTGAGGGATAAAGCTTTCGTTATCATATAAAAAGTCAACTCATTCAGCCTTAGTAGACTGCATTACTCTATAGTATAAAATCGAGAAAAATGGTACAATAGTATATATAAATAGTGTAACCAATCTATGTATTACGTCAATAGAGTGGAGAAAATGGATCTGTATCAACAAGAACTTATGGATCATTACCGATATCCTCGCAATAGAGGGATTTTAGAAAATCCTAGCTTTGCTAGTGAAGTGCTTAATCCATCATGCGGAGACCAAATCTCTTTTCAAGGCATTGTAGAAGATGGCAGAGTAACAGCTCTTAAGTTTGGAGGCAAAGGATGCGTTATTAGTCAAGCTGCAGCTTCTATGCTTTCTGAAAAAGGGATTAATCAGCCTCTTTCAGTTATACAAGAATGGGGTAAGGATACTATGCTGTCTTTGGTCCGTATTCCATTAGGCCCTACTCGTTTGCGTTGTGCTCTTCTTCCTTTAGAAGCGCTTCAATCAGGAATAGCTTCTCGTTTTACATAATCTAGGTTAACTGGCTCTGGAATTTCCTCGCCTTCTTGTAGATAAAGCTCGAATAACGTAGCCATAATCTCTTTGAGAGATTTCATCGCTTCCTCAAGAGAGTATGCGTCTGTGCCTATACGCGGCAGTTCGTTAACATGCACAATGTAAAGAGTCTTTTCATCTTCTTGAGCTGTTTCAATTGTATACGTCCAAGGAAGATTAAGATAATAATTTATATCTTTTTTATTTTTCTTTTGGATAACCATTATTAACAAGCACCTCTTTGCAGACAGTATATTCGTTGTTCAATTAGTACTGTTTATAAATCTAAAACATTTAGTAGCATCTAATTTATTTCCAAATTTTAGAAAATCTCTTGCAATTTTTCCAACATAATGGGGATCCATTGTGCTACCCATTTCCTTTACTGCACAATAGGCAGAGCAATAGGCAAATCCATAAACTATGGCGGCACCGAATTCATCAACGTTGATGCCATATTTTTTTGCTTCTTCTCCAGTGGATTTCATCTCTTTTTCTACTTTTTCTATATCTGGCATGAATATTTTATAGATCATTGGTTTAAAGAAATCTGATCCAACTTCTTTATCATAGTAATCGTATAAAATGGAATAATATAAGGCTAAAATGATGGCGCTTTGTGTTTCATTTAAATGAGCATCTTTAATCATTTTTTTTATAGCAATAGTCTTTAATCTATCTCTTCGTCCACGTATAAACTGATTTGCTGCGGACTTATTAGCGCTAAATTTTTTGTTGGCCTTCTGTTGTACGTCTTGAGAAATACTATTAGGCATACGTATGCTATATATTTTTTTTTCTAAAGCAGCTATTTCTTTTTGGTTATGTAACTGATGAGCAATAGCATAGTGAAAAATCAAATCTACTGCTTTTGTTCCTTCATGATAATAATCATGGTTTGTAGAGTATCTCGCAGGTTTGCAGTATACGTTATTGAAGAAAGAAAAAGTAATTAAAGATGGCAGTAAAAAGAAAGCTCTTAGAAGAAAATTAAACATGTGAATCCCTCAATGATATGATTGTAAAATTACTAACACTAATTTAATAAGGGTTGGCAAGTATTGCAAACGGTTACTTTAATTAAAATAGTGAATGAAAAACTTATCTAAGTATTTTGCTCATACACTCTAGTATGAGCTTTTGTGTTTCTTGCTTAAAAGCAAGACCGACTAGTGTTATATGTTTTTTTGTAAGAAGATATCGCTCATAGTATTTTTGTTCTTCTATTTGACGTAATGCAGTTTGAGCATTAACGTTAAATTTAAGCTCAAAGATATAAACATGTGTCTTTGTGATGAGAACTAGATCTATTCTGCCTTTGTCTGTACTAACTTCTGATTGGATATCTAGGCCGAGAAGTTTGCCAATGATCTGAAAAAGTGAATGATAACAACGCTCTTGAGCGATGTGTAACTGATAGGGAATGTGTGCTAAGAGACTTTGCAAAAGTTCACAAAAGAGAGAAATATCATTTTCTTTAAGGGCGTATACTAATTGTGAGGTTGCTTTTTCTACGGTAGTAACGTTTGTATTTGATAAAGCAGCTAAGAGGTACTTTTTGAAAAGATTCGTGTACTTCTTTATTGGGGTAGCCTAACTTATACTTAGATGTAACTGAATCATAATTAATTATAGTAAGGTACCCTGTTTGAAAGAGTAATGTAATAGGTGGTATATCTTCAAGATCAACGGTTCCTAAGCCTGTCGTAGTAAATTCTGCATATTCAAGGCCTTCAAGTGAGGTATAGTGTTTTTTTAGAAATTGTATAAGAAAAAATGGTGTTCCTGACTCAAACCAATAATTTTTAAGCTCTTTTTTATCAAGATAGTAGAGAATTGAATAAGGATTATATACTTTTGCTTCATGGCTTGAAAATCGGTAGCCATGATACCAGATTTTCATAATTTCTCGTATATTTTCTGATGTAGTACTATGAACTTCTGCTATTTCAGCAATATTATTAGAAAAATATGTCTCAAGTTCTTCTTGAGTATATCCTAAAAGTGATGCAGCAATTGGATCAAGTGTGAGATCATCAAGATTGTTAAGACCAGAAAAAATTGAGGTTTTTGAGAATTTGCTTACTCCTGTTATAAAAATAGCACGTAGATGTGGATCAAGTCCTTTTAAAACACCGTAAAAACTTTTTAGGATTTCACGCATTTTCTTTGCTACTTCAATATCATGGAGATGGCTCAAGAGCGGATAATCATATTCGTCAATAAGAATGGCTACTTTATTGCGTTCAGAAAGTTTTCTAATAAGTGAAGTAAACATATCTTCTAGGATTGTAGCTTCAAGAGTGATGGTATAGTTTTGAGCGATAGTTTCTAATGTATATCGTAAGCTTGCTTCAAGATGTTCTGGTGTACGATGTGCTATAGTTGAAAAATCAAGATGAATTACGGGGTGCTCTGCCCAATCATGATTTGAAGTATAAAGCCAAAGTCCTTTGAAGAGCTCTTTGTTACCTGAAAAAAATTCTTTTAATGTTGAGATAAGCAGCGTTTTGCCAAATCGTCGGGGCCTAGAAAGAAAATAGTACCGCTTTCCTTTGCTAAATAGCTTATAAATAAAGTGCGTTTTATCTACATAGAGATAATTACCTTGGACCATTGTGTGAAAATCACTAACATCGGTAGGTAAATACTTTACAGATTTTGTATTGTTTGGCATATTCACTTACATTATTGAGAAGGTGCTTTTACTGTGAACCTATAGTATTTCCATTTTATACCACAAAAACAAAATAAACGCACGAGCAAAGTAAATGGGTTACTTTGTAAAATAGATTGAGCTTTTTTATCAAGCTTAAACAAGCAATGGATGAGTAAGGCAGTCTTAACGTGAACTTAAGAAGCTATTAGAAGAGCGAAAGAATTGATGTTATAGTATACTATGCAGAATATCAAGGTTGTGTTTGTCCTTAATGAGAAAATAATATGAGAACAAAAGTTTTAATAGTGTTTATAAGTATCTTCTGTTGTACTCCTCTTTTAACATATGGCATGAAAAGAAAAAGAGGAAAAAGTGAGCAGGTAAAGCATAGGTCTAAAAAAAGAAAAGCTTCTTCTCAAGAGTTATTGCTTATTGAGGCTGCTACTAAGGGTGATTTAGCTACGGTAAATAAACTACTTGCTTTAAATAGCGAACACACGTCTTCAATTGATATAAATGCTAAGGATAGCGACGGTTTTACTGCTTTGATGAAAGCTGCACGGCATAGTCGTATAGAAGTGGTAAAGGTTCTATTAGCAGCAAAAGCTAGTGTTAATAAGAAGAACGCAAAAGGTTCATCAGCATTACTCTATGCGGCTATAAGTAACAATCCTACTATAATAGACCTTCTTATTGAAGCAGGTGCTCACATTAACTATAAAAATAAAGACGAATGGACGCCTTTAATATATGCAGTTTATTATAACAACAAGGAGGCAGTTGAAAAACTATTAAAAGCTAAAGCTTCCATTGACCTGACAGATTCAACTGAGATGACTGCTTTTATGTGGGCAGCAAAAAGAGGTCATAAGGAGCTTTTATATAAGTTGGTCAATGACCGTGATGATGTCAATAAAAAAGACCGTAATGGCGATACGGCCTTGCATCATGTAGCTCGTGCGGGCTTAGCGCATATGATTTCAGAACTTTTAAGCTGTGGCGCAGACATTGAAGCTAAAAATAATACTGGTGATACTCCGTTAATGGCTGCAGTAAAGGTAAACAAGCAGGAAGTTGTTCGTGAATTACTTGAAGAAGATGCAGATTTTGATGCTGTAGATAATAAGGGACATTCACTTTTATTTGTTGCTGCTCAATATGGGTTTACGACCATTGCGCAAGAGTTGCTAGAAATTGGAGCTGTAATCGATACAAAGGACTGTGAGGGTCATACACCTTTAATCATTGCTTCTTCTTGTGGACAAAAAGATATAGTTAAACTATTGCTAGATGTTAGTGCTCAAAAAAATTTAACAGATAGTTCTAAAGCTACTGCAG
Source organism: uncultured bacterium (assembly GCA_963848965.1). Classification (GTDB taxonomy): domain Bacteria; phylum Babelota; class Babeliae; order Babelales; family Babelaceae; genus CAWKFG01. Next base: position 213,749 of record CAWKFG010000001.1, read on the forward strand.
CATACTGGGCTGCTTATCAGGGCCATAGTGAAATTGTCGCTCTTCTTGAGGTAAAGGATAATAATCCTAACATATTACTTGCTGCTGCAACGAATAATCATAAAGATTTGGTAAACAAGCTTTTAGAAAGAGGAACTGATATTAATGTGCAGGATGCAAAAGGCGATACTGCACTTATAGCTGCTTCAACAAAAGGAAATAGAGAATTTGTTCATGAATTAATAAGCAAAGGTGCCTCAATTGATATACAAAATAAGAAAGGATCGACTGCTCTTTTTTGTTCTATTATGAATGGACATAAAGATACTGTTCAACTTCTATTACAGCATGGTGCGACTGTTAATATGCAGGACCGAGAAAAAGCTACTCCTTTAATATATGCAGTTTATTATGGTAATGAGGAAATAACACAGATGCTTCTTCAAGCAGGTGCTGATATTGCAGTAAGGGATATTTATAATCGTTCAGCACTTTCTTATGCTATAGAAGAACAACATTCTAAAGTAGCTCAATTGTTTTTAGCCAAAGAACATGCTATTGCAGGGGATGCTGAACTGAGCACCTTGCTGTCAACTGCAGCGGTAATGGGTAACCAAGAACTTGTAATGATGCTTTTAGAAAAGGGCTTGCCAATACATGCGGTAAGTGAAGGTGGATCAACACTGTTAATGAAAGCAGTAAAAGGAAAGAACAGTGCTATTGTGGAAAAATTTCTCTCTTTAGGAGTACCTGTAAATACAAGAGACCAGAGAGGTAATACAGCCTTGGTATATGCTGCTATAAGCGGATCACCAGAAGTTTTTAGTCTTATTGCTAGTCGGGATGCTGATGCGAGCTCGCGACAAGGAGCTCTTACGAAAATTATAGAAAGTGGAAACTTCCAATTGCTCAGTAGGTATCTTCAAGTGTATCAATGTACAGATCTTGCTGCACGTTCTTTAGTACCAATTTTTGTTATAATGGATAAGCTTTCTTTTGAGGAGCTGACTGCTCCTAATAAAGAAGAACGACTTTTTAAGAAGAGGGAAAAAGAACATTATAATGAGCTTGTTTTACTCTGTAAGCTTGCTTTGCTTCCTCTCATAAGTGCTTATGCTCATGCACCAGAAAAAGTCGTTACAGAAGTACAAGATGGTATTTTTACGCGAGATGAATTTCATCAAACTTCACTTATACGAGCTAGTATATTTGGACATTTTTCTATAGTAGAGCAGTTACTTGCATGTAACTTACCATCAGACTATGTTAATGCTCAAGATAAGTTAGGGCGTACTGCATTGATGTACGCAGTACTTTATGGGTATGGAGACATTGTTCGGCTTCTGCTTCCTTATTGCAAAAAAGGTATTAATCTTACTGATAACCAAGGAAATAGTGCTTTGTATTATGCTGCATCTCAAGGTAATGATAGAATAATAGAAGAGCTGTGGGATAAAGGAGCACGTCTTTCTATTAAGGCTATTAAAGCGGTAGCAGAACAGGGCTCAGCTAAGGTGGCTACAATACTTCTTATTCTTATGAAAACAGGCACTAATCTTTTTGGTGGCAAAAGGTAATCTGTCTATGCAGCAGCTTTCATTTGGAAGGTTTTTCTAAAGATGCTATGCTTTATCATAGCAAAAGGTGTAGTATAAGTGAGTGGCTTTTTATGTTAAATAAACACAAGGTTCTTCAAGAACTACAGACGATAGTTCCACAGCTTTTCTTTGCTACTGGCCAAGAAAGGGAGATCGCATATAAAATATGGCGCTGGTTACTTGACCATCCAGAGCAAGCAGAGCCACTTACAGTGTTCTGTGTCTCCCTGGCAGGTTCCTCAATGGTTAGAACAGTTGAGTACTGCAGACATCTATTAAAACAGGAAGACATGGCTACAGTGTTACTGCAGTTGATGGCTCACAAATATACCCCGATAGGCATCAAGGAATTGGCTGTTATCTTCTTAATATTGGCAGAGTAACGCTTACTTATGATGGCCATCTTTCTGGTATGCATACAGATTCGATTCCTTCTGTCTATGCTTTGCAGGAAAATGGTTCGTGGAATGACCTTTCTCCAGAGAAAATTAATTGTCAAAGAAGTGAGCTTGAGTTGCAAGTAGGGCTTAAGGTAAGTACAGAAGTTACTCAAAAGCGACCATTTCCACATCTTTTTTTGTGTGATGGTTCTTTAATTTTTTGGCATCTTGATTCGCAAGACGATGTTACTAAAGAGCGCTTTTTGCAAAGCTCTTTATCCCTTTTAGATGATTTTTATAAAAAGCGGCTCCTTATTGCAGGCTTTATAAGCTTGCCTAAAAGTAAAGAGCTTGTGAACATTGTGCGTATGGCAGTAGATAAGAATATAGTCTCTTTTGACACTAAGCCCACGTTTGAACATATTGTTGATAGTGATGTTATTTTCCCTTTCTTGCCTACGTATACTCGATCGGCACTCTTTGCTCATTGTTCATCTATTACACAGCGCTATCCAGAGCATCTGCGTCCCCATTTTATATATGTAAATATAAACCAAGAGGTTGTACGCATTGAAGTTCCAGCGTGGATTGCGCATGACCAAGAAGCTCTTACAACAACGCTTGAAATAGCTCTTGATCAATGTATAAAAGGGCATGGCTATCCTGTAGCGCTGTCAGAAGCCCATGAACAGGCTGTAGTTAAAAATATTGATAGAGAATTCTTTTTTCAGATGCTCTATAAATTAAGCTCAGATCATAAATATCCCATAAAACCTTCACAAAAAAGCCTTAAAAAGAAGTTTGTTAGCATTTAAATGCTAGAAAAACTCTTTTTTTACAAGAGCTCATTCACTGTTTTTGCCAAAGTTCTAACTATATTGCAGAGATCATAGCTTTTTTCTATGCATTTTTGACAAATATAAAATAAAATATATAATTTATAACATAATAAATAATAATATATAGGATATTTTGATTGATATGTATAGAATTATTGTAACTATGCTCTTATTAGCGTGTAGTAGCCTGTCTTTAACCATGAAGCGGGATAACAGCTGTGAAGGTGGAACGGCTCTGAAATTGAGAAAATCAGAAACTGGTGAGCGCATTGCAGGTATTTCAACTACTACTCAAGACGGGCTCTATAGAGCATTAGAATTAGTAGTGCTCAATAATCAAGTAAACTCTTTAAAAAAGCTTCTTGAACGTGAAGTTGAGCAGAAAATTCTTAATAAATGTCTTGTTTTTGCCTGTCAAAGAGGTTTTAATGATATAGTATCAGTACTACTAGCTGCAGGAGCAGACCCAAACACATGTACTGAAAAAACAAGAATTCCTGTACTTCTGTTGGCTGCACAAGGTGGCCATACGCAGGTAGTATCATTACTTCTTGGCGCAGGTGCAGATAAGGATGCGACTAATGAGTATGAAGATACTGCGCTGCTAGTTGCAACAGAAAGCGGTTATAGTGACCTTGTTGCTCTTTTGATTGAAGCAAAAGCTTGCGTTGATAAGCAAAATTCACTCTATGATACTGCTCTTATGGTAGCTACAGCATGTGGTTACAAAGATATTGTTAAAATGCTCATTAGAGCAGGAGCTAATTGTGATCTCCGTAACTTCTGTGGGGAAACGGCTCTTACGCTTGCTGCAATAAATGAGCGTACAGAAATAGCAGCGTTGCTTGTTGGTGCAGGTGCAGATACTACAAGTGCTGATAATCAAGGAAAAATAGCATTACAGCATGCACGGGATAATGGTTGCAAAGATGTTATCCATCTTCTTACTTTGTGTAGAGATCTTGAAATGCAAGCGTATATAAGGAATCCTCAAGCATACTTCTCTTCTTCAAGTGTACATTATACTATACTTTTGTGGGCTAGCATGTGTGGACACACTTTTATAATTGCACAACTCCTTGAGCTGCCTCATATAAAAGAGGTAGTAAGTGGGCAAGATGAACGTGGTTATACACCGCTTATGTATGCTCTTCTTTATGGGCACTATGATAGTGCATTGCTTCTTATCAAAGCAAGCTCTCAAGAAGGTATAAACCTTTGTAATAAGCAAGGTAAAAATGCGCTCTTTTATGCTACAATAAAAGGGAATTTGAGGCTTGTTGGTGCACTTTTAGAAGCAGGAGCAGAAGCTTCCTATAATGAGGTCAAGCTTGCAGCCCATCAAAAATACTTACAAGTTATGGGACGTCTTCTTTTTGTAGTACATGAGGCTCAATTACCGGCACTTTTTAAGTAGCATCTTCTTTTGGTTGTGGTACATATACAATACTATGCTTTTCTGGATGAGGAGAGATGCATGTCTCTAGAATAAGCTTTTGGCCATTACAGAGGTCTATTTCTAAAGGAATACTACAAGAAAGTTCTAGAAGGCGATTATTAGTCAATATGAGTTTTTGTAAACATGTAAGTGTTGCAGTTACTTGAGGAATTTCTTCAAGCTTATTATAACTTAAGTCAAAGGCAGTAAGAGAGCTTGCAGGTAGAGCATTGAGCCCTAAAAAGCCAAATTCTTTTCGCGCTACATTATTATGTGATACGTCAAGGAGTCTCAGTGTGGTTATTGCGCTTAAACTTCTAGGTAGCATATCAAGTCTATTCTTTTTTAGGTATAAATCAGTGAGCTTTGTCAGGTTTCCTATCTCATCTGGTAAAGAAGTAAGCTTATTTTTCTTGAGGGCTAGTTTAAGTACATTAACGAGATATCCAAATTCGGATGGTAGCTTTTTAAGCTTATTGTTACTTATATCTAGAATGGTTAATGATGTCATATGGCTTATTTGTAAAGGAAGTTTGTTTATACTGTTCTTGAAGATATAAAGTCCTTTTAGAGAAGGAAGGGTTATGTGAGGAGGAAATCTACTAAGTTGATTCTTTTCAATAGAAAGAGATGTGAAAGTAGTAGTTAAAGGAAGATGTCCTAGATCGCAATAAGGATTATCAGCTCCTAACTCATTGTTGCTCAAATTTAATGAAGCTAAGTATCTTAAACAAGTGATATTACTAGGAAATCGAGTAAGATGATTATGTCCTAAATTGATTATAAGAGGATTAAGGTCTTGTAGTTTGGTTACTTGTGAAAATCGAGTATCTGAATAAGTAAGTGAGTACAGATTGACGAGTGCATCATCACGTAAATTTTGACTCATAAGGTTAAGAGTATATTCTCCTGTTTTCTCATTATAGGCAATAAGATCCCTTTCATTCTCCGAGCCCGATGAAAATTCGTCTTCTTGTACGCGCTGTTTTTCCATACCAAGAGTAGGAGCCGATAGTAAAAGAAAAATAAAGAGTACTAGTATCATAAATATCCTCTAGAGAGCGCAAAACTAGGCCTCTACGTGTATGCTTTTTGCTAACACTTACCCTAGAAACTTTTTAAAGAAACTTTTTTTATCCTCTGGGTTACCAGTATCTGTACCAGTGAGGTGAGCATACTCTTTAAGTACTTGTTCAGCTTCGGCAGAAGTCTTTTTAGGAATAATACACTTTGTTATAACTATTAAATTTCCTCGACCTTTGCCTCGTACGCGGTGGAACCCTTTGCCTGTGACAGTAATTCGAGCATCTATTTGAGTACCTTTAGGGATTTTTACTGCTTCTTGAGTACCATCAATGTTCTCTATCTCAATCTGAGCACCTAAAACAAGTTGTGGATAAGAAAGTTGAACAGTATATTCAAGATCATCGTCTACTCGCTTAAAGACAGAGTGTGGCATAACATGTACTCGTAAATAAAGATCTCCAGCAGGTCCTCCAAAGATACCGGCATCACCTTTACCTGCAACACGAAGTTCAGCACCATCATAAATACCTTTTGGTATAGTAATACTTACAGTATCATATTGCTGTATGCGAGATTGCCCTTTGCATGTAGGGCATGGGTTAGTAATAATATACCCTTCACCATGGCAATGAGGACATGTTTGGCTGTACATGAAGATACCATGACGATAACCAATTTGACCTGCACCTTGGCATTCTGGACATTGCTGTACAGTTGCTCCTTTAGCCATACCTTTGCCATTACAGGTTTCACATGAAACAAAATGATAGATACGGACCTCTTTTGTCGTTCCGGTAAATGCTTCTTCTAAAGAGAGTGAGACATCTTTGACAATATCATGGCCACGTTTAGGAGTCGGTTCTGCTTTGCGTGAACGTCGCTTTTGTGCTTGTCCGCCACCAAAAATCTCACCAAATATATCTTCAAAGTTAGTAAAGATATCATCCATACTCATGCCTTGACCAAAGCCGCCCATGCTAGGGCCTGCATGACCAAATTGATCATATTGCTTTCTTTTTTCTGCATTTGAAAGCACTTCATATGCTTCAGCAGCTTCTTTAAACTTGTCTTCAGCTTCTTTATTATCAGGATTTCTATCAGGATGGTACTTCATTGCTAGTTTTCTATAGGCTGCCTTAATCTCATCTTGAGTAGCAGTCTTAGAAACGCCTAGCACTTCGTAGTAATCTCGTTTATTATTGTTCATATGTGTTATGTGCAAAGATATGTTAATATTGTGTTTACCTTAAAGTATACCATATTTTAAAAAAAAGGCTATTGTAGCATTTCTCTTGCCAAAGCACTTTGATTATCTGTTTTTTACCTGTAGTGCACCCTCAATAAAAGATTTGCGTGTTTAGAAAAATGAGTGTATACGATCTAATTCCAATAAATATTTCTAGTTGAGTATTATAGATATCCTGCTATACTCATTAGATGATAGGCTATTGGATAGTCAATGTTATTATTGAGGTTAAGTAATGAAAAAATATGTAGTGCTTATTATGGCTCTCTTGTGTACAGGTCTTACTGAGGCTATGAAACGGCAGGAATATAAAGAAACTCAGGTTAAAAAGACCTCAAATAAGAAGATGAAAAGTGAGCATACGTTATCTGAAACTGACGTAGCGCTTATGGTAGCTGCAGGTAAAGGAGATTTAGCTCAAGTTACTACGCTTCTTGCAGCAGGAGCTTATGTTAATGCTCGTGATATAGGTGGCGCTACTCCGTTACTGCATGCTGTTATCAGTAAAAATAGTGACGTTATAACGCAATCTACTATTATAAAGGCTCTTTTGAATGCTGGAGCAGATCCATCAATTAAAGATTTTTATGGCCATACGGCTCTTGAATTGGCAGCGCTTAGTAGACAATATCTGTTTGCCTTGGAGCTCCTGAGATTCCATGCTCCTGGTGGAGATGATTTTTTTCAAGTAGAAGGAAAAGATGGTTTTATAGCCGACGGGGTGTTTTGTCAAGCCCTTATCCTTATGGCTAAGGATTTTCCTTTCTCAGCTCTTAAGAAACATATTGAAGAAGCTGTTCAGGTATTTAAACGTGATTCACAAGGAAATAAGAGACTAGCTAATTATCTAGCGCTTGCTTTTACGCAAGTGACTAAAGATGCTTTTTTCTATCTCATTAAGATGGGAGCTCAAATTCCAGCTGAGTGGTTGTTACAGCAATCTACTAAAGAGAAGTTAACAAATTTCTTTTTAAGTGCAGCTTGTGACGGTAAGGTAAAAGTGTTAGAAAGTTGTGTTAAGGCTGGTATTCCCATTAACTATGTACACCTAGATACAGGATATACAGCGCTTATGTTTGCAGCAGAAAATGGTCATGCTGAAGCCGTTAAAGCTCTTATTAAGCTAGGAGCAGATATTACGTTACATAATAATAAAGACCATGACGTGCTTTATGAAACAATTGATGCGCTCTTTAGTACTGAAGTTACCGGACGTATAGGTCATCATAAAGAAGTACTTCAGGTACTTGTAAAAGCAGGAGCTGTATTTAGATCTTCAGAACGAGAAGGTGTAACTGCTGAACAGAAAAAGCGTAATGATACTATGACTAATGCTATTTTACAGGGAGATAAAGCTACTATTAAGAGACTTTTAGATGAAGGATTTGCTGATGATGAATCACTTTTAAGTTTTACTGCTTTTGGAGCAGGTTCTGGTCAGTGTGAACCATTACTCCTTGCATGCCTTATGGGTAATGCTGACATAGTACAAGAGCTTTTGACTCATAGAGGAAACTTTGATTTTGAAGAAGATCTGTATTCATTTGATGAGCTCATAGATATTTTAGCAGCAAATGGTAATATAGAGGTAATTGAGCTTCTACTTAACTGGTATAATCAAAACAATGCAGAGAACATAACTATTTCAGAAGGAGCATTATACTATGCTCTTAGAAATAAGCATATTGAGCTTGTTAAAAAGTTGGCACCAAACTGCGCATGGGGTTCAAGACTGAATATACGAGAACTTGCTATTCTTACAAAGCAAAAGAGTATTGTAAGGCAGCTTATTGAAGCAGGAGTGGATGTATGTCAACAATATAACTTCCATTACAGTGTTATAGCTAAAAATTTAGAAATAGTAGCGCTCCTTACCAAAGATGCTCTTGTTTGCAACTTACTTAACAAATTTTATGATGTAGACGAATTAACAGACACGCTAACAAATAGTAAAGTATTCAAAAATGTCTTTTTAGGCGAAGGTTCTTTTGCTCCATTGCAACTTGCTCACCGAGTTCGTTCACCAGAACTTGTACACTTCTTGCAAGCATGTACTGATGAAAATTTGAAAGGCTATCTTCAAAATCCAGAAGCATATGCTAAAGGTTACCTAGCACAATGCTCTTCTTTACAAACAATAGTACAAAATAAATATGGCCAAACAGTACTTATGTGGGCATGTATATTTAATCATAAGAGTATAGTACAGCTTTTACTTAATCAGCTTCCTGTATGTTTGCATGCTGTTGATAGTTATGGAAGAACAGCACTTGTATATGCTATACAGTGTGGAAACACTGAGATAGTCTCTCTCTTGTTAGATGCTTACGAAAGAGAGAATAGTAAAAAAGCTTATGAAGATAAGCGAGTAAGCAGCATAAACAAGTTTGATAGAGAAGGTAATAATGCTCTTTGTTATGCGGTAATAAAGGGAGATCTTAGCTTCATAGTACGCCTCTTAAGTGCCGGTGCTTGTCCTACAGCTCAAGCAATTAAACTTGCTGCAGAGCATGGTCACAAAGAATTAGCACTAAAACTTTTGGCTCTAATGAGTGAATATGCGCGAATTGCAAATCTTCCTATGAAAGGCCAAGAATTTCCTAAACTTTATTAAATCTTAGATAAACAGTACGCGCCTGCTCAGAGAGTAGACGTGTCATTTTAATGGCCATTGGTGACCTTGTGTATCATAAAGACACGAATCCATTGCCATTCAAGTGCACGAAAGTAATATAAGAAGCTTCATTTATGTATTATTGCATAAAGATAACATAGGCTTGAGTGATGTCATGGGCAGTGATTTCTAAAGGCTATGGTAGGATGTGCTTGGATAGTATCTTAAGATAAAGAGTATGGTAGGTTATAAGGAGTAAAATATAAAAAATATTTTTAATTGAAATTTTTTATATATCTGATATACTGTAATGCATGATTATATATCGGATATTAAAGTTATTATAAGGATTAGTATGAAAATAGTAGTTTTGTTTCTTTTGGTTGTACCTTTTAGCAGCCTTGTAGTGGCTATGAAAGATAAAGCTCACTTTGAAGAGCCTTCTGGCAAAAGGGTTAAGATTGAGCAACAGATAACGAATAAAGATAGAGCGCTTATGGCAGCGGCAGGTAAAGCAGATTTAAAAAAAGTAACTGATTTGCTTCAAGCAGGAGCAAATGTTCTTGCTCGTGATGAATTTAGGGGTACTGCGCTTCTTAGTGCTGCTTATGCTGGTAATACTGCTGTTATACAAGCTCTCATTAATGCAGGGGCTGATGTTAATGCTAAAGATATCTATGGGCATACTCCTTTAGAAGTGGCTGCAAGAAATAAGCATAATGATGCAGCCCTTGAACTTCTTAAAGCTCAAGCAAAGGGAAACTATGACTTTTTTCAGATAGAGTTTAGAGATGGTTTTGCAGCAGATAGGATCTTTGAAAGAGCTCTTTATAGTGGAGATTCTCCTCATCATTCAACCGACTATATGCAACTTAAAAGTGCTTTAAAAAAGCATATTCAAGATATCGTTCAGAATTTTAAACAAGGTTCTGTTTGTAAAGAGGTTTTATCGCGCTATTTAGCTGTTACTATTCGTAGTAAGCATTGGTGGGCGACTTTATATTTGCTTGAAATGGGAGCTATCATTCCTAATGAATATCTGTTAAACAATGATAGTAAAGCTTATCTTGAAAATTGTTTTTTACATGCGGCTACTCGTGGTAAAGCAAAAGCTTTAGAGAGCCTGATCAAAGCAGGTATAAATGTTAATACTAGTGATCTAAAGATAGGATCTTCTGCTCTTATGTATGCAGCACAAAACGGTCGTGCTAAAGCTGTTAAAGCGCTTATTAAGGCAGGAGCTGACGTTAGTATGGAAGACAAGGAAGGACAAAATGCTCTCTATATAGCAGTTGATACGCCGTTTAGTATTGACGCTAATACGCTTGATGAGTATGGTTGTCATAAGGAAGTAGTACAAGCGCTTATTGAAGCAGGAGCTGTATTCAAGTCTCCTCATCGTGAAGATATAACTGATGAGCAACAGCAACTTAACAATAATATGACAAATGCTATTTTGCATGGTGATAAGGATACTGTTAAAAAGCTTCTTGATAATGGTTTTGCTTGCAACCAGTTTCTTTTCGATTTTTCTGCGTACGCCTTAGGTAGTGGATGTGAACCTCTTCTTCTTGCCTGTTTTGTAGGAGATGCTTCTTTAGTAAAAGAATTATTAAATCGTAAAGGTGAATTTGATTTTGAAGAAATCTATGATCTGAAAGAGTTAATAACCTTATTAGCAGCTAATGGAAATGCTGAAGTAATAGAGCTTTTACTGACATGGTATAACGAAAGAGCATCTGTTCCTGTAAAGGTAAGTGAGCAAGCTTTATACTTTGCGCTTAGAAATAAGCATGTTGAGCTTGTTAAAAAGTTTGCTGTAGACTGTGAATTTGATGATTGGCATATGAAGGAGTATGCTGTTTTTACAGGACAGCAAGAAATTGTAAAGAGACTTCTTGAAGCAGGCGCGGACGTTTGTGGAACATATATTTTTCATTATGCTGTTATGTCTAAAAATTTAGCAACGGTAGCATTGCTTACCCCAACAGCTTTTGCTAGTAATCTCGTTACGAGGCCTTTAAGAGTAAGCGAATTACTAGATACTGTAGTATTAAGTAAGATTTTTAAAAATATCTATTTAGCTGATGGAGAACAAACGATTACTCCAATACAAATTGCACAAAAAGTACATTCTCAAGAACTAGTACACTTCTTACAAGCATGTCTAGATGAGGATCTCAAAGAATATCTTCAAAATCCAGAAGCATATGTTAAAGGGTATCTAGCGCAGTGCTCTTCTTCAAAAACGTTGGTATATAATAAATTTGGTCAAACGCCGCTTATATGGGCATGTATATTTAATCATAAGAGTATAGTACAGCTTTTACTTAATCAGCTCCCTGAATGTTTACATGCTGTTGATAGTTATGGCAGAACAGCACTTGTATATGCTATACAATGTGGAAACACTGAGATAGTCTCTTTCTTGTTAGATGCTTACGAAAAAGAAAATAGCAAAAAAGCTTATGAAGATAAGCGAGTAAGCAGCATAAATTATTTTGATAAAGAAGGTAATAATGCTCTATGCTATGCAGCAGCTCAAGGAAACATGAATCTTGTTACGCAGCTTTTAAAAGCAGGTGCTTATCCTACAGCTCAAGCGATTAAGCTTGCTGCAATACATGGTCATAAAGAGTTGGTACTAAAGCTTTTGGCTTTAATGAGTGAGTATGCGCGAATTGGAAACCTTCCTATGAAGGGTAAAGAATTTCCTAAACTTTATTAAATCTTAGATAAACAGTACACGCCTGCTCACAGAGTAGGCGTGTTTTTTAGCGTCCATTGTTGCCCTTGAGCATCATAGAGATAAGAATGGGTATACGAGACATAGACAATAGTACGTTGCCATTCAAGTGCACGAAAGCGATGCATGAATTGCATAAGACGTTTAATATAAGAAGCTTCAATCCATGTATCATTGCATAAAGATAGAATCCTTGCTTGAATGTCATCAGGATAAGCTTTAAAGAAAATCTCTGAACATATATAAGGCACAAATGTCAACGTAGGTGTTATAACAAATGGCTCACGTTTGTTGCAAGAAGGAGTAATAAAGGGTTTATTCTCTTTATAATAGAGCTGCTTTAAAGAAGAAGTATGAGCCCACTGAGGAAGACGTTCTGTAAGTAGTAATGCATGCTTTTTACAAAAGAATTTTTGGATTACGCCATCATATATCCAATATACAGCATTAGAGCAGATAGTATTTTCTTTGTAGAGTGCTCCTGTAATAATATGCATCTGTCGAGAAAGATGTTCTTGATCCCATGCTTTAAGTAGTTCTCTATGAGCAAAAAGGTCACAAAGATAGAGTGCTGATTCTGGTAAGATTATAAGTTCAATAAAAGGGTTCTCTTGAATAAGAGTTTTGAGTCTTTGTGCAACTTCTGCAATAGTACGTGCGGGGTTGCCAGGGTTATAAAAGCTTTCTGGTAGTATAGCTATTTTTGAGAGCCACTCAGGACGGTTGAAAGACGTATGGTAGAGACTTTGACTTATAAGCCAAGGAAAAAGCGCAGCTATAGCAACGAATAATTTTTTACGGCTGTCTTTTATAAGAAATAAAGCTCCTAATAGACTAGAAGAAGCGAGAAAAACGCCTGTGAGTATATGCTTACCAAAAACAGGAAGTATTGTTAAAAAAGGGGGATATGATGCAAGCGGTAATAAAGGATGTGCAAGTGGATATCCTTCAAAAGAGCCAAAGATCCATAAAACAAGTTGATCAATAGTAAAAATATACAACCAACTGAATGTAACCCATAACAAAAGCTGTAAAAACGAAGATGTACTATATCTTTTAATAAAATTTATGCTCCAAAACCATATGCCACTATAACAAGCTGCGTAAAGAATAAGTAAAAACAGTGTTCCTACTAACATAATAAACGAGGTAGGTTTTCCTTGGGCCATATAAAACAGTGAATAAAATATGCCGCTTGCCTGTAAGCTAAAAAAGAGGGTGCCCCATACTAAACCTTCTATAAAAGAAAGTTTGTAGGTAATCATCGTATAAAAAAGAAGAGCAAATGGTACAAAAATAAGCCACCAAAGAGCTGCTATTATGAAAGTAAGCGCATAGAGAATTGCAGAAAGAGTTAGTAAGGTCCACTTATTAAAGAGCTGTACATGCATGCGAGGATCCTTGCATAAAGAAGGCTTATCAAAAGAATAACTTTTTTTTTGTCGGGTGCTCTGCTATCTAGTGTAGTATCTGAATATTTCGAAGTAAAGAAATATGCTAGAGTTCTTTTAATATACATTTGTTTAAAAAAATGCAAGCATCTAGTTCTTAAGCTATCATGGTGGCACACAAAATTATTAGTTTTTCTGCAAATATGCTTCTAAAAGCTTTTTTCATACATGTTTATTTGCAAATTCTAAGAATCTGGTATACTAAAAGAATACAGTTCATCTATTTAATGCTTTAAGATACTCATGATTACGATTAAAAGAAAATCAGATTTTGCAAGACACATGTACGAAAAAGAAGCATGGGCTCGCTCAGAGCTTGTATGTGGTATTGATGAAGTAGGACGGAGCTGTTTAGCAGGACCGGTTGTGGCTGCTGCTGCCATTTTAAAGCCTCATGTAAAGCATAAGTATCTTAAAGATTCAAAACTTTTAACTCATGAAGAGCGGCTTAAGGCCTATAAGTGGCTTATGAAAAATAGTACTTGGGCTGTAGGTATTATGCACCATCGAGTAATTGATGATGTTAATATTTACCAAGCTACGTTGCGCGCTATGAAGCGAGCATTAATGCAACTCTTTGCTCAATCTTCAGAGTATCCTTCTATTATTTTAGTTGATGCTATGCCGGTAGCTCTTGAGCACCTTGCTATTCCTATAGTTCATTTTCCTTATGGCGAACGGCAATCAGCTTCTATTGCTGCTGCTTCTATTATTGCTAAAGTAACAAGAGATGCTCTTATGGGCCGTCTTGGACAGGTTATTCCTGGCTATGTTTTTGAAGAAAATAAGGGCTATGGTACTCAAGCTCATAAAAAAGCTCTTAAGAGAGATGGAACTACTATTATTCATCGTATAAGTTTTAAGTGGGAAAAAGAGACAACTCCCCCTCTAGGAGTTGCTGCTCTAAAGGAAGTACCCTTAGAACGAGAAATTTAAGTAACTGCGCACAGGAGAGGATTTGCGCTTTCTATAGGATAGAGGGGGATTGATAAGAGAAACTGTATATACTCCTCGCTTAAGGACCTTTGCCTCAGTGCGTTGAGTTTTCTTTTTTCTAACGGGTACATATAATACTGCGTGGCTTATCATACTATATCCTTTACTTTTAATATGCTTTGGCTCACTACTACTATATAGAATATCGCTTTCCCCTAAATTGTCAACAGGTAATGCAAATAGTAAAGAATATGCATGAAGGGCTAGAATTTCTGCCCTTTTAAGCAAGAAGAGACTTTAACAGGAATAAGAAGTCTCCTATTGCCTTTAGGTAGAGGTAGTTTACCCATTCATGGGTCGTAGCTCTATATAGTTACCCCCTTTTTTGAGAGAGATACGTATGGTTATTGGTCGAACAAACGTATCTGTGCCTAAATGTTTAGGTATAGGAGGTAGATCAAGCTTTGAAAAGAATGAAGCGAGATAGTCATCAACTATTTTTACTCCTGTAAAAGGCGTAGGTCCTTCTACTGTAAAGCTGCCATCTTGAGCTATTACAAGACGAACAAAAAGTAGTTCTTTTACATCTTCTTGTGCATGGAGATACCCTTGAGAAAGGCGGCATGCTCGTAGAAGAGCATGGCTAATTTTCTGCTCATAATTAGACGTCTTTAATTCGTCAAGTTGCTCTTGTACATGAGCAGGTGCTTGGCTCTTTGTTTGACTTCTAGGGCTTTGAGTATAGGTTCCTGTGCGAGCTGCATTTTGAAATGCTTTTACAAAGAATGCTGCTGTAAGGCCGGGCGGTAGATTTGTTGTTTTCTTTTTTCTTCTCCGAGGGCGTGATGCAGGATGATGTGTTGGCACAGTTCCTTTTTCTGTTAATAGAGGTACGGTATATGGTTCTTGAGAAGGACTACCGGTCTCTTTTTGAGAAGAATGAGCTTCATCAGCAGTTTCAGGAGCACTATCAGCTTCTAGATGAGCAGTAGTATCGTTTTGAGTTGCCTCTGGAGATACTTGTATGAGAGGATCTATAACAGGCACAGTTGACTCTCGACGTTCTACGATAGACTCTTGTGGATCTTCTAATGGAGTTGGTAGTTCAAGAGGCGTATCGGCTACTAGGGGCTGAAGTGCTGGAAGAGGCTCTTTTGGTAATGGCGGTAAAGGTACACGGTTATCAAACGATAGAGGAGCTGGTATTCGTTTGTTCTCTGAATTGCTTTCTAATGTGTTTTCTATTTTACTTAGTTTAAGCGTAGTATAGACGAACCAAAGAAGTAGAAGGCAGTGTAATAAAAGAGAAAAGATAAAGGACGTATATTTTCTTTTCGATCGAGCACTTATATCCATTACAAGCCAATAGTTAAAAGGTATACCATTTGCCCTAGTATACTCTAAGTAAAAAGGAATTAGCTAGTTTCTGGTAATAAAAGGAAATATATGGTCATACTAACACAAAATTTTTATGATCGAGACACTGCGCAAGTTGCTTATGATCTTTTAGGTAAGCGCATTATACGTGTTCTTGATGGCACCTATTTAGAAGGAATTATTGCAGAAACAGAAGCATATCATTCTGAAGATCCTGCGAGCCATTCGTATAGAGGCCAAACTGACCGTAATAAATCTATGTTTGGACCCGTTGGTCATACGTATGTATACCTTAGCTATGGATTACATTACTGCTTAAATATTGTAGCTCGAGATAGTACTAGGTATCCTTCTGGGGCAATGCTTATTCGGGCCTTTATTCCTACGTGTGGTCAAGAGAGAATGGAAAAGAACCGAAGAAAACAAGTTTCTTTTCTTGTAAGTGGGCCAGGCAATGTTACACAAGCACTGGCTATTACAAAAGCCCATGATGGTAGTGATGTTACAAAAAGTAACTCTCCTCTCTTTATTACAGAAGGTATAGTGATAGATCCTCGTTCAATTGATGCGACAAAACGTATTGGTATTTCTGTAGCTCAAGAGGTATTATGGCGATTTGTGATTAATAAGCCTACCTGTGAACGTATTTACGAAGATTTTTTGGAATAACAGTAATATATGCTCATTGTTCAATAACATAATATGCTATATACTTATATAAAGTACTTTCGTGCTTTAAAAAAGTATTCGTTTGAGATGACCGGTTTCCACGCTTACGGAGTTTACGAATGAAATTCTTTTGTATTGCAGGGCCTATTAAGCCAGAAATTCATTACTTTGTTCCTCATCGTCTTGATGTTAAGCCTTTAGAGAGACTCATAGATGAGATGCATTACTTTGTATTTCATGCTCCTCGTCAAACTGGTAAGACTACGTCGGTAAAGGAGTTTATTCGTTATCTTAACGATAGTGGTAGATATTCAGCACTTTACATAAACATTGAACCGGCACAAGCTGCACGTGATAATGTAAAAGAGGCTCTTATTGCTATTGTAGAGGAACTAGCAGTTGCTATCGAAGAATATCTGTATAACGATCGTAAGGTTGCGCAGCATTTGAAAGATATGATTAGAATCCATCCTGTTACTTTGAATCTTTTAGTGAATGCTTTACGCTTTATAGCCGAGTTGTGTCCAAAGCCAGTTATCCTGTTTATTGATGAAATAGATTCCTTAATTGGAGACTCACTGCTTTCTGTGCTTAGGCAGATAAGAGCTGGTTTTGGTGAAAGGCCTCACCGATTTCCGCAGTCAATATGCCTTATTGGTCTTAGAGATGTAAGGGACTATAGAGTATGGTCTAAAGCATCTGGGGTATATGTCTCTACAAGTAGTCCCTTTAATATTAAGACTGAATCGTTAACGCTTTCTAACTTTACTTATGAGCAGGTCAAACACCTTTATCTACAGCATACAACAGAAACTGGACAGCAATTTACAGATGAAGCAATAGACTATGCTTACTACTTAACGCAAGGACAACCATGGCTGGTGAATGCTCTTGCTTACCAGGCCTGTTTTAGAGATGTTGCTGATAGAACTATATCTATTACCAAAGAAATAATTGAACAATCTAAAAATCAGCTTATTGCTCGTAAAGATACACATTTGGATTCTCTTGTAGATAAACTTAATGAAGAAAGAGTGAGAAAGGTTATAGATACTATTATTTCAGGAGAAGTTATTAAGCCGGAGTATATTCAAGATGATGTGCAGTATACGATAGATCTTGGTCTTATCTCTATTAAAGCAGGTAATTTGGCTATTGCTAATCCCATCTACCAAGAAATAATACCTGCTGTACTTGCTTACACGTTTCAATACAGTATTGTTGAAGAATTAGCTTGGTATAAACGTCTGGATGGTTCTCTGGATATGAGTAAGTTGCTTGAATCCTTTACTCAGTTTTTTAGGGAAAATGCAGATGCATGGCTTTCGGATTTTAACTATAAAGAATCAGGTCCCCATATTCTTATGCTTGCATTTTTGCAAAGAGTGATTAATGGTGGAGGTACCATACATCGAGAATATGCTCTTGGAAGAAAACGTGTAGATCTTTTAATTGCTTGGAAAAAGCAAAGAATAGTTATTGAACTTAAGATAAAGCGTGGTGAAGATACACTTAAGCACGGCCTCCAGCAAACAGCAGAGTACATGGATCTTTGTGGTGCTCATGAAGGACATCTTGTTATTTTTGATAAAGATCCTTGTAAGTCTTGGACTGAGAAAATTTCACAAGAGCTTCTTGTATATAATGCTAAAAAAATTCATGTCTGGACTCTCTAATAAGAATTGCACGTCTTAAAATATTGCGATGTTAAGCATGTAAAGAGTATACTTAAGATAAATAATCTATATAACATCTAATTAAGGAGTACTCTTATGAAGAAATGTCTTATTATGGCTCTAGCTTTAGGAATGGCAGCACCTCTTTTTTCAATGGAACCTGGTCAATCTGGAGTTTCAAATCCTTTCCGTATAGAACGAGCAAAAAAAAGAGCTATGCTAGAAGCTACAAGGCAACAGCTTATGGCTGTTATTCAGCAGTTGGAAGGTAACCTCAAAGCACAGCAAGTTCAGACAGTTTTTGGAAGACCAAGACCTGATCTTACTGCTCTACAAACGCAGGTAGCAGTTCTTAGACAACAGCTTGCTGGTGTCGAAAAAGAGCTTGTTGCTTTAACACAACAAGGCCCTGGTCTAGCTCGTGGACAGCAACAACGTACACAAAGCACTCGATAAAAAGATAAAATCCTGGTCCTAAAAGCCAGGATTTTTTCGTGCTCTTTTAGTTTTGTTACCTTTATTATTTTACTAGAGCATAAATAGTTTTTGTTGGCACCCAAGAAATTTTTATTCCAATTTGAAATTGTTGAAAATAGTTCTCTACTTATACTATACTAGAATATGAATACAGTAAGGGGGTAGATTATGAAAAAGTTTCTTTTGTGTATATCGCTCACTATAGGGCTCTATACAAAGGTTGTGGAAGCTGCTGATATAAAATCAGTAGCTGTCTTTCTTGATAATGTTAAACATTTAGTGACTCGAGTAATGAGTGCTTCGCAAGCGGTTCAAGAAGTTAAAACTTCTTTATCGGAAAAAGATCAAGATATACTTAATAGGGCTGCTAAAGAAGCAGCAGAACCAAAGAAAATATCGTGGTCGGATACACTTAAAAATGTTCTTGAATATGCAAAGCCTACAACAGATACGGTCATTGGTGGGGTGCGATTTGATGGTACTGAAGCTAAATTTCAACCGGGGATTATTATAGCGCTACTGAATATGGTAACGTCATTTCCAAAAGCATTGCCTGCTCATGAAAGCTTTAGTGGGGTAAGAAATTCATTTGCACGCGTAGCGCCAGTGGCTGCCAAACTTAATACTCAAGCACGAACCTTAGCTGTTCGTCTTGCTTATGTGTATACGATTATTACATCATTACAGCAGCTTGCAGCTTCTTTTTCTCCTAAACCGATAGATTAATGCTCTCGTATAAGTAGAATAGTATAACAACTATAGATAAGCTTGCTCTTGGTATATGAGTTTGTTGGTAACGAAATAGGGCCTTTGTATTTTATAAGCTTCTTGCTTAAGTATGAGTACGTATATGCGCTCTTAAATTACTAGAAGAGGTAAAGGCTTTATCACATTCATTAAGCTTGAGGACAGCGGTGCTTATCTAAGTATAGTTGTGCAGAAAAAGTTCTTTTACATTGTTTACATGTAGCTGTCTTTTGCTTTTCATGAGTAGTTTTATGCGCTGCTAAATTAGCCGGATTAATGAACTTTTTATCACATTGGACACAGAGGTGCTGTGCTTCTTCTTTCTTATGTAGTGCTGGTTTGTTCTTGATCAGAATCTCAACCTCCATACTTTCTGAATCTTCATCTGTAAAAGAGGAATCTTCTCTGTCATTTAAATAATAGTCCTCATCGTCTGAAGAGTCGTACTTCTGCTTTTTCAATGGTCTGGCCTGCTGTACTTTTTTTAATGCCGCCTTATCCTTTGAATTAGTGCTAATCTGTGTGTCTTCTTTGTGAGGATTGTTAGGAATCCTACGTTTCTGATCTACCGCTTTAGCTAGCTTTTTGCTTGCTTTACTTGTAGAATTCTCGTTGTTTTGCTGACTTCTTACATTGCCTAGTGTTGATACCATCCTCTTTACTAATAACATAGGAGACGGTGTTACAGAAGCTGTTAAGTTATTTTGTTTGTAATAGCTGTTATCGCCTTGAGATAGCGGCTGCTCTTGAAAATCAGTTGTATATGATTCTTCTTCTGTCTCACTATCCGCGTGCTGCATGTTTTCTTTTTCTTCTGCGTGAAGGATGGTGATGTGTAATTCTAGATCTTCTTTTTGCGTAAATTGTAAAGAACATTGCTCACATGCGTATGCTAGCTCTTGATTACTCACTAAATCCTTTTGTCCTTCTGAGCATTGTTCCATTCCATAGAGAGTGGTTACTGTACCCCAGAGCAAAAGCATTACAATCTTATTCATAATTTCCAATTAATTTTAAAAGTACTTTTACTAGTACAATAGAGTTCTTATCATTCATATCATTATACTATAGCCTATGATTTTAATTATAATTTGTCAATAATAAAAGTATTGGGACATCAGCTACGCAGAGCATTAAGCCGTATTTTACGTGTTATGAACTTTTTGATGTATTGTTAATTGACCAGAAGTAATGAAGGTTTTACTGCACTCAGTACATACATATGGTTTTTCTCCTGTATGAGTACGTATGTGCCTTGTTAAAGTACTGGAATCAGCAAAAGTTTTATCGCATTCATTACATACATATGGCTTTATACCAGTATGAGTACGCATATGTATTGTTAATTGGTCAGACTGAGTAAAAGCTTTATGACATTCAGTACAAACATAGGGTCTTTCTTCGGTATGAGTACGTACGTGTTTTGTTAAGTCACTAGCAGTAGTAAAAGCTTTGTCGCATTCAGTACAGACATAAGGCTTTTCACCAGTATGACTACGCATATGTGATGTTAAACTATCAGTTCGAGCAAAAGCTTTATGACATTCATTACAAACATAGGGTCTTTCTCCAGTATGAGTGTATATATGCCTTGTTAACTTGCTAGAAGTAGCGAAAGTTTTACCACATTCAATACATATATGCTCTTTTTTTTGTCTCTTATGATTAACAGCAGAGTCAACATCATTTTGAGAAGCGTGAAGACGTTTTCTAGAGAGAATAGGTGTGTCATCAGATATGTCTTCTAGTGCTGTATCTGGTTGTTGAGTGTTATTAGTACCTCTATCTTCTTGCATAGAATAAATAAAATGAGAAAATAAGCAGAGTAAGAATAAAGAGAGCGTTTTCATTGGATACCTAATGTTTTATTAGAAAACTTATTGTTTAGGTCTTTAAATATAATTATATAGCTTGAAAATAAAAGTGCAAGTAAGAGCACTCAAAGCTTCTTGCTTAAGTATGAGTATGCATGTGCCTTGTTAACTTACTAGATTCAGCAAAAGCTTTATCACATTCGTTACATACATAAGGCTTTTCACCAGTATGAGTACGCATATGTAATGTTAAACTATCAGCTCGAGTAAAAGCTTTATCACATTCAGTACAAACATAGGGTCTTTCTCCGGTATGAGTACGCATATGTTTTGTTAAAGTACTAGAATTGGTAAAAGCTTTATCACATTTAGTACATATATACGGCTTTTCTCCTGTATGTGTTAGTATATGTTGTGTTAAATTACCAGATTTAGTAAAAGCTTTATTACATTCACTACATACATACGGTCTTTCTCCGGTATGTGTTAGTATATGTACTGTTAAACTACTAGAATTGGTAAAAGCTTTATCACATTCAATACATATATGCTCTTTTTTTTGTCTCTTATGAATAACTGCGGAGTCAACATCATTTTGAGAAGCGTAAGGGCGTTTTCTAGAGAGAATAGGCGCGTCATCAGATATGTCTTCTGTTGCTGTATCTGGTTGTTGAGTGTTATTAGTACCTCTATCTTCTTGCATAGAATAAATAAAATGAGAAAATAAGCAGAGTAAGAATAAAGAGAGCGTTTTCATTGGATACCTAATGTTTTATTAGAAAACTTATTGTTTAGGTCTTTAAATATAATTATATAACTTGAAAATAAAAGTGCAAGTAAGAGCATTCAAAGCTTCTTGCTTAAGTATGATTACGCATATGCTTTGTTAAATTACCAGCTTGTGCAAAAGCCTTATTACATTCAGCACAAGTGTAAGGCTTTTCACCGGTATGAGTACGAATGTGCTCTTTTAGTAGATAAGAACGAGTAAAAGCTTTATCACATTCATTACAAACATAGGGTCTTTCATCAGTATGACTACGCATATGCTGTGTTAAATTACCAGGTTGTGTAAAGGCTTTATCACATTCAGTACATACATATGGTTTTTCTCCTGTATGACTATGCATATGTATTGTTAAATGGCCAGACTGAGTAAAAGCTTTGTCACATTCAGTACATACATAAGGCTTTATACCAGTATGAGTACGCATATGTATTGTTAAGGAGCTAGAGTCAGCAAAGGCTTTATTACATTCACTACAAACATAGGGCTTTTCATCAGTATGAGTACGCATATGCTGTGTTAAATTACCAGATTGTGTAAAGGCTTTATCACATTCACTACATACATATGGTTTTTCTCCTGTATGACTACGCATATGTTTTGTTAAAGTACTGGAATCGGCAAAGAATTTATTGCACTCAGTACATACGTATGGTTTGTCACCTGTATGCATACGCATATGTAGTGTTAACTTGCTAGACTCAGCGAAAGCTTTATCACATTCGTTACAAACATAAGGCTTTTCACCAGTATGAGTACGCATATGCTGTGTTAAATTACCAGGTTGTGTAAAGGCTTTATCACATTCAGTACATACATATGGTTTTTCTCCTGTATGACTACGCATATGTTTTGTTAAAGTACTGGAATCGGCAAAGGATTTATTGCACTCAGTACATACATATGGTTTTTCACCAGTATGAGTACGCATGTGTAGTGTTAAATTACCAGCTTGTGCAAAAGCCTTATTACATTCAGCACAAGTGTAAGGCTTTTCACCGGTATGAGTACGAATGTGCAGTTTTAGTAGATAAGAACGAGTAAAAGCTTTACCACATTCAATACATATGTGCTCTTTTTTTTGTCTCTTATCATTAACTGCGGAGTCAATATCATTTTGAAAGTTAGAAGGGCGTTTTCTAGAGAGAATAGGTGCGTCATCAGATAGATCTTCTAGTGCTGTATCTGGTTGTTGAGTTTCATTTGTGCTAATAGCTTCTTGCATAGAGTAAGTAAAAGGAAAGAATAAGCAAAGTAAAAATAAAGAGAATGTTTTCATCAAAGACCTACCATCTTATTGGGAAATTTTTTGAGCAAATATTTAAATATAATTATATAAATTGAAAATAAAATTGCAAGTAAGAGCATCCAAGACTTCTTGCTTAAGTATGAGTACGCATATGCCTTGTTAAATTACTAGAAGTTGTGAAAGCGTTATCACACTCGGTGCACTTATAGGGCCTTTCTCGTGTGTGACTATACATATGTGCTATTAAGTGGCTAGAAGTAGTAAAAGCTCTATTGCATTCATTACATACATACGGCTTTTCTCCTGTATGTGTTAGTATATGCTTTGCTAAGTTACTAGACTCTGCAAAAGTTTTACCACACTCGTTACATACATACGGCTTCTCACCCGTATGAGTACGCATATGTATTGTTAATTTACCAGATTGTGCAAAAGCTTTATCGCATTCATTACATTTATAAGGTTTTTCTCTTGTATGCGTACGTATATGCTTTGTTAAATCGCCAGATTCAGCAAAAGCTTTGTTACATTCAGTACATATATATGGCTTTTCGCCTGTATGACCGCGCATATGTAATGTTAAAGAACTAGACTGAGTAAAAGCTTTATTGCATTCAGGACATATATAGGGCTTTTCTCCTGTATGAGTACGCATATGTACTGTTAAATTTCTAGAGGTTGTAAAAGCTTTATCACATTCATTACACTTAAAGGGCCTTTCCCCTGTATGCGTACGCATATGTATCGCCAACTTACTAGGAACACTAAAAGCCTTATTACATTCAACACATATATGTCGTAGCTTACTTCTTTTATGTCCTCTTTCTTCTTGAGACTCTATCTCACTCTCTTCTCTTTCTCTTTTTGTAGTCTCTCTTTCCATTGCATTGAGCAGACTTACTATGAAAAAAAGAGTAAATATCACTATTTTTCTCATATATTATTCCTTATTATAATATGTAAGGTATCATTAGACTTATGGCAGCATTCCTCACATAGAGCTTTATACAAAGGTAAGCCTAGAATTATTATTTTGAAAACACGAAATCGAGACTTCCAGAATGGGCCTTGAGCGTAAATGAATTAACTACCCATTGCTTTTTTGCATCAGCAGAAACTATTTGAAGTTGCTTGCTAAGACGGTGTTTAAGGATATGAACCATATTTTGCGGGTCTCTATCTTTATCTTCATAAAGCTTGCCAATAGTAAGATGCATATCAAAATAAGGAAACTGGCCTAAGCTGTCCTGTATCGATTGCGCCACATGAGTAAGCGCAGGTGAAGAAGGAAATCGTAGTACAATATAATAAAAATTCTTTTTAGGTATCCCCTTGTAGACATTGCCTTTGTCTCTATCTCCTTTAAAGCAAGTAAATTCTACTGCTTTAAGGTTTTCCGTAAGATCAATAGCCCTTGTTTCTTTAGCAATCTTTTCAAGAGCTGGAATATTATATTTCTGCTTTTCCAATAACTGCTTAAGTGTTAACTGAGCATCTGTAATATACGCAAGCGATATGTGTGAAGCATACTGGGGAGCATCAAATAGATATTTTATATGCCCTGGTTTGGTCTTTTGTGCTTCATTTTCATGATCAATAATCTCTTTGACTTGCTCTTGGACTACATGCACAAATTCTTGTACCACCGTAGGTGGCTCAATTAATACGATGACTCCACCAAAAAGATTACTCATGGTTATACAGAAAATAAGCATTAAAATTAACTTACAATGTGAGCTATACATGGTATATCCTAGATAAATGATTCTATTTAATATATTCTCTATATTACATTTTAATGATAATTTGTCAATAATATTAATGGTTAAAGGTATGCTGACGCAAAGCAAATAAAGTAGTGCCCTACTTACTGTTGAGTCTCATTGGAGATAGTAGTTTCTTGCATAGAATAAGTACAAGGAACGAATATGAAAAGTAAAAGAAGATAGAATATTTGCATAGTGCTTAGTCTCTTATTAGAAAGGTTATTGTATAAATGCTTAAATATAATTATATAATTTGAAAATAAAAAGTAAATGGTTGTCAGAGATAGTACTTTACAGTTTTACTTCTTATGAGTGAGCATATGATTTTTAAATTACCAGATTGAGTAAAAGATCTATCGTACTCAGTGCATACAAAATGCTTTTCTCTAGTATGGGTTCGCATGTGCTATTTCAGTTTATCAGAACGAGCAAAAGCTTTGTTATATTCAGTACAGACGTAAGGTTGCTCTCATGTATGAGTATGCATGTGCCTTGTTAAATTACCAGATTGTGCAAAGGCTTTATTGCATTCACTACAAACATAAGGTTTTTCACCACTATGGGTACGTATGTGTTGTGTTAAAGTACTGGAATCGGCAAAGAATTTATTGCACTCAGTACATACGTATGGTTTTTCACCAGTATGAGTACGTACGTGTTTTGTTAATTTACCAGCAGTGGTAAAAGCTTTGTCGCATTCAGTACATACATAAGGCTTTATACCAGTATGAGTACGCATATGTTTTGTTAATTGGCCAGACTCGGCAAAAGCTTTGTTGCATTCAGTACATGCATAAGTCTTTTCACCGGTATGACTACGCATATGTGATGTTAAACTATCAGTTCGAGCAAAAGCTTTATCACATTCAGTACATACATAAGGCTTTATACCAGTATGAGTATGTACGTGTTTTGTTAAGTCACCAGCACTAGTAAAAGCTTTGTTGCATTCAGTACATACATAAGGCTTTTCACCGGTATGACTACGCATATGTCGTGTTAAACTATCAGAACGGGTAAAAAGTTTATCACATTCAGTGCAGGCATATTCTTTTTTCTGTTTCTTTTGATTAACCGGAGATTCGATATCATTGTGAGCAGAATAAAGCCGTTTTTTAGGTAATATGGGTATCTCATCAGATAGGTCTTCTGTAATAGACTTATCTTGTTGAGCCTCATTGGCGCTAATAGCTTCTTGCATAGAGTAAGCAAAAGGAAAGAATAAGCAAAGTAAAAATAAAGAAAACGTTTTCATCAAAGACCTATCATCTTATTAGGAAATTTTTTGAGTAAATATTTAAATATAATTATATGGCATGAAAATAAAAGTGCAAGTAAGAGCATTCAAAGCTTCTTGCTTAAGTATGAGTACGCATGTGCTTTGTTAAACCACTGGAATCGGCAAAAGCTTTACCGCATTCACTACATATATAAGGTTTTTCACCAGTATGAGTACGCATATGTACTGTTAATTTACTAGAGGTGCTAAAAGCTTTATCACATTCAGTACAGACATAAGGCTTTTCA
Organism: uncultured bacterium; assembly: GCA_963848965.1. Classification (GTDB taxonomy): domain Bacteria; phylum Babelota; class Babeliae; order Babelales; family Babelaceae; genus CAWKFG01. Next base: position 240,091 of record CAWKFG010000001.1, read on the forward strand.
CCAGTATGAGTGCGCATATGTATTGTTAATTGGTCAGACTGAGTAAAAGCTTTATGACATTCATTACAAACATAGGGTCTTTCTTCGGTATGAGTACGTACGTGTTTTGTTAAGTCACTAGCAGTAGTAAAAGCTTTGTCGCATTCAGTACATGTATAAGGCTTTTCACCAGTATGAGTACGCATATGTACTGTTAATTTACTAGAGGTGGTAAAAGCTTTATGACATTCAGTACAAACATAGGGTCTTTCTCCGGTATGGGTACGTACGTGTTGTGTTAATTCGCCAGCAGTAGTAAAAGCTTTGTCGCATTCAGTACAGACATAAGGCTTTTCACCAGTATGACTACGCATATGTTTTGTTAAACTATCAGTTCGAGTAAAAGCTTTACTACATTCGTTACATACATAAGGCTTTTCACCAGTATGAGTGTATATATGCCTTGTTAACTTGCTAGAAGTAGCGAAAGTTTTACCACATTCAATACATATATGCTCTTTTTTTTGTCTCTTATGATTAACAGCAGAGTCAACATCATTTTGAGAAGCGTGAAGACGTTTTCTAGAGAGAATAGGTGTGTCATCAGATATGTCTTCTAGTGCTGTATCTGGTTGTTGAGTGTTATTAGTACCTTTATCTTCTTGCATAGAATAAATAAAATGAGAAAATAAGCAAAGTAAGAATAAAGAGAGCGTTTTCATTGGATACCTAATGTTTTATTAGAAAACTTATTGTTTAGGTCTTTAAATATAATTATATAGCTTGAAAATAAAAGTGCAAGTAAGAGCATTCAAAGCTTCTTGCTTAAGTATGAGTACGCATATGCCGTGTTAATTTGCTAGACTCAGCAAAAGCTTTATAACATTCATTACATATATATGGTTTTTCGCCTGTATGACTATGCATATGTTTTGTTAAAGTACTTGAATCGGCAAAGAATTTATTGCATTCATTACAAACATAAGGTTTTTCACCAGTATGAGTACGCATATGTACTGTTAATTTACTAGAGGTGGTAAAAGCTTTGCTACATTCATTACAGACGTATGGCTTTTCATCAGTATGAGTACGAATATGTACTATTAATTTACTAGAGGTGGTAAAAGCTTTATCACATTCAGTACATGCATAAGGCTTTTCACCAGTATGAGTACGCATGTGTAGTGTTAAATTACCAGCTTGTGCAAAAGCCTTATTACATTCAGCACAAGTATAAGGCTTTTCACCGGTATGAGTACGCATATGTAATGTTAAAGAACTAGACTGAGTAAAAGCTTTATTGCATTCAGTACATATATAAGGCTTTTCACCAGTATGACTACGCATATGTAATGTTAAACTGTCAGCTCGAGCAAAAGCTTTATCACATTCAGTACAAACATAAAACTTTTCACCAGTATGAATACTTATATGTTTTGTTAATTGGCTAGACTGAGTAAAAGCTTTATCACATTCGTTACATACATAAGGTTTTTCACCAGTATGAGTGTATATATGCCTTGTTAACCTGCTAGAGGTAGCGAAAGCTTTACCACATTCAATACATATGTGCTCTTTTTTCTGTTTCTTTTGATTAACCGGGGATTCGATATCATTGTGAGTAGAATAAAGCCGTTTTTTAGGTACTATGGGTATCTCATCAGATAGGTCTTCTGTAATAGACTTATCTTGTTGAGCCTCATTTGTGCTAGTAGCTTCTTGCATAGTATAAGCTAAAGGAAAAAATATGCAAAGTAAGAAAAGAAAGAACATTTTCATAGTGCCCATTATCATATTAGAAAATTTATTGTGCAAATGCCTGTCTATAATTATATAATTTAAAAATAAAAATGCAAATGCGTGGTTTCAAGATGTGTATACTATAAGCAATCAGGTGTAGAAAAAAAGAAAGAATACTTATTCTTGCTATTTGTTAAAAGATCTTGGGATACTACCTATGTAAAGAGTTCTATTAAAGGGAGAGCTAGCAATGAGGCATGGACTGCGAGAAGAGATTTTAGAAGCTTGTAATAAGTGTATTGTAAGTTGTGAAGAATGTGTAAAATTAGCGCGCCGTTGCTTGGGTACTTGTGAATCATCAGAAGCATCTGCTTGTAAAGAGATGGTTCAAAAGTATATTGAACATTGTAAAAAATGCATTGAAGCATGTAGAGCGTGTATAGATATATGTAATGAAGGTATTAAGCTTGCTGAAAATGATGAAGAAGCCCACTTTTTACAAAAATGTGTAGAAGCTTGTGGTGACTGTATTACTGCATGCCAAACAAGCATTGATAATTGTTCTGTACAAGTAAACTGCATACAGGCTACAAAAGAATGTATAGAGCTCTGTAACGAATGTATATCTGCTTGTGATGAATGCATTGAGCATTTAGGCATTAGAGGATTGTAATTGAAATAAACTGCTTGTCTTTGACAAGTGACCATGTAGGATGCATACGATGTGAGCCTGGACCGGGCCTATGCAAAAAACGAATTATTTCGTTAAAGAAGGGGTTAGTGGGAGTGAAGGGGACATTGGCTCTGCAGAGCCAGAGCACAAGAATGCGAGGGTACAAAAATGGATCAAAGGAAAAAAACTTTTCCTTATCAAGCCATAGCCGTCCCTCGCGCATGTGCGCCATAGTATCAAATGCTTTTTGAGCACAGTTCTCTAAAAAATCATCTGTTTCTTGAATATTCTTAAGTGTACTTAAAAAAGTTGTATCAAATCTTTTATCACACTGCCTCAATGCTGGCAATAAAATATGGCGTATTCTATTGCGTAAATAGCTTTCAAGCATATTAGTGTAATCTTCTTTGTAGGCAAGGTTATGCTCTTTAAGATATTCTAGAATCTGTGCTTTTGTAACAGACAAAAGAGGGCGGATATACATACCTGCTTTAGGTCTCATACTTGCAAGGCCTGCAATACTTGCTCCTCGAATAAAGCGTATAAAAAACGTTTCTTGTTGATCATCATAATGATGGCCCAGTGCTATAGCTTGAGCTCCATACTCTTGAGCTACAGATTCTAAAAAGCAGCGCCGTAACATGCGGCCCAGCTCTTCTTGAGAGCCCTGTGGTACTTTTTCAAGCGTAATACTTGAAGCTTTTGTACTTACAAAAGGGATGCCAAGCTGCTCTGCAAAGTCAGCACAAAAGAGTGCATCTTCATGAGATTCTTTGCGCCATTCATGATCTAAGTGAGCCGCAATGAGCTTGAGGTGATACTGATCCTTGAGAGTAAAAAGTATATGCAAAAGGCATACAGAGTCAGGACCACCAGAAAGCCCCACAACTACAGTAGTGTGGGGCTTTAAAAGATTATGTTTATCTATATGAGCAGTGATTGAAGAAAGCATTATACATCAAGATTCTTAACAAAATGACCATTTTCTTCAATAAATTCACGACGTCCGCTTACATCGCCACCCATTAAGGTATCAAACCATGAATCTGCTTCTAATGCATCACCAATTGATACTTGTATGAGTGTACGAGTACGTGCATCCATCGCTGTCTCCCAGAGCTGCTCAGGATTCATTTCACCAAGACCTTTATAGCGCTGTACAGACATATAGGGCTTACTTATCTTCATAATAGCTGAAACTAAAGCAAGAATGCTTTCGCCACTCATGCTCTTATCTTTATCAGTAATACGGAGTACCCATGGCTTATACACGAATGAAAGCTCTTTGTTCAAGCTCAGTAATTTTGCAGTATCTAAAGAAGTAAAGAAGTCAGTACTTGCCATCCATTCATTGTTTAACAATGAGAATTTAACAAATGTCTTGCCAACACTATTTTCGGTAGGATTGGTATGAACAAGATCTATAGCATACTCTGTAAAGTACTGGCGAAGCTCTTCAAGGAGTGTTTCAAGCCCTTGTGCTTCTTTCCACTTCATATCTGATAAGAATCGAATAAGCTGGCTGCAATGTTCATACGTAAGCTTAAACTTTTGTGACGTTTCTTCAAGATGTACACTATACGTTAATAACGTATCAAGCAACGAGCTCCAATCAGCAGCTTTTATAGCTTTGTCGTTAACAGTAACCGTCGTATGATCTCGTGCCCAATCAAAGAGGAACTTTTTAAATGACCGTTCATCCTTAAGGTATTCTTCTTTTTTGCCAATCTTTGCTTTATAGAGCGGTGGCTGAGCAATATAGAGGTACCCTTTTTCAATAAGAGGCTTCATATATCTAAAGAAGAAGGTTAACAGAAGTGTCCGAATATGAGCTCCGTCAACGTCAGCATCGGTCATAAGAATAATCTTATGATATCGTGCTTTGTCTATATTAAAGTCTTGCTCTCCAATACCTGACCCAATTGCTGCTATGAGCGATTTAATTTCTTCATTTGAAAAAATCTTATCAAAACGAGCTTTCTCAACGTTCAAAATCTTACCACGCAATGGCAAAATAGCCTGAGTATGCCTATCACGCCCTTGCTTTGCAGAACCACCTGCAGAGTCACCCTCTACAATGAATAGTTCACATTCAGCAGGAGATTCATTTGAACAATCAGCGAGTTTCCCTGGTAGTACCATAGTCTCAAGGACTGTTTTTCTACGTGTTAACTCTCGTGCTTTACGAGCAGCTTCCCGTGCTTGCATAGCAAGCTGTGCTTTAAAAAGAATTTTTTTAGCAGTAGCAGGATGCTCTTCAAAATAGCTCTCTAAACATGAGAATGCCCATGAATCTACAATACCCTTAACTTCATTGTTGCCAAGTTTTGTCTTTGTTTGCCCTTCAAATTGCGGCTCACTAATTTTAAGATTAATAACAGCTACTAAGCCTTCTCGTACATCCTCACTTGAAAAACTTTCGCCATCCTTGAGGATACCAAACTCTTGAGCACGCTTGTTACATGCTTTAGTAAGTGCTCCCTTAAAGCCAGCAACGTGAGTACCGCCTTCAACGGTGTTAATGTTATTTACAAATGAAAAAAGCTGCTCGCCATAACCATCATTATATTGAAGAGCTACTTCTAGTACTGAATGATCATCCTCACGCCATGCGTAAATAACTTCGTTAAATAAAGCTGTTTTCTTTGAATTAATATGATTGACAAAAGAGATGATACCACCTTCAAAAAAGAACTCATGGCTCTTATTGGTCCGTTCATCCTCTATGGTAATTCTGAGCCCTTTATTTAAGAAAGCAAGCTCACGTAAACGAGCAGAAAGTGTCTCAAAGTTAAATTCTACTGTTTCTTTAAAGATCTCTGAATCTGGCCAAAAGCGAATATAAGTACCACGCTTTTTTGTTTTACCTATTTCTTCAAGGGCCCCGAGCGGTTTACCACGTTCATATGCTTGTTTAAAAATTTTACCATGCTGGTATATCTCAAGCTCAAGACGACTGGAAAGGGCGTTTACTACAGAAACACCAACTCCATGAAGACCTCCAGAGAATTTATAGGTCTCTTTATCGAATTTACCCCCTGCATGAAGCTTTGTAAGAGCTACTTCAGCAGCTGAAATTCCCTCAGTAGGGTGAATCCCTGTAGGAATACCACGCCCGTTATCCTCTACCGAACATGACCCATCGGTATGAAGCTTAACATGAATAGTATCACAAAAGCCTGCAAGTGCTTCGTCAACAGAATTATCAACAAGCTCATACACTAAGTGATGGAGCCCTTGAGGTCCTGTAGAACCGATATACATTGCCGGTCTTTTACGTACGGCTTCAAGCCCTTCGATAACTCGAATAGATTGAGCACCATAATCAGTGCCTGCCGGTTTATTTTTTTGATCATTTGACATAATGCTTACCTCAGTATAGCGGACGCATAAAAAAGCCCTTTTTTAGCCATTTTTTACGATCCTATTTATTGTATAATTGTACACCAAAATCGTTTTTTTTTCAAGCTCGATCGTATAAAGCACACTATGCTTTCTTGAGGACTCTTTTAAGCACAGTTTTTGATCAAAAAAATTTACATTTTGAATTAAATAGTGTATGCTTAGGAGTAGGAACTAACAAAAGGAGATACCCAATGGTAACTATTCCTGAGGTAACGGCACAAGCTATTATCAATTATTGTGGTAAAAAGATGTATTATTCAGGTAAACAGTTTTTAGGCTCTAAAACTTTCTATCTTTTCTATAGGGAGTGGATGGTGCTTAAAGGTGTATGTGAAGGAACATCTAATCCAAGTTATTTTGTAAAAATAGTGTTTGATGAAAGAGGGATTATTCAAGCATCATGCACCTGCTATTATAATAAATTTTACCCATGCAAGCATATAGCAGCTTTGCTTATGCTGTGGCACCAAAATCCAGCTACATTTCCTGAAAGGACCCAATGGATGCGCTTGCTTAAAAAGGCTCCTAAAAAGGATCTTGTAGCACTTATTGAGAAGATGATTGACCTCTATCCTGATACCAGTGATACGTATAGCTCTCTGATAGGACAATCATAAACGTTTGTGCCATATGAAGCATGATGAGCATTATATGCGTTATGCGCTTGCTTTAGCGCAGAAAGCATACGAAAAAAATGAGATTCCCATTGGGGCACTTGTAGTAGCAAGTGATGGTACTATCATAGGCCGTGGCTATAATACAACAGAGCATGATTATACACAAAGAAGTCATGCTGAAATAAAGGCTCTGGCACAAGCTGGTAAAAAGTTGAAAGATTGGCGTCTTGATGGCTGTACGCTCTATGTAACTGTACAACCGTGCTTTATGTGTATAGGGCTTATATATCTGAGTCGTATAGAGCGGTTAGTATATGGAGCAGAATCTCCTCTTTTTGGCTATCCTCTTGACAATCAAAGTGCGCCTGATTTATACAAGAAACATATTAAAGGAATAACGAGTGGGGTACTCGCTTATGAGGCGCAAACAATTTTAAAAGATTTTTTTAAAAAAAAGAGGAAGTCCGGTGAGTAACATACAAGCAATTAAAGAGCGTCTTTTAACTCGTAAAGCAGAGTTAGAGGAACAGCTCGCCCAACTATATAGAGAGCAAGTAACCGACACTGCGGTTCCAGATACTGGTGATCAGGCGCTATCTTCTACAATAGAAGATATCCGTATTTCTCTTCATGATAATGAGCTAAATGAATACAACATGATCGTAAAAGCTCTTGAGCGAATTGAAAACGGAACATATGGAGTCTGTATTGAGTGTGGTAATCCTATTTCTGAAAAACGGTTAGCGCTTTTTCCTAATGCAACGCGGTGTCTTGCTTGTCAAGAAGCTCTTGAAGAGGGTAAGTAGTAAAAGCAAAGTTGTATATTTTGCGCTCTATGCTATACTAAATGCATGAGGAGCGCCGATGTAGCTCAGTGGTAGAGCAACTGATTCGTAATCAGTAGGCCGTCGGTTCAAATCCGATCATCGGCTCCAGAGGTACAATGTATTTTTAAGTATAAGGTTCAATATTCTATGAAAAAAGAAGCTAAAAAGACAGAGAAGGCTCCAGTAGCAGCTTCTCTTGCACATGGTGTAGGGCGCCGTAAATCTGCTGTTGCTCGCGTATGGCTTAAGCGTGGTAAAGGTGCAGTAACCATAAACGATAAAGATTACGCAAATTACTTTGATACTGATATTACGCGTACTGCAGCGGTTCTTCCTCTAAAGGTATATCCGCAAGCAGCAACGTTGTATGATATACAAGCAAATGTTTCTGGTGGCGGTCTTTCTGCTCAAGCAGATGCAGTTAAGCTTGGTATTGCGCGTGCACTTTTAGAAATTAATGAAGATATTCGTTCTCTTCTTCGTCAACATGATCTTTTGACGGTAGATTCACGTATTAAAGAACGTAAAAAATATGGTCAAAAGGCAGCTCGTCGTAAATTCCAATTCGTAAAACGTTAATATATACAAGCCCTTCTGGTTCGCTGGAAGGGCTTATGTCTTGCTTTGCGCAGGAGTATACGGTATACTTCTGGAAAAATGCTTAACCCATAACGTGAGCTTAAGGGGACTACTATGTGTAGCGTTGTTGGATATGTAGGAAAAAGTTTAAGTAGAGCCTATGTTATGGAAGGTCTTACCCGCCTTGAATACCGAGGGTATGATTCTGCAGGATTTGCCTGCTTACATCCACAAGATAACAAAGTTATCTACACAAAATCTCAAGGGGGCGTATCTAATCTTCTTAAAAATTTTGAAAAAGCGCCGATTGATGGCCATTTAGGTGTAGGACATACACGATGGTCAACACACGGTATTATCTCTACAGAGAACGCTCATCCTCATTTTGATTGCCATAAGACAATCTCAGTAGTACATAATGGTATCATTGAAAATTATCATGAGCTCAAGAAAAAGTTACAAGCAGAAGGGCATATATTTCATTCTCAAACAGATACAGAGACAGTTGCTCATCTGTTTGAATCTATTCTTTCTACCGTAAAAGATCTAAAAAGCGCTGTGGTAAAACTGGCAAGTAAACTTGAAGGAGCCTATGCCTTTGCCTTTTTAATGCAAAAGTATCCTGATACTATGCTTTTAGTGCGTAAACGGTCACCGTTATGTATAGGACAGGGTGACGAAGAGATGTTTGTCTCTTCAGACATTCTTGCTTTTGCAGGAAAAACAAATAAATTACTTTTTATGCCAGAAGAAAGCTTTGCTTTGGTAAAAAAAGACAAAGTTGAACTCTATGACTTTAAAGGCAATCCATTACCGCTCAACTTTCAAATTGTTGATATTCCGTGGACAGGAGATCTTAAGCAGGGGTATGAACACTTTATGCTCAAAGAAATTCATGAGCAAAAGAGAGTTATTCAAGATACTGTGTACAAGCTCCGTGGATTACAGCACCACCTTTGGAACCAAATGGGCTTATCAGTGCAAGAAGTACGTGATTTAAGCTCTTTAACGCTTATTGGGTGCGGTACTTCCTATCATGCAGCTCGGGTTGCACAGTTCTTTTTTGAAACGATTGCTCGTATTCCAACACAAGTGCATTTAGCATCTGAGTTTCGTCATATGCCATTTTTTGCACAACGAAATACCTTGAGCATTGCTATATCTCAATCAGGAGAAACTGCAGATACGCTCGAGGGAATTCGCTTTTTAAATGCTCATGATGTGCCAACAGTAGCGCTTATTAACGTAGCTTCAAGTACTATGGCTCGTGAAGCACAGGGCTATGTGCTTACGCATGCAGGTCCTGAAGTTGCTGTTGCATCAACCAAGGCCTTCTCTGCTCAAATTGCTGCGCTCTATTGGCTTGCTCATCGTATTGCTTTAGAAAAGGGTCTTATTACAACTAAAAAGCTTGAACTAGCAGAAGAAGAGCTGTTTGTAGCAGCTGAGGTATTAAATACCTGTATTGAGCAATATAAGCGCGATATTATGCAAACGGTAGCTCCTCGCTATGCAACCTACAAGCAAACGATTTTCTTAGGAAGACATTTGAGTTATCCCTTTGCTTTAGAAGCTGCTTTAAAGCTCAAGGAAATTGCCTATATTTTTGCAGAATCATATCCTTCAGCTGAATTAAAGCATGGCCCTCTTGCTTTGGTAGATGCTCAAACGCCAGTATTTCTTTTCTCATTGCTTGATCCTGCAGTATATCCAAAGCTTGTTTCTAATGCTCAAGAGGTAAAAGCGCGCTTAGGACACCTTGTAGTATTTGCTTTTGAAGGACAAACAGAGCTCATAGAGCTTGCAGATTATGCATTTATTATTCCTCGAGTACAGCCACTGCTTGCTCCTTTGGCTATGACTGGAATTACACAATTTTTAACTTACCAAATAGCGAAGGTGCTTGAAAGACCAATTGATAAGCCGCGTAATTTGGCTAAGTCTCTGACGGTTGAATAAAGACTTTTTATAGCTTAACTGAGAAAATTAAGTACGTGTAGATAGAAAGGCATAAGCAATGTGCTATCTTGTACTTCTCTGCTAATAAGCACGTTCTGTATAGTATTTATAAAATTCTCGCAAAAGTTCTTGAGGAAGCAGAATAAGAAGGCCAACAAAATCTCTATACTGAAAAATCTCTTTTTCTTCTAAATTGGGTAACGTAGTATTTCCCTCTTCTACTGGCTCTGTCTGTATATCTTTAATAGTCTCTACTGCTTTGTGGGTTCCATTTTTAAGCAGAGGGCCTAATTTATTATTTCTTATATCTAAGTTCTTTAAATTGGCTAATGTGGCCATTACTAGCAATGGAAGAACTGTTATCTGGTTATTGCTTAGTTTAAGATCTTTTAAATTTTTAAGGGCAGTTATAGTATGCGGTATCTGTGTTATGTTATTGCTTGAAAGATTGAGTTCTTTAAGCTTTGTAAGAATAGTTAGATATGAAGGTATTTCTTTTAGCATATTACCTTCAAGATTAAGCTCTTCTAAATTACTAAGGACAGTGAGGGCCTCTGGTACTTTTGTTATTTTGTTATGCGCAAGATCAACTTTTGCCACATAAATAGGCAGTAGAGTTTCAAGAGAATTAGTAAGCGAATTATGTCTTAGTATAAGGCCGTGTAATTTTATAGTAAGCGGTAGATACTTTATCGGGTTTCCAGAAAGATCAAGTCGAGGGTAATTAACTGCACCTGTAGCTAATTGAAAGTTCTGAGGAACTGTTTGAATGTTGTTATCAGAAAGGTTGAGCCACTCAAGCTTAGGATATGAACTTTGAGGAATTTCTGTTATCTGATTATGAGAAAGGTTCAGATCAAAAAGATTAGTTAAGAGGGTTAGGTAATGCGGTATATGCGTAATTTTATTCTGTGCCAATTCTAGTGTTCTTAATTGAGCTAGGGCTGTTATATCTTCTGGTATCTGAGCTATGTGATGGTTACTAAGACGAAGAAACCATAAATTAGTAAGAGCTGTAATGATATGGTGAGGGATCTCTGTTATTTTAATACCTATGTTGGACAAAGAGAGAGCTTTAAGGTGAGTGAGTATACGTATATATTGAGGAATCTCAGTTATAGGATTATGTGCAAGATCGAGCGCTCCTAGATTAGTAAAAAGAGTTAGATGTTCAGGGATTTCTGTTAGCTTATTACTTTTAACCTGAAGCTGTTTTAAGCAAAGAGGTAAATTATGAGATATCTTTGATAAGTGATTATATGAAAGACAAAGTTGTACAAGGTGAGTGAACGCGGTTAAGTGTGCAGGTAATTCTGTTATATTATTTTTTGCTAGATCAAGTATTTTAAGGGTAGGATGAGTAGATAAAGCTTCCGGTATACTGTTTATGTTATTGTTTACAAGAGCAAGCATTTTAAGACTGGATGGCAATTTGTGCTCTACTGTTGTTATGCTATTGTTTGAAAGCTCTAGGTTTTCGAGCTTACTAAGCTTTGTTAAAAACAATGGTAGTTGGGTTATTTTATTTTTACTACAATCAAGCAACTTAAGATTTGTAAGAGTAGTTATTTGATCGGGTATTTCTGTTAACTGCAAATCTACTAGGTAAAGTATGCTATCTACTTGCTGTATTTTGTTCATAACAGCGTGTGGTTTTGAGGAAGAATCCTTCTCCATAGCTGAAAGGTGAAAACCAAAAATTGTAGATAAGCTGAATGTTAAACATAATAATGAACGTATCATAATACCTCTCTATAAAATAAATTTTTTATTTTTATAATTATATCATTTAAATTATACAAATCAAAATTACTATTAAAATATAAACTTATAAATTGTTTTTTACAGCACAGTTATCTGATTTTTAAAAAGGTTAATTAAGAGGCTCTATATGCCAATTTAGTGCAAGCTTTTTCTGTTTCTTTTTAAATGAAAGACCAACAAGAACGATGTGCTTGTTGGTAAGCATATATCGTTCATAGTATTTTTGTTCTTTGATTTGTTTTAGCGCATTTCCTGCATCTGTGTTGAACTTTAGTTCAAAAATATATACATGTGTTTTGGTTATGGCGACTGAATCAATTCTTCCTTTATCGGTAAGCACTTCGGAGTATGATTCAAGTGGCAGAAGGCTAAATATGAGTTGCAAGAGAGAATGATAATAGCTTTCTTTATCAATATGCAGCGTATAAGGTATATGAGCAAAAAGTGCTTGAAGATGAGAACAAAAAGCATCGATATTATTTTCATAGAGCACTGTAGAAAGCTTAAAAAGAGTAGTATCAACGGTAACTGGGTTAGTTTCAGAAAGCGCTGCTACAATATGTTTTTTCAAGGATTCTTCAACTTCAAGGTTAGGGTATCCAAGCTTATAGTTTCTTGATACTGGATTGTAATCGGTAATGGTAAGATAACCAGCTTGAAAAAGAAGAGGTACGAGCGGGATATTTGAAAGATTAAAAGTGCCTAAGCTATCTGCACTGATTTCTGCTTCTTGAAGATCGGGTAAGGCCTGATATTGGTTTTTAAAAAGGTTAATAAGAAAAGAAGGAGTACCAGATGCAAACCAGTAGTTTGCTAATTTCTTTTTATACAAGTAGTAAAGAATAGAAAATGGATTATATACTTTGGTTTCTTCTTCTGAGAATCGATAACCATTATACCACTGTTTCATTATATGAAGAACTTCTTGTGCTTGTATATTTTGTTCTTGGGCTACTTCATTAATATAGTCAGGAAAATAGCTATCTATCTCTTCTTGAGTATACCCTAATAATTGAGCGGCTTCTTTATCTAAAGAAATATCATTAAGATTATTGATACCAGAAAAGATAGAAGTTTTTGAAAATTTGCTTACTCCGGTAACAAAAATTGCATGCAAATGATCATCCATACCCTTTAAAACGTCATAAAAAGTTTTGAGAAATTCTCGTTGAACTTCAGCTCTTTTTACATCCTTGATATGATCTAGGAGAGGTTTATCATATTCGTCAACAAGAATAACAACTCTATTTTTTTCGGCGAGCTTTTCAATAAGTGTTGAAAATTTGTCTTGAGGGGTAGGAGCTTTTGAAATACTAATCTCATATTTTTCAGCAATTTTTTTAAGATTCCATGAAAGGCTCAGCTTTAGTTCCGGTACTGTTTCATGGGCTATAACAGAAAAATCAAGGTGAATAACAGGATGGGTATCCCATGTATAATTGCTTTTATAAATCCAAAGATCTTTGAATAACTCTTTATTGCCTAAAAATAGCTCCTTAAGTGTTGAAATAAGAAGCGATTTACCAAATCTTCGTGGCCGTGATAAAAAATAATAGCGCCCTTGAGTAACTATATTATAGATGTATTTGGTTTTATCTACATAGAGGTAATTGTAGTCAACCATGGTTTTAAAAGTACTAACATCTATAGGTAACTTTTTCATTGATAACTCCGCTAGGGCGACTATTGAGTACTTAATGCTACAATTTAAAAAATAAGTACATTTTCAGTATATCAAAAGCTGAAAGAAAGTCCCAAAATAGGTAAATCTTTATGGTATTACTTTATTTCTTCTAATTCCATAGTATGTGGAATACTATAGTTCTTTTCTAGCCATTTACGTGCTTTTTCATGAGTGCTTACATTTTGAGGAAAGCGGCGAAGAGCTATATCAAGAATCGAGATCATATTTAAGGCTGTTTGTACTTGATAGTCATTTTTAAATGCTTCTAATCGCTGTTTTTTCCAATCTTTTTGATCTTCCTGTGGTACTGTTGCTTCAGTATCCTCTTCATCTTTTGCTTTTTGTTGTCCTCGTTCTTTGCCATAAAGCTTGGTAAGAAGTTTCATTTCGGGAGTAGGGGGGTATTTTTGTTCAACAAGAAAGTCTGGAGTAATACCTGTTGAATGCACGCAGCTATCATCGGGCAGATAATACAGACAGGTAGTGATTTTAAGTGCGCAGTTGTTGCTCATAGGAATAACTTCTTGCACTGAGCCTTTGCCGTAGGTGGTAGTACCTACTAAAAATACATAAGGCGTAATAGCTCTCTGTTTACCGCTACTTTTTTGAGCATGAACATGGAGTGCTTTTGCAAGAATTTCTGCAGCTGATGCTGTATAGTCATTAACAAGTATAATAAGGATAGTATCTTGTGGTAACAATGGTTGTCGTGTTGTATAAAATTGTTCAAGTACCATACGATTGCGATCTTTAGTAGAAGAAACGAGACTGCCTTTTTTAAGAAAGAGTCCTGCGCATTCAACTGCTGCATGCAGGATGCCGCCTGAGTTATCGCGTAGATCAAGGATAATACCTTTAGGATTTCTTGGCAGGGCTTTTTTAAGTGCGTTTTCAAGCTGTTGTGCTACTTGTTGACTAAATACAGTAAGAGAGCAGTAAAGTACATTCTGCTTTGGTAAATAGTAAGAGGTAATATGCTCTTCTTCAATAAGGTCACGCTCTACGGTAATGGTAAGAGCTCCTTTTTTATCACGTAAGATATCAAGCGTTACCGGAGAATACCGTTTATCGCTTTTTAATTTGTTTATTGCTTCTTCAACAGGCATAGAGCTTACTGGTTTGCCATCAATTGCTATGATTTTGTCGTATTTTTGTAATCCTTGTTTTGCAGCCGGCTTTCCTGGAATAACATCGAGAACCAGTAAGAATTCGTCTTCTGATCTCTTGGGCCCTAAAATAATACCGATACCAAAAAAGTTTCCTGTTGTTGTTTTGATAAGGCTCTTATATTCTTGCGGTCCTAGAAAATGAGAATAATCATCCTGATGATGTACAAAAGCATCAAGCAACTTGATCATTGCTTGTTCTACAGGAACAGGAAAATAGGATTTATTGTTCACTAAATGAAATACCTCAGCCATTGAGCGAGACCAACGATAAATATCTTCATTAAATGTATTGCGCTCTAATGATTGAAAGTTTTTTGCATAAAGAGGTATTATTGCAAAAAAAAGAACAAAAATACTGTATTTCATAGCACTCTCACTCTCCCATGTTTATTTTATTGTAGAATTATTGAGAGTGCTCTGTAAAGAGTTATTCTTTTGGTTGATGCTGTGAAAACAAATTGATTAACTATTTAGGGTATGCTACTTGCGCTAATTACTTTTGAAAGTCTTTACACCTCTTTTTCAAGGGATATACTAAACAAAAATTCTTTGTTTATAACTTTAGGAAAGCCGTCATGTATATCTTGCTTCTTTTCTCTTTATTGGTGAACATAATAACAGGTGATCTAGTGGCTATGAATCTGCCAGCAAGAGTATTAATTAAAGGTAGTGATCAAAGAACAGTAACTATTGATAAAAAGCACTTTTCTGATGCATTTCTTAAGAAATATTCTGCACAAATTTTAAGCGGTAGCAGTTTAACGGTTAGCTATCCTAGCTCTCTTATTAATGCAGCATGTAGCACTCTTATTACTTATAGAAAGACTAAGAATATACACACCACTATATATGATAAAACCATAACTGAATTATTTAGAAAACTACAGCTTGCTGTAAATCCCTTTGACTTACAACAAGTAAATCACTATTTAAAGATACTTAAGTGGCTTATGCCTCCACAAGAATGTATTGATCACGTAGTCTCTTTGTGTGCACGATTGACAAAAACGCAGTCATATAAAGAATTTTATAAACAATTTTCTACAGAAAATCTAGAGCCTCTTGTTTCACAAGGGCCAACTATATCTCTTGAAGATCAAGAAGAGAATCCGGTACAACGCGATTTTGTAGCTGAGATTAATAGATATCTTACTATGCTGCTCTCTCCAGATGCTTTTACTAAGCGACAGGCAGCGTTAAGGTTAGTAGCAGCGTACAAAACTCATGAAGAAGATTCTCTTATTTCTAAAGTGCTTGATGTTCAATCGCGACGAGACTGTGAACTGTTGTGTGGTCCAAAATCGTCACCACTGTCATCTGTAGCTGCTAAAATAGATCGTACTTCTACAGAAGTAGGTAAGGTTCTTTTTTATGAAAAACTCTCTCAACCGACTTCTAACTGTGATCAATTACGTCTTATAAAGCAAAAAGTTGAGCATCTTAAAGCTAGTCCTTATTATGACAAATTTAGGAGGCTCTTAAAGAAATTAAAAGATGAACAATGTGAGAATAGTATTCTGTCATTATGGTCTGAAGATGTTTTTTATCACTACTTAAAGTATCAAGAAGTCAATATACACCGCTGGAAAGAGTTGTCTGCATGGTTTAATACGAATGAGTGCTTTTTGGAAGTAACACAAGAAACATCTCTGCTAGCTTTAAGAATAAAGAATAAACTCTCTAAAGCAGCGGTATCAATTTCTTTTAAGATAGGTGATATACTGGGAATAAGCGAAAATGAGGATGTTAAAGATATTGTTACACTTGTTGCAGATCCTTTAACTCAACAAGTACTTCCATTCCTTTTAACAGCATACGGAGGTGCATATGCTCCTGTTGCTTATCTGTTACCTCTGTTAAGTACAAAGCATGAAGAGGCATTAGCTCAAACAATATGTATTCATTTGGCTATGCAAAAAAACCTTAAAAATATGGCTCGCTATCTCCATACGATACGCAAAATTCAAGCGCTTTTAAAAGAGGTATTTCAACAGAGAGTTAAAGTTGGTAATAATTATCAAGTAACGCCAGTACGACTAAGTGAGGACTTTCCTTTGTTAGATAGTCTAGATCTAACAGCTCGTAATACACAAGAACCCTTCTTGAGCAGGTTATGGTCTAAAGCTGCAACTGTTGATAACTTTAATGATCTTTTAGGTATCTTAGAAACTTCTTTATTTAAAGCTCAAAAGCCTAGTGAATCATATCCAGGAAGAGTGATAGCTGCATATCGACTTGTTCATAAGTATAAAAAAGAGCTATCACCTATTATTGTAGCTCTTGGGGAATTTGATATGTATATGTCTATAGCACAGCTTTCTCAAGAGAAATATATTCCGCATGAGGAGGCATATGCTCTTTTCAATAAGATAATGGTAGAAAATCAGCATATGTTAAGTGATATTTTTTCTTCAAGTAAACTTGATAGTTTAGTTGATGATGAGATGAAAAAATATGTATCTGAGAATGAGACAACATTTTGTTTTCCAGAACTATTAAATGCTCAAGAACCAGTTATTGCTTTTGAAGGTTTTTGGAATCCATTAGTGCATACCCCAGGAAAGAATTTTGTGCGTAAAACTGAAACGACAACTGCTGTCATAAACTCTCTTGAGCTTGGTGACACATGTCCAAGGAATGTGATCATTACAGGACCAAATGGTGGCGGTAAATCGACAATAATGAAAGCGGCTCTTCTTGCTGTTATTCTTGCTCAAAGTATAGGCATTGCTCCTGCCCAGTTTATGAAATTTACTCCTTTTTCCAAAATATGTGCATATCTTAACATTACTGATGATACAGCAGCAGGTGCTTCGCTCTTTAATGCAGCTGCTTTACGTGCTGCTAAATTGTTACATAAAGTTGAAACTATGCCAGAGGGACAAATGAGTCTAACGGTGTTTGACGAATTATTTAATGGAACAAGCCCTCGAGAAGGACAAGCATTAGCATACGCGCTTATTAAAGAGATAGGAACTAAGCTTCATAATATCTGTATATTAACTACCCATTTTCATTATATTACAAAGCTTGAGCAAGAAGATGCTGATACTTTTGTAAACTATCAAGTATCTGCTCATGTTGATAGAATAGGAAATCATGCTCAAATTGAATATCCTTATAAGTTAGAGCCTGGTATTTCTCGTCAATGTATAGCATTTCATGTTTTACGCAGTAAAGGCTTTAAAAAACGGTTACTTCAAGAAGCAGAGCGAGTATTGCAAGAACTTGATGATCTCGAAGAGGCTTTACAAGCGCCGCAAGGAGCTCAAAACAATGAGCATGTGTCAGAAGTAGTTGAACAAGAGGAAACCCAAGAAGATTTCTATAAAGTAGAAGAAGCTGAAGAATATAAAGAAGCACAACTAGCTCTAGATGAAGAAGAGGACCGAATACTTCAAGAAAGGTTACAAGCTCTACGAAGAACGTAGCAAGCTTAAGAGTGAAAACGTATCAAGGTGTTGCTTTTTGCTTGTTGTCTAGTAAGCTGAAATAAGCACTTACTACGAAAGGAACCTATGAGTACTCAGCTTACTAGTAGGGAAAAACAAGTCTTTATTGTTACCGGCTACTCAGGAGCTGGCAAAAGTAGTGTTTTGCGAGCACTCGAGGATGTAGGATTCTTTTGTGTTGATAATCTTCCTAGTGGATTTTTAACGTCGTTTTTCCAATTTGTCGGCCAACCAGAGCAGCAGTTAGAGAAAATAGCGCTTGGTATTGATATACGAGGTGGCCACAATATGTATGATCTTGTAGAGCAACTTATTGCCTGGAATAAACGACAAAACTACCAAATAAAAATTCTTTTTTTAACAGCAAGTACAGAAGTGCTTGTTAAACGTTTTCAAGAAACACGACGCAAGCATCCACTAGCAGATCCTCTTGATCTGTCTGATGCTATAGCCTATGAAAAGCAGCTTTTAAAGCCTCTTTCAGAAAGAGCAGATTTTACCATTGATACTGACCAGTTTAATATCCATGATTTGCGATCATTTGTACGGAATTCACTTACAGAGAGTAAGCAAAAAATGATGGTAACGTTAGTTTCTTTTGGCTTTAAATATGGTGTTCCTCTTGAAAGTAATTTTGTCTATGATTTACGTTCGCTTCCTAATCCCTATTTTGTGCCACATTTAAAAGAGCATGATGGTACGTATCCTCAAGTACGAGACTATTTGTTTAGTCAACCAGAAGTACAGGAATATTGGGGTAAATTGCAGGAGTTTCTCTTCTTTGCATTGAAAAAAGCATATAATGAAGGTCGATTCTTTATCAATGTTGCGCTTGGATGCACGGGAGGTCGACATCGTTCAGTTGCTTTTGTACAAGAACTTGCTCACCATGAAGTAGAACATGTACAATTTTTAGTAAAGCATCGTGACATTTACAAAGATGTACAAAAATAGGGGGCTGTATGAAAGAAGTTAAAAGGCTTATTTTACGAGTTTTTCTTATAGGCGAAGTACTTGCTTTAAGTGGCTGGTATATAGGAGGAAACTCTGGATTACGGGCAATAAGAAGTGCAGAGAGATACAATAAGCAAGTGCTTGCAGATATAGACACTCTTGAAAAAGAGATAGGTATATTGAAGGATGAGCTTGAAGAACGTCAAAAAAATTCTTTTTATAAAGAAAGAATAGCACGACAAGAGCTTCAAATGGCTCGAGAACATGAAGAAATTTATCTTTTGCCAGATTCTATAAGAGATTAATGCTCTGCAGTTTTGATTGTTCTTGAAAATATGATAATCTGCACAAAAGGACCTACATAGAGAAAGGAGATTATTATGTTTAAATTAGAACCGTTACCATATGCCTATGATGCATTAGAACCTTATATTGATGCCAAAACTATGGAATTGCATCATGATAAACATCATCAAAAATATGTAGACGATCTTAATGCTGCGCTTAAAGATTATCCAGAATTACAGAAAAAATCTCTTGAGGAGTTGCTCAGTGATCTTAATGCTGTTCCTGAATCTGTTCGTAAAGCAGTTCAAAATAATGCAGGAGGAGACTATAATCATGCAATGTTTTGGCTTCTTATGAAAAAGGGTGGCAGTAAGCCTCTTGGGCATGTAAAAGAGGAGATTATTAAAACATTTAAAAGCTTTGATAATTTTAAAGAAAAATTCTCTACCGCTGCAAGAACACGTTTTGGTAGTGGCTGGGCATGGCTTTCTATAAATCAAGAAGGTGAACTTGTTATTACTTCAACAGCAAATCAAGATACACCTCTTTCACAAGGACTTTCACCTATTTTAGGTCTTGATGTGTGGGAACATGCTTACTACTTAAAGTATAATAATAGACGTCCAGATTATATTGAAGCGTGGTGGAATGTTATAAATTGGGAGCAGGTAGAAGCAAATTACATAGAGTGTATGTAGAACAGATAGTATTGGTGAAAGGTCAAAGCTTATGAATATGGATCAAATCTATCGATGGCTCTTTTTTGGAGCACTTGCTCTTTTAGTAGGAGCACTTGCTTATACGCTTATTAAAAAGGTAGCTCCTAACGGTTTCTTAAGTACTCAAAGTGCACTTTATACCTTGCCACAACTTCCTTATGCATATAATGCGTTAGAGCCTTATATTGACGCTCAAACTATGGAATTGCATCATAGTAAGCATCATCAGAAATATATAGATGAGCTTAATACTGCGTTAAAAGAGTACCCTGATTTGCAGAAGAAATCTCTTGAAGAACTCTTGAGAAATTTAGAGAGCGTACCTGAAGCTATTAGAGCTACTGTTCGCAACAATGGTGGTGGACATTATAACCACTCTTTCTTTTGGCTCATAATGGCGCCGAAGGCAGGAGGAGCGCCTGTAGGTAAAGTAAAAGAGCTTATTGAGAGGGATTTTGGAAGTTTTGATAAATTTAAAGAGCAGTTTAATCAAGCTGCGCGTACACGCTTTGGCAGCGGTTGGGCATGGCTTAGCCTTAATAAAGATGGAAAGCTTGTAGTAACTTCTACACAAAACCAGGATACTCCGCTTGCAGATAAGCTTATTCCACTATTAGGCTTAGATGTGTGGGAACATGCCTATTATTTAAAGTATAATAATAGACGCCCAGATTATATTAATGCATGGTGGAATGTCGTAAACTGGAAGCAAGTAGAAGATAATTATCAAAAAGCTGTGCAACCACAATAAAAGAGGGCTGCATAAAGCAGCCCTTAATTATTTGAAAGTTATGTACAAACGTTCTACAAGCTAGAATGTAAGACTTGTTCCAGCTGCAAATGTAGGTGAAGCAGTAACTGGTAATTTACCTTGAGGAACAAGTTTGCCAAGAAGCACTTTTGCAGCGCCTTCTTGTGCGTCTTTCTCATCTTCATAAGCTACAAGAATGCTGTTTTCATTGCCAAAGAAGGTAAGTCCATAAGGAGTGCCGAAAAGCACAAGAATAACTTTTTTGCCAAGTGAGGAAACATTCTTAATGAATTCTCTGGTTTCTTGTGCTATGCCATAATCTTGTTGAGCAAATTTATTCATACCAAAAAGAGCAATTATAGCAGTATCTTTGGTTGTACATTCTGTTTTGATCTGTGAAAGTACCTCTTGTAGTTGGGCTGGAGTTGCTGTATAAAGAGGAAGAGTTCCATATGATTGTAGTGCTTGTGCAAATGGGCATGAAGCGTCTTTTTCTATTACTACTGTAAAAAGCTTAGAGGTATCTTTAAGAGGAAGTAGTTGTTGATCATTTTTTACCAAAGTAAGAGCTGCATAGTAAAGCTTCTTTTTCAATTCTTGTACTTCTTGTGTATTCAATGTTTGTAGTGCCTCTGAGACGTTAACAAAGCGATTTTTATGTAATAAGAGCTCTTCTTTTGCTTGTAAGATTTTTAATACTCGAGCATCAAGTTCGTTTTCAGGAAAAGTTTTTTCGTCTAGTGCTTTTTCAATAAGTGTAACTGTTTGTTGAATATCAACGGGATAAAGAAGAATATGATTGCCTGCAAGTAAAGCCTGAAGCTCTGCTGTTCCCTGGCCAAAATGTTCAGTAATTGCTTTCATATTGAGAGCGTCGGTAATTACTAATCCCTTAAAACCGAGCTTTTCTTTCAGAAGTTCGGTTATAAGCTTTTTAGAAAGGCTTGAAGGAAAGGTATTGTCATAAGCAGGAA
Source organism: uncultured bacterium (assembly GCA_963848965.1). Lineage (GTDB taxonomy): Bacteria > Babelota > Babeliae > Babelales > Babelaceae > CAWKFG01. The sequence goes on from CAWKFG010000001.1 coordinate 261,625, forward strand.
CTTTTAAATGAGCATTCATAACACATTTAACACCATGAGCGATAAGTTGTGTAAAAGGATAAAGTTCTACAGATTCAAAGCGCTCCTTAGGGTGATTGATGCATGGCAGCCCTAAATGAGAGTCTACTTCAGTATCTCCATGACCAGGAAAGTGCTTAGCACAGGCGTATGTACCTGCATCTTGTAATCCTTTCATAAAAAGAATGCTTGCTGCAGCTACTTTTGCCTTATCTTCACCAAAAGATCTATCACTAATAACTGGATTTTTAGGATTATTGTTAATGTCTGCTACAGGAGCAAAGTTGATATGGATACCGAGTGCTTTACATTGTTTACCCACAATATACCCCATTGTATAGATATTTGCAGGATTAGCCATAGCTCCTAAAGTGAGATTACGCGGAAAACGAAGAGCATCATCGAGCCGCATGTTAAGGCCCCATTCGCAATCTTGAGCGATAAGCAAAGGAAGCTTGCTTAATGACTGGTAATGGTTTATTGTTTCTGTTTGTGGCTTTACTGTATTTCTCTGTACTAAAAGTACGCCTCCAACGTGGTATTGTTGTATAAGTGATGCAGCTTTCTCTTGTTCTTGAGGAGTGACGCCTATCATAAAGAGTTGTGCTATTTTATCTCGACGGGAAAGATTTTTGAGTGTTTCTTCTGCCCAGCCTGCACGTGCTGTAAAAGAGAGAAATATGCAGCCAACTAGGCTTACAAGTATACGCTTAGTCATAGCATCTCCTTAAGGTTAAGAGGTTGTATTTTGTGCTAGAATAGCATAGGAGTTCTCAAGGGTAAAGGCCATCCTCTGTCATACCATGAGGAAATGGAAGAGCACGTTTTCAAAAAGACAGAGGCGTCGTCTAACTTTTTTGGTGGAAGGGAACTTATAGGTAAATAAGAGCCTCTCGTATACTAAGAGAAGATAAAACATCTTTATTTTTTGTAACAAATTCTCTTACTGCTGTTGAATTAGTTTTTGAATGGTGGCGTAGTGCCCATCCAATAGCTTTTCTTATAAAGAAATCTTTGTGCGAAGCTGAATATTGGCAATAGCGAAAAAGTCGCTCTTCATCTGTACCTAATTTCCACTGTAGCTGAAATATAAGAGCAGAGCGTTGAATCCATAAGTAATCATCTTTGATCCACTTGTCCATATGGTTTATAAGATCAGGATGCCTGCTGATTAAATCACCTATACTGTGAGCAGCTAGTGTATCTACGGTATCCCACCATGATTTTGTCCGAATAAGATATTCAAAAGTGCTCAATGCAGTGACAGAAAAGAATTTTTTATAGCGTTGAGCAAGCACAAGTGCTGTATACTGAAATTCTCGTTCTTCTAGATGCCAAAGTTCTTTTATAGTACTTATAAGCTCTTGCTCATCTGAAGGGCCATACTTTTTAAGAATTGCTTTTTCTAAAAGAGCTCGTTGAGGTTTTGGAATACCAAAGAACAAAAACTGATTCCTCATATAAGCTGATTGCTTACGTGCAAGATCAGGATTTTTATGCGAAATAAAAGTGTCCTTAAGTTCTTGGATTATACTAGCTTTCATATTTTCCGCCAAGGTGCTGTGCTAAAAACTTTTCTGCAGCAGCGTAGAATTTTTGCTTATTATCATATTTTACAAATCCATGACCTTCATCTTCAAAAAGCATATATTCATGTGGAATATTATGTGCTTTAAGGGCAGCTACAATCTGTTCTGCTTCCTCTTTTGGTACTCGAGGATCTTGTGCTCCTTGAGCAATTAAAAGAGGAATCTTAATGTTTTGTACTTTAAAGAGTGGTGAACGATCCTTAAGGAATTGCTTTTCTGTTTGAGGATCTCCTATACACTTATATACTTCATGCAAGTGTAATGCCCAATAAGCAGGAGCAGATTTTAAAAAGGTAATTAGATTGCACGGTCCTACAAGGTCTACTGCGCAGCAAAATACATCGGGGGTAAATGTTGCACCTACTAAGGCTGCATAACCGCCATAAGAAGCTCCATAGATTGCTACTTTCCTAGGATCAGCGATACCACGTTTAACTGCCCATTGTACGGCGTCAACAAGATCGTTATGCATTTTTCCAGCCCATTCTTTGTTTGCTGCATTAACAAATTGTTTACCGTATCCTGTAGATCCCCGGTAGTTCACTTGAAGTACTGCATATCCTCTATTGGCAAGCCACTGTACTTCTGCTCGATAGCCCCACGTATCCCGTATCCAAGGACCGCCATGAACAAGCAGTACTAACGGCAAGTTGCGTCGTTCAACACCTGAAGGGCAGGTCAAATAACCATGAATAGTAAGGCCATCACGAGCTGTGAATGAACAGGGCTCACAAGGAGCAAGTGCATACTTGTTTAATACAGGGCGTAGATCAAAAAGGTGTGTAGCTTTATTTTGAGTAGTAGTATACAGATAAAATGCTGCAGATTTTGTATCGTGCTCAATACAGACAATCCACTTTTCTTGTTTATCGTCAACGCTTAAGATATAGAGATTTCCTTTATCAATGGAAGTAAGCGCAGACAGTGTTTTTTTAAAGTGTGGATGAAGAGCTTTCCATTCTTCGTACTCTTTAACAAATGAAACTGCTTCAACTTCCCCTGTATCTGGATTAATATGTACTGAATGTACATCAGACTGAGGATCTTCTGCAAGTACTTCAATCTTTTTTGTTGCAAGATCCATTTTTACAAGTCTACTTGTATTAGCATCTTTAGAGTCGAACAAGTATAGAAACTTACCATCATGTGAAAATTCTGCAGGGCCACTAAGTGTGTAATCTTCATGTTCCCATATACGTGCAGTCTCCCAAGCAGATTTTGCGTCTTTACGTACAAGTAGTTTAGTACAGCCATTTTCCATAGGCACCGTTGCTGCGCGTATTATAAGGTCCTTATCTGCGAGCCAGTCTGAGATAGTACCTGGATTTTTTTCAACGAGATCTAGCTTGCCAGTAGAAAGATCAAGCTTATAGACATCATGTACTTGAGGATTATCTTTGTTAAGACCGATAAGAAGAGTTTGTGGGTGAAATTTATTACCGGCAATAATTTTAGCTTGTACTTTCTCAAAAGGTGTATAACACGTAACTTTGCCATCAGGGATAGTTACTCCATAAAGTTGCCAATTTTCATCTCCGTTACTATCTCGTATATAAAGAATTTTGCTGCTATCAGGTGCCCAAAAATAGCTTTGTATTGAACGATCTGTTATATTGGTTATAGCTCTGTCATCATTTTTATCAAGGCTTCTTACCCAAATGTTGAGTGCTGACGTTGCTGAATTTAAAGGAGCAAGATAGCTTATAGAGGTTCCATCAGGAGAAATACGTGCTAATGTTTTAGAGGGGCACCCAAAAAGCACTGTTCGTGGAATTAACGTGAGTTTAGCTGGAGTAATCATAGTACTGATACCAATACATGCGGCTACTGCAAAAAGTAAAAAAGCAAAGAGAAAGGGTTTTTTCATAATTAAAGGCCTTTAAGAGAAATTATACTTATACATTTATACTCTTAATAGTACCTAATTTTTTATTTTTTGTTAAACTTTAAAAAAAGAGTCTTATTTTATTTTATGGTTTGTTATGGATAAAAAAAATACTACGCATGAGCATCAGGGTGAACACGAAGTACAAGAGCATCAGATTCGTGTAGAAAAAGTTCGTAAGTTACGTGAGCTGGGTATTGAGCCGTGGCCAGATACGCAACCAGTAGACAGTACGTGTACTCAGGTTATACAAGAATTTCAGGAAGGTAAAGAGCGCCGCTATCGTGTAGCAGGACGCTTAATGACCATTCGAGTGCATGGCAAAACAGCATTTGCTAATATACAAGATACTACCGGTAAGCTACAGATTTATCTTCGAGCAGATACTATTGGACAAGAACGGTTTAAGATTTTTGAAGAGCTGCTTGATACTGGAGATATTCTCTGGTGCGAGGGAACTTCATTTAAGACAAAAACAGGTGAGATTACTCTTAATGTAGAAAAATATATTCTACTGAGTAAGTGTTTATATCCATTACCAGATAAATTTCATGGTCTTCATGATATTGAAATTAAGTATCGGCAGCGGTATCTTGATTTAATGACAAGTAAAGAGACTCGTGATAGGTTTATTACGCGTACGAAAATTATAAGCTCTTTACGATGCTATCTTGATAGTCATGGATACTTTGAAGTAGAAACACCTATGTTGCATCCAATAGCTGGAGGAGCTGCAGCTCGTCCTTTTATTACGCATCACAACGCGCTTGATAGTGATTTCTATATAAGAATTGCCCCTGAACTTTATCTTAAAAGGCTATTAGTTGGCGGATTTGAACGTGTTTATGAGCTTAATAGAAATTTTCGTAATGAAGGCATATCTACGCGACATAATCCAGAATTTACGATGCTTGAATTTTATACAGCATATAAGGATTATCATTTTAGTATGGATTTTGTTGAAGATATGCTTCGTAAAGCTGCACAAGAAGCAGCAGGTAGATTGCAGTTGCCTTATGGAGAGCTATCGATAGATTTTGAAGCACCGTTTAAACGTTTAAGTATGAAACAAGCGGTACTTGAATATGGTAATCTTCAGGAAGCTGATCTTGCTGCTGATAAAATAGATCTTGCTATTGATAAGCATAACATTAAACTTGCTCATAAAAATGCCTCAGTAGGCGAAAAGATTTTTGCTCTTTTTGAAGAGCTTGTTGAACATAAGCTTTTACAACCAACATTTATTCTTGATTTTCCTATCGAAACATCGCCTCTTACTAAGCGTGACAGTACTAACCCTGCTATTGCTCCTCGTTATGAATTATTTATAGCAGGTATGGAGATTAGTAATAGTTATAATGAGCTTAATGATCCTTTCGATCAAGCAGAACGTTTTCGTGAACAGTTACAAGCACATGCTGCAGGTAATGTAGAAGCACATCAGTTTGATGCAGACTATGTCAAGGCATTAGAATACGCAATGCCTCCTGCTGTTGGTGTTGGCATTGGTATAGATAGACTTGTTATGCTTTTTACTAATACTCCTTCAATTAAAGAGGTCATTCTCTTTCCTACGCTTAAAAAGAAATCAGAGTAATAAGTTATAAAGGAGGTGTGAACCTCCTTTATTGTTTGTCTCCTTATTTAAAGTCTCGATGAACAAGCCTATTGTAACTTTAGCCTTCTATATTTTTTATTTGTAATTGTGATTTGCTACAATTATCCTAAAGATGGTAATTATTGACTTTGTTTTATTAACTTGTATATTTGAAATTACTATAATGGTTATTTATAAATTACTCTTACAAAAAGGTTACTCATGAAAATGTCTGTGTGTTATGTAGTGACATTACTCACTCTTTTTGCTTCTTGTACGTATAGTATGAAGCCTGAAGAACAAGGTAAGCAAGAAGTATCTATACCTACTTTCATGGAAGCAATTCGTGAAGGCAGTATATTTTCTGCAAAACAGTATATTAGTAACGGTATAAACGTTAATATACAGAGCAAAAACGGTATTACTCTGCTGATGCTTGCTGTTATGAAAGGCCATGTGAAGATGGTAGAGCTTCTTTTAGCTGCTCACGCGTCTGTTAATGTGCGTGATATACATGGTAATACTCCTTTATCTATAGCTCTTAGTACAGCTGCAAATGCACCTATTGACAATGCTGAAACGTTAATTGAGAATGCTGAAACGTTAGGGGAAATAAAAAATCTTAACTATTGGATAATTGCTGTAAAGCTTATTGAAGCTGGTGCTCCTCTTGATAAGAAGGCGCTTAGCTGCAAGGCAAGTAATGAGTGGGAATCTACAAGAACAAAAAATGAATTAAAGAGCCAAGGATATTCTTTAGAAACATCCATACTGCCTTCGTTATGTACTGCCGCAGCACGTATGGGAAGTATACAGTGTTTAAAAAGACTTGCTGATATGCAAGTACAGGGTCAAAGTCTATTAACTTTTTTGATACATAATAGTTACAAAAAAAGTTTAGGCGGAGCTTTCTTTTTGGCATGTTTAGATGGACAAGTTGAAACTGCTCGGTTTCTAGCACAACATGGTGTAAATATTAATATTAAAAATGGTGAAGGAGAGACTCCTTTATCATGTGCTGCAGAAAGAGGCGATATAAAAATAGTAGAACTGCTTATAGAACTGGGTTCTGACATACATAAGAGCGGTGAATATGCTTTAAGAGCAGCTGCTAAAAATGGCCATACGCAAGTAATTGAATTGCTTCTTAAGCATGGAGTTGAGGTACAACACATAGATGGTTATGCAGATTCACCATTGTTGTGTGCTATAGAAGGCAGACAGCTAGCAGTAGTAAAAATGCTTTTACAAGCAGGAGCTCATGCAAGTGATGAGACTGAAGATATGTCGGCTGTCGAAAGTGCTATTTGGGATATGAATCCTGAAATAGTAAAGGTACTTGTAGAGCATGGTGCAGCGGTCGATGATAATGATAGCAACTTAAATGAGCTTTTAACTGTTATTATAAAAGGTGATAGTGAACGACTTACTGCTCTCTTAAAAACAAAGGCAGAACTTATTAATGCGATACCTCGAACAGGAAGTCATTATACACCGCTTATGTTTGCTTGTTTACTGGGTGAGATGGCTATAGTAAAAATACTTATTTCAGCTGGAGCAGATATACACCAAAAAGATAGCAATGGTTGCAATGCGCTTGCATATGCAGCAGCTATAGGTAATGAACCTTTGATAGCTCTGCTTATTACTCAAGGAAGTACAGTATCGAGCCAAGTTATCTTCCGAGCTATTGAGCATGGACACTATGATCTTGCACGTAATCTTGTACAAAAATGGACTGATGTAAAGGACTATCATATTCCGTTAAATGCGGCTATTAAAGCTCAGCAGAAACACCTTATAGTAACTCTTATACAAGCAGGAGCAGATCTGGTATCTTTAGCAAAAGAAGATTCATTTTATTATAGGCCAACTTCTACAAATGAAACTATTCGTTGTCTTATAGAAGCAGCACAACAACCGGAATTTAAGCACTATCTTCGAATGCAAAAGAACGATTGTTCTCTTATAAGCTCCTCTAACAATAATGCTCTTATACATAGGCAGACTCCTCTTATGTGGGCATGTATGCTTGGCCATGATGAAGTAGTAACCAGTATTTTAGTTTCTGATGCTATACGTCTTTTTGCTGAACAGGATATACATGGAAGAACGGCCTTAATGTATGCAGTTATAGCTGGACATACTGCTTTAGTAGAGCATCTCCTTCAAAGCCAAGTACATGATACAAACGTTCTCAATATAAGAGATAAATATAACCATACAGCACTTTATTATGCTGTAAAAGCAAGCAATCTAAGAATGGTAAAGGCACTTTTAGGTGCAGGAGCAGAAGTAACTGCTCAATGCGTAAGGTTAGCTGCAGGTCAAAGTAATAAGGAGATTCTTATTACTCTTATGTTTAAAGCTTACAAGACGTATGGAGCTCTCTTTGGTGCTCAGCATCCTGAAGCGCATAAACTTCTACCTTCTCCTTTTTAAGTTTTTTACAAGCAAAGGACTGTGGTCCCTTGCTTTCTAATTGTGCAAGACATTCAATAATATGAATAATTTCATTTTCTATCTCTTGTTCATGTAATAAAGTAATATTAAGAACGCTGTTAGCAGCTTGTAATACTGCAAGCCCATTGTTAACTACATTGACGCTGTTATGCGCAAGAGAAATAAAAGCTTTAATAGTATGAGCAAAATGTTGCTGTGTTGAAGAGAGCTTATTAGTAAACGTAATGTTTTTATCATGAATATCATCAACTATAGAGCTCGGCTCTTTTTCAAAGAGCGCTATTATATGTTGAAGGTTATATACATGCTCCATTTGGCTTATAACGATATTATGAAGAGCACAGTGAGTAATAGTGCATCTATCAATAAGTTGGTTAAATTTTGCAGGAGATGAAACAAGTGTTGAAAGAAATTTTTCTTCACTAAGAGTGCTTAGAAGAGGCATTCGCTGTAAAGAACTGTTTTTTAAGTAGAGATGAAGAAAGGTTAAGTGTTCGCGCATTTTCTTAAAATGAGGAAGTGCTGTAGGCTCAATAGAAAGCCGCTTATAGTGAGAACTTGTTGCAGCAAAGCTTTCTAAAGCTAATAGTCTGTCAAGAGACTCTGTAAGCGCATGTATAATCGAAGCTGAAGTATGTACTAAAGGACTTATAGCAAAAGAGTTAAGCCGCGAAAGAAATTTAAAAGAAAGAGCAAGCTCTTTTATAGTTGCAGGTGAAAGTTGTCCAGAGGATTGAGTAAGAGTAGTTTTGATGTGAGTAAAATCTGCAAGTATGCTTTGTAGGGGACTATGACACTTTTGGAATTCTTCCTTAAAATGAGATGAATGATGCTCTGTTGCACTTACTCTCTTATTAAAAAGATGAATAAGGCAAATAAGCTTTTCAGTCTCTTCATTAAGTAGCGAGTTATCTGCTCTCGTTATTCCCTGTAAGGTTATTATAAAGAGTGGTAAAAGTATTTTAAACATAAATTTTACCATATTTTTTCTCCTTTTAAAGTATCATAATCTGGCTAGTTATAATATTTTTTTTTCACAATGTAAACTGTTTTAACAAAACAAGCTCTTATTACGAGTATAAGAGCTTACTGCAAGTAAAAGTAGGAGGATTGTTTTTTTTGTGCTAAAGTGATAGAGGGTTTTTAAGGTATTAGATTTTTGAGGGGGTATATGAGCAGTAGTGTGTCTTCAGTAGCAGGTGCAAAATATGTGTGGAAACTTCCAGATACAGCTCATCAGATTGTGATGGATCTTGCTCTTGCTTATAATATCTCTGTACCTATTATGCAAACACTTGTAAGTCGAGGTATAGCTTCTCGTGATAGCCTTGATAGTTATCTTTTTAGCACTCTTGAAAAAGACGTAGCTCATCCAACATTGCTTAAAGATGCTGAAAAAGCTATAGATCGTATTTTGAGTGCAATTAAGAATAATGAAAAGATTCTTATCTGTGGCGATTATGATGTTGATGGTATTACCTCATCTGCTATGATGATGCTCTGCTTACTTCCTTTAACACCCCATGTAAACTTTTTTTTACCACATCGCGTTCGTGATGGTTATGGACTTTCAGTAAAGACGATAGAGCGAGCAGCTAAAAATGGCTATACTGTGGTAATTACTGTTGATAATGGTATTACTGCTTTTGAGCCTGCTCTTCAAGCAAAAAAGTTAGGTATAGATCTTATCATTACAGATCATCATAAGCCACATGAGCATGCTCCTGAAGCCTATGCTATTATTAATCCTCATCAAACATCATGTTTGTATCCCTATAAAAAGCTTGCAGGAGTAGGAGTAACGTTCAAGCTTCTTTCTCTCCTTTATGAGCGGTTAGAACGGTCACTTCCAGCTAAAGTATATGAATTGTTGTTACTAGGTACTATAGCTGATGTAGTTCCGCTTACAGGCGAAAATCGCTTTTGGGTTCGGCATGGTTTAAGATACGTAAATACAAAAGAGAGTTTTTCATTACGGGTTCTTAAGCAAAATGCTCGATTTTCAAAACCGCTCCTTTCTGCCTCTGATATTGGCTTTTTTATTACACCTCAAATCAATGCTCTGGGCCGTTTAGAGGATGCTCGAGAGGGAGTAAAATTTTTAATAGGAAATGATACTACAGAAATTGAACGTGTAGGGACAGTGCTCAAAGAGTTAAATGAAGCTCGAAAAGCGATTGAGAAATCAGTTTTAGCTTCTGTTGAAGAGGAGATTGCTGCAAAAAAAATAAATCTTGAACATGAGCGCATTATTTTAGCTTCATCGCATGAATGGCAACCGGGCGTTATAGGTCTTGTTGCTTCTCGTTTAGTAAGTGCTTACAATCGTCCTACTTTACTTTTTCACATTACACAAGATAATATTGCTAAAGGATCATGCCGTTCCGTACAAGGATTTAATGTTTTTGAAGCTCTTCATGAACATAAAGACCTTCTTTCCTCTTTTGGAGGTCATGCAATGGCTGCAGGACTTGCGCTTCCTGCTGCAAAACTGCAGGAACTTAAAGAGCGGCTAGAAGCTACTATTAAAGCTCAAATACCAGTGTTTGAACAGAAACCAACAATTGCACTTGATGCAGAGCTATCACTTCCTGAAGTAAATAAAAAGCTGCTTTCTGATTTATCTTATTTAGAGCCTTTTGGTAATGAAAATACGCAACCTCTTTTTTATTTACAACAGGTGACCCTTGTTGATAATCCTGTTATACTAAAGGATGCTCATGTAAAATGTATGGTATTTAAAGACGGTATACTGAAGCCCGTTATATTTTTTAATCGGCCTGAGATGTATACACTGCTTATGGAAAGAAAAAACGATCATCTTTCACTTGCTGTATATGTAACAGAGAATCATTGGAATGGAAAAGTATCAATAGAACTGCAGGGAGTGGATATAGCGCTATGATTATTACTATTGATGGGCCTGTAGCAAGTGGAAAGTCTACCATAGCTCGTGCGCTTGCAGAACAATTAGGCTATATGTACCTTAACTCTGGCCTACTCTTTAGAGCACTTGCGTATATATATACGAAGGAAAGGCGCGCATCTGATGAGACTATGATGCACAGTACTCCTCATGAAGTAGAGTCCATTGTATACCAAGGTAGAATACGTTATACATATTCTATGGAACAAGGAGCACGTATCTTATTAGACGGGGTAGATATAACACCTTTTTTAAAGGATCCTGATATTGATCGTGCGGCGTCTTTAATGAGTCTTAATCCTGCAGTACGACAAGTGCTTCTTGAGTATCAGCGCAATTTTGTCGGAGAAAACAATGCGGTAATTGATGGAAGAGATGCGGGTACAGTTGTCTTTCCTCATGCAGATGTTAAGTTTTACTTAACGGCTTCGCTGCAGATACGAGCACAACGCTGGCATCGTGATCAACTTCTTAAGGGCACTACTATAAGTTTAGAAGAGAGTTTGCAGGCACTTGTTGAGCGAGATAAACGAGATAGTACACGTTCTGTTGCTCCGCTTAAGCCTGCATGTGATGCTTTAATACTAGATACATCTTCTCTTACTACACAAGAAGTAATGGCGCACATTATTGAGGCTCTTCAGGGGTGATTTTATACTATCTTGTTTTACCAAATTGCTTAATTGTTAATTTTAGTATAAAGTAATATGATAGAGAAGTAGATAACATAATATGTATTACCTTAGTTAAAGATTATGAAATATTGCATACTAGTATTGTTTGTTGTACAATTTTTTATCCCGTGTTTTTCTATGAAAAGAGACGCTCCTATCTCTGATAATAAAAGACAGGTCAAGAGATCTTGTATACAATGGCAACACTCTTTTAAAGATGGATGTTCTCAAAAACATCTTCAATATCCATCTTTTTTGTTAAGAGCTGGAGTGCCTTACCCTTGTACAGCACATGCTAGGGTTGGAGAGGTTAATCAAGGAGTAAAAGAACCATTTACAAATAACGACTGGAGTAGTTTTTCACATGTGTACCGTCATGTGTGTTCAAAGTATTCTATTTCTTATACATCTGGTATTGCAGACCACAAGTCTCTTCTTTTGGTATTGGCTGCAGCTCGTGGACATGAAACACTTGTTAAATATATGCTAGAAGCAAATCCTCTTATTACATCTTATAAGTCAGCTTATACAACTTTGTTACTAGCAGCTGCTCGAGGAGGGCATAAGCATATTATTGAATATCTTATCAAGCAGGGAGCTGATGTACATGAAGCATGGAAAAGCGCACTAGCAGATCAAGATGTAGACGCGGCTCTTAATCTAGTACAAGGACAGGAGCTTGATGGTAATACACTAATTGGTACAAATGCTATGTTTCTTATAAATGCCCTAGAGGCCGGATCTAAAGCTTTTATAGAAAAGATTATAGCTGCCGGAGCAGGTGTTAATGCTTGTTCTGCTGAAGGTATGACGCCACTTATGCGAGCTGCTCAATTAGGAGATAAAGAGCTTGTAAAACTTTTATTAGAGAATAAAGCAGATGTTAACAAGGTCGATAGTGCGCAATGTAGTGCTTTAATTTATGCAATACAAGCAGGATATGATGATATAGCAAAACTTTTTATTTCCTATGGTGCTCCAATAGAAGATGACTTACTTTGGACTGTTATTAATAATGAAGAATCGTTAGTAAGCAAACTGCTGACTCTTAAATCTGCTCTTGTTAATGTGCAAGATAAACAAAGTGGTAATTCTGCGCTTATGTGTGCAATTAAAAAGAGAAATGAGAGTATTGCCACCGAGCTTATACAGAGAGGTGCATCAGTTAATACTGCTAATAAAAAAGGTCAAACAGCTCTTATGTTTGCTGCTCTTGAAGGATTAGAAAAAATAGTAACACTGTTACTTGAACGTGCTGCCAACAGCGGTGCACAAGACAATTCTGGTCTTACTGCTTTAATGTTTGCTATCTATCGAGGACATGCTGGAGTAGTACGCATTTTATTGAATCATACTGCTGATGTGCGAGTTCGTACCAAAGAGGGCTGGGATGCTCTTATGATAGCTGCAGATAAAGGAAATAAAGAAGTAGTAGAAATGCTCTTAGCTAAAGGGGCAGACAGTAATGCTCAAAATCCTACTAATGATAATGCTCTTACTCGAGCTTTGTTGCGCAAGCATACGGAAGTTGTTGATACGCTTATTGGCAAAGGAGCAAATGTTCACAAAAGCTTACTATTGGCTGCTTCTAATGGTTATTTAGAGGTAGTTACGAGGCTTGTCGAGCTTGGGGCTAATACTTCAATACGTATACCTCATAGGAATTATACACCCTTAGTACTTGCTCGTGAAGGACGACATGAAGAGGTGAGTAATTTTCTTGAGCTTTGTACGCAGCCAGGGATACTGCTCTATCGGCAAGATCCTAATGCTTATGTAGATTCTCATATACAACAATGCTTTGTACATAAAAAATATCCTCGCACCTGTTTAGTACACTTTAATGAATGTTACTTTGAGCAAAAGGCTCCAGACCATTCTATTTGTTACCATCAAACAGTGCTCATGTGGGCTTGTATATTTGGACATGCTCATATAGTGGAAAAGATTCTTTTATCTGGAGTGCCATCATGGTATATAAGTGCACAAGACAAATTTGGGTGCACAGCGTTACATTATGCAATTATTTATGGTCATACTCCTTGTATTAATACAATGCTTAGGTGGCATACGGCAGATAAAGAACGTATAAAAGAGCTGTATGAAGATAATCCTGAAGCGCTGAAGAAAGCTCGCGCTCTGTCAGGTATAAATCTGTGTAATGCAAAAGGAAGCTCTGCTCTGATGCATGCCATTAAAAAAGGAAATTTAGGCCTTATTTCTCGCCTTATAGAAGCAGGAGCATGGCCGAGTAGTAAAGCGATAAAACTTGCTGTAACATTAGGACACAAAGAGATCGCTATCAAGCTTCTCTTTTTACTATCGCCTGATGGAAAACAATATCCTCACATTTTTTAAATAAAAAAGCTGCAGGTAACTAATACCTGCAGCTTAATTTTTGAGACACCGTTACTTTGTGTCGTCTTCATCTTCATCTGCTGCTGGTGCTGGAGCTGCAGGAGTTCTTGCTGGAACCTGTGCTGCTGAAGCTTTAGTATCGAGTGTTTTTAATTCTTGATCATCTTCATCAAGATCAAAATCTTCGTCACCTGCAAATTGATCTTGTGCTACAGGAGCTGGGCGAGCAGGAGCTGCTGATAGCTGTGCGCCTGTTTCGTCATATGCACCTTCTGTATAAGAAGCTTGTGCAGCTGGTTGTTGTTCGTCATAGTAAGCAGAAGGAGCAGGTGCATAAGAAGCGTCTGCAGGAGCAGGAGCTGCAGGACAGCAAACAGGTGCAGCTACTGGGTAGCAACAACGACGACGACCGTTATTCATCCAACCACACGCAGGTATAAGCAGCACTAAGCTGAATAATGAAAAGTAAGAAAGACGTTTCATAGACTCTCCTTATAAAGAGGGTTAATATACTGTCGCCCATTTTAAATCAAAATGGCACCTTTACGCAAGCTGTTCGTATAAAAAAAGGGCAAAGTTTTGAACTTTGCCCTTTTTTAGGTACTTTTACGCTTTCTTTTTCTTTAGAGGAGTGCGCGTTTTTTTTACTGCTTTTTCAGGTTGCTTGTTAGATTCTTCATGAGATTCTTCAATCTTATGATTAAAGGGATTGTTAACAAGTGCTTCTTTAAGTACAGTATCCATCTCTTTTACATACATAATTTCTAGAGAGTCAAGCGCACCAATATCTTTGAGTACTTCTTCGATATCGTTTCTGTTTTCTTCAGGAACAAGAACTTTTTTCATGCCATGTTGTCGTGCAGCAAGAAGTTTTTCTTTGAGTCCTCCTACTGCAAGAACACGCCCACGAAGTGTTACTTCTCCTGTCATAGCAACAGCAACTCTTGTAGGATTCTTAGTAAGTGCAGATACAAGTGCTACACACATTGTAATACCTGCAGATGGACCATCCTTAGGAGTAGCTCCTTCAGGTATATGAATGTGAATATCCTTAGCAGAGTAGAAGCTCTCTTTGAGTCCAAGTTGCTCTGCTCGAGAACGAATATAGCTTACTGCCGCATGAGCAGACTCTTGCATTACATCACCAAGCTGTCCTGTAAGTGTCAAGCATCCCTTACCTGGCAGTACTATGGCTTCAATTTCTAACATATCTCCACCAAATTCAGTCCAAGCAAGACCATTGGCAAGGCCTATACGGTCGATTCCTGCATCAAGGCTTGCTTTCTTAAAGCGAGGATGCCCTAACCATTCTTTGAGTAGCTCTGGGCTTACTGTTACACCCTTTTCTTTGTCGTTCTTTAAAAGGAGCTGAATGGTTTTACGCATAAGCTTAGAAATAATACGTTCAAGCTGACGCACTCCTGCTTCTTTTGTATATTCTGAGATAATGCGGTGCAAAATAGTATCAGGAAGCTTAAATTGACGAGATTTTAGGCTATATTCCTTAAGGTTTTTAGGAATAAGGAATGATTTAGCAATTTCTACTTTCTCATCGTCGGTATATCCTGACAAGAAGATTTTTTCCATACGGTCAAAAAGCGCATAAGGAATACCATCGACATGATTTGCAGTAGCAATAAACATTACTTTAGAAAGATCATATTCGATTTCTAAAAAGTGATCTACAAAAGATTTGTTTTGTTCTGGATCTAATACCTCGAGCAATGCTGCTGCAGGATCACCGTGGTAATCACTAGACATCTTATCGATCTCATCAAGTAAGATAACAGGATTAAGCGTTTTTGCTTTACGCATGGCTTGAATAATCTTACCTGGTAATGCTCCAATGTATGTTCTTCTGTGACCACGAATTTCTGCTTCATCGCGGATACCTCCTAAGGAGATACGAACAAATTCACGCCCTAAGCTTTCTGCAACCGAGTGACCAAGTGATGTTTTTCCTACCCCAGGAGGCCCTACAAGACATAGAATCGGTGACCGCTCAAAAGTATGAGAAAATTTTTTAGCAGCTAAGAATTCGATAATACGATCTTTTGCTTTTTTGAGTCCTGCATGATTTTTATTTAAAATCTTTTCTGCTTGCTCTAAGCTAATAGTGTCCTGACTTACCTTATGCCATGGAAGCGAAATAACCCAGTCAATATAGTGCCTGCTTACTACTGCTTCAGAAGAAAGAGGAGGCATCTGTTCAAGACGCTTAAGCTCTTTTTCTACTTTCTCATGTGCTTCTTGAGGAAGCCCAAGACTTTTGACTTTAGCGCGAATTTGCATAATTTCAGTATGAGCATCGTCTCGGCCAAGCTCTTTCTGAATAGCCTTTATCTGCTCTGTTAAATAATATTCACGCTGGTTTTTTTCGACTTGCTTTTGTATACTGCCACGAATACGCTCTTCTGTTTCCAAAATGTCTATTTCTCGTTGTAAGAGACTACAAAGGCGCAGAATACGCTCTCGAAGATCAACGATTTCAAGAATTTCTTGGCGTTCTTCAAATGAAAGATTAAGATGTACGGCAAGTGTATCTGCAATATTATCCATATCTTCTGCACTCTTTACTGAGACCATAAGATCTACAGGTATCTTAGTATTAAGCTGTGCATAAGCGGTATAAAGCCCTTTAAGTTGGCGCCAAAGAGCTTCTAGTTCAACGGTTTTTTCAAGCCCTGTTGTAGGTAAATCTTCACATTCAACTGTTAAAAATCCTTCAGTAGATTCAGTTTTAAGAATTTTTGCTCTACATACCCCCTCTACTAAAATTTTGAGTGTCCCCTTAGGCATACGCATAACTTGCAAAATAGTCGCGCGTGTTCCATAAGCATATACATCTTCTTCAGTAGGATGTTCTACATCTGGGTGCTTTTGAGCTGTAATAAAGATAGTTTTATTATTCCTTAGGGAATATTCAACGGCTGCAATCGAAGAAGATCTTCCTACAATTATAGGAATGATACTTTTAGGAAGGATCACCACGTTTTTAAGCGGCAAAAGCGCTAAAACGCTATGTCTTCCAAATGGTTCGTTTTCAAGCATGGAACTTCCTTCTTTTTCAATGGTTATTTTCTATATATAAGTGTATGCTATTTATCTAGTATCCTACAAGTATCTTTTGTAAAACTCCTTCAACTCGTAAGATCCTTTTTTATAACATCTGTAAAAAGTTAATAAGAGAACTTTAGATTATTTTAGCATAATACACTCAATTTGTAAATAATAATTAATCTCCAAAAGAGCTCTTTTGGCAAATAAAAAGAGAAAACTTAAGAATTTTTTTAAATAGTGTATACTACTTATCATTAAAAGGAGTTTTGTCTTAGGAGGCTAGGAGGATGCTTTATGACGTAAGGAAATTAATACCCAATACCTGTCTGTAAAGGGTGCATAGTATATCGATGCTATTTTTTACAAATTCGAAAATTTGAGATATAGTAAAAAGAGAAAGTTCACATACATTTTTTTATAAAAAGGATGACTTATGGCGTCTTCAAGATCCTCGATTATAGGCTTTTTAAGGGCCTGGTTCGGAGACTTTAGCAGAGAAGAACTTAAAAAGTTTTTGCTTTTAGGTACTATCTTTGCTCTTGTAATTGGCATTTATTGGACCTTACGTCCTATGAAGGATGCTCTTTTCCAAGATATAGTAGGTGGAATTTATCAGCCTCGTGCAAAATGGCTTTCGCTTGTGGTGGTTTTCCCACTCGTTATTATTTATAGTAAATTGGTTGACCGGCTTCGTCGGCATGTGCTTTTTTATGTACTGAGTCTGGTCTATGGTGTTGCAACGCTTATTATTGCCTGGTTTATGTTTGACCCAGTCATCGGTCTTGCAAATACTCATGCTGATCCATCACGTGTTCTTGGCTGGATATGGTATGTGTTTGTAGAAAGCTTTGGTTCTTTAATTGTTGCTCTTTTCTGGGCTTTTGCTACAGATATTACAACTGCAGATTCTGCTAGACGAGGATTCTCGGTAGTTGTGATGATTGGGCAGATTGGCGGAATTATTGCACCTCTTATTTTAACCAATATTCCTCTTTGGTTTAAGGTAAGTAATGCTTATGTAGTACTTATCTGTGGATTGCTTATGTTTCTTATAATTCCTATGGTTATGTTCTTTATGACAAATGTTCCTAAAGAGCAGATGGTAGGGTTTGCAGAAAAGGGTCATAAGCATCAAGAAGAAGTTGAGCCTGGGTTCCTAGAAGGACTTAAGCTGATGTTTTCTCAGCCATATCTTCTTGGTATTCTAGGTATTATTATGTTCTATGAAGTAATTGTTACCGTATTTGACTATTACTTTAAGATTATGACTGAAGCTCAAATTCTTGATAAGGCTTTAAAATCTTCTTATCTTGGTAAATATGCGGTGTATGCTAATTTAGGAACATTCTTGTGTCTTCTCTTGGGTATCAATAACATTTCGCGTAGATTAGGATTAACAACATCATTAGCATTAATGCCTATTATGGTAGGTCTTGCAATATTTGTGTTTAGATTCTATCGTCTATTAGACGTTTTCTTCTGGCTTATGGTTGCTTCCAAAGCAGTAAACTATGCGTTAAATAGCCCATCTATGAAGCAGCTCTATATTCCGACAACGAAAGAAGTCCGTTATAAATCTCAAGCATGGATTGAGAGCTTTGGTTCCCGTGGTTCTAAGGCAGCTGGATCTGGTATTACTGATGCCCATAAGAATGCTATGGTTAAATGGAATGGTCCAGAGTGGGCAGATACGGCCTATGCAAAAGCGAATATGTTTACTCCTGCAGATACAGGAACAGTATGGCATATTGCTTTAAGCAGCTATCTCTTCTTAGGCATTGTTGGAGTCTGGTTCTTTGTTGCACTCTATCTTGGCAGAACCTATAAAAAGGCTGTTGACGAGGATAGAGTGGTATGTTAATTCCTCACATAAAATAACGAGATATAATCAAGCACGGGGCCTTCCTTGTGCTTGATCTAAAGGACATAGGGGTATGTCGAGTTTCTATAGTTTTAAAAAGATTTTTGGTCAAAAGCATCTAATAGGTAACCAAGATGTGGTAAGGGGTAACGGGATGGGATCAAAACTCAGATCTATTTTTAAGTTTCTATTGGATGTTGAGCGGCATGAGCTTGTCAAAGTTATTATTTTAACAGCTACGTTTTTTTTAGTTATAGGTTCTTATACCGTTGTCAGAGAGCTAAAGGATGTTGTATTTCCTACACTCATAGGTCAGGATAGAAAATACTTGGCATATGCAAAGATTTTTTCAATGCTTGTGCTGATACCGGCGCTTTTTATTCATTCTCGTCTTGTTGATTTAGTTCGTAGACATTATTTATTGTATATTTATGCCACTTTTTATGGTCTTGTAGGGCTTATATGTGTGTTTTTTTTAGGGCATCCTACCATAGGGCTTCCTAATACTATTAGCAGTCCACATAGAATTTTTGGCTGGCTCTTTTACTTTTTTATCGAAGGGTATTCTCCCTTAGTGGTAAGTGTCTTTTGGGCATTTGCCAACTCGGTGACTTCTCCTGAGTCTGCTAAAAATAATTATACTGCAATGATTGCGGGTTCTAAGCTGGGAGGAATTCTAACAGCGACAAGTGCGTGGTTTTTACTGAGAAGTCACTATTTTAGCGATGTAACAAATCATCAAATTCTTCTTGCAGCATCATCTCTTATCTTATTGTTTGTTCCTTTTTGTGTTTATCTTCTAGTAACAAAAGTGCCACGTAAGTATATGCATGGTTATGAAGCAGCATATCAGGTAGAAAAAGAGCGCCATCGTCATCAAGAAGGTGAAGGATGGCTGCATAGTATGCTGTCAGGCCTCATTATGCTTTTCAAGTATCCGTATGTTATGGGAATCTTTGGGATGAGCTTTTTCTTTGAAGTTATTAGTCAAGCGCTCAAGGTAGAAAATATAATATTTGTTAAAAAGACCTCTGCATCATTATCTGAATTTACCAGTTTCTTATTGTGGCAGGCACTATTAGTGCATATTGTAGCTTTTGTAGTAGTGCTATTTGGCACCAGGGCTCTTTTGCAGTTACTTGGTGAACGTCGTTCTTTAATGCTTATTCCAACGCTTACAGGCCTTTCTATTATTGGCTTTGTTTTACGCCCTTCCTATGCTACTGCAATATTTGCTTTTGTGGTAACTCGATCGGTAAATTATGCTTTTGCGGCACCATTGCGAGAAAGTCTCTATATCCCTACCGTAAAAGAGGTACAATTTAAATCGAAATCGTGGATAGAAGGAGTGGGAACAAAGTTTGCAAAAACTTGTGCTTCTTCCTTTAATATGTACACGGATGGTCTTGCTGCTCAGCTTTTATTAACAGTCCAAACTACGTTTTTTAGTTTTATTATTTTCTCTTGGTTTATCGCTGCATATACTCTTGGACGCCGTTATGAGCGAGCAGTAAGACATAATGAGGTTATCGGCTCTCAAGAAATATAGAGAATTTTTTGCAATTTTCTATAACTTTGGTACAATGAAAGAGTACATATCGCTTATTTTCCATAAAGGGTGGTTGTTGATTCTTAGGCGGAGTCAAGCCGGAAAATAATAGGTTATAACCCTTCATAAAAAAGGTATTCTATGGCTATAGATTTAAAAAAATTAATTAAAAATCAAGTACACTTTGGGCATCAAACAGCTCGTTGGAATCCCAAAATGGCTCCTTATATTTGGGGACAAAAAAATAATATTCATCTAATAGATGTTTCTAAAACAGCCCATCAGATTGAAAAAGCGGCAGCGTTCTTAAAAACGATTGCTGCGGAAGGAAAATCTATTCTGTGGGTAGGGACAAAAAAGGCTGCTCAAGAAATTATAGGGCGTACAGCTCAAGAGCTTGGTAATCCTTATGTAGTACACAGATGGGTAGGTGGTACGTTTAGTAACTATCGTCAAGTACGTAAATCTATTGCAAACCTTCTACACTACGAAGATATTCTTTCTAAATCGGAACAGTTTCCGTATAGCAAAAAAGAGCTTAATCTTTTTCAAAAGCGTGCGGACCGTTTAGAGAAAAACGTAGGTGGTATCAGGATGCTTGCGTGGCCAGTAGGAGCTGTGGTAATAGTAGATGTGAAAAAAGAGCATGTATCAGTAAAAGAGGCGCTTACAATGGGAATTCCCGTTGTTGCTCTTGTAGATACTAATAGTGATCCATCAGACATCGCTTTTCCAATCCCTGCAAATGATGATGCTCCTCGTTCTATTAATGCTGTTATAGAGTATCTTGCACAAGCCGTACAGCAAGGGCAAGAAGCAGCTGCAACTAAGCCGCAAACAGAGTTAACTTCTGCAGAGCTTTATGAATCTCTTCTTGAAGAGCCGGGTCTTTCTGAAGCTGAAGAGGAAGAAGAAAATGAAAAGCGCCGTAAAGCACAAGGAGCTCGTAGTGCTAAAAAAGGCAGTGTAGGGCTTAAACCTAAGCCAAGTAAACGGCCAGTTCGTCAAGAGGATGTTGATGAACAAGGGCGTGCTAGAGGTCGTGGTGCACGCCATGGGCATGATGTAGCGTCTGCAGATACTACTATTCAAACTCCTGGTCTAGAAACGAAACCTGAGCCTGTAGTTGCACAAGAGCCTACTATTCAACGTTCATCAGTAGAAACAAAAGCCGAAGCTCACTTAGAAGAAGGAACGACAATCCAGACGCCAACTACTGAAACAGGAAAAAAGAAAAAGTAATATAAGGAGAGGTGTCTGAGAGGCCGAAAGAGCGTGATTGGAAATCGCGTATATCCCGAAAGGGGTATCGAGGGTTCGAATCCCTCCCTCTCCACCAGCCTACGCTCCTTCGGGCTATGCCTGGCATCTTGTCCGGCGAAGCTGAAAGCGTAGACGGAGGCCGTAAAGGATGGATTTAAATAAGATTGATATTGCTAGCTTAAGCTAAAGCTGGGCTAGCAGACCTAAAAATTGGAAGCCTATAAAGGGCAGTTGCTTAACGTGTCAGGTCCGAAAGGAAGCAGCACAAGTAACCCCGCTCTTGTATAGGCTTCCTTCTTTTTTGTGCACGTCTCGAAGTACCTATAACTTTCAAGCAGTATCGCTTAGCCTTATTTAAGTCATAGAAGTTAATAAAAAAAAGAATAGGGCAGTGGGTGTCTTAGATCTTAAGCGCAACTAATGTATCTTTGACATAAAATAATAATGCTGTTAAGCTGGAGCAATGGTAAGACTTAAGGAAAATATATGTTAAAAGTCATAGGGAACCTCGTGCAATTGAGATTTTTGTTTACGTTTATACTAGCTGCTACAAGTACTTTTCCACTTTTTAGTATGGAAAAAGTTTTTAATACTTTTAATACTAAAGAAGAGGATCGTCAGCAGACTAGTCAGGTATATGGTGAGACAGAAGAAGAATATATAGAGAAAATAGAGTCCTATTATAAAAATCTGCCCTCAGATACTCTACTTCAGCGATTCTCGATGTCTTTTTTTTCTATAACAGAAAAGTTATTGGTATCTGCTATTACTTATAAAATGGCAGAAGCATATTTAAAAGCAACTTTTGAGCCAGTTACTCCTCTTCTTAATAAATTTGGAGATTGTACTGCTTTAATGCTTGCATGTCTTATTGGAGATAGGACATTGGTAACTCTTTTTCTTAGTGCAAAAGCTGACGTTAATGGGGCTAATAAACTTGGCTGGACAGCTCTTATGCTTGCAGCACGAAAAGGGAACGTAGAGCTGGTAAAACAGCTACTCAATGCAGGAGCAAATAGTAATGTGCAAGTACCACACTCAGGTTGGACTGCTTTAAACCTTGCAATAAAAAATGGACACAAAGATGTAGTCGCATTACTTCTTGATAAAGGAGCAGATGTTTCTTTGAGGTCTTTAGATAGAAAAAGTGCTTTAAACCTTGCTGCACAGTATGGGTACAAAGATATAGTAGAAATGCTTCTTGAAAGAAAAGTACTTTTAGAAACTAAAGATGGAGAAGAAGCTACTCCGTTACTGCGAGCTATAGAAAAAGGACATAAAGAAATAGTCTCTTTATTGCTTAACCATGGTGCTAATGTGGATGCTACATGCCTTATTAAACAAAGAGGTAGCAATACAGCATTGATACTTGCAGCACGAGCTGGTAATGAGCACATAGTTGATTTGTTACTCAAGCGAGGTGTTTTTGTTAATGAATGTAATAGCCAAGGGCAAACACCAGCTACATTTGCAGGGCTTACAGGAAATGAAACTATTTTGCAAAGACTCTTAGATGTTGGGTCTTCTACTCAAGACATTAAAACGCAGGCATTATTGGGAGCTGCTTTCAAAGGTCATAGAGGTATGGTAAGTAGGTTACTCAAGCAAGGAGTTTCTGCTAACATAAAAGCATCCGTTAATATAAAAGCTATGAATGAAGATCCTCTTGATGAGGCTTTACTAAGCTGTTTAGAAGAATATAGAGGACATGAGAGTGCTTTAACGCTTGCTGTACAGGGTGGACATAAAGATATAGTAATACTACTTCTTGAGGCAGGTGCTGATGTTAACTATAAGAATGAGCATGGTATTACTCCCTTATTAATTGCAATAAAAAAAGGGGATAGGGATTTAGTAAAATTACTGCTAGGTCGTGGAGCTTCATTGAATATAGAGGCTGATGTAACCACAAAAAAAGACAATAGAGATTTTTTTGATGAAATGTTTGATGATGCTGATTTAATCCCTTCAGATAGAGCAAAGCGTAGAAATAAGGATCTTCCTGAGGCTTTAAAGGAACAAAAGAATGCTATAATGCTTGCTGTACAGAGTGGACATAAAGATATAGTAATATTACTTCTTGATGCGGGTGCTGATGTTAACTATAAAAATGAGCGAGGAGTTACTCCCTTATTAGTTGCAATAGAAAGAGGCGATAGAGATTTAGTAAAATTACTGCTAGATCGTGGAGCTTCAGTAAGTATATGCGACAATAAAAAAGCTACAGCTTTTATCTACGCAGGTAGAGCAGGACATATAGAGGTATTACAAGACCTTTTAATGTGGTGTGGAGATAAAGGGACAGCTAAAGTTGAGGCTCTATTTGGTGCAATTTATGCTCATGATACTTATCTTATAAATACATTACTTAGTATGAAAACAGATGTTACTGCAAAAAACCAAACGGGCTTTACTACATTGCACACAAGTGTAGAGACGAGATTGGCTAAAGAAACAGTAGCACTTCTTATTGATGCTGGTGCAGATGTTAATGCTCAGGATGATAATGGCTGGACTCCTTTAATGTATGCAGCTAGTGGTTGCTACCAAGAATTAGTATCATTACTTGTTAATCGCGGAGCTGATTGTAGTATTAAAAATAGCAAGGGTGATACTGCTTTAATAGTAGCTCTAAAGGGGTGGAAAAGGTTGGATCAGTGTAATAAACATGAAAATCCTACAGAAACGGTTAGGATTCTTCTTGAAAGAGAAACAGATAACCATATTCTAGAAAAACATAGAGGTTGTATACTTAATCGAAACAGGAACCACGGTCATCAACTTCTTTCATTATTCATTGCAAAAGGTATGATACTTACTCCTTTACCTACAGAGCAATGGCCACCGGTTCAGCTTTATCAAAGCCATTTTACAGAGGGCGAGTATTACGAAACTCGAGGTGGAGACTCTATAACGATGGATGCTCTTTGGGCTAAACTGTTATCATTGTTAGTGCAAGAACCCGAGGTAAAAAAGTATTTGTCTGATGCTTGTTCTGTTAATAATGAGATGCTAAAGGGATTAGATCTAATCTATCGTAGTCCAAGGGGGCATACCCTTCTTATGGTAGCATGCATGCTTGGGCATACCGAAGTTATTAAAGGGCTTAAAGATCATGTAAGTAAAGAATATTTAAATATTGTGGATGATTATGATTATTGTGCTCTTGATCATGCCTTTAAATTTGGCAAAACTGATGCTGCTATTGCCCTTATAGAAACTTATGGAAACTACCTTGATTATTTAAAGCAAGATTCAAATTTATTTGAGATAGCTATAGACCTTGATAGCTTAAAGCTTGTTAATGTACTTTTAAAAGCTGGTCTCAGGCCTACTGTTAAGGATTTAGAGTATTCAGCTGCTACAGGGCGTCTATTTATTATGTTTAAATTACTTATTGCTATCTCAAACAATGATCCTTACTTTATTGCTCATCCTTATATAAGAAGGTGTTTTAAGAATATTCAACCCTTTTGAATATGGTGGTACAGTCAGCATTATTCAAAAGCAGGAACTTTTGACCATATTTTTTTGACAATGTTTATTAATAAAAGATAGTATACAACGAATGCAGTAAGTGAACGTGATGTAAAAGCCGATTTATGCTCGTGAGCTACTCTCATCTGTAGAGATGACGGGTGGTGCAATCAAGGTGTACTATTTTTGCTAAACCTTTGTTAAAAGACAGAGCAGAAAATTTAGGCTATACTGAAAGAAAAAAGTTTTTGCAGGACTACGATGAATGATAATGGCTTAAATTTAGCGCGTAAGTGGCGATCCAAGCATTTTGATGAGCTTATTGGGCAAAAGCTTGTCGTACGTACTATTAAAAATAGCCTGTATCGCAGCCTTATTTTCCCTGTCTATCTTTTTTCGGGTACTAAAGGATGTGGAAAGACGAGTATGGCGCGCTTATTTGCAGCTGCGCTTAACTGTCAAGAATTGGAAACATTTAGAAAAAACCCACAAAAAACTATATTACCATGTCTTAGTTGTTTTTCTTGCACTTCTATGCAGAAAGTACAGCATCCAGATTTTATTGAGATAGATGCAGCATCTCACACTGGTGTAGATAATGTACGTCATATTATTGATGCGTCATCTTTTGTGCCGGTACTTGGAACTAAAAAGATCTATCTCATTGATGAAGCACATATGCTCAGTAAAGCAGCCTTTAATGCATTGCTGAAAGTGTTGGAAGAACCACCTGCTTCTGCACTTTTTATATTAGCAACGACGGATCCTCATAAGATTCTTGATACAGTACGATCGCGCTGTTTTCAGCTTTTTTTTCATCCTATCGCTCCACCAGAGCTTGTTGCTCATCTCACGTATGTCTGTCAACAAGAAAAGATTACGTTTGAATCTCATGCATTAGAACTTATTGCTCATACGGCAGAAGGATCTATGAGAGATGCTTTAAACATTATTGAACGGGTACGATTAGTGCATCCAGCTCTTTCTAAGCAAGGAGTGATAGAAACACTGGGTACTCTTGATGATGAGCATCTTATACGTCTTTTAGAACGAGTGCTTACAGGAGATGCTACAGAAGTATTGCAGTTAATTGAGCAGCTTCATCTTGAACGATATAATGTGCAGATAGTATGGAAAAAGTATGTTGAGCTTTTGCGTATAGCAGTGTGGCTTAAGCAGGGTATAGAACTTACTGCTATGAGCTCTGTAAAAGAGCAGATTATTTCCTGTATTGGATCGTGCTCGCTTAATAAGCTTATTGCGATGGTAGAACTGTGTTATGCTTATGAGTTAACACTGGCAAAAACGAGTGCTCCTCATATGGTATTTGAAATGGTTCTTCTTAAAATGTGTCAATTGCATGAAGGGCAAAAGTCGTCAGGAGTTAGAGAGGTAATTCAGCAAAAAAAAGCTGAAGTTCATGAAGTATCTGAATGGTCTCTCTTTTTACAAAAAGTAGAACAGCTTGATGATCCTTTAGTAACTTCTATATTTAAGCAAGGTGCCTTTGTGCAATGGGATAGGACTGCTCAAAAGGTGGTAGTCTCTTTTTCACAAGATCTTCTTTTTTTCAAAGAATGGTTACAAACAACACAGCAATTATGGCAGCCGCTACTTGAAGAAAGTTTTAAGAGTGTTGTAGAGCTTGATGCTCAATTTACGGGAGCAGCTGTACCTACAGTACCAAAACCTGTAGTTATGGCAAAGCCGCTGCCTCCAAAGCACGTGCCAACAGCTAGGCCACAAAGCTCTTTCTCGCAAGCACAACCACGTATGTTTAAAGAAAAAGAGGTAGCTCTTTCTATTACTGACAAAGAAAAATGGCCACGTGCCTCTACTATTCTCAGAATATTTCCTGGTACAATTACATATAAAGCATCAAGTTGAGGAGTTTTTCTAATGAGTACTGTTGGGACAGTGGTTATTGTAGGACGTGTTAATGTAGGTAAATCTACGCTTTTTAATCGTCTATCAGTAGATGTTAAAAGTATTACACTCGATTATGAGGGAGTAACACGAGACTTTATAAAAGATCGAGTACAATGGCATGGTATAGCATTTGATATTGTAGATAGCGGAGGTATCACTTTACGCAAAGTGCAAGATCCCCTATTTGAAAAAGTACGGCAAAAAGTATTAGATCTTGTAGAAACTGCAGATCTTATTTTATTTGTTATTGATGGTACTGTAGGAGTACTCCCAGAAGATAGAGAGATTTCACAGTATCTTCATAAGTTAGGAAAGCCTGTTCTTCTTGTTGTTAACAAAATGGATAGTAAAAAAGTGCAAGAGCATCTGTATGAGTTTCAAAAGTTAGGACACTCTATCATTGTTCCTGTCTCTGCTCAACATGGTACTGGTATCGGTGAACTGTTAGATGCTGTTGTTTCTCATTTGCCTAAGAAATCGACAAAGAAAGAAGAGATTAAGGCTACTTATAAAGTTATGCTTTTAGGAAAGCCGAATGTAGGTAAGTCATCTTTGATGAATGCTCTGTTAAAAGAAGAGCGAGCATTGGTATCAGAGCTGCCAGGAACAACACGAGAGGCACTTTCGGAGACTATCTCATTTTATAAAGAGAATATAGTGCTTACCGATACGCCGGGAGTACGGCGTAAGCGAGCTGTATCAGAAGAGCTTGAAACGCTTATGGTAAAAAGCTCCTTTGCAGCACTTAAAGATTCTGATATTGTAGTATTGTTAATGGATGGAAGTGCTCATGAGCTTGCAGATCAAGAACTTAAGCTTGCTTTTTATGCATTTACTGAGCATTATAAAGCATTGATACTTCTTATTAATAAGCAAGATCTTATGACAGAAGTAAGTAAACAGGATCTTGAGCGTAGTTTTGATTACTATCGCCATTTGATTCAAAAGATTCCTATATTGAACATTTCTTGCAAGACGGGCAAGAATGTTGGTCGTGTACTTCCGCTTATTCATGAAGTGTGGCAGCGGTATAGCCATAGGTTTGAAGATGTAGAGCTTAATAGGCTGTTGATTAGCTCTTTACAAAAAAAGCCTTTATACCATAAAACGCAAAAGCTGCAGGTCCATGAGGTAAAGCAGATAGGAACTGCGCCGCCTACTATTTTTATGAAAGTTAATGAACCAAAGTGGTTTGGTCCTTCGCAGCTTGGATTCTTTGAAAATATTTTGCGTTCAGAGTATGATATGCAAGGAGTACCGGTTAAGTTTGTAATAAGAAAAACTGCTATATCGTAAAGACGGAGAAACGTATGCAAAAACGTATTGCTTTCAGAGGAATGGAGCATTCGCCTGTTTTAGAAGAGTTTGCACAAAAACATTTAGAAAAAATAGAGCGCTTATTAGAATCTGAGCCGACTCCTGTGTCTATAGATTTAGTGCTTGAAGCACATCCTACACATGCTCATCATAAAGTAGAGCTGCGTGTAAAAACACCTCATTATGATCTGGTTGCTCAACACGAAGGCCCAGAGATGTACCAAGAAGTAGATAGAGTTACTGATAAAATGATACAAGAGATACGGAGAGCCAAAGAGCGCTTTAATGAAGAGAAGAAAAAAAGCGATTTTCATAGGCCATAGTAATTATCGTAAGGGAGTTTTTTAGAACTCCCTTATTATCTGATCTTGCTAAGTTTATATTCTTGATTCTCTAAATCTCTAGAGCAGCTCTAACTTTGAGACTGTAATCAAGATAGTGTATCTAATTGATTAAGTTGTATGGCATATTTTTCGTAAAGTTCTGGACATGCACCTGCTTTAAAAAGAGCAAGAACAAGTTTGACAGCTTTTTTTGTTACTGCAAAGGTTAGAAGTTTTTTTCCTTCTTGGGCTACTTGCTCAAGCAGAGCTCCAAAAAGAGTGATGAACGTTGCAGCAAAATCAAAATTTTCACCTAGTAGAGCATAATCGAGAATAGTATATCCAGCAAGACTTCTAGCATTTAATGAGACAGAAGAAAGAGAGCAGTCTTTTAAGCTAGTAAGAATAGTAGTATGATCACAAAGAGCTGCATACATAAGGAAAGAGCATCCTTTACTGATTGTTGTAAGAGAAAGTTTTTCTTGCTGAATACTTTTAGAAAGCAGATCATGCACAAAAAATTCTGGATTTTTACAATATGTTTGCAGTGAAGGTTCTTGGTAAAGTTCCAAAAGATGAATAATGAACTTATAATCCTCTTGATTCCCAAAGATAGAAAATTCGGGACTACGGCCGGCGTGAGTATATTCTTTTTGGGCAGCTTCTATACACTGTGGACTTATAGAAGCACCGTGGCAAAGCAGAGTAGCTACAGCTGCTTTCTTTCCTTTAGATACTGCATGATAAAGAGCAGACTGATTATTACTATCGAGCATGGTAACAGAAGCTCCTTTTTGTATAAGGAGAAGTATTGTATTTTTATGACCACGTAATGCAGCAGCCATAAGAGCTGACCTAGTGAATGTATGTGGAGGATTAACAAATGCACCATGATCAATGAGAATTGAGGTTATTTCATTGTATCCTACAGCTGCAGCTCTTTCTAAGGGGCGCCACTGGCCAAAGTCCCAATTTACATCTGCTTTATGTTGTAGTAATAACAGTACAATATCTTTGTTGTTCTTATCTATTGCATGTAATAAAGGCGTTTTTCCAAACCAATCTTTACTATTGGTGGAAGCACCATATTTAAGTAGTGTCTGCACTATATCGTAGCGCTCATGTATAACTGCATATATAAGAGCTGTTCTTTTATACTGATCTTGTAAATCAATTTGACTTTTACCATGCTCAATAAGATATTGTGCAATTTCACTATGTCCAAGCTCTGCTGCAAGCATAAGTGGGGTTTTATTATCTCTATCGTGTGCGTTAATGTTTACAGGTTTGTCTGATTCTAAAAGTTCTTTGACTCGTACGTAATTATTATGAATAACCGCATCCGACAGTTCATCTTCTAAGGTTATGACTTTTTCTAGAAAAGATGCTTCAGATGGGGATTTTTGTGTCTCTTCAAATGATCGTTTCATACTAAAGCAAGAGGTGCCTACTGTTATAAGTATGAGTATAGTAGAGAGGCTACTTAGATTCATGGATATTTCCTTGCTACTCTAGAAGAATTGCTATTTACTATTAACCTTATTATACAGCAAATTAAAAAAAATAAAATTTGTGGTTTGTAGACTGGCTTTATGTATTATCCTTGACATTAAAATTATCCTATTAGTATTATTAATAAAAATAATGAAATAAAAGGAGTAGTTATGTATAAATATTTATTTGTTATGAGCATGTTTTCTTATTCTCTTCTAGGTATGGAAGGAAGAGAACCTGCTTTATCTGCGCAAGAAGAAAAGTCTTTTTTAAGTATTTTGCCTGCAGAGCTGCGACAGGAGCTTTCTGAATTTAAGAAAGAAACTATTGCTCAAGAGTTTAGAGAGAAATTTGCTCAAAAGGCAATACCGCAAACAGAGCAGATTGATTTTGTAGTAAAACGATTAAAGGATCTTAAAATAAATTTAGATGTTCCTATGTTAAATGCTTTTTTAGAGTTATTGCAAGCGAGATATGGCTGGTATGGAGAGGGAGGCTCGGAGTATCTTGGACCTAGAAGACTTCGTATTGCTGCACGGTTAGCTACTCCAGCAGCAATACAATGGTTGCAAGAGCAGATAAAGAATCCGCAGACACGAAAAGAGTTCATGGAGCTTGTGAAAAAAGTCATTCAACTTGGAAAACATGATGAAGCTACCCTCAACGAGGTTAAATCGTATCTTGCTGCTTTAGGTGATGTTAATGCTACAGATCAGTATGGATGGACTGCTTTAATGTTTGCAGCAAGTGGTAATCTTCCTGTCGTACAGTTTTTACTTGATAATAAAGCAAATGTTAACCTTCGCCATAGGACTCAGGATGAAGCAAAGACTGCTTTACAGATTGCGCAGGAATGGAGAGAAAGATTGCAAAGATGGAAAAATCTAGACGATGTTGCTAGGCTTGATCAAATTATCAAACTACTTAAAGATCATGGAGCACAGGAATAAGGTATACTATTGAATGTAATAGGGCAGCTTTCGCTGCCCTATTTGTTATCACTGAGCTAACTTGTCAAGCTCTTGCACAAGTTTTTCAATACCAAGCTCTTCTATTTCAACACCCCATTTTTTAATAACTTGATTGCTGGTAGGGTCAACAATAAGGTACGTTGGGAACCCCGCAATAGAGGAGCCATAAAGTTTTTTAACTTCTTCATAATCTGTTGTATGAACATCAGAATCGAGCTTAAGAGGTATATAACGTTGTAATACTTTCAGTATTCGATCATTATGGAATATAGTTCTGTCTAAAGATTTACAAGCACCACAATAGGTAGCACCTATGTCAATAAAGAGACGCTTATGTTCTTTTTTGGCTCGTTCTACTACTTGTGTATAATCATTGAGCCAAATAGATGGTTTTTCTTGAGGATAAAAGTGTTCATGCGTTGCTTTATACCCTTGTGCTGCCATAATGCAGGCAAGTACAATAAAGAGGGTCCCCATAAAACTCTTGTATCGTCGTACCCACTTACTATCATAGGAGGTCACACTCATAAAGTAGTAGATACCAAGCGCTAATAAGCTGGCTACAATAATCCAGACAAGGATATACCATGGGAAATACTTCTCTAAGTGTGACAGATGATAAAAGCCCATACCCATAAGCATAATACCAAAAATCTTTTTGACTTCAACCATCCACATACCTGCTCGTGGAAGCATGTTCATTGAGCTGGAGAAGGTCCCAATAATAAGAAGAGGCAAGCTTGAGCCTATGCCAAAGAAAAAGAGAAGGATAAACCCTTCAATGTATCCTGTAAGGCTTCCTGCCGTGCTTATGCTTGCTACATAGTTAAGAATAAGAGCAAGACCAGGAGATAAGCAGGGTGATGCTATAGTACCACTTATTGCACCAAAGAGGAATGCAGAAAGAAATGATCCTCCTTTAACTTGTGTACTTTTCGGTTGTAAAAAGCGAGGAATATACATCTCATAGAATCCAAACATAGAGCCACCAAAATAAAAGAGAATGGCGGCAATGGGTACAACTATCCATGGACTTCCTTGCATTTCTCCAAAGACACAACTACCGAGCGCTGCAATAAAGCCAAGCAGGGCAAATGTTAAAGAGATGCCCAGCGTATAAGAAGATGCTAAAAGAAAGTTACGAAAAGGAGATTTGCTTGTATTTGCTTGTAAAATGCCTACGGTAATAGGAATCATTGGATAAATACATGGTGTTAAACTTAGTAATATTCCTAAAATAAGAGCTGCAAGTATTCTAATAAAGCGAGAACCAGTAGAGGTAAATAAAGAAGTAAGAGTTTGTTTCCATGTGTTTACAGTGGTACTTACTGAATTTACGACACGTTGCATAAAATTTCCCCACAGTGACGGTTGTGGTACTTCACATGAGACATCATTACGCGGCGTATACGACTGAGCTGTGGAGTTTGTAGCAGATGTTGTAGTCTCTTTTCCTGCTTGTTCTAATGTGGGCTCTGAAAATTTTAGAGCGATAGTTTTTTCCTGCGGTTGTTGGGTGCTACTTACATTAAAATGCGTGTGAATAAGAGCATCATTTACTTCTTGTTTTGGATCTTTTTGTGCTTCAAATGTAAAAGAGACTTTATCTTTGTAGCCTTCTTTTTGTGCTTTAAATGCTTTGTCAAAAAAGGAGCTTGTTTGTCCATCGACAGTTATTCCAGAAAGCTTTATATGAGGTGTATTAACAGAAGGGAGAAAGCTATCTTTATAAAGATACTCATGTGGCTCAAGATTTACTGTAACAGCTATTCGTTGGTTGTTTTCGTTTATTTTCTCTGTTTTGTAGGTATATTCATAGCTAAAGAGAGGTACAAAGTTGAGAATGGCGAGCACATGAAAGATCCGTAATTTCATAGAAGTTCCTTTTTTCTTAAAAATATGCTACTATACTACTATATTATGGGGTTGTAGCTCAGTTGGTAGAGCGCATGGATGGCATTCATGAGGTCACCGGTTCGAATCCGGTCAGCTCCACCAGCCTACGCTCTTTGAGCTACGGACGGGCACAGCGGCTGGCAAGCCAATCTTTTGCTTCACTCTTTAAACTATCAGTCTTCGCCAAGAGCTATGACTTGTAGCGTAAGTAGACTGACATAGTGGGCGTAACCAGCCTTGTGCGCTTGTCTGTATTTTAACCCATTTTTTAGAGTGTACACTTTTTATGTATCTCTGTCTTCAATTCGTTAAGTTCTTTTTTGAGTTGTGTTTTCTCCAGTCTTTTATAGAAGACATGGCAAGCAAGATGATTAATAAAGTCATTTCCTGCTACTATTGCGCCATCTCTTACAATACAAGTTTGTTGTCCTGCTTCTGATTCTGCTAAGATCTCTTCAAACTCTTTTATTTCACTTTTTATTTCGTTGAGCTTAGTGAATATAACAATATAGCGGTTATCAGGTAGAGAGCTTTTTGTAGTAAGAAGCATCTCTTTTTTTGTTCTCATCATCAACTTAAAGAGAGGTTCTTCATATTTTTTTACAATTTTAACTTCATTGTGCTTCATTCCATATATATTATATGAAAGGGTAAAAAGAAGTGAGATACCTAAAAGTTTTGTTAGTTTCATGAAATAATCCTTAGTAACAATTGTTAGTATTCTTCAATACTAATGTTCCCTTTTGTTGCTTCAAGCGTAACAGGAGCACCTTCTGCTCCTATAGTGCCATCTACTTCTCTTTTGTCTTTTTCCCAGGTAGCTTCATTTAATGGTACTGGTTGAGTCTCTCGTTTAATGGGATGTTTTGAGGTAACTACGCCAGCAGACGTGCGAGCATGTACTGTTGCATGTATTCCACGCGGAAGATAAAGTTGTATATTTCCTCTGTCATTATGTAAGAATATACTGGAAGGGTCACTAAACTTTTTTTGTTTAAGTTTGATAGTCCCTTTTCCTGTTTTTGCGGTAACTGCTTTTGTGCTATCAGCAACCTCTATATCACCTTCGGCAAGTGAGATATCGAGTGCTCCTTGTAAATGTTTAATTTTTACAGATCCTTTTTGTTTGTTATCTATAGTAAGTGCACAATGCTCTGGAATCATAAGATTATAATTAACAGTTGCTGGATTCTGGTCAGGGATTACTCGTGTAGTTATAGTTACATGAGCTGTTTTTGATTCAGGCTTACTATTACTACTTGGTTTCTCTTGGTCTTTGTCAGCAACTATCTTTGGTAGAATATTTGTTTTTATACCAATGGTAGTGTTTTTAAGCTCTTCTTGAGTTCCTTCTTTTTCAGCCTCAATAATGATCTTTTTTTGATTCCACGCTTTAACCGTTATTTTACCTCCAAGTGTATAAAGCTCAACAGTTGATTTATCTTCTAATGGAAGATCTTTATGTACGTATTCTTGTTCTTTCTTTTGCCAAAGATTGTTCATAAACTTTTTAGGACTAAAGCTATAGAGAGAAAAATGGTGTACACTTATAAAAACAAATAAGGTACGTATAGTTTTTGTTATAGTTACCATTAGAAATCCTCCACAGTATAGTAAAAGTTAGTGAGAGCATAATGTATTCTACTAAAATTTTGCCAAATATTCAAAAGAAGGTCGCCAATCTCCTTGAACAATATCCGCTTATTTCTCCTATTGTGCATAGTATTAATAAGCATAAAGGTCAAGCTTTTTTAGTAGGCGGTGCAGTACGAGATTTAATTTTAGGCTGTATTGCTCATGACTTGGATATTGAAGTACATGGTATACCGCTTGAAGAGCTTGGACGTATTTTAAGTGAGTTTGGGCCAGTAAGCTATGTGGGTAAATCATTTGGTGTCTTAAAAATTCATGGTATGTCTATAGATTGGTCATTACCACGTACAGACAGTTCAGGAAGGAAACCTGAAGTTAGTATTGATCCGCATATGAATATTGTTGAAGCGTTACGCAGGCGCGATTTGACCATGAATGCTATGGCAATTAACCTTTCTAACTATGAATTTATTGATCCCTTTAATGGCTATGAAGATTTACAAGTATGCGTCTTGCGCTCTCCAGATATACACTTTTTTACAGAAGACCCTTTGCGCTTTTATCGTGTTATGCAGTTTATGGCCCGTTTTGAAATGTGGCCTGATGAAGCACTAGATAGCGTTTGCAAAACAATGGATATTTCTCATGTTTCTACTGAGCGTATAGAGGCTGAATTTGAAAAAATGTTACTTAAAAGTGCAAAGCCATCATTAGGCATTCGGTGGCTTGACAAACTAGGCAGACTCAAGGAGATAGTGCCTGAAATATATGCGACAAAAGAGGTGCCTCAAAATCCCGAATGGCATCCAGAAGGTGATGTGTTTGAACATCTTATGCAAACACTCGATGCAGCAGCTGTATTATGTTATGATAACCCAGAAGAAAAGCTTATCCTTCTGTATGCAGCACTGTGCCATGATGTAGGCAAAGCAGTAACTACTGTGCTC
This sequence comes from uncultured bacterium, assembly GCA_963848965.1. Taxonomy (GTDB): domain Bacteria; phylum Babelota; class Babeliae; order Babelales; family Babelaceae; genus CAWKFG01. The sequence goes on from CAWKFG010000001.1 coordinate 296,815, forward strand.
AAAGATGGCAAATGGCGTAGTCCAGGACATGCAGAGGAGGGTGTTCCTTTAGCTAAGAAGTTACTCAAGCGTATTACCCGTAAAGTAAAACTTATTGAATCTGTAACTCGCCTTGTAAAATACCATATGCATCCTTTTCAATTTTTACAAAATGATGCATCATTAGCTGCCTATAAGCGTCTTGCATTAAAGCTTGATGGTTATGCTTCACTCTGTATGCTTGCAAAACTAGTGCTTGCAGATAGACAAGGGCGTAATATACAAAGAGAGGTGCCTCTTACAGGCCCTGTTGAATTGGTAGATCAATTTATAGAGAAAGCTCAAAAAGCAGGGGTATTTACTCAAGTAGAAGAGCCACTTTTGCACGGTAGAGATATTAAAGATCTTGTGGAACCGGGCCCTTCTATGGGAAAAGCATTAAAATATGCCTATGAGTTACAATTGAAACGTAACATTAAAGATAAGGAAACTTTAAAGAGCTCTGTTAAAAAGTGGCTGCATTCTCAAAGATGAAGGTATCTCAGCCCTAAGAAAAATTTCTATAAAGATAATTTGATTTATAAAAGTTACTATAAATATTGTTTCAAACTTTGGATTGCCTATGTTTACAAGGAGTTTCTTCTATTTATGTCTTAGCTACAGTCTATGATGCTTGACAAATTATATGATTTAAGAAAAGCTTGAAAAAACTGACTAATCTGATGTTAAAGAGGTTTGAAAATGCTAGCAAAAATGGTATTCATTGGTTATTGTGTAAGCACCTCACTAATACTACAGGCAATGCAAGAGGATAGAGGACAGAGAAGTCCACATTCTTTAAATACCGAAATGGATTATGCACTTTTGGAATTAGCCGGAGAGGGACAAGTTATTAGACTAAACAGATTTCTTCTTGAGGAACATCTTGATAACATTAATGTTAGCGATAGTCATGGTATTACACCTTTAATGATGGCTGCTAAATATGGGCGTGTGAACGTGATAGAGCTACTTTTAAGCAAAGGTGTTAGCGTCAATGCTAGAGATAACGATGGAGTAACTGCTTTAATGTTAGCTGCAGAAAGTGGTTATAAAGAGGTAGTAAAATTACTCTTGGATACAGGAGCCGACGTTCTTACTAGCTCAAGCATTGGTAGGACTCCTTTCGACTTTGCTTTGTATAATGGTCATCAGGCAGTAGCGCAATTAATTGCCGAATATATGTTTGGTATTCATTCTAAAGAGAATGGTATAACTCCCTTGATGGTAGCTGCAGAGCAAGGCAACGAAGATGCTGTAAGACACTTTATAGCACTAGGCGTTTTTAGCATTAATGCTCAAGATAAAGATGGGTGGACTGCTTTGATGTACGCTGCTTTTAACAAGCACAGTCAAGTCGCTTACATGCTTTTAGATGAACACGCTGATAGTAATATTCAAGATAGTAAGGGTATGAATGCTCTAATGCTTGCTGCTTGTAATGGCCATAAAGATATGGTTCAATTACTCTTAGATAGAGGTAGTAATATTAATGCTCAAGATTGTGCTGGTACTACTGCTCTAATGGTTGCTTGTGCAAATGGCCATAAAGAGGTAGTCCAGTTGCTCTTAGAAAAGGGTGCAGACTACGATGCTCACGATAGCACATGTACTACTGCCTTGATGGTTGCTGCTCAAAAGGGACATCAAGAAATTGTTCAACTACTTTTAGCAAAAGATGCTCAAGTTAATGCTCAAAATCATATGATGATGACAGCCTTAATGTTTGCATTAGACTATCAACATGAAAAAATTGCTTTATCACTTATAAACGCAGGTGCTGACGTTAAACTTCAAGATAAATCTGGATGGACTGCTTTAATGTTTGCAACGAAAAATAACTTTGCATACCTAGTAAGGCTTCTTTTGGAGAAAGGCGCTCACTATAACATTCAAAATAAAAATGGTCATACAGCATTAATGATCGCTATTAAAGCAGGGCATGGCGAAATAGTAAACTTATTGAAGGCTCATAGAGCTAATGATTCTAAGGCATTAGCTTTTGTTCCTGAAGCTTCTGAACAAAATTTGCTTCATATGCAACTTTTATTAGCTGCACATAAAGGAAAAACTGAAGATCTTGCTTCTCTTCTAGAAAAAGGGGCTAATGTTAATGAGCAGTTACCATCTTGCCAATCTGCTTTAACATTTGCAGCAGCAAATGGGCACAAAGAAGCAGTAGAATTGCTCTTAAAAAATGGAGCAGATGTTAATGCTCAAGATAGTGATGGCAATGCTGCTTTAATGTTGGCTGCACAATGGGGACATAGGGACATAATAGAACTACTTTTGGCCTATGGTGTTAATGTTAATGCTCAAAATAAAGAAGGTGATACTGCTTTAGTATATGCAGTAAAAAGGGGTGATAAGGAAATAATCAAAATGCTCTTAGAAAATGGGGCTGATATTGATGTAAGAAATCATTGTGACACAACTGCCTTAATGGAAGCATCAAGTGAAGGAAATATCGACATAGTAGAGATTTTACTAGGACATAATGCTAATATTAATGCTCCAGGCTTTCTTGGAGCAACAGCCCTAAACGGAGCATTATATTACGGGCATAAGGAAGTGATTAAGCTACTTCTAGCTAATGGTATTCAGCTTGCCGAAAGAGATTTATCATATGCAGTTTCTAACGATAAGGAAATAGTAGAGTTAATTTTAGACAAAGGGGCTCATATTTATGCTCAAGCTGATAAACCTTATAAGGAGCTCTTACATAGAGCTCGAGACCTTGAAGTGATACGACTACTTTTAGATAAAGGAACTGACGTTAATACTCCCAATAATAGGGGTGAGACTCCCTTAATGGTCTATGTCGGTGTAGATTCTCGCCCTAAGGAAGTAGTAAAGTTACTCTTAGATAGAGGTGCTAATGTTAATGCTCAGGCCATAAATGGTTGGACTGCTTTAATAGAGGCTGTATATCATTATCATATTTATCAGACTGAGCATAAAGATGAGCCCCTTTGCCTAACAAATGAAATAGTAATGTTACTCTTAGAGAAAGGAGCCAACGTTAGTATACAAGATAAGATGGGCAGAACAGCTTTAAGTCATGCAGTAGAAAAGGAATGGAATAATGATCCATTGCAGCATGATCAAGTTATAGCGACTGTAAAAACATTACTTTCTCAAGGAGCAGATCCTAACATATCTTATGGAACTTGTGATGGTAAAAAAACGACTAGCTTAATTTATGCTGCAGCTCATGGAGAAAGAGAATTGGTGAAATTACTTCTAGATACCCGCGCAGACGTTAATGCTCAAGATAGTCAAGGTCTAACAGCTTTAATACACGCAGCCCAAGAAGGACATCAAGATATAGTACAGTTACTTTTAGATGCTGGTGCTAAAGGTTGGACAGAGCTAATGATTGCAGCCCGACAAGGTGATAAACAAAGAGTAAATGAACTTCTTAATGCTGGTGCTGACGTTAATGTTCAAGATAAGCTTGGTAAAACAGCTTTAACTCTTGCTGTTGAATGTGACCAAAAAGAGATAGTGAACCTATTGTTAGAAAAAGGAGCTTACATTAATGCTCGGGATAGTAATGGTTGGACTCCCTTAATGTTTGCTGCTAAAAATGGACATAGTAAAATGGTAAAATTACTGTTAGAAGCAGGTTCTCAAATTAATGTTCAAAATAGCACAGGACATAGTGCTTTAATCATTGCTATCAAGCATGGGCATAGAGAAATAATTGAAATATTGTTGAATTGCAAAGCAGATCCTAACACTATTTATAAGGATAAGTATAATAAATATAGAACTCCTTTAATGGCTGTTGCTGAAACTGGTGATCAAGAAGTAGTAAAATTACTCTTAACGGCAGGAGCTATCGTTAATGCTAAAGATAATAATGGTTGTACTGCCTTATGGTATGCCGTGGAAAAAGATCATAAGGAAGTAGTAAAAATATTATTAGAGCAAGGAGCTGATGTTAATGCCCTCAATCAATGGGGACGGTCTGCCTTAATGCTAGCTACTGAGTATGGGCATTTGGAAATGGTACGGTTACTGCTAGATAAAGGAGCTTTTGTTAATGCACAATCTAATACTGGAGACACAAGTTTAATGACTGCTGTAGGCGAAGACCATTTGTTGATTAAGAAAACTACTCCTCAAATAAGAAAAGCAATTGTAAAATTACTTTTAGATAAGGGAGCAGATAGTAGGGCAAAGGATCAAAACGGTAGAACAGCATTATGGATGGCAATTGAAAATAAGCATAAAGGACTCATTACAATGCTCCTAAAAAATCAAGCCAAAGCTCAAGATAGCTTTCTTCCAATACATGTTGAAGCATTACCAATATTTAGAGCTCAGGATTTGACAGAAAATTTAATGATTGCTGCTCGTCAAGGAGATCAGCAAAAAATAGATGACCTTCTCAAAGCTGGAGCTGATGTTAATGCACAAGATAATCTTGGTAATACTGCATTAATTCTTGCTGTTCAATCTAATAATAAAGAAGTAATACAACTACTTTTAGAGAATAATGCTAAGGTAGATGCTCAAACTGCTAATGGCCAAACGGCTTTAATAATTGCAGCATGGCTTGGGCTTAAAGAGGTGGTAGAAATGTTATTAGCTAAAGGCCCTAATCTTGAACTTACGTGTGTTGAAGAAGAAGTTGGGGGTTTTACTGCCTTAATGGCTGCTGCTGAGCATGGCCATAAGAAAATAGTAGAATTACTTGTAAATGCTGGTGCTAACGTTAACGCTCGTCAAAAGGATGGGTCCTGCGTTTTAAGCAAAGCAGCGAAAAGCGGAGATGGAGAGATAGTTACCTTACTTTTTAATAAAGGTGCAAATACTATTACTCAGGTTTATATGGCTTCTAAACAATAAATGTAGAGCTAGTTAAGTTTCCTGTGCCTTTAAGACGTGTTTCACACCTTGCTCACATTCTAGGTATTGGCATTAATCGTATGGCACATATCGCAGATGCTTTAACAGAGCCAGAAATTTTGCGTCTTGAAGCCTTAGATAAAGATTTTATAAAGCAGTTGTTAGCTTTTGGGTGTATCACTTGCATATTCTTATGCTATCATATATCCTTTTGGGTAAAATAGGGGCACCCTCTTTAGCAAGAGAGTTTATTCACTAAAAGGAGAAAAGATGGCACTCGGACTTTGGCATATTATAAGTACTACTGATTTTATCACAAAATGTGTTTTAGTTTTTCTTTTAGGCATGTCGATCATTTGTTGGGCCCTTACTATTTATAAATACCTACTTTTTAAACTCAAAATGGCACAACTTCGACAAGCTCATACGTTACTTACCAATGTAAAGAATCTTGAAGATTTTTTAGCACGTGCAGCATCAATTCAATCTACTTTTGCAGGTGAAGTTATTTCTTATTTTCTTGCTGATTTTAAGACGCTCCTTAAAATGTATGAAACAAACCATACTCCTTTACAAGATAAAGACTGGTATCTTTTACAATCTAATATTAATCAGCGGCTTGATGATGCACTGCAGCAAGAAGAAGCATTACTTCCTTTTCTTTCAACAAGTGCTCAAGTAGCTCCCCTCATCGGTCTCTTTGGTACCGTGTGGGGCCTTATTCATGCATTTATGGGTATTGCTCAACAGAAAAGTGCTGATATTGCAGCAGTAGCTCCTGGTATTGCAGAAGCTTTAATTACAACACTCGGTGGTCTTGTTGTGGCTATTCCTGCTCTTATCATGTTTCACTATTTACAAGGCAGAATGCGTGTTATTGAACATATGCTTGCTTCGTTGGCAGACAAATGCCTCTGGATTATGCGATCAGTAACAACACAACATGAAAGCAGTTATGTAGCTCCTCATTTTGTTTCTAAGCCGGCACAGAAGGAGAATGCATGATTAGGGCATCAAGACGCAGGAAATCTGCTCATCAAACACCAGAAATATCACTTACTCCTTTAATTGATACAGCACTCGTACTTCTTGTAATCTTTATGATTGCTACTCCTATGATGCAAAACTCTCTTAAAGTGAATCTTCCTAAAGGGTACATGAAAGAAGATCAACAAGAAACAGCACAAGAAAATCTTGTTGTTGCTATTAATCAAGATTTAAAAGCAGATGAGCATATTATTGCTCTCAATGGTAAAAAAGTCTCTTTTGCAGAACTTGTTCCTGCAATAGAGCAAAAAATAGGGACTAAAAAAGACCAGAAAATTTATATTGAATGTGACGAAAAAGTACGTTATGGCTTCTTATTTGAAGTAGCAGACAAGATAAAATATCTGGCAGGGGTGGAACATGTTATTTTATCTGCACAGAAGGCCTAGAGAGCAGATCCTTTTATTTAAAATATTTTTATATACATGTAGTGCTCACTTGTTACTTTTACTTTCATGTTTCTTCGCAGAAAAATATTTGCGTACTACTTATACTGTGCTTTTTTCAGGCCGTCGTATAGGGTCAGGTGCTGCAGTAAGCTTTGGAAAAGGAACAAAAAAAGGACAAGGCACAGGATCTCTTCATCATAGTGTACCAGGAGCTGCGAAGCAGTTAGATACTACTTGCCAAAATACTCTTCCAAAGACTGTTCCTCAACATGAAGCTCCTAAGAAAGCAGAACCAAAAACTATAGAACCGCAAGAAAAACTACCTGAAAAAGCGCTTCAAAAATCTGGTAAAAAGGTACAAGCTGCTAAAAAGGAAACAAAACCAGCTGTTCCTCTGTATAGCGAATTAAAAAGAAACTATTCGACGCTCAAAACTGCTCATAAAGCTCAGCCTAAAGAGTTTGAAAAGCAAGCTCCTCTAATTAAGCCTCAAGAACCAGTAAAAAAAGAGGAGCCAAAAAAAGAAGCTGTGCAAGAGAAAAAAGTGCAACCAGAGCCTAAAAAGGAAGTGGTTACTCAAGAAACGAAGCCAGAACCTAAAAAAGTTCAGGAAAAACCTCAAGAAGCTCCTTTAGCAAAAACATCAGAAGCTCTATTGCAGGTAGAACAAACTCAAGTAAATACTTTACCCGGTGCAGAAACTAATACTCTCCAGAGTGAAGGGCAACCTAATGGAGAAACACTCACTATTGATTTTTCAGATACGGTCATAGCAGACAGATTTATGAGAGAAATTAGCCAAGCGATAGCACGGTATTTTAGGAAGCCTCTTGGATTTGATGATCATGAACATTTTACTATTTCTTTTGAGATATGTGACCAAAAAGCGCGTAATATAAGTGCACGTGGCTCAGAACCGCTGATACTGTATGCAGCGCTTAAAGAGGCACTGCTCAAAGCTACTTTTTCAGGGATATATACTCCTACAAAAGTAGAACTCGTATATTAAACAAGTAGGGGACTCTTATGCTTATTATTATACCATTCGTACTCTTTTCCTTTTCTCTTTTTTCATCGTTACGCATTGAAATGGATGGAGAACATCAATCTCTGAAAGCACCAATGAAACTTCTTCTTGCAATTGCATCAGACGATGATGAGCTCACAGAACTTGCAAAGATTATACAAGATAACTTTCAACGGAGTGGCCAATTTGTAGTTACTGTAGATATCCAAGAACATCCAAAAACTAAATCTGAAGTAAAAAAAATCTTTTCTTCTGGTTATTCACTCGTTACTTTTCTTAATCAAGCCGATAACAACAAATCATTTGAATGGCGCTTGTACGATGCTGTAGAGGCGCATATGGTAAAGGGCAAAAAGGTGCCCAAAAGCTTTTCCCTTCGCTCTCAAGCTAATAGCCTCTCTGACGACTTGTGGTATACGCTGACACACCAACCAAGCTCATTCTCTTCAAAGATAGCATATACTAAGAAACTTACAGGTGCTCATCGTCATCAATCTTCTATTTGTTTCTCTAATGCTGATGGCTCTGATAGCCAAATATTTATAGCCGCCCCCGGCACGTACGTTGGCCTTTATTGGCACAAAGACGGAGGGGAGCCTCTACTTTTCTGCTCAGAATTTACTCGCTTTAACGTACGTCTTATCTCCTTTACTCCTACCGCTCAGAAAAAGATTGTTCTTGATCTTAATGGAACGTGTGTAGGTATATCATTATCTGACGATACGTCAAAAGCCCTCTATTGCCGTTCTGGTGACATATGGCTCTATGCCTACGACTCTGCCATAAAAAGGGGCTCTCATAAGTGTCTTATTAAGAATGATGGCAAGAACATGTCACCCATCTTGTTACCAAATAATGACATTATATTCTGTTCTGATTCACATAAGCTGTCACCCAAATTTCGAGGGCCGCACATCTATCTCTATTCACCTTCAACAGGTACTACAAAACAGCTGACCAAAGATGGATTCTGCGTAGGACCTGCATACTGTCCAAGAACCCAAAAACTTGCCTACTCCAAGCGAGTCAACGGAACAATGCAAATATACCTCTATGACATGAAAACTGATAAGCATATTCAACTTACTACTGATAAAGGTGATAAGCTCGATTGCTGCTGGTCGCCATGCGGAACGTACCTCGCCTTCTGCCATCAACAGAACCGCACAAGCCGCATAGCTACTATGCATGCTGTACTCAAAAAACGCTTCTATATTACGCCTGAAAACCAGTACTGTTCGTGCCCTGCATGGTCAGATACTTCTGCTAGTCAGTGACGCTTTTTTAAGGGGCTCTGCCCCTTGTACCCCGCTAGGGCCTTGGCCCTAGAACCCATTTGCTTCTTTTTGTTCTTTTTCTGCGTTAAAAAACGCTGAGCGTTTTTTAACAATAGCAGTCGCTACGCGATTTAAGCAACCAGGGGAACTCCCTGGTTGCCCGTTGCTGACTTACGTTCTACTTACTGGTATTTCATACCAAAGGTAACTCTGTAATCACACCGTCGGCAGCAGGGGTGCGTTCCACCCCTGATGGAGATTCCCGGAGGGACTGCTATTGCAAAAAATCAGCATGATTTTTTGCTTTAAAAGAACAAGCGAGGAGCTTTAGCTCTGAAGCTATAAAGCGGGTTGCAAGGGTACACCCTTGCTGGGGTTACAGGGGCAAAGCCCCTAGCTAAGTAGACAGTTAGCCTGCCGTAGTCATGATCGCAGGAGAAGGCAAAAACTCTTGTGTAAAGAACTATCGACAAAATAGTGCTTTGAGGGTATACTATTAGTATTAATAGGCTAAAAAATAAGCATATCTATTTTGTTTCTCGTAAGGCCGCATAGATAAAGCTGCGGAGAGTAAAAAATACAAGGTTTTTCAACAAGTGAGTGTCGTATGAAAAAAATAAACATTAAAAATTTTAAAGGGGGCCCTGGCAATCTGTTTATTATAGCAGTGTTCCTCTTAGGTACCCTCTTTGCTGTATTTAAGCTGGCGGAGCTTAATAGGGCAACGGAGAGTATTAAGTATTCTACGTTTCTAAAGAGATTAGAGGCCAATAAGATTCAGGCTGTTGAAGCTAATGGTTCAGAGATTAGAGGGCTCTATCGTGATGGCGGTCGTTTTGAGACGGTAATTCCAGATAATCCTAAGATCTGGGATATGTTACGAGAGCATAATGTAGAGGTTGCGATTATTTCGCCATCGTCTACTGATTTTGGACTCTGGCATCTTTTGTATCTCTTGCCGTTTATTATGACATTGCTTTTTATTTGGTACTTTTTCAGACAATCAAGAAGCTCGGGTGGCAATGGTGGTAATATCTTTAGTATGAGTAAAAGTAAAGCTAAGATGTTTATGCCTGCCCAGATTAAAGTAACTTTTGATTCGGTTGCTGGTGCTGCTGAAGCAAAAGAAGAGCTCAAAGATGTTGTAGACTTTTTAAGAAGTCCTGAAAAGTATAAAAGGTTGGGTGCCAAGCTAACGAGAGGTGTCCTCTTGGTAGGTGAACCGGGTAATGGTAAGACCTTACTTGCAAAGGCAGTTGCTGGAGAAGCAAATTGTCCTTTCTTTAGTGTAAGTGGTTCTGACTTTATTGAAGTATTTGTGGGTGTTGGTGCTGCTCGTGTAAGAGACTTGTTTATGCAAGCACGACGTCATGCTCCGAGTATTGTGTTTATCGATGAGATAGATGCTGTCGGTCGTCAGCGTGGCAGTGGCCTTGGTGGCGGTCATGACGAGCGTGAACAGACACTCAACCAGCTACTGACAGAGATGGACGGTTTTGATACAGGGCAGTCGTCTGTTATTGTATTAGCTGCGACTAATAGGCCAGATGTGCTTGATAAAGCTCTTTTGCGTCCAGGTCGTTTTGACAGAAGTGTCTATGTTCCTTTTCCAGATCTTATAAGTAGAGAAGAGATTCTTCGTGTCCATGCACAAGGCGTTAAAATGGATAAGGGTATAGATCTTCATAGAGTAGCACGAGGAACTCCAGGATTTACTGGAGCAGATCTAGCGAATCTTATTAACGAAGCTGCTATTAATGCTTCTAAAAATAATCAAGCTATGGTCCTATTACCTGATTTTGAAGAAGCACGAGATAAGATATTACTTGGTAAAGAAAGAAAGACGGTAGTACTCTCTGACCATGAACGAAAAATAACTGCATTCCATGAAGCAGGACATACGCTTATTAGAGTTCTGTTACCAAATGAGACAGATCCTCTTCATAAGGTTACTATTGTGCCTCGTGGAAGAGCGCTGGGCGTTTCTTTCTCATTGCCAGAACGAGAACGTCATAGTATCTCCAAGGAAGAAAAACTTGCAGATATTACGGTAGCACTTGGCGGCCGTGCTGCTGAAGAGCTTATGTTTAATCGTCTTGAAACAGGAGCGTATGACGACTTTAAGAAGGCTACCGAAATTGCTCGTAATATGGTATGCTATTATGGTATGTCCAGCTCATTAGGACCTGTCGTTTATCAGCGTGAAGATGGTGAACCGAACTACTCTCCAGAGACAGCACGCCAAATTGACCAAGAAATACGATCAATAATGGATCTTTGCTACCAACGAGCTATCAAATTATTGGGTGAAAATAAAGATAAGCTTTCTAAGCTTGCAGAAGCTCTTTTAGAAAAAGAGACGCTCTTTGCAGCAGAAGTATACGACCTTCTTGGTCTTGAACCTCGTGAAGGGCATTTATTCCATTAATCATAAGAATTGAAAAAAAAGCTAAGTATAGTAAACTATACAAAGAATAGCTGAAAATTTTGATACATCGCAAGAAAGGATTTAGATAGTATGTCACGTATATGTGTATCATGTGGTAAGAAACCACAGGTGGCTAATATTGTGAGCCACGCAAATAATCGTACAAAAAAGTGGGTCTATCCCAATGTGCATAAGATGCGCTTTATCTTTGTAGAATGCCCAGATAAGGGAGTACACAGAGGGAGTGTATGTACAAAATGTGTGAAAGCCCAAAAAGTTCAAAAAGTTGTTTAATAGAGGTATTAAAGATTCATGGCAAACACAAAGTCTGCTCAAAAACAAGCAAAACAAAGTGAAAAACGTCGAGTTCGAAATCTTGCTCGACGCACTTCTATAAAAACTGCAGTTAAAAAAGCTGTTACCGCAATTGAAGGAAAAGCGGGTACTGAAAAAGTACAAACATTGCTTAAAGATGTTGAAGCAAAACTTGCTCGCGCAAAAAGCAAGGGTATTATGCACAAAAATACCGCTGCTCGCAAGCTTAGTCGCTTAACAAAACGAGCACAGAAAGTGCAAGCTCAACCTGCAGCTTAAAAAAGATATAAAAAACACCGAGGCAAAAAACCTCGGTGTTTTTGTTTTTATACAGAATTTTAAGAAGCACGTGCTCTAAAGAAAGCGTACTTCTGGTCTAGCTTTTTAGCGAGCCATGGTACTGTAAATCCAAGCACGAGTCCGCTCAGCCATGCCCCAGATCGTTTTTTAATATCAGCTGATCTTGCCGGATTAGAGTGGTTAAGAGATCGTTGGAGTACTATAAGACTTGCTCCAAGGCCTCCTAAGCTGCCCCATCGTTGTGATTTTGTAAGCTGCGGTGATGTCCATAAGTGCTGTGCAACCATACCATACACAAATGCTGCGAGTCCTTCAGAGATAAGCTCAGGAGTAATGAATGGTGCTTGAGGAGCAGGACGAGTTGCATGTACTGTATGTGGATTGCCTACAGGGACGGCTTCTGGTTTTTCGTCTGCTGTATGTTTATAGCGTCTTACGTTAGGCATATCTTCTATATGACGTTTACAATGAGGACATGCCCGATCTGTTGAACTTTCTACAAGCTCGGTAAAACATACTGTATGATAGAGAGCTGCACAGTGAGCAGAACATTGTGTTACAAGGTCCTCTGCTTGAAATCGACCTTGGCAGAAATTACACTGTGTTTGGTCTACAGCGGGGTTATTCGATGCTTGTGCTGCAGGTTTTGCTTGAGATGCTACTGGAATTTTTGTAGCTGTAGGAGCTGGCGTCTTTGGTGTAGGTGCTTTTGGTGCTGGAGCCTGCGGTGCTTGTGCAGGAGCAGCTGCTTTCTGAAGTTCGGTAATTGCTTTACGCATAAAAGCTTTTGGCATTTGAAACATTTTTCCGCTACAACTAGGACAAGGAAATGAGTTATCCATACTATATTTATAATTTATTGATTGTTGAGCAGCTTTATTCTTTTCAAAACAAGCGGGATGGTAACCCACTGTTTTGCAATTGAAAGGACACCGTGTTATAAGATCCGCTTCTTCAAACTCTACATAACAAATACCACATGCTACGGGATCAACTTCTTTAAAATCTTCAAGTTTAAGCTCTTTTGGTTGTTGATTCATACAAGAGCTCATTGATGTAGTAAGCATAATGCTTGTAAAGATAAGTAAATACTTTGTTCTAAATAGTTTCATAAAGATCTCCATTAAAATGCTGCAAAAAAATTATTTATATCTTAAAATTGATTACTTTAGTTTTTAAACTATACCATATTCTGTAAAAACCTTAAATGGTTAGTCAGAGTTTGGTGCTGAAAGCTTAGGTGAACTTTTTTGTTCTACAAGTTCTGCATATTTTTTAAGGAACTTTTGTGCTACTTTAATAGCAACCGATGAAGATCCTGCATTTTCAATAAGCACCACTAATGTATGAGGATCATGGTCTTTGTAGCGAAAATACGCAGCGAACCAAGCGTGATGTACAAACTCTTTTCCAAGATTGCTTTTTTCTAGGCTACACGTTTGTGCAGTTCCTGTTTTTCCATATATTTTAAAGCTTTGTAGTAAATTGCGTAGGTAAAGTCCTGTACCATGTTTGATCACTTCTTCCATACATCCTTTTATAAAATGGAGGGTATCTGAGCGTAAAGCAATAGGCCGCTTTGAGATAGGTTCTAGTGCTAAAATACGGGGTTGAACAAAATAGCTTTCGCAGAGTGCAGAGATCATACAAGCAATTTGCATAGGAGTTACAAGGATAAATGATTGACCAATAGCAGCTGAAAGAGTTTCCCCGGGCCACCAGCGTTCACCTTTTGCTTTCTTTTTCCAAGCACTTGTAGGAACAAGTCCTGTTTTTTCATGGAACAAGATATTTGTCTTAGCGCCCAATCCTAATTTGTAAGCATACTCTGCAAGAGTGTCAATTTTAATCTTTTTGGCTATCTCAAAAAAGGGTATATTGCACGAGTGAGCTAATGCTTGTTCAGTAGAAAGGGCACCATGACCTGTCTGTTTTGAGCAGCGGTATGCTCGGTCTGCAAACATAGAATAGCCAAAACAGTACCATCGAGTTTCTGGTGTTATAATATATGATTCAAGAGCAGCGCTGAGTGTTACAAATTTAAAAAGAGATGCAGGAGGAACAAGTGCACTTAATGCACGGTTAATGAAACTTTTTTTCTCTTGTAATGCTTGCCATTCTTCAGGATTAATAGCACGCAAAAATATATTAGGATCAAAAGATGGTCTTGAAAGAATAACTTCAACCGCTCCTGTTCGTGGATTCAATACTATACAAGTTCCATCATACTCTGTAGGAAATACTTCCTCGGCTATAAGCTGTAATCCTAAATTGAGATTTGTTTGTAACGTATCTCCTGCATGAGCTTGTTTTACTTGATAAGATGCTAAGTTGTGCCCAATTGAGTTTATTATTTTAATAATCTCACCAGATTGCCCTTTAAGAGCATCATTACATACAAGCTCTAGCCCCATTTTACCGGTAGCTTCTAAATCGAGTCCTAGATATCCTACCACATGACTTGCTATCTGTTTGTGTGGATAAAATCGCTTAAACTCTTTGTGTATAATAATATTTTTGTGATTAGGGAAATATTCAAGGATTCTACTAAGCTGTTCAAAGGTTATGTCATAGGCAATTTGTACGCGCTGTCGTTGTTTTTCTGCAGTCGTAAGTTTTTCTATACTATCATCTTGAAGGGGAATAATTTCTTGTAATGTTTCTAGTATCTGAGTATGTTCTGCAGAAAGTTTTCTTTCGCCTCTACCTTGCCAATGAATACTGTATACTGGTCGATTAGTAGCAAGGAGATTGCCTTCTGCATCTATGATGTTCCCTCGGGGAGAGCTTATTTTTTCGTAGCGCAAAAAGTTCTGTTGACCAAGCCTGAAAAAGTTAAGCTGTAAATTAACTTGTAAGTGAAAAAGGTATAAAACAATAGCGCTGAAAGCGCAGAAAACAATTCCTATAACAATCTTTAGTCGGTTTGTAAGCAGGCGCGAAAGAAGTTCCATAGTTCACGTTGATGTCTTTGTAATATATCGCTCGGTACTTATACGAGTTTTGTGGCCTAACAGCTCTTGAACAGTTTCTACATCTGCTCCATTTGATAACAGATGTGTAGCAAAGGAATGACGTAACATATGAGGAGTAAGTACCTGCTTATTTTCAAAACACTCACGAAACATAACGCAGATTCTTTGTATTGATCGAGAGGTTAATGGAGTATTACGATAATTGAGAAAAAGTCGTTCATGTTGGCTTTTTACTTCAGTTCGTTCATGTGTTAAATATGCTTTAATTCGCTCAAGTGCTTTTACACCAAAAAATACAGTACGTTCCTTTTTCTTTTTATTTCGTATAACAATAGAACGATTGGTAAAATCTATTGCTTGCATTTCTATAGCTACAAGTTCAGAGCAGCGTATACCTGTTGCATACAAAAGCTCTATAATTGCTTTATCACGAAAAGGATACTTCGTAGATAATGCATCAGGCTCTATACCATCCATAAGATGAAAAACGGCATTTACCTCAATAGTAGCCGGCTTTTTCAACGTTACATGAGGGCGCTTAAGAGATACTTTTAAACGAACACCCTGTGTACGTAAGAATCGCTTAAAAGAATTAAGACACGATATCTTTCGAGCAATTGAGCTGGTATGCATAGAAATTGAAAAAAGTGCAGCCGCAAAACGCTTAAAGGCCTCTTCTAGAAGAACTTCTCTTTGTTCTTGTTTTTCAAGAGTATTCCAAAAGGCTATACATTGCAAGAGATCGGCTTTATATGCTTTTTGTGTATGCTCACTTGCTTTTCTTTCTTGTGCTAAATAGGTAAGAAATTCTTCTTTTTTGTTTAAGAATTCTACTTTGGTCATCATAAACCTCTGATTATAAGCGTCGTGTAATACGCAAATTGTCGTATCTACTATACCATTATTCAGTCAAATTTAAAAATTTTTAAGGTTGCTCAAAAAAAGAGCTGGTAAAGTGCTTGCTCTTTTGTATTGACCATATTAGAGTAAAAAAAGAGACTTTGATAGGATGAACGAGGTATTACTATGCTATTTACGCTCGAGGAACGAAAAGCAAGTATCTTAAAGGGTATTGCTCTTTTAGAAAAAGCAACGCAAGGCATGCTTCCTCCTCTTATTGATATTATCATTCAAGAGTATGGAAAAGATCCTTTTCTTATACTTATTGCATGTCTTTTAAGTTTACGAGCACGCGATACTTCTACGATTCATATCTGTAGGCGTCTTTTTATCAAAGTTCGTTCACCACAAGCATTACTTAAACTGTCTATAGAAGAGATTCAGGAGATTTTACGGCCTCTCAATTTTTATCGTAAAAAAGCATATGTACTTCATAGTGTTTGCCAGGAGCTTATAACTCGGTTTAAAGGAGAAGTTCCTTCAAATGAAGAGGATCTTTTGTCTCTTAAAGGAGTAGGGCGTAAAACCGCTACTTTGGTACTTGGTAAAGCTTTTGATATCCCTGCTATTTGTGTTGATACTCATGTTCATCGTGTTTCTAACCGTTTAGGATGGGTAGAGACAAAAACAGTAGATGAAACAGAAGAGGCACTAAAACAAATAGTACCACGCAGTAAGTGGATAGAGCTTAATAGATTATTAGTCACATGGGGCCAAAATATTTGTGTACCTATCTCTCCTTTTTGTTCTAAATGTGTTCTCTTCTCTCTATGCCCTAAAATTGGTGTTACGAAACGACGATAGCAGTTGCATGCACAAAAAGCTTTTTGTCTAAAGAGCTTTTTACCAATTTGCAAAAGGTATTGCATAATACGTTATTAAGGGGTATACTCATAGTAGTGTTATAATCAAGGGTAAGATTTCTTACGTGATTAACTGCCGGTTTGAGATACTTTTCTTTTTGATCTTGCTTTTACCACTAAAAGGTTTCCTTCCTTAGGGTATCTGTAGCAGAAAGTCGAAAGAACACTGGTTAAGACGCTTACAAGAGCCCTTGGTTGATTGTTTATTATTTTTTAAGAGGTACAGATGAATATCTATGTAGGAAACCTTGCACGTACGGTAACAGAAGATACACTCAAAGAGAAGTTCAAAGAGATGGCATCTGCGACAGTTGCTTCTGTAAGACTTATCAAAGATAAGTTTACTGGAGAGCCTAGAGGATTTGGATTCTTACAAATTCCTGAGGCAGAAGAAGCAAAGCGCGCTATTGAAACGATGAACGGCTTTGAGCTTGAAGGGCGTAAGCTCGTTGTTAACGAAGCTCGTGAGCAAGAACGTTCACCACGTCCTCGCTTTAATGGCGGCGGCAGTGGTGGCGGCAGAGGCGGAGATAGAGATCAAAGAGGCGGCGGCGGTGGTGGATTCGGTGGCGGATTCAAGCCAAGACGCAGCTTTTAACTGAAATATACGAAAAGGGTGTCTTTATGACACCCTTTTTTGTTTTAACTTTCTATAGTGATATCGCCTTGAATCAGTTTGCGATAGTAAGAAGATCTTTTTTCAAGCTCGCTGGTTGTATAAAAATGAATAGTTTTTTCTCTGTCTAAAAGAGAGAAGTCAAGAATAGCTTCTGCATTTTCCAGAGTTTTTAAGCGGTGTGCAATAACAAATGTAAGTGCATGATGAGCTAGGTGGTTGATCATAGTAGTGATTGCTCGTTCACTTACTTCATCAAGACTACTTGTTGGCTCATCAATTAAAATAAGTAGCGGTTTATAATAGGAAGCACGTAAATAGAGACTTGCAAAGTTAAGTCGTTGCCGTTGTCCTCCTGATAGTGTGAATCCTCCTTCTCCAATGAGCGTATTGAGCCCTTCTTTTTCTTCAAAGATATGCCAAATTCCTACTTCCTTAAGTACCTGAATAATCTCATTTTCTGAATAGGGGCTCTCATGTTTTGGAAGTCCGAGTAAGAGATTAGATTTGACAGTACCACTTAAACTCGTTGCTATTTGCCCTTGCACAGCAATAAATTTTCTGCGTGCTCTATCTCCTACATCATAGATAGAAATACCATTCAGGATAACTGATCCTCTATCAGGTTTTAGTTGACCACCAAGAATGGAGAGCAGAGTAGTTTTACCCATTCCAGAAGGGCCAATAATACCATAGAGTTTATTTGGTTGCGATTGTTGTACCTGCAGAAAAAGCGTATGATTCTCAAATATTTTTGCTTTTGGATTATAATCAAAATTAAGATCTCGTACATCAAGCGTAATAGTGGATTGAGAAAGATTTTCTTCAAGCTCTTTTTCCGATACCGTATCAGTAAGCACAGGAAATGTTTGTTTGCCAAATGAGCGAATGAATGCAAAAAGATCTTTAATACGAATAATTGCTTTAATAAGTTTACGTAATCTACGTCCAACTTGAATAATTTCAGAAGTTCCACGTAAATAGGTCAGTAGTAAAGCAGTTGCCGAAATAACAGTTAAGGTATTATGAAGTAATGCATATAATAAGAAACTTCCTAAAATGAGAATACTTATAATATACGATAAACGGGTAATAAAGTTTGTGGCAGAAAACGCAAGCCATGCAGATCCAGCTTTTACCATCATAAGAAAGTTTTTATTTTTTACAGCCTGAGCAATCTCCTTTGTAGCAAAGCTTGCACGGATAAGCTGTACTTGCGTTAAGCTTTCAACGCTCAGAGCTTTAACTGCATCATCTGCATCGATAAGATTTTTTTCAAAAGCAAGGCCTGTAAGGAGATTAAGAGATATATTAAGTATTGCTATAAAAAGAAGTATAAGGAGCGTGATAATACCTAAGGTAATATTGGTAAATAAAAATGATGCAACAACTGTTATTACGCTAATAATAGTAGGTACAAGATCAAGTAATAATAAATCGAGAAAGTCTTCGTACGCTCGTGCGGCACGCTCAATTTTTGCAAATACTTTTCCTGTAGATTTTGTAGCGTGGTGCAGTGGATCAACGCTGAGAAAGAATTCAAAGGCATTATATTGAACACTGCTAATACACTGTACTTCAAGAAGGCTCATATTATAGAGAATAAAATATTCACATACTAAAGCACCTATCCACGCCGTGATAAATAGACCAAAGGCAGTGATGCTTTTTGCTTCCAAAATACGACCAATAAGCAGCGGTACAAGCGTATAAAATACATGCGTAAAAGTGTTTCCTATTAATGATATAATTAAGTATCTTTTTTGTTGTTCAATAATCGTGGTCCAGGGTTTATTGAAATCAATAGGTAAGATAGTGACCTTATTTTTAAGGTTGGTAAAGTGAAGCCAGAAGTGATAGTATTTTTGCGCTGTATTTTTCAAGCGATAAAACATAACGTATCCTTATCGTGTACAATCCCATAGCTTTATTTTATAAGAAAGCTATAGTATAAAGAGTACTATCCATTATAATACACTAAAATACTGAAGAAATTAAAGGATATGGCATGAAGCTTCTTTCATCGTTTACACAGCTTAAGGTATCATGGCTCGAGTCAATCATGCTTTTTAAGCCTGTATCATTAAAATTATTTTTATTAGTCACTCTCAAATCTTTAGGTTCGTTATATACATCTTTGCCCTCTCAAGGGTTGCTTTTTTTTCTTTATATACCGTTACTTTTTGCTTATAAAGTGTATATAGCTGGTGGTAAATGGGCCATTGAAGATTTACTGCTGGTAGGTGCTGGCTCTTATGTAGTTGCTCTTTTAGTACAAGCAGTGCGGTCTTCTATTGATTATAAAGATGCGCAATATTGGCGTATTCATGAGGTAGTATTTTTAAAGCTCTATGCAGGAGTATTCTTTCTTTGTTATTTACCATACGCTTACTTTTATCATCGTCCTATTCATTATAGTGGACTTATTTTTGCATTTGTCTGCTTGATAGCTCCCTTAAAAATAAAGATAAGTCCTGCTTTTAGCGGTCTTTTGTTTTATATAGTACTTATTGCAGCGCTAAGTTCTACAGCTTTACCGAGACCTTTTGATATACCTCCGCATGGCCTTGTAACATTTTTTACGTGGCTACAAGCTTTTCTTTTAATAAAGTTACCTGCTCTTGAGTCAATTTTGGGTGTCTTTGCTTACTTCTTCTCTCCTGTTGTTATTGTGTGGACTCTTTTTATGTATGACGCTCAAAAAACGATAAGAGAGTATATGCATGCTTTGGTAAAGACACTCTCTATGGTTATCTATAACTATCCGTTCTTTTTAATAACCTATACGATTTTTTACTTTTCTGTTATACTTATACATGCTATAAGCTCTTGGATACTGCCACCATGGCACGGTTGGCACTTTATTGGATGGATAGGTTTTATCTTTTTGCTGCTTCCATTTTATATCTGCTTTATCACAAATTTTTATATAAAACGTATTCATGAGCAGTTTTCACTTTATTATAGGTAAACATATACATGAGAATTGTTATTTTTTTAAGAACATTACTATCGTATGCATTGCTTGGGTTAGTAGCACCGTTTTTTCTAATACCTTGCCTTCTTATTGCATGCTTGCCGGAACGCTTTCGCTATGATAATCGTCTATTCTTTTTCTTTGCCTATTGGTTTTATAGAACTGTTTTATTGTTAACTTTTAATTCTCTGCGCATAGAGGGAAAAGAATATCTTCAAAGAAAGGCTCCCGTTATTTTTGTTGCTAATCACCAATCATCGCTTGATATTCCTGCAGTAGGAATTGTAGGTGGTGTAAAAGCACATGTATGGTTAGTGTTAGAATATTACATTAATACTCCTGTATTAGGATTTTTTATTCGTAGAATGTTTGTTCCTGTAGATAGAGAGAGTGGTGGTAAAGCTGCTCGATCACTTATACGGCTTATACACTTATTGAAAGAACATAAAAGAAACCTTATTATCTTTCCTGAAGGGGGTAGATATACAGATGGTACTGTGCATACCTTTTATAAAGGATTTGCAGTTATTGCCAAAAAAACAGGATTTCCTGTTGTTCCTGTTTATATGCCTAATAATGGTAAGATATATCCACCGTATAGCTTTTTGATATATAGGTATCCTATAACAATAATTATTGGAAAACCATTTGTATATGAGCCTGAAGATACTGATGAATCATTTACCGAAAAAGTATATCAGTGGTTTACTGAGCACGTAGAGCAGGAATTAAAAAAATGATTATTCAAAGTATGTATCCCTATTTTTTGTACATAGGGCTTCCACTTGCAGCATTAATTGCATATTGGCGTTGGTATTACTATAAAAGACCTGTGTACAGGTATTCTTCATTAAATCCTTTAGAGGGACAAAAGTCGCTTGTTGATCGCTCTCATGCGATATTCTTTCTTCTTCGTTTACTTGCTTTAACTACCTTATGTCTTGCTCTTGCACGTTTTCGTATTCCAGATGAACGATCTAAAGTGCCAGTACAAGGGGTTGACATTATGCTCGTGCTTGATGTATCAGGAAGCATGCAGCTTTTTGATGATCTTAATGATCCTCGTCCTCGTATTGATGTAGCGCGCAAGGAAGGAATCAAGTTTATTCAAAAGCGCGAAAATGATCCTATAGGTCTTGTTATATTTGGTAATGTTGCTGTTTCACGAGCTCCTTTAACACTTGATAAAGCATTATTAACCGAAATTTTAAAAGAAACTTCGTTAGGGATAGTAGATCCAGATGGAACGGTGCTTGCTCGAGCTATGGTAACTGCTGCTAACCGATTGAAAAATTCAACAGCAAAAAGTAAGATAATGATTGTATTAACTGATGGACAACCGAGTGAGCGCGATATTGAGCCAGAGGTTGCTCTTGAGCTTGCACAAAAGTTGGGCATAAAAATTTATACTATTGGTATTGGATCAGAAGAAGGAGGATTTATGTCTCATCCGTGGGCGGGCATAGTCCGTGCATCATCAGCTTTAAATGTTCCTTTGTTAGAAGCGATTGCTCAAAAAACAGGAGGGCACTTTTTTCAAGCACGTAATCCAAAAGATGTAGAGCGTATTTATACAGCTATTGACCAACTTGAAAGAACAGAGCATGAAGCTCCTGTTTTTGCGCGATATTTTGAATATTTTATTCCGCTTTTATGGCTTACGTGGCTCTTGTTACTGAGTGAGATTCTTTTAGCATCAATGGTATGGTTACGTTTATGATAGTATCAACAGCTGGTATTACCTGGGCATCTGCTCATTACTTCTTTATTCTTATTCCTCTTGTGATGCTTACACTTATACTACTTATTCGTCGTTATGTGTGGCAAAAGAGTAGAGTGTCACTTTTAGTAGCACCTCATCATGCTCAAAGGCTGTTGCGTCATTTTTCACTTTCTAAAGAAAAAGTGAAAGCAGGACTATTAGCAGCAGCTCTTATTTTTCTAGCACTTGCACTTGCTCGTCCTCAATGGAAGGATAAGCAAGAAATCGTAGAGCAGCATGGTAGAGATGTTCTTATTGCTTTAGATATCTCTCGCAGTATGCTTGCAGCAGATGTACCTCCTTCACGACTTGAATATGCAAAAAATAAAATTAAAAAACTTGTTCAAGCGCTTACTGCAGAACGAGTAGGACTCATTGTTTTTTCTGGAGCTCCCTTTGTACAATGTCCTTTAACCGCAGATACAAGCGCTTTTTTAACGTTCTTAGAAACCACAGATGCTGAAACAATTTCTGGTGGTACTACTGCACTTGATCAAGCGGTGCAGAAAGCACTTGATGTGTTTAGCCGTATGGCTACTAAAAAGCATAAGTTACTCGTTATTTTTACTGATGGAGAAGACTTTTCTTTACAGCTTGAAGGAATTAAGCAGAAAGCACAAGCGATGGGGCTCCATATTTTTACCGTTGGTATAGGAACTCCAGAAGGAGCACCCATTCCATTGCTTGATGAGCAAGGCGTTTCTCAAGGCCATCAAAAAGATGAGCAAGGCCGTATAGTTATCTCGCGCTTGAATGAAGGACTATTACAGAAACTTTCGCAAGAATCAGGAGCATTTTATGTGCGAGGTACCTCAGATGATAAAGATATTGCAGCATTGCTAAAACGTATTCAATCATTTGAAAAAGAAAAGTTTGAAGATAAGCGTATTGCAGCTAAGCAGGAAAAATATTATTATTTTGCTGCTTGTGCATTAGCGTGTATGCTATTGGAGTGGCTCTTATGATTATGTATTGTATAGTAGTATGTTTTACAGCTTTTTGTGATGCTTCATATTTTCGCTCGTGGCAAGCAGATAAAGCATATGCTGCAGGCGATTTTGCTAGAGCACGTACCCTTTACCAAGAGGCTGTTGAAAAGAATCCTCAAGATTTGAAGGCATTATATAATGTAGGAAAAGCTGCATTTAAAGCAGAAGATTATGCTTCTGCTGCTCAAGCATTTGAAAAAGTAGGGACAACTGCTCTAACAGCACAGGAAAAAGAGCAAGCTTTTTTTAATCAAGGTGACAGCTTTGCAAAGCTCAGTCAGTATGAGAAAGCAGTTAATGCTTATAAAGAAGCACTTAAAATTAATCCTTCAAATGAACATATAAAGCAGCGTCTAGCACTTATGGAAAAACTTCTTCAAGAGCAAAAAAAGAAAGAGGAAGAAGAAAAGAAAAAGAAAGAAGAGCAGGACAAAAAAGAGAAAGAGCAGAAGCAAGAAAAGGAAAAACAAGAGAAAAACAAACAAGGCGAGCAAAAAGAGCAGAAGCAATCATCGCAACAAGAAGAAAGCGATAAAAAGAAAAAACAGGACAAAGAGCAAACGCGCGGACAAGATTCGCAAAAAGAACGTGAGCAAGAAAAACAAAGGAAACAAGAGCAAACTCAACAAAGCGAACAAAAGGCCAGCGACGACCAAGCAGCTCAAGAAAAAGATAGAGCTCAAACTGGCAAACAGTCCGGTAGCCAAAGTGCAGAGCAAACTCGCAAAGAAGAAGCAGAGAAAGAACAACAAGGTAAGCATAGTCAGCCCTCTCAACAAGAAATGCAAAAAAAGGAATCTGCTGCTTTAACATCACAGCAAACACGTAAAAGTATAGCAGATGAGCGATTAAATGTCTTGGAAAAAAAAGTATTAGAGGCTGCAGAACAAGAAGATACACAAATGTATAAAGCATTAGTAAAAACACAAATACAAGCAAAAATGCCGGCAAATTATGGTCAAAAAAATTGGTAAATTACTTATACTATTGTATAGCACCTTTCTTGGTGCAGAAAGTGCTGTCGATCTTCAGATACTTTCAACAGCAGGGCAACCACTAAAAGCAGTTGCAGTAGGTGTACCCTTTGTTATTGCAGTAAGTTTGAAAAACTTTACGCAAGAGACAAATACACCTTATGTAGCTGGTATAGAGCAGCTTGAGCTGTTACATACAAGTCAGCAGATGAACACTATGATTATTAATGGAACTACGACTAGTGAAAGAAAGTATCTTTTTCAAGTTCGCGCTCGTGAATCGGGTACACTCACAATTGGTCCTGCTTCTATTACAAAGCCACAAGCTTTACAATCTTCTGTAGTATCATTACCAGTCGAGGCAGAAAGCACAAAAACCACTTTGAAAGGAAAAGCTCAGTATGAGTTTATTATAGACAAAAAAGAGCCCTTTGTAGGTGAAAAAGTTCCTTTTACTTTGCGTTTTTCTTATGCCCAGCCAGATCTTAAAATACGTGCTTTAGAAGAACCTGAAGTAAAGGAGATACGTATACAAACAAATAAAGAAGTGATTGCAAAAAATGTAAGTCAAGCAGGGCAAGCATATACAGTACAAGAGGTGCACGGCTATTTATATCCAGAAGAGCCGGGCACATTTGTTCTTCCTGCTTTAATTGCAGAATTTGCAGCACCAGATACAAGCTTTGGCATCTTTTCGTTTTTTGCAAAACGGGAACAAATTTATTCAAATGCAGTTACTCTTAAAGTTTTACCGTTGCCACCTACATCTGAAGCAGCTCATGCTGTTGGCAAATTTAGAAATCTCTATGCTACTATAAGCCAGTCTCAGATTAATCAAGGAGAGGGTACAGCGCTTACTATCAGTGTAGAAGGAACTGGTAACGTAGAAAGTGCAAAAGCACCTACACTTGTGCTACCTGAAGGACTTAAATATTATGAATCAAAGGCAACGGTAGAAGGACAAGGTCCCGACTATGTAAAGCGCTTTGAATATGTAGTGCAAGCAATTCAGCCGGGTGCCTGGCTGATTCCGCAGCAATCCTTTGTGTATTTTGATCCAGAAAAGAAAGCATACAAAACATTATATACAAAACCTCTGCCGCTTGAAGTAAAAGAAGGAACTCCTGTAACTCCAGTAGAACAAGGTATGCCAGAAGAGCCGCAAGAACAACCGAGTGCTGAAAAAGATTTTATCCCACAGTCATTATGGCACTTACCGCTGTGGTTGTTTGCTTGTTTATTAGCATTTCCTTTATTTGTATTAGTGAGTAAAGAGCTCTTTATACGTTTACAACAACTATTACGCAAAAGGTATACAGGATATCGAGCGTTTGCTGCAGCTCGTAGTAAGATTAAGAATGCTCAAGCAGATACTCTTTATACTTCTATCAAAGAAGCATTTGCACAGTACTTGGTAAAAAGTTCTATTACTCAGGAAGATATTGAGAAAGTACTTACAGCATGGGGTCTTACATATGAAGAAAAGATGCAATGGCAGCAGTTTGTAACAGCGCTATTAGAGCATAGTTCTTACGCACCATCCCATAGTAAAAAAAATGTAAAAGAGCTTATACATGAAGCAGATACATGGCTTTCTCTGTTTTATAAGAAAGCAAAAATGCAACCAACGCTCACTCTTATGATGCTCTGTCTTATCTCTTTTTCTCTTGTTTCTGAGCCACGTGAAGGGCTTCTTAATAAAGCTCTCTATATGCGTAGAGCAGAACAGACAACGTGGGGCTCGGATGTCGCTTCTATAGATACAGAGGTTGAAAATCTTAAAGAGCAAGCGGGAACAGTATCGAGAAAGCGATATTCTCCTTTATTTACAACACTTTATTATGCTTTTAGCAAAGTGCCCTTTGTCATATGGCAGCTTTTTTTTATTTGCCTCTGGTGGGCTTTAATTTTCTATGGTAGCCTAGTCAAAATGCGCTATCGTATCCTCCTTGTGCTTGCATGGCTCTTTGTAGGATGGGGCGTAATAACAATAGTGTATGGAAAATATGGACAATGGGCTTTTGTACAGAGATCACAAGCACTTCTGTATATTGGACCAGATACGACATATCCAAATAAGGGAGAACTCAGTTTTTTAGATGAGGTATATACAATGAAAAAACAAGGTAACTGGTATTATGTATCATCCCCTCTTGGTACAGGATGGCTATCTGGTAGAGACATAGAGCTTGTATAATAAGAGAGTAGGTTACCAACATGAATATATCATTAAACAAGCTCTTGGTAGTTAGTTGGTTTAGTGTAATGACTATAATTAGCGGTTTTTTAGTAGCAGAATATCAATTTTTTAGAGCTCAAGCATTGCAACTTGAACAGCTAAAAGATGATTATTCTCAGCATATAGCGCTTTTAAAGAAACGTATGGATCGTTACAGTGAGCAGCCTGAAGGAGATGGGTTAAAAAAAAACTCAATAAGTACTGATACAAAAGAGGTAAAAAGACTTTTATTAGTAAATAGAGCATGCAACTATTTGCAACAATCAGCTCTTTCTTTTGTACGTACGTATAATAAAGAGTATGCACTTAAGAATGTGTGTGAAGCTCCTTCAATAAAAACTACGAATGTAAAGAAGCGAACAACAAAGAGACCTCTGAAAGCACGTCGGCGTAAAAAGCAAAGTATACCTATAGAAAGCCAGTGGCATAAGTTGCAACGAGAGCCTCTGTTTCGGTGGCCGCTTGAACGTTCAACATTTTGGTTGAGCTCTCCTTTTGGGCCGCGTAAAAAGCCTAATGGTACGTGGGGATTTCATAGGGGAATAGATTTAGCAGCTCCTCGTGGTACTCCGGTAAAGGCTGCTGGTGATGGTATAGTAGTACAAGCTACCTATGACCCTGAAGGGTATGGTAATACAATTGTTATTGAGCATGATCATAAATTTAGAACACGTTATGCACATTTAGATAAAATATACGTGCATAGGGGACAAAAAATTAAGCAAGGAGAGTATATTGGTAGAGTAGGAGCTACAGGATTTGTACGTAAAAGTAGAAGAGGAAGCAGTGGTACACACCTACATTTTGAGGTGTATGTTTTTGGAAAGCACGAAAACCCATTTCATTTTCTTGCTTAAATACTCGAGAGAGTATACTATATATGCGGATATTGATTGAAAGGATTTTTTTATGAAAGTTATGCAACGAATACTCGGTAGATTTTATGATGTTCCTTTAATAAGGCTCGTATTTGAGATAGTTTTTGTCATTTTACCAGTAGCGTTTCTTATTCGAACGTTCGGATTTGGCTTATATCAAGTCCCTACAGGTTCAATGGAAACAACATTGTTGGTAGGTGAACGGTTCTTTGCAGATAAGTTAAGTTATTGGTTTAGACCTCCACAACGCGGAGAAATTATTGCATTTAATGATCCACGTTATCCTTATTCTTCAAACTCTGCGGTAAATTTTTGGCAGCGGTATGTCTCTTGGAATGTATCTAACTGGACAAAGCGTGTTATAGGTGTTCCGGGCGATCATGTGCAAGGAAAGATAGAAGATGGTAAACCTGTAGTCTATGTAAATGATGTTAAGCTTGATGAAAGTGCATACATAAATAAATACCCGCTTATTATGGTATGGAAACAACCAGGAACATTTACTGAAGGTGCTCGCAAACGTGAATGGGACCAAAAGACATTTGATCCTGCATTGCCGTGGGATAAACAACTCTATTATAAGATCAATCCTAATAGTATTGTAGTAAATCCTCATACTCTTGAACCTTATGTTGCTTATCCAGGTACTCCACATCCTGCTGGTAAAGATGTTTTTGACGTACATCTTAAGGAGAATGAGTATTGGGTAATGGGAGATAATAGGCAAGGAAGTTCTGACTCTCGAGAATGGGGAGTACTTGATGGAAAGCTTATTCACGGTAAAATTATCTATAGAATATGGTCGATGGATACTAGTGAGTCTTGGTGGTTTATAGACTTGCTTAAGAACCCTATCAGTTTCTGGAAAAAAGTGCGCTGGAATAGGTGCTTTCAGTGGGTTAAGTAAGGAGGTGAGTAAGGGCCTAAATAGGAAAAAGTTGCATTAATACGAAATTGTGATACATTAATAATATGATATATACTATTAAGACAGGAACAAGATGAGCAAAAGAAGAGAAAGTTATATATTTTTCGGTTTTCTTTTAACTGTCGTTATGCTTACACCTGCATGCGAATGGCTTGGGATTGGTAAAGGTAAGAAAGCAGAACAACAAGCTGCCCCAGCACAGCAACAAGACGTAAAATTAAAAATAGTTGACGTTAACGAAGAAAAGATTTATAAAGATGCTCATATAGCAGGAGCGGTACACATCCCTTATGATAGGCTTGAAACCGAAACTGCTCAATGGGATAAAAATACTCCTATAGTGACCTATTGCACAACCTATGAATGTACAGAAAGTCATAGAGCGGCAAAGAAATTGAAAGAGCTTGGATTCACTAATGTACGTGTTTACGAAGGAGGAATAAACGATTGGCATAAGCATGCTCAAGAAAACAAAGCGGCTTATCCATACGAAGGATCTGCTACCGAAGCTTATCTGACAAAGTCAGTAAGTAAACCGGAAGGCAGAGAGAGCGATGTGCCTTCTATCACAGCAGAAGAATTGAGCAAGAGTATTGAAGAGGCGAGAAAGTAAAAAAATTTTGGCGGCATAGCCAAGGGGTAAGGCAAGGGTCTGCAAAACCCTGATCCCCGGTTCGAATCCGGGTGCCGCCTCCATAAAAATCGCCGAGGTGGCGGAATGGTAGACGCAAAGGACTTAAAATCCTTCGGGCTATGCCCGTGCCGGTTCGAGTCCGGCTCTCGGCACCAGACTTCGCTCCTCAAGGAGCTACGCCTGGCACGGCCAGTCTATGCCAGATAGCTGCTTTTGGTGAGCTAAGAAAAGAATAGTGATAGTTGTTTAACAATAAAACCAATAATAAAGGAATATCTATGAGCAATAAAGCCAAATTAATCGAACAAATGGCTAAAATGTCAAAGACTCCAAAAGCAACTTGCAAAAAAGTACTTGAGTCATTTATCAAGTCTGTTGCAACCACTCTTAAAGGTGGAAAATCTGTAGTTCTTACAGGTTTTGGTAGCTTTAATACCATTAAACGTAAAAGCCGTGTTGGGATCAACCCAGCAACAGGTAAGAAGATGCAAATTCCTGCTAAGCGTGTAGCTAAATTCAAGCCAGGAAAAGCACTTCGCGATATGGTTGCACAGTAAACTATTTCGTTCAAGAGGGAGCGCAAGCTCCCTCTTTTTTTATGCCCATTTTTGTTTTCCATAAAATTTCTTTAAATGCTTGTATTGCCTTTACGTTTGTATATACTGAGACACAGCTTGGTTTCTTTTTAACAAGGAGTAAGTATGGAACAGGCAGAAAAAGTAAAAGGATGGGATGTCTTTAACAAACCTACGAGTTGGTATGTGCATTTAGGCATGTTTTTTGTTATTGGTTTTGTAGGTGGATTTGTGCTCAAGCATTTTGGTCGCTATATTATATTTCTTCTTATTATAGGTGGCCTTTTATTGTGGAGCTTAGAATTGCTTAATATTATTACCATTAACTATGCTTCTTTTAAAGCTCTTATGGGGCTTTCAACTGATACAACGCTTAATGGATTAGGTACTGAACTAAGTAACTGGATACATACACATATCTCAGAGACTATTGCTCTTGGACTTGGGTTTGTCTTTTCATGGATGTTTATGTAGCAACCGACGCTCCTGCTATAGCACTAGTTGATGATATTATTAGTAAAGCAGTACATCTACGAGCTTCGGATGTTCATATAGAGCCTACGAGTACTTACTTGCGAATAAGAATACGTGTTGACGGTCTTTTGCATGATAGTAGTACTATAGGCTCAGACTATGCACGACAAGTTATTTCTCGTATTAAAGTGCTTTCTCACATGGATATCTCAGAGCGTCGTATTCCCCAAGATGGAAAATTTATCTTTTCTTATGAAAAGCACGCCATTGATGTGCGCGTAGCTACATTTCCTAGCATCTATGGAGAGAAGGTTGTTCTTCGTATTTTAGACAGAAGCACAACTGCACTTGCTTTAGAAGAGTTAGGATTTGATGCTATGTTGCTGGAAACAATACAAAAGCTTTCTCAACGAGCTACAGGTTTTTTTCTTGTTACAGGTCCTACAGGATCAGGCAAAACAACAACATTACATGCAATGCTTGCTGCAGCACGAACGACATCAAAGAATATCGTATCACTTGAAGATCCTATTGAATACACAATAGAGGGTATAACACAAGCACAGATATATCCTGCAATTGGTTTTACCTTTGAGCATGGTATTCGTGCTTTATTAAGACAGGATCCTGATATTATTATGGTGGGAGAAATACGAGACAAACAAACTGCACATGTTGCTTTACAAGCAGCAATAACGGGGCATCTTGTGTTAAGTACATTGCATACTAATGATGCTACAAGCTCTGTAGTACGGTTACTCGATATGGGTATTGAGCCGTTTTTGTTAAATGCTGCAGTAACAGGTGTTCTTTCTCAACGGCTTGTACGTAAACTGTGCAATGAATGTAAATACCTTACGCCATTATCAGATGTAGAAAGTACGTTTATACAAGAGTATAAAATTCCTCTTGTAAGCTCATATATAAGTAGGGGTTGCACATCCTGTAGAGGAATAGGGTATAAAGGACGCATAGGACTATTTGAGCTTTTGGTTATGTCTCATGAACTTCGTGCTTTAATTATGCAACGACCTTCTTTTGATACTCTTTACAAGCAAGCATGTACTGAAGGTATGAGACCATTATTGCTTGATGCTGCAGATAAAATAGATACAGGTAGTACGAGTGTGGTAGAGGTTATGCGTGTTCTTATGTGATTGTTCAATGAGCGCTAATCCAAGTAAGGCAAGAGCTACCGTCTTATTATTCCTTTAGAATGAGCTGTTTGTAAATGTTTTCAGTAGAGCAAACGTAGGTCTTATGCAAAAGCTCTACTTGATTTAATGGCAATTTAATGGCATAATAATGGCAAATTAATGGCATTGAAAGTGCAACATATGTTTAATCCTTGTTTTACTATAACTACCTATCTAGCCTCTCTGCTCATGCGTATAGAAGGGTTACGTCAAGAAATTACTCTGTTACCTATTAATCCTTCTGTTTTGGCAAGTTTAAGAGAAACAGCTTTGTTGTCTTCAGTACATTATTCTACTGCTATTGAAGGTAATAGATTGACTGAAGAAGAAGTTATAGAAGTAATTTCTCATAATGTGCATATCTCTGGAAAAGAACGAGATGAGCATGAAGTATTAGGATATTATGCTGCTTTAGATGAGCTTGAGCGCTTAGTATTACGTAAAGATCCTTTAACTGAGAAGGTAATTCAAAAGTTACATGCTCTTGTAATGGCAGGAGGGAAAAGAAGAGTAAAATCAACACCCTATAGACGAGGGCAAAATGTAATCCGGCAAGCTGGTAATAGAGCAATTGTTTATATGCCACCAGAGACTCAAGATGTTCCTCTTCTAATGCATGATTTAGTTGTGTGGATTAATAAAGCAAACCAGGAATATCTTCCATGTCCTTTACGGGCGGCAATAGCTCATTATCAATTTGCTACTATTCATCCTTATTATGATGGTAATGGAAGGACGGCTCGATTACTCGCAACGCTTATTTTACATCAAGGTGGCTACGATCTTAAAGGTCTTTATTCGCTTGAAGAATATTATGCAAAAGATTTGGGCACATATTACCAAGCGTTAACCATAGGGCCTTCGCATAATTATTATATGGGTAGAGCAGAGGCTGATATTACGTCCTGGCTTGAATACTTCTGTGCTGGGATGCTTGAGAGCTTTGAGAAGGTCAAAAATCAAGCGCTCAAAGCACAAGGAAGAGGATCTGTAGATACTTCTGAAACATTAAAATACCTTGATGTTCGACAAAGAAAGGTTCTTTCCGTTTTTTATCATCGAGAAGTAATTACTTCATATGATGTTGAAAAATTATTGCGTGTAAGGCCTCGAACTGCACGAGCGCTATGTAAGCAGTGGGTAGACAGCGGTTTTTTGATCATTGCTGATGCTTCTAAGAAAAGCAGAAAGTATAAGCTTGCACAACGCTATAATGATTTGAAGGGGAACCTTTAAGGCTCCCCTATTCTATGTAAGTTTCTCCTCTAATGTTTCTTTCACATAACTTAATAACGGTATAGCTGCTGCAATACGGATAGTACGAGGAGTAAGCCCTTTATAGAGTTCTTGTATACCTTTTTCTCGTGCTATTTTTAGCGCAGCATCTAAGCTTCCTTTGTAAAGCTTTTTTGAAAGATCACGCTTGAGGGCAGTGCTTATAGAGTCACAGGGATGAGTAAGAATGCCTGCTATTAATCCAGCAGGAACACCAGTGGCTATCGTATCACCTATGCGACTACCTGTAGTAATTCCTAAACGCTTTTTGAGCATATCGCCCAAGGTTATATATCCTACAGTGAATCCACCGTCTCTTATAGCTGTTGGTATAAGGCCACGATAAAGCTTTTTAAGATTACTGTAAGATACTGGATTATGCATATCAAAAATCTCTTGGATAGTACGAGAAAGCGTATCTTTTATCACTTGTCCTTGCTGAATTACAAGCATATCAGCAGGACTGCTTGCAAGTGCGGATGTGCCGCCGGCTATGAACGCTGCAGCAGTTTTTTGTGCATCTGAACCATTAAGATAAGGACTTAAAAGGCCGTTGATACCTACTTGTAGTGCAGTTATAGGCGCCATACTCGCTACATTAACACCATAACCTTTATAAAGCTGTTTTAAGAGTGATAATGCCGTTCTGTTTGCTGTATCAGAAGCTGTACCTGTTTGTAACCGATTTTTTATTGCTTGTAACATTTGTCCTACAAGAGTTACTTCACATGCACCAGCAGTGGCTCCAATAAGGCTATTTTCAAGCATTGTTAATGATCTTTTTTGAGGTTTTTCCATAGCATACGAATATGAGCAGAGCATAGTTGTTATACTCATAAGTATAGGTAAAGTATACATAAAAATACCTTTATTTTATATTATAAATTAATATTAAGAGCATAGTACAAGGAACGTGCCTTTAAGCCACAGGTTTGTATATGCTTTTTGTAGCAAAAACGTAATTGTATTAATGAAATAGAAAATATTTTGTCCTTATCGGACAAACAGAGAAATAATAAAAGTAATCAGTGGAAGAAAGAAAGGAAGGGTAGAAATAAGAGAAGATGAAGAAAGATGTGAACGTTTGTGTATTTCACAGGCATACGACGTATGTGACGTATACATAAGGATACCTTTCATGTAAAAAAAGTTAAAATAATATAATATCATAGTTTATAGTATGCGATAGAATTTCAAAAAGTCAAGAGTTTTTTGAAGTGTATTACATTAGTACATGAGGGACTCTCTTGGGTGGGATTTTTTAGATATATCCTTAATATACGCATGAATAGCTATAAAGAAGAAAATTATTTGTCCGTGGTGCAAGACACTAGTATGAAAGAAGCAATCTAATTATTGCTATCTGGCAATATGGTTGAGTATGCTAAAGATGATACTTGTATATGCTCAAAGATAAGGGGGAAGTATGAGCAAAAAATTATATTCGTTTTTAGCAGGTGCTTTTACCTTGTGCGCTTTTAATCACCGGCTTCAAGGATGCCCAATTTGTATAGATTCATTAGGTGCTATCAAAAAGCCATTTTTCTGTTCTGATGAAGAGCAGTTAAAAGTTCGCATAAAATCACATCAACAAGAGATACATAAACTGTTAAGCAGTGAAGAAATTGTGTGAAAGCTTTGGTCTATAATTTTTTGAACGTTATTGAAAAAATTTTATCTTCATGTACAATTGTAATAAATTGTTTTATGATATAGTAACTCAATGTACTATCTGTGCATAAAATAGGTGTGAGAACAAAGCACACTAGGTATAGGGGAATAAAAAACTTCAATAATATAGCCAAGAAATAAATATGATAATGAAAAGCTTACTATTATTAGTTCTAGTCTCTAGTGGTTATACTTTTGCTATGGAGAGTGAACATGCGCCTATTCAAGAGCAAAGTACCCAAAAAGATTCTGCAGAACTTCTCTCTGGACAAGCTTCTAAGAAAGCAAAATTTTCTGGACAGCAAGGAACTTTTGAATATGTTCATTCGTGTGAAGGATGTGGTACTTTATTTAGTCAGCTACCTGATTTACTAGGACACGAACAGTTCTGTGATGCGTTAAAAAATAAAGAAAAAAATCACTTAGGAGAGTTACAACATGCTGAGATAACTATACCATCTATGAATGGACATAAGGAAGAAAATGGTACGACACCTATGGAACTATCATATATGCCCTTCAATGGAGCTAGTTTTACATTTCCTCCTGTTGTTGTACACTCAGAAAGTGCTGACATTGATAATGCTGATGAGGAGCTAGTATCTATAAAAATTATACCAACTCCAGAAGGAAGTTTATTTCAGTGTGTACCTTGTGATGCTCTTTGTACTCAAGCAGAACAGATACGAGCGCATCTTCATGAAAAACATTATAAAAGAAAAAAATTTGTATATGAATCAGCTAAAAACAGGTATAAGTGTGATCAATGTAATGCAACTTTTGAACTTCCTGCACAAATAAGAGACCATCTTTTAAAGCACACAAAACAAGCGAGATTCTCGTGTGAGATATGTGATAAAGATTTTAAGCTTAAATCTGAATTAGAAAGTCATAAGAATAGTCACAAAAAAGGGGAGTCGTCACCGAGCGTTACTACTCCTGTAAGCACAATTCTGCCACCACATATATCACCAGTAACAGTTCCCCTTAGTACAGTGGGAACACCTCATTGGCAAAATTTTATCAGTGTTTTGGGTAAGGAGCCCGAAAAAGTTCCTGAGCAACCTAAGCATTCTACGAGAGCTCCAACGTTGGCAGAAAAGTTGGCAGCTTTGAGAAATTCTAGAGAACTTCGTGTAAGTACTCCCGCCCAAGCGCTACCAAACACATCTATTACTCAAGGGATAGTACTTAATAACCTTAAAGATTTAGTTAAAAAAGAAGAACCTAAAGTAGTTTCTTCTCCTTTATTAATACGATCAGTATCAGCACAAGGGATTGTTCCTGAGGTTGATATAGCAGGGTATATAGACATTAAGCTTGCTGGTGCTTTTATAAACAAAGCAATTGAACTTGTCCAAAAAAGTTTGGGCTATAAGATACCTTTAGATGAAATAAATGCACTTTTGGTTAAGGTATATGAAGCTCTTATTCTCCAGAGTATTGATGGGAAAATTGATAAAAAACTTGTAGACAATATGAAGTCGTATATATTTCAAAAGATGGTATTTGGAGCCACTACAGCTACGCATAGTTTGCCAGATGTGCTCGGTACTCTTACTAAGCATTATAAAGCACATACTTTTTATCTACAGTCTGTAAATCAAGGAGATGATTGGTCCTGTGGTTATTGGGCTGTATTTAATGCGCTTGCTTTAAACTATCTTCTTGAAAAAGGCTATGCTGTTACCTCAGACCATCTTCAGACACTTACGCATGATAAAGTCAGAAAACTAATTTCTAATGTGCCTAAACAGTCAATTGATGAAGCTCAGTTAATGGCTCTTATTCATGCTCAAGAGTTAAAAGATGTGTTTATACTAACTTTTAATCAAAAGAATAAAAATGAACAATCTCTTTTGGCATGTACTTATGAAGGTCCTTATGATGAAAAAGAGGATAGTAATCCGTATTCTACGGTAACATTTACTCAAGAGCAGAATGAGTTTACTGAGATATTTGCTTTACTCCGTGAGCGTATTAAACAAAATGATAAAGCACGTGCCTACCATTTTATTTGTAATTTAGAAGCGTATCATTGGATTCTTATCTCTATAGTAAAGCGTGTAGATAGAGGTCCTATTATAATAATTCTCGATTCTGCTCAATTTCCTGTACCACATCGAGGAAATGAACAGTATATCACATTTTTATATACGACATTTATACAGCCGTTTTATCAGCAGATACAAGCCTCTATTGGCGAGCAAAAAGAAACGGTATAACAGAGTCAGGGTTGAGTGAGAGTGAACTAATACCTTTTTCTATAAGGAGCTCTGCAATCTCTGGAAAATCAGAAGGAGCTTGGCCACAGATGCCTATAGGAACTCCTATCCGTTGTGCAGTTGTGAGCGCTATATCAAGCATCTTTATAACTGCAGGATCCCGTTCGTCAAATTGTGTGCTTAAAAACCCAGAATCTCGATCAACTGCCAAAGTAAATTGTGTAAGATCATTAGATCCTATGGAAAAACCATCAAAATAGCGGGCAAATTCTTCAAGAAGAATAACATTTGAAGGGATTTCACACATCATAAGAATTTCAAGATTATGCTCTTTCCGTATAAGCCCATGGTGAGCGAGAGCATCTAAGGTACATTGAGCTTCACCTATAGTACGAACAAATGGGACAAGTAGTTTAACATTGGTGAGCCCCATATCTCTCCGCACTTTTTTGAGCGCTGCACATTCTAGTGAAAATGCAGGCGCATAAGTAGGATTACAATAACGTATTGCTCCACGAAAACCGAGCATTGGATTCTCTTCATCTGGCTCAAAAAACGTTCCTCCAAGTAGGTTGCGATATTCATTACTTTTAAAATCAGATAATCGTACAATAACAGGTCGCGGATAAAATGCAGCTGCAATGATACCAATACCGTGAGCAAGTGTCTCTATAAAGAATGTTTTTGGATCTCCATAGGGACGAGAAAGCGTCTCTATTATTTTGCGTAAAGCAGGATCAGTAACTTTCTCTATATGGCATATTGCCATAGGATGGACTTTTATAAAATTCGTGATGATAAATTCTACTCGTGCAAGGCCTACCCCATCTACCGGTAAGAAAGAGAGTTCATATGCTTTATCAGGATCTGCAATATTAAGAAGTACGGGAACAGGAGGAATTGGTACCTTTTTAAGTTCTATTTTTGTTATCTCAAATTCTTGAGCTCCTTCGTAAATGTATCCTACTGCTCCCTGGCTACAGTCAACTGTGACGAAATCTCCGTCTTTTATCAATTCTGTTGCGTCATTTGTGCCGACAATTGCAGGAATACCAAGTTCTCTGCTTACAATAGCAGCATGGCACGTTCGTCCTCCTTGATTCGTGATAATTGCTGAAGCTTTTTTCATGAGAGGAACCCAATCAGGATCGGTCATGTGAGTTACTAAGATGTCACCTTCGCCAAATGTAGTGTGTTCATGAATGCTTGTTAGAATACGAGCTTGTCCGTAAGCAATCTTTTTTCCAATACTTAAGCCTGTTAAAAGAGTATGTGGAGGTACATCTGTCTTTTTTAATGAATAGCGAATGAGTACATCGGTTTGTGCATTTCTGGCGTGCACTGTTTCAAAGCGTGCTTGAACGATGTATAATTGTCCATCAATACCATCTTTTGCCCACTCGATATCCATGGGGGACCACTTATTGCGTAGCGTACTATAGAGATTTTCAATCGTAAGTGTTTGGCGAGCAAGATCGAGTATTTCATCATCTGTTAAAGAGAACTGTTGTGCAGCAAGAGGATCTACCGATACCTCTTCTATAGGATTATGTATATCTTTTGTATAAATAAATTGTACTTCTTTGCTTCCCAAATATTTTTTAATGATAGGACGATATCCCTGTATAAGTGTTGGTTTATGTACGTGGAATTCATCAGGATTAGCAAGCCCTTTAACAATAGCTTCTCCAAGCCCATACGATGAAGTAATAACTACTATATCTTTAAATCCGGTATCGGTATCTAAAGAAAAAATGACACCAGCACTAGCTTTATCTGAACGTACCATTTTTTGAATACCGACAGAGATACCAACTTTAAAATGATCAAATCCTTGTTCCATACGATAGACAATAGCTCTATCGGTAAAGAGAGAAGCCATACACTTTCGTGTTGCATTCAGCACTTCTTCAATTCCTTGCACATTGAGATAGGTGTCTTGCTGACCTGCAAAAGAAGCATGAGGTAGGTCTTCTGCGGTTGCAGAAGAGCGGACGGCAACGTCTATGTTAGTACGGTTGTAATAGTCTGAAAGCCATGTATACGCATAAGCGATTTCTTCTTTAACTTCTGCTGGTAATGGCTGTGAAGTGATGAGATGACGAATTTCTGCACCAAGTTTCTGAAGCGTTTCCACTGGTAAGGGAGCTACAAGCTGTTCTACAAGATGTTTTAATGGCTCAAGAAGGTTATTGTACTTTAAATGATACCAATAAGCATCTGTTGTTATTGCAAATCCTAAGGGAACCTTAATACCTTGATCTTGTAATTGTTGTACCATCTGCCCTAAAGAAGCGTTTTTTCCTCCAACGAGTGGCACATCTTGCAAAGAAATTTCGGTAAAATATTTTATAAATCTCATCAATGTTCCAATAAAGCATTTTTTATCAATGATACTAATTTATAGCTTATGTGTGAAGAGATAAGGCAGTGCTTCAGATAAAA
Source organism: uncultured bacterium (assembly GCA_963848965.1). Classification (GTDB taxonomy): domain Bacteria; phylum Babelota; class Babeliae; order Babelales; family Babelaceae; genus CAWKFG01. Next base: position 335,069 of record CAWKFG010000001.1, read on the forward strand.
TATGCTCATTTGGTATAATTACTAAGTTTTGCTGAATCAAAAATTATGTTACAATTAAACTAAGTTTTAATAGTAATTAAAAAATATTGTGCAGTATTTATCAAACGGTAGAGAAGAATACTGATAATGCTCTTAATTTTTCGCAGGTTTCTTTGTAAGTAAAGATACCGATAAAAAAGTGAAGAACATCAACGCCCTTCAACGACTTCTGGTAAGCCTGAAAATGAGCGTGCCAACTCTCGTAATCAAAAGTAAAAATCTATATTCTATGCGCTTCAGCCTTAAAGTAATAAAGAGCAAGTTTTCATACAATTCCTTAAAGATTATGTTCAATAACTTTTGCTGGGTTATAAATAAAAGAATCAGTAGTATGCAATGAGGCTAAAAATTTACGTATATGTGGCCCATATTCAGCATCTTGTAAAGAAGAGCCTATAACTGCTTTGATCCATCCAAGTGGAGTACCAAGATCGTATCGTGTACCTTGAATTTTATAAGCAAAAACTCGTTCATTATGTTGCATCATATGAGAAAGAGCATCAGTAAGTTGCAGCTCTTGAGATGCATAGGTGCTTATCTGTTCTAGTGAGTTAAATATTTTGTGTGATAAAACATATCTACCAACGATTGCCAAAGAAGAGGGTGCATCTTTTGGATGTGGCTTTTCAACAACGTGAGAAAGCTGAAAAAGATGCGGAGTAATTTGCTTTTTAATGCCTACAATGCCATAGGAAGAAATGCATTCAGTCGGTACCTCTTGCACAGCTATAACACTTGCTTTTTCTTGTCGAGCAATGCGTATAAGTTGACTTAAGCCTGGTTGCTTGCTTACAATAATGTCATCAGGTAATGCTATAGCAAAATATTCTTTACCAATACTATGACGAGCTATCCAAACGGCATGTCCTAAGCCAAGCGGTTCAGATTGCCGTATATACGTAAATTGTGCAAGACGTGAAATCTTATCAACACTATTGAGCAACGAAAGCTTATCCTTATCTTTTTCTTTCAGAAGAGCTTCAAGAAACGCAGCTGTGTCAAAATGATCAACTATTGCTTGTTTATTTTTTCCTACAATCATAATAAAGTTTTGAATATCTGATTGAAGCCCCTCTTCTGCAATATACTGGATCGCAGGCTTATTTAAAAGGGGCAACATCTCCTTGGGTATAGCTTTGGTATAGGGTAAAAATCGTGCTCCTATACCTGCTGCAGGCACTACTACTTTCACAATCTCCATTCTTGCTCCTTTTTTGTTTTTAAAACTGTTTCAGAAAGTCTATCCTATTTCCATGTAAGAGGCGAATATCTGTAATACCATATCTAATCATTACTAATCTTGTTAATCCCATACCAAAAGCAAAGCCACTCCATTCGTTCGGATCTAAATTACAAGCCCTTAAGACGTTTGGATGGGTGAGGCCTGCACCTCCAACCTCTATCCACCGTGTTCTTTTGCATACAGGGCATCCTTGTGTACAAAATGGGCATGACATGGCAATGTCTACCCCAGGCTCTACAAAGGGGTAATAGCTTGGACGTAGTCGAATAGTGAGGTCCTTACGTTCAAAAAGTGCTTGAAAAAAAGTTTTCATGGTGGCAAAGAGCTGTGCTAGTGATACATGCTTATCTACAAAGAGCCCTTCAAGCTGCATAAACATAAACTCGTGGGAAGCATCTGTTGCTTCATTGCGGTATGTTCTTCCTGGTACTACTATAGCAAGAGGAGGCTTTTGTTTAAGCATCGTGTGAATTTCAACAGGAGAGGTATGAGTTCTTAAGAGAAGCCCTGGCAGAGTAAGCCAAAAAGTATCTTGCATATCTCGAGCTGGATGATCAGGAGGTATGTTCAGTGCCTCAAAATTATGGAAATCAGTCTCTACTTCTGGCCCTTCTACAATAGCAAAGCCCATACTTATAAAGATATCCTCGATTTTTTCTATAGTGGTTGTGTAAGGATGCAAGCTTCCATGAAGCTCTGTGGTACGATATGCTGTTACATCAAACGAAGCTTCTTGTAATGCTTGATGTGCAAATTTTGCTTGTGTGAGAGCCTCTTGCTTTATTTTGAATGCTTCTTGAGTATGTTCTTTAAGTGTATTAAACAGTGGGCCATACTCTTTTTTTTCCTCTAAGGAAAAGCTTTTCAGCTGATGCATAAATTCGCTTATAGTGCCTTGCCTACTTAAATGCTTTATTCTAAAATGTTCTAATTGCTCAAGAGAGGTAACGCAAGAAAGCTCGTGTAGAAACTCTTTTTCATACTGTTCAAGCGACTTTTTTATATCATCCATACTCATATGCCATTGCTTAAAAACTAACCAGATACTTTTCTGCGCTCTTAAGACTAACAAACGGCGTATCAATTGGCAATGGGGATTGAAATAGTTCAAGAAAAAGAGCTTAATTGCTTGACAAAAATGGCTAAACAGGTACTATTAATGATGTAGAGCCGAGGTAGCTCAGTGGTAGAGCAGAAGCCTGAAGAGCTTCGTGTCGATGGTTCGATTCCGTCTCTCGGCACCATAAAATAAAAAAAATCTCCAGACAGCATCTGGAGATTTTTTGTTACCTAAATCTTAGTAGCTGTCGTCTTCGTCAGCGCCAGAATCGTAGTCATCGCTGTAGTCATCACCTGAACCGTCCATGTCGTCAGTTGTGCTACTTGTTTCAGTACCTTGTTCTTTTGAATAGCCAACGCTTGTGTCATTGTCCATACGGCCATAGCAGACTTCGCATCCTGCTTGAGCTACTACAGGAGTAAGAAGTAATGTAAGAGCGAATAATTGTTTTTTCATGATAAATCCTTTTTATGCAATATTAGCAGCAAGTGTTACAGTTTTGTTGACAACAGTCATAAGAATAGTTATAGCAGCAATTACCACCGCCAAACCAGCCAAAGAAGAATGCGTTTGCTGAAGGCGCTATAAGTCCAACAGCTAGTAGGGTTAAAGCTAATAGTCTTTTCATATTAATTCCTTTCTTTAAAGGTTATTTGAGTTATATAAGTCTTACTATTTTCAAATAGTAGATTATTGTGCTTTAAAAAGTCAATAATTTTTACCTTTTTTAGTTAAATTTTTTTTTGAAGAGAGATTCATAGGCAATGGACATTGAGAACATGTAGTCATGCTTCTTTTTGTTAAAGAGGTTGTAGGTTGTTGACAGGTTAAAGAAAGGGTTTGAGAAGGTATAGAGCAGGACTGGCACTTGTTTTGTCCTGTAGGTAAAGAATCAATTGTACAAGAACCACCGAGTGAAATAGTTATTTTTTTCATATATTCCTCAAAATAAAGAGTCTTATATTTTTTATCAGTGTACTCTATAAGAGTATTTATTTTGAAGAATTAGAGTAAAAAGCTACGGACAGGGTAACCCTGTCCGTAGAGGTAATGTACTAAAGCTGGAATACGTTATCGAGCATATGCTTCAGCTGGTTGAGCAACTGGGTCAGCACTACTGTCACCCAATGGTGCATCTGCTGCAGTAGCTCCTGCATTAGGTTCAGGAGCTACTTGACCTATTGCAGGTACGACCGCCTCTCCTCTTACTGGCCTATAAGCAGGTCTGTCGACTAGCCCGTTTGATAGTGGTTGTGCTACAGGACATACGCCAGTAGCGCATGGTGCTGGAGTTGGTTCAACAACAGGGCATATAGGTTGTACGCATGGTAATGCAGGGCATGCAGGAAGTACTTGTGGGCAACAACCAGGTTTTGGTCTGCAGCAACGAATTCTAGGACAGCATACGGGCTTTGGTCTGCAAATACGTGGAGCTGGAACTATACAGCGAACTCGTGGCCTGCAGCATACTGGACGGCATATAAATAATGGCCGAGGACAGCGTACCCGAGGTTTACAAATTCGTTTAACTACTGGTGTTGGACAACAGGCAGGCAGTGGTTGTGGACAGCAGTCTGCTGGACCATTTGCAATAGCAAGAGCACTTTCTTGCAGAGCAAACGTTACTATAGTAAGTAATAAAAGTTTTTTACGTATCATTTTCCCCCCTTTACTAGATATAGTTTTTTCTAAGCTTAGTAGCAGTACCTTATACTTAGTGTACCGTAAGCGACTGTAGAGATTCAATGTTTTTCAATGAAGCACTGTGCTTGTGAAAAAGGGCCCTCGTTACGTTATAAATGCGATAGGGGAAATATATGTTTCTTTTTCATACAAAAAGGAAAATTAATAAATTTTATGATGACTCTTTTAATTATTAAAAAGATGTATTATGGTGATACGGTAGTAATGAGGTACTTAGTTTGTAAGGGTGATAATGAAGGAACAAGGTAATACACACAAATACACGGTAGCGTGGTTCCGACTGGCAGAGTTTGTGTTAAACGGAAAGAAGCAGCAAGCGTTAAGTATTTTACGTCTTTTAGCATATTCATTGCCAGATGAAGCAATCGCTGCTCAGTTGGAAGGAGATCTTCTTTGGTCATTTGCAGATACAAAGGCATTAGATGCATATTATAGAGCAGCGCAGCTTTATGAAAAGCAGGGAAAGTATATGCAAGCAATAGCATTATACGAACTGTTGCTCTCTTTGCAACCAGACACATTAGAATTTGCTGTTAAATTCTTTAAGCTTGCTCAACAGAGTTTTCATCAAACAAAAGCGGAAAAGGCTTTAATGGTGCTTGTAGAGGCATGTGAAAAACATCAAGTAATTGACGAATTGATTGCTCTGTGTAATGAAAATAAAATTACGTATACACAAAAAATGATGCTTTATGAGCGTATTGTACTCTTTTCTTTACAGCATACTACTGAAATTCCATCGTACATTTCTCATTATCTGGAGCAAGTAGTAGATTTTCTTTGCGCTATTGATGAAAAAAGAGTACGTTTTCTTTTATCTAAAGTACGTGCTTTAAATGAACCTTTCTATCATACTACAGCTATTTTTTTAAAGGATGGCATGAAAGAACTCGTTTTATAATGACTTTTATAGCGCTATAAAACGACTTTTCTTCTAAGGTAAGTGCTGCAAAATCGGTGCATGACACTTCAAATTTACAACAACCATGAGGCCCTATAATGGGCCTTATTGTTTGTATAATCCCTACAATAAGTATCTTTAAAAATCTTTGCATTGAATTTTTAGGTTCCAAAAATTATAGGATGTAGTATTCTAGAGAGAGTTTTTAACAACAGGTGCATAAAATATGAACAAAAAACTGTTAACTCTTTCTTTATCAGTAGTAGCTACTATTTATAGCGCGACTTCTGACGAATCTTCTGTCTTCACTACCAACTGCGCCTCTGGTGTAGCTGTTAAGCAAAAGAAGACGGACACGGTCGTTCCTAAAGAGCTACTTCCAGCAAATAAGCTTCCTTTTTATTATACCTCAGGAAGTAGTTTTTTTAAAGGGTTGTTTGCCTTTACTCCCTATGGGTTTTTTGCAAAAAATATACTACTTTTTAATAACCATGAACCATCTGATAGACTAGCATATGCGCTTTTTCATACGTTTGATCTTGGTTTTGAATATTACTATGGAGATGCGGCAAAAAAGCGATTTCCTGTAGTTGCACGAGGTATTTTAAGAAATCAAGCAGTATGGGGCGATCCAAGAATATTATTACGGACTATTGATGAAAGTATAAGAGATACAACTATTTTTGCAGAAGGGGTACATAGGCATGAGCTTCTCTTGCATGTTCCCTGGGTCCAGGAGTTGTGGCTCGCGCTTGATTTATCAGAACTTCTATGTTTGCCATTTTGTCATGCTCATGCATTAAAAATAGGGGCGTTCCCTTTCTATGTAGGTCGTGGTATTGCTCTTGGTTACTTTTTTTATAGAAACCCTAATCAAATTACTGTTGATATTACCACTGTTATTAGTCAATATGTGTTTGGAGGATTACTTTCAGGAGAGATTATTCCTAAAAAGCTCTACTATGATATATATGGGGGTATTTTAGATAATCGTTCAGCTACGTTTGAGCAAACAGAGCGACCTGTTTTGCGTAATGAATATGGTCATAGAAATACTCCTCAGCGTGGTTTTGGTAAAATCAATTTTATAGCAGCTGCACGGTTACGTGCAGCTCTTGTAAGTGAAAAAGACAAGAATATCTATCTTGAACCCTATGTTGTATATAACAATAATCCTGAGTCTCTCACTGAATTTCCAGCCGATTCTCAAAGAAAGCTTGGCAGTGCAGGCCTTGCATTTAACGCTGCCTTTAAAAAAGTAGACTTTGGCTTTGATATGGCATTTAATTTTGGGCGCCACCATACAAATGGCGTAGACAGGAATTTAATTTTTAACTATAACAGGGATGGTATAAATACTTTAGCAAATACTCATGTGTTTGCTCTTGATAATAATGTGCTCGATTTTGCATTAGTTACTCCTGAAAATCAGCAAATTATTAGAAATTCTTTGCAAAGTAGCTTTGAAAATGAGCAAGTTATTGGACAAACAGAAAGTGGTGTGCTTATTAATGCTGCAAACAGATTTCGCGATCCCTTTGATATTATATTTAAAGGGAAGATGTTTATTTTTGATGCAGGTTATACTGTCATTGATCCTTCTTTAAGAATCAGTTGGGTAGTAGGGTTTGCAACAGGGGGTAGTGAACAGGTTTCAACGCGAAAAATTATTTTGAATGATTTTATTGGTATTAATGAGTTTTATCAAGGAACTCGAGTTGCATCATTCTTTGTACCTCTTGCAGTTTCCCGCTTTAGTAATCTTATTGAAGTAGGAGGAGGATTTTTATGGCAAGTAACAGCATGTAAAAGGCTTTGGAAAGTCAATCCTAATGCTCTTGCCTACTGGAAGTATAGTGCGCCTTTTGCTTTTGATCCAGAGACTCAAACAGATTCTCTTATTCGCCGTGCGCGTAAATATATAGGTACTGAGCTCAATATACAAGCATTTGTAGAACTATTTCCGGATTTTAAGTTCTTTGCTATAGGAGCGCTTTTTTTTCCTGGATCTTTTTTTAGAGATAACATTGGAAGACCCATAAGGGCTAGTATTATACGTTTAATTAATAGAGAAAATAGGACAGGGATCTTGGGAAATATCCCAGTGCAAGGAGCAGACACAGCGTATTTTGGATATGTTGGTTTTGAATACAGATATTAATACTATCGAGGTGCCATTCCTACTGTTCGATCAAGAATTATAACAGGATCAAGGCCATCTTCATATGCCAAAGTTACTGTAAAATTTTGGCCACCAGGATTTGAAAGAATTACAAACTCTGGGTTGGCAATTGAAGTAAAGGTATAAAACACAAATAATAAAGATAGTTTCTTCATTGTTAATCTCCTTATTATAAATTTCGTGTAATATTACTACGCATTAAGTTACTAAATCAATAAAATTATGCTTATTCTTTAGATTTGTTACCAATGCTTAAATAGTACATTTTGTTTATTGTATAAGTTTATTAAAAGGGCCGTAATGGCCCTTTATGTTATATTTTAACGAGGTGCAAGATGTTCTTCAATTGCTATGTTTCTGCTTTGAACTTGACCGAAAACCCTTGGGAACTCTCCGGCTGCAGGAGTATCTTCAACATTAGGCAGAATTGTTTCTGTAGCGGTTTCTGCTAATCTTGCTCTATGCGCACCAAATTGCTCTACAGGTTGTGTTGAAACAGGTCCTGGAGTTGTTGCAGGTGGTTGTTCTGGGATCTGTGCATTCATTCCAAACATAGGAACTAAAAGTAAGGTTAACATAAGATTCTTCATACTATCTCCTTAAATAGTTATTATTGATTATTACATGTCTAAGTCATAGTATCATTTATTAAGAAATATATGCAACAAAAGTATTATAAACTTTGTTAAAATCGATATATTGAGCAATATTAATTAGTGAAATTAAGGTCCTACCTTTGTTACAGTGCTTGGACCTTCTCCTGGGCGTATAATGGTTCCTTCTGTTGGAATTGGAAAGTGGCCTGCAAAACCTTCTTTACCAACTATAATAGTTGAAGGTTGCCCAATTCCACTTTCTGATTCAATAAATCTTCCTCCTTTAGGTGTAATAGCTTGTGTTCCCTTTTCTCCTTGTTGATAAATAAATGCAACTCCAGGTTCAGAGGCTTTTGAAGGAATTATAAATATAATAGATAAGAAAAATGCATATTTCATGATATCTCCTTAAAAATATTATTATTGATTATCGTATTCTTAGCAAGAATATCACTTATTAAGGAATTTATACAATGAATCCTTATCAAAATTGCATTAAGTTGTAGTTTGAGGCTTAAGAATTGATCAAAAATAAGCAGTAAAATTTTACTGCCTAAAGATTTACTAGGTACGTTATTCAATTAAGGAATGAACATAGGGCGGCCTGAACCTGGTTGGACAACGACTCCTTTTTCTAGAGGGTCGCCCGTAGGTGCTATACCTATAAATTCCGGTCTTCCTGTTGCAGGAGTTCTAACTGTTCTTCCGTGTACAACAAATTGTGATTTAATCGCAAACATTGGTACTAAAAGTAAGATGAACATAAGGTTTTTCATAGTATCTCCTTAAAAGTTATTATTTTTTATTGTCTATCTAAGCCTAAGGAATCATTTATTAGGAAGATTAGGCAATTGAATGACTGAAAATGTCCTTTGAAACGTAATTTTCAGTCATTCAATGCTTGATTATGTGCCATGTGCATTAGTAGCGTAAAGTCGCTACCTATTACATCATTGATTATCGGCGGGGTGGCCCAGGAAGTATAAGTTTTTGCTCAACGTCGGCAGGAGGAGTTATACGTATACTTCTAGGTGCCCCTCTTTGAGAGATCCTTGTTACTGTAACAGGACTTTCATCGTGAGGGGGCAGCTGAATAACACCACCGCTATTTATTGCAAACATAGGTGCTAAAAGTAGAAATAACATAAGCTTCTTCATAGTAATCTCCTTATTTTTATTATAGTTTATTATGTTTTAATTCAATTATATCAGTTACTGAGCTTATTTTGCAATAAAATATTCATTAAAAGTGCTTATATATAAGTTTTTTGAGTAGAATGTAGTATAGAAGTTGATAAATAGTAGATGATAAGATTCTATAAGAGCTATAAACTCTAATTATTGATTAGGTCCAAGAGAAGAATTAAGTATAATCTCTTTAAGCTGTTGAAAAGAAAGAGAAGTACTTTCTTTAGCACAGAAAATGATAAGGTCATAGGGAGAAGAATAAAGCTGTTCCTCATAGAAGAGAGCTTTAATTTGGCGGCGTATTTTATTGCGTAAAGGAGCTTTTCCCATCTTTTTAGGAGTAATAATTAAAACACGAGCTATATCTCCTTTTCGAGGAGCTCGTTTAATAGCGAGCCCCGCTTGCCGGTACACGGTACGTGCAGTTTGAAAGAGACGCTTAATGTCGTCTTGAGTAAACTGGGTAATGCGTCGAGCAATGCGGGGCATGGGAATTTAGGCATGAACAGCGATACGTTTTCTTCCACGAGCACGACGTCTATTGATGACTTTACGTCCATCATGAGTAGCCATGCGCTTTAAAAAACCGTGCTTTCTGTTTCTTTTTTTTCTTTTTAGTTTAAATGTAACTGACATGATTGTTCCTTAAGATCGATAAAAATGCATACTATATTCTATAGTTTAGCGCAATTTAAGGTTTTTTTCAAAAAAAATCTCTATAAACCTTTTTCTTTGAGATATCTTTCAGCATCGAGGCTTGCCGCACATCCAGTTCCTGCTGAGGTGATAGCTTGCCGGTACCGTTTATCTGCTGCATCTCCTGCTACAAATACTCCTTCAATAGAAGTACGAGTAGTCTCTTTTACAAGAAGATAGCCATAATCATCAAGAGCGAGTTGCCCTTTAAAAATCCCTGTATTGGGTCGTAATCCAATTGCTATAAATACTCCCTCTACAGCAAGAGATTGAGTCTCTCCTGTTTTTTGATGCGTAACAAAAACGTGGGTAACACGATTTCCGTCGCCTCCTATCTGAGAAACGGTGCTTTCATAGATAATTTTAATGTGAGGGTTATTGAGTACTCGTTGCTGCATAGCAAAAGAGGCAGTAAGCTGTGGTAAAATATGCACAATAGTAACATCATTGGTAAAATTAGTCATAAACGAAGCATTCTCCATAGCAGTATCGCCGCCACCTATGATAATAACTTTTTTATCTTTATAAAATGCTCCATCACACACAGCACAGGTGGTTACTCCTTTGCTCCAGTATTCTTCCTCTCCTGGACAGTGTAGCCGTTTAGCTGTAGCTCCTGTTGCTATAATAAGAGCATGAGCATACAGTTCTTGCTCTTTATGGGTACGTAGCACAAAAGAAGAGGATCTAAGATCAGCATATGTTACCTCTGAACTTATAAAGCGGGTACCAAAATGAGCAGCATGCTTTCGTAGTTCGAGCATAAGAGTAGGGCCTAGAATGCTTATATGACCAGGCCAATTTTCTACGTGGGTAGTGCTCATGAGTTGGCCCCCTGGATAAGAGCCTTCAATAACAAGGGGTGAGAGATTGGCCCGGGCTGCATAAACAGCAGCAGTTAACCCTGCAGGACCCGAGCCTAAAATAATAAGCTTTTCTGCTGATGTACTCATAGTTTAGCTTTTTTTGTAAGATAGTGAATAACGTAGTTTAATGTTTTCTCCCGAAGACAGTACAGCTTAAGTACTTCTGTTGGAACAGGCATCTCCTGTCCATTGCTCTTTGACGGAGGAAGATCAAAATAGATAAATTCTTTTGTTCGAGCTCTTTTAATAAAATTTAAATAGCCTACAATATCTTCATGCGTGACCTGTATATTCTCTTTGTAAGCAATCATATCTATGATAATAGTCTCTTTGAGTTGTTTTTCTGCCAATTGTCTAATTTTCTCTTTAAAATCGTTCTGTGCTTTATAAACATGATAATCGGGGTTCTCGTGCACTTGAGCAAGTACATAATGACGCTGGCGATCAAGTAAATGAGAAGGTAAAAGCATAAAGTACTGCTTTGATAACAGCTTTAATGTTGCTTCTACAGTTTCACGACGTTGTGAAAGGTCATTGCGATGAGAAAATACTTCAATAAGCTTAAGATGCATTTCTTTACTATTTTTTATCTGGAAATGGCGATTAAAGGCATCAAATGAAAAATAAGCATGCGGTATACAATCCTTAATAGAAATAGAGAATGTATAATTTACATTAAGCTTGTTGCTTACGTATTCTTGAAACATAACATTGTTAGTGTAAAAGGTGTCACCCACTTTTTTACCAAGAAAAAGCTCATGAAGTTCTCTATCTGCTTCTTCATCACTTATTTTGACCCATAATTCGTCTTTATAACCATGTAAAAGTGGTTTTTTATCCTGATCTACTAATTCCATATTAAAGCAGACCCAATCTAAAAATGCTATCTCAGTAGTGATAGTTGCTTGAGCTTTTTCTGTTTCTTCTTTTATAAATGATTCTACTTGTCGATCGAGATCTTTGTAGTTTTTCCGTTCTGGAACCTTAAGATTGCTTACTTTTTTCCATCGTTCATCGTTATCAAGCTGAATGTTAGTAAAAGAAAAGGTAAAGAGAGCATCTTCTTGCGGTTGCAGTCGAATATCTATTAAATCAGGCTCTCCAGCGACGACGATCTTATTTTTAGCAAGAGCTTGACGCAAGTAGCTTAAAACACAATGAATAAAGAAAAATTCTTTGAGATGATCAAGAATATAAGACCGGAAATTATGTTCAATATATTGTAAGGGAGTAGTTCCCTTAGAAAAGCCATAGGTTTGTGCTTCGGCTTTTTGAGCAAGTATTGCCTCATTGTAAAGAGCATCTACAAATGACCGAGCAACTCGTATCGTTGCTGTATGTTGTTGCAGATGCTTTTGTGTTATAGAAAAAGTAAATTTTTCACCATGAACCATCACCGTCTTCTCCTTTTTTATCTGGTGCAAGAGGAGGGAGTTGAACCCACACCCCTTTCGGGACTGGATCCTAAGTCCAGCGCGTCTGCCAATTTCGCCACTCTTGCACATGCTTCTTTTAACTTTGGCGGTTCCTTTTACTGGCCTGCCAACCGTAGCTTTAGCGAAGGTTGGTGGGCCGCCTTGGACTCGAACCAAGAACCTGCAGATTAAGAGTCTGTTGCTCTACCAATTAAGCTAGCGGCCCTTTCTTTGTCAAGGCTTCAGGTGAAAAAATAAAATCTCTGCTTCCAAAAAGACTTTCTATTATTATTTTACCCTTATTTTTACGAAATGTGAAGCCTTAAATCGTTTTTATCTCAGTTTCTTTTTTAGAAGCTAGAGTATCAGCTGTACTGATAAATTTATCGGTTATTTTCTGAAGGCTTTCTTGGAGCCTACGGCTGTAATCGATAGATATTTTTTTGGCCTTTTCAGTATCTCTTATAAGGTTTTGGATATCTTTTCGAAGGTTCCTTACTGCTATTTTACACTGTTCGAGCTTTTGATGCAAAATTTTTATAAGTTCATCTCTTCTATTAGAGCTCATACGAGGCAATTGAATTCTAATAACGTTACCATCGTTTGCTGGAGTAACCCCTAAATCTGAGGTAGCAAGAGCTTTTTCGATATCTGGCATATTTGCTTTATCCCACGGTTGTACTACAAGTAAGCCAACATCTGGAGCAGAGACTGCGGCTACTTCTCTGAGTGGCATAAGTGCACCATAGGCAGGTACTTTAATATCTTCAATCATAGAAGGATGAGCACGACCTGTACGGATCTTTATAAGCTCTTTTTCAAAGTGCTTTATATGATTATCCATCTCAAGCTCAATCTCTTTTTCAAATGGCTTGGTATTTGCTCCTTCAACAATTTCTATATGTAGAGGCATAGTATGATCCTTTCTATAGTCAAGTTTTAATGGTACTGCCAAGGTTGTTATAGGCAGCCTGTAGTAATGCATCATCCAGAAATATATTAAAGATTCGGAGTGGCATTTTATGTTGCTCTGCAAGTGCAAATGCAGAAAGATCCATAATACCCAGCTCTTTTTCTAAAGCTTCTTTATAAGAAAGAGTACGTATAAACTGAGCATCAGGGTGAAGACGAGGGTCCTTTGTATAGACTCCTTCAACTTTAGTTCCTTTCCACAGCTCATAAGCTTGTACTTGTAATGCTCGTAGTACTGCATTGGTATCTGTGGTGAAATAGGGGTTGCCAGTTCCTCCGGTAAATATTATACAACGTTCTTCTTCAAGAGCTTTTCTAATAGCCTGTGGAGAGATGCTCATTCCTATTGCTGGAACTTCGAGAGCGCTTAAGAGTACTGTTTTTATACCAGAGGCTTCAAAGATATCTTGAATAATGAGTCCATTCATGCATGTCGCAAGCATTCCTACATAATGGCTTACATTGGGCGAGATAGAAACTTGGCTTGCTTGTTGAGCACCACGAAAGAAATTTCCACCACCAATAACGATACTAAAGCTAAATGCATCTTTTAACTGCTTCAATTGAAGAGCAATTGAGCGTACTCGTTCTGCATTAAGACCATGAGGAGTATGGTAAATAACATCTCCTGTAAGCTTTAATAAAATAGTCTTTTTATGACTCATGGAGTTAAGCGCCTACTTCAAAGCGTACAAATCGTCTAATTTTAACATTCTCGCCTAATTTAGCTATAAGCTCTTTAAGAACGTCATGCACCGTAAGCTTTTCGTCTTTAATAAATGGTTGATTAAGAAGACAAATATCAGTGTAATATTTTTGCAGTTTGCCTTCTATAATTTGGTCAATGATTTGAGCTGGTTTACCTGCAAGCTGCTCACGGTAGATAGCTTTCTCTTTTTCAACTAAAGCAGGATCAACATCTACAGAGCTTACGCATACTGGTCTAAATGCAGCAATCTGCATGCACATATCGTGCGCAAACTTTGCTATTTCTTCAGTACGAGCTACAAAATCTGTTTCGCAGTTGATTTCAATTAATACTCCAACACGAGCTCCTGGATGAATATAGGCATGTACAATACCTTCTGCAGTTATATTGCCTGCACGCTTTTCAGCAACGGCAGCACCCTTTTTTCTTAAAAGCTCAATTGCTTTTTCTATATCGCCGTTTGCTTCTTGTAAAGCTTTTTTACAATCCATCATGCCAATGCCGGTACGTTCACGTAGTTTCTGTATAAGTTCTAAAGAAATTTCAGCCATAAAGCTCCTTGCTAGAGAAATAATTTTCTCATTAAGTGTGCCAGAAATCAGGCCATTGAGCAATGGCAAAATTTTCATTGTTTACAAGTTCCACTTTCTTGTCTATGGCTGTACTTTATTTCTAGAGCTCTCTATTAGCTGATGAGGCATTTACTTTTTTGTTGTGGATGCTGTGGCAGCTCATATTCATGATCTTTAATAATATTAAATATCGTATAAATGTTTAACTGTGCAAGTATTGAATGAATGTCAAATAAATAAGCTGTACCATTAAGAAAGACGCTAAGGGCATAGTGACCTTTTGGGTGTGTTATAAGAGAGGGTGTATATGCTTTCACATTTTTTACATTAAATCCTAGAGCGATATCTTTAATAAATGTGTGTTCTTTAAGATCCAGTATTCTTAGTCTAAGCTCTTTGGTAAGTGCTCTAGGATAGTTGTCAAAGGTTGTAACTAGAGCATAATGCTCGTTATGTGTGGTTGTCATACGTAGAACAGATTCTCGCCCGGGAAGCCTAATTTCGTGGTCTATTTTGTCTGTCGTAAGATTTGCTACATATATAAAGCCATGGCCATCGGCTAGATAAAGAAAATTTCCATCTTTACTGTAGGTAAGGACATTAAAAAAAGCATGGCCGGGCTTATCATAGCGTATATGGCGAATAGATCCGTCTCTAAGTGATACTAGTTCTATTGCTTGTTCAGATTGTGAAGCTACTGCAAATTGTGTCTTATCTGGATTAAATGCACCTTGGGCCATAGATGGCTGAAAGTGTGTAGGCTGGCCGTTTGGTATTGGTATTACAGTATTTTCTGGAGAGGAAGATACTATGTTTTTTATATAAGTAATTCGTTTATCAGTAGTGATAACAATACTGTTCATGGAGTCTTTATCATTACTAAAAGTTACCATTACTGGTGTTGATGGTAATGTATGTTCTTGTAAGCATATGCCAGTCTCTAGACTCCAGACTTGCATTTTATTATGGCGTGTTCCTACTAGTGCATAGTTACCATCGTTGCTTATTGCTAAGCACGAAATAATTCCTTTATAACCACCAAATTTTAGTTTGCATTCATGAGTAGTGATGTCAATAAGGTAACAGTAGCACTGGACATCGGATCCAAAAAGAATATATTTACCATCAGGAGTAAATTCACCACATGTGAAAATTGTATTGGCATTTTCTACTGTATTTATTGGTGGTATAAAACCAGCTATAGAGGGCTGTGCTGGTGAATATTTCATGAGAATATACGAATAGCGCTCAATAAGATACTGTAATAAGCTATCCTTAACAGGATATGGTAGGCTGTTTAGTTCATTAATAAGCTTTTCTCGCTGTACTGTAGGCGCTGTATTTATTTGTTTTCTAAGTGCTGTAATACAGCTTTCAAATAGTGAAGAAAAGTGCTTATTTTCAGGTGGTTCCATGCCTTGTAAAAGAGTAAAGAAAGAGCAGAGAAAGAGTATATTTTTTATATGATGCATAGTAACAATCCATGTAAGATCTGGTTTAATTTTTGTTTTTAATATTTCTAATTGTACTTAGCATCTTATGTTGTGTCAATTAAGGTAAAAAAATGCTTTATGCGGCAGCAGCGATCGTTTTTTCTATGACTAGTTGCGGGATCTCTACTTTTTTCAAGCTTTGATAATATGGTTTATTATATTTATCGAAGTAGAGAATACCATCATCAGTCCAGCTAAAGTTTTCAAAGCTAATACACTTATCTTCGATGCACTTGAAAGGGATAGACAGAATCCATTGAGCAATAAGAGGATGACGCATTTGACAGTGAGAGGGATGTTTATTGACCTCTTCATGTTCAATAATAACCTGTAGATTAACGACTCTTTCAAGTTTATTGATACAGCGACTATAAAAGCCAAGTACGGTTTGCACAATATCCTTTTTGGAGTAGAGGTTGCAAAGATGTTTAATAATTTTCATATTTGGTGCATACCTTTTTAAATGAATAGGAGTAGCAAGTAAATAGACATGATCAATAAGATACTCTTTGCTTGTGCTATTTTGTTGTAGAAGGGTGCTCCTATAGCTCATGATGCTATTCTGTGCTAGAAAAAAAGGGTCTTTCTCATTTTTGGATGCTTGTGTATCGTCTAAAGGAGCGAGTAGTTGGCTTGTAAGATTAATTACGTTGCCTCCATGACTGTGGCCTATAAGAGTAATTTTTTCTGTAGTATAGCTTAAAATTACCTTTGCTAGTGCTTCTGCAGCTTGTATTCGTGCTATATGGCTCAGTTTACCAGACCAGGTAAAGGAGACCACTTTTTCGTCAAACATCCGAGCTTCTTCTTCAAGTATTTTATAAAAATCTCCTTTAGGGCCGCACCAGAGAGCATCTGTGGCAAATGTTCCATGAACGAGGATAACTACTGGATGGGTAAAGGTACACCATAAAGCTAAAATAAATAGTACTTTTTTCATGAGCCCCTCCTTACTCTTTTTTTTTACAATAATAGGCTCTAACTCCTGTGTCAACAGTTCTCTTGAAGTTTTGTTAGGTCACTTTTTCAAGTGTCAAGCAGGGTTAAATTGTGCATGAAAAAACATATTTTTACACTAAATGTATTGCTAGTTTAAGCAAGTCTCTGGTAGTCTAATTCAGGAAATAGAGTATGCATAACACTTTAAATAAGGATCTAGTATGAAATACATTATATTATCTGTACTATTAGGAGCACTTGGTACAGTATTAGCTTATAACAGTAATAATCATAAATATTGTCATGATACAGAAACGGGAAAATACAGACGTATTAGATCGACTGACAATCCAAGGCCTATGATGCCTCATGGGGGACGTTCGGAATTTTATAAGCCGCATCTTGAGTGTAATCCCCAAAGATAAAGTAATTATAAAAAAGACCATTATATAAATGTCGCAATCGCGTAGTGACTATATGCGAGGAATAATAAAGGAGATTAATGATAAAATACATATTGTCTGCAGCAGCTTTTTTCTTTATAGCAGCTCTTAATGGTATGGAAAAAGAAGCAGCTAGCTTTTTGGCACTGTTGCCAAGTGAGCTTGGGTGTCAGATTTCTGGTACTTTAATTTCTCAGGCAGTAAAGGATATTCGCGATCTGCAGTTTAAGCTGGCTTCAGAACGACGGGACTCACTTATACCACCCCTATTTTTGAGTTTTAGTAAAATTGTTAATGACTACATCAAGAAATATTCTCCATTATTAAGTAATTCTGACTGTTTAGCATTCTTTATTGAGCAACTTTTTTCTGAGCTAGGATTCCGTAATTTGAGTCAAGAATTAAACCTTATTTTATATGCTTTAAACCCGCCAACAACTTCCAGGAAACAGTATCCTCAGGCAAGCAGTTATGTATCTGACTGGCTGCAAGCAATCCCACATCCGGCTGTAGTCAGATGGCTTCAAATAAGTTTGAACAATCCTGCCAATAAAAACACTGCTGAAAGTATTTTTTGGGAAAGTTTTTCTGTTTTTTTCGCGAATATGCCTGAATATAACGATCGTCTTGCGTTAATACTTAATGCGCTTTTACAAGCAGGTATTGATATCAATATAAAACGCAAAGAAGATGGCAATACGCCTTTAATGGTTGCAGCTTCATTCTTTAATGCTCCTGTAGTACAATTTCTCCTTGCTCGTAAAGCAAATCCTCGTGAGCTTAATACAAAGGGTCAATCTGCACTTACTCTTGCTCAAGAGTCTTATGAGAAACTTTTAAAGCCTGCAAAGTCTGTATTTTTCGGTACGGTAACTTTAGAAATTTCTCAAAAGAGATTGGATGATATTCGTGAGACGATAAGACTTCTTACTCAAGCAAGTTCAAAGTCTTGATACCTAATTCTTTAAAAGAGCAAGTGAAAAGAAATTTGAACAGGCCAGTATTGGCCTGTTTCTTCCTTATCCTAGAGTATATAAAATACTTTACCAATAATGATTGGGAATACTTTTCATTATGCTTAGCTCTAGACCCCATAATTTTTAGGAAGAATCTCAAAAGATGCCTGTTTTATAGCGCAGATCCCTTATGAAATGCCTTTTGCTACTGGACAGATTGGTATTATATGCTAAAATAAAATTATCCCCGATTCGGTTTTATTAAGATTTTAAGAAGGTGTTTTCATGGCGAATAAGAAAAATGAAGAAATAACATTTGCTCGATATGCGATTTTTCAGACAGGTGGTAAGCAGTACCAGGCACTTGAAGGAAAGACAATTGGTATTGAAAAGCTCGATGTAGCAGAGGGTGATTCAGTATCCTTTCAAGAGGTGCTCTTGAGAAAAACAGGTGATGGTGCTATAGAAGTAGGGCAACCGTACGTTAAGACTCCTGTAAAAGCAGTAGTCCTTAAGCACATTAAAGGGCCTAAAGTTATCGCTTTTAAGTTTAAGCGTCGTAAAAAGTATGCACGCAAGATAGGGCATAGACAGCCAATTACCGTTATTCGCATCGAAGCTATCTAACTTCTCGCACGTAGCTTTTAAGGGCATGGTATACATGCCCTTTTTTGCTGCTAATTCTCCTGTTATTGCCTACTCCTGCTAGCTAGGGGCTTAGCCCCTGTAACCCCAGCAAGGGCGCGCCCTTGCAACCCACTTTGTCTGCTCAGAGCTACCGCTCTTCGCTCGTTCTTTTAAAGCAAAAAATCGTACCGATTTTTTGCAGTTGCACACCGCTACGCGAGTCTCCATCAGGGGAGGAACGCTCCCCTGCTGATGACACTCTGTTTACAGAACTATTGTTGGTATGAAATAACAAAGAATAAAACGTAAGTCAGCAACGGGCAACCAGGGAGTTCCCCTGGTTGCTTGACTTCGCGTAGCGACTGCTATTGTTAAAAAACGCTCAGCGTTTTTTAACGCAGAAAAAGAACAAAAGAAGTAAAAGGGTTCTAGGGCCTAAGGCCCTAGCAGGGTCCAGGGACAGCGTCCCTGGCTAGCAATGCCCCTAAAAGCATTAAAATAAAATTCAGTTATAATTAAAATAATAAGAAATCTCTCGATTTGTGTCTACTATTTAGAGTAAGATAAAAATAGAGACATTTTATTTTGGGGGAACTGTGCATGAAAGTGTACGTTATTCTTATTCTTTGTGCTTTCATCAATTTTTTTTCTTTAGAAGGGGCGAGTTCTACTGCTAATGCTGTTGTTATTGATAACAATAATAAGATACTTCTTGGCGGAATGATCTCAAATGGCAGTGGTAACGACTTCTTGCTTGTTCGTTATAATCCAGATGGCTCCTTCGATACAACGTTTAATGCGCCTGGAATCCTTACTGGTAGACCGGGTGTAGTAATTACCGATATACGTGAAACGAATGACCAAATCAACTCAATTGTTATCGATAATAGTAATAGAATTGTCGTTGCAGGTTTTTCTAGTAATGGATTAACGAATGATATTGCAGTTGCACGATACAATGATGATGGAAGTCTTGATACAACGTTTAATCCTGCGGGAGTAGGTTCTGGAGTTCCAGGTATAGTTATTACTGATGTAAGTGGCTTTGACGATGCTGCCTATGCTGTAGTTATAGACAATAGTAATAGAATTGTCGTTGCAGGATCTACTAACAGCGGAGTAGCTACTTCTGTTGTAACACTACGCTATAACGATGATGGCAGTCTTGATACAACGTTTAATCCGGCGGGCATAAGTTCAGGAATTCCGGGTATAGTTATTACAACTGTTACTGATGTTGATGATGAAGCTCGTGGAGTTGTTATAGATAATAATAACAAAATTGTCGTTGGCGGCTTTGCAAGAAGCTCTTCGGGATCCAGCTTTTTGGCTATACGTTATAATGATGATGGTACGTTAGATCCAACGTTTGCTACTCTTGGTATTTTTGTATTTGAGCGTAGCGCTAATGATAGAGCAAATGATATTGATATTGATAATAACAATAAAATTGTGCTGGCAGGAGTATCAAATGAAGGAACCAATAATGATTTTGCTTTAGTGCGTATAAATCCTGACGGAACATTAGATACTACGTTTAACCCATTAGGACGTAATTCAGGGATACCCGGTATCGTTATGCAGGATGTTGGAGATAATAATGATACGGCAACTGGCCTTATTATTGATAACAATAATAATCTTGTTACTACTGGTATTGCTCAAGTGAATACAAGTACAGTCTTTGCTACTATGCGTCATACAAATAGTGGTGATCTTGATATAACGTTTAATCCGGCTGGAACGCTTACTGGTATTCCAGGAATAGTTATTACTGAAATTATAGGGCTCGATCCTCTACTACCAGGTGAACGTGCTATTGCAGAATCTCATGCTATAGCGCTTGATAATGAGAACAAAATAGTAGTAGCTGGTTTCTCTCAAGATATCCTTCAAAGAAATATAGTAACAGTACGATATAATAGTGATGGATCGTTGGATACTACGCTTAATCCTGATGGGCGGCGTCCGGGAATACTCCTTTCTCTTTTAGTAGGACGAGGAATAGGCAGGCTTCCTATAGGATATCCGCAAGACGATCTATTGCCAGAGGCACTTGCTAGTTTAAGTCCTACACTTTTGCAGGAAGTAAGCTCGGGAGCTCCTATCTTTGCGATTCCAACTATTAGTGGAGAGAGCCCGCTTATTACGAGCTTAACTGATCCTGTGCTCACAGGAACTGCAAGTCCTAATGCGCTTATTACAGTCTTTAGTAACGATATTCAAGTAACACAGGTTTCTGCTGATGAGCAGGGGTTATGGAGAGCAGTGCTTCCTACGCTTACTGATGGTACCTATAATGTATATGTAGTTGCAGAAGATCCTCTTACTCGTTTTACGCTTGCATCTGATCGTACAGTTTTAGTAGTAGATACACATATGCCTACACCGCCGATTATTGAGAGTCCTGCACCTCATTCGTGGATAGATACAACAGCTCCTGTTATACAAGGAACTGCAAAGCCAAGTTCGTTTATTACCTTGTTTCTTAATAATAGACGTATAACAACTGTTGTTGCTGATACTGAAGGACGATGGACTTTTACCTCACCTGTGCTGCCAGAAGGAAAATATGCCTTATATGCCGTAAGTACTGATAGAGCTCGTAATAGAAGTGCTCGTTCTCAGGTATATACGTTTACTATTGATACAGCTGCATTTAGAGCACCGCGTATTGTAAATCCGGTTGATAGGCTTGTTACAAATAGAAATAGACCAACAGTTACTGGTGAAGCTCGAGCAGATGCTGTAGTTACTATTGTATTAAATGGAAGGCAGATGGGGACAGTAAAAGCAAATGCTCGAGGAGGCTGGACATATACCTTTACAACGCCACTAGCTGATGGAGATTATAGACTCTCTGCTACAATGCCGAGTCCTGCAGGTCCTACTCTTCTTACTTCTGCAATTACTACTTTTACTGTTGATACAGTACCGCCACGTCCTGCTATTATTTCTCAGATTTTAGAAGGAGGTCAAGCTTTGAGTGGTCTTGCAGAACCAGGAAGTACAGTAACGCTGTATTTAGATGGAGTATTGCTTGACCAAGTAGTTACGGATCCACGAGGAAGATGGGGCTATACACCACAAGACATCTCTGCAGGAACACATAGGCTTAGCATTACTGTTGCAGATAGAGCAGGAAATGTAAGTTCTATGGTAGAACGAACATTAGATTTATAAGAGGAAGAGCAACATGGACTATAGGCGAAAATATGTAATAAATGCTTTGTGTATAATCTTCTGTATTGTGCACATTATAGAAGCTCAGTATAAGCCAAATATTATTGTTATTATGGGTGACGATGTAGGGTGGTTTAACCTTGAAGGCATTAAAGAGCAGCTTCAAAAAACCTTGCAAAATCAGTCAGGTCCTGGTCTATAGACTCTATTGTCGTGCATGATATAAATAGTGCATGAGTAGTAGTTCAGTTATGAGTGCAAAATGGCCTGCTATAATGGCCATAAAGCGCGCTGATGTTACTTCAAAACATGCTGCTATAGATACACTTGTTTCTATCTGTGTAGTAGTATAGTGGCCATCATTCTGTAATTTTTGTAAAGAAATTGCATAGTCGCAAAAGAATCTAAGGATCTGAATATAAAAGTAGTAGAGCCCTTGGCCTATGCCGTAAAGGCCATTTGTGTTGTAAAAATAGCTGTAGGCTTTTATGGGGCTGTTAAGAAAGTACGAAAGAAAATAATCCACAGTATGAGTAGAACTCAGCGTGTATAATGTCCCATCACAGCCGATAGAGTATGCTTGACGACCATTTGTCAGCTGCATCCCTAAAATTTGGGTTAAGCATACAAAAACATGGCCCGGCATAAGGTCGTTTATAACATGATTTGTGGTGCTGTTTGTCAAAGTAGCACTATAGTCACTTGTTGGTTCATCATGAGCACTTATATGATATTTTAGAAGTTCAGGAGTCCATCTAAAATGAATATCTTCTTGTGCAGTGTTGAGTAGAAAGCCATCGTAGGTGAGCGTATACTGTAACCATAACCAATACAAAAAGAAGCCACATACAGGCAAGAAAGCTGCACAGAGAAACTGAGCTATCTTCTTATTCGAACATTGAGCTCTTGTATTGGATTGTATGATGTCCAAATGTTTACCCAACAACTTTGCAATACCCATATGTATATCTTTTTTTAGATCTGTATATATATGCTTTAAAAACAATGCTTTTTCCTCTTGTGGTAATGCAGTAAGGTTAATCTCTTTGCTAAGAGAGATAAGGGTTTTCTTGGCCTCTAAATAGTTATCTGTGCTTATACATTGAGCTCTATTCTCGAGCCACTTTCTCATGCCGAGTTTTAATAGGTGTAAGAGAGTAGTAGCCTCTTTGATATTAAAAAGGAGATTAGCTTCTGGAATATGAGCAAACAGTTTAAGTACTTCTGAATCATTGTTAAAAATAGACTGTGCGAATGAAGTAAAAGATACGCGCGCTTGTTGTGCTAACGATTTACCTACTGTTGTAAGTAGATACCCTCTACTAGATTCCGGAAGGTTAGCTATATCAAGTGTAGCATTCCATTGACTAAGAGTTCTTTCAAGAGAGCCTCTTTCCTTTATATGCTCCAATGCTTCTCCATTTTTTTTGATCCATCCTTTTATGCCTGCTTGTAAAAGATCATAAGTACATGTGCCAGGCACAACAAAGCTCAATGCTGTTTTACGATCTTTGTTCATAAAGAGGGGATTTGCGCCTGCGCGAACAAGCAGCTCTAGAATATTATCGTGCTGGCGCTGTGCTGCATACGTGAGAGCAGTATAACCTGCAGTATCTTGTTTATCGACTTCTATACCTTGTGCAGCAAGAAGAGAATGGCATGCTTCTGTGCTATTATTATAGGCTGCTATCATTAAAGGAGTAAGCCCTTGAGAAGTTGTTTGATTTACGTGAACCTTTTCTGCTTCTAGTACTTCACTATTATTTTCATAAGCTGCCACCATTAAAGGAGTCCATCCTTGAACTGATATATTTCTCTGTTCTTTTTCTCTAATGAGAGAAACTTTTTTCTCAAGCTTTTGCTGTTGCTCTTCTTGAGCAAGCTCGAGAGGAAAAGTTTGTAATAAAGAACGTGTAGCTCCTTTTAAAGGCGCATAGTCAAGTACTCCTTTACCGCTACTATCTTTGGCGTTTATATCAGCACCTTTACTTAAGAGCAGTTTAATAGCTGCGCTATATTCTTCTTGTGCTGCGAGCATTAGTGCTGCTTGCCCTTGAGAATTTCTATAATGTATACAGTAAGGATAAAGTTCTAAAAGCTTTTCAATTAAAGAAGTTGCTTTATAACGTATAGCAGTATGTAAAAGTTCGCCTGCATGATGAGGCTGTAGTACTATAAGATTTCGTTCTAATAAGGTGATGAGTTGAGATGTATTTCTTTCTATCATACTCTGTACGGTTTTTATAGAGAGTTGTGGGTATGTGTTACCCATAGAAGTAATAGCTCTATGATGTATGTCACCATGGTCTTGCACTAACTGAAAACATCTTGTAAGGCAGCGTTCTAGAAAGTACTCTTTAATCTGCTGACTTTTAATAAGGGCCTCAAGAGTTGTGCGATCTTGTAGAGTAAGGGCAATAAGGAGTGCGTCATTGCCTTCATCATCTTCTTGAATATCTGGTACCTGTTCAAGCATTTGTAAAGCGGCAGTTCTTTTTCCTTTTTTGACTGCATAAAGAAATAAATTGGTACCTTGTTTGTCAATTCTCATAGTTTTAAACTCTTTACAAAGCTCTATTCCTCTCTGGTCTAAATGATCTTCCATAATTTGTTTTTTGAGAATTGTAAGCTTTTCTTGAGCTTGTACTTTCTTTTCTTGTTCTAAAGGTTCTTGAGCTGGCTTTATTCTCTTGAGAATAAGCTCCTTAATTTCTTGACATGTTGTTTTGTCTATATACTTATAAAGAGGGATTCCATGTATTTGTTGATAAAGATCTGCGTTTGCATTGAGTAAAAGCCTAATCATTTTGTGATCATTATTTTTAAGTGCATAATAGAGAGCTGTTTGACCAAAAGCATCTAGTGCATTAAGAGAGGAAACACTAAGATGTAGCCTTGCTTTTAGAAGATTTTGCTGAGCAACATAATAGAGAAACTCATTTGCTTGATGTTCTTTTATCCATAATTGTTTAAGAGTCGCGTATCTATCAAAACATTTTATTATATCGGTTAATTGCCTTTTCTGCGCAATAATAAAGGCAGTTTCGCCTTTATTGTTTCTTATAGTTTCATCTGAATATGGTAATAATGCTTCAAAGAGCAAAGGTTGATTATAAGATACAGCATGGATAAGTGCTGTATTGTTTTCAATATCCTGTAGAGCAGGATCGGCACCGTTTTCAAGGAGAAGTTCAATAACCGTTTTTGCGCCTTGTACTAACGTATCTGTAGTTGCATAGCATTTACATGCCTGCATTAAGGGAGTAATACCATGTCTGTCCTGTCTATTGACTTCAGCTCCAGAAGATACTAGTACTCGAATGATTTCAATATATTTCGTAAGAGCTTGTTTATTATCTACTAAAGATATGTGTCCAAGAGCATGAGCTAAGGGGGTAATCCCTTCTTTGTTTGCTTTATTTATAAGGACAGAATTGGCAAGTTCCAGAACACATAAAACCTCTCCAGAGCTAATACCATAGTGTAAGGCGGTGTTACCATTTTTATCGTGGTCCAAAAGATGGCCATTGTGCTTAAGAAGAGCGCGAACCACGCGCCATTGGCCTTTTTTTGCAGCATGTATCAAAGGCGTTAGCGCAATATCAGTGTTTATGTCTGTAGGTGACACTTTAGATTCTTGTTGAGAAGAAAGCTGTTGTGCCTGTTGCTTTGCAAGGCTTTCAAGATGAGCCATAAGAGGTTGTGATTTTTGTACTTGTGGATAAAGAGTAAGTATTTGTGGTACTGCAGTTTTGCAAGATGGTGTACATTGTACAAATATATATAAAGGAACCCTGTTTTCTGCTGTTATTAAAAGCTTATAGACAAGTTGGTTACCTCGTTGCTCTTTCTTGATAATGTGAGTTTTTCCGGTAGTAACAATGCCCTGTACATACCGTATTATATCTTCTGTAGCCCAATGATAAGGGAAAAAAGCCTTTGGTTTAGGTAGTAGAGTGCCTTTATAAATGATAAAGCCTTCATGAAAGTCATGTATGTTTTTTGAAGTAACTATCCAAAATTCTGGCGAAATTTTATAGACTGTGCCGTATCCAAGATCTTCTATGATAGGATCAAGAAGAGCACACCAGTGCAAGCCTAATATTCTTGCTGTATGATCTTTGGTGATACATTGGTAAGCACTAATGTGAGTGAGTACATCCTCTAATGATATATCATAATATTTGTTATCAAGCGAAAGAGAGATGGTGGTACTTTTTCCTTTTTCTTTCTCCATGCCAAAAGAAGAGAGAAAAAAGCACAACAAAAAACTTTGAAAGTATAAAAGTATAACATATGTACTCACAACTAGTTCCCCCCTTCATGAGATCGTTTTAACGACTTTTATCTTTAAGCAAGATTTTAACGAAAATTGAGCGAGAATTTTCTATCGAACCCTTGCTAAGACTATAGCCGACAAGCGCCTTGAGCTACAAAAGCTAAAAAAGCTTTTCTTTCTTATGTTTGAGTATACTAATAAGTGACATAGAGGTCTAGAGCAGGAACTGTTCAAAGTAATGCTTATTGAGAGACCATAAGACTTGTCGATAGAAGGTTAGAGACGTCTCAGTGAAATAGATGTAGTTTACGAAATTTCTATAATACTGCACATACTCTATAAGGGATGTGCGGCTGTTTGGGAATGATTAAGAGATCATTATTATCCATGATAGAAATGATAAAGTGATTGATTGCAATTTCATTAGCTATACTTCTTTGCTTATCTAAAAGTGTTAGAATAGAAGGAAGCTGCTTAATAAACGCTTCTTTAAGAAGAAAGTCATTATGCCCAGGGCTTGCGTTGTTGAGTAAAATCTCAGCTTGTATAATGTTTTTGTGTGGCTTAAATATACGCTCTGAAAGCACAGGTATCCCATAGGAAAATCTCTGTGGATCACATATTTGAGCAAAGTCTGTAGCAGAATAGAGATGGTAGATTTTCTTAAAAAGAGGAGATGTTATATAAGTACAAGTGTTTTCTTGTACAGGACAGGATATTAATACAAGTCTGTCGACAGTAAAGGAGTAATTATTTTCTTCTTCTGCTATTTTAGCAAGATAGAGAGCAATAGTAGCGCCATGACTATGTCCTATTATAGTGAGTGGCTCTTTGCAATGTTTACATATCCACTTATAAAGAGATCGTGCAGCTTCTAAACGAGCATTTATGGTAAGCTTACCAGACCATCCATAAAGGTAAAAAGAGTCAAGAGGAAATTCCTCTGGTGCTATAGTAGCTAATAAAGATGCAATGCGGCCGAGTGTAGAGTATGTTGGTTGTTCTTTGGCATAACAGGCACCAGCAGGGCTGTATACACCATGATAATAATACGAGACGATCGGAAACAATGTTCCATGAATAAGAATGGTACTGTTTTTAGAGGGAATTTGTTGAGAGGGAACCGTTTCTCTTTCCATTCCTTGTAAGCTTATAGATGCCACCAAAAGCATATAAAAAATAGACAGTATTTGCACCATAATTTTCATCTCTCGTAAAGGGTCTTATAGAGACTATACTACTATAAGAATAGGATACCTGCAAAGGCAACAGAGATTACTCTGTATGATTACCTTCTTATGATGTTGCAAGTTTTGCTACTTTTGCTATATCTTTAATGCTGCCTGCACAAATAAGAATGTCTCCTTCTCGAACAATATGATCTTCTTCAATAAGGACAATTTCGTCTTTTATTTTTCGTCCAATGCACATAATGTTATAGGTGCTCGGTAGCTGAAGATCTTTGATTGTATATCCTACAAATCTTGTAGGAGCAGCTATCTCGCTGATGCAGTAGTCGGGACTTAAACGACTTATTGCTTTAAATGGTAAGCTCAAAATATCGGCAAGCCGTCGTCCTACTTCTCGCTCTGGTAAAATAACTTGATCTGCTCCAATAATCTGAAGAATATCTCTGTGGATATCGCTTATTGAGCGGGTAATGACTTGAGGAACTTTGAGCCTATGTTTTAAAAGAGCAGTAACAAGTATAGATTGAGCAAAGTTTTCGCCCATAGCCACAATAACAGTATTCATCTCTTCTGCGCCAATAGTACGTAATGAATCTTCATCAATAATACGCATGCAAATAGCTTGTGTAACTTTATCTCGTATAGAAGCTATAATAGATTCATTACTATCAACTGCAAGCACCTCCATGCCATTATCTGCTAATGTTATAGCTACATCGTAGCCAAAACGGCCTACTCCAATAACACAAAATTTCATATGTTTCCTCTAGCTCATCATAAGTCGTTCTTCTGGATATTGAAATTCTACTTTTTCTTGTCGTGCTTTCAATGCTAAAAGCATAGTAAGCGAGCCAACTCGTCCAATAAACATGTTTGTTATAATAATAAATTTTCCAAGCACTGATAAATAGGGTGTAATATCTGTTGCTAATCCAAGATTAGTAAACGACGATACTGCTTCAAAAAAGATACTAATAAATTTACTCTGAGGTTCAGTAAGAAGAAGGCAAAATGTGCTTACAATAACCCAAAAAATACTGAGTGAAAGTACAGCCATAGCTTTAAACACTTGATCTTGAGGAATACGTCGTCCTTTTAGTTCAACAGCCATCCGTCCTGTAATAACAGAACGAATCGTTGCTAAAAATATAGCAAAGGTAGTAACTTTAATACCACTTCCTGTAGATCCTGGTGATGATCCTATAAAGCTATACATGATTATCATAAATACGGTTGCTGTGTGTAACGTAGTGATATCTATAGAAGTGAGTCCTGCACTACGATAAGTGATTGCGTTGAATATCATATTACTGAGAGTAACCAACCAAGAGCTGCTGCCAAAATGAGCAGGAGCTTCAAGTATAAGTAACAGAAATGTTGCTATGACCAAAGAGATGATAGTCATTGTTACTATAACTTTTGTAGTAAGCGAGAACGTATAACGCTTACGATTAATCTTTCTTTTGAGGTACAGGAAAAGCTCGTACCATGTCATAAATCCAAGACCACCGCTCAGTACTAAAAATCCTGTTATAGTAAGCATAGGAATATTGTATGCAAAGGGAATCATACTATGACCAAAGCTACTTAATCCTGCATTGCAAAAAGAAGAGATGCTATGAAAGATTGCATGAAAGAGCGCTTCAGAGGGAGGGTAATAAGGAATGATAAAAAAGTATATTAGAAATGCTCCTAATGACTCAAGGAGTACTGTGAGCGTTATAATGAAAAAGAGAACACGACGTGTATTTTTCCAGGTTTCAAGTTCAAGAACTTGTCCAAGCATAAGTTGTGTTGCAAATCCTAAATTAAAAAACAAAGAGATTAAGAAAAGAGAAAGCGTTAAGAGTCCAATACCCCCAATTTGAATAAGTGCTAGAATGATGCTTTTTCCAAAGAGAGTAAAAGAATCAAAGGGTACGGTAAGTACTCCTGTAACGCAGGTAGCAGCAGTAGCTGTAAAAAAGCAGTCAAGCACAGAAACAGGTACTTTTTGTGCTCCAGGAAGCATCAGAAGAACCGTTCCCAAACATATAGTTAAAAATATAGACAGCAATACAGTTCTGCCTGGCGAAAAAAACATACGCTTGCGTGGTGCCATACTCTCTGCTCCTCAGAAATTTATGTCAGTATAGCATGTGCTAATGAATAAGGAACCACATACCAATAAAAATAGCAAGAGCTCCTATGGCAAAATAATAAAAATATTCATTAAGATAGTACTCAAGCTTATCTCCCCATATGCTGATACCTGTGGCAATAGCAAAGAAGCGTATGCCTCGTGCAATAAGCGAGAAAAAAATAAAAGGCAAGAGTGGTAACTTACAAAAACCTGCAGTAAGAGTAAGTGCTTTAAAGGGCATAGGAGTAAGAGCTACTGCAAATACTGTCCATGCTTGATATTTTTTAAACTGCTCTACAAGAATATCAAACTTTTCTTGAGAGATAAAAAAACTAATAATATTTTTTCCAGCAGCGTTCCATAACATGGTTCCTAGATAATATCCAGCTATTGCTCCTAAAGCAGAAGTAAGAGTAGCAATAGTCGCATACCAAAAAGCTTTACGTCGATTTTGTAGGCAATAAAATGCCAGTAGTGTGCTTACTGGTACTATAAAGAACCCCTCTATGAATACTAGAAGCCCAAAGAGGGAAGTTCCATAAGGAGAGTGTACATGCTTACCGAGCCAATTATAAATACCCTTCATGCAGCTCTTTCTGTCTGCTTTAAGTAGTCGTGAATACGCTCAAATGGTATACGCTCTTGAAGCATGCTATCTCTGTGACGTATTGTTACTTGCTGGTCTTGAGCACTTTCAAAATCATAGGTAAAGCAGAAAGGAGTACCTATTTCATCTTGACGTCGATATCGTTTGCCAATGGAGCCAGATGCATCATATTGAAGCATATATCCTTTACTCTTATAGTCTTGATAAATCTTTTCCATAGGTTCAGTCTGCTCTTTTGTAAGAGGCATAAAGGCTGCTTTATAAGGAGCAATTTGTGGAGCAAATTTAAGCACAACGCGCGATTCACCATCGACTATATCTTCATGATAAGCATCAAATAAGAGTGTTAAAAGCAAACGATCGGTTCCTACAGAACATTCGACAACATGAGGAACATAAGAAGTTTTTGTCTCTTCATCAAACACAGAAAGGTCTTTACCTGAGTATTTCATATGCTGAGTAAGATCGAAGTTTCCTCTATTTGCAATTCCTTCAAGCTCCTTCCATCCAAAAGGAAAATGATATTCTATATCAGAAGTAGCTGTTGAATAGTGAGAAAGCTCATCTTTTTCATGTGCACGTAATCGTATTTTTTCGGGATCTATCCCTATCGTTGTATAAAACTGTTTGCGATGTGCTGTCCAGAACTCAAAGAATTTAACTGCAGAAGATGGCGTGCAGAACCACTCTATCTCCATTTGTTCAAACTCTCTCATCCTGAAAAGAAATTGCTTAGGAGTAATCTCATTACGAAATGCTTTGCCTATCTGTGCTATACCAAAAGGAATTTTTACGCGGTTACTTGAATAAACATTCTTGAAGTTAATAAATATCGATTGCGCTGTCTCCGGTCGTAGATAAGCAATTGAACTCGTATCTGTAGATGCTCCTACATGCGTTTTAAACATAAGATTAAATTGACGTACATCTGTCCATGTTTTATTACCGCAATGAGGACATGGCTTATTAAGATCTATATCATCTGCTCGAAAGCGACGTTTACAGGTAAGACAATCTACCATAGGATCTTGAAAACTTTGTACGTGGCCAGATGCTTCCCATACTGCATGAGGCCCAAGAAGAGCTCCTTCAATATAAAGAATTTCAAGGCCCGTAGAGTTGAGAGACTGTGTCCAAGCAGCACGAATATTGTGCTTTAAGAGAGCTCCCAACGGTCCTATGTCATAGACGCCATTAAGGCCCCCATAAATCTCTGCTGATTGGTAAACAAAACCACGCCTTTTACAAAGTGAAACAAGCTTTTCAAGAGTAACAGATGATGTATGTGTCATTAAAATCTCCTACTGCAGTCAGACGCTTCAGTATGTCCAACACCCATAGTTCTTTACCGGTTATAGTACGCTATCAAAAGAAAAATAGTTATTTTATGTACTTCTATAAGTATATACCACTCTGCTTATTTGAGCAATGAACAGTACACAAGGGGGAATTATAAATCAGTATACTACTTGTTCTTTTATGTGTATAAGTGCTTTCTATAAGGTTAACTTGCGAGTTAAGAATTTTTATGACAAAAATAAATTGCTTACTCTTGACTTCATTTATAAATTAAGACTACTATAAAGTCATGCTGCAGTATTAACCACTTAAAAAGGGAGGCGATATGAAAGTGAATTTTACTGCGAAACGGATAGCACTTGCTCTCTTGTTAGCACCGATAACGGGTGTACAAGGGACTGGTTACGGCTATTATGCTGGTAATAACGGGGCGTGTTGCCCGCCAGTAAGCTGTGGCTATGCACCGTTCGAATGTGGCGCACTCAACTTTGAATTCAAAGCGGGTGTAGCGCCAAAAATATGGACAGACAGGGACAGAGTGTTCGGTGTAGCACCTCAAGTTCCGTCACCACGTGGGCCGTTTGTTGACCTTGTGAAACTTCCACGTTTCCGTTGCTTATACAAGCTACCATGGACTGTAGGTTTTAAGCTTGGATGGCTCTTAAGCTGTAACTTGGAAACATTCCTTGAGTTTAACTATACTCAAGCAGATGCAAGAAGAAGATTCAGCTTTGGAGTTCCATTAGACGGTGTTAGCGCATCAGTTAATGTACGACCAACAAACAAGCTTAAAGAATTCAGCGGATTCTTAGGTACACGTTACTATTGGAACAGATGGTTCTGCAATACAACGTCATGGTTCTTTGGTGCGAAATTGGGTGTAACTCATACTCGTGCTCGTTGCTTTGACTTTGTAGTTTCAGGAATTCCAAATACAACAGACTTTACTTCAGATGTTGGCAGATTGTTTGACAGACATACATCTGTAGCTGGCGGAGTTCATACTGGTTTTGATGTTAAGTTGTGGTGCGGCTTCTCCTTTGTATTCACTGCAGAGGTTGTAGCAAGCTGCGGTCCTCGTGGCAACCAAAACTTTATCCAAAGTACTCCTACACCAGGACTTGGAATTACAAGTGTACATATTGGATCAGTCGGTACGGAAGTTACATTCCCAGTTACCTTCGGTCTTCAATATACATTCTAAGAAAGCTTTTGGGTTTTCAGGGTATGCTCTCGGGCATACCCTTTTTTTTATACTACTCTGTTTTTGAAGCTCTTTCTTTTTCTGCGTTTTCCAGAAGTTCACGTATAGCATTCCTTCTTTCTATATATACATTGATGTCATTTGTATCTATCTGCATAATTTCTAATATGGAGTAAATATCTCCTTGTTGGTACATAAGATGTATGTTCGCTTTATATTTAGGTGAAAGAAGAAGCTTAATCATCTCTATGTTACCCTTTTTTACTGCAACCATTAAAGCAGAGAAATGTAAGTGAGTTCCTTTTAATTGATGGTTTATATGTGCTCCATGCTCTAATAGAAGTTGAACAATTGTAGTATGGCCTGTAAGGGTCGCTGCAATTAACGGGGTTAATCCTCCCCTATTTTCAAAATTAACATCAGCTTTATTAATAAGTAGAAACTCTATCATTTCTTTATGGCCGAAAGCTGATGCAATAATTAAAGCAGTTTGTTGTGCAGAGTCAAGTGGTTCAATATTTTGATAAAGGAGAGAGCCATACGTATTTTGCATGTTTAAGGGACTTTGGAGACCATTAATACGAGCACCATTTTTAAGAGCGATATGAGCTATTTCAATATTGTTATCTGCAGCTGCTATACACAGTAGATCTGTAGCTTTTTGCTCTTTATTTGGATCTGCTTTTAAATACTGATCCAAAAATACTAGGGCTTGCGGAGTTTTTAAGGTAGAGCAAACGAATAATTCATTGATTTGGTTTGATGCTAGATCTTTTACCACTTTAGCAGACTCATCAGAGGTTGCTCTCTCGTATGAGGAGGCGCACATGCTTTGATATATTTGTTTGACTTCATCAAAAGTGATAGTATTATTAATTGGTACATTTAGAGCCCAGTTAGCTATTTCTTGAGCTAGTTGTGCAATAAAAGGCCTCTCTTGAAACATGAGTGTAACTACTGCTTCTGACATATCTTTTTCTTGAAGTGAATGTTCTTGAAAATATTTTTGAACTTCTTGGCTAAAGAGTTGTTTTTTTATTTCTGGGCCTTTTTGGAGTTGCTTAAAGTGAGCGATGAAAGTTTGACCAGTTGTTGTTTTTTTACAAAATTCGGCAAAACGGTCTATTTCCTTGTTGCTAAAGAGAGTTGTTAACTCTTGAATAACATATTTATGAAGTGGTTCGCTCTCATAATATTGCTTACCCACAGAAAGAAAAAGTCTCATTTTTTCTATAATTTTTTTAAAGTTCTCAAGATCTGCGGCTGCGGCAATTTTAAAAGGAACGGCGTTAGAAGCTAAAAAGTGATGAAATCTAACATATTCAGCGTCCTCAGGAGTAGGGGTAGGGTTTAATAAGTCAGGGTTGTTTAAAAAATTCGTAAGTAAAAAAACTTGAGCAACAAGCTCTGTTGGCAGCTTACTGAGGAACGAAACATCATTTTTAAGGTGGCCTTGCTGTAATGCAGATTCCATGCTAAATAATGGAAAAGCGAAAAGCAGCATCCCTAAAAAGTAGTTTTTCAACATGCATATCCTTTCTAATTGAATTGCAGTAACTGAATAACGGTGAACTAAAGTCTGAGGCTTTCTTGATCTTTATCTTTAAGTAAAATCAATTTTAGTATAGATTGTCACCATTCCAAGTCAAATGCTCTTGTAAGCGGTTTGAGATTTTATAATAACGCGATAAACTAAAGAGGAAATCTAATTTTCTCTGTTTTCAGAAGAGGTTCCTATGCATCACTTAAAAACTTCATTTCTTATTGTTGGATGTCTTGTTATGGTGTTTTCTGCGAGTATCATGTACAGACTCTATGGTGTAACTAAGCAGCCAATTGACGTTACTAAGCAGTTAACAGTAGATCAGCCGGTTACATCGGAAAGTCCGGTTTTGATTGAAGAGCCTAAAGTAAGTAGGCATCAGCTTTGGAGTTCAATGCAGCGCAAGTTTAAAGATACTGTAGCACAGGTATTTACACAGAGTCTTAAATTTAACTGGGTTGA
Organism: uncultured bacterium; assembly: GCA_963848965.1. GTDB lineage: Bacteria > Babelota > Babeliae > Babelales > Babelaceae > CAWKFG01. The sequence goes on from CAWKFG010000001.1 coordinate 369,559, forward strand.
ACCTTATAAGTCACCTAATCAACAGGAATCAACTGGAAGTGCTTTCTTTATTAACGATGATGGTGAACTTATTACTAATGCCCATGTTGTTGATCAAGCATTGGTGGTTTATATACAAATACCGTCACTTGGTAAGCGCCGCTTTGAAGTAACAATACTTGGTGTCTGTCCAGATCGCGATTTAGCACTTTTAAAATTAAAGCCAGAAGCACTTGTATCTTTAAAGAGGGAGCTTGGAAGAGACAAGTTGCCGTATTTGACGTTTGGAGATTCTGATTTAGTGCAACGTGCTGCAAAAATTATGACATTGGGATATCCTCTTGGACAACAGGGCCTTAAAAGTACTACAGGTATTGTAAGTGGTCGAGAGCATGTAGGAGGCCATTATTTTATTCAAATAGACGCAGCAATAAATCCAGGAAACTCTGGTGGGCCATCGCTTGGTAATAAGGGTGAAGTAATTGGTGTCAACTCTGCAGGTATTTCGATTATGAATAATGGAGATCAATTGGTAGCTGCTCAAAATGTAGGCTATATTATTCCTATTAACGAAGTAAAATTGTTCTTAGAGCAGTTACGTAGTATGCCTGCTATAAACGGGACAAAATTATTGCGTAAACCTTTTTTAGGTGTACTTTTTAATAATGCAAATGATGATCTCACTGCTTATTTGGGTAATCCAGCGCCAGGAGGCTTATTTATTGTTGATATCTATAAAGGAAGCCCACTACATAAAGCAGGGATTCAAGCAGGAGATATGGTATACAAAATAAATGGTTATTCTGTTGACGTGTATGGAGAAATGAATGTATCTTGGAGCACAGAGGACAAGGTATCGATTATTGATTTTGTTTCACGTTTAAAGATTGGAGAGGAGCTGCATATTCAGTACTATCGAAAAGGAGTGCGTAAAGAAGCGAGATTTAAGTTTACGCAAGCAGAGTTACCTCCTGTGCGTCGCATGTTCCCGGGTTACGAAAAAATAGATTACGAAATGCTTGGAGGCTTAATAGTCATGCAACTTTCGCTTAACCATGTGGTACTCCTTGCACAGTATGCTCCTGAACTTGTACAATATGCAGATATTAAAAAGCATATGGATCCGATATTACTTATAACTCATGTGCTCTTAAATTCTCCTGCTTCTCGAGCGCGGTGTATAGGAGCTGGAGCTCTTATCTCTCAGGTAAATGATAAACCTGTAAAAACGTTAGAAGAGTTTAGAAAAGCTGTACTTGAAGATTCTAAGCGAAACTTTTTAACTATACGAACAACAGAGAACGTGTTTGTAGCATTACCACTTGATGCTATTGTTGAAAGTGAACCTAGTTTAGCAGCTACGTATTTTTATCAACCTACTCAGTTGTATGAGCAGCTTTCCAAAAAATTAGGAAAAGAGACTCAGTTAGGAAGCAAAGGGCTTTCTCGATCGTTGTCCTTGCCAATTGGATAAAACGGTGCCGGAAGGTCCGGCACCATAGCATTTTAACTTTTTACTAAAAGAGGAGAGGGAGTATGATTCGAGGAATGAAGCATAATCGGTATTTATATATAGCTGTTTGCTTATTACTAACAGTAAGTAGAGCAGATGGTGCAATTGAAACGCCAAAAGGCAATTGGCAAGATGTAGAGGAAAAAGCTCAAAATACTGTTGTACAGATATTTGTACAGAAAGCTGAGTTTAATTGGCTTGATCCTTATAAGAGCCCTGAGCAAAAACAGACGTCAGGAAGCGGGTTCTTTATTAGTGATCAAGGACACATTCTTACCAATTATCATGTTGTAAGTAATGCTACATCGCTTCAAGTTACTGTGCAATGTTTAGGAAGAAAGCCTCTTGAGGTTGCTATTGTAGGAGTATGTCCTGATTTAGATGTAGCATTACTCAAGCTTACTGATGAGAGTCTCAATCTATTACGCTCACAATTAAAGCGTGTGCCTTGTTTAGAGCTTGGCAGTTCTGATGAATTATATCCTACTCAAGAGGTACTTGCTCTTGGATTTCCTTTAGGATTTAGGTACTTAAAGAGCACAGTAGGAGTTATAGCAGGGCGTGAATTTCTAGATGGTATGTGCTATATGCATATTACTGCTCCTATTAATCCCGGCAATTCAGGAGGCCCTCTTTTAAATGGTCAGGGAAAAGTAGTAGGAATTAATACAGCAGGTATTACGCTTATTCCTAATGGTAATCAACTGATTGCTGCTCAAAATGTAGGATATATTGTTCCTATTAATGATATTAAGACGGTGCTGAAAAATATGCATACTCAGGTGCTTGTGCGTAGACCAGAGCTTGGTATTATCTGTAATCATGCAACAGATGAGCATAGTAAGTATTTAGGTAATCCAGTACCAGGCGGCATTTACGTAAATCGAGTTATCAAGAACTCGTTAGCTCATAAAGTTGGTATTTGTGAAGGAGATATGATCTATGAGCTTGAATGTGGTAAGACAAAGTACACTATTGATGAATATGGTGACGTAATTGTTGCATGGCGCGGAAGTTCAAAAATATCTCTTGCAGAACTGTTAATTCGCTGTTCAATTGGTGAGCCTCTTAAAGTAGTGCTCTATCGTAATGGTAAGCATATGGAATTGCAAGGTAATTTTGAAGTGTTGCCACCTGCGCCTATTCGTGAGATATATCCTGAATATGAAAGAGATGAGATTGACTATGAGATGATTGGCGGTGCTGTTATTATGCAGCTACGAGAAAACCATTTCCATCTTTTACACTCTACTTCTTTGTTAAAACAGTACATGACTTTAGAAAATCGTAATGAGCATGTACTTGTTATTACTCGTATTTTACCAGGGTCACAAATGGATAGAGTTGAATGCTTTTACCCCGGAGCGTTACTAGATAAAGTAAATGGACAAAAAGTAAGCACCTTAAAAGAGCTTCGTGATGCACTTATGAAGAGTGTTCAAATAGATACTATTGCACTTTCTATTAAGGGTAACCAGTCGAGTGTACTCTCGCTCACTAAAGTATTACAAGATGAATTCCGTCTTGCGTATGCGTATAGGTATCCACTTACAGAGTTTGTGCAGCAGCTTGCAAAAGCGGTAAAGAAATAGCATAGAGAGGGGAGTCGACAAGACTCCCCTTTATAGTAAAAGACTACTTTTCTCGTACGAAAAAAATATTAATTTTATCATGTTTTGGAATATCTTCTTGTACAGCTTTAAAGCCGTGCTGTTCAACCCATGATCGTACATCATCATAGAGGGGGTTTTTCTTAAACCGTTCGGTAAGACTTACTTCAATAAGAAGGGCTTTCACTGTAGAAAATATCTTTGGTGAAGCTTTAAGCACAGTAAGTTCATGTCCTTGCATATCAAGCCACATAAAATCAATATGATTAATACCTTGTTCTTGTGCCCATATATCTAGTGTTGTAGTAGGTACTTTGAAGGGCGTGAACTGCACCTCCGGTCTTTTTACTTTATACTGGTAGGGCTCTAAAAGTGAGCTTGCTGCAGTAGAAGCGCCAGAGCTTACATGTAATGTTGCTTCTCCTACTTTGTCACTTAAGGCAATAGGAAAGCTGTGAATATTGTTATATCCTTTAGTATTTTCTATAAGCTGTTTAAAAAGCTCAGGGACAGGCTCAAAGGCATAGATAGTACCTTGAGGCCACAATCTGCTCATTTTAACAGTGTCGCGTCCAATATGCGCTCCTGCTTCTAGAATGCTAGGATTCTTTGGTAAGAATTGAGCAATAAAGAGTTTTGTAATAGGTGTTTGCACAATAGGAGGTATGGTGTTCATTGTAAAATTCCATGTGTTACTAGCTAAAGAAGAATTGCCATGACTTATGAGTCTTATACTACCATAATTGTAGATTGCTACAAAATGAGCTTCTTCTTTGAGTCTAGACAGACAGGTGACAGTTTTGTTACCCTATGCTAAAGTTTATGTAAGAGCCATTTTTATAAACACTCAATTGTTCACACGAGTAGTGGTATAACCCAGCTTACAGAGGAGAAAAAAATAAAGTCGTTACAAGATGGAATACCTTAAAAACGAGAGAAGGAGTAATCATGAATAAAGTTTATAGCGTTTTTCTACCCATTATCTTACTTGTAAGCACATATACATGGACTTGTGACTTTGAGAAACTTAAAACAGCTGTTGAGCACAGTGATATCGTAGAAGTTGCTTATCAATTAGCAAGTGGTACAGGTGTGACACTAGAGCAAAAACAAATTCTTTTGGATATAGCCGATAAGAAATTGCTAGAAAAAAAAGAAAAGTTTGAAGCTGGTGCTTCTATTTTTAATAAAGATACAGTTATAGGTGCCGGTTTGTTTGCACTTGCAACGACGTTATTGTTCAAAGGAGCATTGTGGTTCACTCGTTTTACAACTGCAGTAGAGAAAGATAGTCCAAATGAATACCTTCTTACAGGTATAGCAGATAATCAAAAAGCAACAATCTATGAGCATGCACGCAAAATTGAGAGAAATGGTGTGTTTGCGCAAATTCCACTTGCAATAGTTGGTCTTTGTAAGCTCTATAAGGGTCTTACTAAAAAAGAACCTCGTAAGCACTATAGTGATGCTTTTGGAGTAAAAGTTTTACTTGAAAAGCATGTATCATAACCTATAGTTAAATAATAATAGACAAAAAATACCTGCTTTTATCTTTGAATAGCAATCGTAGAGCTTGTAAGTTGCTACTACTGCATACTGGAAATATGAGCTTTATTTATAACATTGCTATGCAAGGATAGCAGGTATTTTTATTATTTATGGCGTAACTTTTCTTTTTTGCACTGTGATGGCCGATTGGCTGACTAGATTCTTCCCTAAAGTTTATAAGCTATAAGAAGGAGCTTACGAGATTTTTAGGAAGCATAGTATTATAACTGTGCAAATTGATGTATAATTACAAAAATACTTTAGCTTAGACAACTATTTATGAAAATAAAGAAGCGGTTAGATCAAAGAGTACAGGAGCTTTATCCACAGTACAGTCGTAATCAAATTCAAAGCTTTATTATGCAAAATAAAGTATTTGTGAATGGTACTGTTATTTCAAAACCAGGGATTCCTGTCAAAGATGAAGATAATGTTACTGTGCTCGCAGAAGAGCCAAAATATGTGTGCAGGGCAGGGTGGAAACTTGAGAAAGCCTTAGATATATTTGGCATTGATCCTACAGGCCTTGTTATACTTGACGCAGGGCTTTCTACAGGAGGATTTACTGATTGTTTGCTGCAGCGCGGAGCAGCACGTGTTTATGGGGTAGATGTAGGGTATGGGCAAGTACATGAAAAGATTCGTCAAGATCCTCGTGTAAGAGTATATGAGCGTACTAATTTACGCTATCTTAAAAGTCTTCCTGAAAAAGTTGATTTAGTAACGCTTGATCTTTCTTTTATCTCATTACTCAAAGTTATGGATGCTGTCCTAGGTTTAATGAAGGACAAGGGACAGCTTATAACACTTATTAAACCACAATTTGAGGCTGAGCGACATGAAGTAGGCAAAGGTGGCATTATTAAAGATCCAGAAGTTCATAAGCGAGTAGTAGAAAAAGTAATAAAAGCAATTGAAGACTATGGCCTTTCCTATCTGGGTAGTATAGAGTCCCCTATTCTAGGTTCTTCTGGTAATAAAGAATTTCTTGCTTACTTTAAGCGTAGTTCTGCATAAAAAACTTCTAGAGACTAACTATAAGAGCCTTTTAGGAAAAAAATGATTGTCTTAATCTGAGCAAATGGTACAATAGAAAATATAGAGGGGGGTTGTGCATACACAGTACATAGTTTTATAAGCGGATATGCTAAGGGAGATTTATGTTTGGAAAATACACACATTATATTGCTGCAGGTGTCTTAGTAGTTGCAAGTATAGGAGGTATATCCGTTTATACTGCCATTCAGCATCCTCGTGATTGGCAATATGCTGAAGAAAAAGCGAAGAATACTGTTGTTCAAGTATTTGCTCAACATATATCCTTTAATTGGCTTGAACCCTATAAAACACCACAGCAGTCTCAAGGAATGGGAACTGCCTTTTTTATTGATAAAGAAGGACATTTACTCACTAATTTCCATGTAGTTAATCAAGCAAAATCGTTACAAATTAGTATTCCCGCGTTAGGGAAAAAACTTGTTGATGCTACCATTATAGGAACTTGTCCAGAGTCTGATGTAGCTTTACTCAAGCTTACTGATGAAGGCCTTGCAGAAGTGCACAAAGTTCTTAAAAAGGTTCCTTATTTGAAATTTGGGGATTCAGATGCTCTCTATCGTACACAAGAAGTACTAGCTCTTGGATTTCCTTTAGGATTTAGGTACCTAAAAGGTACAGTAGGAGTAGTTGCAGGGCGTGAATTTTTAGATGGGATGTGCTATATGCATATTACTGCTCCCATTAACCAGGGTAATTCTGGAGGACCATTATTAAATCGTTTAGGTGAAGTAGTGGGAATTAATACAGCAGGTATTACTATTTATAATGATGGGCAGAATACAGTAGCAGCTCAGAACGTAGGGTATATTGTTCCTATTAACGATATTAAAACTTATTTAAAAGCTATGCATACACAGCAGCTTGTACGTAAACCCGTGTTTGGTATCTCGCATAATAATAGTACACTTGAACTTACTCGTTCATTAAATAATCCGCTACCTGGTGGACTCTATATCAATGATGTAATAAAGGATTCAGTAGCTGATAAGATGGATGTAAAAGTTGGTGATATGCTCTATGAAATAAATGGATTTACCGTTGATCAGTTTGGTGACGTGAGCGTAGAGTGGCGCAGTTCAGAACAGGTATCACTTGAAGAGTTTTTTGTTCGTTTGCCTATTGGAGCACCTTTAAGCTTAGTAATGTATAGAAAAGGCAAAAAAATAGTACTTAAAGGCACTTACCAGGAAGTAGTACCGTTGCCTATTCGTTTTATTTATCCAGATTTTGAATATGAAGCTATTGACTATGAGATGTTTGGTGGTCTTTGTATTCAGCAGCTGCGTGTTAACCACTTTAAGTACCTTCCACAAACACCTTTGTTACAGGAGTATATGCGTCCAGACAAGCAGAATGAAGAAATACTTGTAGTAACTCGCATTCTCCCAGGCTCCTATATGGATAAGATTCGTTGCTTCTATGATGGAGTTTTACTTGAAGAAGTAAATGAAACACCAGTAAAAAATCTTAAAGAGCTCAGAAAAGCTCTTGAAAGCGGTATAAAAAAGGGTGAAGTTGCCCTAAAAACAAAAGATAAGATTTACACAGTAGTATCTTTAGATGCAGTTATACAAGATGAAGAACGTATAGCTCGTGATTTTGTCTTTACTCTTACTAAAACTATGCAAGCGTTGAAAGAGGGTCGTAAAGCTTTAAACGCTTCTGCTAAAAAAGATAAACAATAGTACTTTCAGGGGCAGATTTACTGCCCCTTATTTTATCGCTTAAGCCCCTTAAAACTGGCTTTTTTTGGTAGGTATGATACTATTAGAGTAGAAGTGCGCCCGTAGCTCAAAGGATAGAGCGCCAGACTTCGAATCTGTAGGCTGTAGGTTCGAGTCCTACCGGGCGCGCCATGCTTGACGATCGTTACAATTTATGATTGCATCAAAGGGTTTTCTCACGTCGTAGAGCACTTTTTCATCACTTACCCGTAAGTTCAGAAGTACGAGAGTGATTAAGAGTCTCCTTTCTTCAACTTCAGAACTCATAAATAAGTCGTATGCTCGATTTGCTAGATCTAGTATATATTTTGCTGTTATAAAGTAGTTGTCTTGAGCTTCTTGAAATTGCTCAAGTCGGATACTAACATCGATGCTCTCATCCTTAATCATTTGGTAAAATCTGTCATACTCGCTATCAGTAATTCTCCCTTTAAGTCTATCAAGGTAAAGATTATCCATCATAGTAGTAAGAGTTTTTTGTCTTTCGTTAAGTTTCTCGACCTCTTTATTATGGAAATCCATCTTTTCTTGCTGAACAGCATTCAACGTATCGACAATAGTGGTTAAAATATCTTTAGGTACATGTAAATTTTTAAAAACGGTTGCAACTTGCTCAGTAATTGCCTCTTCTCGGAGCCATTTAGCGCCATGTTTGCCCTTAGATTGTGTGCAATGGTAATAGATATAGCCTTTATGTTTTTCAGGAGTTATTGCTAGTCCACAGTCTGCGCAGCGTAAAAGACCTCTATAGATATAAGGTAAGCCCGCAAACTTAAATGGTTTTTTATTAAAGCCTTCTTTAACTTGTTGTACTTGTTCAAAAAGGGAGGGGCTGATAATTATGGGATAACGATGAGGATATTCCTTATTATTCCATTTCATAACGCCACAATAGAAAGTATTTTTAAGAATGTGATCAAGAAAGCCTTTAGACCAATTAAGGCCATAGGTGTCTTTTATTTTCTGGCATAATAATTGCATAGAGTAAGCACGAGATGCATAAAGCTCAAAGATCTTTTGGACTATGCCAGCTTCATAATCATCTACAATTATGTCAGTCTTTTCATCATCTTTAGTAATGTTTTTGTAACCGTAGGGCGCCTTTGATGGCCATTCTCCTTTACGTAGCTTTTGTTCAATAGCTCTTTTAACGTTGTCGCTTATAGCATCTGAATAATACTTTGCTAACCCAAGACTGATACTAAATTGAAACTTTTCTACAGCAGAAATGCGGCTATTAATTACCTGCCCATCAGAGGCAAAGTGCAGTTCTATCTCATCACGTAGGGCTTTTTCATAAAGGATGGAGATACGTTTATCAAAGACATTGCGAGAAAGTCGGTCAACTTTATCGCAGCAGATGGCAACTTTTTCTTGTTGGTTTAAGATAAAGTCGATAATGCGATCAAAATCGGATCTATCGTTAGAATAGGCGCTTTCATCAAAACTACAAACTTTTATAACTTGAAAGCCTTTGCTTTGGCAGTATCTTTCAAGGCGGGCAATTTGAGCAGGCAAAGAGTTACCAGCTTCCTTTTGTTCTTCAGTACTTACTCGAGCGATAAGAATAGCCTTCATATTTGACTCACGTTATGAAACTAAATTTATTATTCTCTACTTATTTTATCATAATGTGAACTGTTTCTATAGGCTTAAATATAAGTGATTGGTTGGGCTTTTGCCATAATCAATCAAGTATCATCTCTTGACTTTGTGTCGCTTATATAAGACAATATATAGTATGAGCAGTATGATACAAATTATTTTTTACACTACATCTACGGGAAAGAAGCCTTTTATTGAGTGGCAAGATGAGCTTGATGTAAAAGCTAAATCAGTTGTCATTACAAGACTTGCTAGAGTAAGATTAGGCAACTTTGGTGACTGTAAACAAATTAAAGAAGGAAATGGCATTTGGGAGCTTCGTATTGATTACGGTCCAGGGTATAGAATTTACTTTGGTAAAAGAGGGACAACCGTTGTCGTCTTATTAATAGGTGGGGATAAAGGAAGCCAAAGTCGTGATATTGCAAAAGCAAAAAGGTATTGGCTCGAATATAAGGGATCCGAATATGAATAAAAAAAGAGAACATATACATTATCAAGAATGGTTATCGGAAGAGCTTAAAGATCCAAAATTGGCGCTTGCCTACCTTAATGAGGCGCTTAAAGATGAGGATCAAAGAGTATTATTATTAGCTTTAAAAGATGTCCTTGAAGCACAAGGAAGTAGTATGACTGCACTTGCTGAGGAAGCAAACTTAAATCGTCAGAACCTCTATCGTATGCTTTCCAGGAAAGGAAATCCTCGCTGGGATAATTTATCTTCTTTGTTTAACGCTCTTGGCTATCAAGTACAACTTTCATTAAAAAAATAAAAGTATTTAAGTCTTATAAGTTTACGATTCTTAGTGCGAGAAGCTAATAGCGTTAGAATTAAGCTACTGAGTCAAAAATTTCAGAGTATAGCTTAGTTTATTTAAGTACTGCTTTAATGGATGGAGGCCAGTCATGAAATGCGCAGTAAATTATAAAGAAGGGTTACTAGAAAGATTAAAAGATCCTGAATACAGCGTGGCTTATTTAAATGCTTGTTTAGAGGATGAGGACCCTCGAGTATTTTTGCTTGCACTTAAAGATGTTATCGAAGCTTATGATAAAGCTTAAAGTTTTGTCAGTTTTAACGGTTTAAACGTTATTATATGTTCACGTATTGTGTTAAAGGGGCTTTGATTCAGCGGTAGCTTTATCTTATTTACATCGGCCATAAGGCGATACCAGCCTCTTTTATTGGAGTGTGCAAACATAGCTCTTAATTCTCGTATAGTTACTAATTCAAGGGCTTGTTTTAGACCATATATTTGTAGAATATGCTTTGGATTAAGATCAAGGTTGTTTAATATTAAAGCTGAGAGTGAGGCTTTTCCATTTGGTGCTCTATAGTCAAGCAAAGTTGGTCTTTTGCTTTCTAGCTCATCAAGGTAATGCAATAGTACCTTTTTTGAAGTAGAGATCTTGAAGAGACTTTTAAATGTTAAATCTGATTTAATGTTTAAAGTTTTAAAAAGCTGCTTGATTTTCTGACGCTTATTTAAACGAACTTCCATACGTAGGATTTCTAATTTTTTTCTTTGTCGCAATGTACCAAAGATATTAAGCTGTATGGCGCTATCTTTTTCTAATGCTCGTTTGCTGCTTTGTTTTGCCTTTTCAAGATCTTTAATCTTATCGTAAAATGCAACTTCATAAGAGTTACAGTGCCATTTATAGCCATGACCTTCATTGCGATAATCTGTTTGGTTCACATCAAGCGATAGTTTTATATTAGCTTCTTTGATTTTATTAATGTAATGATAGGGAGTAGAGCCATCTGTTAGGGTAATGTTTTTAGAGTAATGAATGGCATTGATTGAAGCTTTAGCAAGTGCTGGAGCAGAAGTTACTACGCCCATTGTTTCTAGAACTGCGGTTAATTTTTGAGTAACCAATGAGAAATCTTTGCTTTGTAGCTCATCAAAGTTATTACCGAACAATAATTTGGGCAGCGATAACTCTACTTTAAGTATTACTTCTAGTTTATCTTTAGAGTTAATCTGCTTAAAGAGGGTAAGCCGTGGTTTATATATACTATTAAGTAACTCTTTTTTGGTTGGGTTTTGCTTTGATTGCATGTAAATAGAGCCTGAAGAATTATCTAGAATCCATCGGGCAGATGGTTTAAAATTATCTGGAGCCTTAATGTTAAATGTATCGCTGCTTAACATTAAGATGATGGTATCAATCATAGACTTTATGCCATACGTTAGTGTTCGATAGTATCTTTTTAAAGATAAAGCAGCTGCTAATAAAAACAAGGGGTAGTAAACCTTATGATTTATTGATTATTACGAGTGTTGAAATAATGCTTCTAACCCAATTTTACGTGTGTATCAATGGAAATAGCTCAAAATTATTTATGGTAAGTCTTTTTTTGTCTGTGATATAAAACCATTAAGCCTTATCAGATAGTTTATTCCAATTAATTTGTGAAATCGTTTTTTCTTCTGAGTCATTGAAAAACCTTATTAATTGGCATGTTATGATCACTTTTTTGATAAACAGCTTGCTATGCTCTAAATTGTTGTTCAATATACTGAACAACAATAATTGCCTTATCGAGCAGAGTTGGCTATCTAAACTATAGCGAATTAAGCTCTTAGTTTTTTGGACAGCGCCAATGATAGAAGGTTCTACAGAGACTATGTAAGCGCTATGGCTGTTGCTATGAGAGACCCAAAGAACAGAGTGCAGTATGAGCTACATGATATCTTCTTGTAAAAGTTATGCTCTTATATTAGAATGAACGTTGTAAAATACTATCCTCTTTATCTATTAAATTTAGCTGGCTTACAATACAACCTAACAATAAGGTGTTAGATCACCAACATAAACTTGATTACTGGCTTAAAGCTTTCAATGAATAAGTGATGATAAAGTTAGCATAAGAAAAGGCTCTTATATGAGTTTACTTAAGAAAATAGATGCGAGCCATAGTGCAAGGGCTACGTTAGGAATAATCTATATTCTTTGGGTATGTATAGCATGGTCAATTGTTGGGTTTTATAAATTCTTTTTCTATTCAGAGATATTCAATTTAGATCCGTTAATAAGTACGATGGCCAAAGAGCTAACTCGCTTTTTCGTTTTTATTGGGCCTATTCTCATTTTTATACTGTATAATATAAAAAAACCGTGGTATAGATGGCTGGGATTGTATGGATATAGGAGAGGGGCTCTATTTATAAAACAACTGTCTTAGCAATTCTCTATAGTGTGATTGGTTCACTTATTAATATCTATGGTTTTCATAAAACTGCTCACCTTTCATCAATTTCACCGACATTTTGGCTTACAGCTTTCTCCTTGAGTATTATTATGGAAGAGCTTGCTTTTCGCGGTTTTTTGTTTTACTTATTTGAAGGGTGGAATAAAAATGTAATCGTGCTAGTAACATCATTAGCGTTTGCTGCAAAACATATTCCAGGGTGGTTCTTTTTTCCTGGAGAACTAAGTCCGCTAGGATTCGTTAGTGACTTTTGTATGGTTTTTTTTGTAGGTTGTATCTTAGGGTATCTCTATCTAGCAACGCATTCTATCTGGGCAACATCATTAATTCATGGCATCAATAACTTGATTGTTGAGCTATTCAAATAATTTCGTGTTTTCCAGCGCTTTATTAGAGTAGCTATATGCTTGTACAAATTTAAATGATTAACTGTTAACTATAGGGCTTAATACCAAAAAAAGAGAAGCCTGGATAGTTGGGAGGGTGGTCTTGATCTTAACCTGGTTATCCGTAAACATGCTGTATAAGTAACCCCTGAAGGGTTTTCTAACGACCATCGAGCTGATGGTTCAACCTCCGCAGGGGCATTAATCTGGAGTAATTTATTGCTTAGAAGTAGAATTATAGTGTCAGCCATCTACTTATAATGTGTTTAGAGAAACAGTAATAGAAAGCAGTTAATAATAAAAGAAAGAGCAAGTAAATCCTATCTTTAGATTTACGGCCTTTATTAAGGCTCTTTTGCTTTTCACTTATACGCTTCTCTATTGTTCCAAGTAAAAGGAAAAGATTTGTAAGGATTGAAGGTTCTCCATTGCTTACAGCTGGGTTTATTGTTATAGATTGTATTTTTGCTGCTTTCATAAACAAACTCTCAAAATGATGACCCTTAGGTCACCGTAAAGGTTAAACAGATTAAACTTGAATCTTAAAGTTAAGAAAACTTGGCTGTTACATTAGTAAGTTGGCGTTAAATAGCTATCGTATTGGGCTTTTGCCCAATGATAGGTGGTTCTAAAACAACGTTAACGAGAGTTATAAATGCCGCTATAAAAAGGTTCACAGCACATGGTAATGGATGATATATAGTCATGGTATCTCCAAGCTTGTTTTTAAGTTTTTTATACTATTTCATGTTGTTCTAGATATTAATTAACCTCATTGTTATTTATTGTAGCAACAACATTATTCAGAGATTCTATTGCTTGCTGAACCTCCCCTACGGCGTTTTTTTTGTATTATCTCTTGAATTTTAGCTAGGGAGGCACCATGGCGAAGTAAGAAGCGTATTGTTTCTATATAGGCTGCAAGCTCTTGTGTTGTATTCGCTTGAAGCTTTAATACTTGAGATGTTTTAGGTAATGATTTCATTGTTTCCTTTTTTGTTGGTTTTATGGAGAACTTTATTTCTTGTACTTTCTTTCCTTGATAGACATATTCAACATCTACTTTTAGTTCAGCATTTTGATTAACTTCTGTTATTGCCTTTTTTAAGACAAAGCGATCAAAATCCTTAAAGTATTGATACTCATGAGATAGTAGACCTAGGTAATCACGAAGTACCTCTACTGAAAGAGTAGGTGCTTGATGTTCTTCAAGGAAGCATAAACATAACTCATAAAGAGCGAGAGTATATTTACAGGCAAACGTACGTTGAAGCTCTAAGTCTAGCTTGATAGGATGCCCACAGTATTTAAAAAGATGCTTTACCTCTTGGGAGTATTTGTAATAGCAAGTACCATTATCAAAATATATTGACTCTAAGAGATTAAAGGGCTTTTTTAAAGGGTTACCAGCGCCTAGAAGGACCACTCCATGTGTAGATGTTATGTCTAAAAGCAAAGCTTGCTCTTTAACATAACGGGCATTATATGTTTCTAGGTAGTTTAATGACTCTTTGAAGGATACTTGATGGTAGTGATTAGGAGAGAGGTTATGAGAGGAGTAATCTAATAAAGTAGTTGGTTAACTTTTGTTGGAGTAAATTATAGCGATGAGATATGGGTATTAAGGAATAGGGCTTTATTAAATAGCTCTCCATAGTATCTCCTATGATATAAAGTTAATAAAAGTTTTTATTAGATTAGCCAAAAGCAAAAGAAAGTCAACGTACAGATAGGGCTTACGCATGAAAAATTACGAGGATCCTATCTCTCAAGCATTCTGAAACATGTCCATTAAAATATACATATAACTTTTGGTAATTTATGTGCTTTAGTTTTAAGTGATTACAGTAGTATAGGCAATAAAGTTAAAACCAAAGGGAACTACAAGGTCCTCTTTAACTTTTTTTAATAACGTCGGCGTAATAGTGACATTGCACTCTTGCGCGTCAAAGTCAACTTACTTTTGTGAAGTGACTTGCTCTTTAAGCTCTTGAGGAAGAGACTCTAACTGCTCGTCTTTAAATTTATCTCGCTGTCTTTGAATATGGTGTATAACTTGTTCTTTAAGTGAAGCAGGATGGGGTAGAACAAGATAGCTTTTGCCAGGATATATCTTAGAAGTATATGGTATTGCATAACTTGGAACTTCTGGCATATCTTCTAATGCATATCGTTTAAATGCTACCGGTAGATTTTCAATGTCTTTGTGGATGTGATTTAGCCAGTCTATCGGTAGCAATGTTGCGGTAATAGTACCTTTACGATCCGGGCATTCTAGTTCTACTTTAGGGGTAGAATAATTGGTAAATTCAGGTACGTTGTTATCAGTATAAGCTTCTGGTCTGTGATCCGGCGTTATGACTCTACATTCCTTACCATGAAGTATAAGGTTATTATCATTTATTGTAGTTATTGGGACTAGGGGAAGTAGATCGAAAGATGGTACCCCATTTAATGAGAAACTGAACGGCAAACCTAAGAAAATGAAAAACTTTTTGAAGATAATCACGCTGCACCTCTATTTTTATGTGTTATTGTTAATTATACTATTATAGCCTAAAATACTAAACTTATACAACCAAATTGGATTATGCGGGCGCATAGAAATTTAAAATTCTATTGATTAATAATATACAATTATTTTATTATTTAAATCAAGTAAAATAGTTAAAAAATATTTTAAATAGTAAGCTTATTACACTTTATTGAGAAATAGGAGCGACTCTTATTGAACGTAAAGAAAGCGAAACTTGAGGGAGATTCTGCTATTAATAATCTTGCACGAGATTTACAGAACACTTTTCCTGGTACAAGAGGATTTTCAAGTCGTAATCTCCGCTACATGGCTAATTTATATGCTACTTACTCTCAGAGTCAAAAATTGCAATCAATGATTGCAAAAATTAGTTGGACACATAATATAATTATTTTAGATCGTTGTTCTGATATGCTAGAGAGGGAGTTCTATATCAAAATGGCTGCTAAATATGGGTGGACCTCTCGGATGCTTATGAATTATATAGATAATCAGACTTATGAAAAAACATTACTTAGTGAAACCAATTTTGATAAAAGTCTTCCAGAAAATATCAAAAATAGGGTAAAACTGGCTCTAAAAGATGATTATACGTTCAGTTTTTTAGAACTTGGAGAAAAGTTTACAGAGTATCAGTTAGAAAAGGCTATATTAAGTAAAGTTGAACGATTTCTTAACGAGATGGTGGAATCTTTACATTTGTTAGTAGCCAATATCGGCTTGAAGTGGGGATTAAGAGTACTTTATAGATCTACTTCTCTATCATCGTTTTTTAAGATGCCTTGTAGCTATAGAGCTGAAAATAGGTCCTTTTATACCTGAGTATATGGGCAAGATGCAATTTTATCTTTCGGTATTAGATGATACCGTAAGGATTGACGGAGAAAATCCTTCCATTGGCATTATCCTCTGTAAGGATAAAAATAAGACTATAATAGAATAGCCTTAAAAGATGCAAGCAAGCCAATTGGGGTAGCAACTTATCAAATGGTTAAGAAGTTACCTCAACAATTAAAAGATCAACTTCCCTCTGTTGAGCAAATTGAGCAACTCCTTGATGAGTTAGATTAATATTACCAGTTACTGTGAATGAAATTGCTAAACTTGGAGCTTTAGCAGCATATTGCAATAGTATTCCTTATAATCTCTTCTATCTAAATATTGTTGTTGTTATAGCGGTAAGCATAATATTTTTCTAAAAAATAGTTTTAAGCAAACCAAGTATTGATTGAATGCTCTCAAGGCTAAAGTTGAATTCTATAATTTCGTTCCTGAATGCGTCAACGATTGTGTTAAAAGTCAACAAGTTTAAAAATTATTTTAAGTAGTTTGCCATTGTTCTCCTTTTCGAACCATAACATTTAAAATACCAATAACCTTTCGCATAACAGCAATGAGAGCAACTTTAGCTTTTTTACCAACAGTGCGTAGCCGTTTATAAAAGCATTTAAGTGCAGGATTAAATCTGATAACTGCTAATGTAGCCATATAAAGGATATCACGGGTAGCTTGTCTACCACCGCTAATTGATGCAGTGCCTTTAGATCCACCACTTTGCTTAATAAAAGGTGCTACACCTAGAATAGCGGCTATTTGCTTATTACCGACTTTGCCAAGCTCAGGCATTTCTGCAAGCAAAGAGCAGGCAGTGACTTTGCCGATACCAGGCATAGACTCAATAATATGGCATTTTTTATTAAGAGATTCATTGTCTTGGATCAGCTGTTCAATTTCTTGTTCAACTTCCTGTAACTGTCTTTCCATAAAGGAGATATGAGCTTCAAGAAAATTTTTACAGTAAACTTGTTGAGGATGCTGCAATTTATTGGTTTCTTGAACAATGTTTCGGACAATGTTAGTCCTGAATTTGACGAGAGCACAGAGCTTTAGCTCGTCTTGAGAACGAATAATCTCATGATATTTAGGCCGTTTTTGAGAAGCAAAGAGAGCAATCATTTGAGCATCAATTTTATCAGTTTTAGCCTTAATGCCTTCAGAGATGATGAAGGCTCTAATGCGTCTAGGCTGAACTTGCCAAGCATTATAATTATTAATGCTAAGTTCTTGCTTGAGAAGGAAATCGTAACCACCAGAAGACTCAAAAACGATCTGTACGACAGTATAAGCAGAAAGTACTTGAATGAGTTTATTGATTCCAGCTTGTGAGTTAGCAACTCTAAAGTCTTTAGCCACAGGATGTAAGTGAATATCTAAAAATTTTTTAGAGATATCGATGCCGACAAAAATATGTGATATAGTATTCATATAGTGCCTCGGTTTTGTATACGGGATCCTTGTCCCACTCGATTGTTCGAGCTGTACTATATATGCTAGCAGGTCCTAAGTTGACACTCGGTTTTAAAAACCAGGCAGGGGAACAGGCTCCTGCTAGCTTTCCTAAACTTAACGTCTCAAATTTAGGAACATAATTTCAATATACAAAGTAGGGGGCACCAACTTAAGTAAAGCTTATTTCCCATTTATATAGATTTTTAACTAAACATGTAATAGGTTAAGGAGCACGTATTAGTTTTTCTTAAAAGTAGAGTGATTTGGTTGGTTTAATTGAGGTAAGCGTGCAAGAGGTTTATGTGATTGTTTTGCAATCCATAGATCATAGCGATATTGGAGATTAAGCCAGAATTCAGATGATGTACCAAAGACGTCAGCAAAATCAAGCGCAATCGCTTCAGTGATTCTTCTTTTTTTGTTAACTATTTCACTTATTTTTGATTGAGTCCAAGTTCCTCCTAAATGCTTTGCTAATTGTTCTTGTGAAAGGTTAAGAGGCTTAAGAAATTCTTCTTGAAGAATTTCTCCTGGATGAGTAGGTATTCTTTTTGAGGGAATCATCTTTATTTCCTTAATTTAATGATAATCTATAATTTCAACATTTTCTGCTCCATCTGCGCTCCAGGAAAATATGATTCGATATTGATCATTAATTCGAATACTATAGTATCCTTGTAATGTACCTTTAAGAGCCTCTAAACGGTTTGCTGGAGGCACTTTAAGATCATTAAGAGTATATGCAGCATCAATCATATCGAGTTTTCTACATGCAATAGAATGTAGTAAAGGATCAAGCTTTTTTCTTGCTTGTTTAGAATTGATACCATTAAAAATATCTTTTGTACCTTCATCAGCAAATGATCGAATCATTACTCTGCCTCTGTAATTTTATATCATTATATAATATATCAATATATAAATCAAGTTTAGGATCAACAATAAGTTTTTTGGTTCTGAATGTGTCAACGATTGTGTTAAAAGTCAAAGAATTTTACTTTTTATAAAAGAGTAAGTTCTGAATGTGTAATGCCTTGAGAAATATATCCAATAGCTTGCCTGTGACCAGACATAAGCGAGGAAGGTAGTTGATCAGAGAAAAACCAATCAAGCCTTGGATGCTTGGTAATCTCTTTATTGATAGGATCTCCTTGCCAAGAAGTGATAACAAAAAAGAAGGCTATACAATCTTGGGGCAAGCGTCTTATATGCATAACATGAGCAAAGGTAATATGTTGAGGGTCAACTACAATATTGATCTCTTCTTCTAACTCTCGCCTTATCGCATTCTGAAGCGATTCATGTTCTTGAGGCTTACCTCCAGGTAGACAGTAAGTATTATCCATAAAGCCTGTACTTTTTCGTTCAAGTAACAGAATTTGATTACTTTTACTATCAGGTTTCTTCTTTATAACGAGAGCATCAACATAGACAATCATATTTGATAAGCCTCATTTTTCTCTTAACCCACTGCAAGAAGCCTACTTCAATATTACTATAGAAAGGGAGTTTATAAAAGGAATGGTTATGGTTAAAAAACAAAAACCATCAAAAAACGCTCCTATTGGGACTTTGGCCAAAGATCTTCCAAATGAGTTTCCGGGTATAGAGGGATTGTCAAGTCATAATATTTTAGAATAAGAGCTTTTTATAGGGCTTATTAAAGAGTGCCACAGCCTGTGGCACAATTAGAAGAGCTCCCAGTTTTTAGGACTCCGTGAGGCCATAATGCATTATTATGGATAATATAGCGGGAACTAGAGCTTCTACAGCTGCTGACCCCTCATTCATTTAATCAGTACTTGTTGGCTTTCTGGTGTTTTCTCTCGTAAATACTGAGGATTTTTTTAACACCAAGATCTAGTAGATATGCCAATTTACAATTTTGAAACTGTGAAGTATTATCAAATAAAACGCTCTTTGTTGCTTTGGGAAAGGGATCATATGATTTTAACTGGTTTTAAAATTGCCATTTTAATAACTAGTGGATTTCAGCAAATTGAGATGACAAGCCCACGAAAAGTTTTAAAAGATGCTGGTGCTATTGTTCACATTGTGTCTCCTGAAAAAGATACAGTTCAAGGTTGGGATTGTGATGTTCCAAAAGCATTAGAGAAATTTCCTGTAGATGTTAATTTGAATGACGCATCACCTGATAATTACGATGCTTTATTGGTTCCAGGAGGTTATGGAAGTCCAGAAGAGCTACGGCTTAATAAGAAAGCTATAGCGTTTGTTAAAGCATTTGCACATAAGCCAATTGCAGCTATTTGTCATGGTCCTAGCTTACTTATTAATGCGCATCTGACAAAGAATAAAACGCTTACTTCCTATCCAGCAATTGAGCAAGATTTAATAAATGCTGGCGCTCATTGGATTAATAAAGCTGTGGTCATCGATGATAATTTAATAACAAGCCGTTCACCAGAAGATATAGAAGTGTTTAATAAAGCTATTCTTGACGTATTTAGCAAAGTCAAAACGAGAAAAGTTAATAAGAGGCCTAAAGTGTAAAGTGGATAAAGACTCTATGAAACGAGAGAACTTTGCTACTAACACAAAGTAGGAGCCAATTGTAGGTTATTCTAGGACTGTAAAATTGATAGCGTTTCTCTAGTACAGATTTTAAGGAACAAAGAGTTTGGGCTCTCCTGTCTCTTCTAAATCGTCTCCTATATCTATATCGGCTAGACATATATGTTGTGTATCCTGACTTGCTGGAATTTTAGATTTTATAGCTAAAAGTTGTTGCTTTCCCAGAGCGATTTCTTTTGCATAATAAGATGCCACTTCCTCTAGTAAAGATTGAGGACGAGATAATGACTTGTACTTTACATCCGGTAAATCAAAATCCAAAGGCTTTTTAGGAAATGATAGATTAATAGAAGCAATAATAGTGCTTTGGTCGGTTATTACTTTTGAAGATTCTAGGGCCTGTTCCATGCTATAGAGTTTTGCGTTTACTATTATAGCTAAGACTATAAAACCAATATTTTTATACATATTCTAGCACCTTTAAGAAGTATTAGATTAACTTTATAAATTATATACTAATAGAAACTCGTAATAGGTCAAGCTCAAAGTTTTTATAGGAGATGCCCGATTAATACGGCTTTATAGAAAAATGAAGCTTCAAACAATGGTTTATTGACAAAGTGTATTTTGTGGGTTAATTTAGTGGAGGTACTTATGAATTCGTAAGATTTATAACATTAGTTAGACTGGGGATCCTTGCTATGAATTATTTATGTATGATATATGCTTTAACTGCCCTCATAAGCTTTTCCTTAAATGGGATGCAGCAAGAAGTAAAAACACATCCAAATGAAACTTATAAGAAAAATTTGGAGTTACAGCAACAATTAATAAGAAGCTCTTTAAAGAGAGCCATTGATTCTTTTGCTCATAGCCAAGTAACTTCAGTACCTCAAGTATCTCTCTACACAACTCAACCAACACAATGGTTATTAGCTCCGATGCAGAAGGCTATAGTTGATGCTCAAATGGATATGCTAAAAAATATAGCTCCGGATAAAAACGAATTAACTGTTGTCTGTGCAGGAAATAGTAACTCTTGTACAAGTGCTATTTATGAAAAACTTGCAGTTAAAAAGCGTGTTATCAGCACAACAACAGAGAAAGCTTCTCCAGAATCAGTAGATATTATACTAGCACCGTATACACTGTATAGTGAAATGGAATCTCTATTTAAAGCTTCCGAAGATCTTCTGTCTTCAGAAGATCCTTTACCCTTAGAAAGTCATCCGCTATTTAATTATTTTAGTAAGTTAAGCAAAGATGGGGTCTTTATTGTCACATTGCATAGCGGACCTAACGTGCAGGATTTTACTAACTTACTACTTAATAAGCATGAGCTTGATCTTACGCAGGTGCATCAAGCTGTACAGCCAAAGTTAAAAATATTTAATTCAATAGAGACATTTCTTCGTTGTTTAGACATATTTAAAAAATATTATACACAAAAGACTGGTAAAGTTATTACCTGTGACTTATCATTCTCTTTGCCTCATATACCTCTCGATGTATTTTGTAACGAATATGTAAAACAATATCCAGAACTTGGACATATGAATAATGAGCAGCTTGAGAAGTTTATACGTCTTCTTTCAGTTTTTGCTGTTGGCAATGATATCGTAGACCTTGCTATTACTTTAAAAATGTCGATAAAAGAATCAAGTGATCAGTCACAGCGTTCTTTCAAGCCTATACCAGGTATAATGAGTCTGCTTAAGAGTGAACCTATTGTGTCTCAAGGTAAGTCTAATGAGATTTCGCTAGGGCAACAGAATCTTGATAAACAGATTCAGAATTTAGAGGGTAGTGAACTATCTATGGTCCATATTAAGGGTGCAGACGGGGCAGCACAATTAGAAGCCATAAAGTCCGTTATTGGTCGTCCAAATCTTAACGTTGTTGATTTAGGAGGGGGACGTGGTGAAACTAATGCTCTTATGAAAGCGCTTAAGGACTCTGGCTCAAACGTTCATCTATTAAATATTGAGCCGCATAAACCCTTTAAACCATTATATCTTGATGCACAAAATGCTGTTGGTATAACAGATGTAGAGGTATGGGAGCAAACTGCTCAACAACTATCAGCGCCTGAGGTAGTAAAACACTTTAAAGATAATAAGTAGATATACTCTATGCTTCGCATTCATTTTACTTTCTGTTAGGCGATTTATACAAAGCATCATTAGAGTATGCTCATGGATCTTCTACAACGCCATTAGCACAATCCATTATGGAAATATTTTGACATGCTTCATGAAAAGGGAATATTAGTCATTACTATGCAAAGTGGTGCTGGTGCCCGTCTATTTAGAAATGCGTTACTTGGCAATCACGGACTTAACCAACCAGCGCCAAATGTTGCTGACGAAACAGTTCCACTTTTAAGTAGTTTTGGTAATATGGCAACCTTATTACGTTCCTTTGAACTTTTTGCAGATCATTACCAAAAAGAAACTGGTAAAGTAATTACTATTAAAATGCACTACTCTGTTGCTAATGTGCCACTTGGTAGCTATACCATAGGACAAAATCCAGAAACCAAAGGTTATATTCTTCATGATGAGAGTAAGGAGCAAAATATGCTTGCATTAAGGATGCTTGATTTCTACGGTAACTGGCGTGAGTTACAAACACTTGCAAATGTAACTCCGGAAAAGGTTGCTGCTATGGATGTTGAAATGCAGAGGAAATTAGGGCTGGAAAACGCTACGCAGGAAGCAATTATAGCTAAACGAGAAAATGCTCGTAAAATGCAAGAAACATTCCTTCATATTTTGAGAGTATTTGCTCTAGCAAGAAAGAATATGCAGCACCCTAATATTACTCTAGAATTTAGTATTGAACCACAACAAAAGAATACTGTTTTATCTAAGTAAAATGGAAGTTCCTTAAAAGAATGAGTTAAACTGCCGCTCAAGATGAACCTAGAGAGTTTGAGAGAGCTGAATTTCTAGGTTCAAAAAAAAGTTATGCGGGTGTAAGCAGTAATTAGTTTTGATAGAAAAGTAAAGCTTGTTGTATATCTTTAAGGTCAACTTCAAACAAGATACTTTTGTTCCTAAAATAGTGCTACTTGATAGCACCATAAGTCAAGCAGGGGGCGCCACCCTTCGCTAAAGCTTCGACTGGCAGGCCAGTTCTTTAAAGCATGATATAAATATTTGGTCATCAGAAACAAAATACTGCTCTATCTCATTACCTAAGACTTTCTTATAATTACTTATTAAATAATAATTTATAATATATTAAATTATAGTTAATTATATAAATATGATATAAATACTTAAAAATATAATTAAAGGAATTATTCTTATGAGACTATATATAGCTAGTATATTTTTAATATTAAGTGGTTCTTGCTTTGGAATGGCGTTAGAGTCTACGAAAGAGGAAAGTGGAAATGTAAATGCTCTTTTACGAGTTTTCCCAAGCGAGCTTCTTGAAGGACTAGAACCGTATAGAAGATATGCTCAATTTGCCGCTGTTCCTATCGATATTATACAATCAGCAAGTACACTTGAAGAGGCAATTGAAAGCTTAAAAAAACTTGAAAATATCTCGACCGGAGTACGCAAAATATTTTAGTGACCCAAGAATTATTGATATACTTATTAATACTTTAACTATTAAATTTAAAAAACGACAAAAAGACTTAATTGATAAACTTTATGAAAAAGAATTTAATCAAGAAGGGTTAGACAGTTGGCTGAATAAAATATTACCCATACAGCAGGAGCTGCTTGAGGCAGCTTCAGCAGGGAATTTAGAAAAGGTAAAGCAACTTCTTGCAAAAGATAAATATAATATTAATGCTTTAGATTTGGCTAACTATACTCCCCTTTTCAATGCCGTTGAGCAGGAGCATATTCCTATAGTTCAATATTTACTTGAACACGGAGCTGATATTCATGCTCAAGCTGTAACAGGTAATACGCCTTTACATCGTGCAATTATTAGAGATAATCCTCAACTAGTAAGATTATTACTTGAGTATGGTGCTGATCCTTGGATTGAGGATATGTTTGGTGCAACAGCCTTGGATAAAGCTCTACAAAAAAGAATCCAGAAATTTTGAAGCTTTTTAAAGAAGTTACCGTTGAATCTAAAGTGCACAAAAGGTCGAGGTACTACTCTTTTTATTAATCTATATCCATTGTATTAAGAAGATAAAAATGGGATGTATCTAAAAAATTAAAATCAACTAGGAAGTTAAATACTTCCTAGTTCTTTCACGTTAAATGTGGTTAATGCAATGTAACCTTTAATTCTTTCCTAATTATTGGTCACACGGCTAAGAGTTATTGAGGTTATAGAATAATTGTTTGGATCAAGTAATCGCTTAAGAGCGCTTCTACTAGTACCTAGATGCTTAGCCATCTCTGTTTGGCTTATACGATTTACCATCTCTTGTTGTAGTTCATAGGTTATTATTTGCTTTATAGCTGCAGCTTCAGCTTTTTCTAGGATACCTTCTTTTTTAAGAAAGAGTATCGAAATCGGATTCTATATGCTTATTATTTTCCATTGCTCTCTCTTATCTAAATGTATAGGGAAGTTAGCGGTTATTCTTGGTGGTCAAGGGTATAACTTCTCCATCTTTTTGAGCTTGTAAGGTATAACCTAAGCCATTAAATATTTTAATAAGACTAGCAGCGCTTATTCTTCTATTTCCAGAACGAATTCCTTGAATGATAGTAGGAGATACTCCAGCTTCTTCAGCTAACCTTCTTACTGTAATTCCATCTCTATGCATAGCCGCTAAGATGAGCTCTGATATTAAGAGATTTTCGTAATCTCGTTCAAATTCCTTTAACTCGCGTGGGCTTAATTTTTCAATAAGCTCATCGTAGGTAGATTTCATTTTTTTAGTCATTGTAATATCCTTTATTATATCTTTTTACATAATCATCGGAATATTAAAAATAGGCAGGTCATATAATTGTCGCACAGCCTGTGCGAATTTTTCATAAGCTAGATAAAACGCCTGCATTCTAAACATATTGGCTCTAGAGAACCCTGCAACCCCAGGGAATTCAGCTTGTAAATCCTTGCCTAGACTTTCTATAACACTTTCTCCCCAACTGTTTTTTGCCTGTTTTTCAGTTAATATCTTTCCAATATACCAATAGAGCTTAAGTAACTCTTTGTTTGCAGAAAGAATTGCTTTGATTTGAGCTTCTCTTACTTGCTTTTTAAGATCAGCTAATACTTCAGCATATTCTCTTAACTCTATGCCCTTTGTGTCTTTTAGATTGACTTTTTTTATCATGGGCTAGCCTTTATTCGTTTGTGTCGCGGCATGGATAAGTTTTGCTAGAGTTTTAATTGTAGGATTCGATTTATCAGACATAGCAAGGTAGATAGTTTGCCTATGTAGTCCAGTTTGTTTTGATAATAATGTTTTGTTTTTAGACTTTATGTAGTTACTTAATATATCTATTACTTCTCTTGGATTGTTATTTTCTAGCGCATTCAAGATTGCAAGCCGTAATCTGATTTTTCTTTTCTTTCCATAAGCTTCTCCGATTCATTAAAAGGTACATAAATAGTGTATATTAAAATATACAAAGGTGCAAGCACTTTATTTAGAGAAGACCTCAATGGCTTATTTGTAAGACCCGTACTACTCAGATCATGAGCTAAAACTAGAGTTTAGTTAGTTTTAGTGATTTAAACTTTGTTATATGTTTGCGTAGTGTGTTAAAAGGGCTTTGGTTTAAGGGTAACTTTATTTTATTTAGATCAGCTATGAGGCGATACAAGCCCCCTTTATTAGAATGTGCAAACATAGTTCTCAGTTCCCATATGGTTACTACCTCAAGCGCTTATTTTAAACCATATTAAGATGTGCTTTGGATTAAGATCAAGGTTGTTTAAGGAAGTTTTCTAGCCGGTGAAAAAGCGTAAGCTTTTGTAAATCTCAGATTTCTTTGTTAAAGTTTAGTTGAAAGCTGTTCGACAAGTTTACAAAGGAGTAAGCTATGTATAGAAGTTTTTGTTCTACTCTAATGAGTATTGCATTATTTTTCTCTCTAGTAAATGCGCATGATGTGGAGCAAAGTACCTGCCATCATGACGAAGGAAACATCTTTATTATTCTTAATAAACCGTTGCACCGCTATCTTCAAGCACACTACAGCCATAAGTATGAAACAGCTAAAGAATTGTTAAAGCATATCCATACACTAGAGCTTATTATTCAAGAAAATACCTGCTTTTATTCTTTGTTTATTAAAGATCTCTCTTCAAAATCTAAGATTATTATAAAAGGCAGAGAGCGATTGTTAGAATCTATTATCGGCCAAGGCATGATTGATAATACTATTATTAAGCTCTTCTTTTGTATATAAAGAGCGGTCATTGCAGTGTCACTTTAATAAACAGAAAAGAGTCGGTATTATTAAGCTTGATGAAAGGCAAGCTCAGAAGTTCTGTTATCGTCTGTTAGCTCTTGCAGAAAGAACGGATAATCAACTTTATAAAAAGCTTTATCCTAACTTATAAGAGTATACATGTTTGTAAGCTAGTTTGCAGTTAAGTAGAGTCTCTGGATAATAAACCTGAGTTTAGAGTTGCTGTAGTGACTATATGTATTTAAAGTTATATAATGTTAGTATGTTGTGCACTAGAAAGTGCTCTTTCTGGCTTTTAGATTATATCTTTACGCATTGATGTGAGTGCGTTATAGTGAAAAGTTAAGCTCTGTAAATCAGGTAAATCCCAAATGATACGGAAGTTTTCGTTATAATTCATTATTATTTTCAGAAGAATTTTTTGCTGAATATAGATCTTTATATTTGTGTTTAGAAAGAAGCTCTATCATTTCTGTATAATCTTCATTTAAAGCAATATCAAGAGGATTGAATTGCCATTTGTTGGTTCGAATAGTACCATCTGCACCATGCTCAAGTAGGAGCTGTGCTATTTTTATAGTGTTTTTTTCTGTGGCTAAATGCAAAGGAGTAACACCATAACTTCTTTAGGAATCTCCAGCAAAAAAAAGAAGCTACTCTTTAATGTTTCTCTAAAAATTATTAAGTAAATAAAATATTGATTGAATGCTATCAAGGCTAAAATTTAGCTCTATAATTTTGTTCCTGAATGCGTCAACGATTGTGTTAAAAGTCAACAAGTTTAAAAATTATTTTAAGTAGTTTGCCATTGTTCTCCTTTTCGAACCATAACATTTAAAATACCAATAACCTTTCGCATAACAGCAATGAGAGCAACTTTAGCTTTTTTACCAACAGTGCGTAGCCGTTTATAAAAGCATTTAAGTGCAGGATTAAATCTGATAACTGCTAATGTAGCCATATAAAGGATATCACGGGTAGCTTGTCTACCACCGCTAATTGATGCAGTGCCTTTAGATCCACCACTTTGCTTAATAAAAGGTGCTACACCTAGAATAGCGGCTATTTGCTTATTACCGACTTTGCCAAGCTCAGGCATTTCTGCAAGCAAAGAGCAGGCAGTGACTTTGCCGATACCAGGCATAGACTCAATAATATGGCATTTTTTATTAAGAGATTCATTGTCTTGGATCAGCTGTTCAATTTCTTGTTCAACTTCCTGTAACTGTCTTTCCATAAAGGAGATATGAGCTTCAAGAAAATTTTTACAGTAAACTTGTTGAGGATGCTGCAATTTATTGGTTTCTTGAACAATGTTTCGGACAATGTTAGTCCTGAATTTGACGAGAGCACAGAGCTTTAGCTCGTCTTGAGAACGAATAATCTCATGATATTTAGGCCGTTTTTGAGAAGCAAAGAGAGCAATCATTTGAGCATCAATTTTATCAGTTTTAGCCTTAATGCCTTCAGAGATGATGAAGGCTCTAATGCGTCTAGGCTGAACTTGCCAAGCATTATAATTATTAATGCTAAGTTCTTGCTTGAGAAGGAAATCGTAACCACCAGAAGACTCAAAAACGATCTGTACGACAGTATAAGCAGAAAGTACTTGAATGAGTTTATTGATTCCAGCTTGTGAGTTAGCAACTCTAAAGTCTTTAGCCACAGGATGTAAGTGAATATCTAAAAATTTTTTAGAGATATCGATGCCGACAAAAATATGTGATATAGTATTCATATAGTGCCTCGGTTTTGTATACGGGATCCTTGTCCCACTCGATTGTTCGAGCTGTACTATATATGCTAGCAGGTCCTAAGTTGACACTCGGTTTTAAAAACCAGGCAGGGGAACAGGCTCCTGCTAGCTTTCCTAAACTTAACGTCTCAAATTTAGGAACATAATTTCAATATACAAAGTAGGGGGTGCCACGTTCTTAAAGTGCTTGTTTTGCCTATTCGTAAGTTTTTTTTGTTAAATCGTAAAACATAACGCTGCCGTAAAAGAAGTCCAACTACTCTTAGTTTTTACTTTAGCTCTATAAGTTGAAGAAGCTTGTAAGCGGGATCTTGAATGTTGGGCAAAATGCTTGTATGAGCCAATGAGCAGATCAGTTCTTTCTTTTGTGCTATATATAGTCTGTCTTCTTTAAACTCTTGTGCTATAAAGAGTAAACAATACAAAGCTTTATTTCTATCGGCATGGGAAGGATAGAAAAGCTGGCACAATAGGCTATTAATAAGCTTTTGTCGTAAAGAGGCAGATTGTATACTTTTTATAACATATATAATAAAGCGAGAAAGATTGTTTCTTACCTCCAGAGCAGGATCGTCAAGAAAGAGATAGATTCTGCTTACTGTATCTTCGTAGTCTTTTCCTATCCAATTAAGTAAATTAGCTGCAGTGCTTCGTTTTTTGCTATCGCTATCATATTTGAGTATATCAATAAGATGTTCTTTATAAGCAGGTACTATATGGCTTAGCTCTAGAGCAATCTGATGTAGCTGAGAATCTGAAAAGTCAAGGTAACCGTTATCCCAATTTTCTTTTATCGCAATGCCCTGTTTAAAAGATGTAAAGAATTGCTGATAGAGTGAATCATGAAGTTCTATAAGTTGGGAATTCTGCCACTGTATCGTATGATAAGGCTGAGCTCTAAAGCAGGGTCTTTCAATTATATTGATTACAAGATAGGCGTCCCCTTGATCATAGAGCACAAAGTCGCATAATATCTCTTGAAATGCGTATATTTTTTTTAGAGTCAAAGCCCACTCTTTTAAATGCTCTTGACTAAAGTCATTAGAATCACAGGGTTTGCCAATAGTAAGGGGAATAAAGGGTACAAATTTGGCTTTATCTACTTTTGTTCCTATAAGCTCAATGCCTTTAAATATCCAAGCTTGAAGGTTTGCTCCTAAATTCAGGAATACTAGGCATATCCATAGGTTATTGAAATTTTTATTATTTTTCATTTTAAACTTTTTGTTTGAATACACTTTTTTCTACATACTCAAAAATTGTCCCACAGCTGTGGGACAATTTAAGGACCTTTCCTATGCTTATTGGAGACATAGTAAAGCTTACGATAAAACTTAAGGTCTTAGCTTTTCTATCTCTTCTTGTAGAGAATCATTCTTTTAAACATATTAATTATTTACTTTTAATCAATCTAAACAGACCATGTGCTTTTCTTAATCTCTTCTAGTGGTTCATTTGTTACTATAAGCTCATTAATCTTAGCTTCTGTAATGTTAATTTTAGGACCACTTGTATATTTCGTAACGGTTAAAGTATTTTCGCTATTAAAATCAATTGAAATTTCGTTAAAAGTTAGTTGTTTATTAAAGATTAGTGACAGTATTTTTTTTCCGCCTAAAAATTTTTTCATAGCTGGATCAGAAGATAAAATTTCCATTTCACGGGGTTCTAATTGAATTACCTTTTTGACTTTTTCTTCCATTGCCATAAGATTAAATGAAAGAGTTACCAGCTTTATAGCAATTAGTAAAGAAAACAGTCCCATAAATAGTTTTATTTGTTGCATATAAAGCCTTTCTTGAGTTTATGTTTACTAAAGAATCCTTATCTCATTAACTGTAGAGCCTACTTATGAAATTGTCTGAACTTCAGTAATGTTTGAAGTGTCAAACTAAAATTATTGCTTAGCGCCTTTACTTAAAAAAAGTCTACTATACCTTTATCTTTATGTCCACTCACATGGAAGGAATTGTGTCGATGAAAAATAAAAGATTTTTTTTGATAAGTAGTAGTGTTTCCATACTCTTGCTTAAAAGTAATGGAAATGCAATGTATGAAGGTGGGGTAGATCAACGTATCTCTAGCAATCAAGCAAAGATTGACTCATTAAAAAGAGCTTTCTCCTAAAAAGCGCTGCAACCATAGAGTTTTTAACCAGAATTTTTTCTAAAAAAATTTAATTATTGACCGACAGTCGGTCATATGGTATAATTGTTATGATTTAAGTTAGAAACTTTAAAACGAAGGGCAATTATGGTCAGAACTGTAAAAAAACCTACCGAACGTAAGCTTGATATTATAGTAGCTGCTAAACATTTATTTCAAACTAAGGACTATGAAAAAACTACAATGCAAGATGTGATGGAGAGCTTGGGTATTGCCAAAGGGACTATCTATCATTATTTCTCGTCTAAACAGGCACTTCTTGAAGCAGTAGTTGAACATATTGTTGATAGTAATATTGAGCTTATGCAAGTACATGTTCAGAAAGCAAAAGGTAATGCCCTAAAAAAGCTGCAAGTTCTCATTGAAACAGGTAATATAGCTGCTGCTCATGCAAATATTTTGGAAAGCATTCATCGACCTGGCAATGAGGCAATGCATGTCCGCCTTTTGGCTACAACATTAATTAAACAGGCGCCCTTATATGCGCAAGTAATCAAACAGGGGTGCGATGAAGGAATTTTTAAGACAAGTGCTCCCTTGGAGTGTGTAGAATTTATTCTTTGTGCTGTTCAATTTTTGACCGATAGTGGAATTTATCCTTGGAAAAATGAAGATGTTTTACGCAGAATACAGGCATTTCCTACTATAATTGAATCACTTCTTAAGGCCCCTAAAGGATCATTCACATTTTTATTAAATATATTTTTAAACAATAGAGGATAAATGAATACGATAAAACAATTACATGTCTATCAACCGATGCTATTTTTTCTAAGCGCTTTATTTATTGGAAGTATAGCTTGGTTTAGTGCTGCTTATAGTAGTTATCAACCATCTTTAAATTATTTGTTATTTCCTTTAATCCTTGCAGGCATGAGCAGTCCAACCATCGCAGCATTAATGATGTTTGCTAAATCAAGAGATAAAGATTTATGGGGTGATTTTTGCCAAAAATTGCGATTTGATAGAATTAAAATACGTTTTCTTCCCCTTCTTTTGCTTATACCTTGTTTAATTTTACTATCAATTGCCATTTCCTTATTATTTGGGTTTTCTTCAGATCAATTTTCACTAGCCTCTATTCCAGATCCCGCTTTGAAAGGGAAAAATATTTTAGCAATTGTTTTGATAGTTCTTCTATCCTGTAGTTTAGAAGAAATTGGTTGGAGAGGATACGGTATTGATAGTTTAAAGAGTAAATACAACTTGTGGAAAACATCTTTGATCTTCGCCTCCATTTGGGCTTTGTGGCATGTTCCTGCATTCTTTATTAAGAATGGCTATTTTCAACAAGAGGTTTGGAATTTAGGTATTATACATACAGCTAATTATTTTATAGGCTATTTTCCAATTACTATTTTGATAAATTGGCTCTACATTAAAAATAATCGCAGCATACTAATTGCTCTAGTATGTCATGCAAGTATGAATCTTTTCTATGGTCTTTTGCAAATCCAACCATTTACCAAAATTATTATCACGCTTCTATTATTGCTAACTGCAAGCATAATTGTTATCAGAAACAAAAAAATGTTTTTTATTAAAAACTCAGATAGCAGCATCAA
Organism: uncultured bacterium; assembly: GCA_963848965.1. Taxonomy (GTDB): domain Bacteria; phylum Babelota; class Babeliae; order Babelales; family Babelaceae; genus CAWKFG01. The sequence goes on from CAWKFG010000001.1 coordinate 401,403, forward strand.
GAGCAGCGCCATTCTCTACGAGTATTTCTATCACCTTTTTACGACCATTTAACCTAGCAATTATTAGCGCAGTTCGATCACCACAACTTTTACTATTAGAGCCTATCCGTAAATTCATAATTTGTTAAAAATAATGATAGCTACGGCAAAATAAACCATAGCCATATAGTTTAAAGCGTATTTTTCATAACGAACAAACAAGCGCCTAAACCGATTGAGCCATGAATGCGTAGGTTCAATGAACCAGCGTTGATAACCTTCTGGTACACCATAAACTTTATTTTTAGCTTTTCTTTTATTTTTCATTATTTTAGGTACATAGCTGTAATGCAGCAAGTAGGCTCTTATTTGCGCTGAATCATAAGCTGCATCTAAACTTATAATTTTGCTATAAGGCATGGATATATGCTTAGGAATGGATAATAAGGTATCCAAAAATAGCTGAGAATCGTGCTGATTAGCGCTACCTAACGCACAACCGATAACTATACCGTTTTTATCAGTTAATATGCTTCGTTTTGTTCCTAATTTTCTCCTATCTACTGGGCTCTTGCCTGTTTTCTCTGAACCCAAGGGCGCTTTAATATAAACACAATCAGCAGCTTGAGTTTCTAGACTAAGTCCGTGAATTTTATCATATTGGTCAAGTTCAGCATACCATAAATATTTAAAGAACTCGACAGACCTTAATTTTTGAAACAGTTTATGGACAGCAGAGTACGATCCAAAGCATCTAGGCAATGCATTCCATTGTATACCTGTCCTTAACAGATAATAGATACCATTTATTGCTCTTTTCATATCCATTGAGGGTCTTCCCCGCTTTGATTTTTCGCTTATTTTTGGTATTATTTTTTCTATATCTTTCCATAAATTTGGAGTTATAAGAAACTTCTTGTTTATGCATACTTCATAACAATTTTTTGTATGACACATGTGTAAATCTCCTTCTTGATCGTTGATCGCGATTCTTTAGAAGGAGATTTTATTATATTTTCAACCTTTTTTCCATTTTAGAGATAGGCTCTTAATATTAACTTTATGTAAGAGGAGCTCTAGTTGTGTAATATTGTCTGTTTCAGCTGCTGTGAAAAGTTGCTTTGTGTCTGCTTATTTAGGAACTGTTGCATTGCATTAGTGCTAATAAACAATCCAATAAAAGAAATAAAAATAATTCTTTTCATAGGGTCCTTCTGGGCTTTTTGGGAAATTTTATACAAACAAATGATTGAGATGCTCTTTTACGTTTAAGTCTTTTCTTCTTGATTGAATATTCATTAGTAGTATACTACATTGCTCCCTTTACTATGCGCTCAGTAGAGGCATTTGTTCCTGTCTTTGCTATAATAGTTAATAAAGGCATTGCTTTCGCCTCTCCTTTTTAGTATAACTTAAGAGCGCTCTTGCAACTGCCTTGCGCTTGGAAGGTGCTTGCCTTGCCTGTCTGCCGTAACTTTAGTGAAGGCTGGATATCTTCCCTATAAATAAGGGAGGCCTACGGCGATTTTTACTAAAAGCTTTTATGAGGATAGTATGTGTTACAGTTTATTGCTTTCTCTCTTCATCGTAGTAGTATTACCTGCTTTAGGTATGGAACCTGATTGTTCAATCCGTATAACTGCCAAAGGAGATAAGAATGTACGTATTCCACTAGTCTGTCTTACACAAGAAGTAGCTCAGCTATTACAGAACAAGGACATTTGCCAATGGTTTAAAAATATTTCTCCTGAGCTCATTCAAACTCTTGTTCGGTTTTGTAACTTTATCCGAATGGAATCTAAAGTTGATACTCAATCTGGTATGAAAAAATTTGTTATACTCAATATCAGTTTTGAAGATATGCCAGAGTTTTTAAGGGTGCTCGTAATCCTTTCTTTACATCAGAAAGTTATTACCGAAGCTATACGTTACTATGTTGAAAAGGCAGAAAAACGTAAGATATACCTTAACAATTACCAGTTTCATACTGACGCTGAAAAAGATAGCTCTATAAAGTTAGAGATAGCTAAATGGTATTTTTTAAAATATGGTTCACACTTAGATATACCTCAAGGTTCCTTTCCATCGATATCGATACATGATCTTTTAGAGGCAGAAAAGAAGATAACAGCAACTACAGTGAGCAAGATGGTAGGAAAACTTGCACAAATTGATACTTATTGTCAACTAGATGATATAGTTATTATGTTAAATAATTTTCGTTTAACTTCTCTTGATGGAATGAACGAGTTGCTTATACAGCTTAAGGTGTCTAAAGAGAAAATAGGGGCTATAGATTTGAGGGGACATTATACTAATAAAAATCTGATTAAACTATCCATCAACAGTCTTGATTCTGCTGATTATAAAGCTCTTAAGGTCCTTTACTTAGATAATGAATCAGTTTTTCTTCCTGGTAAAGTGTCTGCTCCTATTGTAAGTAGTGCATGGCAGCCTGTAGTAGATAAAGAGCCTGTGATTATTAAAATGCAGCCTGCACATAGCGTAATAAATTAAAGGCTAACGAAAGAGCATTGTTGATAATGAATTAAGGAGCATCTTCATTGATGCAGCTGAGATTCGTAGATCGTATGCATATTAAGGTTAAAAAACGGGGAGAGCAAGACTCCCTAGCCATGTACCCACTACCCTCATTATCAAGAGATACATACTTCTTCATAACTTAAGATAGAGACTTCATAACTGCCTTGCGCCTGACTGTGTCCGCCAAAGCCTTTAGGCGAAGGCTGGATATCTCCCATATTAATAAAGGAGGATTACGGCAAATTTTCTCTAAATAAATTGACATCTAAATAATAAGTACATAGGCTGTGGGATTAACAAGGTTAGTTAGGATATAATGTCTCAATTTTTCTTAAGCTAAAAAATTGTATGTGAGCGGGAGTTGGAGCCATGGTAAAAAACTATATATTACTTTTTCTTTTTATTAATCAATCTTTACAAGCTATGGAGTCTAAACATAAGCTTGAAGACTGTGAAAATAGTAGTCGTAACTATAAAAAACCATGTTTTTCCCTTTCTGATGCAGTTGTATATCAACCTGATCTGATGGTTGCTTCTCCATTTGTATATAAAGCTTTAGAAGCTATGAAGCCTAAACATAAGCTTGAGGACGGTGAAAATAGTAGTCGTGACTGTAAAAAACCACGTTTTTCCCTTCCTGCTCATCTGGTGGCCGCTTCTCCATTTGCATATCAAGTTGTTCGAGCCGCAAGCAAATTTATCAGAGGTAATAGACCACCAAGAAATAACTCTATTTTACTTGATAAAATTACCACCGTTACTATAAAGGCAAAAGAGTCACAGAGTAATGGTATTCCATTATTCAGAAATTGCTTTGAACTGTCTTTTCTTAGAGAGTTGGCTGCAAATAACAAAGATCGAGAAGTATGGCTAGAGCTTGTCAATGAAGAAGAGTGTGTCATGCATACTCCATTTTCTATGCCTATACTTAAGGTTATAGCAGAGCTTTTGGCAAATTATGAGGCTGTAAAAAGTTTGGGTTTTGATATAACTCAAACATATGTAGGTTTACATGAAGTACTTGCAAGATACTCTATAGACACAGAAAGTAAGAAAGCTGAACTGATACAAGCAATCCGTTTTTTTAAACTACCTTTTTTTCAAGCAATAGAGACACATACTTTTGGAAAAGCTCTTCAGCTTTTAGAGCAAGCAAAATCAACAGATACTTTATACAGCACAGTAGAAAGAGAGAATCTTAAGACTTTGATTGAAGCAGATAGCCAGCATGCGCAAAAAATGAAAGTGCAAGGAACCTCCTATGTGGATTCCATATCAGAGAATCAGCTTAATATGACTCCAAGCAAGAAGCGACGTATCGCGTTTACGTTAGCAAAAACGTATGAAGCACAGAAGTATATGCTTGGCTTCAATGATGTTTTAGATGATCGTTCATGGCAAGATCTTGAAATAGTAGCGGGATCTCAATCAAGTCCTAAATCTTTTTTTGCTTTTTGTATTGATCAAACGGTAACCGAATTAGGGAAAGCGCTTCTTTACAAAAGAATAGTGTATCCTACTAGTAACGTTACGTTTCTCAGGCAACAGCAAGAGATACTTAAAGCCCTTATCTCTCATCATAACTTTAATCAAATAGATAGATGCCTTAAAGAGCTTGGCGAGATTGAAAAAGAAAATAATATGCTATCATTTTGGGATAATGACGAACTTAACTTATGCGTCAAAAGTACTGAAATTAATGTTCCTCGTTGGCAACAGTTTTCTAAATGGTTAAATGAATGTTCATTGACAGTTGAAATACTAAGAGAAGGTCCGCAGCTTTATTTGGTAATTATAGTAGCAGAGGTTAACAAGCTTAAAAATAAGATTGTTCTTAACCTAAAAAATTTTCAATCATATCTTAATTTAGATAAAAATAAGGTTATAGAAATTATTAAAGATGTGTCTAGCTTTGAAATGTTTGTAGTTAAAGAAGTTGTTTTCAATCCTTTTATAGCATCAATCCTTATGGCAAAAATTAGTGGAGCTGTAGGTGGAGCTGCAGGTGGGTACGCAGGTTATGGATTTCAATTTTTATCAATGATAAGTAATGCAGATGCTATGAAGGACATGATTGTGCTACATTTTGCTTTACAAAAGAAGCTCATGCTCGTAGCTCAGTATATTGCTAAAATTAAAGAGCTTTACACTTTGCTTAAAACAGATGTTCAAGATCTTGAAAGTACGTTGCCTTTTTTAAAAGCATTAAATATAGAAAGATTGCAACAGGATGCTCAAACTGCTCGAATGTATGGTGCAAACAATATATTTAGTCAATTTTGGGCAAAAGTAAGTTCAGCATCTGATATTGATAATTTATTAAACAGCCTTGAAACAGCTACATTCCAAGGAGAGCCTAGCAAATACTCTTTTACTGGTCGTATAGTTTCAGCCTATCGCATTATGCATGATTGTAAGGATAAATTAATCCAACCGCTTGGTGCTGTTGGAGAACTTGATATGTATATGTCTATAGCCCGTCTTTATAAAAAGTACAAAGAACAGAATCTGGAATTTTGCTTACCTACCTATAATGTCTCGCCGTCTCCTTTTATAAGGATGAATCAGTTCTGGAATCCTATGGTAGGGAACACAGCTGTTCCTAATTCGCTTACAATTGGAGGGAATCTGCCGCAAAATGTGGTAATTACTGGGCCTAACGGAGGGGGAAAATCTACTGTTATGAAAAGTGTTGTTCTTGCAGTTATTATGGCTCAAACGCTAGGAATTTGTCCAGCGCAAAGCATGGAGTTTACACCATTTGTAAAAATTCGCAGTTACTTAAATATGACTGATGACATTACTAAAGGACAATCACTTTTTCAGGCTATAGCTCAAAGAGCTGTCGATATTCATAAGGACGTTGCAGGAGTTTCTCAAGGTGAATGTTCTCTTACGCTTTTTGATGAATTATTCGATGGAACAGAAGCTCAAGCAGGAGAAGCATTGGCATGTGCTTTTATTCAAGACCTTAATAAAATGAAGCATAATATTTGTTTACTTATAACGCACTTTCAACAATTGCCTCGTATAATTGATAACATGTCAGTGTCTAGGAATTTTCAAGTAGCAGTTGATCCCAGCCAAGCTAAGCTTATCTATCCTTACAAGCTTGAATCTGGGGTATCTAAAGAATCAGTTGCATTTAAAGTATTGGCAGAAAGGGGTTTTGATAAGGAGCTTCTAGGTAAAGCAGAAAAAGTCCGACAAACTTTGAGATTTAAGCATGCTTTTGAAGAATTGCAAGAGCTTATGATGCAGGGACAAGAACTACCAGAGGAATTGCAGCGTGATCCAGAACTTATTACGGCTATAAGAAATCTTATAAATCTAAGACATTACCATGCTTTTAGGAGTCTAGCTAAAAAAAAAGATAGCCCAAAGTCCCTTGGTAGAGACCTCTAGATGCAGAGCCAATGGACCTAGAGGTTTTGTCTGAAATTGAATTGTACAGCACTTTAAAAAATAAGTTTTTGGTTGACAACAGGAGTTTTTTCGTACTATAGTCGAGCTCAAGTATCAACCTATAAAAAAGGGATCTCTTATGAACGATATACGTATAGCTACTAAAGCTTCTTCAGCTTTAGCTAAAAAACGAGAAAGAGTCAAAGAGCTTGTAAAAGCGTCAATGATTACCCAAGGCTATTACTATAATGGAATGGAAGGGCCGCCTTTGAGAGTAGGATATGGCGCGAGGAAGAACGTTAAAGCTTAATCAAACTTTATGTATGCTTAAGCTACTTTAGATGCTGTACACAAAATTAATGGAAGATTTAAGAGCTCATTATGCTAATCTTGATGCAATGCAAGAAAGGCATAAGAATGAAAATGAAGATAATCCTAGAGCAGCAAAGTAGCTAAGCATACTCCTACTATTCCATATCAAGCTTTTTGTTCAGAAAATAGTGCTACTTCATAGCACCATGCGTCCAAGAAGATTTAAATTTATTCTAAGCAGATAGCCATTGTTCATCTTTGCGAATCATAACATTTAAAACACTAGGATGTGCTAATACTAAGCTAATCAATAATATTAACGCCAATTCGAGCTAAGGACTAGATAAAAAAGGCCCACTACAGTATTCTTTACTTTAGATGAAGATTGATGTGTCTTAATAGGCTAGTTTTCGCGCTTACTGGGGTTTTATGAAACGAGAGAACTTTGCTATTAATACAAAATGGGAACCAATTTTTTTGCTAATTTAACGTAATTATTTTGGGTTGGGTCAATATAACCAAAGAGGGAACGGATGTTGATTAGCACATATACCATAGAGACCAAAGCTTCTCAAGAATCGGTTTGGAATATTTGGCAAGATATAAAAAATTGGAATACCTGGGACCTTGCAACTGAATATAGTTCTATCAATGGACCATTTAAGGAGGGGGCCGAAGGCAGCTGGAAAGCTAAAGGGGGGCCGCTTTTGTCGATTAAGGTAACTCGAGTCGAGCCTTTGAAAATGTCGGTTATAGAGTTTAAGCTCTTTTTAGCTCGAATCATCGTTTCACATCACATTTTTGAATCAGCTGGAAAAACATATGTTACTGAGCACATTGAAATCAAGGGGCCTTTAGGCTTTTTGTTTGCTTATCATAGCGGTCATATAATAAAGAAAAATCTCCTCCAGGGGCTAGAAGCGTTAGTAAAAAAAGCAGAATCTTTAAGCAAAACACAGAAGCGTTCACGAGAAAAGTGACGTATAGTATGTTTATCTAAATATCATTAAAATTTCTTAGGGTTTTCAGCCTTATAGAGAATTGTATAGTTCAAAACTCTCGATTGAATTGACAATGCTGGCATTTTCTATATAATTATTCTATTAGAAAAGTCTTGAGGGGGGGGTTTTTCCATGAGTTTCACTTGTAGTTTTTGTAAAGACGCCATATCTGTTAGTCGTAAATCAGATAGTATCATTGTTCATGGCGCAAAAGAGCATAACTTAAAAAATATTTGTTTTGAGATTCCTAAGGGAAAATTAGTCGCATTAACCGGACCTTCGGGATCAGGTAAGTCCTCTATTGCAACCGATATTTTGCAAAAAGAATGCGTAAGGCAATTTTTAGAGTCACTTGGCATGGTTACTGATCATATAGAAAAAGCAAAAGCACATATGATTATGGGATTATCCCCTTCAATTGGTGTTACACAACGTGTAACTGATTTTAATCCCCGCTCTACTGTAGGTACTCGATCAGGTATTCTTACTATTTTACGGAATCTATTTTCAGTTTTAGGATGTCAACTTTGTAACAGCTGTAGAAAAAAGGTCAAGCAACCCTTGCAAGATAAGCATAAACTAACAGTAGTTGAAATTGACGAAGATGAAACAAATTCTTCTTCAAAGAAAAGGAAGATAAGCTACTTTGGTTGTCCGCAGTGTGGTCAGCAGCTAGAAAAATTGAAAATGGCACACTTTTCTTTTAATGCACTAGCAGGAGCTTGTGCAAGTTGTAAAGGAGTTGGTGAAATTATAAGCGTCGACCTCTCGCATTTACTTAATGAAGAAAAAACAATAAGGAACGGGGGAGTTGATCTTTGGAGTGAGGCACTGGCAAAGCATTACGAAAATGTTATCCTTGCTGCTAGCAGACATTATAGTTTTTCATTTGATCCTGCTTTGCCTATAAAGGATTATACGAAAGAACAAAGAAATTTCCTCCTTTATGGCATTACTTTTTCAGATTTTATAAAAGCCCACAAGGATATTCAAGCGCCTAAGAAAGTTAGTGAAGGAAATTTTGAAGGTATTATTACTTATTTATTAAACCTCTATAAAAAGAATCCTGCAAAGGCACCACATGACGTTAAGAAATATATCGTGCATCAGCCATGTACTGAGTGTAAAAATACACGGTTAGGTAGACTTGGCAGAGAAGTAACTGTAGGTGAAAAAACTATTATTGATGTGAGTGGCCTTAGTTTAAATGAATTACTCAAATGGATATATGACTTGGATCAGCATGTTGCAGAGGATGAATTGCAAGTAATTGTAGCTTTTTCAGATGCATTAAAAGAACGGACATCACATTTAATAGACGTAGGTTTAGAGTATCTTACTTTGGATCGTACGCTTCCTTCGCTATCTGCCGGTGAATCTCAAAGAGTAAGGCTTGCGAGCTTGCTTGGCAGCGGGCTTACGGGTGTCTTATATGTATTAGATGAACCAACGACAGGCTTGCATCCTCATGATAATCAAAAATTATTAAAAACAATGAGGATGATACAAGAAATGGGTAATACTGTTTTAATAATTGAACATGATATGGATATTGTTAAAAATGTGGATTATATAATAGATATAGGGCCTGGTGGAGGAAGCAAAGGCGGTGAAATTGTAGCTACCGGGACTCCTTTGGATGTTATGGCTTGTGAAAAATCTATTACTGGAAAATATTTAGCCAAAAAAGCAACTATTAACCTGAATCCTTCTATTTGTAAGGCTGAGGCACTTACTATACGTGGTGCTCGTGAACATAACTTAAAAAATATTGATGTCAGTATCCCAATAAACCAATTTGTTGTGTTGACTGGTGTCTCTGGTTCAGGAAAATCAACATTCCTCTTTGATATCGTAGATAAAGCAGCGAGAAAGCATTTTTATCAAGCAAGTGAAGTTCCTGGAAAATATGATTCTATAGATGGTTTAGATTACTTTAATCGAGTCATAACCGTTGACCAAGTTACCATAGGTAATTCAAAGTCATCGCGTTCTAACATAGCAACTTATACAAAGCTTTTTGATTTGATTCGCGATTTATTTGCTTCTTTACCAGAGGCAAAATCGCAAGGATTTAGTGCTGATAAGTTTTCTTTCAATACATCAGATGAGCGTTGTGAAAACTGTAATGGGGCAGGTAGCGTTGCCGTCGACATGACCTTTATGCCAGATATTGAAACAGTATGTCCTGTATGTAACGGCATGCGATTTAATGAAGAGTTATTAACAGTACAGTTTCAAGGGCATAACATTGCAAACATTCTAGATATGACGGTAAGCGAAGCTATTCACTTATTTGAGCAAGAAAAGAAGATTCTTACGCTCTTGGATTTAATAAAACAAGTTGGTTTGGGATATTTAAAGTTGGGACAATCAACTTCGACATTATCTGGAGGAGAAGCTCAACGAATCAAATTAGCAACTGAATTGTCGAAACCTGAGACTGGAAACACGTTATACTTATTAGATGAACCAACAACAGGTTTGAATCCGCAAGAAGTTGAAAGGCTACTTGATATCTTGAGAAAATTAGTATCTAAAGGAAATACGGTAATAACAATTGAGCATAATTTAGATGTTATTTGTAATGCAGATACAATTATTGATTTTGGGCCAGGCGGTGGAAGTGCAGGCGGTAAAATTGTTGTGGCAGGTACACCTCAAGAAATTGTTGCCAATAAAGATTCATTAACAGGACAAAGCCTAAAGGCTTATTTAGCAAAGTCTTAATACAGAGGAATAGTTTGGTTACTTGAGGCTAAAGCCACTATTAATGCTCAAGGTTTTGCCAATTAGACTACTTTACATCGTATAGCACATAAGCATAAGAAGTGGTTAAGTTACTTTTGATTAGGAAATAGTAGAGTGTTTCTCATTGTGCTTATGCTCTAGAATATCTGGAGCTAGTTCGCCATTGATTTTTCAATCATATCTGCTACTAAATTACCCGATTGACAAGCTGCTTCCATTGTTCCTGGTACATCAAGTAATGTTGAAGTATGCTCGCCAGCAAAGTAGACTTGCTGATTAATGGGGGCAAAGAGAGCCTTAACTGTTATATTGTTATTTTTTTGCAGAGTAGTAAAGAGTGCCTCTTGCCCTGGGGCACTATATGCGTAGGTACCTTTAGCAAATGGGTCATTGGGCCAGCTATATCCAACTGGACCAGAATATCTGACAAATAATTTATCAAGAGCGTGAATAGGCGCCTGTTTAGGTAAAGAACTTTTTTCAAATCCACTTGCAAAAAGCGATTGAGCTTGAGCGTACGTTTGAGTAATATCGTGTGGTGAAAATAAACTCGATTCTCTAGTAAAATAGACGGTAACCATTGTTTCAACAAATGTGAAGATACCAAGATTATCGTTAAGAAAGATAGTTGATGTAGGAAAAGTTCCAGAAAGAGGGACTATAATTTTTGCATTGTTGCCGTTATGAATAGTTCTGATAGCTCTAAGCCTATCTTCTGGAATAACATTTTCATCAAATGCAATATCGTTATAGACGGGACAGGGTATTGCAAGAACCAAAATATCTGCTGTTGTGCTAGATCCATTCTTAAATGTTAGGGTATAACCATCTTGTTTATTTTTTGTAACTGATATCAGTGGCATTCCCAAATGGACTCTATCGCCAAGCTTTTTGGCGAGTGCTTCAGGTAATTTACTATTACCATCATGAATACGTGCAAAGGAAGTACTAGTATCTTGATGTGCTGAGGAAATTCCGCCCTTTATCATGTAGTATAAAGTTTCAACATATGAAGAAGACAATTGCTCAATTGATGCTCCTTCGTATCCAGCAAGCATGGTACTTAAACATGCCTTTAACGGCTCATTTGGTTTAAAAAGTTGGTTAAATACGTCAAGCATGGATTTTGAAGTTTGCTTAAGAACATCTAGCTGTTCTTTAAGCGTCTCTAAATTAAAGTTATGCTTTCTGATCATCTCTTTAACTGACATTAGTACACCATTGTGGTGAAAAACATAATTAAAGGTTACTGTTTTATGTAACACTTTCAATTCAAGCTCTTGTATCAATTGGTTGATATTGTCAGCACTACCTCCGTCGGCAATGTTTTCTGCACCCAACTCTGCAATGTTATCATTAATAAAAGCAGATAATATTCTGCCTCCAACACGATTTCTTGCTTCATATACATGAACGTCAAAACCTTTTTTATGCATGCGATACCCTGCAGTCAGACCTGCAAGTCCTGCTCCAATGATAACAATTTTTTTGTCAGACAATTTTTTAGCAGTATTTTCAGAACAAAGATTTGAATTGGTACATAGCGTTGCTATAATCATAAAAGATATGCTCTTTTTCACTGTATTTTGTTTTCCAACTAAGCTTAAGTTAAATGCCATACTTTATGCAAATCTAATACATAGTGTTAGACATTCTAATACATAATGTTAAATTTACTAGGCTTCAATTTTTTGGCAAGAAGTTCTTACTTAAAGATCAAGAAAGCCAGTGGCTTTAGCCAGTTGGATGAATTGATTCCTTATGCTATACTTTATACGAGAAGCTTAAGGAGAAAAATATGCTTTTGACCTATAAAATAAAGCATTATAGAGATTTAGACCAAGAGCTTATAAAAGCTATGTAGGCGTAGATCTTAATACTTTTGGTCATTGTGCTGTTATGGCTGATCCTCAGGCATGTTCATTTGAGTATAGACAGAGTTATACGTGCGTGCTCACTGAAAGTCTTACGGAGCTCTGCTGATAATGCCAGTAACTCCCGCACCTCCTGCCTTCGCTCTCTGAGCTTCGGCGGACACGGCAGGGCTTTAGCCCGGCGTTATTCAGTTCAGTTAACCAGTAATAGAGTCTTCTCTTAAGCTGTGAAGATATTACCTTGTAAGAAAAAGCTTAAAAAAATCTTCTAATTCTTTAGAAGGTATAGGTTGCTTTTCAAATCCTTCAAAGAAAGAACCTCTTAAGAAAAAGCCTAAAGGTGGTTGGGCAATAGGAGTATAACCCAACTCTAGAAGCATTTTATTAACAACTTTAATATGCTCTGCTCCAGCATAAACAAGTGTTTTATTAACTCGTTTTTGGCTTTCGATTATATCTCTAATCAGACCTATTTCTGTTAAATTAAGAGCTGGGTCTATATAAGTTTTAAAAACGTACGAGATATCAGCATCTTTTAAATCTCCTTTTTGTAGAGCTTCTATAAAGGCAGCTGCAACCGATCCAGGTTTTAATGTTATTTCAAAGCCCGAAGGTGCTTTTAAAGTAACTTCATGAGTATGCTTTAGAAATAATAGTTTAAGGCGAGCATCATAAATTTTTATTGATCCTTCTAACTGGGCAAGCAAAGCTTTACCTCCTGGGTTTGTTATAGTTTGTTTTAGCTCTTTGACAAGATCTAACACTACCTTTATAGTGTCTAATAGTTCTTTTGTACTAACATTTTCTCTTACTACTGATTTAAAGTCCTCATCTGTATACTTGTTAATAAGAAATGATAAAACAAAGTTAAATACATACTTGAGGAATTTCCTTAAGGCAGGCAATTTAACTTGAAAATTAGAAAGGATGAAAGATAGGTTGCCATGTTTTAAACCATGCTGATAGGCATATCTTGAAAAGAGATCAAGACAGATATCCTTTTCTGAAGTTGGCTCCAGATCCTCTTCAAAAATGTGTTCCAGAACGATTTCACTTTCTTGGTCTGATTTTGCTAGTTGCTCGAGGAAAGGAGAAAAAAGATTTTTATGGCATATGTCTTTCTTTCCTTCTTTATGGTAATCTCCTATAGTCCCAACTATTTTATTGCCTTTAACCCAAAGAGCAAGAGATATAGCATAGGATAGGGTTACTGAAGACCACATACTAAAGAATAAGAAAAATAAAGAGATTGCGAACATTTTTTTCATTTTTTACCTAAGTTTTAATATTTTATATTTTATATTATAAAATTAGTATATAGGATATTTTGGGGTTTTTTCAATCTTTTTTAAGTTCCTCAATGTAAAGGCTCTATAGATTCAAGAATGATAATTTGCTCTACCTTAGTTGTCTCTATGATAATGAACAGGGCTGTGCCAGTTTACAATTTTAATTATTTCAAAATTCCATAAATTCTATTTCTTGTATTATCTTTCCTTAATAGAATCTTGAACATTCTTCTATAGCTCATTCCTTGCGATTTTTAGCTTGAGAGGTAGAACTATATAAAATTAGACATACTAGTGCATCTTAGGTCGTGTGAACTTTACTTTGGTAGTGTTTTAGCAGCTCTTGTATCTCCTCATGCCCTCTCATTCTAGCTGTGCTTAAAGCCGTTTCACCTTTGTTATTTTTAGCACTAACATTAGCTCCTGCGGCTAATAGCAGCTTCACTACCTCTGTATGGCCATTTCTTGCAGCACTCATTAAAGCAGTAAAGCCACTCCAATCTTGGCCATTTACACCAACAGTTGAATTTGTTAAGTAGGTCTTTGTACGAATATAATTTATTGGGCGCAATAGAGAACTAGATTTTTTTGTTAGTTTGTTTTGCAATAAAATCTATATTCAAAAGATGCTTATTGTAAGCTGAATATGGTGTACTGAATAACGCCGGGCTAAAGCCCAGCGGTTCGAGAGTTACTGGCATTATCAGCAGAGCTCCGTAAGACTTTCAGTGAGCACGCATGTATAACTCTGTCTATACTCAAATGAACATGCTTAATGACGCAATGCTATATTGAATGCAGCATTGACATCAGCATGGTCAACGTGTCCACACTCTCGACACTTAAATACCTTCTTATGCCGGTTACTTCTTTGCTGACATTTACTACAATCCTTGGAGGTATAACGAGGATCTATATACATAACCGGTACTCCTAGCAGCTTGGACTTATACTCAATATAGCTATCAAGCTTATAGTATGCCCAACTGTTCAAGAAGTGCTTAAAGGAATCAATTCATCCAACTGGCTAAAGCCACTGGCTTTCTTGATCTTTAAGTAAAAAAGGCAGCTTTAACAGCTGCCCCTATACAGAACTATTTACTTTAAGAAGATTTTTGTGAATCAAGAAATTTTATAACTGCTTTCATATCCGTGCAGAACAAAGCATTATGTATATACTGTAGAGAACTGGTTTTTGCATTTCTCATTGCTTCATTAAGATTTTTAATGGCTTTTAGTTCCTCTACATTTTGAGTAGTTAGATCAACATATGTTAAGGTGTTTGCAAAACAAGTATCAATATTGAGTCTTACTAAAGCATCATAATATCCTTGATAAGCAGATTTCCAGAGCTCATAAACCGTTGTAGGATCACTCGTCTGCAAAAGCTCTGTAATGGTCTTATTTAATGCATGTCTTTTTGTTACATGCAGTTGGCTTAATTCAAACCATTTAGGATGCTGCTGTATACAGAGCCCATAGCTTTTTAAAAAATTACATTCAAGATTCCCAATATTTTTACCTTCTTGGTAGAATGCTTCTTGCTCCTCAGTTGCTTTTTTAATTGAAGGGAGAGCTTGTACTATTTCTTCCATATTACCAAGTTTGAACAGCGTGGTTTGTACATAGTTAACAGCTTTTTCGTAGTCATTTTTTAAAATAAGTTTAAGCACTAAAGGATAACTCTTACTACTATTAACAAGTCTTAAAAAATCTAAAAATGATAATACAAGCTCTTGATTCATTCCATTGTACAGTGCTTTGTATTTAGTAGAAACAATGTTGGCTGGTTCTAATGAATTTTGATAATCGTTTAATAGCTTGGCTATTGCTTCATTTCTATAATCATAATAAGGCATTTTTTGTGGAGCTTTTACTAGCGAGGTATCATCGCAAGTTACAACCTTACCGAGTGGACCATAAATATCCGCATACTTGTCTAAGAGGTACGCTTTAAAGTTGGCTGCTATTTCTCTTCCTATTTTGTCGTATAAAGGGTCGTTATCCCTCACTACTGTACAAAGAGCAGAGGATTCTTCTAATTTTAATGATGATGTGTCTTCTTCCATGCAATAAATAATTGTTGGCAGTGAGAGTAAACTGAATAAGGTAAGTTTTTGTAGATAGCTCATAAAATTCCTTAAATTTTAAAGGTTCTTTGTTTTTGAGATTGTGATGATATAAGGTGAGTTAGTCCCTTTCATTCTTTAAGACACATAAATATTTTTATAAAATTTAATTTTGAGAATAGCATATTAATGTGTTAAATGCAAAGGAGCAATTTAAATCAATCGAGGATGGTATCATTACTTTCGCTCTAGCGGATTTAGCATACCTTGAAGTAGCACTGCACCTCTTCTTTAGTGATGGCGCTGTTCCAGAAATAAGCGCACTTATGTTAGGTAAAATGGAAGTAACTGCTGCTGAAGGTTTCCAAGAATGTGTAAACTGTAACTTACAGAGATTACCTTCTTCAAGTAAAGAAGATTTAGATGAAGAATGTCCTTTCATTCTACAGCCTAAAATTGCATCATTGAACCTACAAAATAGCCTTCAAGTTCCTGCTATCTCCGACTCTCGTTGCTACAATACAGGATGCCAGCAAGCGGCAAAGAATACTTGTACTCGTTGTAGAAAAGCTCGTTATTGCAGCAAAGAATGCCAAATAAAGATTGGACAGCAAAACATAAAGCAGAATGTAAATCAGCTCATACGTAAGTCTTGATTGCTCTACGACAATCTGTCTACCTTTACCCAACCTTTGGATCTTACGTATCCACAGTTTATCGTACTTGTAACGACCGCTTGGCTTACAAGAAAAGGAGATCTAGCTAATCAAATTGATGTTAGTCAATTCCCATCTGCACAGGTCGGGAGAGTTTCTTGCTAAGCTTGATTAAGCTAACTTCTTGCAGGAGCACTAGCGTTGTTTAGAAAAATGAGAAGTTCTACAAAAAGATCTTGAGGCAATAAACCAAGGTAATTAGCAGCTAGTGAATTTTGCGTAATTCCACAATCAGCAACTGCTCCGCTACCTAAGAGTGCTGCAACCATAGCACTGTCTTTGTCTTTTAATGCTTCTTTTAAGAGAGCTTGCATCTCATTTTTTATTCTATGTATCTTAGTACCAAAGAGATTGATAAGAGTGATAGCGCTTTTTCTATTAAATTGCAGGGCATAGTCAAAAGCTGTGTGCCCATCACTGGCAGCTGCATTCAGATAATCTTGGGAACAATTATTATCTTTTAAAAGTGATATAACTTCTCTATGTCCTAGCATACAAGCAAGCATAAGAGTTGTTATAGTATTGGTAATATAGAGCTTAGTTTTAGCGTACTCTTTAGGATTTTTAAGATACTCTTCCACTTGGGGAAGATGACATAAGGTAAGCAAGTGAGTAATCGCTTGATGTTGTTCGTTTTGAGCAACTGTTAAAGCATCGAGATCATATGTGTCTTTAGCAGTAATATCAGCGCCTGCAGTTATAAGTAAAGCTACTGTTTCTGTAAGCCCTTCTTCAGCCGCAATTATGAGGGCTGTACGGTTATTATGGGCTTTAATAGTAACATCAGCACCCAATTCTATGAGCTTATGTGCTAGAAGCGTATCTCGTTGCTCTATGGCTCTCATTAAGATAGTTCTGCCGCGTCTATCTTGATGATTGATAGTACGAGTACCTGCACTAAGTAAGAGAGGTATTATATCTTTTTTCTCTAGCAGAAGTGCTGTGTTTAGAAGTGTTTCGCCCCGAGCATTTATACTATTAACATCAGCTCCTAGGCTAATAAGAAGTTCTACCATCTTCTTATTACCTGTTGACACTGCGTATTTCAATGCTGTATCTCCAAGCGAGTCTTCGTAATTAATGAGAGCGCCATGTCTTTTAAGTACTGTAACTATTTCGGTGTATCCTTTAGAAGCTGCTAAAGATAGAGGAGTAATACAAGCTTTATAGTGAGCATTAATGTCTTTTATCATTTTGCAAAGAAACGTAACCATTCTTATATTGTTTTGCTCTACCGATGCCAATAAAGAACTAGCTTTATCTTCTTCTGGTACTTGGGACCACTGTGCTTTTTCTTCCTCAGATAAAGACTCTAAAATATTGTCGATAGTCCTACTTTTATCAAGTGCATTCATTATAAGAAATGAGCCCTGTAAGTGAAAAGGAATTAATAAAAATAGAAGAGTGTAAAGCAAGTACATCAGAAGCTCCTTATGGATTTTTAAATTAAACTATAAATCTACTATAATATAAATTAAATTTCTGTCAAGACCGATGCTGGTTGGATCTTTGGTTACACCCATAGTATCTTCTTGTTTAAAGATAGCTCTGCTAGATTTATAAATACTCAAGATAGTTATGGTTATTCAACCTCTGACTATGCTCAAGTGAAGGTTAGTGATTATTTTGTTCAAGGTAATGAAATACTAATACAGACGTTATTTATAAAACGCGGTATATTTATAATAAATTTCAAGCTTCATATTATTCATTTATGGATAGTATGAAAAAAATTTTATTCTATAAGGAATCTAATTTTTATAGCTATAAGAATTAGATACATTAGGAGGTAAATGTGAAGGTTCTTTACCAGATAATAGAGACGATATGCCTGTTAAATATTCTCATAAATCTAGACTAGCCGATTTTCTTAATTTCTTAAATTATTTTTTGCAAAGATAAAGTACATCATCTAGTAATAAAGGCATATAGTAAGAGCTTCTATCTTTATAATAAATCAATAAAGAGCGATCGTTATCAGTAAAAGTAGCATAATCAATATCATTAACAGAATAATGAGGCTTTAGTTCTCTTAAATCTTTATAAAATACTGCTCGAGGAATTTGATTGTGGGACAACTGCCAAAGATACAACGTAGCGGTTTTTTTTGAAAAAGTAATAAAATATTGGCTATTGGAGGTAAATGGCCCTAATAGAGGTAGGTTTGATAGATTATCGAGAGATCTTAGTGAATTGAAAGAATAGTGACTGCTACCAAGTCTGTAGGCAGCTTTATTTTCATCATAAAGAAAGCATCCAGAAACAGCGCCTAACCATTTTTCTTGTTGTTTATCCCATAGCAAGGTACTATCATAATGAGCAGAAGCACATGCAAGCAGAGCTGTATTAGGGCTAAAGCAAAGTGCGTCAATAGAATAAGGAGCAATAGGTATAGAATAACCACGAAATTGTTGATTTATAAGAGTTGCTACTACAATACACTGATATGCTGGTAGATATGCTGCACCAGAAGAGAAGAGAGCTGTATAGATGTCAAAGGGTATATTATAAGCTCTCATATGTTTTAAAAGATCTTCTGAGATAATCTTTGTATCATCGCTATTTCTTGCTAGTGTATGAGTTTTTACCTGTACGTCTTCAAAACAAACTGGCTGAGTTTTATCAAAAACATTTTTATTAAAAGTGTTTATTATAGTAACATCCTTTAAATCTTCATAGGTTAAAAGAAATGAGTTAAGCTCTTCATTAGTAAAAGAGGGATTATTGTGCAATTTAAAAATTCTATCGTCATGTGTTGATTTGTTAAGAAGCCTTAAGAGATGGAATACTCCTTTTAAATTTAAATTGTTATTCCTTAAATCAAGATAGGTCAATTTCGGAGGTAGCGTGGTTAATGCAGAAAGAGAGCTATCGGTAAGGTTAAGTCCTTGAAAGATAAGAGAACGTATAGAAGAAAAGTGATGTATAAAGGGAGCTTTTAAGGCACATTGTGTTACGCTAAAGTCCTGGCTTTCAGCTCGCTCAAGATATAAGCCATCTCTTAAGCGAAATGTCACAGTACCCGCATTTGTCGTGTTGTATAAAGGATAGCGTGTAATTGCACTCCGAAAGCCGTTTTTAAGAAAGGGTATAATAATCTTAAAATTTTCATTTTCTATATTTAAAGGATATGCAGATAGTGGTCCATTGCTATAGAACGTTATGGTATGGGGTAATACAAGCGGCTGTGGAACATCCTGGAAATATTTTATGATTCGTGCTAGTGTTTCATACGCTGGATGATGATGCTTTTTATGCATTCCAGCACTTACGATAATATAGCGAGGTCTCACTTTATAAAGAAAGTTTAAGCTTGTACAATTATCTGTTGTAGCTCCATGATGACTAGGCAAAAAAATTACTGATTCAATAGGCTCTGTAAGCGTATCTGTTATTCTTCCTGTTGCATCTCCTGTAAGTAACGCAGAAAAGGCTCCATGCTGTATCTTTAGTACAATGCTGGTATCATTTTTATTTCTTGCTTCTGATAGTGCAGCTAAAATATGTGCATAGGTAGGGAGATAAGCAGCTGTTTTGTCATATGATAAGTGACAAAGATAGGCATAATAAAATGTATCTGGAAAGCTTTGCTTTAAAATATCAAGAAGATAAGCAAAAGACTGTGGTTCTTGTTTTAATTTTGGACTCTTTCTTAGAGGGAGCCAACCAGTTGAAAAGGTTGTTTTGTAATGCTCTGGCTTGCCTCCTAAAAGTATTTTTACTACTAAACCTTTGGATAGTACTTTATGAGCAATGAAGGGAATCCAGCCGTAGTGGTCCTCATCTCCATGACTTACTACTATATAAATTTCACGCTGCGATGTACTATTAATAAGATAGTTGGCAATGGTATTAAGCTGTAAATTTCTTAAGTCACTTTGCGTGTAGGGATCTCGTGGATGCTTGCTTGAACCACCATCTACTAAAAGAGTAGGGCTATTTTCACAAGTAATAGCTATGCAGTTACCCTGTCCTACGTTGAATATCTTGAGTTCCATCCCATGTAAAAATGGTACCAAAAAGAAAAGTAAAAAGATATAGATACGCATTTCTCTATGAAGCCCGGCAAAAGTTACTAGCATACTCTTAAAATTTTAACAGTTCTGTCGACAAAATCAAGAAAGTATATTTTAGAGCAGATCTATTATAAGGTATAACTACACTAGATCAAGCGTAAAGTATGAGTAACACGAGGAATATTGAGCTTTTGCAAAAGCTCAATAAACAAGCTCAACTTAATAGATAATAGTATCTCTTTATGAATGCTGTTATTTATAGTTTTTCTCTTCCTTGATCGTAGATGGTAACCAAAGTTACAAGGTAGATACTCTTGCTTCCTCGTATGGTTGTCCTTGGGTATAAGGACGTGTTCTAAAGACAATTATGTCTCGTGGAGTGGTTACCGTGCGAAACAATTAAGGAATCATGTTCAGCCAAATCTCTAATATTAACCTCTCTTCCCATAATTGTTAATTTTACGCTGCTTGACTGTAGTCTTTGAGAAACTCCATACCTAAGAGGGATAGGATTTTGTAAGTATGGTTCAGCACGCGGTGTAGTTATAAGAACTTCTCTATTTGATTGATTTATAACATATACTGCCTGAACTGCTATAACGCTAAAAATAGTCATAGCAAGTAGCTGTGCAACTCTTTTAATCATAAATTATCCTTTTATACCTAAATTGTCCTATTATGATGTATTTTACTTATTTCATGAAAAGATTTTCCTAGTCTAAAAGGGTATGTTGCTCGTCGTAGTTATAAAATGACAAGACCTTGGGGCTAAAGTGTTGAGCGTGCTTTGCAATTGAGTTATATACATACTATGGAAAGCAGAAACCCATATATAGAGTTTGGTCTAATCATGAAAAATGGGCTTATAATGCCAGGGAACACCAATTTTTAGCTGAGATGGTACACTATTTCTTGAACATAGAACAGATGTTAATAGATGTTAATACATGAAATACATATAGTAAGGCTGCTTGAGTTTTAACGGCTTTTTCATTTTGTGAGCTTGTTTTTTGTTTTTACTAAAATGAAAAGTACCTTTATTGTAATATATCCGTGGGCTTTTTGGCTTATTAGAATGAAATAGGACAATTCTATCTACAGTAAAGTTTTTGTTAATCTTGCTTTTAAACTTATGTTTCATAGAAGAGAGTGTATGCTGATGGCCAGAAGTGCTTTTTCTGTTCGTTAACTTGCCAATTGTTATATGTGCTCCATAAGGGAAATCTATGCGGCTATCAAGATGCTTGATAAGTTTTTTTCTTTTTGCCACATGAAGTGCTTGATAAATCTTATATGCAAGATGAGTGAGCTCTTTATGAGGAGCTAGGTATAAAAGTACTAAGCCATCTTTGGTAAAATTAATATGTGATCCTTTAAACGCACTTTTGATATTAAACGGTCTTTGTTGTGCTGCAACTGCTTTTAAAATCTTCTTAACTTTTGGGAATTCTTTTTTACTTAGTGGAGCTATTGTTTTAAGCGTAATATGCAAATTCTTGCCTGGTGTAGGCTGAAGCTTCATGCCACGGGATAGCTTATTGCTTATATACGTTTGTACGTTTTTAATCTCATCCTGCATAAAGTGGGGAAGCCCTATAGCCGCAAATTCTATTCCAGTGCAAATCCAGGAAAAAGATAAAAGGACTATTAAGAAGGTGCTCACTTGCAATAGAGAGCGTATAGTGGTAAACATAGTTCCTCTGGAAAATTAGTTTTATTTATTTAACTTACTTTAGTAGCATGCAAGAAATAGAGCTGAAGCAATTGTACTATTTCAAGTGGAAGTTGTATATAGCGCTTTTGAGGGTTTCGAGAAAGCTCATCAATGAACTTTTCAACTTCTTGCCTATGTTGCTGAGCAGCTGTTACTAACAGCTCTTTAATCTTATGGAGCTTTATACCATGTCCTTTATTTCGTCGAGGAGTGTATATCTGATTAAACCGTTCTAATGCTTCATATGGTAAGGCTCCAAAAGGGAGCAATAGCTCTTTTGATATTTTTAGCTCGCCTTGTGCTATT
This sequence comes from uncultured bacterium, assembly GCA_963848965.1. GTDB lineage: Bacteria > Babelota > Babeliae > Babelales > Babelaceae > CAWKFG01. Next base: position 423,379 of record CAWKFG010000001.1, read on the forward strand.
GCAATCAAGAGTGCACGAGATAGCCGTTGTCGCTCTTCTAATGTACAATGCAATGATGAGTTAGGAGAATCTACCAGAGCTCGTAGTGCTACAGGAATTATATATCTGCTCCATCGTGCTATAGTGGATTCTTGCGATCTATCTTTTGCTGCTTCGTATAAGCGTGCAATAGCAATCTGTAATGCTACGTAAAATCCTGTCGCTGCATAGTGTTCAAGCGGATCAGGAAAGCATTCTGAAAACATTGCATCATGATGATCTGTAAGATGTGGGTCATCATAAGCATTTGTTCCATATTCAAGCAGTAGTTTTGTCATCGGTATATCATGATTTTTCACAAAGGTCTTCATGAGTGCTGACTGCTTTCTATCATTCATTAAGCAGCATGTTAATGCACCAGCACGTAAGAGTTCTAAGGCACATGCCAAATGGCCATGTGCTGCAGCAGCATACAAAGGGCTTTTTTTAGCTCCTTTTCTTGCCCAATCAATATCTGCGCCGCAATCAATAAGAAGCTTTACAACTTCTACATGCCCATTAGAAGCAGCCACATAAAGTGGGCTGTATATGAAGGGATCGCCATTAGGATCTGCTCCTTGTGCAAGCGCTTTCTTCGCGCTATCTAAGTTTCCTTCAGCTGCAGCACTGAGCAGAAGAACGGTATCATTTTCATCGAGTTCCATGGCAAGGCTAGAGGAGAAATGAATGAAAAATAAAGCAGTAATACTAAGCACAATGCGCATTGCTGTCCTTGTTAGGTTTCTATAATCTATTAGTAAATACATTTATAGTATAGGCTATATAATCGTAAAAAGATACTTGTCAGGTACGAATTTTATGCTTAAAAATATTTATAGCTAGAAAATAGTAGCCATAATCACGTAAGAACCACTTGTTTTAGAATCTCTATTATAGTACTTTAGAAATAAATCTAAAATCCTCTATCAAGGAGAAAAACTATGAATAGAGTATACGTAGTTAGCATATTTACTCTGATAGCTCTGTTTAGTATTCAGTCTACACAAACAAAGCTTACCAAAGAGGCCGTTAGTTATATAGAATATCTTCAACGTGATATACAGCATCTGTTAAATGAGCGCTCTCGCATAGAAAAAAGACTTGAAGATGCTATGCAAAAGTATTATCAAACTTTAAATATAGTATTTCAAACAACGGAATCGAAAGAACAGATAACTAGTCAGAATCTTGTTACTAAATGGATAACTGTAGGAGTACCTTATGATGCAGGAGATAGCTCGGAAAAGCTTGAAAGCAAAATAAGAAATATAACTTTAGATCACCTTAAGTGGGGAAAAAGCACTGTTGTTCCTCGGGAATGGGGCGCATTTGATCTGCAGATTATGGTAACTCTTCCTTCTAACGCATTGCCTTTACTTAGAGGCATATTAGAGACAATGCTTACAGGATATTATATAACATATATTAATTGAACAAATAAGGGATATTATATAATATCCCTTATTTTTAAAGCTCATTCTGAGCCATCGTGCCTTCTCTGCTGCGATGCAAGGACGATTAGCTATGCTTTGAAAAATAGAGATCTTGCAGCGTGTAAACTATCATCTTACCAGACTCACCACCTCTATTATACATAACTAATGGGTATCGTTATAGTGAGTAAAAGCGAGATTCCTACTATGCGATACATGTTCTGCTCCTTATTTATCTTTAAGGTAAAGATGAGAAAAAAGCTTTATTAATGTTCCTCCCAAAAGAGCGAGTGCCAAGAAAGGGTCAAGCAACATTTGGCCTGTTAATGCGCTTTGTACTACTTGATAAAGGAGTGCTAAGGCTAAGAACAAAGTTATAAACAAGGTAGCATTACGCTCTGCTAGTGCTTCATGAAGCAGTTCTCGTTCATCTCTTTTTATTCTGATCATGATATCTATGGTTTCAATCAAAATAAATAGTAGCCAAATGGCAGTGAAAGAAAGGCGTATTTTGCTCTCTATAGTGGGGATTAATTGGAGCATTATAAGAGGAGTTGCCAATATACAAATGTACAACCATCCTTGCCATGTTCGTGGTTTTAATCCCCAACCGCTATATTTTCGCGTCTCAAACCAATTAGGATTCCCAATCATGATTCCTCCTCAAATATAAATAACTCTTGAATTGACGTTTCTAGTTTCTTAGCTATTAAGTAAGCTAATTTAAGCGAAGGATTATATTTGCCCTGTTCTAAATAAAGGATTGTTTCTCTTCTCACATCTACAGCATTTGCTAACTCTTCTTGTGTCATATTAAGTTTGACACGAAATTCCTTTATCCGATTCTTCACACATAACCTTTTTTTTAAGTAGTCATGTTAGAATTATATAACATCATGTGAGGGCTGTCAACTTATAATGAGTAAAAAAGTTAAACTCCTTAATGGATTATTGACTTATAGTATTCCTTATTAGTACTCTAATCTTGAATAGTTATTTAAAATAAAGGAAATAGAAATGAAGAGATTAATGCTTTTTGTGATTTTATGTTTTTCTGCGTCTGTTGCTTTTGCAGCTGGAACGCAGACATATACCTTCTCTAAATCTACGTTAACCCTTGGTGTTCAAAATCCAGCTACAGCACATCCAACAGTTATAAAGCTTTCTTCTCAAGGAGGCAACAAGTATGGTCTTACTCTTACAAACAATGAAGGAATTGCTTTAGGAGTTGCGAGTCAACAATATCCTACTATTCTTCCTACAGCTCCTACAGATGATAAGATAACAATTGCTCTTTATGTAAATGATGCAAATCGTGCAAGTTTAAATTTAGTTGGTATGAGTCAAACGAGGTCACTTGCTCTTACAAGCACTGATGGTAATACTTATAGCGGTACTATTAGTCTATAAACTGACTGTTAAGATATTTCTGTTATTTGATAGGTAATTGTTTCATCAGTTGGATACGCTCGTAGGGAGCCAGTATTAATTGAATACTCTCCCATATTAGTATGAATTTATCTGGTACTGCATCTTTAATATCTGTTAAAAATACCAGCCGATCACTAGGATTCATGTGAGGTAATAATACTTGCAGCATATCAGTCAACTCATCAACAGACATGCTTTGATAAGTGGGAAACTCTACTCTGCGTAAAGTTTCATCGTCATATAATCTTTGTAGCTCTAGTAAAATAATTGTTTCTTCTTCATGAAGATGAAGAAGATTATCGCCTACAAATTTTCTATACCAAAGATAAAACTGATATCCTAACTCTATCAATTCTTCTTCTTGAGTTGCTGCACGTATAGTTTTAAGCATTGTTTGAAGATGAGCAATGGATTCATCCATATGTTCATGCTCTTTTTCAATATCCTTATAAACAGAAGAGCCTTTATCGTATAACAGTTTATGGAACGTTTTATCTTCGTACTCAGCATGACCTTTAAGCATGCCAATAAGAAGATTAAACTCCTTTTCTACATTCTCAACTTCAGTATGGTGCCTAAAGTCTGTTTTTGCAATCAACCGTTCTAAATCATTGAGTGCAGCACTTACATATTTATGTTCACGATAAAATTTGTAACGCATACCGTCTTTCTAGGATAACCTTAACCTATAGTATCTACTAGTATAGCTCTTTATAAAGGGGTCTTCAAGAAAGGTTTCAATAGAAGAAGGATTTTATGAAATTATTTGACTGACCGCCGGTCAATTAGTATGCTAGTAAGTAAACTATGTAGAATCAGTTTTCTCCTAGCATAAGAAAAATAAGGAGGAATTGCTTAGATAAGGGATGAGAAGTGGCCAGAACTGTAAAAAAACTGGCTGTACGTAGATAAGAAATACTAAAAGCTGCACGATATCTTTATTAAAAGCTCTTTATCAGCCTGGCAATGTTGGTATGCATACTCGTCTTTTGGCTCTTACTCTTATAAAAGAGGCGTCTCTCTATGCAGAACTAATTCTGCAAGGTTGTAAAAAGGGCTCTTTAAGACAAATGCTCCTTTAGAATGTGCCGAATTTATGCTTTCTGGGATACAATTTTTGACTGATGTAGGAATTTATCCTTGATCAAACGAGGAGCTTGTGCGGCGAGCTCTCGCATTTCCTGAAATTGTTGAGGCGCTTCTTAAAGTTCCAGCAGGCTCTTTTAGATTTTTAGTCAATAAGCTTAGTAACTTAATAAAGGAGTAACTATGCAAACATATAAATATAGCCCGACGCAATTTTTTTTGCTTACGTTTCTAGGAACATGGATTTTTGGGTTGTTGGCTGCTTATTTTAGTTATCAGAGCGGGATAGAAAAACTGCAGTTGCTTTTGATACTGCTTGGATTATGTATGCCTTTTATTGCAGCTTTGATTATGATCTATGGTTCAAAAAACAAGGAGCTTATTAAAGATTTTTGGAATAGATTAAGTCCGTATAGAATCAAGTTAAGTTTCCTTATAGTGATAATAATGTTTATGCCTTCTGTGTTAGTTTTAGCGACAGCGATTTCATTGTTGTTTGGTCAATCAATAGATCAATTTGCGCTTTCTAGTGAGTATGAAGTTATGAAAAGGTGGAACATATTTAGCTTATTAATTTCACTTTTTCTAGCACCTACGTTAGAAGAGCTAGGATGGCGAGGGTATGGTGTAGATAGTCTAAGAGCTTACCTTACTCTATTTACTACCTCACTACTATTTGCTTTTCTTTGGGGAATATGGCATATACCATTGTTTTTCATTAAGGGTTATTATCAACATGAACTTTGGAAGGTAAGTATTATTTATGTTATCAATTTTTTTATGAGTATTTTTCCTGCTGTTATTTTGATGAACTGGGTATACTACAAAAATCGCCGCAGCATTACTGCAGTTATCTTGTTTCATGCTATGATGAATCTTTCAGCTGTTCTTTTAAAGACTTCACAATGTACTAAAGGTATTATCACGCTACTTTTGCTTATAATTTCAGCAATTGTCGTTATAAACAATAAGCGGTTTTTCTTTAGTAATACTACAGATAAACAGATAGATTCATGAGGAAGGATTTTTATGTGGGAATTTGGTTTCTTAGTAACAATTATTGGTATAATAAGCTTACTTGTAATTATCTCAGTTATATGGCGTTTATATTCTAGACGTTATTCGCTTCCGTGTCCATCATGGTTAGCATGGCTAGTTGAATTAGATAACCCCTTTACTACAGTTAATCGTGCTGAAACTATTGTTCAGCATTTGGATCTCAAACCGGGTATGACTGTGGTGGATATTGGATGTGGTCCTGGTAGAGTAACTCTACCAGTTGCACGTAAAGTTAGTCCAAGTGGTGAAGTAGTAGCGATGGATATACAAGCAGATATGATTCGTCGGGTTCAGGAAAAAGCACGAACAGCGTATCTTACAAACATTACATTTCTTCATGCTGGCATTGGTGAGAAAAAATTAGAGCATAATAAGTTTGATCGAGCGTTATTGGTGACTGTTTTGGGCGAGATACCACATCGTGGAGTTGCGTTAAAAGAAATTTTTGATGGGTTAAAGCCAGGCGGTATACTTTCAGTTACTGAAATAATTTTTGATCCTCATTTTCAATCTCGTAGTGCTGTGCTTCGACTTGCAAAAGCAGTTGGGTTTAAAGAGAAAAATATGTTTGGAAATCGAATTGCATTTACCATACATCTAGAGAAACCTCGGTAGTTATGTTCGTTAAATTATTGAACTGAAACTCAACGTAATCATTCTTACATAGAGTAACTAGAAAGCACAATGCGTTAGGGCTGTACTTTGACATTTGAATGCATAAGCATTATTCTGTAAAAGATTGAACGTACGTTGCTACTAATTATCTTACAAAAATTATTATGATATGAGAAAAGTTTTTTGGGATAATCCCTATCAGAATAAGTTAACCACTAAAGTTGCATCAGTTGAAAACAATCAGCTTTTATTTGATGAAACAATTATCTTTTCTTTTTGTGGTGGCCAAGAAAGTGATAAAGCCTATATTAATGAGCTTTCTATACTAAGTTCAAGAATGGAAGGTACTCTTATTTATTATATGTTGCCAGATGATCATGGCCTTTCAAAGAACGATGAAGTTACTATGGCTATTGATTGGCCTCGTAGATATAGGCTTATGCGGTTACATTTTGCTGCAGAACTGGTACTTGAGATTGTTACACAAAAGTATAATCTTGAAAAAGTTGGTGCCTATATTGCAGAAACTAAGGCTCGAATAGATTTCAAATCTGATAAAAATGTTTCAACGTTTTTTGATGATATACTGGCTCACTATAATGAGATAATACAAAGTAATAAGCTGATCCAAACCGGTTTTTCTCATGTTGAAAGTCAAAGGCGTTTTTGGAAGATTGATGACTTTGCTCAAGTACCTTGTGGAGGAACTCATGTTAAATCAACAGCTGAGGTAGGATTTGTGAATCTCAAAAGAGATCGTCCAGGTAAATCGATAGAAAGAATCGAAATAAGGCTTGTTGATGACTTTGTTCCTCAAAGTCTCTATTAATATTATCTTAACTGTAGGTCAACTGCTCTCTAATAGCTATATATTAGAAGAAGTACTAGTTATTTCAATATTTTGACTTCATCTACAACCATATCCCAAGAACTATTTTTTGGCTTTTCTGGATCATCTTTTTTCTGAGCATTTAGTGTTATATAGCCATTCTTTTCATAGAGATTTTTTATCCACTGTGGCTTTTCTATAATACACTGTAAAGATTTATAGCTTTTTGGATCTATTAACTCGATAAGAAAGTTGCTATCTGGTCTTACTGTAATATTCCAATAGCGCGATATTTCTGGATGTTTAAGAGCTTCTTCTACAGCTGCACAATCGCCATCGATTGTTTTACATCTTCCAGTATTTGTAGGATCGGGCCAGTTACACCATTTTTCTTTTTGTTTTTCTATCTCATGTGGAGGAAGCTCTTTTTTCTTTAACTCTTCTGGTAATATGTTGCAATTTCCGCAAAGATAGAAGAGCCCTTGTGGCTTGTCTGCAGGAACTTTCTCTGGAAAAACCCATCCATACTCATCACCGCCGTTATAACATTTATCTTCATGGAAATAATATGCAAATTGATTTGCCATAGAATTAGTAGCATAGTTTTTCTTTATAAGACCTTTAAAAGATATACCAGAAATTTTATCATGCTTGTCACTGAGCCACCGATTACTTGTTGTTCTATAGGGATTGTTAGGGCATCCTTCTTCTTTTGCTGTAGCATACCACTGCTGCTTTGTAACAGGAAAGGATACTGAATAGTGAGATGTTTTTGTAAGTGAAAAGGGCGTTTGGCTTGGATAGGTATAGTTATACGGCAAAGTAATGGCAGTCCAATGCTTTTTTGGACCTTCTTTGGGTATTTCCATACCATAAGTAACGAGGAAAAAAGAATTAATTATAACAATGAAAAAGTACTTCATAGACTATTCCTTATCTTTACTGTTTTTATTCTTAATAGTATATATTTATGGTTGGTTGTAGTTCAATAGTTTTTGTGTTGTAACGAGGACTTGTTTTGAGGGAAGTTTAGTCTTTGCGGTAATAATAACTTAACGACAAAGAATAGCCTTTTTGATAAAAAATCATAAAAATACTATACTATACAACATATTTATTAATGATCTTTAAGTTTGAAAGTAATCCTATGAGCAAAATTAATCTTTTACTAAAAACATTTCTGATAAACATTGTTACACTTTTATCATACAGTACTTATTCTTTTGTTTCGTTCTATCTTCTTAAAAATGATAAAGGAGAAGTTATTCTTATTTTGGGTGATTATCACTATGAAGAATCTTTAGCACAGAAAAATAAAGAGCATATAGATCTTTTTATTAAAAAGGCATTAGAGTCCAGCAATGCTACTATTCCTTGTGTTGTTGAATTAGATAAAAATTTTGAGCCTGCTTTTAGAGGAGAAACTCTTCCTGCTGGTCTTGAAATGGCAGATACTATAGCTCATTTAGCTTCTTATGCTTCAAAAGGAATAGCGCATGAAAAGCTTCAGTTTGTTCCTTATGATTCACGAAACTTTGATTCCATCCTTCTTGTAGCGGCAATGAGATGGTTGAGCCAATTGTTACCTCATGCGCAAGCGCAAAAATCTTTATTTTCTCGTGAACACTGGAACTCAAAAGTTAAGCCCAATTTTCTTCATACACCAGAAGCTCAAAATTATACGGTAAAAGATTATTTTACCCAGCTTGATCAAAATGCTTTCTATATTAAGAGCCTTGCAGAAAAGTATAGCACGCATTCTTTTTACGCTTCAGTATTTAAAGAATTATATGACAAGTTTTTACAAGCGATAGAGCAAGCAAAAAACTATTTTACAAGGTCCTCCGCTGATAGGTCGATGATTTTGGCAGTACTAGACTCGTTTGATGATTATTTAGAACCATCTAAATTTTTACAGAAGTATGAAGAGTTTAATAATACCCTTTTAATGTCGCTTGATTACTTATATTTTGATATTTGTTGCCTTGATAAAGTGTTGTCCTTATGCCCACAAACTTCAAATAAACTAGTAGTAATGGCAGGAATAGCTCATGCAGCAGCTCTTTGTAATCAGCTTAAAAAAGTTGGGTATAAAAGTATCTTACAAGAGGTTCATGAAGCTCATATAGAAGGCACCGCAGGCTTCTTTTCAGCAGATCTAGCCTATCTTGAATTAGCCTTAATGCTCTTTTTTTCTCAAGGACATATACCAAATACAATATTACCAAAACTAGAAGAATCAACTCGCTTTGCAGCAGAGGCTTTTAAAGAAAGAGTGACCAGAGGCATTGAAAAATATGCTCAGCTAGGACTACTGCAAAAGCCAGTTAAACAAGCTACATCTGAAACTCTACCATCAGATTTTAAAGCACTTAAAGTTGAAGAACAGCCTTCAGTTTCGGTACCTGATTCTCGTTGTCATAACAATGGATGTCAAAAAAAAGCAACAAGTACTTGTACGCGCTGTAAAAAAGCTCGTTATTGTAGTAAAGAATGTCAACTAACAGATTGGTCTAAACAGCATAAATTAGTATGTAAACCAACATAAAAGTTTACGCAAAATGATGTAAGTCTTATAGAGGAGCTCTGCTATCTAGAGCTCCTCTATATTTTGACATTATTATAGAGAGCGTTATGATAAAAATTGACAAGATACTTTCGCCATACGTTAAAAGGAGCTGTATGATAAGCAAAAAAAGCTGTAGTGCTAAAATTACGCATAAAAAAGTATGTCAAGAACTAGGTAAAGCAGCTGTTCTTACCTTAGGACAATGGGATCGATCATTTTCAGAACTTGCTCGTCCAAATGCTTGGCCAGAATGGGCTAAACGTAAATAAATAACAATTCTTTTTTATTTATAGGTACTGCTATCACTATAAAATGTAAAATGAGACCGTACTTGCATACTAGATGTCTATTGGCTGCTCGTTATGATTTTAATATTTTTGTTTGACGTTATAGTTTCTTTGTGCTACTATTTTCAATTAATAAACAAAATGTAAGCCTAAACTTCAGAGCTTACTCCCTATATGTCACTACCCTTACGTTGAGGTTGTATCATGAAATTCCAAGCTTTTTTAATACAAAGATAAGAGATTAATAAAAAGCTTTTCTATTCTTAATTTATTTAAGGAATTTCATGGATATTCTTAAAGTAAAGGGCTTATCTAAAGTCTATACTTCTGGCTTTTGGCCATTCAGGGTACAACAACAGCACACTGTCGTTAATACTATTTCTTTCACTATTAAAAAAGGTGAGATTCTTGGCCTTCTTGGTCCAAATGGGGCTGGCAAAACTACAGTTATTCAAATGCTTCTGGGTACCTTATTGCCTAGTAAAGGAGCAATTACCTATTTTGGTGTTGATTTTAAACAGCATAGAATAGCCGTTCTTAAGAGAATTGGTTATGCAAGTGGGTACGATAAATTAGCTTCTCAGTTAACTATAGCTGAGAATCTTGATATTGTTGGGCGAATTTATGGTATTGCACAACCCTTAAGGCAAGAGCGTATTAAAGAACTCTTAACCTTTTTTGGTATATGGCATATGAAGGATTATAAAACAGGAGTACTTTCAGCTGGTCAAAGTACAAGAGTTTTGCTTGCAAAGGCTTTTATTGCAGATCCTGAAATTGTTTTACTTGATGAACCAACAGCAGCTTTAGATCCTGATATTGCTCATGAAGTACGTCAGTTTATTTTACGACAATGTGAAGAAAAGGCTATTTCTGTTTTGATTACCTCACATAATATGGATGAGGTTACAGAGCTATGTGACAGGGTGCTTGTTCTTAAAAAAGGAATAATTATTGCAGATAATACGCCTGAAGAGCTTGCTCAGTCAACTTCAAAGGTCAAACTTCACCTTACTATTTTAAATAAGCTTGATCTTCTCCTTGCGTACCTGCAAGAGGGTGGATTGAGGTATACTATTCAAGGAATGAATGTAACAATTGAGTTAGATGAATTGGCAGTTTCGCAGTTTCTTTCAGTAGTGAGTGAAATGAAAGTTAGCTATTCTCATATTTTTATTGATAAGCCAACGCTTGAAGATTATTTCTTAAGTATTTCTAAATAAAAAAGGAAACATATGATTTCATTTACTTCTGTTTGGGCAGTAGTGCTCCGTCATGTTCGTATGTGGAAGCGAGATCCTAATTATATACTGGGCGGATTTTACTGGCCTTTTCTGGATATATTAATTTGGGGCTTCGTAGGTGCCTGGATTCAAAGGTCACAGATAGGCCACTTTAGCAATTATGAAAGTGTGGCATTGCTCGCAATTCTTTTATGGCAGGTAATAGGACGAGGATGTAATATTATTTCTATCTCATTGTGTGAAGAACTATGGTCTCGTAACATAGTGAATGTATTTTCATTGCCATTAAGAATATCTGAGTGGATGCTAGGAATAATACTATTTAATGCGTTAATGATGTTTATTCTCTTTTTATTCTGCACAGGAGTTATATATTTCTTCTATAATGTGTCACTATGGTATATTGTTTCAACATTCTTTATGTTTATGCCACCACTTTTTCTTTCAAGTATCTGGATAGGCTTTACGTGCCTACAGATTATAATTACCTTGGGACGAAGAGGTGCAGAGTTTGGTTTTATCATTGGGTGGTTCTTTATGCCTTTTAGTGGAGCTTTTTATCCACTAGAAGTATTACCCTCTTGGGCACAGACATTCAGTAAACTTTTACCTATGAGTTACGTCTTTCAAGGAATGCGAGCATATTTAATGCATCAGCAAGATCCAACTCCTTATTTAATTAAGGGATATGCTTTAAGTTTGGTTTTTGCAACTTATTCAGCGTTATTATTTATCTACTGCTTTAATAAAAGTAGGCAAAAAGGTCTTGCTCGGTTATCTGATTAAAAATGCTGGCAGACAACTCAAGCTTCTAAAGTACTATGTAAGCTCGAGCTGTTTCTGTCAGTTTTATAAAACACTATTCTTTAAGAAGCTCACAGGCGTCCTTTAATGGATCAGGATTATTTTCTTTAAGTTTGTGACCAAGAGCAGTGAGATAATTTTTTGTTCCAATGAGGTATATCCACGTGTATTCTAGTACTTTGCCGTATAGAATAATATAAGGAGAATAATCTTGTAATGCTGTTAGCCCAGGAATAAAAAGGCCGCGAAAATTTTGTTTAAGATGTACTTGATTCTTTAGAAGCCTTTTTTCGTCGTTCTCTGTAGGATCATAATACACTGGTTGTACGCCAAGCATAAGAGCGATTTCATTTAATTGTTGCGGCCAAGAAACCTGTTTTTTTTCCCATACTCGCTCTATCCATGCTTGTACGTCGTTTTTCTCATGAATACCTGTTTGCGGTACAATAAATGTGCTTACAAATTGAGGAGAAAGCTGAATTTCTTTTTCGTAACATTTGTATATAAATGGTAAAGGTAGCAATGGGTCAGTAGTTCCTAGCCAAGCATAGGAGGATGAGGAATCACTCGCATTTTTTCGTATAATATAAAAGAGTTCATTGGAATAACGCTTATAAATTTCCTTATAGGGAGTATAGTTCTCAAAATCTATACATGTTTGTTCTTGGTGGTATACATTAAAAGTTGTAGGCTTTATCCCTAGTAAGGTATAAAGAAATGGTACATCATTAAACTCGAAAAAGTTAGAGCATTCTGCGTTATATCGTACACGGATGTTACCACTTTTTATCGTTATTTCCTTTTTCAGTTGCTCAATGAAGGGCTTTACCAGTTGTAGCTTATTCTTAAACTTCTCAAATCGCTTATTCCATTGAAAGATATGTATCTTCAGGTCTTGAGGTAAGCTGCTTACGTAGAAGTCTATATCTTTTTCTAGCGCAGTAAGAAAGTTTTTCTCAAAATCAGCAGTGAGTTGCGCTGCTTGGTTTTGCCATAATAGGCATGCTGCTTTATGAAGATAGTCATTACTTGTAAGTAGTTCTACCTCCATAGAATAAAGATTAATCCCTAAAACCAGAGATGTTATAAAAGCTATTGTTTTTTTAAACATATTTATCCTTTTATTGATAGCAGCTTGTTGTTATTGCTAGTCTGAAATTAATTATAATATATCATATGTAACTCGTAACCGCAACTTGTAAGGCTGAGCTTATAGGGCAATTTTTGGGCTTACTGCTGCAGTCTTGACCCGCGGCTAATAAGCATTATTGACTTTTATGGGGTATGCTATAAAATTATTATAAATACAAGTAAGAAATATTAATGGGATAATCTATGAAAAAAGTACTTTATTTATTGCTATGTGGATCCTGTATAGGTGCTAGTGCTATGGAACGGCAAATATACGAACAAACTTGGTTAGGGCTATTACCAAATGATTTACGAGTGGAATTGAGCTATTATAATATTAAGAACCAAGCTGAAGAAGTTAAAATGGCTGTAGAAGCTGCTAAAACTTATGATGAAGCACTTTATAAAGCAAAAGAATTGTCACAGCAGGAGTGTTATGCTCTTGCATTCAATAACCTATCTTTTACACAGAACCTTATTACTTTGTTAATGAAGAAATATAATAAACCATTTGATCCTGCAGTTGGATATGTAGATCCTGAAAAAGCTATAGCAGAAGCACTTGGGACTTTAGGAGCACAACAATGGCTCGAACTTAAATCGCTTGAATCAGCATATTTCGATGCGATATTTAAAGGGAACTGCGAAGTTGTAGAGTCTATCCTGAGCCAAGGAATAATAAATATCAATGCTAAAGATAAGTTGGGGTATACCGCTTTAATGTTTGCAGTAGATTACGGCCATAAGGATCTAATACTATTGCTGCTGCAGAAGGGTATTGATGTTAATGCTGAAAGTACTCTTAATTGGACTGCCCTTAAAAGAGCACAATTATATAATAGTAATGATATAGTTGAACTCCTCAAAATACATGGAGCAATTGATAATCGCGGCATAGAAGCTAGCTTTTCTAAAAGCTAGTAGATTTTTTCTGTCCATTTATTTTATTGATAAAGTCTACCACTTTTTTAAATGTGTGACCGCATTCTCTCTTATGGCCTAGAATTCCTAAAGCCAGATAGAGTATTTTCCTGCTTGCAGATGAGATTTAAAGTAAGTATACTAAAAAAGAGAATAAATCATTTTTTGTCTTTGGATCTTAAAGACATTTGCGCATAAGGGCTAAGCATGAATTTAAAATACTCATTTCTTCTTCTCTCATTGCTGCTTTCGGCATGGCCTCTTTTCTAAGGTACTGAGTTTCTTCAGCACCAGACCCTCATTTTATCGTTTTATGTGCCCAATTACTGTTCTTTGGGTTTAGATATTCTTTTGCTTTTAGAAGTTCTACGTTAAATATATAGTCATTGATTTTACGTGGGTTACTGCATTGTGCTCAATACCTTCTTCCTTAGCAAATAAGAAATCATAGTTATCATTAATTAGGGGTAGCTGAAGAAATATTAGATAGTTAGGTATATTATGCCTGAAATTCATAGAGCAATTCACTTAGATTATTGAGGAAAATAAATGAAAAATCTTAATTTACCTAGTATTCATTATTTAGATAGTAAACAGATAAAATACAAAGTTCTCCATCTTACTTCGGTAGCGCGTAGTGCACACGATGTGCAAAGGCTTTATGGCTGTTCTCTTGAGCAAATTTTAAAAACTCTTGTACTCATAAGCAATGAAGGACCTCTTATTGCTGTAATTCAAGGTAGTGAAGAGTTATCATTTGAAAAGGTTAAAGCCTTCTTTAATCTTACTGCTTTAAGATTTGCAACAGCAAAAGAAGTTCTGGCTATTACTGGCTATGTTGTAGGTGGTGTTTCTCCTTTTGGGTTACCAGAAAATATAAGAAAGATAGTTGATAAGAAAGCTTTCGACCAGCAAACTTTAAATATGGGAGGAGGAACTCCTTTTATTGGTCTAGAACTTTCTGCTGCTGACTTTAAAAGCGTATGGGATGGATACATAGATAGTATTTTAGCCGCATAACAAATAAGGTAGCTACAAAACATACATTGACGTGTAAATCTGCTTGAAGTTTTAACAAAGAGCAGCTCACAATTGACAGTTAAGTCACTCTTGCTATTCTAATGCAAAATACTTTTATTCGTAAAGTAGGGGCTTCTTTAGCATGAAAAAGTTGTGTTTTTATATAATAAGAGTAATGGTTATTAGCTGCCATTTTCTTTCATTGTTGGCTATGGAGAAAGAGAAAGCAGGCTATAAAAAGGGTATAGAGCATTATAAACACAATGAATTTGAACAATCAGTAAAGCAATTAAAACAGGCAGTTAATAGCACTGATGAATTTATAAAAGCACATGCTTTACATGCAATTGGTACTATCTATTTAAAGCAAAAAGATTATGAGAAAGCAGAGATATATCTCTTGCGATCTTTGGCATGTAAAGAAAGACCAAATGCGCTTTTTAATAATTTAGGAATAGTATATTGGAAAACGTGGCGAATAGAAAAAGCTATAGAGTGTTTTAAACAAGCCTTAGCTGTAAAAGATGAGTGTGTTCAGCAGAACATTGCTATTTTATTAAAGGACCACCTTGCACACTCTTTTGCACCAGAAGCTTTACAATCGCTTGCTTTTGACAATAGAGAAGATATACAAGGTAAAGAGGAACAAGTGTCTCAAGAAAAGGCAGGTGAGCCTGTTACCTATAAAGAGCCTGAAACAAATAATATAGTAGCAATTGAACCTGTTGTGCCTAAAAAGCCAGAGCCTCGCCGTAAACACCGCAAAAAACCAAAGCGCACAAGTGTAAAACAAGAAGATCCAAAGGAAAAAAAAGAAACAGAGGAATCACCAAAGAAAGAAAATAACAATACATTGTATGAATGGCGCTGTGAGCATATTTTTTCTCATAAACTACTGCAAGGGCATAAAGATCCTTGTGGCACTGCACTTGCTCTTTATTGTAATAAAGATGGCACAGAGCTTGCTATTCTTACCTATAACTATTTATATCTTTGGGATACTCAAACAGGGATCTGTAAAGCTATTAAAGAGCTGGCAGATAAGGTAACCATTGCTCTTGCAAAAGATCATCCTCTAGTTTCTTGGAATGAAGATACACGAGAGCTTTATGTAGTGACAGCTACAGGAATTATAAAAGTACATGCTTTAGATGAATCACCCTTTCACCTTGTACTTAAAAAAGAGGGAACCCTGTGGCCTCAAGGGCAATCGCATGGAACATTTAATAAAAATACTACTTTGTTTGCAGCTCTTATAGAACATGCAGGACAAAAGCTGTTAGTATATTGGGATTTAGAAAGTGGTCGTATGAAGATTCTTGATAAAGGTCCCTTTCTAACAACTCTTATTGGTTTACACTTTACCCATGATAACAAGTTATGTGGGGTAATGAAAAATGGTCTTATGAAGGTATGGGATCTAGCTGGTAATTGTTCTACGTCTCAACTACAGGTCAATGGTACAAAAATGATTAGTGCGAGCGTAAGTCCTGATGGGCGTCTTATCTCTATGAGGGCTGCTGACGGTACAAAGCTATTTTCCTCTGCTACTCTTAAAGAGTTGCCTATACTCCAAGAGTCTAATTCTGCAGGCTATTTTGCTCGTGACGGTAGTTGTATAGTCGTAGCATATGCGAGCGGAAATATTACAGTATTTTCTGGTGAAGGAAAGGTACTTTCTACTTTACAAGCAGGTCGAGAGCGCTTTTTACAAGTATGCTTAAATAACAGTAATGATATGTTTTTTGCTCGTACTGAATCAGACAAAATACAAATCTGGAAGCGTTTTGAAGTACCTGAAGTTCGGGTAAACCAAGAGCAGTTACCTCTAGTAAAAGAGCAGCCAGTTCCTGCTTTATTTATACGAATATATTGCCCTAATATACAGTTTGAAGGTGATTTAGCTAGTGTAGAGGGAGATATTGTGCAGGAAAATGTGACTACTGTATTATGTGATAGTTCAAAACATTACATATCTATCTATATGGCACATGGTTCTACTATTATAGTACGTCCGGCAAGGCAAGACCAGTTTGAACTACCAGTACAGCATAAGGGCTATATTTGGGTTTTACGAACAATTAAACATCGAGGTGTGCTTGCTTCTGCAGGAGAAGATTGTTTAATCCATCTGTGGAATTTAAAGGAAAGAGATTGCTGTGGGCTTTTAAAAGGACATAAGGCACCGATATGGTCTTTAGCATATGATGAAGAAACTGAAACTTTATTTTCGGGAGCTCAAGATGGAGTTATTCATAAGTGGAATCCTAAATACAGTGAGTTGATAGGATCATTCATTGGGCACACTAAGAGAGTAAATGATGTAAAATCTTTTGCTGTTTTACAAGATGCGCAAATTCCTTCCAAAATACTCCTTTCGGCTTCAGATGACTGTACTGTGCGATTGTGGAATAGAGAAACTGGTACCTGTATTAAGATATTTACAGGGCATACAAAGCCAGTAAGACAGGTTACTTATTGTAATAAACATGATCTTGTTGTTTCAACAAGCGAAGATTATACTCTGAGGTTATGGGATATACGTTCTGGAGAATGCCAAAAAGTAGAGGGGCTTTTAAATTTTCGGGTAAAAAAAGTTACTGTAAACGAACAAGAAGATTTTATCAGCGTTGTATATAGTGATGGTACAACTAGTACCTATCCAATTGTAAAGAAAGTATGATAATTTCAAAAGTCTAGCAACGGAAGATTCTGTGCTAAATAATTGATCAGAGTTTCGTATAATGAGCCTACGTTTGCAGTTGCCAATATATTAACTCTGCTTATTGCTTGGCTCTTTTACTTAAAAGCAAGTTTACTATATCTTTATGACCAAATTGAATAGCATACTTTAAGGCAGTTTTACCATCTTCAGCTTGTGCATTAATATCAGCCCCTTGTTGTAATAAAAATTCTACGATATCTTTGTAACCGTTTCTTGCAGGATTTAATAAGGCGGTTTTGCCAAAATCATCTCGAGCGTTAACATCAGCTCCTGCTTCTATAAGAAGTTCTACTACATCTTTATGTCCACTCATAGTAGCAAACATTAAAGCGGTATAACCATTATTATCTTTTGCATCAATATCTACGTTTTTATTTAACAATAGCTCAACTATTTCTTTGTGTCCGTATTTTGCGGCCCACATGAGTGGTGTCCAGCCATAGTCATCTCTTGCATTAGCATTAACTCCTTGGTCTAAAAGAGCTCTTACTGTTGAAAAGTTTTTTTCTACAGCGTCTAAAAGTTGTAATTCATGCGGGTGCCTTTGCAACCATTCTTTTGTCCCTGTAACTGTAAGAGAGTGCGCTATATCTTCTTGTTTGCGAGGAGCTCTTTCTTTTTTATGTAAAACATGAATAAGAAAGTAGGTAAAGGAAAGACTATTGAAGATAGGGCTCAATTGATTATCTTTTAATACTTTTTTTATAATTGCTAGTGCTTCATTGTATATTGTAGGAGATTTGAGAATGGTTTCGATTATCTTGTAACATAGATATAAATCCAATTCTCGTTTAAGTTCTAATGGTAAAAGTGCAAAATGGCCTTCTTTATAAATATTTTCCAAAGCCAGACTTGCTATAGGCAGTGCTGTGGTAATAATTTCCTTACTAGTAGGACCTGGATTGGGACTTTTTTGATCATGCGATATAGAGTGCATAGCTAAGGCACTAATGAAGGAGGTACCGATAACAGCATAGAGTAGCTTTTGCATTTATTTTTCCTTTTATAACTTTATTATATATGTTTCATTGTAAATAATATATGTTTAAATGTAAATAACGAATTGGAGCAACAATTTTGTGTGCGTCCTAATGCATAGCCAAAATGGGCTAAACGTCAAAAAAATGAACTTTTTATTTTTTAGCAAACTGCCTATACTCCTCAAAGCTTGGCAATTGAGGAAAATGCTTTAATAGATCCGGAATTTTTAGTACAGGTAACGTCTGGTATTGTGACAAGATTTTGTCATAATCTATAGAGTAAAGTTTTTGGATCTGCTCTGCCTCTTCAAGTGCTTTTTTTGTAAGAGCTGCTATACAGTTATTATAGGCATTCTTTTTAGCTGGTGTATTTGCAAGGCTTTGTAGTGCCATAATACCTCTATAGATAGTAAAAATAGTGCGAGCCAAAATTCTTGCCTTCCTTCGTGCTTGAGCATCTGTAGCGTCCATAAGTTTATAGGCGATAATGAGCTCGTAAAGAGGAGGAATGCCAAGACTATAAAAATCATAATTTGGTTTAGCCATGAACAAGCGAGATATAGGTTCAGTATCCCAAATGACAGCAAAACCATTAGAGTCAAAAACTATATTTTCTGACCGGACATCTGCAAAGTATGTTTGTCTAATAACCTCACATAAATCATGAAACTGTTCGTCAGTCATTGATTCTAAGCGTTTTGTAAGGTCCGGTTTTATTTTTTCAGCTAGAACTGCAAAATTTCTGTCAAGCATCTTTCTATTAGCGCCAGGAAGTGGATAGGCATATTTTTTAGGAGCGCGAACTTTAGCTTTGAGTTTATTTGCTACATCGTTTATACGATCAGCTTCAACAATACGACTTAAATTATTTTGCGAAGTTAAAAGTTCTTTGACCGCTTGAAGTTTGATTACATAATCAGGAACGGTATCGGTTTCAAATACTATATAACGAACATATGAATAAAGTGGGCCTAATCGTTTGGGAACCTTAAAGAAATTGAATTCGTCTGGTGAATCTTCAAATTTTTTTAATAAGACTTCCATAGTATCCATATCATGAGCTGTAATATCTGCTCTTTTAAAGAGATTGTCAAGCGATTCTCGTACAGAAGCAGGTGGCAAATGCTCTTGTACCCACTGCTGACTAAAAGGTGAAGCTGCATAACAACTAAGTGATACTACTATACTACTTAGTATGCCAATGAATTGAGAATAATATATAAATGAAGACATGGCCACCTCGGTATTTATTTTTATAATTATAAAAGGCTAAATTAATCATAGTATAATTATATTTTATTCAATTTGAATATTTTAAGTCAATGGTGAGAGATTCAAGGTGTCAAGTGTCTTAGATTCGTTGTCAAAAATATTCTGCATCTAAAAGGGTAATTCTTGTAACAGTTGATTGATATGAGATCTTGCAAATACTTTATAAGTTTTTTATGACCTGGTCTGTATTTTTCCATGATACTATTTTACCGTTTGTTCGTATTTGGTCTTGACTGCCACCATAAATGACTATCGAAGTTTCGTTGCTATGTATTTCTTTTTTGAACCAAGCTAATGTTTTGAAAAAGTTATTTTGTATGGTTTCAAAAGACTTGATTTCTACGGGTATTGTACGACCACCAGCTTCTATAATAAGATCGATTTCGTTTTGATTGCTATCTCTAAAAAAAGATAGACGGCATTGCATATTGAAGGCATAGCAGTTTTTTAGAAAGTCAGCGATAACCATATTTTCAAACAGAGCTCCATAAATAGTTCGATTCTTTGTTATGACTTCTCGGTTAACTCCCATAAGATGTGTGGCAAGACCGACGTCATAAAAGTAGAGCTTAGGAGATTTTGTAATCCTTTTACCGAGGTTATCTTGGTACGAAGGTAGTAGAAAAAGAATAAAACTAGACTCTAGGAGTGACAACCAGCTACGTGCTGTATTAATTGAGATACTACAATAAGTAGCTAACTGAGTAATATTTAAGGTCATTCCAATGCGTAATGCACATAGTTGAATAAATTTTTTAAAGCTTAGAACATTTTCAATATTTCTTACCGTACGTATATCCCGTTCAACATATGTTGAGATGTAGTTTTCATAAAAATCTTTCTCGTTAACGTAAGGTTGGTATACACGAGGATAGAACCCTTTAAATAGTTGATCTTGAGGAGATTTACACAGTAACTGTGAATTCTGTAGTTCTTGTATTGAAAGCGGTAACAGAGTATAGAAATAAGCCCTGCCTGTTAAGGATTCGCTTATTTTTTCATGTAATAAAAAATTTTGAGATCCTGATAGAATATAATATCCTGGTTGTGGTTCTTTATCTGCTTCTACTTTTATTTGAGGAAATAGTTTTGGCGCATATTGTGCTTCGTCAATTATGATTCCATGCTCATTTTTATAATTGTTTAAAAATCCTTTAGGGTCTTGATTGGCAAACTCAAAAAGTTCAGTATCTTGCATATCTAAATAGGTATAATGGGGAAATAGCTCTTTGGCTAATGTGCTTTTTCCAGATTGTCGTGGGCCTATAATGGCTAAAATAGGTACTTGCTTTATACCAGATTTAATTGTCGGAGTTATAGATCTTTTAATAAACATTTTGCACCTTTCACTATATGAATATCATAACATATAGTGATCGATTTTCATAGATTTTTCTGTGTTTTAAGCACATTGGACAAAGTATTCCATGAAGGAGGTTATCAGGGCAATAAGGATCAGTGTATGAAGAAAGGCTTGCTGCTCATCTTTGCCTGTTTAACTTTTTTGATGCATGGCACATTCAAGTATCTTTTCTGTAGTTATATTGTTTCTTAAGCGAGCAAAGCTTAGAGCTGTGTCACCATGAGGATTTTGAATGCTTGGATTTGCACCATACTCTAATAGTAGTTTAACATGAGCATCATAACCATTGAATGCTGCCAGCATTAACGGGGTCAAGCCTTCGCGGTTTTGAGCATTAACCTTGGCTCCTGCTTTTAATAATAGTTCTGCTATAGATGTACTTCCAAGAGCCCTAAATAAAGCAGTTTCATTAAGTCTATCTTGAGCATTACTATGAGCACCAGCCTTAAGAAGGCGCTCTACTATGTCTTTATGGTTACCTGCTGCAGCGGACATTAATGGAGTGTTACCAGATTCACCTTGAGTATTAATGTTGGCACATGCATTAAGAAGAAGCTCTACTATTTCTTTGGATCCTCGTCTTGCAGCGTATATTAAAGCAGTGTCGCCATACTGGTTTTTTGCATTAACATCAGCACCTTTATTAATAAGCTCTTTTACGGTATCTACTTTACCTGTTTGTGCTGCCATCATTAAAGGAGTTTGGTCGCCGCTCCATAGTATGAAGTGTTGGTTATCATCAAGACTTATAACTCTAATTTCTTCCATTCCAAGAGCATTGATAGTGAATCCAATTATTCCTGTGAGTACTATAATTTTCATAAACACCTCATTGTAATTATTTATATTTTTATAATAGTATAATAAGTTTGTGCAATTTTCAACAACTTTAGGTTCTTTTCATAGAATTTCTCTATTGCTTGTAATATGGTATAACTTTAGTGTGAGATGGGAAGCTTATTATTTGAACGACTTAACGAACTTAAAATACAAACGCAGACGTATGATCACATCTCTTTATATACGGTAGAAGAAGCTCTTAGAGTAGCGAACTCTATTTCTGCAACACAAGGCTTGCAGCTTTCTGCCTTCACTCTCTGGACTTCTGGTGTTAGTCAGTATAATGATTACTACAAATTCTAATCTTTCTTAGAAAAATCTAATTTGTTAAGATGATCTATTTGTTGTGTCGATAATCCCCATTCCTGCCATTGTTCTGAGTTTTTTAAAATAAACGACCAGTGGTCTCCTGCTAAAGTAAAAACTTCGTTAGGATGACCAAAGTAGTATAGTGTCTTTTTTACTAACAGTCGGAATACAAGGAAATCATAAGGTGTTTGTATATGACGTAATTTTAAAACACATGTTTTATTTTCTGCATCCCTATATAATAATATTTTTGGGTTTTCTTCAACTATGCGTCCAATAGTATCTATAGCCATTTTACTATTAGGAAACTCATTAAAATGCTCTAAAACAGTAAACAGTATTTGTTTATCTTGCCATAGAGCATGTCGATGTTGAAAAACAATTTCAGATCTATCGAAAAGCCATTGCCACCATGCTTTATATTCATCTTTTTGCATTTGCGATAAATTAAACGATGATATAAAGTATTCTAAAATAACGTATAAAGTTGTGCATAGCCTATCATTGAACCAAATTTTTGCTCTTTCGTCGAACCAAAGGTCTAAGTTTCGCTGCAAAATTGGATAACTATGACTAGCCTTTTGAGCTAAGTCAAGCAAGTAGCAATGCATTATAGTATTAAAATAAAACTTTTGCCATAGAGTAAGTTTGTTATAAAACTCTTCATTAAAGTATAAAAGATTTGGTTCAGTAAAACTTCTTTTGAAGTCTGGCCATGTTTGCAACCACTGCCTTTGATCTGAATTAAGAATAGAAACTATGAATTTTTGGTAGAAAGCAGGCCAGCGCTTTACCAAATTTTCTGAGATGCCATTTTTAGCATCCTCATGCAATTTTTCATTAAATCTTTCATAAGACCCCTCTTGGCTACAGGTAGTCTGTTCTTTTTGAAAGTTGGCTGCATAGCAATTAGCCTCATTAATAATATTTGCGGGTAAACCCTGCTCCTCTGCAATTTCAATACCAGAAAAATCACTCGATATACCTTTTTGCATCTTGAATTTATTTATGTCATTCCGTTTTGGCATCATATAGTAGCCAAAATTAGATACTTCTTTTTGTACTTGTTTAAGCTCATTGATAAAATGTGTAGAAGTAATAGAGACATTATTTTTATAATTACTCAATACCTTTAATGTAGCCATTGCTAACGCAGCTCCATCTATTTTATTAGTACCGTTAAACATTTCATCAAAAGCAATGAGAGAAAAATGAGAATCAGATGATTTTCTTGCATATTCTTCTAATCCTTTAACTCGTTTTGCATGAGCTTGATGTAAAGATAGTCCTTGAGCCTGACTATCAGTTACATTGAAGCATGTTGCTATAGAGCTAAAGGGATGTAATGTTAATCTATTAGCAGTCGCTATACCAAATGTTTGAGCTAAAATAATGTTAAAAAGAAGCGCTCTCATGAGTGTTGATTTACCTCCTGCATTTGCTCCTGTAATTACAAGCCCATTCTTATTTTCAGAATGATTGCCAATTTCTACAGAGTTAGGTATCGGCTTTGCAATAAGAGGGTTATAAAAATCATTCAATACGATGAGGGGAGATTCGAAAATTGGCTGAGGAGGATACTCAGCATAACAGATAGGTAATTTTTCTTTTACTGAGTTATTTATAAAGAGAGCTATCGACATATATGCTTCAAGTTCTGCTAAAGCAACCATTGCTTGTAATAACGAATCTCTATGCTCAATGAGTTGATTATAAATGATTATAAGAGACGGCAAGTCAAATGCATCGCTTGTACTTTTAAACTCTCTGATTTTATTAATTAAATTGCCGGTATTTAAAAAGGATAAGTTGTTAAGTTTTGGTAATAAGGGAAGGAGAGAATTAGCATACTGCTCAATTTTTTCCTTTATAGTGTACATATGCTCTAAATAGCTACATAACTTCTTTGTTTTCTTGCATAATGCGCTACTTAAATCGATATAGGGAGCAAATGCTCTTTCATCAGAGATGTTCTTTAGAACGGCAAATTTCTGCAGCAGTTGGATTTTACGGTTATCCTGAAAAACCATTGGTATATCACTTGTACTAGGTAAAAGTTTAAGATAACTTATTAGTTGATCCGGTATACTTGTTATCTTAGCTGCTGCACTCGATGCAATAAGCAATGCTTTTGGTATATCATTTCCTAGCTGGCACAGCTTCTCCATATTCATATCTATCTTAAGACCAAAAAGACTATTCAATTTTTTGAAAACGTTGTGGATAAGAAAACTTACTGTAGGAGGAACACACTCTGTTTCCCAAAAATTTTTCAGTGGTATCACTATTCTTCTCACCCCTTGGTTAACCTTTTGCCCGATAGTCAATCGTATAGTCTGCTCCGCAGTACATATGTTAGCTACAACTGTATTATTATTATACCAGTCAGAGGCTTTCTTTAGAGCCTCTGATTCAAATTGTGTATCAACCAATTTTAGCCCCCTGATAGTTGATGCAAAAGAATCTTCATCAAAGAGTGTAAAAAAAATAGCTTCATGATTTGCTAAATTATCAAAATCTTTCTTTAATTCATATAACAAAGGACTTGTTTGAAGCTTATGAATACTAGTTTGTCTTGTCCTTAAAACATTAGTATCTGCGGATGGGGTGGCGAGAATGCTATAAAGATAGGCTTTTCCTAATTCAGTACTTGTATAATCAATAGTTGCAGCATAGTTTAAATGGGGTTTGTCTTTAGGTCCATAAAAGAGTTCTAAATCTATGCAAGACCAAAGATCAAGAACGCCGCTGGTAAAATTTTTTTTAGCTAATAATTCAAAAGCTTGTCTTCTTTTTTTACTGGGCAATGGATTAAGTTGTGCACAAAGTGATCGAGAATAAGAACCGTCAATTTCTTCTTCATTGAGTTTGCCTTCTGCTTTCTTCTTTTCTTTTTCAGCGCGTAAAGCTTGTTCTTGTTTTAAATGATTGTCATCTTTTTCTTTTAACGATAGGCAGTTTTGCTTAGCTATTTCTTCATAAAATTCTTGGCCATACAACAACGTTTGAAAACTGAGCATAAGAAAGAAAAAGTACTTTTTCATTAAAAACTCCGTAAGCGCGGAAACTGGGCCTTTTAAGGGGCGCTAGTTGACAGTATCCTTAGTAAGAGTCGACATTAAATACTATAAAAATCTTTTAGTTATCTAGACCTTTTTGGCCCATTTAGGAAAGGCATTTGGTCGGGCAAGCTCTGTAAATGTTCGATCGGGTGGGCCTAAAGTAAGCAAAACAGCACGACCTAGCCCTTTAATGGCCATTTTTTTGTTTATGCTTTTTTTATTCTGGTTTTCTGTATTTAGCATAGTAACCTCTTTTGGTTAAAATTCAGAATCATCTTTAGTACTATTTTGAGCTATTTTGATTAGTAATTTATAACTTTTATTTTATGATTGTATAGCCATAAAAAATTCTGTCAACGACATAAAGTCTTTATCCTGCTATCCATTTACTTCCTTACTTTTTTAATGCTATGTAAAGCTCTTGTGTAGAGCTGTCGGTTAGTCTTTTTTGTTGTAACTGTGCTATAGTAGCAGGATACATATGCTCAATAAAGAGACATTTTATATCATTAGTGCTTGTATGATGCTCGCAAGCATATACTAAACTTTTACTTAGAAGCGTAAGAAGATGCTTACAATCATGTAAGGTTTCCAAGAGATGTGGTTGAAGCGTTTGCATAAAGCATGCTGCTATTGCCATCATTACTTCATCAAACCTTAGAGATAAGAGTTCTTCCTTCCAGTTGGCAAGGCATGAGCATGCTGGTTGATTAGATACATTGCAATTTACACAGCAAGTATGCCCACCTTTTTTTGAACCAGCAGGAAACAAGAAGTTACCAGGACATTGTTTTCGTATCTCGTTAAATTGCGTAAACATTTTAACATCTTCTCGTGCGCTTGCAATAGTATCAATGACAATTATAGGCACGGAGGTATTAGCTGGTAACTGCATTGAGTCAATGGGCACAATCGAATTATCTTGCACCCAAAAAGTTATAACAGTTGTAGCATGATTACATATATGTTTAGCTCTTAGCACTACAGGTATGTTGTAGAGCTTATTGAGTGTAAGAAATAGAAGAACTCCAGGCAATTTAGGGTAAACAGTAATTTCTTCTTGGCTGCCTATTTGATCAGCTACCTTTTTGAGCTCTATAGCATCTGAATCAACATTTTCAAGTAAGGAACGTATATAGTGCATAGTCATATGTGCTAGTTCTTTTTTAGCTTGTAGAAGAAACTCTTCGTTGTTCCAAGAAAGAGTACTATTTTTAGAAATAAGCATCTGCACGCAATTTTTAGGTTTTACTATAGAGTTGCTTATCCCATTCGCAGTAGCTTTGAGTATATCTCTTATTCTGTATGCTAGATGAATTCTTTCTGGGTAAGAACTGAAAGCCGAGCACAGTAAAAGATTAAGCGCTAAATATCTTTTATTCTGTTCAAGAAGCGCATCATTCTTACTGATTAACCATTCTTGGTATATATGGCCTACAATAAGTGCATTGATGTGGCATTGATTGTTACCAGGCATACCATCAAAAAGATAAATATTGCCTTGTTTTATCTCATAGAGTGCTTGACGTTCTAGAAGAGTTAATACTGTATTCCATCGCTCTTCTACCATTGCTTGTAATAAAGTACTTATGCTCACAAGTACGATAAGTATCTTACTAATACTGTGTAATAACATGATAATCCTAAAATCAGATAGAAATTAATTAAAATAATGCGAATAATAGTCCTTAAAACTTTCAAAGGACGTACTTATGGCGTTATTTAAAAAAAGATTGTTCTAAAATAAAGTGTATGGATAGTGTTAAAAATTGAAAAGATAATAGAAAGGTCGGTAAAAAGAAGAGAAAAGAAGCAAAGATATAAATAAGTTTGTTGATCGACTCGTTATAGGTATAGATATGGGTATCATAGTATACTCCTTAGGATATGTTAAAAATAATTCAATTTAATAATAGCAAAAGATATAATAAAATCAACAAGGGTTCTTATCTGCAACTTTGACTAAAGATAGAGAAAAACATACAATTAGTAATTGTAAACCTGCAAGTATAAGGAGATATCTTTTGAAATTATTATTACTAGCTTTTACTTTTTCTGCTCTAAGCTTGTTTGGTATGGATACAAATGAGCGTAAGTTACTTACTCCTGAAGAGCAGTCTCTTTTAAATGCTCAATTAATTAATGAGATAGAATATTCTAATGCAAAGCTTACAAAAGTTGATGAATTGTTAAAACGTGGAGCTAATGTTAATGCTCGAGGAGTTAATAGAGCAATAACTGAAGGATGGACCGTTTTAATGTATGCTGTATATAAAGGCAACGAAGATATAGTTAAGTTACTAGTGGGGCATGGAGCAGACGTTAATGGTAAAGATACTACTTTTAAGGCCACTGTCTTAATGCATGCTATAGAAGGAAGAAATGTGGCACTAGTAAACTTACTGCTAGAGCTTGGAGCAGATATTCATACTCTTGATAAGAGAAATAGCACCGTATTAATGTATGCTCTCTATGAGGGCAATGAAGCTATAATTAACCGACTGCTGGAACTTGGTGTTGATGTGAATGCACGAGCAGATGATAGTTATTTTGGTCGTGGTGATACAGCACTCCTCATTGCAGCAAAAAGAGGTAATGTTGCTGCCTTAACCAAGCTTGTAAGTCGTGGTGCTGACATTAATGCTAAAAATTGGCTTGGACAGACAGCCCTCATGTGTGAATTGCAATCAGGAAAAAACAAAGAAATGATTGATAGACTGCTAGAATTAAAAGCAGATATTCATGCTTGTGATGATAAGAAGCAAACTGTAATAATGTATGCGGCACAGGCAGGAGATGAAGAAATCTTTAAGAAACTTATAGAGCTTAAGGCTGATGTATATGCTCAAGATAATGGTGAGCGTTTACTACAGTATGCTGTAGAAGGAGGGAATTTAGCTATAGTTAATACTTTAGTAGATTTAAACTGTAGTATTACCCCAGGCCTCTTAGGAACTGCTGCATATTATGGACGTATACATTTACTAGATAGGTTACTAGAATTGGGCCAGGACATTCATGCTTGTGGTACTTTAGACAAAACAGTATTAATGTATGCAGTACATGGTAAAAGTCTGGCTTTTGTTAATAGACTCATAGAGCTTGGAGCTGATATCCACGCTAAAACATATTATGATGGTACAGTTTTAATGCAGGCAGCAGAAGTAGGAAGCGAAGAGATTTTTAATAGGCTATTAGATCTTGGTGTTGATAGTACTCATAAAGGTGCTTTCGATAAGACTTTATTATCGTGTGCTCTAAAAGGTAGAAAACTAGCTATTATTAATAAAGTAATGCAACTTACTAATACCTTTGCAGTAACAGCTCAAGAAAAAGAACAGATAATAGCTATTATTGGCCGAAAACTTGATAAAGAGTTTGGACCTTCAGACCTCAAGTTAGTTTGTACTGAGCATCATCAGAAGTATAAAGCTAACCTACAAGGCTATTTTTATAGAGATAAGTCGACAAAGCGAACATTTCTTACAATTGCTTCTATAATAGGATGTACAAAGAGTATGAAAACTATATTAGATACTAATCCTCCTTGCTGGTATGTACAAGCACAAGATTATCTTGGAAGAACTGCTTTAATGTATGCTTATAACAAAGGAGATAAAGACTGTATAAGAATGCTTATTTCCTCTATTAGAGATGCTATTACAAGAGAGCCTGAATGGGCTGCTGTATGGAAGCGCTCTATGAACCTGAAAGATAAAGATGGTTTAACTTTACTTGATTATGCTTTAGACCGAGGTGATCTAGAATTTGCACGTGAATTTATTGGTCTAGGATGTAAATGCTTAGCAAGACATCTGCAGAAAGCTGATTCTATAGGATACAAAGCTATTGTCGCTCTATTATCTGCTGCGGGTAAAATTGTAGACCATACAGGAAAATCGCATTCTCTTTTTAAGTAAAAATAATAGTCTTCTAAAGCAAGAAATTTTGGAGCAAAGATGCCTTTCTTGTACCAAATGTTAAGTGGACTTGACATTTGGTGTCACTAAATGTTAAATTGAGTTTGCATTTAGTAGCGCATGGTAGGAAAAATATGGTAGTAATTCGTTCTTTTTGGCAAGAACTTATAGAAAGAGCATGGCTCAAGAAAAGTATTATTTGGCTTATGGGGGTTAGAAGAATAGGTAAAACAAGCCTTTGTCAAAGCCTTCCAAATATAGAATATTTTGATTGTGAGAGTCCTCGTGTACGCCAGTTGTTTATTGATCCAGAGGGATTTTTAGCAGGTAAAAGAAATAGACGTATTGTTCTTGATGAGATTCATCGTCTTGATAATCCATCTGAAATTTTAAAACTAGCAGCCGATCATTACCCAGACATAAAAGTGATTGCTACTGGCTCATCAACATTGGGAGCAAGTGCTAAGTTTAAAGATACATTAACAGGGCGTAAAAAAGAAATTTGGCTGACACCTCTCTTATTAGAAGAAATGACTAGTTTTGGCAATGAAGATCTGCGACACAGACTTTTGCTTGGGGGACTTCCTTCTTTTTTTGCCCAAGATGAATTAATAGAAGAAGATTATCGAGAATGGCTCGATGCCTACTGGGCAAAAGATATACAGGAGTTATTTAGAGTGGGAAAACGATACTCATTTCAAAAATTTGCAGATCTTTTGTTAGCTAATAGTGGAGGACTATTTGAAGCAACTAAATATGCTGCATTATGTGAAGTTACCAGACATACAATTGCTAATTATTTAGATGTTCTTGAAGAGACCTTTATTGTGAATGTTGTACGGCCTTATTCAACGCACAAACCAACCGAAATTGTTATGGCTCCTAAAGTTTATGGTTTTGATACGGGGTTTGTTGCTTATGCTAAAGGTTGGCACGAACTAAGGCAAGAGGATACTGGGCTGTTGTGGGAGCAGTGCGTCTTGAATGAGATAAATGCACACTTACAGTCACGCGCTACACATTATTGGAGAGATAAGCGTGGTCATGAGGTTGACTTTGTACTATATAATAAAAAGAATAATTCGCTTACAGCTATAGAATGCAAATTTAATAGTTTGCAAGTAGATTCAAGTAAATCTGCAATAACTGCTCTTGTAAATAATATTGGAGCATTACGTTATCATTATCCTAAGGGAAAGAATTTTATTGTAGCAAGTGATATTGATACCTCTTTTGAAAGAAATTATTCTGGTTTAGATGTATCTTTTGTAAATACGAAAGATCTTATTAGAAACATTTTGGAGATTGCATCGTAGTGTTGTTGATGCGATACTTCTTTCCTGACTTTTTCATTTATTCAATTTTGAAGAAGAGCTTTTTCAAATAGGAAGATTTTATATGGCTACATTTTTACTCATTCACGGTGCTTTTTATGGTGGTTGGTGTTGGAAAAAAGTAAAAACAATTTTAGAAAGTAAGGGTCATAGCGTATATACTCCTACACTATCTGGGCTAGGAGAACGCGCTCACTTAAATCATCCTTTAATTGTTGATACGCATATTCAAGACATTAAAAATGTTATTCTCTTTGAAGATTTACATGATATTATTATAGTTGGTCATAGCTATGGAGGTTTGATAATAACTGGAATAGCATCCCTTATTCCAGAAAGAATTAAACAGCTGATATATCTTGATGCATTAGTGCCAAATGACGGTGATTCGTTATTAAATCTTGTTGATTCTGAAACAGCGCAGTTTTTTGTATCCCAAGCGCAAGAAAAAGGATTTGGCTGGTTAGTTCCTCCTCTAGTAATCACTGAAGATTATTTTGTTGATCCAGTAGATGTGAAATGGGTCAGCTCTCGCGTTATGCCTCAAACATTATTGAGTTTTTCTCAAGGAGTTACTTTTTCTGAAAAAGAATTGAGCCGGATTCCATCTTTTTTTATTCTTTGTAATCAAAATCCTCATCCAACGTTACCAAAGATGAAAGAAAGGGCTCAGTACAGGGGATGGGAATGTTTTGATATAAGCAGTAACCATTTTCCTATGATTGACTATCCAGAAAAGCTAAGCAATTTGTTAGTAAAAATTGCCCTCTAAAGTATGGTGTTCTTCAATCGATTTGTGTTCCTGAAAGCTGAGAGGAGGTATAATGCTAATAAAGTATTTTATAGTACTAGTTGTATATGTAACAAGTGCTCAAGTTATATGGTGTAATGATAACAAGAACAATTCTTCTGAGGATATAATAAAGCCTGCATTTGCTTTGCCAAAAATTATTTTTCGTGCCCAAACAAAGGAAGAAGCATTCAGTTTTGTTTTATATCTAAGTAAAAAGCTGCCTTGGTTTAAACAAAATGGATATAAAATACCTTTGCCTCAACACATAGCTTTTCAGAACCTCTATGAGCAAGGCCTCGTTGCTCAAGATGAGGAAATGAGATTGAGAGATATCTTTTATGATGAAATTTATACTGTTTCTGATTTTACAAAGGGGTTACGAATAACCTCTTCTATGGAAAACGCTATAAGCTGTCTTTTTGAACGACTTTACCCCTTGCATCGAAATTGGGGCTTTAAGTTGATGTCTTGCTATGAAATAATCTTAACGCTTTATGGTCCCGGTGGAAATTATTGGCCTCGTAAAGGCTATGTGATAGTAAGAGTTGATAAAAATGGCTCTTTTGGTAAAAAGTCTGTACTTGAATCAGTTATTCATGAACTTGTTCATATAGGTATAGAAGAAACTATTGTTGAAAAGTTTAGGCTTACTCATTGGGAAAAAGAGCGCTTAGTAGATCTTATATGCGTTACCTGTTTTAAAGATGTAGTTCCAAACTATTGGATGCAAAAGATAGAAGATACCAAAATTGATATTTTTGCTACTCAAGATGCTATTGAAAAGAACTTGCCAGAAGCAATTGAGAAGTTTGTTGAATCAAAATCTTCTGCAGTGAGTAAATGATAATTCTTAACAAAAATGCTCAAAAGTAGGGTATGCTCTTAGTAAGAGTAATGAGAATTTGCTTTTACTAAGCATTATGATAATATTAATGAATAATTGTATAATAATTTATTTGCCGATATGAGTTTTTTATGAATTACTTTACTACAAGATCTTTAAGCGTAGCAGTTATATTTAATTTTTTCCTTATAAGTACATCAGTGGTCTTATGTATGGATGGAAAGGGTTTCATAGTGCGATCACCAGAGATGAGCCCCTATAGATACGAGCAAGGACTTTCTAATTATTCACATTATCTAATTCAGCGAGAATCTGTTGATTGGCGTTCTTTTTTTGGACACAGTGAACAACCTAAAAAAAAGATAGAAGCATATAATGGGCCTGACTGTATATCTCCTTTATCAAAAGATCTTGTTAAAAGTATCATTATTCAGTTACAGAACTCAAAGGACGTTGAAAGCTTTATTAAGTCTGTCAGAGCTTTAGCTAAAGTTAGTAAGCACTTTAATGTTCTTGTAAATAGTCCTGAAATGACCACCTTTCTCATTAAGTTACTGAGTGAAAAAGAAAAGATTAAAGAAAGATATGCAGCTATACTCTTAGGAACAGCTGGATCTCTGAATTGGCTCCAAGAGCATTCTCCTTTTAAACCAGGGACAGAGCCAATAACAATAAAAGAAGCTGTTAAAATAATCATAAAAAGGTATGCAGAAAAATTTATTAGTCGATCAACTATTCAAGAGCTTCTTCCTCGTTTTAAAGAAGATTATTATAACGTAGTATTTCCCACAAATGGTAAAACTGCTTTAATACTAGGTATAGAATATGCAATAGGAGCAATGGGTATTGACGAGGCTGAAGGAGGTATTAATACAATAAAGGCACTTTTGGCGCTTGGGGTAGATCCTAATAAGCCAGATAGGGATGGAAAATTGCCTATAAGTTACACGTATATGTCTAAGTGTACTCCACTGTATGAAATACCACGTTTAAAAAAGATTCAAGAATTGCTTATTACAGCAGGAGCAACTATACCTAATGAAGCTTTGCTTTTTGATAATGCATGTGAGCAGTTAGAGCCCCAGCGTCTTTTAACAATAGCATGCTTTTTAGGATCTACAGATTTGCTCAATAAAGCACTAGGTAAAGGTGCATCAGCTAATTCCCTTAATAGGTTTGATATATCAGATGTTATTGATGCACGAAACACAGATTTTTTAAAAATAATTGTGCAAGCGGGGTGTCCGTTAAAAAAGATTTTATCAAAGGATAAAGAAGATACCTATAACGCTTTTTGTAAAGCAGTTGGCTGTAAAGATACGCACATGCTAGAATTTCTTATACTGATGGGCTTAGATGTTAATGTTCAAAAAAAAGATATATTTATGGGTACAAAAAGCACTCCACTGAAAGTAGCCGTACTTCTTAAAAAGCCAGAAATGATAAAATTGCTTCTTAAAGCTGGTGCTGAATTAGGCGATATTACAGATCAATGGGTTTTGGATAGTGCTAAAGAAATTAATCAAGAGCTTATACCTCTTTGTCTTATTTGCCTTGATTATCTTGATAAGGCCTGCAATATAATAAAGACAGAATGCGACCATCGCTTTCATAAAGCATGTCTGCAAGACTGGCATCAAGTAAAAGCCGAATGTCCAGCATGTAGAAATGCTCTTCCTAAAAAGGCCATATAACTTATAGCTACGAGTAATTAATGAGTTCATTTGAGCAGAATGTTATCAGATCATGGGGTGAGAAGGGTCGTACATGGTTAAAGGCTTTGCCAAAGACTACTGAGCACTTAGCACGATACTGGAATCTTACTGAGCTTAAACCTGTTGAAAACCTTTCTTATAATTATGTTTTGAAGGGTTATCAAGATACTACTCCTATAGTTCTTAAGCTCTCCTGTGATACTAAAGAATTGAACAATGAGCAAAGTGCTCTTACTGCATATAATGGTATTAGTTGTATACGCTTGCTTGCTAGTAACCCTGAATATAATGCTCTTTTGCTTGAACAGGCAATTCCAGGAACGACACTCGTACCTTTTTTTCCTTCTCGTGATGACGAAGCTCTTGAGCATACTGTTTCAATTATGAAACAATTACATAAAACTCCTCTGCCAGAACATCTGCCATCATTAAAAGAGTGGTTCAGATGCTTATTTAACCCACACCCTGTATTACTAAATATCTATCATATTCGTAAAGCACAGGAATTAGTGCTAGATTTATTAGCTACTCAGGAAAAAGTTGTTTTACTTCATGGTGATTTGCATCATGGCAATATTCTTTTAAGCAATCGAGGATGGCTTGCTATAGACCCTAAAGGCATCCTTGGTGATCCTGCATATGAACCTTGCTCATTTATGAAAAATCCCAATCCAGAAACTGTAAAGGACAAAAAGCTTATTCTTTACAGATTAGAGCGTTTTTCAGAATTGCTTTCTATTGATAAAGAGCGTTTATACCATTGGTTTTATGCTCAATCGGTACTTGATGCATGTTGGGCTTTCGAGGAAGGTGAGACTACTATCCAGAGGGCTCTTGCTTCTGCAGAAATAATAAACTCTCTAAGAATTAAGTAATAGTGCTTGATTAGAAGAGTTAGTAGTTTTATCTCTAATATTGAGTATAAGACATCAAATTTAACAAAAGTATTAAAAAGCTTTATAGTTGATAGCAGACTGGCTCTTTATAATAAAAGCGGCTAGAGCGTACTATTATCATTTTTCGAAAGGGTTTTTATGGATTTCACTATGTTCTCACACGTCAATTATGGAGCAGTAGTTGTATCAGCAGTTATATTTTTTATACTTGGCTCTCTCTGGTATTCTGTACTGTTTCGCTCTAGCTGGTTACAGGAATTAAAACGGCACAATATTGTTATAAAAGAACCAACAAAAAATTCTTTGCTCATAAAAATGCTGCTTACATTTGGTGCAAATCTTCTTGCTTCATATGCTATGGCATGCTTGGTGATTATGACAGGCTCAACCACTGTACAATCAGGATTAATGCTTGGTATTATTACTGCCCTTGGATTTGCGGCTACAGCTCTTGGCTTGGTTTTTATATGGGAAAGTCGATCATTAAGGCTCTTTTTAATTGATAGTGGTTACCCTGCTCTGGGCATTATCATAACAGCAGCGCTTCTATCTTTCTGGAAATAACTATCATACTGATGCTGTATGGCTTTAGTAGAAGCCTATGAAAGTGTCTTATAGTTAATAATCTCAGCCAATCTGCATAGTAAAAACTAGAAATACTGCTATAATAATAGTATAAAACTATTGTAAACATGTGGTAGTAGTAAATAGAATTACTATCCAAGCGCCCGTAGCTCAGTAGGATAGAGCGACAGATTCCTAATCTGTAGGTCACAGGTTCAAATCCTGTCGGGCGCACCAGTCTTCGCTCTTCGAGCTATCAGCCTGTATTTTTGCAAAAAAGCAATTGAAGATCTTGATTTTTGATCTCTGTTTGTTATTATAAATTACAGATAGGTTTAAATCATATAATAATAAGGTGGATATTTGTGAATATATTTAAAATAGCAAGTTTGTCTTGCGCTTTTTTAATTTTAGGTACTCTATCTCCTGTAGTTGCGATGGAAATGGCTTATGAGTTTCCTCATTGTAATTGCTATTGGGTAGAAGAAGGGCGGATTCTCGCTGGTAAATACCCTTTAATTGGTAAAAAAGAGGAACAAGAAGAACAAATACGTAAGTTTTTAGATGCAGGGATTAACTACTTTGTTGATTTAACTGAAAGAAAAGAGTTAAAAACTAATGGTGGTAAACAGAATCCTTATGCAGAAGAGCTTAAAAAGGCAGCTCAAAAGCGTGGCATGAAGTTCCGCCATAAAAGAATGCCTATTAAGGATCACAAGGTAACAACCGCTGCACATATGGCAGAAATAGTGGCAAAGATTCATAGAGCTGTCTCTAAAGGATATAAGGTTTATATTCATTGTGCAGCTGGTATTGGTCGTACAGGTACAGCCGTTGGCTGTTATTTAAGAAGCAAAGGGCTCACAGGCGAACAAGCTTTAGGGCTCATTAGTGAATTACGCAAAAAATGCAAAAAACCTATTTGTGATTCACCTCGATCTGACATTCAAAGAGATTTTGTAAAAAACTTTATTATTAAAGCATAATAAGGCTCTTTTACCTACCGTTAAACTTTTGAGGCTAGTGCGCTTATGTTCACTAGCCTTTACTTTTACTACTATTTTCAGGTAGAACGGCTTTGGGTTTAAAGCAGAAGCTAAGCCCTGTTAGGGCTTAGCTTGAGAGGTATTCTTCAATAAGATGTAGTAATAGTGATCTCTGTAATTTTTGTAAAGATTAGTAGCGGTACTACTTGTTTATGTAAAGCTATAAAACATAGCCTATGGTTATAACGCTTAGTATTAGCTGGTTTTTGTTTAAAATTGTTTGAAAAAGTTGATTTTTACGAGCTTTTTGCTAGTATAGGTTTATAGTGATTTTAAAATATATAATAGAAGGTAATTGTTTATGAATTTTCTCAAAATAACGAATTTGCTCTGTATACTTATAATTTCGGGCACTCTATCCCCTGTAATTGCAAAGAAAACTACGCATAATCTTCCTCATGGTAACTGTTATTGGGTTGAGGAAGGACGTTTTCTTGCTGGGAAGTATCCTTTGGTTGGTAAAGAGAAGGAAAAACGTGAGCAACTACGTAAATTCTTGGATACTGGGATTACTTACTTTATTGATTTAACTGAAAGAAAAGAGTTAAAGGCTAAAGGTGGTAAAAAAGATCCTTATGCAGAATTTATCAAGAAGGAAGCGCAAAAATGTGGTATGAAATTCCGTCATAAAAGAATGCCTATTAAGGATCACAAGGTGACAACGAAGGCTCATATGGCACAAATCGTGGCGACTATCCACAGGGCTCTTGCTAGAGGAGAAAAGGTGTATATCCACTGTGCGGCAGGTGTTGGACGTACAGGAACGGCAGTCGGCTGTTATTTGAAGAGCAAGGGGCTTACAGGGCAACAAGCTTTGGACCGCATTAACAAGTTACGTCAAAATAGAAAAAGACCTCGTAAAAATTCACCACGATCTAAATTACAAAGAAACTTCGTAAAAAGCTTTAACGTAAAGAGAAAATAAGCTCTTTACGAAGTATAAGCTGCTTATTTTGAGGCTAGTGCGCTTTGCTCACTAGCCTTTATTACTAATGAAGCAAAAAATACTATAACCAACATTGTATCAGCTTCTCAACCTCTCTCGATGGAACTCACCCCCTCTATTTTAGTAAAGATTATTGGTGTTATTAGTGTATTATATGGGCTTATTGAACATGTACTACAAGCATAATATTTATTGGCAGAGTATTTCTATTGAAAAATATTTAAAAAACTCTTGATTTTTGCTCAATATTTGCTATTATAAATTTACTAAACATTATTAAAATACATAACAAAAGGTGATTATTTATGAATTTTTTCAAAATGAAAACATTTTCTTGCGCTCTTTTAATCGCAGGTGTTCTGTCTCCTGTAATAGCAAAGCAGACTACGCATAATCTTCCTCATGGTAACTGCTATTGGGTAGAGCAAGGACGTTTCCTTGCTGGTAAGTATCCTTTAGTAGGTAAAAAGAAGGAAAGACGTGAGCAGGTCCGTAAGTTCATGGACGCAGGTATTAACTACTTTGTTGATTTAACTGAAAAAAGAGAGTTAAAAAAAAGAGGTTCTTATGCAGAAGAACTTAAAAAGGCAGCTCAAAAGCGAGGTATGAAGTTCCGTCACAAAAGAATGCCTATTAAGGATCATAAAGTGACAACTAAAGCTCATATGGTACAAATTGTGCAAATGATTCATAGAGCGCTTGCTAAAGGACATAAAGTGTATATTCACTGTGCAGCGGGTAAAGGCCGTACAGGAACAGCAGTTGGTTGTTACTTGAAGAGCAAGGGCCTTACAACGCAACAAGCTTTTGATTTTATTGCTAAAGGGCGTAATAACAGAAAAAAACCTCGTAAACCATCACCAGAAAAGCCGATACAAAGAAACTTTGTAAAGGACTTTAACGTAAAGATAAAGTAAGCTTGTTTAATAAGCACAGGCTGCTTATTCCTTGGCTAGTGCGCTTTTGCTCACTAGCCTTTTCTTTTTCAATCGTTTTCTCTTCTTAGTTTTTACAAGCTCTTACGTCTTTTACCTCTTCTAAAAACTTCTCTACAAACTAAGATTATAGATGAGCATGCTCATGAATATATACTCAAGTCTTATAGTTAGAACACTGTCTATCAAGAGAATGTTATGAGGTTTTGTTTACCAAAGCAATTTTAGAATGCTCCTTGACTCTCGCGTAACGTCATACTTTATACTACCTAAGGATAATTATTAATAGGGGTAACTATGAATTATACAATAAACAAATTGGCAAGGTTATCAGGAGTAAGTGTTAGAACCTTACGTTTCTATGATGAAATTGGGTTGCTTAAGCCTGCTTATGTTGCGGAAAATAGATACCGCTATTATCAAGAAGCACAACTTTTGAGATTACAACAGATTCTTTTTTTTCGTGAATTAGGGTTTGAGCTTAAGCAAATTCAAGATATTCTCGAGCAAAGTGATTTTAATCGAATTCATGTTTTGCGATCTCATAAAAAGGTATTACACAATGAGATTCAAAAAATGAAGAAATTACTCTGTACGATTGATAGGACTATTAACCATTTACAAGGGAATTATAAAATGACAGAAAAAGAGATATTTTACGGCTTTTCTAAAGAAAAGCAAGCTGAATATGAACAGTATTTAGTTCAAAGATTAGGGGCTAATAGACCTGAATTTGCTGAATGTGCAAGAAATGTCAAAAATTGGACAAAAGAGGATTGGCTCAAGCATCAAACAACTGGCGAAGAACTTAATAAAGCATTTGTTGAAGCTTTGGAAAAAGGGCTTAAGCCTGACAGTGTGGAGGTTCAAATGTTAGTACGTAAGCATTTTGAGCTTATTAAGTTATTTTGGACTCCAACTCAAGAAACCTATAGAGACTTAGGGCAGCTGTATCTTGAACATCCAGATTTTAGAGTATACTATGCTGCTTATCATTCAGAGTTAGCACAGTTTCTTGCTGATGCGATGAAAGTTTTTGCTGAACGAGGGTTATAAGCAGGTGCTCTATGGTACTTATGATAAGGAGTGCGATGAGGAACGGTACGATAATAAAAATAGGATTTTTCACAAGTATAGGACTTTTTAGTATGAGTTATGGTGAATATATAAAGCCAACAGGTATGTATTCTGTTGGTACAGTGTCGTACCATATGGTCGATAAAGCAAGAAAAGAACAACGAGTGCATGACCAGATGCATAGAGAATTGATGGTTCAGGTGTGGTATCCTGCAGAGATCACAAAAGAAGATAAGCGTGTGCCGTATGTTTCTGCGCGTCTAGCAGACTTTATTGAAAAAAAAGCCAAAGAGAAAAAAGGATGGTTTTTTGGCTCTGGTTACATAGGAACTCAGATGATTACACATTCATATGCTCATGCAGCTGTTTCGTCAGAGCAAAGTTCATACCCTGTCATTATTTTTTCTCCTGGTTACGGGGTACCCTGCCATTCGTATACGTCTTTTTTTGAAGAATTGGCAAGTCATGGATTTGTTGTTTTCGGTGTTAATCACACACATACTTCTGATCCGGTTGAGTTTCCAGATGGCAGAATAACCGAGTTGGCAGCAAATGCTTTTTCTTTTGATGAAACAGAGATCCGATATCAAGATTTGTGCTTTGTGCTCAATGAAATTGAACAGATTAATAAGCAGGATATACAGGGCATTTTAACTCATCGGCTTAATATGCAGCAGATAGGAGTAATGGGACATTCAATGGGAGCAACTGCTGCTCTTGAATTTTGCCAGAGATCTGAGCGTTGTAAGGCAGTAATTGCTCTTGATGGTATGCTAAAATCAACATTTATCACTCCTCATGCCTCTTTAGAATCTTATAACACACCATTAATGATTATGTATAACGTTGAACAAGGAACATTTTCTAAAGATGATAAGTATGCGCCAGCCTATGATCTAGAAACTATTTTGCGTAGCATGAAAGAGAAAGTTGGCCAATTACGTACATTATCATTAAAAGATGTATATGAAGTGCAATGGAAGGCTCATCATATATCATTTAGTGATTATTTCTTAGTTACCTATTTAGCCGAAAATCATGAACAAGAGATGAGAAATCTTACAGATATAAAGTTTATGATAGTTACTTTTTTCAAGGTCTATGTAAAGGGCTATTCACATGAACCACTCATTAACTATTTGAACCACAGTACAAACCAAGCGTTTGTTTCAATACATCAAAAGATACAGAGCTGTTTATAGTGCTCATTATTAGTATAACAATTAAGGCCTGATAGAACAGCTCCCGGATCTCTTCTAGCGATAAAGTAGTATCTATTGAGCCGCATAGCAAAAATTGAAAATAATGTTATACTACTAATATAATAGCTTACTTGTATTACCTATGATTGTTATAAAAAATTGCATTATCACTATGCGCTTGTAGCTCAGTATGATTGAGCACAGATTATTATGGAAACTACCTACATTATTATTGGTGCATCAGCAGCAGGTCTAGCAGCATTTAACACTGTAGCTCGTCTTGAACCTTCATGTACTGTTATAGCTCTTACAAAAGAAGATACTCTTTATAACACATGCTTGCTTGCTTCATATCTTGCTGAAAATAAGCAGGAACAAGAGATACAACTTGTTGCTCATAAAAGCAAAAATACACATATTTTGTATAATACACAGGTTACTGCATTAGACAGGAAAGAAAAGCGCATTTGTTTAGCATCAGGGCAAAAGATAGCTTATGATAAGCTGCTTATAGCGACCGGTAGTGCTGCATATATACCAGATATGTTTAAAGAGTGGCAGAAGCAATTGAAGGGACTATTTTCGTTTTATACGCTTGAAGATGCTCGTGCTGTTAAAAACTATGTAGTACAAGAGAATGTGCACGAAGCTATTGTTATAGGAGCAGGGTTTACTGGTCTTGAATGTGCAGACGCATTAGCGCAACAGGGAATAAACGTTAAAGTAGTGGAGCTGCGTGAAAGTATTCTGCCAGGACTATTAGCCCCTTTGAGTACAGCACTTCTTACTGATATACTTGCCAAGCAGGGGGTGCAGATATATACCCAAGAGACTGTACAGGAGATTATGCATAAGAATAAAAAAATTATAGGTGTTAAACTCTCTTCAGGACCTATGTTGACTGCTTCTTTACTAGTGTATGCTCTTGGCTCTCGTCCTGCTCTTACATTGGCGGTTGATGCTGGTATTGCTGTTAAAGAGGGCATTGTTACAGACACTTCTTTAAGAACAAGCGATGAACATATATATGCTGCAGGCGATTGTGCATTAGTAGTTGATCGTATTACACAGCAGCATGTACTTAGCTCTACGTGGCCAGATGCGATAAGACAAGGAATAAGTGCTGCTCATGCTATGATAGGAAAGGATATTTCTTATGAAGGTGTGCTCAAAACATATGTGTCATGCATAGGAGCGTATCCAATCGTTATATGCGGAGCTACAAGTCCTTATAGTGAAGAGATAGTACAAAAAGATAAGTGTCAGGTCCTGTTTGTGGATAGGCAAGAAAAGCTTGTAGGTTTTATGCTTGCAGGAGATAAAGCGCTTGCAGGTTGTTTAAAAAAAGCTCTTGAGGAAAGGATGTCCTTGAGTGCGATAAAGGAAACACTCGTATGATAAAAAATAATCTTCTTTTTACCGAAGGCAAGTATATTCTTGTCATAAGTTTACTCGCTACTGTACTAGGGTATTTTATTCATCCATTTATTACGCTTTTTGGTCTAGTATTTATTGCATTTAGCCTCTATTTTTTCCGTAATCCCGTAAGAAACTGTTTAGAAGCAGAAGATGATGATTCAGTTATTGTGTCCCCTGCAGATGGCAGAGTAGTTGAGGTAAGTAAAGGAGAGTATGAAGGATTTGCTCAAAAAGTTTCTATATTTCTTTCGCCGCTTGATGTACATGTTAATTGGATACCAATGGATGGCGTGATTGAAGCGGTTACTTATAGGCCAGGAAAATTTTTGCTTGCGTTTACTCCCAAAAGCTCAGAGCTTAATGAAAGAAATGATGTACTTATAACGTCAGGAAAAAAGAAAGTGCTTGTACGACAGATTGCTGGCACTGTTGCTCGACGTATTGTGTGTTGGGCGCATCCTGGAAACTATAGTGCAACTAAAGATAAATATGGCATGATCAGATTTGGCTCTCGTGTTGATATTTTTATGCCTCAAGAAGTAGCAGTATCAGTAAAAAAGGGTGACTATGTCTATGGAGGACAAACGGTGCTCGGAAGATGGCACGAAGAAAGCGTATGAAAAAGGGAAAAAAGTATGGTATTCTACTACTAGAATACAAGAGACAGGCATAAGGAGGTCTCTATGTTAATACGATTAAAAAAATTTAAGAAAAAAGGGAAAAAATACGAACACTCTCTTCGTATTGTTCCCTACATCTTTACATTCTTAAACGCTATTTTTGGCTTTTTATCAATTATTCGCTCTTTTGAGGGTAATTATAAAATTGCTGCCACCTATATTGTTATAGCGGCAATCTTAGATGGTTTTGATGGAAGATTAGCACGAGCATTTGGTTCTTCAAGTTATTTCGGTATGGAGCTTGATTCATTGTGTGATGCTATTTCATTCTGCTTAGCTCCCGCTATTCTTATCTACTGTTGGGTTCCTATTGCTCTTGCAAAGGTTGTACTTGCTTTTTATGTGTGTGCAGGACTTGCTCGGTTGGCACGGTTTAATACCTATGCTAGTGTACCAACAGAGTATTTTACTGGCCTTCCTACAACTCTTGCAGCATCGTTTATTGCTCTTCTGGTTTTTCATCATGCATGGCTAGAAAATCATGGGATTAATTTGATG
Source organism: uncultured bacterium (assembly GCA_963848965.1). Lineage (GTDB taxonomy): Bacteria > Babelota > Babeliae > Babelales > Babelaceae > CAWKFG01. The sequence goes on from CAWKFG010000001.1 coordinate 466,246, forward strand.
GTACATACTTCGCTTTTACTTGTCATTGTAACTGCTCTCTCATTGTTAATGATCTCTCCTATTCGCTTTACCTCATTTAAGTATGTAAAGATACAAGAACCTCGTGACTATTATACGCTGGTTTTTCTTGCTTTTGTAGTCTTATGGCTTATAGCACGTCGATATCCTGTATTTTTATGTATTATAACCGGCTATATCTTTGTAAATATAGCTCTCTATGTTTATCAGGAAACAATCGGTAAAATTCGTAGTTAAGGAGTATAGCTAATTCTTAATAAGCTTTGCTGTTTTTATCCTAAGGAAGTTAAAAAATTTACTGCTTTTTTCAAATGTTCTCATACGATCAAAATAAGGAATGACGTTAAAGTAAGGAGTAGTCGGTCGTTGAGAAAAGAGAAATAACGTTATAGTTGAGATTCCTTTGTTATAAAACACTTTTGAAGCGTTATTTTTAATTGCACCGTTGAGGATCTGCGGTGGCACTTCTGCATATGCTGAGATTTGGCAAAGATAGTTAAAATATTCTTCATTATTCATAGGACGTGTACCAAGATGTACAGTGATAAGCCGTTGTAGTTGGTGTGCTGTAGTATGATTTGCTAATGTATAATGTTCTTCTGGTAAGTAGTCAAAATAGTGTCTTTCATAATATCTTACTTGGATACATCTTATATGAATAATTTCATAAAGCTGTAATGCTTTTTTAAGACATTCTAGTAGAAACGGTTTCTCAATATCTTTCTGTACTACTACTCCTTCTATCCATAGTACGATATTGCGTAACTCTTGTAAGTAAGCATTCTTTTTTCTTGTAAAGGTATCTTGCTTTTTTTCATCAAGTGTAAGATTACTTATATATTCAACTCGTTTGACAATAGTTTTCCAAATACGAGAGATTGTTCTCTTAAGGCTATGTATAGTTCTTTCTTGTAGATGACCGTTTACTTCAATAAGTGATGGATGTGTTATATTATAATTTAATTGTGGAAAGTACAGTTCTGAATCAGACGCTTTTTCCATTGCAACAATGGTAGTGTTAGAAAGTAGTAAAAAAATACAAGGAGCTGTAAGTATATTCATTCTAGAGCTCTGTGTATTTAGTGGCTCTTCCCTTGCTTTTTTCTATAGGATACTTTTGAGCATTAAGCATAAGCTTATTTTCTATTGCTTGAGCAAGATCTATGTTATAACGCATACAGAAGTTAAGTAACAAAATGCCAACATCTGCGAGCTCTTGTTCTACTGCATCTCTTTTTGTTTGTATAACTTCTTTTGACGCTTCACCTTCTACCCACAGAAAAAGCTCCATAAGCTCACTGGCTTCAACTGCAAGTGACATACTTAAGTTTTTTGGTGTATGGTACTGTTGCCAATCTCGCTCTTCTACAAACTGTTTAATTTTTTCTTTTATGACTGTAAGTGTGGTTGTAGTATCTGTCATAGGTATCTCCATTATGAATGAACTCTCTCCACTATAGCACGGCTATTTGTTTCTTGGTAGCAACAAATATGTTTGTTCTTTATTGGAGTAAGCAGAAAATTAGGTTGAGAGTGCTCATAGAAGAATTTGATCTTAGCCAGCCAATAAAGTGCTAAGACTAAATATGTTTGTTATGAAGAGTGAAGGCAGATACAAATAAAAAAAGCTCAGGAATAACCCTGAGCTTTTTTGTTGAGATCTCTTTAGAGTCCTAAGCGGAATCCAAAACCAATGAATGGAAGGTTAAGTGATGCACCAAATCCAAAGAGTGGTCTACACATTGGTTGGATACAACCACATACCGCTTGTGGTATTGCCATTACAGGCGCTGCTACTGGCATAACGTATGCAGGTTGTGCATAATATGCAGCTCTTTGACAAGGAACAGCTCTTCTTGTATGGCATTGAACACATTGTTCTCCACGTACTGGTTGCATTGCAACTGCAGGAACTGCTGTAGCAAGGAGCGTATAGGCAAACATACCTAATAATAGTTTTTTCATAAGTAAATTCCTTCGTTAATAAAATCTAAGTATTCTAGAGTTTTTGTTTTTAGAAACCAAAATGAAAGTTAACACTTGTATACGGACTTACCATTGGATTAAATGGCGCTACCGGTGCGGTAACAGGATATACATTATATACTGGAGCTACATAACCTGGATATACTACAGGATATGACACTGGCATCATTGGCCATGAAGCTACAGGATACACAGATGGTGTATAATATACCGATCTACAAATATCATAGCTTCGTCTTGTTCTGTGCCTTTTTCTGCGCTTTGCAGATGCAGAGTCTGTTACTAAAAGCAGTGCTAATGCTGCTATTGTTAGACATACTTTGTTCATAAAGCAATCTCCTATTAAGTGATTAAAGGACATTATTTTTGTAATTAGTATAATCTAGTTTACCAACAGAAATTTATTTGTCAAAGCTTCTCGTAAATTATGCTATAATGATGCTTTATGTAAGATAAGCAAATGATTTTACCGGTAAACAGTGACTATACTCATTTGTTTTATTTATAGTATATTGTTATAATGTATAATTATATTTGAAAACAAAATTAGTAGGATGCTTTATATGGTACGTACAATTAAACAACTTTGTATTTTTATTTTTTTAAGCATGTGTGTAAGCACAGGAATTGAGCTTATGTGCTCAGGTGAAAAACGGTATAATGAGCAGGACATGAATAAACGAGCTTTAAAAAGCATGAAAGTTGATGATCTGCTAGCCCAGTGTCGTGCAGTAGATAGTGTACAAAAAAGCAATAGTACACATGAATTATACAATGGTGTTTCTGACTTAGGATCTTTGCCTGTGCAGATGTCTGGTGCTACATTAGCATTATACGAAAAAGTTCCTGTTAAAACATGTAGACTTTCTGATATATGTTCTCCTGCACCCTGTAGGCCAAGTGCTCTTTTTTATCATAATGAGAATGATCAGATAGTAGTTGGTTATCAGAATGGGGTAATAGGTATTTATCAGACAGAACATCAAACAACTAAGCTATTTTTGGGGCACAATGCTCCTTTAAAAGCCTTGTATTGTAGCAAAGATCTTCTGATTTCTGCTGCACAAGATGGCGAAGTAAAGCTGTGGGATCTTTTTACGCAGTGTTGTGTTGCTACGTTTAAGCAAGAAGGAACCTATCCAACAAAACTCTATGTTCATGCTTTTAATACAGATGTGCTTGTTATTGGCAATAATGATGGAAGTATATCATTTTACCACATAAAACGACGAGAACTTATTGCTCATTGTGCTGGACATCAAAGAGCAGTTACATCGATTATAGCTGTATCGCCCCATCTTCTTTTGACTACTTCTTTAGACGGTTCATGTAAAATGTGGAATAGTAAATCTCAAGGATGTATTTATACGCTTGAGCTTCAAAAACCACTTTATGCTGTTACTACGCATCCAGAAAACAATAAGCAAGTTATACTATGGTTAGACTCTTCCATTAGCATGTGCAAAAAGAAATCAGGTAAGCAGAGGGCACTCTGCAAAGAAAGTGGAAACCCATTGACTGTAGTTACTAACCGCAATGGTTATGAATTTGTAGGCGGATACTTTGATGGAACAATAGGCATATGGAACAATCGTACTGCTCTCTTTCATAAAATTCATGTACATACTTGTCCTATAAGCTATCTTGATGTTTATAATGATACTATTCTTATTGGGTGTATAGATGGTACGGTAAAGCTCGGTAACCTCACTAAAGAAGGACTTTTCAATACAGTAGCTGTTTTTAACTGTATGCAGGTACCTTTTGGCAATCGTCAGGTACATCCGTCACAAAAACCTTTTTTAGAGATGCCAGTTAAGATCCCTCTTGCTATTCTTTCAGCAATAAAAAAATCTCCAAAGGTTCCTTTATGCCCTCAAAGTGAAGATAGTCTTGCAGTTCGCTATTATAAGCATCATAGAGATAAGATACCTATGTCTCTAAACTCTTCAGAAATGGTTGATACAGGTAATCTGCACGTGCCACTATCGGGTTCATTGAGCTTACCGGATATTCCGCGCCTATTTCAAGATGAAATTGCTGATATCACTGCTAAATCCTTCAGAGTCGACTAAAGAAATAAGACTAGGATCGAATTTAAACCAGACGATAGCATCTATGGTAAAGTTATTTCTGTGTAACATCAAGAAGAGCAAAATCTAAAATGTACAAACCTACTTCGGCTTCTACGGCAGATGATGTATGAGTTTGCTGTTCAAGTAAGTAGGGTATAAGTGCAGGTTTAGGATCTGTAGATACAAATGATGTAGTTGCTCGTAAAAGAAGGTATGTAAGGATACTTATAGTAACCAATACTCCATATATCTGAAAACGAGCTGTGTTAAATGTTATGAAAAGGTCGTTAAGAGTATAGAGTTTCGTACTTCTTGGTCCTACGCTTTTTAAGATGTAAACAAGCAAACATCGTTTTTCGCACATGCACGTTTTTTGCTTGTTCATTAATAGTATTAACATGCTTCATAGCGTCACCTTCATTAACATAATCAACTGCTATAAAATTGGGTGACCTTTTTTCATAGAGTCCAGTATGATCGAGCCCTTGAGAAATTTCGTGCATCAATCGGTCTAAATTAACTCCGTTGATAGTGCGATAAGCTCCACCAAGATTGAGCTTGAACGTAGAAAAGTAATTAATAAGATAAACATATCTTTTATTGTCTCTCCATTGTTGTGACTCTTTTCTTTCTTTACAAGCATGTTTTGTAAGAGAGTATTCCAAACTGATTTTCAACAACATGTTCCCATTCATTAAAAGTCAGATCTGTTTTATCAAGAGAGTTAAAGATTACTACGCGTTTATTTGTCTGTTGCATCCATGCAATTGTTGGCCACCCACGTTTTTGCCGCGGATCCCAATGAGCAGGCGAAAGTATAAATGGCTCAATACCTGATGCTTTAAAGGCGTTGTCCAGCAAAGCTTTATTATCTACGTAGTTTTCTAAGAAGATAGTGATAATTTCCTGTTTATTCTGTTCAAGAAATTCTTTAATAGTAGCAAGCGATTCTTGTAGGCTCATAGGAGTTTTACCACCACGTAAGAAAGCGTTCCATCCCAACCCGCCGTGACATAATACGATATCTGTTTTTGTTTTATTATAATAAGTATCAAGCATAAGACCACGGACACCGTTTTCTAATTGCTCTTGCATAGTCCAGTACTGTTGCGCGTAAAAAAATCCGTGCTTTTTTGCTGCATACGAGTTATGCGTTGTTAAAAACGTTACTTGATTATATTTAAGCTGTGGATCAGGTAAGCGCCAGGGACTTAATGCATAAAGCTGAACGCTTACTGTACCAATGAGTATACTACAAATCCTTTTCATAGAAATCCCCCCTTTGCTTAATAATATATATCAATTTGTATTTATTTTTCAAGGGTGAGAGAGTAATTTGTGGAAACTTCATAAAAATATTTCTCTTTACAAGCTCTGCAAGCAATAAGCAGAACAGTTACTATGCTATCTTGGTGAGATGTTCTTTTGTCAGAAGATATAAAATTATTGACAGATATAAATTAAAAGGTCTACGCTAAAAGAAGAGACAGATTATGCTTGAAGGGGGAACTTTATGAGAACGAGCTATCTTATTCTAGGAATACTGCTGTGTGGATACGATGCAGTATATGCAAAAGTGCCAGGAGAGCGGAATGAATTAAAGGAATTATCATACCATCAAGGTGAGCTTGTAGATACAATTGTCTGCCATTTTGAAGATAATCCTGCCTGTATTTATGAACCAACTCCTACCTATAAAAAGCAGGAAGGAAAAAGTCAGGCAACATTTTTTTTGCCGTTTGCTTATTTAAATACTACACCACAGCGAGTTATTAATCAGATTAATGCCGCAGGTAAAGAGGACTACACCATTATACTTGAACCGGTAACAAAGCCAATACGCGGATTACGCTTACGTATTGTCTATAATCCAGGAAAAATAGGTTGGGAATATGGGCCTTTAGATGTAGATAAGCATAGAGGGCTCATTTTTAAAATTTATAACAAAGATCTGTTACGCACTATTGGAGAAAAAACAAGTCCACTAAGATGGTATGCACAAGCAAAGCATCAGCCCCGTATTGTTGTTGACGCAGCCTCCATAAGACAAAATACGGGGCACAAGGATAGTGCAGCCTCTATGGCTGCACATATAGCTTCTTTTTTACGTTCTCATGGCTGTGAAGTACTGCTGAGCAGTCATACAGACAGGAACGTATCTGCGAGCATACGAGCAAGTTATGCTAATCTCTCTGCTCGTGCCGATCTTTTGCTTTCTTTATCAACAAGTGCATACAACCATATGGAAGTATTTACGCTTTCTCCTGCTTTATTAAAAGTACGGCAAAGTACACTTACTGATGAAGAAAAAGCTCGTATTGGTGATATCACAAAGTGGGTTCATGTGCATAGTGCATTGCTTGAAACTGCTCTTGATGAAAAATTGCAACCCTTTACAAAAAAGCAGGAGATCCCTTTAGCAAAAGGAGGAACTTACAATCGTTATAGTGAAGTACTTTTAGGAGCAGAAATGCCTGCGCTTTGTATTGAGTTAGGCACAGGAGAGAGCCCTAAAAGTGAGTACGATTATACTTCACTTGCTCAAGCAATCGGTTCCGGAATACTTCTGTATATTTCTGAAAAAAAGTTTTTAAAAACACTTTATAAAGACAAAAGATGTGGTAAATTAAAAGTTACCATGAACCAGACTTAAAACTTTTAACCTTATACGACCTTGAGTGTAGCTACCATTTGGCAAGAATTCTTAAAAATTGTAAATGAAGAAGTAGGAAGCCGTGTTGTTGAAACATGGTTTAAAGCTGTTTCTTTATTTCAATGGGATGCCTATGGCAAAGTTGTCTATCTTAAGGCTCCTAATGCATTTGTTAAAGATTGGATTCAAGCTAATTACCAAGAGCTTTTGCGAATACACCTCTGCCGCTTACTCAATGAGCCACATATTACGATTATTTTACTTGATGAAAGCCAAGTGCATCCTGTAGCCCCCTCAAAATCAGAGACATTTCAACCAGCTCGTATATCTGGCGAAGACCTTTCTAAAAAAACGCTTATAGCTAAATCGTCACTGCCAATAAAACAGAGCGTTAATCATAATTATCAGTTTGAGACGTTTGTTGTTGGCCCTAATAATTCTCTTGCCTACGCTGCAGCACAAGCGGTTGCAGAAAAGCCAGGAGTACTGTATAATCCGCTCTTTTTGTATGGTTCTTCTGGACTGGGTAAAACTCACTTATTGCATGCAGTTGGAAATCACCTTAAAGTACGTAATACTAAGTTACGTATTGTATACCAATCAGCAGATCGATTTGTAAATGAGTTTATTCATGCAATTCGATTTGATAAAGTAGCTGTTTTTCAACAGAAATATCGAGAACTTGATGTACTGCTTATAGATGATATACAATTTATTTCTCATAAAGAGCAAACACAAGAGGCATTCTTTCATATTTTTAATACCCTCTATGAAGCGCGTAAGCAAATAGTATTTTCAAGTGACTCATTACCTGGTGATATTAAAGGGCTTGCAGAACGGCTGAGGTCCCGTCTTGATGGTGGTATGATTGCAGATATTCAGCCGCCTACAATAGAGACAAAGATTGCAATTTTACAAAAAAAGGCAGAAGTTCATAAAGAAAAGCTTACTGATGATGTTGCTTATTTTATTGCTTCTCGCGTCTCTTCAAATATTAGAGAGCTCGAAGGGCTTCTTATCCGTGTTCTTGCATTTGCGACGTTAACTCATCAAACAATCTCTTTAGACCTTGCTCATAAAGTATTAAATCGCTCACAAAGTGAAGTAAAACATGTTGCATTTGATCTCTCGCAAATAGCCACATATGTTGCTAAATATTATAGCTATTCTCTTGCAGAGCTCAAATCGAGTAAACGGCATAAAGGACTCGTATCTACACGTCATATAGCAATGTATTTTATGAAGCGGCTTACGACACACACGCTTGGTGAAATTGGTACATTCTGGTGTCGCAAAGACCATTCTACTGTTATTCATGCCTTGGAGAAAATAGAACAACAAAGAGCTGTAGATAAGCAGTTTGATCAAGAACTGCAAAAGTTAGAAACGCTTATTATGCAAAATGCTCGTATAGAGCATACAGGTACTCCATAAAAGATCGCCAAGGCGTAAAAATACTTCTTCAAGACCTCTCTAGTATTTACTTTTGTTTTTGTTTCTTTATACTGAACAAAGTATATAGTTATATTTTATGTTTGCATTTGTATTTGTGATAATAAGGGTAATGCAATGTTATTACGTATTTTATTTTGTGCCATTATTTTTTCCGCTTCTTATTCGTTTAGTATGAAACGAGAAGCACCAGAGAAAGATAAAGGGCCGCAGAAAAAAGAAGCAAAGATTGCTGATGATAATAGAACTCAGTTAACTAACCGATTAATAGCTGCTGCTGAAATAGGGGATAGAGAGAAAATACAAAAGTGCTTAGAGCAAGGAGTGTCTGTCAATAGTTGTGACTCTGATGGTACTACTGCGCTTATGAGAGCCGTAGATACTGGTCGTTTGATGGCAATTCAGTTTTTGTGTGAGCATGGAGCTGATGTTAACGTGCAAAATCAAAAGGGATTTACCCCGTTAATCAATGCCCTTATGAGAGGAGAGATAGACATAATACACTATTTGCTTGATAAAGGAGCTTGTTGTAATACACAGCGTAAAAAGCGAAAAGAAACTCCGCTTATGATAGCTATCGAATTTGATTGTGATGAAAGTATACCACTACTTTTGCGTGCTGGTGCAGATGTTGACGCAAAAGATAAGAATGGTAATACTGCTTTAACGTATGCTCTTATGAAAGGAGATGAAGAGACAGTCTCTCTTCTTTTAAAGCATAATACCTATGTTGATGCTCAAACGAATGAAGGAGATACTGCGCTTATGGTAGCAGCTAAATGTGGTTCTTATGCTTGTGTAAAACTTTTTATTGCAGCTGGTGCTTCAATTAATATGTGTAATAATAAGGGAATGAGTTCACTGATGATTGCTGCGCAAGAAGGACATAAGAATATAGTTGAGTTGCTTATAAGCCTAGGAGCTGATAGTGAGATATCTGATAATGGAGGGTATACTGCACTCATGATAGCTGTTACAAATGAACGAGAAGACATTGTACGATTGTTGCTTGCTCATAAGGCACATGTTAATAAAGCATCTTTGTCAGGAGAAACTGCTCTTTATATAGCAGTAGATCAAGACTATGTACCATTGATTGAACTGCTTATTGCTCATGGAGCACAAGTAAATACTGAAAGTCTGGTATGCAACCCTCTGCTTGCTGCAGTAGCGCGAGGAAATAAAACAATAGTACAATGTCTTTTAAATGCAGGTGCTGACGTTAATGTGCGCGATGAGCAGGGTAATACAGCATTATTATATGTAGTAAAGTCTAGCTCTACAGCTATTGCTTTACTTCTTATAGCAGCTCCTGCTATAGATCTTTCTCTTGCAAATAGTAGTGGAATAACCGCTTTTATTTTAGCTGTTTCTTTAGGCAGAGGTGAAATAGTAAAAGCTCTTCTTGCAAAAGGTGCATGTGATCTTTCTCAAAAAGAAGCACTGGAAACTGCATTTAAACATGCAATAGCAGGTGGTCATATAGATGTTATAGCACAGCTTATTGCATATGGAGTACCTTATAGTACGCGGGTTAATGATACTGAAGTTATGTATCCCTATAGAAGTGTTATACAAGAATGTATTGGGCACGCTCTCTTTGCAGATGCTTTTGATACAGAAGAAAAAGTAAGTGAAGAAGTAAAAAAGAACTATAAAGATGTACTGATACTTTTAAAGCTTTTTGAACGAGCAGATCTTCAAGATTACCTTAAAGATGTGCAAACATTTAAGGAATCTGCACAGGGGTTTTCATTACTTACAAAGCTTAAAAGAAGCGATCTTCACCAGACAATGCTTATGTTTGCAGCTTTAGCTGGTCATGCTGAAGTGATTGAAAATCTTTTATCATTAAAATTGCCGTCATATTATTGTAATGCACAGGACAAATCTGGCAGAACAGCATTGATGTATGCTCTTCTGTGTAATCATACTGATTGTATAAAAAAGCTTCTTGCATGGCATATACAAGAGGTAAACCGTATACAAATACAGTACAAAGATGATCCAGAAGCAGAACAAAAAGCTCTTGCTTGTTTAGGTATAAATTTAGCTGATAGAAATGACGATACTGCTCTCTGTTATGCTGTAAAAAAGGGAAATCGTACTATAATACGAGATCTGCTTGCTGCTGGAGCACGCCCTACAGTACGCGCAGTAAAGTTAGCGGCAAATCTGGGTGACGTACACTTGACTATAGAGCTTCTTGCACGTATGAGTGGTTTTGCGCGAAATGCAACTCCCTTTAGCATGTTTCCTGGACTCTTTAAATAACGTTTTTTTGAGAATTACATGTGGTGTTATCATAAGAAAGTAAAGCAGGAGCTGGATTGACTTGCAGCTCGCGACGATACTTTCTATGATGGGTAAGTTTGTCAGTAAGACATTTCCATGCAAGTTGACAGTACCATGAAGAATAACTGTCGTATATAAGAGGCTTTTTGAGACCTACCATAGTAGGAAAGTGTTCTGTATCGATAAGCACTACCATAAGCGTTTTTTTCTCAACCATAAAATTGTCTGCATGTGCATCTATACTATTATCTAAATAATGAGCAAGTTGTAGTGCAAGCTCGCGCTCCTGTTTGTTAAAGATGCTGAGCGTTTTTTCACTTTCAATAGCATCTGCAATAATGCCATAAACTGATGGTAGAATCACTGTTTGCAGTGGTTTTGTGCCAATATTTTTGCCAGTAAGCTCAAACCAGCGACCATCTGTTGGAGTCCAAAACCATTTACGAGGTGTATCAACTCTGGTAGACCAATAAGGACTTCGATCAATCTTTTGCTTAATAAGCTCAAGGTTTCTAATACGAGTAAATCCCGATAGATACCGATTAATACCTCCTCCCATAATGAAGAAGCATGAAGGAACCCATCCTTCAGAAAAGGGTTTTACGAAGGTTTCGGGAGTTTTGATAAAAAGTTTAAGAACAAAAGGATATTTTTTATATTTAAAGATAGCAGTACCTGAGACGGTACGCCCATTAAAGTCCTCATTTTTTAGTACCTTAAAATGCGTAAATGTTGTTTTTTTATCGGTAATCTCTTTTACCAGATGCTCTGCAAGCATATGCAATCGTTTGCCGGATACTTTTTTGTTTTTGTCGTATCTGTAATAAATGGGCCCTTTTGGTAAGAGATGTTTAAAAAAGTAATCTTTATTAAATTTCGTAAATAGTGCTTGTTCTTCAAGATGGTAATCACGTAAATGATATGTTTTTGTTTCATCTGTCCAGCGTGTTATAATTTCGGGTATAAGAGGATCTTGTGGGCGTAAAACACTTCTTTGTGCTTGTAAAACGCTCCCTATTATAAGAAAAAAAAGTAAGGGTAAATACTTCATAGTGCTCCTTTTTTGCTAGAGTATCATGGGTTGCCTTAAGAGAGCAAGAGTGAAATGGGGTTGATTTTTTTTTTATTTGTCTGTTAATATGAGAGCTGAAAAAGGACATGCGGTTATTGTGCATGAAGTTGAAGGTATAACAGTTTTAAAGGATAGGGTGCTAGTTATGGAGCGAAAAGATGTGTCCCCACGTTATCAAGAAATGCTTAAATGCTTTACTCATTTACCACAAAAGATTTTATCTTTGCAGGGTATTGATAACATGACAGAATTTGTTCTTCATACGCTGTGTGATGAAGGATGTCTTAATTTGGTAAAAGCAGCTTACTTTATTGATAACCCCGATTTTAATTGCTTAAAAGGGGTTGCTGGATTTGATAAATCAGAAGAGTATCATACAAAAAATAACCTATCGGATCACACATCTTTTAAAAGCCATCTTTCAAGTTGTGCCTTTAATCAACAAGTGCGAACCATTAATAAACCAAGTTTTAAACGACAAGAACATTCACAAGAAGAAGTAGTAAAAAGACTTGCTACTGAATTAGGTATGCGTAATCCTCTCTCTTACTCATGGACAATAAAACATGATAATTATGGGTTGCTTCTTTTTGAACGTACTTTTGAAGAAGAATCTCATGAAGAATTTCTTAATGGACTATCACTTCTTGGCTTTTGCCCTGTATGCTAAAAGTTAAGGCAAGGGCTCTTTTAAATATAATTCTATACACGTAAAAGCTCATTGCTCAAGCCATTTTATAAGGTAAGACAATGAGCTTCATTACACTCCGAGTTTCAAACTGTTTTCTATCATGTATCGAGACTTTTGTTCTGTCTATCAAAGTTCTTTTCAGAACATAGGTAACAGACCATTAATTTTATTGCAATTAGAAATAAAAATTTGGTATGCTCAAAAATGAAGAGAAGGAGAGTGTAATGAAGCAGAAGAAGAAGTCAAATTTTAAGCCTAAAAAGGTAAAAATAGTAAAGGTAAATAAAGCACAAGAGCCAACGATTCCTCGGGGAGAAAGATTTGGCAAGCGTTGGTTACCGTACTAAGATTGGAGAGCAAGAAGCCCTGGCAATTCTTTATGGCTTAAATATGCAAGTAAAGAACCTCCTCCACTGGAGCAAAAACTTATGTCCTGTTCAAGGCCATAATGATATACTGCTGCAACCGACTCCCCCCCGCCAATCATACTATATGCAGTAGATTGTGCGATGGTTCGCAGCAGTATATGCATACTCTCAAGACTTACTGGTTGCTCTTCAATTCCCATACTCCCATTAAGAACAATGGTTCTTGCATGAGATATCTCTTGCGCGTAAAGTTCTAGCGTTTTTGGCCCTACACTGAGTCCAATACCATTTTCTGGAATAGCATCTGCAGCGACAATTTCTGTTGATCCTCCAAGAGTATTATGCGCTATAAGATAATCGAGAGGAAACAATAGTTTCACATGCAGTCTTTCTGCTTCTTTCATAATAGTATCTGCTTGTGTGATAAGAGAATCTTCAACAAGAGATTGTCCTACAGGATAGCCTTGTGCTTTTAAAAAGGTAAATGACAGAGCGGGTCCTACTGCTAGTGTGTCAACAAAAGAAAGTAGTTCTTCTATAAGAGGAAGTTTATCTTTAACTTTGCCTCCTGCTAAAAATACAAGAAAGGGCTTGTGTCGATGTGTACGCAAATGCTCAAGGACAGAAAGCTCTTTTTCTACTAAAAGACCAATAGTTTTTCTCGTGCTTGGATAAAGTTGTGGTAATACTGTAATAGAGGTATCATTTCTGTGTAATAATCCAAAGGCATCATTTATATAATAGTCTGCTAAGCTAGCAAGGTCCTGTGCAAATGCATTTGTTGGTTGTTTTTCATGCGGCGAAAAGCGTAAATTCTCGAGCATAAGAAGTTCTCCAGGTTTGAGCTTTTGTGCGTAGCGCGCTGCTTCTTCTAATGTTGCAGCAAAAAAAACTGTATAAGCATGATCTTTAAACCATGGTATAAGATGTGCAGTAGAAAATCGCTCATCATAGCCAGTCGGACGATCTATATGAGTGCCAATAATAATACGAGCACCTTCGGCAATTAAAAGATCAAGCGTCGGTTGTACTGCTTTAAGACGAAAGTCATCTTCTATTCTGCCATTTTCTACAGGAACATTTAAATCTGCTCGTACAAACACGCGCTCGTTCTGAACAAACAGCAATGGAAGTTGAGAGTGCATAGGGTACCTCAAGAACTAATTTTTCTTAAGCTAACCCATTTTTAAGGACATGAGCAATAGTAATATGCTTAATTTTGTAAGCAGGCAGTAACGTTGCTAAAAAGCTCAGAATAACTGTTATACCAAGCACCAAAGCTATCATAGAAGTATCTATATAGATAGGTAAATGTGGTACATAGTAAATGTCAGGCAGCTGAATAAGTGGATAATTGCGTAAAAACCAACTAGCACCCAGAGCAAACAAAATGCCACAGGCAGATGCAGTTAGTGTAATGCAAAGGCCAACTATAACGAATATGCTCATAAGTGCTCTGTCTGCAATGCCCATACTTTTTAAAAGAGCAATATCTCCTTGTTTTTGAGTTACAAACATAAAAAGAAGAGAGACAATGTTCATGCTTGCTACTAATACTACTAGTGCAAGAATGATAAATAAGGCATATTTCTCAAGAGCAAGCGCAGATACGAGGGCAGGATAAAGATCTTTCCATGACGAAACTTCAAGAGGAAACCGCTGCCTAAGGAGCATAAGTGCTTTTTTCTCATCTGTGCTTGAAGAGAGTTTCACATTTACTTGCGAAATTCCTTGGGAAAATAATTCTGTAAAAAATGAGAGTGAACTTAAAATAACATATTCATCAAACTCATTAATACCAGTTTTAAAGAGAGCTGCAATACGAGCTTCTTGACTGTGAAGTGTTATTTTATTAGTAAGTATGTCGTCACCATATAAGAGTGTAAGAGAGTCTCCTACAGTAACGCCAAGTTGCTGAGCAAGCTTTTCTCCTATAAAGACACCTCTGTCTTGCAAAAGTATATCCCATGTTGAAGATGAGGTTGTTATCATGCTTTTAAGGGCACTTACCTGCGGTTCTAATACAGGATCTATGCCTTTAAGAACACAGAGAGTGCTATTGTCTTTGTTTCCTTGAATAATTACTTGGGAAAGAGCGATAGGGCTTATACATGCTACGGGACCTTGAAATTCCGTATCGATAACTTCTTTGAGTTTCTTAAAATCAATTGATTTTCCATGAGCAGTTATTATAACATCAGCATGAATACCTTTTAGTTTCTCATGAGTGGCATGCTCATAACCATTCATGATTGCAGCAACAAGAGTAAGCGCAAAAGTGCTTAAAAGGATGCTTATAAAGCAGATTTTGATCATCACAGAAATGCTTTTTTCATCTTTTGAGCTTTTTAAAAAGCGCCAAGCAAGAAGTAAACTAATAGGCATATTTTTTCTCACGCAATAGAGGATTTTAAATCAGTGTACTATAAAAAACAGATGAGAAAAAGGACGGTATGGATATACGTATAGCTATCGGAGCAGATCACCGAGGATTTTTATTAAAAAGTTACCTTGTCTTGCAAAAGAAGATAGGTCCATTTTCTATTGCTTGGGATGACGTAGGAACGTTTACTGAAGAACGAACAGATTACCCTCTTTTTTCACGTAAAGTAGTGCAACTTATACAGGATGGGTGGGTAGATCTTGGCATTATGGCATGTGGTAGTGGTATTGGTATGGCTATTGCAGCTAATCGCTTTCGTGGTATTTATGCAGGCCTTGTATGGAATGAAGAGGTTGCTCGTCAAGCTCGTCAAGATGATAATGTTAATGTTCTTGTACTACCTGCAGATTTTATCTCTTTAGAAGAAGGATATGCTATAGTACTTGCATGGCTTTCAAGCGACTTTAAAGGTGGTCATTATCAAGAACGGCTTACACAACTTGATGATTTACAAAGAGAATCATGCTTATCACTGTGATAACACTCTATAAAAAAAGAGGGAAGCTTTTGCTTCCCTCTTCTAGTAGTTTATCCAAGTAATTCTTGCATTTCTGAGGCGGTGATAACAAGTTTATCTTCAAGCTGTTGTGCTACAAGCTTAAGCTGATCTTTATGCTCTTCAAGAAGAGCAGCAGCTTTTTCTGTAAGCTGTTCAACATGTTGTTCAATTGTTATCTTTTTACGTTCACGAAGTTCTTTAGAAAATGCTTTCTCAGTAAGGCCTTCAAAAGCTATTTTATTAAGTTCTGTAATGACCACCTGTTTTGATGGTCTGCTCAGAGCTGGCGCTACAGAATTTAACAGAATACGTTGTGCTTGAGCTCCTGCAAGCTCGATGATACACAATTTTTCTATATCTTTTTCTGTTGCATACGTTGCAAATGAAGGATCTTCATAACTAATAAGAGCACCTTGGAAAGTTCCTTTTTTTCTATCTACTGGTAAGATAGTTGCTTTTAAGAGCTTTGTTTGTGGTGCAAGTAACAAATGTGCAAGTGCTTTACCTGCATAATGAGCAGCTAATATATGTTTTTCTGTAACATTTTGTATCTGTTCTTGAGTACGAATACGATGTATGAGTTCGTTAATACTTTGCTCAATGTGAACCGGCTTTACTACTTCGCGGTTGGTATGGGCAGTATTTAACGCTCTATTGATAAGAGACCGCAACTGTGTATAGGTGCATCCCTCTGTCTCTTGAGCGATACTAGCAGTGTTAAATTGAGAGCGCTTAATGCACCGCTCATGAAGTTCTTTATCTATAAAGAGCTCACGATCTTCGAGTGTTGGCTTCTCGCATACAATAACGGAGCCAAGGCGATCTGCGCTTTCTAGTACTCTGTCGATACTACGTCTTTCCTGGGCTGTTGCCACTACAAACACATCTTTTTTGCTTTTTGCAAGACCACTAAAAGCATTCTTTATTTTGTTCCACACTGTGGCATCAACACCATCTTGTTTGCAAAGCCAATCAAGTTCATGCACTAATACAACGCATGGTGCTACTTTTTCTGCGTCCTTGAGTATGTCTTTAAGGTCTTTTGTAAGAAGATCTGCAGCTGCTACATCATACACTTTACAAACTGTTCGTTTATTCTGTGCTTTAAAGGTATCGGAAACGTCTTTTGCTACTGCGTGAACTAAATCGCGTGCAGTATCAAGAGGCCCTACTATCACATAGCCACGTCCAAGAAGAGTACCTGATCGGTCAATCATCTCTTTTTCTTTAAAGTAGGTAGCTATTTTTGAAAGGTGTTTTTTAGCATCTTCATTACCGGTAATAGGAAAGATAACTTTTGCTTCTTTTGCAGGAGAACCATCATCAAAGGATTCGCCTTTAAGATAGGCAAACGTTCTACGTGTTTGCTTTGAACCCCATCCTCCAAGATTCACAAGGTCTTCTTTCACTCGTGGCCAAAAGAGACTTGCGATGCTTAAAGTCAGAAGTGGTGTTTCGGTTTCAAATTTAATAAGGTTCCCTAAATGGAATGCTATAGAACCTATAATACCGCCCTTATTTTCATAGGCATCTGCTGTTGATGATTTAAATGAAGCTGCCATATTATCCATTTTTTTGCTGAGCGTCTCAAATTTATCATTGAGATCTTTAACGGTTGGCTCAGCTTTAGGAGCTGCTGCCTCTGGTTGTTTAGGCTCTGCTTTTGGTACTTCTTGAGCAGGTACTGATTCTGCGGGTTTTGCTGTTTCTTTGGTAGCTGCTGGAATAGTTACTTTTGGTTCAGATTCTGCAGGTTTTGCTGTTTCTTTTGCTGACTCTGTAGGAGCTGTGCTTGGTTTATCTGGCGCTTTATCTTTTTTAATCGCATCTTTAGCAGCTTCGTTTGAGGCAATATGACCTGAGGTATCTTGTTTTTTCTTTGGTCGTGAACCGATAAATGCTTTAAGCTTATCAAGCCATGGCATCTTGAGTGTTTTAAGGGTATCTTCATGAAGTAAATAGAGGGCATACGTGCCTACAGCAGCATAAGGTAAAGCTCGTTTTGCAGCATCAAACATATGCCATTGAGTACCTGCTGTATCTATATCTTTTGCTACTCGATTAACAGATGTTATTCCTATATCTTTTATATATGAGTGTAAGGTATCAAGTTGTACTTGGCAGCTATCAAGCTCTGCTTGAAGAATTTCACCGTTAACAGGCAAAGAGCTGCGCACATGGCGTACTGCATCTAGTTCATTAAATTCGCTCGTTTCCTTAAATTCTTTCAGAACAAGCTCATTTGTTCGAGCAATAAGTGCTTTATCAAGCTCTACAAGAGAGCGTACATTTACTGGTGTTTGGCCAATTGATTTCGTTTTATGGTCGAGGCTTCTTTCTATAAGCTCACGTAAATAAAGAATTTGTTCTCGTGCTGCTTTCTTATCAGTAACTTTTGCAGCTCCTGAATAAACCACTTGTCCTAATTCTTCAAGTGCAAAATCGAGTTCTAATAATTGTTGGCGTGTCTTTGTAAGAAGCTCTCTGTTATCTTGAAAATTTTCAGTAAGTTCATCAAATGATTCTTGATGATCCGTTGCTAGCAAGGAAGAGAATCCTGCAGTGCTTAACAAGAGAGTAAGTGCAAACTTTTTGGAAGATTGTAAGGGTATCATACCTCGACCTTTCGTCAATCAATCGGTTTTTCTACTGTATTTTAGTATACAGGAGCTTGAAGCCCCTGTATACTTCTAGATCACTTACGGTATTCTTGAACAAGTGCTTGCAACTCTGAAGCACGAAGATTTGTGTGTGTCTCTAGTTCTTGTGCTATTTTTTCAAGAAGCACTTTTTGTTGTGTAAGAAGTTCTCGTACTTCTTGTTCATACCGCTTTACAAGTTTATAGGCTTCTTGATGAAGCTCTTTTTGTACCGATTTTGGAAGGTCTTTTTCAAGCATTCCATCAAAAGCAATCTCTTTTGCATATTTAAGCGCTTTTTGTTTGTCTTGAGGATGATAACTATACCCTGTTGATCCAAGGAGTATCTCTTCTGCAATCGATCCAGCAAGTGCAACTTTGCAGAGCATCTCCTTATGAGTCTTTGTTTCTACATTAAGAACTTCTGCATCATTATAGGTAAAGAGTTTACCATATTTGCTTTGCTCTTGTTTATACAGTAAGTGCTGCGATTTTTCCCAATAACGTATCTCTTTAATAGTATTCCAGCGTCCTCTAATAGTAACAAGTTCAACTTTTTCAGGAATATCAAGAAGTACATGTAATAAAGCATGACCTGCTAAGTGAGCAGAGATAAGTTTTCTCTCTTCTATGCTTAATGGAAGAGCATTTTTGAGTCTATAAACGTGTTGATCAATACGATTTTGTAAGTGCTCTTGTGATACTGAGCGAGCAAGTGTACGAGCAACAAAGCGAGCGTTCTTTACAATGGTTTCAAGATCACCATACGAACATCCCTGTGTTTGACGTGCTAGGGCATCAATATCTAGAGAGCTTGTATCGATAACATTATATTTAAATATAATGTCAAAGTATTTTTTACGATTATGATAGTTTGGTTTCTCAAATCGTATAATGGTACCAAAACGACCAGGTTGTAAAAGAGCCGTATCAAGCTTTTCTGGTTGATTTGTTGCTCCAAGTAATATTACTTGGTGGCGTGCATCATTTTCACTGTTGATACCGCTCATACCAGTAAGGAACTGCGTAAGAACATTTCCTCCCTCTTTGGTTTGCAAAGGAAGATTATGAATCTCATCTATAAAGACAACGCAAGGAGCATTAAATTTAGCTTCATCAATGACGCTTTTAAGCCCTTCGCTATCCCACACAATTTCACTCCATTTTACTTCTTTAAAGCCATATTTAGTTCCTATGCCTTTGGCTTCTAATGCATCATTAATGGTATCTCGTAATGCTCGTGCTAAAAATGTTTTTCCGCACCGAGAAGGACCTACTAAAAGAATTCCCTTTTCTAAACTTGTATTAGTACGATCATACATCTCTGGATCGGTAACATAGCGTACAAGATTACGAAGTTCATCAATTTGACCATCAAGCCCAACAAGGCGTGGATCATCGAGGGTAATATGATCGTGAGAAGTAGAATCTCTCTGTTCTACTTCGTAACCTTTAAGTTTATTCCACTGATTTCTTAAGGTTTGCTTTGTTGCCATATAACCAGGTATAGATTCTTTCTTAAGAAGTAAAAGGGGTACTCCTACTTCTAAAATTGTTTTGAGTAATTTTCGGTTATTTTCTACAAGCTTAACACCTTTGCTGTACCATCCTGTACGAGATTTATCTCGGTTAATTTGTGTATTAAGCTCAACTTCATCAAGATTGAGCCGGTCCATTCGCTCTTTAAATACTTGTTCGCCTACGTTCACTTTGTTATCGTTGAGTGCATCTTTCTTTGCTTTTATATCATCTAAGCGTTCTTTCGCAGATAGTGGGCTATTATCTGTCCAATGATCTCCTAGCCACTTTTTTACTGTTTTTATAACAGGAATATCTTTTAACCAATCTTTTGGAGTGAAGTAGAGAGCTCCTCCTGCAAGAGCAGTAACAAGTGGGATGTTTTCTACAATTGTTGTAATATGGTATTTATTATTAATGTCATCGAGTTTACGAGCGAATCGATTGAGGTCTGTGAGTCCTGCATCTTTTGCTCGTGCTCGCAATTCTGTTATAACTTGGTTATTACTTTGAGAAAACGCGTTTAGAGCATCTAATGATGGTGTTGTTGATGGCTCTTTTGTCACAGGAGGGATATCAAAATGAATGAGTGTTTCAGGTTTAAATTTTTCGTTAATTGTTTCGGTGATATGTATTGCAAGGAACTTAACGGTGACGAGTCCGTGTCTTAAAGAGACTTCAGTAGGGGGTTCAGTAGTACACTGTGTCTGAAGACCACTTACTAATTTCTGGTGCTGCCGAATCCAATCGCGAGTGTTTTCAATATTACTTACTTTGATAGAACCTTTGTTAAGAGCCTGTCCAAGATACTGTAATGTAGAGTTAATTTCTTCAAGGTGTAAAAGCTCTTTTTCTAATATACTATTAAGTTTTGTAGCTCGTTGAATTTCTTCTAATTGAGGTTCTGATGAAGGAGCGTCTGGTGAGGTAGCTATAAGTGGAGATGCTAGGCTCCATACCATAAGTGGGGTGAAAAAGCGCAATCGAAATTTCATAAATTTTTACCTTTCTCTAAAACCTATAGTATACTAAAATGTATGATAGTTTATATTTTTAGTGTAGAATGGACTAGTCGTTTCGTCAAAAGGTTCACAAAAGTGCGTTTTTCTTTGTATGCTGAAGAGCATATCTACACTGTGGTAAAAATGAGGTATTTATGAATCGTTTATTTTATATAATTGTGGTTATTAGTGCTTTGGGTGGCGCTGCTATGTATTGGTATCAAAAAAAAGAGGCTCGTGTTCATGCAACATTTGACATGAAAAAGGCGCTCGAGAAGAAAAATATAGTCCCTGTAGCTGTTATTGGATCGGGGCCAGCTGGCTTAAGTGCAGCCCTCTATACTGCGCGGGCTTCCTTGTACACTGTGGTATTTCAAGGAAAGACGCCGGGAGGGCAACTAACAGGTACTACCTACGTTGAAAACTGGCCAGGAACACCAAAGTTGCTTGGATCACAGCTTATTGATATTAATAAAAAGCAGGCGGAAAAATTTGGAGCTCTTATGGTAAATGATACTATAGAGTCAGTCGATTTTTCTTCGTGGCCTTATGCACTTAAAACAGAAGATGGGCATGAGCTCTTTGCTCTTGCAGTTGTTATAGCTACAGGAGCAAATCCTCGATTGCTGAGTGATACTAAACCAGTACCTGGAGAAAAGGAGTACTGGGGTTATGGGGTAACTACCTGTGCTGTATGCGACGCTCCATTTTATAAAGGTAAAAAAGTTGTTGTTGTAGGAGGCGGTGATTCTGCAGTTGAAGAAGCTATGCTTCTTTCTACCTATGCAAATGAAGTAACTATGCTTGTACGTGGTGCATCGATGCGAGCGGCACCTGCCATGAAAGATAGATTAAAGGCAATAAATAAAATTAAGGTGATGTATAACACTGAGATTACTCAAATTATAGGGGAAGGTAAGGCAGTTACTGCGGTAGAATTGCTGAATACTAAAGATAATACAAAATCTACCCTTGCTGTTGATGGAGTATTTTTAGCAATTGGGCATAAGCCAAATAGTGATATCTTTAAAAAGTACCTTAAGCTAGATCAGTTAGGATATATTGAGATGCATGATCGTTCACAAGCTACCTCATTACCAGGAGTATTCGCAGCAGGTGATGTTACTGATAAGGTATATAGACAGGCAGGGGTTGCAGCTGGTGATGGTATTAAAGCAGCACTTGATGCTAATGCGTTCTTACAACACAACGGATTTAATGAGACTGTTGCTCGTCAACTTGAAAAGAACTATTATGATCCACATCAGGATCTGCCTGCGGTAAAGCTTGAACATATTGTAACAAACAAGGATTTTGACGCACTTGCAAAACTCCCAGAGCCTCTCATTGTTGATGTCGGTGCAGATTATTGTCCAACATGTAAAGTACTACTTCCTGTAGTAGAAACTGTTGCTGCTCAAATGCAAGGAAAAGCACACTTTAGGCAAATAGATTTAGGTGATAATCCTACAGAGTTGGTAAAGCGGTTTGATCTAAAGGCTATACCTGCATTACTTATCTTTAAAAATGGGCAGCTTGTTTCCCGTTATGATCAGCAATTGTTTACTAAACGTGAGCTGTATAACCTTGTAAATCAACTTATTATGGGTGAAGAAGAGAAGAAAGAAGAGAAAAAGGCGGCATCATTATGATGCCGCCCTCATGTTCTATTGAAGTGCTGGTAAGCCCTGTTGTGCACGTGTAGCATTGATTTGCGATAAGTTTGGTACACTACCCATAGGTGGAGCTGGTAGTTTTAGGATGAGCCGCATTTGATTAAGAACATCCTGCGATATAGTTGGATATTGCGATACAATCGTGCCAAGAGCAAATAAGTTTACTGGAGTATACTTTGTTAAGTCCCTAGCTACAGGAACTGCTTCTATATAATAGAGAGCCTGCATTTGAGGATTATTGAAGTCTCGTCCTATAGAAGCTGCAAGGCTTCTTCTTACTATATCAAGAGCAGCATCAGAAAGTGTTGGATTAGCTGCTTTCATCTGCTTAATTTGAGCTTCTATAGCATTAGGCGTTAATTGTGGCCCAGCAACGAATTCGTCAATATCATTTGCTTTAGATGGTACTTTACCTTTACAGCGCGCAACTGCAGCGTCAAGTTTGGTTTTAGTAGCATTAAGACCACTAATTTGCTGTTGTGCTTTGGTTATATTAGCTTTATTTTCTGTATCGAATGCTGCATCTTTTTTATCAATATCAGCAATCTTTTTATCAAGATCGGCTATTTGATTATTAAGAGATTCGACTTCCTTTTCACGTTTGTCAATCTCTTTATTGGCATCGATAAGCATCTGTTTTGCAGATTCTGTACAAGCTTTACCCCATTTCTCTAAAGCTGTTTGGGTTAGTTTTACATAGACACCATAGCTTGTATCTTGAGAAAGGTCTCCAGTAGCAGGTGCTGTTGTACCTGCCTTGAGAGCATCAGCAGCTGATTTAAGAGAATCTGAGGCTGCTTTTTGTGAAGCAGCTGCGGCTGCGCTAGGAGATACAGCACCGATTGCACTAATTCTTACGGTAGCAGAGAACTCTTTAAAGATATCAACAGATACTTGGAAGCTTAACCCTTTTGTAGAAAGGTTAATAGTAGTTCCGGATTTGATACCGTCAAAGATATCGAGTTCTACTGTTGCATCAATAAAGAGACTAGCAAGAAGCTTCTTAGGATCTACCTGAATTTGCACAACAGCACCATCATCGGCAGTACCAGCTTTTCTATCTGGGCCAGCGCCTGTTATAGACAGAGGTCCTATCTTGAATGCTTGGATATAACCAAGAGCGTTGATACCTTCTTCATCTACTCGTACAGCAAGGCCAACATCAGTTTTAAGAATATCGGCAACAACTTCAACTTCAATACCTTTTTTGTATATTTTATCTCCAAAGAAGGTATCTTTTGGCACAATATACACTTTGAATGTCTTGAAGCCGATATGAGGAAGATCTTTGGCAATGCCAGAGATATCTTTCTTTGTCACTCGTTTAATAATGTCTGCAGCAAAGGCAACAATATCACTTAAATAGAGACCGCCTTCAAGGCTGCTGACAAGCATAAGGTCTGGTGAGGTAGAAAAGTCTATACAGCCAAGAACAGATAATGTTTTTTCACCAAAGCCGATAGCACCCTGTAAACAGAACCCTGAAAGGGCCAAGAGTCCACCTGATGCAGTAGCAGCAGCAAGGTCCATATCTGCACGAACACCAAATTGGCCAATACGAAGTCCATTAAGGCCAAAAGCATTTTCATAAAATCCTTGCATCCAGCCGGTAATATAAAGCTTTGGAGGAGCGGTTTTTGCTCGTATTTCACCAAAGAAGAGTAAAGGAGCAGTTTGAGTAGGAATTTTAATACTTAAGCCAGTTTTAATAGCAATGTCAAGTGTTGGAACACCAGGTGTTGCTTCTGTAATAGCCAACGTAAGAACGAGTCCTGTAGTTTCTCCTACTTTACCAAGGCTAATTTTACCAGGAAGCGTGATAGACAAGAATGAGCCACTTATTTGTGGATTAATAGTTCCTTGTACGATAATTTCTGTCATATCTTTGCCGATGGCACGCAATAGTTTTTCAATTTCACCGCCTACTTTAACTCCAGCAACGAGCGTGAATCCTGGTTTTACTCGAATATTCCAATCTGGATCCCAATAACCTTCATTAGAATCGTCTTTTGAGAAGATGAAGGCTGCTTTAGTAAGCTGCAATACATCAAGTGCTTTAAGTTTGCTGTCGATTTGAGAGAGTTTAAATCCTTGTCCAAGACCGACAATAACACTCAGTTTTTGTCCGCCACCCTGCAGGTTAACGATACGAACTTTTACATCAACAGTTACAGTTGCAATAGTTGCTTGTCCTGTAATGATAGTACCAAAGTCAGTAGGGCTTGTGGCTGATTCAGGATCTCGTTTAACCGGAACATTTTTTGTAATGGTAGGTTTAACGATAGATACCTTTTTCAAAAAGTTAGTAACACCACTTGGTAATGGAATCTTTTTAATAAAAGAAAGATCACCAATAACTATAGGCTTACCCTGCGATGCAGTAGCAGTAATAGCAGCACCTTCATCAGATTCTGTCGTTTGGCTATAGAGTGGTGCTATAAGGAGGCTGCTTGTAAAAAGAAGGATAAGAATGAATTTATTTTGTATTTTCATGGTAGTCCTTTAAAGCTTAATATTTTTAGCAGCTGCTTCGATGATAGACTTGGCACTTCCAGCAATGTCTTTAAAGTTGATTTGAAGATCAAAATCGATCTTTTTACCTGCTATAATTGCAGTGAGACCAACTTTAGGAAGTTTACCTTTTTTAATATCAGCAAGATTCATATCAAATTCCATACGCTGAATATCAAATCCGCCACTAATAGCTTTACCAACTACTTGACCAAGAACGCTGGTAGCAGTAGCCATACCACGAACAGCTTCAAGGCCAGCTTTACCGGTTTCTCGAGTAGCAACAAGACCTGCACGAGCAGCTACAAGTCCAGCTTTTTCTGTTTGTAGAGCAGTTCTACGAGGATCAAGGCGCTGCAGCTGCATAGCAGCATCTAGTACACCTTTTGCTACAGCATAGGCCGCTTTTTTTCCGGCCCATTCGGTACCTAATGGTACTACGTCAATGCACTCACCTACTTTTTCAAAAGCTTTCTTTAAATCATTTGCTCGATCTTCAAACCAATTGCCAACTGTTTGAAAACCTTCTTTAATACCAGAACCGACTTTTTCAAAGCCACTCTTAATATCATCAAAGACATTACTATAGAGCATGTGGTAACTAATACCAGCAGCAATACAGACTCCAAGTGCTATGAGTAGATGTTTTTTCATTTTTTCTCCTTTTACCTGTGCTATTTTCGGCGCTTTATTTCAGTTTACTTGGTAATATTTTCAATTTGCAATAATTTACAAATAAAGCTTAAATTTTAAGGATAAAAAATTGATTAAAAAGTAAAAAAACAAGAATAAAGGACCGACTTTCTTTTTTCGTATTAAATTATTGCAATTAGCAATTTAGAATTGGTAGTATAAGAATAAGTTTAACTGTAAGATGCTGAACAGGGGGAGTAAGCTATGAAGCGAGTGAGTGGGGTGCTGCTCGCAGTCAGTGCCATGTGGGGAAGTAATTTGGCTGTTTCAAACAGTATTTTACAGAAGCATCATAAAACATTAAAGTATCTTTTTAATGCACATGAAGAAAAGGTCTCGTTTTATTCACGAGAAAGTGCGTACTCAGACAAGAAACTTCTTCGTAAAGGTATTCTTTTGCGACGTCCAGGAGCAAAAGCAACTGTTCTTATTTGTCATGGGTTTATGTGTGATAAGTTTGATGTTAGTTTCTTACATCTTATGTTTAAAGAATATAATAGTATGACATTCGACTTTAGAGGGCATGGAGAGGAGACAGAAGGGCAGTACTGTACGCTTGGCAGAGATGAGTCATATGATGTTATAGCTGCGGCAGAGTTTATTAGAAAACACCCAGATTTGAAAGATAAGCCTCTTATTGTGTACGGATTTTCCATGGGTGCAGTAGCATCTATTCTTGCACAAGCTCAAGAAAGAACATTATTTGATGCTATGATTTTAGATTGTCCGTTTGATTCAACTGATAAACTTTTAGAGCGCGGTCTTGACCAACTTAAAATTAATCTTTTTGGGTATGAAATGGCATTACCAGGATCATCTCTTTTAAAAAGTTATGCCTATAGTCCTTTTGTACAATCGCTTCTTAAAGCAATTCTTAAAACATTTACTAAAATGGATTCAACACAGATTACTACCTGTATCTCCCCTGTATATGCAGAAGAGGCAAGTAAATATATCTCTATTCCGTGCCAAGTAATCGGATGTGCGCAAGATGATAAGGCTCCAGAGGAGGCCGTACTCTCTGTGTATAATGGGCTAACAGGCTTTAAGCGTCTTTGGATTACTGATGGTAGACGGCACTATGATTCAATTTTTTACCGAATGCATGAATATTTTTATCGCGTAAAACAGTTTATTAAAAAATATCTTGATGGATCTTTAGCACGGAGGAAACAACACAAAATTAAAAAAGAGCATATAGCTGCAAAAATTCCACCTGCAGAAGTTACACAAGAAACATTATCTGATGTTGTTGCTGCAGAGTCTTTACAAAAGCTGCAAAATGCTCTATAGATTATCGCTTCCACTCCTCATAAGGCCTCACCTTGGGTGAGGCTTAAATGTTTTCTATGGTAATGAGAGATGCTTAGTTATGCACCCTAAGGTGGCACAGAGATGCAGGCCAGCGCTTACCACAGAGCTCATTGATCCACTTTTCAGTTCCAGGGTTTCTAAAT
This sequence comes from uncultured bacterium, assembly GCA_963848965.1. Taxonomy (GTDB): domain Bacteria; phylum Babelota; class Babeliae; order Babelales; family Babelaceae; genus CAWKFG01. Next base: position 493,293 of record CAWKFG010000001.1, read on the forward strand.
CCATGCTCTCTAATTACAATACCAGGATGTATGCCGAAGTAGTTAAAGAGAACTGACATGAGCATACCAATAAATTGAAGATCATTGAAAAAGTGAGCATTGTCTTTTTGTTGAGTAATCTGATTTAAAGCTTTTACAGCTTTAGTAATGTCTTCAGCTGCATCGAATTCCTTCTTTATTGAAGGACCAATAGCAGGATAGAGAAATTCAAAGAACTCGTCCTCTTTGTTAATTACATCATATTGTTTGTGTAAAAGTTGTGCGAGATTATCAACAAATTGGCGATTAGAGAAAAATGGAGCATTTTCTTTTTGCCGTGCTAGCTCTTTTAGAGCGTTCATAGCTTCAGTATATCCTTCCTGGTATGTTGGATGTTGTTCTAGAATATTTTTTATCTGACTCTCAAGTCTATAAAGCTCTGACCCCGTTATTGTCTTCTCTAATTCCTTAAAAACGTCAGCAGGTAATAAACCTAACAAAGATCCTTCATAAGGACGCTGAGCTTCTGGTAAGTGTGCTGCAAAGCTTGTTGTTGCCATCGATAGCAAGAGAATTACATATATTTTTAGCATAATTTTCCTTAGTTAATATATTTTATTTCAATTATTTAATGTAAATAAATCAGACCATAAAAATCAACTTTTTTGTATATTGAAATAATTTATATAAAGAAATTTCTGGAAGGGTGCAACAGAAGGTAAGGGTAGTATAAAAGACGAAATAATAGAGAGGAAGTCTCTAAGGTAGGCAGAATAAGGATCTTGGTTTTCTGCAGGTTTTTGTATAGACTAGTTCTTACTTTAAATCTTTTGCATAAAGCACTTTTTTAAGGAAACACCATGATTACTGTTACGCTTGATACGCAGAAAATGCTTGATGTTCAAGTAGATGCATACGCCTATGTACTTGAGCATGAGTTTGATTTTGCTTGGCTCTCGGAAGTTTCAAAAAGATTGTATCCTCCGCTTGCAATGGCTGCAAAGCAACGTGGATTTACAGGAGCAGCAGGAGATTCACTTATTCTTACAGGAGTACGTGATGGCAAGGCTGTGTACATTATTTTGCTAGGTCTTGGAGATGTCTGTGGAGAACAATTAGATGTTGAATCGTATAGACGAGCTATTGGTAAATTAGTACGTATTGCTGAAACGCATAAACTAAATTCGTTTGGTATTGAACTACCAAACCCTGCACGATTGGGACTTTCTTATCAAAGACTCGCGCAAGAAACGACTGTTATTTTGCAAAAAGCTTCATACCATTTTGATGAATATATTACCAATCCAGATCGAAAATTTCATTGGGATATGACAGCTCGTCTTTTTGTAGGACCTGAATTTCAAGAGGTTGCTCAAAAAGGTATAAATCATGGTCTCTCTATAGCTGATGCGATTAATACTGCTCGTTATTGGTGTGATTTACCTCCGTCAAAGCTTACCCCACCAGTTTTTGCACAACAAGCTGAGGAGATAGCTCGTGAATATGGGCTTAAATCAACTGTTTTTGATCGTAAGGCAATTGTAGAGATGGGCATGGGCGGTATTGAAGGGGTAGCAAGGGGTTCCATGCATGAGCCGCGCTTGGTTATTTTAGAGTATAAAGCGCCACGTGAAGATGCACCAACGATTGCATTGGTTGGTAAAGGAATTACCTTTGATTCTGGTGGATTAAGTTTAAAACCATCAGAGAGTATGTTAACTATGAAAGATGATATGGCAGGAGCTGGAGTAGTGCTTGCTACTATGAAAGTGCTTGCTCAGTTAAAGCCTGAGATTAATGTTGTGGCACTTGCTCCCCTTGCTGAAAATATGCCAAGTGGAACTGCTCATAAACCGGGTGATATTATACGATTCTATAATGGAAAGACAGCAGAGGTAAAAGATACTGATGCAGAAGGTCGCCTTATACTCGCAGATGCACTTTCGTATGCAGTGAAGAATTATAAACTTGATGCTCTCATAGATGTTGCTACACTCACAGGAGCATGTTTAGTTGCGCTAGGACCATTCTACGCTGCACTACTTAAGTCAGCATAATAGTCTTGCTGAAAAGGTCTGTATAGCTTCAGAGCACTCTGGTGATAGAGTGTGGCGCTTGCCTATGGATAATGACTATAAAGCAGCTATTCGCTCTGACGTTGCTGATATAGCTAATATTGGAAGTCCTGTCTATAAAGCAGGTACTATTACTGCATCATTCTTTTTACAAAACTTTGTAGATGATGTTCCGTGGGTACATTTAGATGTGGCTGGAACTGCATTTGGTGTTCCTGATATGAGTTACTTACGCCCAGGAGCTACGGGGTTTGGTATTCGTCTTTTTGTAGATCTTATTATGCATTGGCATAAAGATTAATAGCCTTTAATATAAAGGGCGCGAATACTCGCGCCCTTTATAATGCATTCTTAGTCTCCTGTAGTCTTTACTCGTTGAGGCTCTAGTAAAAGAATTACTGAGCGGTTCTCAGAGCGAGATTTATGCTGCATTCATTGCGTATATCTTTCTTTTCTATATGATTATTGACAAGCATATTTTGATAATTTTATAGTGTGAAGGTAGTAATGATGGTACCTTTAACAGGAATGGGGAGAGTTATGAATAAAAAGAGAACGTCTTTGTTATTCTTATGTGCGCTTTCACTGAGTTATCAGACAAGTACTATAAAAGCGCTTGATACTGACAATAATCAAGAAAAAGAAGCACGAGAACAATTAAATGAAGTACGAGAAAGGGTAGATAGGGATGAGAGAAATTCTAAGGCATTTATTACCCTTACGCTTACTATGGGAGCATGTTGGATTTTAAATGAATTAGGAAGTAATAAGAATGCTATTAAATTTGGTCAAGAAAGTGATGCGAGCGTTACTTATGGAGAGTTAAAGTTTGTGCTTGGTTTTTCAGGGTTGCTCTGGGCGCTCAGAAATTGGGGTATAGAGTGGGCAGGAGATATAGCTAAAAAGCTTCCTATTGCTGCAGCAAGTCTTAAATTGGTGAACTGGAACGCATTTCAATCAATTGTGAAAAAGCTTCCGGGTGGTATTGGTAAAGAAATTGGTTGTACTACTGATCAACGGGTATCTTCTGCAGATCCACGAGATATACGAGTAGATAGAGAAGATCCGCTTATTGAAGAATCTCAATTTGCTCTCAGACGCGGTTTACAAACAATCTTTATTTATAACTTAGCTGACAGGCTTTTACCACTTGCGTATAAAAAAGCTTCACAATCAGTTTCAAACTTTTTCAGAAAGAAACAGATAGTCATACAGCCGTAAGGTACTGAAAGCCGGAGAATACCTCCGGCTTTTTTTATGTTTTTGAACGAGTAAAATTTATAATAATGCCAAGCATACACAGGTTAATAAGAAGAGCGGAGTTACCATAACTTATAAAAGGAAGCCCTAATCCTTTGGTAGGCATAAGCCCTGTAGCAACAAAAAGATTTACCAGTGCCTGAAGTGTTGTAAGAATAACAAAGCCTGCTGTAGCGTAAAAACAAAAAGGATCTTTCAAAAATCGTGCAACCTTGAGTCCTGTATAAAGAAAAAGAACGTATAACATAATAAGACAGCTTGATCCTAGAAAGCCGGTCTCTTCTGCAATAATTGAGAAAATAAAGTCGGTATGTTGCATAGGTAAATAAAAAAATTTTTGCTTTGACTGTGCAATGCCTACTCCTGAGATATCTCCTGAACCAATGGCAATAAGTGATTGAATGATTTGGAACCCTGCTCCCTGAGGATCATTCCATGGATTTAAGAACGTAAGGACTCTTTGGAGTCGGTAGGGCTTAATGCATATAAGAGCAACTGCCACAGGGATCATACTCCCTACCGTAGCAACCAAATGCTTTGTATGGCATTCTGCAAGAAAAAACAACAGAAAAGAGGTTAAAGAAAGAGTAACCGTTTGGCCAAAATCTGGCTGTTTTAAAAGAACAAGCGCAGTGCAGCCAAGTACACACAGTAAGGGAATATAGCCATGAATAAGAGAGCCAAGTCTATGCTGCTTTTTTGCAAGTAAATAAGCTATATACATAATGAATGCCATTTTAAGAATCTCACTAGGCTGAAAGCCAAAGCCACCTAGCGATATCCAGCGATTAGAGCCATGCACTGCAAAGCCAAGGCCAGGAATAAGCGTGAAGGCAGTAAGGAGTAATGAAGCACAAAATACCCACGGAGTACAGCGCTTTATGACGTCAAGTGAAAGGAAACGAAAGAAAAGGAGTCCTATAAGACCAAGAAAAAGTCCTATAAGTTGCTTTTTTACAAAATAATGAGCAGAGCCAAACTTTTCTAAAGCAAAGACTGAACTTGATGAATAAATAAAAATAAGACCAAGTATTATAAAGATTCCACTTAATGCTATAAATGAAAAAAGAGCTTTTTGTTTTTGTGTATCTACCATAATATTCTCCTTTGCTTTATAGGGTACTATAGTATAACAAGTAAGAGCAATGGTCTTTGTGTACTGGAAAAAATGCGCTTAATGTTTCTAATGCTGCAAATTTTGCAAAGTTTGTAGCATCCTTGAAGAGCGTAGTAGCTTTAAAGGGCTTTTAAAAGATTTTGCTTTTCTTATTAAAGTAGATTCGATTAAGAAAAATTATCTTGTTTGACAATTTTAAGGATAAACATTAAGCTAATTTCAATTGATAAATTATAGTGTGCGTACCGTTTGCGTACGTAAGAGTTCAGTTTCTTGCTTACTTGAGGTAGACATGAATAAAAGTATTTTTATGAGACTGTTTTTTGCTGGATTTCTTTCTTTTGCTTGTCTATCGCTTACTGCTATGGAGAGGCGGCCGGTAGTATATAAATATGATATAGAAGATTTTAAAAATAAATTTAAGCAAGCTTTAGAAAGTAACGACCTTTTAGCAGAAGCTCAACGGCTTATGCTTCTTTTGCCAATGCTTGAAAACCTTAAGGTATGGCAGGAGCTTACGCCAGCTATACAGGAGTATCCTATAACGTTCGAACTTTTAAAAAGAAAATTATCAAGGGCGGAGTTAAAAAAGTTACGAGATAATCTTTTGGCTAGCTGCCGTATGGTCTATGAATTGAAAGAGTATCTTCAGCGTTTTGAAGAATATGGCCGTCAGCATATTAAAAGTCAACTCTTTCGTCCTTACTACGTTAAGCTTCTAGTTTTCTATGGTTTTTATATCTGTATTCTTTTTGTAATTAGATCTTATCTAGCTCAATCACCTGTTGTTGAGTTAGAATGGGATTATAACGCAGGAATACAATCATTAATAGCGTCAGGACGTGCTCAAAAAGAAGATATCCCGTTATTGCAAGAAAAATATCAACAAGCATATCAACAACTTTTGCAAAGATTGAGTGATGAACAAGGTTCTCGTAATAATGCAGATTCTACTCTAGCCTTTACATCTGCATATACGCAATTAGAAATCATAATTTTAGTGGTATTTAATGCGTTTGTGCACAGTGGCTATTTTAATGCTGCGTTTGCACCCCATGAGCAACGTTATAGGCAAATTTATGACATTCTTGATACTGCAGTTAAGAAAGTAAAGAGTCTTGCTTATGATATAGAGGTTTATCTTAACATTGAAAGTGAAGATCTATATGAATAGTTTTATATACGCAGTATTACCACTTTTGCTTTTCGGTACCTTATCATATGGTATGGAACCTGATGTGTCTAATAATCAAAAAAGTTTTCCAGCGGGATTTCCTATAGAGCTTAAGCACAACATTTTGAAAGCTCTGCCTGGTAATAGTCATATATTGAATACGCTTGTACGGTATGAAGAAGTAAAAATCACAGAGGAGCTTGCAGATAAAATAATTACAGCTTTTATATCTCATGCAAGAGATATTGCATCGATTCAGCAGTTTATTCGCTTCTTTACGACTGCTAAGTACAAAAAATTTAGTGAGGCTCTCGTTAATGCTTTTAAAAGGCTTAAAGCTAAAGGTAATCTTAAAATAGCTGTTTCAGATCCAAATCTTGCTCAATTTACAGCATTACTATCTACCTGTGTTTATATCGATTTTAAGTACTTAAGTGAAAAATTAGGTCTAGATATATCGAGAGGAATACCAACTGTTCAACAGCTAAGTCCAGGAAATCAGGAAAAGCTTGCAAGAAGCATAACTCCTTATTGGTCTAATAAAGGGTTAGATATGTTAATTGCAACTCAAAAACAGTTGACTGAAGCTCTTACTTTGCTTAACAGTCGTATTTCTTTGGACCAGACACTAGTAAGGCGTACTACGGTTAAATGGAAAGAAGATGTACGTCGTCATGTTATTGCGGCTAGCATCTGTTTAGCTCTCTATGCTTTTGAAACATTTCTATTACAGAGCAAGTACACAGGCCTTTCTGAAACTATGTGGTTAGTATTATCAGAAAACTTAGTAATGTTTTTTCGTCAGGGTACTCGGTTTGTATTTCTATTAAATGTGATTCCTTCTACTCCTGTAGCTTTCGACGCATCTGCTACTTATTATTCAAATGTAGCTGATGTACAACAAGCAATTGAGCTAGTAGAAAACTCACTTGAAAACTTAAGTAAGTTTATAAAGTTACTAAGTGATATCAAAAAAGTGGAATAAGAACAAAGGGTGCTCAGTTGCAATATTAACTTTGATTAATGTAGTATTTGGAAAAAGAGGACCATAGGTCCTCTTTCTGTATAGAGTAGTTTTTTTATGCAGGAACTTGTGTAACGTTTCCGGCAGAGTCAATAACAACGTTTATATTTGTACTTGCTGAAATTGGTCCACTGGTACTGTTAGTTAAAAAGCTTGAACGACCATCGTTAGTCAGTACACTTGTTCTTACACCAGCTGATGTTGCAACGTCAATAGTTACTCCGGGACGTTCGTCTGAGTAACTAGGATTGATGGTTTGGAAATCTTCAGCTGGAGTTACAGTTGTTTGTGGAGGAACAACAAACCATCCATGAATTCCTAATACAGAGTTTGTAAAAAATTTATTTACTTTAGATGCTGTGGTAGAAAATTTTGCATGATAAGGGCTGTTGTTAATAATGTTTTTAATATGATTAGCTGCAGCTTCAACTTGACTAATCGCAAACAAAGATGCAATTGCTAGGAAAATGGTATATTTTTTCATGAAGTACTCCTTAATAGTTAGTATTATTCTTGTTTCTACATGAAATTATAACAGTATGCCGCTCTTTTTTTCAATAATAATTATATTAAAAATCTGTGGTCTAAAAGAATTATTAAAAAAGTTATAGCCTATAAAAAAGGTTAAGTAGGAGCTCTAAAAAATTATTCTTCCGTTTATAAGCAGGGAAAAAGTTGCAGGTAATTCTACAAGAATGCTTGAAGAATGAGTTCCTTTTGGTATATGCTGGCGATAATTTTACTAAGAGGGAGTAGTATATGTTTGAAGTTACTGTCAATGAAAATGCATTACGAGACGTACGCACGTTAGAAGGATATATTCCTCTTTTCTTAAAATCACTTGATATACGCCAATCGTCGAAAAATACTTATGAACGGCAATTACAGGAGTTCTTTTTGTGGCTTAACCAGCAGCAGGTTTCATTTCCTGCTCGAGAAGATCTTCTTTCGTATAAAGAATACTTGAAAAATGAAAAAGAGCTGGCAGCATTTACTGTAAGTGGCTATTTGACGGCAGTACGAAGACTTTTTGAGTGGCTTGAAGCTACAAAGGTATATCCTAACATTGCCAAAGGTATTAAGGGTCTCAAGCGTAGACGAGGATTCAAAAAAGATGCTCTTACGGTAGACCAAGTGAAACATCTCTTGCGTTCTATTGATCAAAGTACATTATCGGGCAAACGTGACTATGCAATACTCAATCTTATGATTAGAACTGGGTTGCGTACTATAGAAGTAGTGCGTGCAAATAGAGAAGATATTAGTCGTCAAGGTGGAGAAACAGTGCTTTTTATTCATGGCAAAGGGCGTGATGGTAAAGATGAGATAGTAGTACTTACAGAAAATACCTTACAGCCTATTAAAGCTTATATGCAAGCACGAGGCAGAGTACGAGATGAAGATCCTCTTTTTGCTTCACATAGTACGAAAAACAAGGGAAAACGATTAACAACACGTTCTGTATCCCGTATTGTAAAGAATAGGTTAAGAGATATAGATCTTGATGATGGGCGACTAACAGCACATAGCTTGCGCCATACTGCAATAACGTTGAGCCTTCTTGCAGGAGCAACGCCACAAGAAGCACGTGCAATGGCGCGCCACTCAGATATTAATACAACACTCGTGTATGCCCATAATATTAATCGAATTAAACAAGCTCCTGAGCGTAAAATAGATTCATTCTTAGAGTAGAAAACGTAGATAGGTAAGGTATAGTTCACTTGCTAATTTTTCAAAAAAGCGTATAATAAATAAGGGGACATATCTCATCTTATCTAGAAAATAATATAATCTAATTTTTGTAGAAAGGCACTCTTATGGCTACTGTTTCAAAAAGCAAACAGAGTAGTACTCTTGTGCAATGGGACGATATAAACTTCTTAAGAAACACTGTTGCACAAGGAGCAACTGATGAAGAGCTTAAAATGCTCTTATATCTCTCTAAAGAATATGGTTTAGATCCTCTTAAAAAAGAGATTTACTTTATTAAGTATGGCGGAAAATCAACTATTATTACCAGTAGAGATGGGTACCTCAAGATAGCTAATAGCAATCAAAACTTTGATGGTCTTGAAAGTGATGTAGTTTATCAAGGAGATAAGCTCTCTAAGCGTGAAGATGGAAGTATTCATATTGAATATTCAGAAGCACATCTTGCATTTGATAAATCAAAGTTAACTGGAGCATTTTGTAGTGTTTTTAGAAAAGATCGTGCTAAAGCAACGACGGTTTTTGTAAGTATCAAAGATTATTACAAAAAAAGTGCCCCTATTTGGGAGCAATATATTAATGCTATGATTCTTAAAGTAGCTGAAGCTATGGCACTCAAGCGTGCATTTGCTATTAGTGGATTAGTAACACGAGAAGAAATTGAAAAAGAAGGCTTTGAATTGGATGTAGAGGTTGATACTCTTGAAGAAAAGATGGCAACAGAAGCCCAACGCAAAGCAGTATTTAGTAGTGCTCACAGTAAGAACGTCTCTGAAGATGCTCTTAAGCAGTTGTTGCTTAAGAATTTTAATAAAAGTACTACAAAAGAGCTTACGCAAGAAGAAGCTTCCCACCTTATTGCAATTCTTAATTCACTATAAGTATCTGAGTCCCTCAATATGAGGGACTTTCTTATTTCTCTTGCTATTGTTGCCCAAATATTTTTATTTTAAAAGTAAGGGGGGAACTATGACAGAGTATGTAAGAGAGCTTTTTTTATCACTTTTAAAACCAACAACCGAGAGTTTGAGTATTGCACAAATGAGCTTGCGAGCAGCACTCATTTATCTGCTTACACTCATTTTTATTCGCCTTGGCAAAAGGCGCTTTTTAGCTCGTCCTACCCCTTTTGATGTTATACTATGGCTTGTATTTGGCTCTGTTATAAGTAGGTCTATCAATGGTAATGCTCCTTTACTCCCTACGATAGGAGCTGCTGCAATTCTTATTATATTGCATTTTATCTTTTCTATTCTTTCTTATTATTCAAGCCGTATTGGGGCACTTGTCAAGGGGACTCCTGTAGTCCTTATTAGAGAAGGCGAAATACAATGGACTGCTATGAAAAAGCATGGTATTACAGAGCACGATCTTTTGAGTGCTTTAAGACGTAATGCACAAATACTGAATCCTCGAGAGGTAGAGCTTGCTATGCTTGAGCGCAGCGGAGAAATAAGTGTTATCCCTTTCAAGAATACTAATTCGTGCGTTCATGTATGTAAAGATTAGCTTTGTGCTTCATAACAAAGCATGACAGGAAGTTGTTCCTTATCTGTCCCATAGCCTCTTTTTGCAATTGCTTTTATCTCTTCAATTGGTATGGGTTTTATCTGGGTATCGTTGCAGAAATACCATTGATTATTATGAAGGACATAAGAAGTATAGTGACCTCCTTCTGCGCTTCCTGAGTGAATAAGAATTGCTTTAAGCCTATAGAGGGGAAAATGCATACTTTTATCACTGTATTTAGCGAGATCTAAATCTTGCCAAGGAAATGAAATAGGCCTTAAAATTCGTTTATAACTTTTAGAAGTAAGATCGTATACTTTTCTTTTAAGTCCAATAAAAAAATAATGCCCGGTTTTATGCAATACTGTAACGCGAGGCTGTGTTTCAGATTCATATTCTACTTCTTCGAGTTCAAAGAAAGTATCAAGACAATCAGTTAGATGGTTGCAGTCTTGTATGGTAAGACTAAGCATCAGGTGTTCTTCTGGTTGAAACTTGTGTCCTATACGTTGAGGATGAAGCTCAATAGAGAATAACGACTTTACTTCTAGATGTTCTTTGTCTTTTGTTTTTTCTCGGTTGATATCTTCAGTAATAATACAATCGAGAAGCATTTGAATAAATTCAACAGCATCTTGTTGTGAACCTGAAGGCCGTTGTAAATTTTTCCATCCTATAAGGCACAGCGGTAACAGGTCTACATAAGGTTCTGATGATCGTGTAATAAGACGAATAAACTGTATATAAAGATCTGCGATACTTAACGGTTTGTAATAATTAGTATCCTCTTTTTTTAAAAGAGCCTCGTTAAAGTGTGATAATACATACATACTTTGTAATGCTGCATTCATAAAACAGCGATTGCCGGACTCTTTTGAACTAGGATTCAAAAAACCGCGTAGGGCTGCTGGACGTGCTATTTTTCCCACGCGTTCAATGTCCTTTAGCAGTTCTTCTAGCATCATGTTTCCAAATTGCTCAAGAGAAAGTTCTCCATACAGAGGGCTAATAATCTTTTCTTTTTTATATTCTTTATCTCGAGTAAATGCTTTAATGTACTCAAGTTGTTGTAGTATTTGTTTGAGATCCTCTGAGTTTTTGGAGGAAGCTAAAAGGTCTTGGATACCCATAAGGAATCCTCGAGTGAGAGTTATGCCTTCAGTTTTTTGAGGTAAATTATGTATAAGATTTTCTATATGGGATCTAAGCTCTTGGTATGGTTCTACATTCATACTATAGAGAGGTATATATCCCAGAAAGACTGTTACGAGAAAGGATTTTAGCAAAGTTGTTATGTTCATATATTTTCTCCCCACCATCTGTTAACTTTTTTGTTTATTTGTAATTATAATATAAAATGGAATGAATAGCAAGGCAAGTAAAGGATTGTAAAATGGTAAAAAATAAGAAAAGCTGGGTACAACATATTCAAGAAACTTCGAATGCTATGGATATTCCGGTAGGGCTCTTTACTCGTTCAGCAAAAGATGTTGCTTTAGGATTACAAAGAGCAGTACTCGAAAGTAATCGTACAAAGGGAACAAAGTTTCAATCGGCTATGTCTATGCTTAATTTTTATATTAACAGAGCAGGAAGAAGTTTACCTGATAAAGTTAAAAAACAACTTGAACAGGCTAAAAAGGAGCTCAGAAAGCTCTTTGGCAAATGAGAGCTAGGGCATCTCTCGTGGCATAATTATTTGGTGAAGTTAAAATTTAATAGAAATCATTGATTTTATAACGTGTTTTACAATAAAATTTCTATAATGAATAATCTAATTGATATAACATTATATTTAAGGAGATGCTATGAAATTAAGAAATCTTATTGTACTAGCGATCGTCCTTCTCGGAGGAGCTTTAGAATTAGAAGCTCGTAACGGTAGAGGCGGACGTGGCGGTGGAGGTCGTGGTTTCCATGGAGGTGGACGCGGTTTCAGGTGGCGGAGGACGTTTCCATGGCGGAGGACGTTTCCATGGTGGAGGACGCTTCCATGGGAGAGGTTTCCACGGTGGACGCTGGGGCGGCAGATGGGGTCATGGACGCTGGGGCGGTCGAGGCGGACGCTGGGGTGGCTTTTATCCAGGCTACTACAGCAGCTACTATCCAAGCTATTATACTGCCGATTATTATCCAACTACAACATATGTAGCAGAAGATTATTATCCATCAGATGAATACTATACAACTTCTTATGCATATCCATCTTATTATAGTTCATATTACTATCCATCATACGGCTACTATCCAGGATACTATGGAAGCTGGGGCCGTTGGGGTGGCAGATGGGGTGGCGGACGCTGGGGCCACGGTAGATGGGGTCATGGACGCTGGGGCGGTCGAGGCGGACGCTGGGGTGGCAGAGGACACTTCGGTGGTCGCGGTGGATTCCGTGGTGGATTCCGCGGTGGTCGTGGCAGACGATAACAACAAATAAAGTAAGAGCCTCATGCGAGGCTCTTATTAGTTTTTGACAGTACTGCTGATTAGGTCAGTGGTACTTTACTTTTTTAAAGACTGTGTAACAAATTGAAAATAGGGCTCGTAAGCTTGTGTGCTGAAAGCAGTAATACACGGTACTGTATATGGATGCAAATTTTTTACCTCTGCCTGTACTTGTTTATACAACAATGGTGTAGTTTTTACGAGGAAAGCTGTTTCTGTAGCTGATTCGATTTTGTTTTCCCACCAATAAAGACTTTTATGAGAAGCAAAAATATTGGCACATGCGATGAGATTCTTTTCAAGAAGGTGCTGTGCTAGAGAACGTGCATTCTCTTCTGAAGACGTTGTAATATACACAAAGAGTATCTCATTCATGAATGGTCCCTTTCAAATTCTTTAACGAGTGAAACAAATCTTTCTCCTCGCTCTTCATAATGTGCAAAGAGGTCATAACTTGCTCCCGAAGGAGAAAAAAGTACAATATCATCTTTTTGTGCTTGTTGTATACATGCTTTAAATGACTCTTCAAGTGTTACATGCTTATAGGCAGGTATTTCTTGTGTAGCACATTCATTATACAGAGCCTGTGCTTCTGCGCCAAAACAGAATATACGGACTACTTTGTTCTTAAGAGAAGTAATAAGACTTTTTCTATCAACGCCCTTGCTGATACCTCCTAAAAAGAGATTAATCGGTTTTCCTTGGCACTGCTGTACGGCTGCTTGTGTTGCTTGGGCAATTGTTGCTTTAGAATCGTTATAAAAAGTTATTCCTTTTATAGTTCCTAAGCAATGTAATCTATGCTGAGGAAGTGATAAAGCAGAAAAATAAGAGCATAGTTCTAGAGGTATGCCAAGTATATCGAGTGCAGCGCATATAATGAGCCAATTAACTGGATAAGAAAGAGCAGGAAGTTGGGTTGTAGCTATAAGATTGCTGGTTATACCATTTTTATAGACAGCAATATAACTGTCTTGAAAGAAATAAACAGGACTTGCTGTTTGTAAAAGTGGTCTTACTTCAGCAAAAAAGTACACCTGAGCCTTGTAATTCTTGTAAGATTCTATGTTTTCTTTCAGTTGCCAGGGTATTAATGCTTTTTGGTGGGTCTTCTGATGTTTAAGAAGATTGTATTTTGCTTTAAAATATTCTTCTAACGAGCCATGTCTATCAAGATGGTTAGGATAAAAGTTTGTCCAAATAGCAAGATCTGGAGCAAATGTTTTACATTTTTCTAATTGGAAGCTTGAGAGCTCTAAGAGAGCGCCCTGTACTATCTCTTGCGTAGGTAAAAGGTCGAGCATGCCAGTGCCTATATTGCCTCCAGTACTATATGCAAGGCCGAGAGATTCAAAAATTTTTGAAAGAAGATGAACAACAGATGTTTTTCCTATAGTTCCCGTAACTGCTATAATTGGTTTTTTCCAATATTCATAGAAAATATCGAGCTCTGGTAGCCATTTATGTTCATATGCGTAGTAGTTTGTAAGATTGATACCAGGGCTTGGGACGATACGCTCATTTCTTTCAAGAAAAGAAGAAAGTTCTTGTGGTGGGACAAAAGAAGCTTCATGATTTTCAAGAAAGAGAAGTTCTTCTTGTGTAGGCATCCGTTTATCAGTAACTTCAATCATATGTCCATAGTGGTGAAAGTGCCGAATAGCTGCTTTACCTACTACGCCGAGTCCCCAAACGCCAATTTTTTGTTTCATGTGATTTTTGATGCTAAAGTGAATCTAATCTGTATAAAGAAATCTTATAAGTATTTACCTATTTTAGAACAAGCCCTACAAATAGATGAAAACTTACAGCTCTTGTATCAGAATAGGCAAAATAAGGATTTTGTGCAAGAGGTATACTGCTTCTTCTCCTTATCAGAGAGATAAAATAAAAAGACAAAAACAACGCTTGCTATTTTTGTTCTTTTTGATGTACCTTCTTCAAGAATTGAGTATATCAAAAAGGAGTAGTGCATATGAGCATAAGGAATTATATAGGAGTGGTTATGTGTAGTGCCTCAGTGCTAGCGGGTGAAAGTGAGTTAAAAATTACTTCTTCTTCATTTAATCATGGCAGTTCTATTCCAATGACATTTTCATGTGAAGGAGCTAATAAGCCTCCAGCGCTTTCGTGGACAGGAGTGCCCAAAGAGGCTAAGTCTCTTGTGCTTATTGTTGATGATCCTGATGCACCTCATCAACCACAACCATGGGTCCATTGGGTTGTATTTAATATACCTCCGTCAGTAAAAGGTTTTAGAGCTCCTTTAGATGATAGAGAAAAGCTTGCAGATGGTACCATGCAAGGGAAAAACACTTCAAATAAGATTGGCTATGATGGACCATGTCCGCCACATGGCAACCCGCCTCATCGCTATTTTTTTAAGCTTTATGCGTTAGGTATAATGTTGCCTTTAAAGCCAGGAGCCACAAAAGAGGAAGTAGTAAAGGCAATGCAGGGCCATATTCTTGCTCAAGCAGAGCTTATGGGTACCTATCAACGTAGTAAGAAATAATTACGATAGCATGATATGTAAGTATAGAATAAAAGGGCAGCTTCTGTGCGCTGCTTTGAGTATCTGTTCGTTAATTTTTGCACATAATAATTGGAGTAATTGGGGCAATACACAAACATGTACACCTTGCAAGATTTTGTATCCAGAAACACGAGAAGAAGTACAAGCACTTATCGTTGAAGCTGTTCGGCAAAAGGTTCCTCTACGAGCAGTAGGTTCTGGTCACTCGTGGAGTGATGTTGTATGTACTAATGGTTATCTTGTCACAACCGATAGATTGAATCGAATACTTTCAATTGATACAAAAACATGTCAGGTAAAAGTAGAATGTGGTATTAAAATTAAAGACCTTGTTCTCGAGTTAGCAGCTGAAGGGCTTGCGTTAAGTAATCAAGGATTTATTACTGAGCAAAGTATTGTAGGTGCCTTATCAACAGCAACGCACGGTAGTGGTCATACAGGAACGCTCTCAGATTTTATTGTAGAGATGGAGATTATAGATGGGCGAGGAAGATTACAAACAGTTTCAGAAAGCTCTCATTCAGACTGGTTACCAGCTGTACGTGTAGGACTTGGAGCAACGGGTTTTGTCTATTCAGTTACTTTGCAATGTGAACCACTTTTTTGTCTTTCACATGAGCGGGTGATGATCCCTTTTGAGCAAATGCTTGAAACATATAAAGAATTGTATCAGAATAACGATTTTTGCACATGTATGGTTCATCCGTCATCTCGTAAAACGCTTCTTTATCTGTGGAATAAAACTGCGAAACCCATAACACGTAATTTCTTAAAAGGACTCAAAAATGATGTACTATTTAATTATGCAATGAATTATACCATTGTTAAATCTATGTCTTACTTTCCAAGGCTTGGTAATAAGTGTTTTGAAAGCTTTCTTGATACTATGCAAGAAAGTAAGCATATTGAATATAGCTATAAATCGCTTTCGCCTTTAAAAGATCCGCTTGCTACTGATTGTTATATTGAAACTGAGTATGCTATTCCTTTTGAGAGCTTTGTAGAAGCATTGCAAAAAGTGCTTACTCTTTTTGATGATTATGAAAGAAAAGGCATTTATCTGTTTGGTATTGTAACTTGTAGATTTGGGCCGGCTCAGACTCGTGCTTATATGAGCCCCAATTATGGGCGAGAAACTGCCTATATTAATATTAATATTTTTAATTGTTTTCCAGAGTATGAAGAGTTTTTCAAAGAATTTGAACAGATACTAGAAGTTTACGAAGGGCGGCCTCACTGGGGTAAATTCCATAGTTTAACAAAAGAGAAGTTAGCTACTCTTTACAAAGATAACTTTAAAAAGTTTAATAATGTACGTAAGCAAATAGACCCGTATAATATCTTTGCTAACGAGTTTGTAACTCGTTGCTTTGGTGTATAAGAGGTAATGCATAGTGTGCTCTCTTATGGTGTACATAAGAGGCACTATTTGTTATTGCTTATGAGAAAAGCACGTTTTATGTGCAGTTTTTTCTCTTATTCACTAAAGCACGCTGCTATTGTTGCTAGTGTATTCTGCCATTCTTGGGCTTCAGGCATATGGTTTGCAAGTGCTTGAAGCTGTTCATTATCTTTTACAACAAGACCAAGAAGGCGAAGCATTATTCTTAGATATCCTGCTTCTTTAGCAAGAAGTACAAGGTCGATTGAGGGTTTTACACCAACTTTTAAAAGAGCGTTTACCAGTGTGAGGTTTCCCTTTTCTACTGCTAATCTTAAGAGGGATTCTCCTTCATTCTGTACCTTTTGAAGTAAAATTCCATAAGTATTAATTAAGAAAGCAGCACCATCAAGAAAGCCGTATTCTAGAGCATAGTCAAGTGCTGTATAACCATACTCATCTTTCAAATTTAAATAAAGAGGGGAGAGATTACGCTCTTTTAAAAAGTTAAGAACTTCTTGGTGACCAAATGTACATGCGAGGCAGGTAAGCATAAGTGTTGATTGGCTATGTTCAGGGTACGTATCTTTTTGCTCAAAGTTTAAGGATGCAAATGTTAAAGGATTTTGAAGATATTGTTTTACGTGTTCTTGTTTATACATCTCTAAAAGCCTCAATACAAAGGGATTGTGTGCTATCTTAAAAATGTTCTCTCCTTGGTCATTTTTGATCTGACAATCAGTTCCGTGCTTTAGCAAGCGTACTACAATATCTTGACGATCTTTTTCTACTGCTATCATAAGAGCTGTTTGTTTGCTTTTCAATGACTGAGAATTAGTCCAAGCTTGATGCTTAAGGAGAAGCGATACAGTATTACAATGGCCATTTTGTACTGCAAACATAAGAGCAGTAAAATGATCAGAATCTTGATGGTCGATATCTGTATGTTTACTAAGTAAAGCTTCAATAGCCTCGTTATTTCCATATATAGCAGCATACATAAGGGCAGTTCTACCCTTTTGATCTCGTTCATTAACATCTGAACCAGCTTCAAGAAGCTTAAAAAAGAGTGTTCTGTTGTTCAACTGTATTACTTTTATAAGAGGAGTTAAGCCATCAACGTCGCGAACGTTAAGATTGGCTTTTGCTGCTATAAGTTTGCTTGCTATAGCAGTATTATTTTTCTGTAAAGAGCACGTTAAAGGAGAATAGCAATTTTTTGAAGGATCTATATGAGCAGGTAATGTTAACCCATTAAAAACATTATACAGCTGCATGCAGTTCACATCAGCTCCATGTTCTAGTAAGAGTGCAACAAGAGCCTCGTTCTCTCTGTGAGCAGCGATGGTAAGCGCAGTCCAATTGCACATACCAGGTTCATTAATATCTGCCTTTGCTTCAAGTAATAGTTTCACGAGCTCTATTTTTTGGTGCCCTACTGCGATAGTAAGAGGCGTATTTCCATTCAAGCTCTTTTTATTAACATTAGCTCGAGCCTTAATAAGTATAGTTACTACTTCTTTATGTCCTTTTCTTACTGCTTTCATTAAGGCTGTTTCTCCTTCGTCATCTTGAGCATCAATCTGCGCGTTGTTTAGAAGAAGAAAAAGTACCATCTCTGGAAAACCTGCTTCTGCTGCAAGAGTTAGAGCTCTTCTGCCAGAACAGCCGGGTGCATTTATTTCTGCACCATTCTCTAAAAGAAGCTGTATAAGCTGAATCGACCGTGTAAAAACAGCTGAATGCAACGGTCTGTCTGTGCCCCATAAGGTACAATTTGCCTGAGCTCCTTTTTGTATAAGCATACGAGCAAGATCTGTATGTTTATAGCACACTGCAAGATTGAGTGCATTATTTAAAGACTCTTGTTTATTAGTACTTTTATCTATAAGAAGAAAGAGTGCTTTATGGTTGAAAGGAGTTTCACGAATAAGCTTTAGCAGCTGTTGGTAATTATCTTGCTCTTTTTCCATTGCTTGTAAAGAACTGGTGGCAATAAGTACGCTAGAGAAAAAAAGAGAAAGCACTAATTTTTGCATGATAAAGCCTTTTGATAATTATTTAGACCATTTGAAATCTCAATTATAAATATAAATTATACTTTATCTAGTAGTTAAAATCAATAGAGATAACTGAAGTACAGTGTGCACATATTAAAAAGACGAGGTGCTTGTCTATAATCTAGCAAATCTATAGCTCCTTGTTGATTTTTCTTCTCCTAGATATTTTAATGCTAATGACCTTTTGTTGTAGTGTTTGTCTTGCTTTTGTGCTATAAATAAGATAGAGAAGCGGGACATTTTATCTTCTTATTGGTATGCTTAAAAGCGAGTTTCAATGAAATTATTACCTATTGGCAGAAGTAACTTTAAAGAGATTATTGAAGAGAACTTTTATTATATTGATAAAACTCTTCTAATTGATGAGATAACAAACAGTTCAGGTAAAGTACTGCTTATAACTCGTCCTCGCCGATTTGGTAAGACACTTAATCTTTCAATGCTTAAGTATTTCTACGAGATTTCAGAGCCTAGTAATAAGCACTTATTTCATAATACAGCTATTTGGCAGTGTGAGCGCTATCGCCAGTTGCAGGGTACATTTCCACTGATTTTTATTACCTTAAAAGATGTAAAATCCCCTACCTGGCAACAAGCATATGATGACATTGTAGTGCTCATTATTGAAGAGTTTAAAAGACATGCTGAATTTTTATTGCCTAAACTTTTAGCCTATGATTATGCAGATTACGAAGCTATCTTATATAGAACTGCAAGTGTTGCTGATTATAGTAATAGTCTCCTTTTTTTAAGTAGGCTTCTTGCTACTTATTATGGGCAAAAAGTGATAATTTTAATTGATGAGTATGATACGCCTATTCACATTGCTTATGCTCATGAGTATTATAAAGACCTTGTAAGTTTTATGCAGAGATTCTTATCCAAAGCATTAAAAGATAATGATTTTCTTGAGCGCAGTGTACTAACTGGTATACTGCGGACTGCAAAAGAAGGCATATTTTCGGGTCTTAATCATTTAGATGTCTTTACTATTTTGCATGAAAGATTTTCAGATAAATTCGGGTTTGTTACTGCTGAGGTAGATCAACTGCTTATGGATTATGATATTAAGCATGATGGTGAAGCTGTTAAATCCTGGTACAATAGTTATACGTGTGGTAAGGTGGCTTTATATAACCCATGGTCAATCTTACAATGTGTCCAAAATAAAGGTATTCTCAAGGCATATTGGTCTAATACGAGTGATAATTATTTAATAAAAAAGCTTATTGCAGGCTCAAGCTCCTGATATGAAAATCGAGTTGGAATCATTATTGACTGGTGCATCGATAAAAAAACAAGTTGAAGAACGTTTGGTGTTTCCAACACTTGAGCAAAGTTCTCAGGCATTATGGAGTTTATTATTGTGGGCAGGATACTTAACGTATACTTCTCATGAAATTGATGAAGAAAGCAGAGATATCTGTACTCTGGTTCTTCCAAATAAAGAGATAAAGATCCTCTATCAAATGCAAATTGAAGAAATCTTTGAGCAATCATTATCTACTCTAAAAATACATGCACTTTTTGAAGCAATAATTATAGGGAATATCTCTAGAATAACGGAACTTTTGCAGGATTTTGTAATAAGCAGTATGAGCATGTTTGACATATCTGATACCGAACCGGAGAAAAGTTATCATTTATTTGTACTTGGCCTTTTGGTAACTCTGCGCGAGAATTATGAGATTAAATCTAATAGAGAAAGTGGTTATGGAAGATACGATATTATGCTTATTCCTAAAGAGATAACAAAACCTGGTTATGTTATAGAATTCAAAAAAGTTTCTACGTATACTAAAGAAACGTTAGAAGAGGCTGCTAAAAAAGCACTTATGCAGATAAAAGAGAAACACTATATACAAGAGTTGCATGATAAAGGAATTTCTAGAGCTATAGCCTTGGGCATCGCATTTAAGAGAAAACAAATCTTGGTTTTATCAAACTCTTTTCTATAACACGTGAAAGGAATTTATGCAATTTCTTCAAAAGCTTATGGTAATAAGTATTTTATTAGGCATACAAGAAACTACTTTGTATTCAATGCATGAGCCCAGTTTAAAAGATTCTGTACAAAAGAGGCAAAACAAACATATCACTTTTGTAACTGGAAACAAAGACAAGTTTGAAGAAGTAAAACAGTATCTTACTACACTTGATTCATCGATTGTTCTTGAGCAGATAGCTTTAGATCTTCCAGAATATCAAGGCCTTGATATAAAAAAGATTGCTCTAGCAAAAGCACAGGAAGCCTGGAGGTTACTGCAAAAACCTGTATTAATTGATGATGGCGGTATTTACCTTGAACGATTCAATAGTTTCCCTGGTCCGCTCATTAAATATGTGTTTCAAGGTATTGGTTTTGAGGGCTTTTGGTTATTAGCCAAAGATGATCCGCGGGCATGCTTTCTAAGTTGCTTGGTCTACTACTATGAGCCAAACAAATATGAGATTTTTGAGGGTACTTGTTATGGTACAATTATTAAACCAAATGGAGTTATATCGCGCGAGCAGATGCCATTTAGCGATATTTTTATTCCTCAAGAAGCTACAAAAACACTTACTCAGATGCGAGGTACTCAACAAGAGTGCTTATATCATCATCGGTATAAAGCGCTTAAACTATTTGTTCAATGGTTTAATAAATAATTAATTGTACCTGAAGTTTGCTGCAATTCTGATTTTGCTTGTGTGCAATTGCACTGCAAGCAATATACGCTATACTGATAAATAGTTAGTTATGCAAATAAAGCTTTCTCTAATGAGGAAATGGTTAAATATGCTACTATTTAGAAAGAATTGTTATACGGCTTTTGTGAAAACCTTATCTTTTATACTTTGTATAGGCGCTTTTGAGTATCTTGTTGGAAATAATAGAATTAGCTATTTGATTGCAAATCCGCGAGCTTCTCTGGTTGAGTTTTTGAGAATGGTTGGCAATAGAGGTGACTTTAAGGTTATGCATATACCTGCAAATTGGGCTTACTGCCATGCACATAATTATACAGATATAGCAAAAGGCTGGTATAGAGAAGATGCTCCTACTACCTATGCACAAGCAAAGGCTGATATTTTAAAAGAGGTAGAAAAAGCACCTGTCTTTGTAGGAGAAAATACTCATACAGCAAAAGATTTTTTAGAGTATGATAAAGACTTTATTAAGGATCCGCGCGTCCAATTGGTCTTTCTTATAAGTAATCCTCACCGTGCTATCATTGAGTATTATGAGAAAAAGAAAAACTATTTTGATAAATTACCTTCTTCTCAACTATCTGAATCAATAGGATTAAAGGATTTATACAAGCTTTTAGAAGATATGAAGAAGAACGGGCTTACTCTGCCACTCATAATTAAATCTGAAGATCTTTATTATACTACAAAAGAAGCAGTACAGTCTGTATGTGATTATTTACACGTCCCTTTTAAAGAAGAATCTTTGCATTGGAAAGATATAAGTGAAAATTTCTCAAGTTTCACAGACCTTGGATGGTATACCATTGAGCTTACTGAATGTTCAAAGCATTGGCATGGTGATGCTATTAAAAGTACAGGTTTTTCTGAACCACAGGCGTACGCCCTTGATAAGAATCACAATCCCACATTTGAAGAAATATCAAATCCAGAGCATCGAAGGATTTGTATGCAAGCATATGAAGAAAATATAGCTTACTACAAATTATTACTTGCACATGGTTGGCAAAAGCCTCAGGCTGGCCCTTCAGAAAATAAAGTAACACTTGAAGCTTATGAAGCCCGTTTACAAGAATATACCAATAACACACCTCAGCATGTTGATGGCTTTATAAAGGAGTGGATTGATCATTCGTTAACATATGTTAAAAAAGGAGAAACCATTCTTGAACTTGGTAGTGGTTGTGGACGTGATGCAGATTATATAGAATCGCAAGGTTATAAAGTTAAAAGGACGGATGCGGCTCATAGCTTTGTAGAACTTTTAAAAAAGCAAGGTAAAGAAGCTTTTTTACTTAATGCGATAACAGATGAGTTCACTAGTATATATTCTATGTTTTTTGCTAACGGTGTGTTTCTTCATTTTACTCCTGAAGAGACTAAAAAAGTTTTTAGTAAGGCTCACGCAAGTTTGAAAGCTGATGGAATTCTTGCTTGTACGGTAAAGCAGGGTGAAGGATCTGGTTGGTCTGAAGAAAAGCTTGGAATGCCTCGCTACTATTGTTATTGGCAGGAACAAAAGCTTCAAGAATTATTATATCAAACTGGTTTTGAAGTCTTAGAGCTAAAAGTTAGTGAACGTGGTAAGAATGCTTCATGGATATCTATAATTGCTAGAAAGATAATTTCTTAAGTAGCACTCATTATAGAAACGTAAGAAGTTCTCTTCCAGGATAATCTTGTTGTTTAAGCACAGAAAGCAGATTGTGCAAACATAAAAATAAGGGTGTTGGCAAGTTTTCTTTGGTAAACCAGCACCATTCATAGCATTTTTCTGATTCTAAAACTTCGGGTGTCCCTCCATCATATTCTGCTATCATGTAAATAGTAATATAATGCTTATTTTCATTGAAAAAAATATCATTGGTAAATGTGGCTGGTCGGATGTTTTTGATAATAAGGCCAGTCTCTTCTTGTACTTCTCGTAAAGCACATTCTTCTAATGTTTCACTATATTCTAGATGTCCTCCTGGAGGTGCCCAAGTCTCTGCACCATGAGCATTTTTTCTTTTGCCTAGAAGAATGCTGTTTTCTTTTACAATAAATACAGCGACTCCAACTTTTGGAAGCATAAAAGGTGTCCTTATTTGATTTTTTTTGAATGTATACTATGATTCTTATGTGAAAATATAAGCGTACTTATACTTCTTGTCAAAGTTATATGTAAGGAATATATGCGATATATTATTGCGCTGTTAGCTCAAGAACCAGAGCCATTTATTCAGGAAGCACAAAGACAGTTTTCACCTATAGCACAAGGTTATTTGTTATCAAACAATAGCTTACCTCATATAACTCTTGCTCAGTTTAATGTAGATGATGTATATAAATTAGGGAAGATTTGGAATGAATTGCTTACATATATTAAGGATATTCCACAGCCAAGATTTCTAGGTATCGGCTTTAGTAAAAAAACTAAAATGCCGTGGGGTGCTTCGCTCTCTGTAGCAAGAGAGCCCGAGCTTGTTGCTCTTCATCTTATTGTTATTGATGTGCTGAAAAATTATGGCATACAATCTATTACTCCTTCAAAAGAATTGTATCGACCTCATGTGACGCTTGCTCGTATTACAGAACCAAGACTTTCTCTGTTTGATGATAGTATATTAGACCCTTCTTCTTTTATTCTTGCTCTTGGTCAGGGAGATGAAAATGGCCAATACTTAAAGACTGTCTTAAAAAAAGAAGATCTTCCAGATCAATTATAAGAAATGAACGTATGGGAATCTTATGTATCTCTCTATAATATATGACATAAAGAGAGAATAGCTTTGTCTTTATTGTAAGGCTATACTTCAAAGAAACAAGAATGCTGCTATTAATTCTGAATAGAGATGTTACTTTGTCAAATATGATAAAAAGTAAATTACATCTTATGGTGATTTTGGTATACTTGTCCTGTAAAATTTTTACTTATAAACTAAAGTTAGAGGGGTTACTTATAATGCTAAGAAAATATTTTTTTGTGCTAATTTCACTTATGTTGTGGAACAACCTACATCTTCTAGCAGAGCAAGAAACTATTTATCAAATAAGAGCCTATTGTGCTCAGCTTGCCTTTGAGTATGAAAGAGAACTTGAGTATCTTGTTACTCAAAAAGCTCTAGATGATAAAGATACTATGCTTAGGCTGAGTATGGAGTCATATTATAAAAGAGGACTTGAGGAGTTAAAAAAAGTTAAAGATGCTCTAGAAGCAGGTCAGGAAGATGCTATTTTTAGTCAGTTTATTCTATTTGTTGAAGATTTCCTTGGCTATGGAGAGGAAGAGTCAGTACTTAATGGCCCAAAAGAACTTCAAAAAGTTGTGTCTAAACCACAAAATGCTTTAAGGAGATGGTATAAACTAGGTGGAAAATTGGCTTTAGTTGCACTTATAGTTCAAACTGCTTTTGCTAAATTTATACCTTCAATAGAAGCAATCTCTATACCTTTAAATACTAAATATCAAAATCTTTGTGATAAGCTTGTAGAAACCAAATGTCCGGGAATTACTTATGGTGCTCTTAGTAATATTCAGTGTCCTTCCTTACTTCCTATCGAGTTACGAGATGCTCTTCAGAAGACTATAAATGCAACAACAGTTAATGTAGAAGGGACTGCGCATTTGTGTCATTGCAGTGAATTGCAAGACAAAAGCGTAAGATGTCTAAGCAATATTCAGTTTCTAGAAAAGGATATATATGATGTTGATCCTACTACTCAACGAGCAAGGCAGGTAGGGTCTTATCGTGTAGGAACTTCTGAAGCATGCGATATAACTAGTAGACTATGTACTTATATAACATTTCTTCCTTGTGATGAGCAAGATAGGTTAATGAGAATGGGTGCTGCAGTGAGAGCGCAAGTTTCATACCATTTTAAACCAGATGTAACAGCAGAACTAGCATGTCTTAAAGATCTTATCGATTTAAAACCGAGCTATAGTGCTCTGGAAGAATTGGCTGCTATTTATAAGAATAAACCGCGTCTTTTAGCACGATGGGAAAAAGATATTGTAGACATGGTTGAGCGAAATAGTATTACGAACAGTGAACATGGTTGTTTTTATGCATCTGCGCGAGCTTTAGAAGAGTATAGTATCCAGGTTTCTGATGATTTTTTGCTTTATCTGTATACCCAATCATTACTACGTCAAGAAAATCCACATGCTCTTGTGCGATACCATCTTGTTTTGCAAAGAGCAGACAGAGCTCCTTATGTTGCAGAAACACTGCAGCGCTTAAGGGAGCTTGATACGCTTTCGCGAGATTCATACGAAAATTACTCAGTAGATTTTTTTGGCAGAGCAGAATTCGATTTTTATGCTGCTTGTAAGAATACTCCTACCTCAAGTCAGCTATCTTCTTGTTCTTTTGAATAGGAGAAGTGGTTGAGCTATTAAGAAATGTTTATGTTTTAATACCATGGGCTGAAAATCTGTTTATCTATTATTCATTATGCTAACGTTCCAGGATCTGAGCCTCTAGCTAATGCTTTAGGTCCTGGAGTTTTGTTGTATATTTAAAGGATTTTATGAGATATATTATTGCACTATTGGCTCAGGAACCAGATCCATTTATTCAAGAGGCTCAAAGACAGTTTTCAGATATAGCACAAGGTTACTTATTATCAAATAGCAGCTTGCCTCACATAACTCTTGCTCAATTTGATTTAGACGATGAACAAAAGCTGGAGGAAGTTTGGCGAGAACTTTTTGCTTGCGTTAAAGACATTCCTCAACCAAGATTTACAGGTATCGGCTTTAGCAAAAAGGCTCAAGGCCTATGGGGGACTTCGCTCTCTGTAGCAAGAGAGCCAGAGCTTGTTAACCTTCATCTTATGGTTATTGATGTACTGAAAAATCATGGCATACGATCAATTACTCATTCAAAAGAATTATACCGCCCTCATGTAACACTTGCTCGTGTTGCAGAACCAAAACTCTCTCAGTTTAATGACAGTATATTAGATCCAGCTCTCTTTATTCTTGCACTTGGACAAGGTGATGAAAATGGTCAGTATTTGAATACAGTCTTTCAGAAGGATAAAATGTTCACATAGCTGCTCTGTAAAATGTCCTTTTGTTAAAGCTTCTTTTGCTAATTCAAGCACTTCAAAACAGGGTGATAACGAAAATGTTATAATAAATAGCTTAATTTCTTATCTTGTAAAAACTATAGTGCGTTTGATGATTAATTTCTTTTTGTTACCATAATAGTATTACTTAACTACTTTTAGTAAAAGAGGCAAAGCCCCTTTTTGGCAGCCAAGAGGATATTTATGAAACTAAGCGTAATGCTATTACTGTTAATTGTTACTTTTTCTTATGCTATACAAGCTACTTTAAGCAATGGTAGTTTACTTATAAAAGGACAGAAAAAAGTTCTTTTGCTCGGCGATAGACATCCTTTGCCAGATCCTTTTATAACTGCATCTGATCACGTTGAAATTATAAAGCTTGATATGGCTCATTCAACAGTGCTTCTTGATTGGGTTAAAAAAATAGCATTATCTATATCTGCTTGTATGCTTGTAGAAGCAAGTAAACATCGACCAGAAACAATTGATGTAGAAATGCTTGAGAAGGCTCCATTTATTCCTCTTGGGCTTTTGTTTCCGTATATGGCAAAGATAGCTAACTATCATTTAAATAAATTATCATTTGTATATGCAGATATACGAACAGACCCTATGAGTGATTGTGTCAGATTTGTACATGATTTAATTACTAGTTCGACACAGGATACTATAAGCTTTCAAGCAATTAAACACAGGTACTTACATGAAAGAAGATTTACTATTACAGCAGAGGAATTCTATAATCATCTTGAAAATCAGGTAAAGATGTTTGTCAAGGCAGAGGATATGCAACCATTGCTTGATAAACTACTAATAGAACTTGAGCGGGGTAAAAAGCTTTTAGGTTCTTTGAATCAAACGGAGCCTTTAATTGAAGCTCTTTATAAAGAAACTTGTTGTGCAGAAACTTCTGTACCAGGTATAAATATGCCATGTTCTATTTGGATTAATTGTTTTGATGGATTATTTGCGAGCGTTAGCTTTATTAATGAACTTATCTTAGCGTTGCAGCGTGTTGATACTTGTATTGTTATTGCAGGAAGCCAACATATAATCGATCTGCATTCTTTTCTGCTTGATCAGAGATTTCATGAGCAAAAAAGTTTTGGGAATTTTCATTCGTTGCGAGATTTAGCTCAAAATAGTGATTATAAAGCTGTAAATAGTTTAAATCGAGCATCCCTTAAATCCTTAACTTCTGGTGAATTATTGGCTCATTTTTTACAGGATGTAGAATCTTTTCTTTTGGCTCAAGAGGTAGTTAAAAGTTGTGCTATATGCAGTAAAGAAAGCACTAAGTATTGTAGTACATGCAAAAAAATATATTACTGCTCAGCCGAGTGTCAAAAAAAACACTGGCCAGAACATAAAAAAGTATGCAAAAAATGAAATGATTAAACTTCTTTTAAAAGCAGGAGCTGATGCACGGTCTAACGGTGGTCAAAGTACTTTATCAGGAACAGTATGCATGTAATAAGGGTATAAAAATGCTTCTTGAAAAAGAGCTGATCCAAAAGTACCAAATGCATTTATAACCCAACATCTCTTAAGATCTGCTGATGGTTCAGTTGATCAAAGATTAGTAGAGCTTCTTAAAGAATATGGTGCAAACTAACACTTACGAGAGAAAGTGCTCAGAAAGCCAACAAGTTTACTGGTTCTTATGAATGATCGTCACTGGTCGCAGAAGCTCTCGTTTCTGCTATACTACTTAATAATAAAGAGTTGGATGTCGACTCTTAGGCTAGGCAGTGTAAGACTAACCTTATTAGCGACTGCTGCTTGAATCCAAAAATAGCGATTTATCGCCATCCCTATGACTTTAGTCATAAGGGAGTATGCCAATTACGATAAAAAGAAGAGAGCATGTATTATGCGCGCTCTCTTCTACATCTTCTACAAAAATCCCATAAAGCATATTTACCAGGACCGCCTACAATAATAGCAAGAGCAGAAATTATAAGACTAAGCGGATATTCAAATCCCTTATTTTGAGAAAAAAAGCCATGTTTCCAATGAATAAGCGTAACTGCTCCTATCATAACAGGAATAACAAGCAATGCTCCCACTTCTGCTGCTACGCCAAGTAAAAGAAGTATTCCGCCAGTAAGCTCAGAAAATGCAGCTAAATAAGCAAGCCATTCAGGTACACCGTATTTAGCAATCCATGTTACAAAACCTTCAAGACCGGTACCACCAAAGAGACCTAAAACTTTTTGGCCACCATGAGCAATAAAAATGATACCGAGTGCTACTCGTATGATAAACAGCGCCCATTGTGCTCTTTCATTACTCGTCATATGCATCTCCTCTGTTAAGAAATTTTACCATCACCGTTAGTCTAAGAAGTGCTTTGATGAAAATGCAAGAAAGTTATAAAGATCATTTTGAAGTTTCTACCAGATTTTGTACGCTAGACATGGAGGTCATTATGAAAAAGCTTTTAATTTTATATACTTTTCTATGGTTCTTTTCTTTCTGTTGTGGGCATACAAAAATGCTTACTGTTGTGCCGATAACACAGGGACTACGAGTATCGTTGCATACAGAGTACAAACAAGCTTTAAACAAAGCAGCTTTTAAGAAGCTTTTTGATAAACTTATTGTTCATCCTAAAATGGTATTAGATGCTATGAGCGAAAATATAGTACCTTTTATTAATCATCCAGGTACTTATCTTGATTACACTCTCTTTAGAAGTCTAACAAAACTTTATCCTCTCTGTTTTTTAAGTGAATGTAGAGCGCGAGAGTGTCTTGCAAGCAGAGCAAACTCATCATTACGAGAGCAACTTGAACATGATGTTATAAAAAAGGTTAAAGAACAGTATGGACCAGAACAAGAACTTATATACGTAAGTTTTGGCTGCGGTTATCTGTTTACAGATTGTGTTATTCTAACAAAACTTGTAGCTGCAGGTTATAAAAACATTAAAATTCATCTTATTGATAAGATGTTTAGTGAATACATACAGGCTATAAAAATGTCTGGAGAGACCGTTTCTACAGATAGTGAAGATGTTGATAAGAAGAAGCAATCTTGGTTGCGTGCTCAAACGTACCGATTAGCAACTTTTCTTTCATGGATGGAGCACTGTGTTGGAAAAAAGGTAGAGCTATCTCTCTATGACTCAGTAAAAGGGTACTTATGTACGGTTGAACAAGATCCTTGTTGTGCAGCTGATATAATAACGGGAGTAGACTACTTTGAATCGCCAAATGTTAAGGCGATAAGAGACTTTAATAAGTTGGCTTTAATTGGAGCTAAAGATAAGGGACTTGTGATATACCTTGTATCTGGTATGAGCATTGTCCAGGCTGCTGGACAATCATATTTAGAAAAGATAGCAGCCTATGGAACTTTGGTGAAAAAAGTGGCACTTTCTTATACTGAAGCGAATAAACTATGGTAGGAGTCTCATAATACTCTGGATCTTAAAGATTTTTTTGATGTTTCTATAAAAGAATTCAGAGAAAGTGATTTTAAGCTTTTGCCTAAACAGTCGGCAAGGCAATTTTTTACGTTTAAGAAAGCAGTTCTTGCTTTTGCTTTAGGTGGAGTGTGTCTAGGGGCATATTGGCTCTATAAGCACTTTGCTCAACCCAATCAAAAATCGAAAGTAGCACACTAGCTTATAAAGAGCATTTTTCTTACTGAGTTTGTGCCTTTTTTGCAAGCTCCTGCTTTATACTTCTTTCTATAAGAGTACGTAATCTTTGTGTAGCAGGGCTATATCCTAAGTCACTAGCTTGTTTATAGTATCTTCTAGCGGCAGTTAGGTCTTTTTCTCGCTCTGCAAGTGCTCCTAAATTGAAAAAGGAACGTACCTTGTTTTGCTCTGCAGCGAGTAGAAACATCTGTCTTGCGTGTTCTTTTTCTCCTTGGTTAAAATAGATCATACCCAATCTGTGAGCTGCTCCTGGATGACTGTACGTTACTGCTTTTAGTAGTGCCTCTTTATATTCTGATGCTTTTTGTTGTTTTTGATAAATTCTAGCAAGATAATAATAGACATCACCTAGATATGTAGGCTCATCAGAACATATTTCTGCAGTAAGAGCTTTGTTAAAATTGTATTCTGCTTTTTGTAGATCATTTTCTTCAAATGCCATAAGCCCAAGATGGTAATAAGCATAACCACAGTTTCTATTGGCAGCTATACCTAAAAGTTTTTTAGCTTCAGTTCTGTTACCTTCTTTTTTATGTATGAGCGCTAGAGCATTTGTATTACCTGATTTTTGGTACCATTTGCGTGCTTCTTTATAATCTTCTTGTTGTTCTGCAAGTTTGCCAAGATTATCATAAACACTATTTTGATTTGATGATGCTGCTTGCATATACCATCTCTTTGCTTCTTCAAAGTTTTTTTCTTGAGCTGCGAGCTCTCCTAATCTATTTTGAGCTTGCCAAGAACCATACTTAGCTGCAAGATTATATTTTTCTAGTGCTGCTTTTGCTCTATTTCTGTCCTCTGCTATATTTTGTTTTTCGATAATTTTTCCTTCAATAAAGTATGTTAATGCGTGTGCTTGTGGGGAAAAATCTTCTGCATAAGGTACTAGAGTCTGAATTGAGGACGCAATGGCCTTTTTTGCCCACATGAGAGCATCCTTGAGATTACCCTGATCTAAATAATCTTGTGCAAGTTGTAGTTGTGCTGAAGTATTGCCTTGTTGTGCACGGCTTATTAAAAGCTTTTGACCTGGTTTAGGTGGTTGTTCCATTGCCAATAAAGATGATAGTAAAGAAAAAGAGATAAGTAATTGCAACATTGTAAATAATATTTTTTTCATTATAAGTCCTTTTTATATTTTATTTATAATTAATTATACAATTTTAGAATAAAAAAGTCTAGTAGTGCTAGATCAGAGAAAGGAAAAAATCTCTTTATAATTAAGGTATAGGCAGGCTAAGAAATAGCATGTTGTAAATCTAAGTCTGAGTATAATTCTGATTTATCTGGTAGGCTAATATTCGGATTGACATTATTTTTTGTTGATTTATAATGGGCTATTATACTTAATAATCGTATATGAAAGGTTTTTATGAAAAAGCACATTTTATTTTTGACAGCGGTTACTCTCATAATTCCTGCCGCACTTATGGCTATGCATCCGGAAGAGCAAACTCCATTACAAGGATTCATTGGAGGCAGTAGTATGCGCTGTATAGTGACGCCCAATCTTATGTTGCTTGAGGGAGCGATTGCAAATAACTACAACAAAGTAGTGCAAGCGCTTGGCAAAGGGGCCTCAGCAGATGTTCGTGATGGTTATGCGAACCCTCTTCATATAGCTATAAAGAATGGCAATAAAAATATAGTAGAGCTTCTATTGCAGCATGGTGCGCGAGTAAACGCAGTAATGCAAGGTCTTACCCCTATGCAAAGAGCAACTATGAATAATCAAGAAGAAATTATATCTCTTCTTATTGCTTATGGTGCAGAAGTTCCTGTAAATCAAGGACTAGCTCCTATGGATTTAGCGTAAATTCCTGCAATTATCTCGTTAAGCTTCTTATACTATACAGCAAAAGTGTAAGAAATTTTAAGAGTATGGAAGTTTTCAAGCACGAGATTTTCTCGTGCTTTTTTTATCCTTGAGCAATTCTTTACAAATAAGGACTAATTATGGTATACTGTTATTATATAATTTACTAATACTATGGAGTATCGATGAGCGCTGTAAGACAAAGCTCACTTTTCTACATTTCTTTCCTTTCTATTATAGGCCTCGGCGCCTAAAGACTACCATTACATCACTTTTTATTTTCTGTTTTTTATAGGCTCCTTTCATAAGGAGTGGTATACTAAGTACGATTTTATTATTTATACTGAGAAAGGATTGCGTATGTCGCGCGATACTCATGATGACTCTAAAAAGAGTTTTAAAGATACATTAAATTTACCGCATACTGATTTTCCCATAAGACCGAATCACAAGGTTGATGATGCAGTGCTAGTAGCACGTTGGGAACAGCATGAATTATTTCATGCTTCATTTACCCATAATGAGGGTAATGAGAAATACATCTTACATGACGGGCCTCCCTATGCTAATGGAAATATTCATTTAGGGCATGCCTATAATAAGATCCTTAAAGATATTATGTGTAAATCCCGTCGTATGATGGGCTATCATGTGCCAGTTACGCCAGGATGGGACTGTCATGGTCTTCCTATTGAATTAAAAGTAACCAAAGAGCAGCCGGGACTTGAACGAAGTGCTTTAATGAAAGCATGCAGAGAGTATGCTCATCATTGGATTAATGTACAGCGAGAATCTTTTAAGAAACTTGGTGTGCTTATGGATTGGGATAATCCTTATACTACAATGAATTTTGGTTATGAAGCTACTACTATCCGAGCGTTTGGCAAACTTGTTGAAAAAAGTTTCATTGAGCGGAAAAATAAGACGGTACCCTGGTGTATGCATGACCAGACGGTGCTTGCTTCTGCTGAAATTGAGTATAAAGATAAAAAGGATCCCTCAATCTATGTACCTTTTACTTTAGAAGCAGATGATGCACAGCGATTGTTTCCTGAAGTACAAGGACCGGTGAGCGTAGTGATTTGGACAACAACGCCGTGGACACTGCCTTTAAATCAAGCAGTACTAGTAAAGCCACGTGCTTTATATGTGCTTTTAGAGATACATGGCACATTCTTTATCGTAGGAGCTCATGTTGCAGATAAACTGTGCTCTTTACTAGACGTAGAAAAGAAGGTAATACGTGAATTTCATGCAGAATATCTTGCAGGATTACCTGTTCAGCATCCATTCTTACGCCGTAGAGTTCCGCTTATCTTTGATGAATCGGTAGGTACTGATGAAGGTACTGCGTTTGTACATTGTGCACCAGGAGCTGGGCCCTTGGATTATGAAATAGGGGTCAAAAATAACCTTGATATTTACTCTCCGCTTACTGATGATGGGCGCTATAGTTTGCTTGTAGAGCCTCAAGAGTTAGTAGGAATGTCAGTAGTTGATGGACAAATATGGGTAATAAAAAAGCTTGCAGAGCTTCAGAAGTTACTGTATAAAACAACGATTACTCATAGTTATCCTCATTGTTGGCGGTGCTATAATCCACTCATATTTAGAGCGACACCACAATGGTTTTTTGACTTAGAGCGCGAGAATATTAAAGAAAGAGTGCTTGAAGCTATTGCAAGAATTGCATTTATACCAGAACGTGGTCGTAACTTTTTACGTGCAACTGTTGAAAGTAGATGGGAATGGTGCCTTTCGCGCCAACGCGTATGGGGAACTCCAATACCTGCATTAATCTGTGCAAAATGTGATAATGCCTATCTTAATGCAGAGCTTATTGAGCGTGTAGCACAAGGTGTAGAGCGTGAGGGTATTGAATATTGGCAGACCGTTCGTGTTGCTGAGCTTATCTCTCATGACGTTCTATGTCCACAGTGTGGCTCCCATGACCTTAAGAAAGAGCATGATATTCTTGATGTGTGGTTCGATTCAGGAGTAAGTCACTATGCTGTACTATATGATAATCTTCATCTTGCATATCCAGCTGATTTATACCTTGAAGGATCAGACCAGTTTAGAGGATGGTTCCAAAGTTCACTTATTATGAGTCTTGTGCTTGAAAGTGAGCCATGTACTAAGACATTTATGTCTCATGGCTATACTGTTGATGCTAAAGGTCAAAAGATGTCCAAGTCGTTAGGCAACGTAGTACTTCCTGAAGACATTGTCAGTCAAGTAGGAACAGATGGACTCCGTTTGTGGGTAGCAAGTATTGGACATGATAGTGATCCGGTTGTGTCTGAAGTGCTCATGCGTAATGTTGCTGAAGTATATCGCAAAGTTCGTAATACGAGTAGATTCTTGCTCTCTAATTTGTATGACTTTGATATAAAGCGTAATGCAGTAGCTATAGAGAATCTGTTGCCA
Organism: uncultured bacterium; assembly: GCA_963848965.1. Taxonomy (GTDB): domain Bacteria; phylum Babelota; class Babeliae; order Babelales; family Babelaceae; genus CAWKFG01. The sequence goes on from CAWKFG010000001.1 coordinate 527,237, forward strand.
ATTGATTACTATGCGCTTACGCAGTTAAGTGCTATAAATGCACGACTGATAGAGAGCTATGTAAAGGGAGATTTTACAGGAGTATTTCACGCTTTAGCTGATTATTGTGCTGGTGAGTTAAGTTCATTCTACCTTGATGTAATTAAGGATAGGCTCTATGTAGAGCGTGCTGATGGACATCTCAGGCGCTCTGCCCAAACAGTTTTATGGATGCTTTTAGACACTCTCACGCGTCTTACTGCACCTATACTTTCCTTTACTGCAGAGCAGGTATCTGATGTTTATCAGAAGGATAAAGAAGCTTCAATTCATCTTCAGTCTTTTGTCGATCCTGTAAAGCTTCATGAGTTGTGTTTTTCTCATGGTGAGCAACTAGTGCCAGGTCTTGTATGGCCCAATACACAACAGGCTATACAAATGCAGTATACTATAGAACTGCGTCAAAAAGAGATGAACTATCTAGTACAATGGCAACAACTGAAGGCTCTGCGATCAATTGTGCTTAAAGCAATTGAACGTGAGCGAGAAAAAGAAGTTATTAAACATTCCTTAGAAGCACAAGTTCAGCTGTTTATTGATATGACAAAGTCTGATTATGCGCCGTTAAAGGATCTTTTTGAAGAATTTAAGCATCGTGGACAAACAGTTGATAAGTTCTTTAAAGAGTTTTTAATTGTATCACAGTTTACATTGCAGAGAGATAAAGAAGGTTTACAACCTACTGAAGCAGAGAGTGTATATGTTCTTGTTTCTCATGCACAGGGAGAAAAGTGTCCTCGTTGTTGGCAATGGGATGTTGCTGCTCATCCAGATCATCTGTGTCATCGCTGTCAACATGTACTTGAAAGTAGATAAAAAGAGGCTGCATTACGCAGCCTCTTTTTTCTTTTATCCTTCTGCTACAGTAAGAGCATCATCTATGTCATACAACTTAGCAAGCTGTTTGCCAAGTTCATGACGGGGACTGAGACAAGTTTTGTCTGAATACTCTTGTGTAAATGGTTTTCCTAACTTTTGTTTTCGAATGGGAATTCCAAACGATCGTTCTATCTGTTTTTTAAGACAGAGTACTGTATCTCCTGAATCAATTTCGGTTTCTACTGTTTGCCCAGTATGCTCATTTTTTATTTTGAGCACATATATTTGTATTGGTAAGGCCGATAAACGAACGCGTGTTAATGCAAGCGGGAATTTGGCCAAAAAAAATCTACTGTTCATAGTGTGATTCCCCCTTCTAAAGAATATAAATGCACTATAAATCAACGTAGACGCCAAAGCTTGAAGAACGAGAATAATATACTAGTTGTTTGGCGAACACTGCTTTAAAAAGTCCCTCCAGGTTAGTTAATTGGACATCTATATGGTACTGATAAAAAACATACTATAATAAATTTTCCAAGTCAATGTCAATAGTTTAAAAAAAATAAAATACTTAAATAGAAAATGTTGTTGCGATAAAAAAGTAAAGAAAAATGAGGATAAAATGATTATAAAAGTACAATCATTCAAATTCTATTTTTTTGTACTTGATCGGATTAAAAATTCCTGCTCTATCAAGTTATATATATGTGGTGAAAGGTGGTAGATATTTTTCTGAGTATCTGTATAAATACATGTTCCTTCTATGGCGGTTGTTGTTCTAAAGCATTGTATTGTTGAGGCATTAGGAAATACTGCTAAATAGTAAGTAATATAAGCTGTTGGTGTTTGATATATTCTTACAAGAGTTTCAAGCGGAGGTATTGGCGTAGCCTTTTTTTCTTCTACTGGCTCCATGCTATACAATAAAAAAAAATTTGCAATACATAGGAAAATGCGTTTCACCATTGTGAGACTCCTCTTTATATTTTCTTTATTATAAAAAACAATACAACCACAGGTCAAGATTGTATAATTAAAATTAGACTTTCATTTAAATGGCTTGCCATTATTATTTTCTTATAGTAAAATACGTTTTGTCTCTTTAAAATACTTTTAAGAGATGTTACATAAATTTTAAGAATTACAGTATACATGTACTATAATTGAATAGTTTAAAAATAATTTAAATTTATTATATTCGAGCATTGAGGAACATTGTATGAGACAGTTTGTAGCGCTTCTGTTGCTTATGAGCGTATGTGTTGGTAACACCTTGTGTATGAAACGTGATAGAGAGGATGAGAAGCAGCATAAAAAGGTAAAAGAACCAAGAAGTAGTAAAAGTACAAAAGAAAACTCTAATTTAGAAAGAGAGCTTTTTAAGGCAATTGCTCAAAAGGATCATACGTTAGTTCATAAGCTTATTAAGCAAGGGGTAAATATAAATACTCGAGGAACATATAAAACAACTCCTTTAATAGATGCAGTTAAAACTGGCGATAGTGAACTCGTGCGCCTTCTTCTTAGTGTAAACGCTCAGGTAAATGCTGAAGACAAGCACCTTGCTACTGCTTTAATGTATGCTGCTTATGCAGGAAATAATGAAATTGTACGTATGCTTGCTGAAAAAAGCAAGCCTACTGAAAGTAACTCCAAAAGAGCCCTTATACTGGCATCTGCTTGTGGCCATTTAGAAATAGTACAGTCTCTTATAGACCACGGTGTTCCTTTAGATGCTACCGAATTAGGTCAATTTTTAGGTACTTTTGTAAGCAAAGAAGATGGTGTAAAATTTAAAGGGAACGTGTGTCCTTTAATTATTGCTTCATACTATGGTCACAGAACACTTGTTGAATGGTTCATAAAAAAAGATAAGTTCTCAATTAACACTAAATGCTATGGTCGTACCCCTTTAACAGCTGCTATAGAAGGAGGGCATAGAGACATTGTACTTATGCTCCTTAAACATGGTGCCAAAATTACTGTGGTAAAGACAGAGCATCCTCTTATTGTTGCTGTACAAAATAATCGTTATGACTGTGTAAAAGAACTTTTTGACCAAGGTCATTTTACTGCACAAACTATTGAGTATCGTACTAAAGACGAACGAACTGCTCTTATGATTGCTGCTCAGTTAGGGTACGATAACATTATTGAGTTTCTTGTAGAAAAGTACATAATGCATGCAGTAAAATGTGAGGTCTACTATCAAGTGTTGTGTGGAGCTGTTGAAGGTGATCAAGAAGCGCTTGTGCATAAGTATATGCCATTACTGCTTGCTCTTGATGTAAAAGAAAGAACGAGAGGTATTTCTCGTGAGACGCCACTCATGCGTGCTGCTAAAATGGGTAAGGAGAAGATGGTAAAGCTGTTACTATCACTAGAAGCGTCATACTGGGACTGTAGATCAGCCTTAAGCCTTGCTCAAGACAGTGGACATAAGGAAGTAGCGGCACTTCTTGAAGGTGCTGTAAAGCGTAATACCGAAAGATACCAGCAGCTTTTAAATGCATGCTCACAAGGGGATGTGCCTCTTATAAAAGAGCTGTATCGTAAAGGAGAAGATATTTCTAATGAACCAGAAAAAAATCCTTTAATGCTTGCGGCTCAAGGTGGACATCGGGAAGCAGTATCGTTGCTTCTTGAGCATAGTACGTATAGAATAGAAGATGCTCTTCTATTAGCTGTGGAGGCTGGACATACTGCGGTTGTAAAACTTTTGCTTGCAAAGGGCGCTCTTAATCCCGAGCGAGAATACCGTACTTTTTTTAGCAATGAGAAAAAAGTTACTCCACTTATGCGTGCAGTGGAATATGGATATACACATATTGTTGAGATGTTACTGAGTGCAGGGGCAGATATTTTTGCTCAAGATAAAGAAGGGCACAGCGCTTTAGCCTGGGCAAAGTTTAAAAACAACCATTCTATGGTAAGTATGCTTGAAGCAGAAATATGCTATAGAGAAGAATTATCCAAACGCTTTCTTCTAGCGTCAAGCTGTGGAAATGTAATTCAAGTGAAAGAGTTACTTGAGCAGCCTATAGATACTACCGTACAAGATGAAGAAGGTAGAACTGCTTTAGAGCTTGCTATTGTTAATAATCACAAAGCAGTTGTTGAGCTTCTTATCGGATCACGAATGTACTCTCATGTCGACAAGGTTTTGGCTTTACAATATGCAGCCAAGACAAACGATAGTGCTCTCATAAAGTTTGTAGCAGATAAACTCGGTGAGCGACATATTTTAAGAGTAGACTTAAAGGCTCTTGAATGTGCTGCAATGCATGGAAATGAGAATGCTTTAAGTAGCCTTATAAACATGTATCTTCATGATTGCTATGGTCCTTCAAAAACAAAAAGGTTGAACGTTACTATAGCTACATTAGCAGGAGCTGCTCGAGGTAATAGAAGTATGCTTGTAAAGAAAACTTTAGGTAAATTAAAAAACTGGCCAGCCGATGGAAAGCGGTCGCTCCTTACTCTTGCTGCTGCAAATGGGTCATTAGACATAGTAAAATTATTTATACAAAAAGGATGTCCTATAAATGAGCACGATGAAGAAGGGAGTAATGCGCTTATAGCAGCAGCACAAGGGGGCTTTATAGAGCTTATGGAATTCTTGCTTGAGCAGGGTATTGATAATGCTCATGAAAATAAGCATGGTATATCTGCATTGGCATGTGCTGCAGGTACTGGTCAGAAGGATGCAATACAGATACTCCTCAAAAGAAGAGTTCCGATAACAAAAATGGCATTTCATCAAACAATAGCGCGAAATCATGAAGAGATTATAACTCTTCTCCTAGAAGCGAGTGAAGATAAACACTTTGCCCTTACTACCGCACTCTTTGAAGCTGTTATGTATGGTAGAACTACGTTGGTAGGATACTTAATAAAGCAGATAGCACATTTAAATGTTAGAACAGAGAATAATAAGACACTTCTTATGGTTGCCATCGAATGCGATCATTGGGATATTGTAGAGCTTCTTATTGCATCAGGTGTAGATCTTTATGCCTGCGATGCACAAGGGCGTAGTGCCTTGCAGGTAGCGCAAGAAAAGGGAATGGAAGAAGCTTTTGAACGTATGTGTACTCATGCTTTACAAGGCAAAAATGAGATTTTACAAAGATTATTTAAAGCTGTTAGTGAGAATGATAAACCTTTGTTAGAAGAACTTTTAAAGAGTAAAGCTCACGTTTCAATGGTTGATGAGCGGGGTAGGACGCTCTTAATTGTTGCAGCTCAAATGGGCAATAGAGATTTAGTAGAGCTCTTATTGCGCTATAGAGCGGATGTTAACGCATGTGATAAAGATCAAGGTACAGCGTTGACGCATGCTGCTGCTTTAGGGCATGAGGAAATCGTAAAACTTCTTATGAAGGAACCGCTTTCGCACAGTCAATTCGCTAATGCAATGCAAAAGGCTGCCCACAATGGTCATGATACCATTGTGCTTCTTTTACTTTCAGAAAGTTCATCAGATAGAAATGAGGCTCTTACAAATGCATTACACGCTGCTGCGCTAGGAGGTAGAAATGGCTTAGTGTCTCGCTTACTGGATGCTGGTGCTACTATCAATGCTCGAAGCTCTCTAGAACAGACTCCTTTAATGTGGGCAGCATGGGCAGGGCATAAGGAACTAGTACAGACTCTATTAACTGCTGGTGCAGATGTTACAGCTCAGGATACTGCAAAACAGGATGCTTTAGAATATGCTAAAAAAATGGAACGTACAGATGTAGTAAATCTCCTGCAAGAAGCTCTTTCTGATAAAGAAACATTGCAAAAGAATTTCATGCAAGCATGTATTCGTGGTGATAGTTCCTCAGTAAGAACATTAGTTAAGCAGGGTGTAACTATTAATTATCAAAATCAAGGTAGAGTTACTGCTTTAATGCATGCAGCACATAAAGGACATGCAGATATTGTATACTATTTACTTGAACAAGGTGCTCAAGTGACCCTACAGGATATCTACAAAAGGACTGCTTTAGCATATGCTGTACTTAAAAACCATAAAGAGATTGCAGAACGTTTGTTGCAAGCTTCAACTAATGAACAGGAAGATCTTAATGAAAGCATAAAGCTTGCAACTGAAAACAGCTCATATGAAATGCTTCTATTCCTTATGGAGAAAAGTGAAGACAAGACTAAGGCTTTTAGTCTTGCTTTAACAGGAAGCAGTACAAAAGGTAGATATGAGATAGTAGAGAAATTGCTAGACGCAGGAGGGGATATTCTTAAGGAAAAATTGCATGCAATTGCTTCTATTGCGCTAAAAGAAGCTGCTGGTAATGGTCATACAAACATTATTAAACTCTTGCTAAGCAGGGGAGCATTACTACGTGTTCCAGGGCAGTTTCATTTGCCACCTGCATTGCAACTGGCAGCTGAAAATGGACATCTTGAGGCATTTACATTTCTTGTTGGATTGCATAGTAACACTCTATCTCTCACAGAATTATATAAAAAGATACCTTCTATTATGGGTAATTGTATTGCAAAAACATATACAACAGGTCCTTCTGCTTTTTTTGCGTCTCTAAAGAAGAACTATTATGATGAAATACTCTTACTTGCAAGACTTCTAAATTCAGCGGAGATAGTGGCATATCTTAAAGATCCTACTACTGTGAGTAATGAATATATAAGAATATATAAAGAGATTGGCGTTTATACTCGTACTCAATTATCTAGACAAACGCTGCTTATGTGGGCTTGTATGTTTGGTCATAAAGAAGTTGTAAAGAACCTTTTGGCTGCAGGATTGCCAGCCACTGTTATTAATACTCGAGATATATTTGGTCGTACGGCACTCATGTATGCTCTTTTCTACGGTCATAAAGATTGTGCTCTTGCTCTTCTAGACTATTACGCTAAAGAAGCAGAGCTTATACAGGCTTCATATAAAGAAGATAATGATGCTCGCAATAAAGCTTTTATGACTTTAGGTATCAACCTCACAGATAACAAAGGTGAGACAGCGCTCTTTTATGCAGTATTACAAGGAGATCTTGCTCTTGTTAACAAGCTTCTGGTAATGGGAGCACGGCTTTCAACAGATAAAAGAAAAGTTGCTCTTGCTCTTAAAATAGCAGCAGAGCATGGTTGGAAAGAGCTTTTGATACGATTACTCTTTAAGTGTAAGAATCTACCGCCTCTTTTTAATGCCTAGATTAAAAAGGAAGTTCTGTAGTATATGCTTCAATCTCATCTTTGAGTTGTAGGTTTGTGCTACAGAGCTTGTCTAGAATTTCTTTACCTACAGGAATTGGATACATAGCTTTTACAAGAGCTTCTTTTGCATAATTATTCCAGCGAGAAAGAGCAGAACCATTACGAGCAATTTCTTTTGAGGTAATGTGTGTTGCAAGAGAAGAGAGGAATGTTTTTTCATAAGAAGAGAGGCTTGGTTTATTGATAATAATTTTTACAAGAGTTATATAACGGTCAATCAAGGTTGTATCTACTGTTCTTGTATAGGTATTTGGTTCAAAAGTACGTGTAACGCGCTGTTCAAAAGAAGGATAATTTTCTGCTAGAAGTGTTTCTACTTTCTCTAAAAATGAGAGCGGTACTTTTTGGGACCATTCGTGCCACTGCTCGATAATGATTTTACCGTATCCATTATCATTAAGACCAATGGCATAGGCATATAATGGAGCTAAAAGAGGTATATCAAAGAGTGATAGCTCATGAGTAAAAGAGACCACTTTTAGCTCATTGTTATCAGGATATATAACAATATCTTTTGAAAGAGGTATAACATCGCCTATTACTGGCCTGCGTTGTGCACAATGCACTGTGAATGTAGGAATAAAATGATGCTGTTGCAGATCCTTAATACATTCGTTATCTTCTGGTCTTTCTTGTGCATATGCAGGAGAAAGTAAAGCTACAGATAAAAATAAATAAATATCATGTATATTCATAGTCTTTCTTCGGTTATGCAGTTACCATTCTCTTTTTAGAGTGACGGTAACTGCATACTTTGTCAACAGCTTTATCTTCTTTTAGCATGTGGTGCCTGTGCAAGTGCTTGAGGTGCTTGCGCTTTTGCTTGTAATTCAACACCAAATGCTTGATTAATATTTTTAAAGTATTCGTGAATACCTTTTATATAATTTCTATACAGACCAAGATCACCTGATACTGCTGTATCATCTACAGGTATATCTTTATCAGCTTGATCTTTGTTGCCGTTATCTTTTTGATCTTTGCCCTTTTGCCAGAGCTGTACTTCTGGTTTATCAAGTCCCCAGCGTGTCAACTTTGCCTTATTTATCGGCTTCATCCCTTTATTGTGTCTTTCTGTAAGGTTTAGAAGCGGATAAATTTGGTTATGCCATTCTTCTATCCGGGCTTTGTATCTGTCATATACATGCTCTTTCCACATCTTTTGCAGAGCTGCAGGTAACTTTCCTTGAGGTCCGGGAGCAAGCTTTTGAAGCTTGTCATGCAATTCTCCTAATTTATTCTGCTCAAAGAACTGTTTGAACTGCTCTAATGCAGTAATTTCTTTAAGAAATGCTTGGTTAGATTGAGCCATATTCTGTGCTTGTTGAGCGCCATTTGCCTGAGGTGTACGTGTAGGAATCGCAGGAGTCGCTGAAGTAAGAGCTGTATCGAGATTTGCAAGAATGTGCTTTAATTCAACTTTCTCTACTTCTGGTTTACTGTCCTGTTGCTGATCATCTGTAAGATTGTTGGCTTTCGTAGGCGCTTGAGCTACTTCAATAGTATTTGATGTTCCTGATAAAAGCTCTTCAATAGAACTGATTAAAGCGGCCTTTTCAGCATCTTTATCAGAAAGCTGCTTTGCTGCTTTATCTTTTTTAGAAGCTTTTGCTGCTTTATCCTTCTCATCCTTTGCTTTGTCTTTACCTTTTGGTTTCGTTTTTGATGATTTTGAAGGTTTTGCAGGTGTTGATTCGCTCATAGGTTTTTGTGCAAAAGGTTCTTGTTTATTGAAGCTATTGTTATAGGGTCGTGGATGCTGCGTACGATAGCTTTCTTGTGCCATATGATGGTAAAACGGATCATAAGGCCCTTCATGATAGCTTGGTGCACGAGGAGCCTGAGCAACGCGTATTGGTTGCTTTGAGCGCTCATACACTTTCTTTTCAATCTCAAGCTGCTGCTTTGCTTGTGCAAGTTCTTGTGGTTTATGCTTTTCAAGCAACTGATGTATATCTCCCAAGATATTATGTGGATAGAGGGCTGTTGTGAGAGCGTCTAGAACCTTATTAAACGCTGCAGTTGAAGATTTTTCAAGCCGATTTGCTCGTTCAATCTTATCTTGCAAAGTGCGATCAACAACTGCACGCTGTTGCGGATCCTTTAATGAATCGTAAGCATCTTGAATAAAGCTGAATGTAAGACGTGCTTCTTTAAGCCGTTTTTTGCGAGCTCTTTCGTCACTTATTCCTTCAGCCTTTAATTGCTTTTCAATCGCTGTTGGATGTTTTTCTGCTTTGAGTGTATTGTATGCTGCTTTTATCTCATCTTCAGTGGCGGTATATGGTATACCAAGTAGCTCATAAGGATCCTCTTCATCGCCCGTACCTGCTTCTTGAGGAGCTATACCAGGCTCATAGGTTGCAATAGTAGAATGAAGTGTTTCAAGATTCTTATAGAGCTTTGCAAAGTCTTTACTAGTTAAATACGGGAGTAGCTCTTCTCTTGAAAGGATATTTAAGAAGTATACAAGTTCAGTTAGCTCTTGGCGAAGTCGCGTTTCTAATTTATGTGCAAGAGCAGGATAGCTGCTTGCCTTTTGTCGCAACGAACCAAGATGTTGTAAAAGCTCTTTAAGTAAGGTCTTAGCATTTGTAGGGCTTGTTACCTGTACTAACTGAGGAGTTGCTGGTTTAGCCTTAGGAGCGGCTACTTTTTCTGGGACTTTTATTTGTGGTTTTTCTGGTTGTGCTGATGGAGCTGGTGGTGTTTGTGTTTCCATCCATTTGGCTACATCGTCAAAATTGTTTGGATCAAGTCCCTTATCGCGCATCTGCTGTTCCATCTCTTGGCCAAGCTTTTTTAAAAAATCTTGGTCTTGGGGTGGGAGGTTATTAAGAGCGTCGATAAATTGTTTAAATTCTTGCGCTTCCGATTCACTTAAATTAAGAGAGCTTAAATCTGTATCATTAAGTTGAAACAATTGCTGTTCTGCTCTTGTTATAAGGAATATGGGGAAGCAAGAAAAAATCAATGAGATAAAAATTTTTTTAAAGTACTTCATAATATGCTTCCTTATATGGTATTGATACTCTGTGACCTTTTTTGGAGTCAAATATGTCTATTTTTAATTTTAGTTTAATTGGAGGCTAATGTCAATGGCCCTGGTACTGATAAAGCAGAGAGGTTTCTTGTTATTTGAAGCATGTATAAGCCTCTTATTAGTTGCGTTATGTGCTACAATTCTGTCAATGTGGTATAGTCACTTTATAGAAGAGCATACGTCTATAAAAAAGCGAGTTCATGCATTACTCTATGCAAGTTCTCTTCTTGAGTATATAAGGGTATATAAGGCGATTCCTAAGCATCAAAAGCATAAAGATTATTCAGTACAATGGAATGTTGTGCCCGATACAACTATACCTTCTTTTAAACATATAACAGTAACTGTTACGTGGGCGGGGCGAAGAAAGAATTCTCGTGTGCACTTGAGTACAGGAGCTGTTATACTATGAAACCAGGATTTACCCTTTTAGAGTCTCTTGTGTATCTTTTGTTAACTACTCTTATAGCAGGGTTGTCTTTGCATATTGGTGCTCTTTTTTATCATACAATTGCTATGCACCTAGAAGATAGTTCGGTAGAGGTTTTGTCTTTACTTGCATTACAAAGCTTTAAAAAAGATATCCAAAGAGCTTGTAAAGAAGAAGCATCATGGAAGTGTATAAAGGGATCCATGATTGTATTTTCAGATGGAGTAACTGACTATGGCTGGGCACACGAAGATGGGTGTTTACTAAGGTACCAAGGAGTTTTTCGAATTAAAGCACAAAACTGGAAACGCTCTACAAAGAGTAAAGTGCTGTCTCAGGTATGTAGTGTTCGCTTTAAAGTGTATAAACAAGAGTATATTCAAGGTGTTGAAATAGAGCTTTTGTTAAAAGATTCATCGATACCGCTGCACTTATTTTTAGCAGTAAAGGCAGAGTCTTTATGAATATGATAGGAATTTTAATTGGTATTACTATTGTGACTATATATCTTACTGTTCTTGTTGAACGTACATACTATCTTCACGAAACAGTTCAAGCTTGGGAGTGCAGCATAAAGGAATCTTATCAAAGAGAGGGCTCTTTGTGTTATAATGCTGAAACTCAGGCTTTGAGAAAAAAGCAAGAAGATGGTTGACACCCAGCTTTAACATAAGAGCTCTTTGTAGAGAGCTCTTATTATTTTATAAATGGGTAGAAAAATTTGAGGAATTTATAAGAAGATCATTGCTCTAATAATGTAACAACTCCCTCTTTTCTTGCGGATCGTGCTTCATCAAGAGCTGTTTGCCCACGATAATTTTTGAGCGTTCTATCAGCGCCTCTTTCGAGTAAAAGTTCTACTATTTCTTTATGTCCTACTACTGCAGCACTCATTAAAGCGGTATTGCCAACATCATCTTGAGCATTTACATCTGCGCCTTTATCTAATAAAAGCTTTATTATTTCTTTATGTCCTCTACCAGCGGCTGATGCTAAGGCAGTTGCATCAACTATATTACGCTTGTCTACTTGTGCTCCATGCTCTAATAGGTATTGGACGAAAGGTAGATGTCCATAAGCGGCTGCCATTTCAAGTGGAAGGTTATGTGCATAGTATTTATTGGGATCCCATCCTTGTTTTTCTATAAAGTCTTGTACTTTAGAAAGATTGCCCTCTTTAGCAGCTTCAAGAAGTTGCTTTTCTTTTTCAACAGCTTCTTGCCATAGTTTTATACCTGGTATAGTAAGTTCTTTAGCTATTTCAGATGGTAATGGGCGAGGAGTAAACTTTTTTTGTATATAGTCGATAATGAGCCTGGTAAACTCTAGATCACTAAATAAAGGTATACTAGGTCCCCTTCTATACAGGTCATCTATTTTGAAGGCGGCTTGTCGCCAATTTTTAGAATCATCTATAATGCTAAAAATTGTATGAGGAGCAAGCTGTGTTCTCAAATCTTGTGGTAAGTACTTAAAGTATGCTTCTAAAGGTTGTTTTTGCATAGCAAAGTTTATGCTATAACAACTTAGTGAGAGCAGTAAAATAAACATATAATGTATCATGGCATCCTTATTTAATTAAAATTAATCACATTGTAAGAATATGTTGTTAGTCATTATAAAGTATTCTTTTAACTCTTTAACTGATTTTTGTTCAGGTGCCATTGCAAGGCACGTACCACTAAAACTTGCTACTAGTGCTAAGGCAAGTAGATTTTTCATGCAACACCATTTATTTATATTTTTATTTTTAATCATTTTATATTATAAACAAATTTATTTGCAGGATCAATACTACTGCAAGTTATGATAAAATATTATGTGCTTTAGAAGAGCTTTCAAGAGGTGAGCGAAAGTTGAGGTACCTTACTATTGCAAAGAGATTTTCAAGAAGAAGCTTTTAGTTTATACTATAAGTGATATGAACTATACTAGTATGAGGATACACTATGAGAGTATTTTTATTAAAAGATGTTGAAAGAGTTGGTATGGCTGGTGAAATAGTGCAAACATCAGAAGGATATGCACGTAACTATCTTATTCCACGAAAATTAGGTGTAGAAGTGACGCCTCACAATGAGGCCCAGTTTGCCAATAGAGTAAAAGTTATTGAACATCGTAAAGAGGTTGTAGCTACTAAAACTTCTATGCTTGCAGAAAAGATAAAAGCAATAGAGCTTACCTTAAGGCGCAAAATGCATGATGGAGGTAAACTCTATGGTTCTATTAGTCCTCATGAGATTGTTGATCTTCTTGCAGAAAAAGGGGTGAGTGTCTCTAAAAACCAAATATTAGTAGACAGTATTAAATCAAAAGGAACGTATCCAGTAACTATTAAATTGTCTTCAAAGTTGCAGCCAACTCTTACCCTTAAGGTTGTTCCTGAGTAACGCATATGCAAAAAAAATATTTGCAAGATAAAGAAAAAGGCTCTGTTACAGTTGCAGAAAAGATTTTAGGTAGAACATTGCCTTTTAGTGTTGAAGCAGAGCGGGCAGTATTAGGTTCACTGTTAATTCATGATGGGCAGCTTGACCTTATTGTAGAGCTATTAACTCCACAAGACTTTTATACTCCTGCACATAAAATTATTTTTGAAGCTGTAGAGACTATAGCAGGGCGCAAGCAACGATTAGATATGGTAACGCTGCAGGACGAGCTTGAAAAGATGGGGCAGCTCTCTTATATTGGAGGGATAGTCTATTTACTTTCATTGCAAGAAGATATTCCTGCCTTAGGTCTTTTAGAACAGCATGCTCGTATTATAAAAGAGAAAGCTACTCTACGAGATCTTATAGCATCTGCTACCTCTATTATTACTAACTGCTATGCTCAAAACGATAAGGAAATAGAGACTGTATTAGATGAAGCTGAACGAACTATTTTTAATATATCGCAAAAGCGAGCTCAGCAATCGTTTATGCAGCTTAATATTTGGCTTAAAAAAACATTTCAACATCTGTCTGATATTCGAGGTCACTCAAAGGGAATTACTGGTATTGCATCAGGATACAAAAAATTAGATGAGCATACCTCTGGCTTTCAAAAGAGTGATTTTATTGTTTTAGCTGCTCGTCCTTCTATGGGTAAAACTGCACTTGCATTAAGTATTGCTCGTAATGCAGCTGCACAAAATAAGGCTGTAGGATTCTTTTCTCTTGAGATGTCTGCTGAGCAGTTAACACTTCGTTTGTTAGCTGCAGAGTCTGGTATTCCTCATCACAAGATTAGAAATGCAACAATATCTTCGGATGAATGGTTGGATCTTACGCATGTAGCAGGCCAACTTGCAGGAGTCAAACTTTTTATTGATGATACTGCCCAACAAACTATTCTTGATATACGAGCAAAGGCACGTAAACTAAAAGCTGAACATAATTTAGAGTTTCTTGTTGTAGATTATTTGCAGCTTTTGCATAGTAGCAAAAGGCATGAAAATAGACACCAAGAGGTTTCTGAAATTTCTCGATCATTGAAGGCTCTTGCTAAAGAGCTTAATATTCCTATATTTGCACTTTCACAGCTTTCACGTGCAGTTGATAGCCGTGTTGATAAGCGTCCGTTGTTGTCTGACTTGCGTGAATCTGGTGCTATTGAGCAAGATGCTGATGTTATTATGTTTCTTTATCGAGATGTTGTATATCATCAGGATACTGAAAATCCTCATGCAGCAGAGCTTATTATAGGTAAGCAACGTAATGGTCCTACAGGAACGGTACAGCTGCATTTTCAGAATGAGCTTACGTTGTTCCAAGATCCAGAACTTTCTTCATAAGCTTTGCAACAAACTATAAAAATCCTTATACTAGGTAGCGATCTTATACGTATAAGGAATGGTATGGTAATTTTAGGAGTTGATCCGGGTTTTTCTGTGACCGGTTATGGTATAATGAAGCGTGATGGGCGCAAAGTTTCTGTGCTCGATTATGGTGCTTTGCGTATGGATAGTTCTAAGCCGCTGAGTGAACGTATACATATATTTCATGACTTTTTTGTATCTAAAATTGAGCAATGGCAGGTGTCTGCAGTTGCGCTTGAGACACCGTTTCTTGGAAAGAATGCACAAAATTTTTTAAAACTTGGATATCTTCGCGGTGTTTTGTATCTCTTAGCACATAGATATAAGCTTCAGTTATCTGAGTTTTCTCCTCGAGAAGTAAAGCTTTCTGTTACAGGATTTGGTGGTGCAGAAAAAGAGCAAGTAGCACGTGTTGTTATACGCTTATTACCTGGAATGGTGTTACCAGAAAAACTAGATATAACCGATGCTCTTGCAGTAACACTTTGTGGAATCTGGAAACAGACATCTCTTGTAAGGCAAGTCTAGCCTGTTTTTTCTCTTTTTTGAGATTCGTTGAGTTTCTTTGTGCTTGCTTGAGCAGTACAAAACTGTTTGTGTGTCGACCAATCCAGTTTTTGGCATTGTTGTGAACAATAGCGGACTTTTTTACATCTGTTGCACATCTGTAATTGTATAGATTGTGTAAGAAGCTCCTTTTTATATCGTTTGCAGGTATGACATTGATGTTTTGCGTAGTATGGTGATGCTTGAGCTCCTTTGATAGATATGTTCTGAGTAGGTTCTACTACAAGGAAAGTGGAACTTGTGAGCTGTTGGGCGGGTACTTGCGCTCCTGCTTTTATAAGAGGCTCAATAACTTTTTTGCATCCTTCGCCAAGCGCCCACATTAAGGTTGTATAACCATTTTGAGATCGGTCGTTAATACGAGCGCCTGATGCAAGAAGCATTTCTACTATTTCTTTATAGTCATATTGGGCTGCAATTATCAAAGCAGTGTTACCTGCACAATTACTAAGATGAGGGTCTGCTTTATGCTCTAAAAGTAGTTGTACCATTTCTGTATAACCCTTTTCTGAGGCTATCATTAAGGGTGTAACTCCTTTGCTATTTTGAGCATTAACATCTGCTCCTGCTCGAATAAGCAGCTCTGCTATACTTTTATAGCAGCTTTTATCTTTATGGCTGTAAAAAACGGCAAACATTAAGGAAGTGTTTTTGTAAACACCATCTTTATTCATACAAGTAAAATGAGGATCTGCTTTTTGTCTAAGAAGCTGCTCTACTTCTTCTTTATTACCTTTAAATATGGCTGTTACTAACTGAGCGTTAAGTTTATCGCTTTCACTTGGTTCTTGAGAATCACTAGTAATAAAGGTAACAAAAGATGCTTGATCCATACAGTAGCTTATGCAAAACAGGCTTATTGTAAAGAGAAAGCTTATTATAGAGGTAATCATTGAATTTCCCTAATGTATTATCGCTGTATAGTATTATAGCAAACTCATTATTCAAAGACATATTCTTTGAATAAAATTTCTTATAATTGAATTATATCAAGTGCGTAGAAAAATACAACATGACTTTTTTTTAAAAACAGAAATCTGTGCATAGTTCATTGTTATCAAAATTAGTTAGTGCTCTCTTATTAAGGGGAAAAGTATCTATCAAAAATTTTCTTGCTGACTCTTGCATTTTAAAGATAAAGCACTGTACATTCTCAGATGATGATTGAAAAAAGGAGGAAGAAATGTATACGTTTGTCTCAGATAATAATGCAAACTTGCCGATTTCTTTTTCTGAAAATGATGTGTTTGAGTTACAGAATTATTTTTTATTGCCGGGGCTGCGCTCTGTTAGGGTAAAGAATCTTGCTGCTGGCCGCGTATTTATAAAAATGCTTTTACCTCTTTTTCATCCATTTTCTTATACAGCTTATGTAGGGACACTTCCATTTCATTTAGAGCATCTTACAAATCTTTTAGATGAGCTTAAGGAATGGGCAGTTAATGAAGAGGCTCTAGAGAAGTATTTATTAACAACTTTTTATTATGACTTTCTTTTTATAGAAGAGACTAAGCAGCTCACTGAGCATTCATGGTATGCTCTTTTTAAAGCATTGCTTGCACGCTCTTCTTTGGTTTCTCCGTTACCATGCATAGTACTTTCCTATGAGAGAGAATAGTATTTTTTATGCCCTTGTAACTATTATTTTAGTCGCATAATTTTATAATATAGCCTTACTTTGGTGTCTTGTCTCTCCATGCCGACTTTTATCTTATAAGTATTGAAGAGAGATATGCTCTCTTAGGGGAACCACATAACTGGGAGAAATAGGAACAGGGGTCATTGATAGAGGAATTCTCTAGGTTTGTAAGGGAAAGCGAATTTTTTTTTATACTTGTAAAGAAAACCACCGCATTGATGGAAATCATCAATGCGGTGGAAAAAAGGAGAGTAGTAATGAAGCCTAGGTTAAAAGTTAATGATTTATCACTAACTAATTTTAGTATGAATGAAATTTCAAAAATGTCAAATTATTTTTTTAATTGCTCTCTAAGAGATAAGGGCTTTTTATCTCTTATTTTCTATTTAGGATGACAAATAGGGTTAATTTGTGCTGTTGAGAGGCAGGAGAGAAATGTACTGGGGAGCATGAGAAAAAAGTTGTGTTTGAAGAAAATCTGGTACAAAAGTAAAGGTCATGATAACTTGGCTTGAGAGGCGAATGAGAAGAGGAAGAAGAACGCTTGCTTTAGCTTCGTCAAAATCTGCCATAAAATCATCAACTAAAAAGACTATTTTATGATCATGAATAAGCTGTGCTTGTGCAAGCTTTAGCATGAAAACAATGAGTTTCTGTTGCCCTCGGGAAGCATAGGTACGAGATTCTTTTTGTTGAAATATTAATAAAAAATCATCAAGATGGGCTCCAAAGAGAGAACGGCGCTGTGCTCGTTCATGCTCGCTCAGCGAAGGATACCGTTCAAGAAGCTCTTGTGCGCTCGTAACTACTGCAGTATAGGGGCGAGCGTACTGATACTGAATGGTAATACCATAGGCGGCGCCAATAACTTCATGAGCAAGTGTAGATGCTTCTTTTTCAAGTTGCGCTAAAAGAGATTGCCGTTGTTCTTGAATGTGCTTACTTGTAGTAAGGAGCTGGGAGGTCCATAAGAGATAAGAGTCATGATCAAAGTTGTACTGTGCCAGCAGAGCATTTCTATTGTCAAGAATCTGGCGGTATTTGCGCAGTAAGGCAGTATATGAAGGATCCTGAAGAACGAGCATCTGATCTACAAATGCTCGGCGTACTGCTGGTGCTCCACGCACAATAAGCAAATCATCTTCTGTGATAGTAATTGCTTTGTATGTTGTATAAAGCTCTTTAAAAGAATGAAGTGGCTTTTGATTGAGTTTTACAAGTCGTTTGGTGCGGGTAATGCTCGCTTGGAGTGTATCAAGCGCATAGTCAGATGCTATAGTAGCAGTTATAGAAAATCCTTCATCAGAATTATGAATAAGCTCTTTTGTTATATGGGTTTTAAATGAGCGTAAATAGCATAGAAAGTGTAAAGCTTCTAAAACAGATGTTTTGCCTGAGCCATTAGGACCGGTAATAAGTACTATAGAGCTTTCAAAATCTAAAGATAATGATGTAAAGCAGCGAAAGTTTCTCAGCTGCACTGATGTAATATGCACACAAACCCTTAAGAAGTTGGCGATACCGGCATTACTAAATAGGTCATACGATAACCACCTCCTGTAGATTCAAAAATAATGGGAGTTGTACTACTTTTAAGGAAAAACGTAATATCAGAATCATTAAATGCCTGAAGGCCACTTAACAAATAAGGTGCATAAAAACGAACATCAACATGTGCACCAGAGTCATTAAGGAGCGGTAGCTGTTCATCAAGTGTTCCTACTTCTTTATTCTGCATAGAGACACGAAGCATGTTATCATTAAATGAGAACTTTGTTGCAATAAACTGGTTTGAAAGCAGACATGCAGAACGTCTTAATGTTTTAATGAAGCGAGAGCGGTCAAGCGTTGCAGGTGAGAATGCATTTTTATCAAGAATAGTTCTATAGTTAGGAAACTGGTCTGCAAGAAGCTTCGTAAAAAAGTTAAAAAGCTCACCGGAGAAGACAAGTTGGTTGCCACATACACCTAAAAAAAGCGTAGTATCTTGACAAGTCTCGATAATCTTTTTTAACTCAAAAATAGCTCTACGTGGTAAAAGCCATGTACGAGTTTCGTTGAATGAGCTTAAAGAACAACTTACTTGAGCAAGGCAATGACCATCGGTTGTTGTCATGGTAAGTGCATTCTGAGCAACTTCAAGAAGAAGGCCATTAAGTGCAGAATTGGCATTGCTTTGAGGAATTAAAAATGCAACGCTTTCAAGCATTTTACGGAGCAGCGGTGCATCAAAGTGCATAAGATTTTCAATACGCTCAGGAAAGGGAGGAAACTCTTGTGCATCTTTAATATTAAGTGCAAGATTAACATCTCCTGCTTGAAGCGAAAGCTGATGGTGTGTAATTGTACATGAAATAGGTCCTTCAAGCTCTTTGATAACTTCCCAAATACGACGACCGGAGACAAGAAACGAATGCGCTTTTTCTAAAGTGCTTTCGATAAGTGAGCAGCTTGCTTGAAGACTAATTTCTAAGTCAGTACTCTTTAATACAAGCTCCTTATGTCCTACATGAAAAAGGATATTAGCAGTTGCATCAAGCGCAGTTCGCTTTGAGCAAATAGGCTGCATAGAAGCAAGAAGATTTAAGAGAGACTTTTGATCGACAATAAAACTTTTTTCCATAAAAAACCGTACTACATAATCTCTTGAGGGTGAACAAATTCTTGTATATGAATGTAGTATAGCATGCAGAAAAAAAGTTTGAAGGGAAAGTCACTGTCAAAACTCTTGTTGCTCTCTTTTGTGCTATAGTATCCTAAAAGCAGTAATTATAAGAAGTTAAATATCTGCTATCACATCCTAGAGAACAGAGCTTATAAAAGCCTCTGTTAACCTCGGTGTCTACTGAAAGCCAGATCTTTAGCATTTTTGGCTATAAGGAGAATAAATACTATGTATATTCTTATAAATGCTCTCTTTTTTTGCTCTCAAATTTTTGCACAAGCAGGCACCATTGAAACAACATTTACTCCATTTCCAGGAATTAGTGCAGAAGATGTTGCTCTTGATAGTCAAGGAAGAATTATCGTAGTAGGTACAGCAGGTAGTGTAGTGCGTTATGCTCCTACAGGAGTTATTGAAACTATTTTTGATACATTTCCAGGGATAAAAGCACAAGCCGTAGTTATTGATGCACAAGATAGGGTACTTGTAGGTGGTAAAGCAGGAGTGCTTGTACGGTATTCCGTTACAGGAACAATTGAGACAACATTTGTACCATTTCTAGGTATAGATATTCAAGATCTCGCCTTAGATAGTGTAGGACGTATTATTGCTGTAGGTTTACAGGGCCAAGTAGTACGATATCTTCCTACAGGAGTTCTTGAGACGACATTTGACACATTTCCTGGTATAAAAGCAAAGGCTCTTGCTCTTGTTACAGCGCAGAGAGCCACGGTTGTAGGACTACAGAGCTTTGTTATACGGTATACTACAACAGGACTACTAGGGACAACCTTTGGTTCTTTTCCGGGCATACGAGCAGAGGCGGTAGTTATAGATGCTCAGCAAAGAAGTATAGTAGGTGGTACTAACAGTGTTATTGTGCGATATACTCCAGCGGGAATTATTGAAACGACATTTACTCCTTTTCCTGGCGTTCGTGTTCAAGCATTGGTAATTGATGCACAAGGCCGCACTATTGCAGGAGGGCTGCAAGGACAAATAGTAAGGTATACACCTGGAGGTGTCCAGCAGCTGGTATTTGATTCTTTTCCTGGTATAAAATGTAAAGCGCTTGCTTTAGATGCACAACAAAGACTTATTGCCGTAGGAAAGCAAGGTGTAGTTGTGCGCTATATCACAACGTAATTGGCCAATTACAGTACACTTATTTTGTAATAAAAGTAGTTTTGTAGGTCTGCCTATTTAACTGCACCTGCATTTTGGAGCATTTCTACTATATCCTTATGTCCTCTTTCATTTGCAAGCTTTAAGGCAGTATAACCTATTGTAGTTGCAATAGTAGCATCAGCTCCTTTTGCTAGAAGTAGTGTTACTAAATCTTTATCTCCTTGTTCTGCTGCATACATTAAGGCTGTATATCCATTGATATTTTGAGCATTAACATCAGCGCCTGCATCTATCAGCATTTTAGCTATTTCATTCGATCCCCAATTTATAGCCATCATTAAAGGAGTATAGCCCCATGTATCTTTAACATCAACGTCACTACCTTTATTCAGGAGATCTTTGGCTGTTTTATTATCGCCCCTTTTTGCTGCATCAATAAGTTGTACGTGTTCTCGCCATAATAAAGCACCAGGAGTTCCTAATGCTGCAGCTATAGTTATATCTGGATCTTTGTGATATATCTGTTGATTGCCTAATACTTTAATAAGGTGTCTGTTAAAATCAGGGTTGTCAAATAGAAAAGAAAGATTTTTATTTATAGCTAAGCCAAGTAGAAATCTTAGAGCCGTATCATAGTCGTAACCATATATAGAAAATTGTTCAATTCGTTTTAGGTCTAAAAATAGTTCTTGAAATTGAGGGGTGTTAATTAGATGAGCAACTATTTTATTGTGGGCTAGTGCTTCTAGCTTCTGTAAAACTTCTTTTATGCTATTAGCTCGTTTTATCTCTTTTGGTAGTGAAAGTAACTGTTGAAACTCAGAAGTCTGTAATGCAGGGGCTAATTGCTTTACTTTGGCTAATTCCTGCAGATTTTTTAGTACTTCATTAAGAGATTTAGCTGTTTGTGTTTGAGCTATAAATTGAGAGAGTAGCTCTTTTAGCTCTTGGGGTAAAAGGGCTAAATAACTTTGTTGTTCTGATTTTCTCCAAGGCTTTATACCTAAAGTAGTAATAAAAAGTCCAAATGGTAAGATATAGAGTAAAATTTTTATCATTAAGAATCCTTTTATTTATTTATTTATTTATTTATTTATAGTATTGCTTTTTTAAAAATGAAAAATCAATAAAAATATTTGAAATTTAAATTAGAGTGAAGAGAAACAAGAAACATCTTCTCATAGTATTGACAGCTTAGACTGTGTTTTTATATTATTAATAGAAATAATATTTACAAAATAAAAGGAGATTTCATGAAGTATGCTTTATTACTCATAACCACGTTTGCTGGAAGCATCTTTGCGCAAAATGCAGCAAGCAAAGACCCTAGCGCTCTTGTTGCACCTCCACCACTTTCAAAGATGTTACCAGGAGTTACAGCAGCAGCTTCTCGGCCAGTTAAAGTTGAGTCTATGCAAGATGAGATTAATTTTTGGTCACAACAGTTTGTAGATCACACTCGTTATCTTGAAGCTGCGTTTAAAAAGATGGCTCCTAACATTAGTAATAAAGCAGCAAAGCTTCGTGAAAAGCTTATGAGATTTAGAAACGATTTGAAAACAACACGATCACTTGGAAAAGATGGTAATCAAGAATATAGAACTATGGTAAAAGATCTTATCAGCCTTAAAAAAGATGCTCTT
This sequence comes from uncultured bacterium, assembly GCA_963848965.1. Lineage (GTDB taxonomy): Bacteria > Babelota > Babeliae > Babelales > Babelaceae > CAWKFG01. The sequence goes on from CAWKFG010000001.1 coordinate 549,252, forward strand.
GATTCCCTGAGTGCAGCACCAAAAGGTATGAGAGTTAATTTACTAAAAGCTTTAGTAAAGCATATGATTGAAGAAGGTGATTATCATATGCAGAACTTAGAAGGAGTTAAAAGATCTGCAGCACAAGAGCGAGGATTCTGGGCTAGGCATGATAAAGAAGTAGCAGAACTTAATACTCTTAAACCTGTTTCTGGTCGTGAAGAAAGTAAAATTATTGACCAGTTAATGAAAATGGGTCTTAAAGATCATGAAGTGCGTGAAGATTCCTATGCACTATCTAAAATCTCACGACGAAGAACAGCAGAAAAACCTGTTGCAACACGACGTGGCGTGAGAGAAGATCAAGGACAAAGAGCAGATCTTCCTGGACGCCAAGAGCGTGCAGAGATGCAACGCTAGTAAGAGATACGCTATTGAGAGGGCCCCAAACGGGCCCTTTTTTATGACCGAGGATGTTTTCTTGTATAGGTTTCTTTTAACTCAGGCTCTGTAGTAAAAGAAGAATTATCTATAAGATGTAAAGATTCCTGCGGAGCTAAGACTGTTTTGAGCAATGACCACAATGCTTGGCGGGATATAGGCTTTATAAAAGAGCCACTTTTTACTGGAAACAGATAGGGAGAAACAAAAGGGATGCACGTTTGGTAGCTCTTAAAAAAAACAAAAAATTGTTCTGAAAGCTCAATAGAGCGAATACGTTTGCCATCCTTTATTTTTATACAGCGAGTTTGGTCGCAAAAGTCAGCTATATGAAGATTGTGTATCCTTGTAATTCCTAGCTTTCCTGTAGCAAGAAGAGAAAGTAGTATACATAAGCGAAGCTCATGATACGTTGTTCCCTTTTTGTACTGCTCTATGAGCTCTGCCAGTTTCTCTAGAGAGTACTTATTGCAAGAAGCTAAAAGCGGTGTAAAATCTGGAAATTTATGCTGCTCTGTAAGGTATATAAAAAAGTATCGTAGTGCAGCATTTTTTCGATTTATAGTAGCTATACTTACTTTTCTTTTTAAAAGAAAGGCAAAATAATCACTCACTTCTTGTGTTGTAAGAGAATCAAGCATATAGCCAGAACTATGAAGAAATTGAATGAACTCTTGAATATCACGCCTATAGGCAAGGCGTGTATTGGCAGAATACGAGCTTAAAGATTGTTCAAAAGAGACTAATAGCATATCCATAGTGCGGTTTAGGATAAACTATTTTAAAATAAAGTGCAATGAGATTTTATCATAGACTATGCTTGAGTAGCTCTCGTATAATGCTTCTCTTGCATTTATTTCTCGTGTCTCTTTATTTTTTGCTTGATTAACAGTGCGTTTATTTAAGAGCAGTTTCATTCTTATTTTCAGTATCAGTTTGAGTTCTTACATGAGAAGCAGGAATAGCTTGACCATGTTCACTATGAGTGGTTTTTCCATAATAGAAAGGCTCTTTGGCTCCAAAGGCTGCTCCTATAAGTGTTAGATTGAGCGAGCTGCTGGGTTCGATGAAGATTGTTTGGCCTTTATGATTACCTTTTTCTATGATCATAGCTACTGCTGTTTCTGTTTTTGCAGGCTTCTGCAATTCTTCTTGCACGTTTTTAACCCATAGCCAGTCTATAGTAACATAACTTGTAGCGGGAGGGAGATTGTAACAAGTACGAAGGTTATTATAGTGACCTACAATCGCAAGCTGTTTTCTTTCTTCTCCATCGGTTGTAGAAAAGACAGAAGAGCTAAAGTACGATGGATTTTTAGTTATAGCCCAGTTAAGGCAGAAAAGAGCACTTCTTTTTTTCTCAAAATCTTCTTGTGAGTTTGATTTTTCCATACATAATAAAGAGCTACCTATAATGATAAATGATAAAAGTGTAAAAAAATACTTCATGAACTACCTTTATGGTTCTAATAGTTTATTGATCGTACATAGTTGTATATCTATAGCATATATGCAAAGCCATAATTGTCAATAATGAATTTTTTTTGCAAGAGTAAAAGCCAGACCTATTACTAGGCTAGCAAAAAATAGAAAGACTCTGTCCTCCTAAAGAATCAATGCAATTAACAGGTTTAGAGGTATTTTTAGTTTTTATTAGTAAACATTTTTCAAAATGTTCTTCTGTTTGTATATTTCAATCTGATATTATATATAAAAAGGAGAAACATATGGAAAGAAAAAAAACTGTGCCCTACCAAGAGGTAGATTTAGAAGAGAAACTAGGCCAAAGTACAGTGCCGCATTCACATAGTAAAAATACAGGTGCTGTTACTACAACCGCTGAAGATATTGAAGGTTCTGGGGGTGTTCTAGAAGCAGAAGCAGGTGCTGCAGGTATTCGTGAATCAGAATAGGGGAAGAAATGGAATTGAAGCAACTGATAAGGTTAGATATTGATAATGATAAAGTATATGTTTTAGAGGCTGCGCAAGATAAGCTTATTATTAATAATGCCAATAATGGAGTTCTTATCTTAAATGATGCTTTAACACTTATACAAGATGTTCCTTTGCTTGATGATTTACGTATTACATGGCTCTATAAGAGAGTTACTCAAGATGCTCTTTTATTATATTGTTATGAAAATAATGTGCTTGTTCATCTCGATCTTCATACCTTTAAACATAGTCTTATTCTACTACCTGACGGATATCGTGGACAATTATTTTCACCTCTTTACTATTGGAGCCATGACGATATTATTCTTTCTACAAGTAATAAGCTTCATAGAGTGAATGTTATAGATGCAACAATTGTAGAGATTGCTGAAACCGATATTGAGGAAGATCATCTTGAATTTTATAAAGTATGGACTGAATTTCGCGAAAAAGAGATTATTTTCTACGATCCTACAGATTACTCGTTCCTTATACGGGAAAAAGATTCTGTAGTATTTGAGCACTTTGATTTTATACGAGAAAGGCGTATTAAAAAAGAAATTCCATTAGTAGGGAATGTACGAGATGCTCATTATCATAAAGGTCTTGTTACGCTTGTGTATGAACATCAGCTTGTTATTGTATCTATTGAAAATGAGTTCCATGTAAAACTTACTATGCAAGAGCAGTATATTTTTAGAAGTGCACGCTTTTTAGGAAGCTCATATAAAAAGTTAGCAGTTTTGTTTAATGATACTTCACGACCTAAGCATAGTGTGCTTAAAGTATATGAGATAGAGCAGAAAAAATGAGGGTTGCCAGAGGACTATTTTTTGGAGTATGATAAATAAAAAATAAGGTATGGGGAGGGGGAGATATGAAATATACTAGCGTGCTGCTCTGTATAATGAGTTATCAGTTGTTACTAGCAGAACAGAAAGATATGATACAAGATTTACAAACGCCTACCGTTGTATTTATTCATGGTACTCTTTTTCCCTTCATTACTAAATTGATCCACAAGGTTGAATGTCCAAGGGGAATACATCTTGCACGTACTCTTAAAAATCAGAATGCATTAAAATATCTTTCTACATGGCTCCATGAAGCAGCAGAAAGAGAGTTTCCTTTTGATTCTTTTTACTTCTATGGATGGCCGGGTACCTTAAGTTTTAAAGATCGTTTAGAAGCAGCTGAAGAGCTGTATAACTTTTTGCGTACCTGTAAAACTCCTGTTACTATTATAGGACATAGTCATGGTTGTAATGTTGCTCTTTACCTTGCAAAAATAGCCGAAAAGTATCCCGAAATATCCTTGGTGATCGATAAATTAATTCTGCTTGCTTGTCCTGTGCAAGAAGTTACCGCTTCTTATATTCATGCTCCGCTCTTTAAACAGATTTACCATTTTTATTCTGCAGATGACTTTGCTCAAGTCTGTGATCCGCAAGGATTGTATGTAGATGCCTATAAGCACATTACAGGTTCGATACCCTTTTTCTCACAGCGTACGTTTAAGCCTGCACCACACCTGGTTCAAGTACAGGTTCTTTTTAATAAGCAAAGTCCAGGACATAATGATTTTATTCTCAAAGAAGAGTTTTTGAAAAAATTACCAACGCTTGTCTCGCTTGTTCATAAAGAGGCATCTCGTAGAAATGTTCTTGACAAAGGAGCTCACTTTGTTCTTGATATAGCTCCTTATAATGAACTTTCTCTTATTGAAAAGCCATTAGCAAAGGCTTAAGTTATAGCTCTTTGTTTGAGCCATTCTATAATTTCTTGTTTTCGCATCTCCTGGGCCCATAAGAGAGCTTTGTACAAGCAAGCGCCGTTTTGTAAAAGAAGCTCTACAACTGGTAGATGATTATTTTGTATAGCATATAGTAAAGCACGATTATCATGTTCACGTGCATTGGCGCCATGAGCTAAAAGAAGAGATGCTATTTCTCTCTTTCCGTGTAAAGCGGCAGCCATAAGAGCACAGCTCAGAGCAGAGGAATCAGTATAAAAAGGAAGAAGTTTTTGTACCATGTCCTTATTTCCTTTATGAGTAGCTGCAATAAGGGGAGATTTATCGTTATCATACACCTTGTGTCCATTGTTAATGTAACTTTCAAGCATAGAAACGTTTCCTTGCATAATCGGAATCATAAGGTAAAAATCGCCATGAACGGTACGTACCGGCTCTGTTTCTTTAAAACAAAATTTCTTGTGCGATGATCCTAAAGAAAAATTGTTTTTTGGTCTTTTCATTGCTTGTAATGAGTGCTGGCTATAAAGAAGTGCTATAACAATGACTCTATATAGTTTCATAATAATTCCAGTAAGCGCATAGCCTCGTAAGCTCTACAGCGCTTGGTTCGTCTATAAGATAAATGCTTATTCAAAAATAGTACTCTTCTCTTACTATACACTAAAAAGCAGTGCTATAAAAGCTTTTATAGCACTACAACCAGTTATGGTTCCTAAGTATAAAGTATACCAAGCATCTGCCTAAAAATGACAAATAATCAACTTGGCAACATACGTCGCTTGATAAATTTTTATAATATGCTAATTTAAATAATGATTTCTCAGAGAAAAGGATTATTATGAAACATCTGTATTTATTAGTGCTCTTTGTAAGTGTACCATTTTTTGCTTTTGCTGGCGGAGCAGAAAAGCGAGAAGCACAAGCATCAGAAGATATTTCTATACATAAAAAGGCTCGTACGCAAGAGCTTCAAATAAGTATTACAGAACTGCTTATGCAGCAAAATACTTTTTTAGAGTCTCTCGCACAACGACTTGAAAACTTAAAGAAAAATAGTGAGGAATTTCTTAAAGAGATAGAGTATTTGGAGCAGCAACTGCTTACTAAAGGAAGCTGATGTATGAAGAGACAATTACTGCTATTTCTTCTTATAATAGGGGGAATAGCATACGGATCTGGTGAGCTTTTAACCGAACTTTCAAGCAAGGAACACTTATCAGCGCTTATAATAAAGCGTCGTGCATTGCTTGAAAAAATTAGAAGTGATATTGAAAGTATTACAACAAATTATGATCTTATAGAAACAAAGATAGCCTCTTTGCAACAGGGGCTTAAACCACAAGAAGAAAAAGACTTACATGCTGAAATAAAGGAAATCTTTTATAGGCCTGTCGAGGATGATTTTATTATATGGTATACTCATGGAAAAGTTGTAAAGTTGAATCCTGTAATGCAGTGCCAACTGAGTGTTCTCTTTGAGAATATACAAGCTTGTGGATTCTGTTGCTATCAAAAAGACGAGCAATGCTTTGTTGTTGCAACTGAGCAAGCTCTTGAACTTCGCAAAGGACAAACAGTCGTATGGTCAAGTGGTAAAGATACGCGAGCTCAAGGTATTTATGCTCTCTATCCTCATCCTCTAGATAAGGATCGTGTTATTACTCTCCATACTAATGGACATGTGAAATTATGGGATCTAAAGAAGCGTGATTTTATAATGGCTCTTATGAAGCAATGTAACAAGATTAACCATATGTGTATCACAAAGAATAATCATCTTGTTATGGCAGAAGAGACAGCTCTTAAAGTGCGAACTCTTGCTCTTACTACGAAAAGCTATAAAATTGCGGTACCAGAAAAAATTACTGCCCTTTGTAAAGATCCAAGCAACAATGATCAGGTTGTTATAGCAGGTAAGGAGCTACAAATATGGAATGTGGTTTCTAAAAACTGTGTGCGTAAACTTGAGTGTAATGAAAAAGTTTCTGCGCTCTGTGCTCTAAAAAAGAGTTCCTTGAGTATTAATAACTGTATTATTGCAGGAACTGAGCAAGGGAATATTATGCTCTGGAATGATGATTCTACTAAAAGAGTATACTTTAAAGCACATGGTACTCCTATAACGCATCTTGTTGTCGATAAACACGGCCGAATTATTTCGGCAGCTTACGATAGAACTGTTTCTGTATGGGCGTGTGTTGCAAAAGATACATGGGAAAAAATAGGTACTTTTAAATTAGATAAAACGATAGAGAACGAAACATTATAATAAGGAATTATGTATGAATAAAGTATTGTTAGCGCTTGCTCTAGGAATTTCGGGAAGCGTATTATATGCAGGTGGTCAAGAGAAACGATCAGCAGATGAACATCCTCAAGTATCGCCATTAAAAAAATCGCGTACGACGGAAGAAGATGCTTCTGATAGTATACTTGCACAATTAAGAGAAGAGCTTACACAGTTTAAAGCTTCAGATATTCAGGCTTCTCTAAAGGCACTTGAAGAAAGAAACGAAAAGAATAGAGAAGAGTTTAATAAGCTTAAAGCACGAGCAGGATCAGATACGCCTGCTTTACCAGCGCCTCCTAAACGACCTGCTGCAAAAATAACAGCAGTGCCACAATTGACTGGTCCAAAACCAGCAGCAAAAGCAAGTGATAACTCAAAAGAAAAAGAGAGCTCTCTTAGAACATCTCAAGGTAATGATCACTCAGTTAAAAAATTTAGAGCAACTACAGATATTACTGCAAAGCCAGCTACTGGAACTCAAGATGGTGGTGTTAGTAACCCTATGTCTGCAAAACCTGCAGCTTCTCCTGAGGCCCCAAGCATTATTAGGACTAAACAGCCGCTTATTCCTAGTTTACCAAAAGCTCCTGAGCAGACTGGTGTACCAGCTCAACTACCAATGCCTATAGTTGCTAAAGCTCCAGAGCAAACACATCTTTCTGCTCCAGTATTGCCTAAGGATTCAGAGCTTATAAGTGTACCTGCGCTTGCGCAAGCACCTCTAACAGCTAAGGCTCAAGAGATTGTAAATCTACCAGTACCAGCAGTTGCTAAACCTGCAGAAAGTGCACAATCAGAGATAGCAAAGACTACGAGAGTACAAGATTTGCTTGATGGCGGAGCTGCCGTGTCTATACCACATACTCTAAGCTTAGATAGTGGACTTTTTTCTACAAAAGAAGAGTCATTAACACCGCGTAAATTAAGTTTGTTACAAAGATTGAATACAATAAAAAGCCAAACAGTACAACGTCCTGCACAAAGCTCTATTTCTTGTATAATGTATTCACCTCTTACTAAAGAGTTGCTTGTAGGATGCCTTGATTGCAGTATACGAAAATACTCACAGCTTTCGCCATTATCAGGAAATAAAATTGGTGAGCATGATACTTCAGTAAAGTGTATGATTGTAGATCCTGTATCCCAAAAGTATCTTATTTCAGGTTCGTTCGACGGAGCTATAAAGGTATGGGATATTGCAGGGCAGCGATGTGTAGCATCATGGTTTGGTCATAACCGTGCTCTTCTTGCTTTCTTTATTAATCCCGAGAACCCCAATATTCTTATTTCTACTTCCGAGGATGGAACTCTGAAATTATGGGATTTAGGAAGCATTCGTCAAGCAGGAGAATTAAAGGGTGAATGTATTGTAGACAAATTTATATGTTCTCATGAGCTTACATTTAGTGAGCCTGTTACAGCAGTGACCTTTATACCAAGTGAGCCAACTGTTGCTTTCATTGGTAATGGTACTGAAATAGTGCTCTATGATTTAAGTAATGCAACCAAAGCTTATTCTTGGGATGATAATGTATTACTTAGTGCGCCTATAGCAGCGCTTTGTGGACATCCAGAAAATAGTGATTTGATAATTCTTGGGACACGAAATGGTGCGCTCTTTATATGGGATATTACAAAACCAAAAGAATCGCGCATTGTAGCCCAATTGAAAGCACCTGCATCTGTTAATATCAGCTCTTTAACAAAACTATCTATAGATTCTAAACAGCTTGTTTTACAAGCGAGTGATACTATTGCTCTTTGGAATCTTACAAATGGACGATTTATCACAAGTGTAAGAGTATCTGGGACAATTGCTAGTTTTGTGCTCGATCAAACAAAGATTGTTATAGCAACAGTTGCTGGACAACTTTTTACAGCAGATGTTATTCGTAATCAAGGAGAAATTACTGCATTTGGGCCGCTTACGGCCCTTTAAAAAGTGTTAACTTATTTTAATGAAGAGTGTATACAATGAGAACTTTATTTTACTTACTTTCTCTTGTGTTGTGCGTACAGACTGTACTCCACTGTGGTGGAGATAGTCCTAAGCGCAAACGAAATGATGATTCTTCCGAGAGTGCTTCAAGCCAAAAGAAGAAGAGATATTCGCAAGAAGAGCTGATACATATTATGAGCTTAATGCAAAAGTATCGTGAGCAGCGATTGAAAATACAGTCTCTTATAAAAGATCTTCAAAAAGGAACTGAAGAGATAGAGCAGAATATTGCATCTTTATATAAAGAACGCGAGCAGGTTGAATCAGCAGATTCTTTCAATAGATCTGTAGAGTCTGATGAAGAAAGCGATGCTTCAACTGTAGGACGATCATCTCCTCTTTTAGCTGATTTTGATGCGATGGAAGAGATTGCTCAAGAAAAGAGAACTATGCCAGAATTGTGGCTCTTTCGGTATGATGCGCGCAGCAAGCAAGGATTTGCTTGTTATGAAGGTAAATCTATTCGCGTATGGGATCTATCTTCGCGGCGTAGCATAGCAACTATTGCCGTTCCTGATGAAGGAGATATTTTGGATTTACGTATTCATCCTTATAAACCACAGCATTGTATCATTGCAACGAAAGACTCAATACAAGTGCTCGGGCCAGCAGGATGCTTATGGAAAAGCAAAGTTGATGTAGGAAAGGACACTCGTGTTCTTTATATTAATCCTCATAATCAGCGGCAGTTATTTACTGGCCATGGTAATGGGATTGTACGCTTGTGGGACATTGAAACAGGAAAGCGTTTAAAAGAGTTTACTATGTTTGATACTTCCCGCGAAAATAGTAATGAAAATGCTATTTTTTCACTTTGTACTACTCAAGACAAAACGCTGATCGCTGCTACGTATAAAGGTAAAGTGAAGCTTAAAACAGAGGTCTCATCTATACCATTTCAATCTTTTCCTGCAGATGAGGAAAGTTTGCTTTATACTCATCCAATTGATAGTGGTAAGATTATTGTGGCTGGAAACGGTATAAGAATACGTAGTATACGAGGTAAAAATTGGCCACAAGCATTTAAAACTGCTGATGATGTAACTGCTGTTTGTACAATTCATAATTCATCTATGTATATTATAGCAGGTTTAAAAAATGGATCTATAGAGCTGTGGCGAGAGCTTGATGCTCATAATTACGCATTGATAACTACTTTTAGCAAATGCCATACAGGACCTATTATTTTCTTAGGGTTTGACGAAGAAAAGAACCAGCTTATTTCTGCTGGAGAGGATGGGTTAATTAAAGTGTGGGATTTAAACAAAGAGCGTACGTATGCCCATTGTGTAGATTCGCTTATATAAATAAAAAGGGAGGCATATAAAACGCCTCCCATTTTACCTCCAGGACGAACCCGGAGGCTACATTTATTGTGGAAGGTAGCATTAAAACTACCTTCCTTTTTGCTTCCAGGACGAACCTGGAAGCTATACTTTTACATCTGTTATATTTCAAATATTTATTTCTAATATAAATTATAACACAGAAATAAATTTTGTCAAGCACTTTTTTAGAATTTTCTTAAATTTAAAATTAAAAACACCCTTTTCCTAGAAGCAAAATATGTTATAATTGGGCAAAATGTACAAACGGAAAGAGCAAAAATGAGCTATAAAGTGATTGGAATGATCTGTTTTATGTGGTTGGGTTTATCTCTCTATGGAATGGAAAAGGAGCCTGTCTTAAAAGCAGCAATGCTTGAAGATGATTTTGGAGTTCTTAACGAACTTTTTGCTAAAATAGCATTGGTTGAAAATGCCATAGAGCATTTTCTTAGTCAGGGTATTACGTCTAACATCTCTCATCGGAATTCTTTAGCTGTAGATTCAGCATATTTAAGTCCCCAGTGCAATTATATAATAGCTCAATCTGCAGGACCCGTGGTAGAAGTGTTTGATATAAGAAAATTCCCGGTAGTTGTGCCCTGTATTACGTGCCATGAAGGTGCAGCTAAATCTATAGCTATAAGCCAAGATGATAAATATATGTTAAAAGGATATCAAACTGGTATAGCAGAACTCAGCTTCCTCGAAAATTCTACTGGTAAACCATATGAGCTTTTTGGGCATACGGATGCTATTACTTCTGTAGCATTCAGTAAAGATAGGAGTTATGTGCTAACAGGATCACGGGATGGAACTGCACGCATATGGGATATAAAAGCCCTTGAGGCTGTCAAATCATATGTTCTTACAGGTCATACAAAAGGTATTACTTCCGTAGCCACAAGCCCATCCAGCGACAAAGTGCTAACAGGATCATGGGATAAAACTGCACGAATATGGGATATAAGTAATCCTGAGTCTGTTACGTCATATGAACTTAAGGGCCATAAAGAAGATATACAGTGGGTACAATTTAGTCCAACGGGCACCTATGCTATAACAAGAGATAAAACAGAAGCATATTTATGGAATATAAGTGATCTCAAATCTATTACATCACATCGTATAGGTGATAGAAGAGCTGTAAGCGCTATAGTATTTAGCCCAGATGAAAAATATCTCTTGATAGGATATTTTGAAGGTGCTGCACAAATGCTCGATATACCTACTTTAAAGGGAACTGCTGTGTCATATACTCTTAAGGGTTTTACTAATCTTTGTTCTGGAGCATTTAGTCCAACAGGATTGCATATGCTGCTTGGATCGGCTGATGGTAGTGTAAAGCTTTGTACTATAACTGGCACTGACATTGTTGAAAAAACTAAGCTGGATGGGCATAATGGTTGGGTTTCGTCAGTAGTATGGAGCGTAAACGGAAGATATATTTTAACAGCATCGTGGGATGGAACGCTAGTACTACGAGATATGACTAGTCTTTGCACAGCTACAGAGCTTGCTTCAAAACGTAAGCAGATTTAGGTTCATACTTCTACTATGTTTTTCTTGTATATTTTTGGTACCTCATTTAAGCTTTATATACTTTTTAAAGAGGGTTCATAGTATGAAGAAATGGTTGTTATTAGTAATAGGTATTATAGGTGCTAGTATATACTGGTATGTAAAGCATCCAGTTCTTCTACAAGTTCCTAAAAATCAGCAACTCTCTGGCTGGACAGTTGTTATACCGGGAATCACAGGAGATCTTGCTAAACGTAAGCTTATACCTGCATTGTACCAGCTGTATAAAAAGGGTATGCAAAGTATTATTATTGGTACTGGTCGGCGTGATGCTGCTATTACTGATATTCTTAAAGATGCTAAAAAATTCATTCAAGCAGTTGATGAGCAGCTCTGGAAGCAATTTGCTCAGATGGTTGTCTATCACAAATTAGATCCAAGCGTACCGACAGATTTTAAAGCACTTGCACAAAGCATTGTAAAACTAGAAGCATCTCACAATTTTTCTGGTAAACGTCTTGTATTTCTCTCTCTTCCTGCTGATGTTTTTTGTCAAACTACCAAACTATTAGTTGAAAATGGTATTATTGAGCCTCATAAATCTCAGTATATCCTCTATGAAAAACCATTTGGGTGGGACCATGCATCGGCACAAGAAATTAATAAGTGTACTACTTCTTTACTACCTGATAAGCAACTGTATCGTATAGATCATTATGTTGCTAAAGGGCTTACGCAAACACTTGCGTATCTTTCTGGCACAAACCTTTTATTTGCTCACGTGTGGGATGGAAAAGCAATTGATACAGTATCTGTTCTCTTTCATGAAACATTGGGTATAGAAGGGCGAGGTTCATTTTATGATCGTTATGGTGCGATAAAAGATGTTATGCAAAATCATATGTTACAACTGCTTGCGTTTTTTGCTCTTAATCTTTCTTCTGCAAAAACTTTAGATGAAAGAGCTCATCAAAAAGCTGCATTCTTAAACTCTTTATCAGTGCAAAATGTACGTCGAGGTCAGTATGAAGGATATCTTGCTGAAAAAGATGTTTCTCCTCATTCAAAGACTGAAACGTATGCTGCAGTTACACTTATAAGTAATGATCCTCGGTGGAAAGGGGTACAATTTATTTTAGAAACAGGTAAAGCACTTGCTCAAAAGAAAACAGAACTTGTTGTAACCTTTAAACCAGTAAACCAAAGTCTTCCAAATCAGCTTACTGTGCAATTTGCGCCAAAAGAGCTTATGTCATTGCGCCTCAATGGCCTTGAAAGCAAACCATTTGACCTTGCTTCTAGTAGTTTTGAATATCCTGAGGCCTATGAAGCACTTCTTGCCGATGTCCTTACTGAGAAATTAGACTATTCAGTAAGCTTTGAAGAAATTGAAGCGCAGTGGCGTTTAACAGATAGCATAAGGACTCTGACATCAGAAGTCTCAATCTATCCTAAGGGTATATATCTTGACAAAGTATGAAATAGTTGTCATATTTGAGTTTAGGGATAAATTTTATAATTTTAATAAGGTGATTCAGGAGTCTCTCATGGACCTTTGTACTAGTTCTTATTGCGTTAATGGTGTTACAGATGCTTATATCTTAAGTTATCCCTGGCCTGCCTAATAGTTATCTTTTCAATTTTACTCAATTTCTTCTTCTTTCTACTATTATTTCCTGGTGGCCTTTGTGGCCAACTATAGTTTTTAATTATTAACTTTTGCTTTTTGGGCATACTGCCTAAATAAGTGCTTTTTAAATACGGATTTTTAACTTTATTTTTAGGAAATAGCTATGAATAGAAGAATATTACTATTTTTTAGTATATGTTTTAGTGGAATTTTAGTCGGAATGCACAATCTTGATAAGACTCAGCCTTGCTACCAGTATAGATTGGCAAAACAAGCAGATGTACCAGCTTTACTTGACTTGATTAATACTCAAGCAATCCGTGATAATACAAAGATTGTTATTTTGCCAAAAGTATTTAGAGAAGGTGCTTTGCGATCGGCGATAGAAAAAAAGCGCATTTTTATTGCTTTAGATCAAGACCGTATTATTGGTTATAAAAAATTGTTTATAATGATGTGCGATCATGAAAAAAGCGATATCCTTAACGATGAAATTCGTTGCATTAATAATGAACAGAATTGTGTATTTGCAGGTTATATAGATAATGATACTATCTTTGTTCCCTGTGTACCGCGCTTAGCTCATAATTGTTATAGCATTTGTATATACAATGGTGGTGATTTTACGTTGCCATCGTATCGTGGCAAGGGCATCAATCAACAGCTTACAAAAATGGCGTTGCTTTCTCTTGTTGCTGATGTGAAAGACTATATGCATAATCAAGGTGTAAATACTATAACTATGGTTTATGGAGTTACTCAAGCAAATGCTGGAATATATCCAGGAGCACCATCAGACCGTACTGTAAGTATTAGTAAAGCCTTTAAAGTGTTTATTCACATGGTGGAGGGTTACTTCAAACCGATTACTTTGCAGCATCAACGATATCGTGCATTTATGCCAACTTTTGATCCAGACTCTCAAGTATTACAGCCGCTGTCAGATGACCAATCCATTCCCGGCTTTGGTTGCGTATTAACATATATAGTAAGGAGAGAGCATGAATAAACAACTGTTACTTATAACAATCATACTGAGTGTCTGCGGAATATTTTTTGCTTTTTATCACATTGATTTTAAAGGGGGCGATAACCGTCCCCTGAATGAACAATTAGTCTCTTTTTTGCAAGACTATATCCGCATTAATACTACTCATCCTCATCCAGAGTATGAGAAAGCTATAAGCTTTTTGAAAAAACATGCGCTGGCTGATGGATTTAACTATCAAGAAGTCCTTTTACCTTCTGGTAAAAAGGTTTTCTTGCTTGAATTGAAAGGTACTGATACATCGTTGCCAGCACTTGCATTGAATCATCATATGGACGTTGTACCAGCGAGTTTAGAAGGGTGGATAAAAGCTCCTTTTGCAGGTGAAATACATGAAGGCAGCATTATTGGACGAGGAACTCAAGATATGAAAGGTATTGGTGCAACCCATTATTTTGCATTGAAGGAGCTTAAGAAAGAGGGATTTGTTCCGCGCCGTACAATTTACTTATTTGCAGTTCCTGATGAAGAAATTGGAGGCTTTACGGGTACTAAGGAATTTGTTGAAACACCACAGTTTAATACATTAAATATTGGTTTTATTGTTGATGAAGGACATGCGTCAGGTAATAATCAAGTACTTGATATTAAAGTGTCTGAGCGAAAACCGATTCAAGTACTTGTAACAAGTAAAGGTGAATTAGCGCATGGATCACACCTTATGTGTCGTAATGCTATACATGCGCTTGTTCAATTTCTTAACGCTATGGTTTTGGTTCACCAGAAACAGCAAGAGCAGATAGGGATTAAGCAACCAGGTCAGCTCTTGTCGTGTAATCTTACTTCTTTAACAGCAGGTATTAAAAAAGAGGGTGGCCATATTGCATTGAATGTAGTTCCTGACAGTGCACAAGCAACAATTGATATTCGTGTGCCGCCTACTATGAAAAAGCAGGATGTTATAGCGTTATTTGAAAATGCTATAAAACAGTATCAACACTTAACCTATACTATCCTTGCGCAGGCAGATGAGGAGCCAGAGTTGGGAGATTATAAAACACCGCTTTACCGGGCTTTGAGTAACGTTCTACAGAAATTTGATCTTAGAGCAGAGCCGCATTATTTTGAGGCATCAAGTGATCTAAGATTTTATCAAGCTCGAGGTATTAATGGAGTTGGGTTTACTCCGTTTACTATAACTGATAATATTCATGGAGTTAATGAATCTGTGCCAATTGATCATTTAATACGAGGAAAAGATATTACAATGCGGTTTATTAAGGATTTTTGTTCTTAAAATTTTCTTGACTTTTTTTGCTGTTGGCATAAAAATGGGTGGGAATTGTGGAAAATCAGCTTGAGTACATGATTTATGATTATTGTTGCATTCGAATACTCAAGAAGAACCTATTACTATGATTCTCATATAGATACCTGTGGATATTCAACTGAGAAAGATTACTGCTATGATGCTACTTCTTTTTGCTTGTCTTCTATTATTTGGATGTCACCGAGTGAGAATAGAGCGTGAGCGAGTGTGTGTAACTGCGCTTGCGCAAGAAAAATTGGGCTATGATATTCCTCATTATGTTGTTCCATTAGATACAATGCTACAAAAAGGTATTTCAAGAGACGATGCTATTCGTATTGCACTTGTTAATAATCCGGCATTGCAAGCAGATTTTGAGTCACTAGGAATAGCAAAAGCAGATTTTGTACAAGCAGGTCTTTTTACAAATCCAACGATAGAGGCTGGATGGTGGTTTCCTATAAAAGCGGATGCAACACAAATTGGGGTGAGTATTGGCTTTGCTTTAAACGATTTGTGGCAAATACCACTTAAAAAAAGAATATTTAAAGATCAGCTTGATGTTACTGTACTCAAGGTGCTTGCTTCTGTGCGTACTCTTATTTCTGCAGTAATAGCTGCATATGATGGTGTGCTCTATGCACAAGGAGCTCTTAGGGATAACCGTGC
This sequence comes from uncultured bacterium, assembly GCA_963848965.1. Classification (GTDB taxonomy): domain Bacteria; phylum Babelota; class Babeliae; order Babelales; family Babelaceae; genus CAWKFG01. The sequence continues at coordinate 565,096 of CAWKFG010000001.1, forward strand.
TCTGCTTTCTGCTATAAGAAGACTTAAAAAAGATATGCAACAGGGAAAAAGATTCGGTTCTCTTACACAAGCAGATGTTGACGCTCTAGAAGGTGCTCGAAAAGAGCGAGAAATAGAGTTTTTAAAGCTTCAGAATAGTCTTATCAATCAGTCTATAGAGTTACAGTATCTTCTTGGGCTTCCTCATTCCTGTACGCTTATTCTTACAGATCGATTAAACTCTGTATGTAAAGATATTCCTGCTGTTCATGAATTAGAATGTTGGGCTCTTAATACAAGGCCCGAGGTGCTTATTGCTCAGATGTCGGTAAAGGCGCAGGAAAGTCTTATTGCATTAGAAAGAGCGCAACGAGTAAGAGCGGTAGGAGTTGGCGTCTCATTTGCTCGGGATTTTGATACATCGACAGGTATTGGCCCTTCTATTCAAGGATCTGTGCCTGTATTTGATGACAATCAAGCGCAGATAGATAAGGCGCACTTTCTTTTGAAAAAAGCACAAAAAGAGCTTTGTATGGAACAAAGTAAGGTTAGAAAAGAGGTATATCAAGCATATGAGACTGTTAAAAGCATTCAGCGCCAGATTACTCGCTTTACCACTGAAACACCTTCTTGGCACGAAAAGATTGTAGCTACACCAGAAGCACAAGCTACTGTTTCAACAGTTCTACAAAGTGAAAGTGCACAGTACGAAGCAAAGAAATCGCTGTTAGCTTTTACATACGAGCTTACAAAGGCGTGGACAGAATTAGAAAAAGCAGTTGGCAAGAAAGTATGTTGAGGATTTTATGAGATTACATTCTATTTGGTTTCTTTTGAAAATAACCTATGGACTTTACTATTGTATTATTGGTACTGATAAATTTTTTGGATTCGTTACAGAATCACACAATCGAGTAAGTGTGCTTGCCTTAAAACTTATTCCTCTTTCAATGCAGTACCTTTTATTCTTTATTGGCGCTATAGAACTACTTGTAGGTTTTATGATTCTTACTTTTTGGACAAGGCTTGGATCGTATCTAGGTTTTATTCTTATGATGATTATTGTTGTTAATATTGTGGCTATAGGCAAGCACTATGATATTGCCATTCATGGTACAACAATTGGTATAGGAATGCTTGCTTTGGCACAGCTTACACCACTTGTTGGTAAACGGTAACTCAAAATCCTATTTTTTTAAAGGATGAGCTATGAGACAAGTACTAGGGGCATATGTATTGTTTGTTGCTTCTGTTTATGCTATGGAGCCTGCGCCAGAAGAATCAAAAGAGAGCTCTTTGTCTGGTTATTTGACGCAAAAAACACGAAATGCTCTAGATAAAAAGAGCCCTACGAAAGCCACGGGAGATGTGGTTGAAGAGCGGCCTAGAAGTCGTTCTCTATATGAGAGTACTTCAAAAAAAAATGAAAAGCCAGTAAAGGAAGTTACATCTTTGGGGTCCTCACAGGCAAAATATGAAAATGCTAGGCATCTTTATAGAGAGAATCTACAGAAAGTTATAGCAGCAAACGCTGCTATTTGTCTTTGGCAAGCGGAGCTTGCAAATGTTAATACTAATGCAAAGCTCGTTTTAAGAAAAATAGATGAGCAAAAAGAGGAGCTTGCCAGCGCTTGGGCATACGTTAAAACATATCATCTTCGAATGCAAAAAGCTCTTGCTCCTCAACAGAGTACGCTGACCAATGAGCACTTTGAGCAGGCAGAGCTTCTTATACGAGGTGAAAAATGGCAAAAGCTTGAAGAATATCTTCCTTGTCTCAAGATAATGAGATCAAGCTAGAAATTTATATGCGTGGTAACGTAATACCAACTTGCTTCATATATTTACCTTTGCGATCGGCATAAGAAACTTCGCAAGATTCTGCTGCTTGAAAGAAGATTACTTGGGCAATACCTTCATGCGCATAAATTTTGGCAGGAAGTGGCGTAGTATTAGAAATTTCTAAGGTTACATAGCCTTCCCACTCTGGTTCAAAAGGCGTAACATTGACAATAATACCACAGCGAGCATACGTAGATTTGCCAAGACAAATAGTGAGTATATCACGAGGAATACGAAAATATTCTATGCTACGAGCTAAGGCAAACGAATTTGGTGGCACTATGCAAATATCCGTTTCTACTCGGACAAATGAATTTTCTTGAAAGTTTTTAGGATCGACAATAGAGTTATAGACATTCGTAAAGACTTTAAATTCATTAGAGACTCGAATATCATAGCCATAGCTTGAAAGGCCGTAACTTACCTGAGCTGTTTGATTTGTCGTTCGTATTTGTCTATCTATAAAAGGTTCTATCATGCCAAAGTCATGTGCCATATGCCGTATCCATGCGTCAGATTTAATGCTCATAATTCTTCCTACGTATGATAAAAATGCTTTTTTTCTTAAGGATACTGGCTTGCTTATAATAGTCAATGAAAGAGTTGAAGGTCCTGAAGTTTTACCATATTCACGAGCTTTACCATAAGATCTTTAGAGCTTCTAAAATTTTTAAGGATCATGGGATAGAGGATTTATATGTTCAAGAGCTTAAAATACAAACGATGTACTGTTGAAAATATAATTTAAAATTTGATAATTTTATAAGTAGTTTAAATACATATCAAATAATTAAGAAAGGATGCTATATGACAATAAAGGCATGTATAGCAGCAGTACTTGTGCTGGCAGGCACGGAACTTCTGGCTATGAGAGGAAGACGTGGCGACGAGTCCCGTGATACACAAGCAAGAAGATTTGAAGCAGGTAGACCACAAGAGGGTTCTTTAAGAGGCTTTAGGGGTTCACGTTTTGGTAGAGAAAGATCCGCAGCCCGTCCTTTTGCTGGAGAGCGGTTTGGTCGTAGACTTGAAGCGCGAGATACAGATAAAGGATTTCCAAGAAGATCGCAAGGTAGAGGATTTGATGGAGCTCGTCCTTTTGCAGGTAGAAGAGATGGAGTTCATCGAACAGCTCAACGTCCATTTCGATCAGGGCAATTTGCTAAATTCCGTACTCCGCAAAGATTTGGGCAGCAAAGAGCATTTTTAAGAAGAACGTTTAGAGGTCACCCATGGAGCTGGTGGAGAAGCCATCATCCGAGATTATTCTCTAGAATATTCCCTGTCTACTTCTATCGTGTATATGGCTATTACCCGCCAGTATACTATGATTACTACGATACCTATGGTACTTATCCCGTTGTAGAGACTCAAGTGCAATCAGGCACATCTTTTAGAGCGTGTGTCCAAGACTGTCTCAATACATCAAATTTAAGTGTTGAAAATTGCCTTGGCAATTGTGGTGGCCAAGGATAACCTTTTGGAGGCTGAAAGATCTTTCAGCCTCTTATTTAAAGTGTCTGATTATTCAGATCTGCTCGCCATAATAAAAACTACTTGAACAAAATTCAAATTTCTTATAGAATATAAAAGCAATCTTAAGATATATTTTAAGCGGTTTGTTGTACATCGTGCTGAGCATATAAGTCATTGCAAAGTGAGCTTTACTGTTGTATACCTCTGGTAGGTACTCTTCATTAGCTTAAAATAACAGGTGTTTTTCTCTGTGTAATGGCTCAGATTCTCGCTTAATGGAGTTTATGATGAAATGTATAGTAGTTTTGGCATGTATAGGAGCCTTTTTCTCTTGTATACAGATAGAAGCAGGTGGGCAAGAGGCTCTTGAGCACTTAGGAAAAGAGGAGCCTACTCTTTCTGGTATTCCTGCTGATATGCAGCGCTTTATTTGTAAGCTGCTTATTCAAGAACAGGAAAAGAATATAGAAAAAAATAAAGAAGAGTTTGATTGTGAAGACTATGATACTCAAGAGGAAAAAGAGATAAAAAGATATAAAAACAATTATAAAGCTCTTGCTTTGCTTGCAGACGCTCTTGCGCCGCTTTTGATGAACAAGCGTTTAACTGCACTGGTTATAAAGCTTATCGCAGAACGACTGCAATGTTCAGAGTTTTTAGTTGCAACCTATCTAGCTGGTAAAACAACCTATCTGAGTAGTAAAATTTACTTGTCTCTATGGCTTAAAAATAGCATTAGTACTACATCCGATAGTGATGTCCTTGCCAAAACTATTAATACGCTTGATCCTGTCTATGATACTAACCCTTTCTTTGAATCTCTTAAGCAAAAAAATGAAACTCTTATCAAGCTCCTTCTTGTACATGGTGCTCTCCTTTCTGTAGAAAATACTCGTAAAATGACTCCTTTAATGGTTGCGGCTCATCATCAAGAAGATTTTTTTAAGCAACGGCTTCATGTTGCAGTAGATGCTCTTTATTGTGATCCTCATCAGATAGTACAATCTTATCTTAGTAAAAAAGATTACCAAGGAAGAACTGCTCTCTACCATGCAGTCAGAAAAAATAATCTTACTGCTACACAAGAGCTCTTAGGGTCTGGAGCAGAGATAAACGCAAAAACTAGTACTTCTACGACTTCTCTTCACCGTGCTGCTAGCAATGGAAATAGTGCTATTGTTTCGCTTTTATTGCAGAATGGTGCTCATATTAACGCTCAGGATTTTGGTGGAAAAACTCCACTTATGAGAGCTTTTATAGAGTGGGGTACTTATGCAGAAGAGAAGAAAAAATGGGATGACTATACTTCAGCTATTAGGGTACTTTTAGAAGATAAAAATATTGACCTTTTGGTAGAAGATAACGAGAATAAAACTGCAGTAGATTGGGCACAGATGCTTGCCGCTATTAATATCCCTATTGCTACTTTATTGCCATCTCTTCAAGAAAAGCTTAACTTGCCATAAGAAACCATTTTATATTTCCAAAAATAGCTATATATTAAATATTTGACAAATTTATATTCAAGTTGTAAAATATATACAAGCATGGTGTAGACTGTGCTTATAATTTATTTTAAAGACTCAAGGGGGATCTTCTTATGTCTATAAAACAACTTGGTCGTATACTTGTATTTTTATCTATAGGATCATTTGTTTATTCTATGGAGCCGGTAGATACGACGCCGGTAAGTCCTAAGGTGCATAGACCGTTCCTTACTATTGAAGATATGAGGGAATGGAGACAGAATGCATCGATAAGAAAAGAGATAGCTAAAGCAGAAAGTTTGAAGTTGAAAGCTCTTAAAGCAGGGATTAACGCGTTAACTCCTGCAGAGGCGTTGCGCAAAGTTAACCAAGAGTTTGAGCATGCCAAAGGTGTTATAGTTGCTTGTGATAGAGTGCCTAAGAATACGTCTTCAAAGCAGACTGAGCTTGAAAAGCAAAGACAGGAGCTTGTTAAAATTAAGAGAGTATTTGATGATACTCCTGATATGTATGTTTATGCACAAGAGCATGAGCAGGCTTTGTATGCGCAGTTAGTACCAGACATGATTACGCTTATAGAGCTTGGTGTGCAGTTAACAGAATTAACTAAGCGTGGGGTAGTCTTTGAAAAGTTGGCAACTGAATTTCAGGGTAAGCTTTCTGTTTTAATAGAAAATTATAATAAGGTAATTCGTTCTTTTGATCAATTTCTTAAGAAAGAGATGGCTGATTTAGAAACGGCACTTGTTCGTAAAGAGCAAGAGGTTCAGAAAGAAGCTGCTGCTGTTGAGACTATGCAAGAAGGTATAAGAGCTCGTAAAGAGCAAATCACAAAAGGGTTTAAGGTACAAAAAAACGCTCGTGCGATTTCAAATAACCTTGAACCGCAGCTTAAGCAAGCAGAGGCAAAGAAAGAGCACTCAGTACAACAATGTGCGATATTGTTTCATAGCTTTAAACAAAGCTTACAAAATTATGCTCAAAAGCAAACATATTGGGCTATTAATGATGTAGGTGCATTACTTAATGCTATGATTGCACAGCTTGATAAAGAGTTTATAATAAGGGCATTTAATAGACTTGAAGCTGATCAAGCTCTAAGAAATATGGTAGGAACGGCTATAGAACGATTTAAAGCAATTCCAGGCCTTTATGAAGGGCTTATGAGAACGCTTCAGAATTATTTGCTGCTTATATGTTCTCCAGATCTAGCACCGAGAGCAAAGGGTTATGAATGGGAGATTACAGTTGCTTGCTGGCTTTATAAGACGCTTGTTGAGCATCAAGATACAATGCGTATGAATTCTATGAAGAGCTTGCGTTCAAGAGATTTTTCACGTGAATTTGATATTGTTCTTGAAGAGCAAAGGGTGCTTATTGAGTGTAAGAATCGTCATTGGCATACTACTCATTTTAGTAAGATTCATCAGCAATTTTTAGATCAAAAGGAAATTGCTCAAGAGTTGAAGTATTTGTTTATGATTGTTTCTCGCCATACATTAGATTATGAGATGAGAAGGTTTCTTCGTCAAAAAGATATTCTCTATCTTGAGCCGGGAACATCACTCGAGCTTTCTATTCTTAAAGAGCCGTGCAATACATTGTATACAGATACCTATTGTACACATAAATAAGGTAAGGCAGTACTAAAGTGCTGCCTTATCATTTTTTAAAGCTACCGATTCTGTTGGTAGTTTGTTTTTTGATAATTTATCAGCAAGGCGAGTTGGTTCTGGTAATCGGTAGCCTTTGCTGCAGGCAAGTACATACTTGATACTTGTTTCAAGGCTTATAAGGTGACCTACTGAGATAAACAAAGGAGCTACGTTTGTTCGTGTACGTACTACAGCTCCAATACATTCTCCTTTACCTACAAGTGGTACCCAAGAGCCAGCTTGTTTGCCTAAGCACTGTTCATCAAACTTTCCTGTAAGTAGCGATTTTCCGCAGCCAATAGTAGGTATACTGAGCCAGAGGCCAAGATGTGAAGCGATACCAATCCGTCTTGGATGAGCTATGCCCATACCGTCAACCATAATAAGGTCTGGCTTCTGCTGAAGCTTTGCAAATGCTCCTAGCATAGAGGGTATTTCTCGAAAGGAAAGGAGGCCTGGTATGTAAGGCATACGTAAAGGCTCTTCATGAACATGGTATTCTATCATGCGTAACTCTGGATAAGAAAGCAAAACAACTGCAGCTCGAGCCATATTTTTTTCTTGAGTAAGTGCTACATCTATGCCAGCTATAGTACGTACCTCTGTTATAGTATCCTTACAGATGATCTGCTTTGCCAATTCTCGTTGAAGGGCAATAGCTTGTTGCTCTGTGAGATTCCAGGTATGCAATGGCAGTTTTGTGTTCATTCTAAAACTCCAGTAAGCACGTAAATCAGGCCTTTTTTATTAACACTGGTGTCCGTAGCCGCCAGATGATGCCCAGGGTCTTCTACATCTCCAGCAGAATTCATGTTTACAATGTTTACAGGTCATATGATTGCATCCTTGATTCTTTTCGATCATAGCTCTACAAGAAGGACAACGTTGGGCGCCGAATTTTTGAGCATATTCATCAACAACATCTTGTGCGCACTCACTGTTATTTCCAAAAGGAGAGCTTTTATGTGGGTGTAAGCAGCGAGCACAGTATGTTTGCTTGCATTTTTGACAATTTATTTCGATTGCAGCATCCCATTCATAAATAAAAGCGAAACCGCATTTAGGGTTTGGGCAGTATTTGAGACCAGGTGTTTTTTTAAGTGTCTGCTCAAGTACAATGGTATCAAATTCTTCTAGCTCTTGTTTATTTTGTAGAATCAGTTCAAGATCTTGACGGGTATGTTCTTGTCTACATCCGAACTGAGGGCATAATGGAATTTCTTTATTTCTTTTGGAGACCATAAAGTGAGCATTAAGACATTCTCTGCAGTAGATGTGACCGCAGTGTAATCTTATTGCATCTGGTCTTGCTATGCGAGGGTTAAAGCAAATGTGACATACAAAGTACTCTTGTGCATAATTAAATTGAGGACGCTCTGCAAAGATGTTATCAGTATGTTGACGAGCTGGTGCTGCAGGTCGTGCAATGTCAGGATTTTCAGTGTAAGTATGAGGGCGAGCTGCGGGTTCTTCAGGCATTGAAGATTGACGAGCAGCAGGTTCTGCAGCTCGTGCAGTAGCAGCGTCCTCAGTAAAGTGGTTATGAGTATAAGGGTGAGCTGTTGGTTCTGCAGGCATTGAAGATTGAGGATTTTCAGTAGGGGAGCCGTAGGCAGTAGATGGTCTGGGAGTAGATTCTTGTTGTTTTCTCTTTTTTATAAGGGAATGTAATACAATACCAGCACATACGGAGCCCAGAATAAGTGCTACTATATGTCTTTTTGATGAAGTTCTCTTTCTTACTGTTTGTTCGTGTACTGTTGGTAATGGGATAGTAGTACCTCCTATACTTATAAGAATAACAAAAGTGCTTGCTCTCAGGGTGGCTCTTTTCATAAAATTCCTTTATCTACAAGTGAACTCCGCAATTCAGCTTATATTCCTAACGCATTTGACGAAGAAGGCTTTTTAGCCAAAGAAGCAGTTATGTCCGTATGATGTCCAGCGGGCTCCGCAGGTCCAGCAAAACTCATATTTGCATTGTTGGCAGGTCATATGAGGACATCCGCCATTCTTTTCAATCATAGCTTTGCAAGCAGGGCATCGTTTAGCGCCAGCTTTTTGAGCAAACTTATCAACTGTATCTTGTGGACATCCACCATTTCCGAAAAGATTTGCCCAGAAAGAGTTACTATGCGGTTGTAAACAACGAGCGCAGTAGGTCTGCTGACACTTTTGACAGGTCATGTCAGTTGCTATATTACATTCATTAATAAAAGCGAAACCGCATTTAGGATTTGGGCAGTATTTGAGGCCGCGTACCTTTTTAAGTCCCTCTTCTGCTGCTATGTTATCAAATTCTGAAAGATCTTTTTTGTCCGGTAGAGTTTTTTCTAGATCTTCTCGTGTACACTCACGTCTGCAGCCAACTTGAGGACATCGTGGTAGATTTTTATCTTTCTTAGATATATTAATATGACCATTAAGGCAATCTCTGCAGAAGCTATGACCGCAGTGTAATCTTACTATATCTTCTTTAGCTACTCGATAGTCAAAGCAAATACTACAATAATGATAATTTCCATAATTATAGTAATTATTTGAGTAAGGATCGTTAATCCTTTGCCCTTTAGCAAAGTAGTCATCAGGATTGGGACGAGCAGAGGGTTCTGGTGCTGTAGCATTTGCAAATTTTTGCTGCTTTACCTTTTTTACAAGGTAATGAAGTGCAATACCCGCACATATAGAGCCAATGATCCAGGCTGCTATGCGTTTAGTAGAGCGTGTTTTTTTAGCTGGTTTTTCTTCCGTTGGAGTTAATAGGGGATCTGAGTCAGATGGTGCTGGGGCGGTAGTAAATACCATGCTTGCAAGGATGATAAAGATAAATGGTCTAAGAGTTGTTTTTTTCATATAATTTCCTTTTCCTTCAAATGCTGTTTAGTAGAGATAGAGTCTTATATGTAGTTTACTTTAGCATACCCTCCTAGTATAATTCACCAAAATCCTTCTGCAAGTGCTCTTCTTTTACAAGAAAATTGCCGTGAGCTAAAAATATTATTTCATTTTTGGTGTCATTATTGAAATAATATTCTATACTGAAAGATATTATTTCATTTGGGACATTATTTTTGAAATGAGGCTAGTTTTATGCGTAATACAGGGCATTATGAAGTTATTGGAAACACGGAATACTTTATACCCGACCATTTACCTCCAAAAGATCCGCCATTGGTAATGGATGCAGAGATAATAGTGCTTTTTGGAGATGCTATGCTGGAGCTGGGTAAACTTAATGAGATGACAAAAAGGTTGCCAGATGATGAGCGTTTTATAAAGGCATATATTATTAAGGAAGCGCTCCTTTCGTCTTCTATTGAAGGTATTCATACAACACTTGTAGATATTTTTACACAACCGCTTTTAGAATCAAAGCCGAGTAAGGATACGCAGTTGGTAATGAATTATACAAAAGCGCTTTCTGTAGCGCTTGCGATGATTCAAAAAGAAGAACTGCCTATTTCTTCTCGTGTTATTTTGAAAGCACATGAAGCTTTGATGCAAACGGGGACCGGTAGTAAGTCTGATCCTGGAAATTATCGAAAGCAATCAGTAAAGGTGGGCAATCTTATACCGCCACCACCAATGCGGATTCCTGGCCTCATGGCAGAGCTTGAGCGGTATATGAATGAAGATGAAGCGTTGCCGGTGCTTATTAGAGCAGGTCTTGCGCATGTCCAATTTGAAGAGATTCATCCATTTTTAGATGGCAATGGTCGTATTGGCAGACTTTTAATTGTTTTAATGCTTGTGCAAAAGGGGATTTTATCAGAGCCAATATTATATCCTTCTTATTACTTTAAGAAGTACCATTTTGAGTATTATCAACGGTTAGATCGCGTAAGAACGCATGGCGATTTCGAAGGTTGGATTAAATTCTATCTTGCTGCAGTACGAGAAAGTAGTATTGATGCTCATCGACGTGCAAAGGATATAGAGTTATTAGAAGAAAACTTAGCTTTTATTATTAAAAACGAAAAACGTTTTAGTGCTAAAATGAGAGAATTAAGACTTCAGGCGCTTGCTCTTCTGTTTGGCTATCCGATTATTAGTATAGGCGAATTAAGTGCACAACTTGGTGTATCATATAATACTGCAAGCCAAATTATAACTAATTTTGTTGAGCTTGGGTTTCTTGTAGAAGAGACGCAGCAAAAACGAGGACGCTTATTTAAATTTAAACCATATCTTGATGTGCTTGAACGAGAATATAAGTAGTGTTTTGACGATTGGATATTTTGGGTAGCAGTTCCAATTTATTTTTGTCGCATAATTTTTATAAACATGCTTTTAGAGCATTTATTTTATTTAAGAAGCGTTGGAATGTGGTGTAGGTTCTATAAATGTCAGGGCTAAAAAATATTATTACTTTTGATGCATAATTTTGTAAGCGCGCAAAATAATATAGAAAAGGGCTTTTGCAAGGACATGAAGTCAGTCTTTGTTTCTCCAATTTTCTAGAGAGATAACATTTGCCAATCTACCAAATTCACGTATATTAGAGGTTACAAGAATAAGGTTATGGGCAAATGCTGTTCCTGCAATTATACAGTCATAGGCGCCAATTATTTGTGATCTTAGACGAGCTCTTAGTAGAGCTGTACAAACTGCTTCTTGAGAATCAAAGGGAACTGTTTCTATCTCTGCAATTAGAGCTTGCCACAGAGGGCGTAACTTGTTTTCTCGTTCAGGATTGAGCTGTAATCCATATTCAATTTCAAGAACGGTAACGGTGGATACTGCAAGATCACTACTAGAAGATTGCTTAAAACGCTCGATAGTATAAGGTATTTTCTTAAAAAAGTCTGAAATAACACAGGTGTCAAGAAGATACTTCATTGTAAAGGGTCCTCATCTGGCTCTATAAGACTTTCGCGCAAAGATGTAAAGTCTGGTATGTCAGATACTGGCTCAAATTCAAAAAAGTGTGCAGGCCACTCTCTAGGACCATGTTGCTTAAGCCATAACTCTAGGGCTTCATTAATAATAGAATTCCTGCTTTTATTTAATGTTTTACTGAGTTTATTAACTTGTTCAGCGAGTTCTTTCTTAACATAAACTGTAAGGTTCATATCTCCTCCAAGCTTTATATATTATGTTATAATATAACATATACAACTATTCAAAGTCAATATCAAAAACCCAAAACCATTATTCGTGTCCCATAATTTTTAGAACAACATCCTTCTTAAAAATAATATTTCTATAGCAATCAAGAACTCGTTTTGAGCGAATAAAACTCTCTGCTATAGAAATGAATAAGATTTCTTATAGTGTTTAAATTCTTTCTTTATTTGTTCAGTTTTAAGTATGATTCTAACACGGGCCATAGATCTTGATAAAGTATAGACTTTGCCTTTTTTCTTGGTTATTTCCCCAGCATTTACCTTATTTGCAAGATTCCAGGGTAAAGCTGCTTTTTAGAATGCTATGCTCATATTGAGCCACCACAGGAAGACTTTGGTATCAAATCGTTTTAACAACCCTATATTAAAACCGGTACCAATTATCATAGGTGTTGCACGATTAAGAAATATATGAGCAAAGCTTGCATATATATTGTTGCGAAGGAAGGGTTTACTTGTAATCTCTTGGGATTCTAGAATTAGGGCTTGATTAGTAAATAAAGTTAAACCATAGCCAGCTTCAAAAATGTTTTTCTTTTCTCTATAGTTAAGGATAAAGAGTAGATCAGTTCCATTACCTGGTTGAATACGAGCATTGCTAGGAAACCATTGTCTACTAAAGAAATGTAAGAATCTATTTTGAAAGGCTACAATAAGTGAGCGTTTGAGGGTGTTTATAAAACTATAGGCAATCTCTGATCCAACTCCTATACTAAAAAACCGTGTCCCTACTAAGGGGTCTTGTACTTCAAAAGAAGAGACTTTCCTGCGTGTTGGAAAGCCAGCAATGCCATAAAGCGTAAATTGTGTGTCTTTATTAAGGAGAAAATTGCGACCAGCTGAAAGTACAATGTCATCTATTCCTGTGCGAGAGAGGGAAAAATTTGTACTGCCACGAGATTCTGCATGCTCTCTTTCTATACCAGTCGTAACTTCTGCCCACCAAACTCTATTATATATATAACGAATATTGAAAATAGCTCCGCCAGATAACCGTTTTTCAAATATATTTCTTTCAAGCCCGAGGCTGTTATCAACAATATGTCGTTTTCGCTTATAAAAAACAGGAACAACAGAACCAACAAGTCGTGATTTCTTTTTTTGTAATAGAGAAGTAGAAGTACCTACAGCAAAGGCCCGTCGTAGTCTCATGTTATACACAAGTGATGTACCATAGAGAACCTGAACGAAAATGCTACTCATCATACAGCTAGTTAATAAGCGTTTATAATTATTCATGATATATAAAAGAGTACTGATATAGTATGTTACCAAAAAATAGTATGAAATATAGTGTGTATTGTCTAGTTCTTTATATAACTTTTAGAAAAGGAGGGCCGTTGCTTTACTATTTAAAAAGATATATATTCCAAATAAGTATGATATATAAAAGGATGTTTTAAAAGAAAGGAGCAGATTATGAATATTAAACTTATAGCAGGATTGCTTATAGCTGCAGCTATCTCTTTCTTAATAGGGTATATACTTTTTAATTTAGCGCTGCCGCCCTATGTAAGATTTCTTATAGTTTCCTTGTTTGGTTTTACTGCATTTTTATTTAAAGCTACTTTATTAGAAAAGTTAAAGAGAGTTTTTCATTTTTAGAAGGTGTTAAAGAAGGGATGTCTTTGAGGACATCCCTTCAATTTTAAAGCTAATAATTATTGTTGTCGCACAATTTAATAAAACTCTTATAACTAAGATATACTAATGTCCACTTAAGAGTTAAGAGGACATTAAATAATAAAGAATTTCACCCTACATATTATCAAGATAACCTTTTCTAGTATTGCTACTAATAGTTTCTTCATCCGTGTGCTCCATGCTTCTTAATCGGAGATGGCCCTAAATTCTTTAGCAGAGACGCAACTTTGGCGGGCTAGATGCCGCATAATTGAAGATAGAGCATCACAAATAGCATTTCTATTTAAAATAGCAAAACTATTTTATTCTTTTCTCTGTGCTTTTAAGAAGCTCTATTATTTCTTTATCGCCATAGTCCGCAGCATACATTAAAGCCGTTTTACCATTATTATCTTTAGCATTAACATCTACTCCTGCATTGATGAGCATTTCTACTATATCTTTACTTCCTACGGCTGCTGCCCATATTAAAGCAGTATAACCATTACCATCTTGAGTGTTAACATTTGCTCCTTTATTAAGAAGCATTTTTACTATATCTTTATGTCCTCTTAAATGAGTAGTAAATTGAACAAGCTCTTTTTGAAGCTCTTGAGGTAAAAGGTCTAGATACGTCTCTGGCTGTATTTCTGACTTCATACTTACGGTATAGGTGCTCCAGCTTAGCATTAGTATAATCCATACCTTCTTCATAATTTCCTTATGTCTTTTATTTATTGGTTCTCCCATTTGAATATTATGGTCAAAATCTCTTCTTTATAAATCTTCCGTATACTTATTCTTTATTTTGTATGATTAAATTTCTCTAAATACTTTAAGAGGATTTGATAGTAAATATCACCTTCTTTACTTAAAGAAGTTGCTCCTGGCATTGAAGCTTTAGACTGCGTAAAGCGTCGTGCAGATTGTTTAATTCTATTAAACAGTTCTCGGCTTTCTGCAGAAAGAGCATGGCGTAATGTTCTTGGTGCTGGAGTCACTGCTTGGTATCCTCCTTCAGATTTATAATAGGATAGGTACTCCTTAAACTTTTGTAGTTCCTGAGGATGTGCTTGTGCAAAATTATCAATAGCTCTTTGAGTATCATATAAAACTTTAGAAAGAGATTCTCTACTAAAAGTTTCTCCAGCTGAAAGTATACATATACCTAAGATAAAATTTTTATACATATTATCCCTTTCTTTTTTTTGCCTATACTATAGTACCATACTAAATTATTTTATAGCCAAATTGCAATATTTGAATGGGTGACAAGGAGAGCTTAGGCAGGCTATAGTAATCTGCATTATTATGAAATGTAGCACCGTTTTGACTGGCGGGCATCGGCTATCATAAGCAATTTTATTATAGTTCTATTTTGCTGTCTGGCATAATCTAAAGCAGTCATATTTTTACTATGTACAACTGGTACTTCGGTTTGCTTTTTTATTTCTTAGCATCGGGAATAGAAATACTCCACTAACATGCTACTATTATTTTTTACTGTTTTGCTCCATGCTTCTTAAGCAATTCTACTATTTCTTTATTCCCACATTGTGTAGTAATCATTAAAGCAGTATAGCCGTATTTATCTTGAACATTAACATCAGCACCTGCATTGATGAGCATTTCTACTATATCTTTGCTCTCATCATATACAGCAAATATTAAAGCAGTTTTTCCATCTTTGTTTTGAGCGTTAACATTTGTGCCCTTAGCTATAAGTAGTTCTGCAACATCCTTGTGCCCTTTGCACAAAGCATCCATGTAATGTCCCCTTCTATACACAGCATCCATAAAAGGAGTTTTATCATATTTATCTCGAGCATCAATATTAGCACCATAAGACAGAAGTATTTCTATTATATCTTTTTGACCAGCTCGAGCTGCCCAGTGTAAAGCTGTATGCCCAAGGTTATCTGCGTGATGAATATTTGCCCCAGCCTTAATAAGCGTTTCTGTTATATCCTTATGGCCTTTTTGGGCAGCTCGATGTAATGCAGTAAGACCATACTTATCTTGAGCATTACTATTAATACCTTTAGATAAAAACTCTTGTACTGTGTTTATATCTCCTTTTTCTGCTGCATCTATAAACTCCCGTTGCCTTAAAGACTCTAAAGCGCCTGAAGTATTTAATTCTTGTGCTATATTTTTTAGTTCTTTAGAAGGATCTTTGCTAGATAATTCACTAATAAGGATACGATTAAAATTAGGGCTGTTGAAAAAGAACGCTAAATCTTTATCGTTGGATAAAGTTTGCAGCGCATCTATGGCATTAGTATAGTCTTGTGTCTTTATAAGCTCTAATTGTTGTTGTAAGGTATTAAGAGCTTGCGAACTTTTAATGTTTGCAGCTTCCCTTATTCCTTGCAACAACTCATCGATAGTAAGAACATTGCTTAAATTAGTAGTAAATTTAACAAGTTCTTGCTTCAGCTCTTGCGGTAAGAGTTTTAAATAGCTCTCAAGCTGCATTGCAGATAAAGGAAGGCTATATCCTATTACCAGAGCTATCATTATTTTCTTCATTAGATTGTCTTTCAAATATCTTTATTCTACAAATTTCTTGTTCTTCCACAATTTAAATAATCCAAATTTTATAAAAATTAATTTTTATTGCATGTTTATGTTCAATTTAACTTGATTTTGGTAAAAATGCAATAATTGTGATGTTTAAGAGATGATGCATTGTTCTGCTAGATAAACACGGGTTGTAAGAAGTAGTTTTATTAAGCCCTTGCATAATCTAAAGCAGTCATATCATTACTATCTCGAATATTACTATCTGCGCCCATATTAACAAGCATGATTACTATTTCTTCAAGCATTAATAGCACCTTGATACTTTAATAAAAGAGCTACAATAGCACACTGAAAGTTATCTTATGACGAAAATGGGCAAACACAGCTGTTTCTAATTAATCTAATTGAAGGCTTAGATGCCATTATAAGTATCGACTTTGTTTTAGTTGACGCATGATAGTTGCTGCTATAAAATTTATAAGGAGATGTAGAAATAAGTAAAAATGTACCAAAATTGTTAAGGAAGAGATGAAAAAACTCATATTAGTAGTGCTAGGATGGTCTGTTTCTACTTTTAGTATGCAGCCTAAAACCTATTTAGATATTCTATCGCAACAGCTTCGACAAGAGATTGTTAAATTTATCACTGACCCACAAGATGTTTTTGCTTCAGAAAACGAAAACATAGCAAAAGAATTAAATACTTCAGGCGCTCTAGAATCTTTAAGGCAACGAGAGTTTATAGATGCAATAGAAAGCGAAGATATAAAAGCAGTAAAGGACCTTTTAGCTGCAGGTATTAATAGTGATGCTCAAGATATCTATTACGGGCTTACCGCTTTGCATTGGGCTGTTGGAAGAGAAAACAAAGAATTAGTAGAGGTGCTTCTATCATTTGGCGCTAATGTTAATGCTAAAGATGTATATACAAATACTGCTTTAATGGATGCTGCAGAAAGTAGTAAGCATATATTTGTTACAGACGTTAATGCTAAGAATAGACATAAAGATATAGTAGAAATGCTTATCAATGCAGGTGCTGATATTAATGCTAAAGATGGATATGGTTATACTGCTTTAATGAAAGCTGCATATAAAGGAAATAAAGCAGTAGTAGAATTGCTTCTGTTATCTGGCTCAGATGTTAATACTAAAAATAGTTTTGGCAATACTGCATTAATGCGTGCCACTAAATATATATATGGTAATAAAGACGTAGTAGAAATGCTTATCAATGCAGGTGCCGATGTTAACGCTAAAGACAACTATGGTAGAACTGCTTTAATGTTTGCTATATTGTTTATCAATCATAGCAGTATAGTAGCGCTACTTATAGCTAAGGGCGCTGATGTTAATGCTCAAGATGGAATTGGCAATACAGCTTTAATCTATGCTGCAGACGATGGCAATAAAGATATAGTAAAAATGCTCATCAATGCAGGTGCTGATGTGAATGCTAAGAATAATGATGGTCAAACTGCTTTAATGGCAGCTAAGCATCGAGGCCGTAAAGAAGTAGAAGAGCTTCTTAAAAGACAAGAAGCAAAAGAATAAAGAGCTATCTTCCAGGGCTTTTAATTTTTTCTTCCGCTTCAAGGGTTACAATGGTACCATGATCTAATGTAAGCTCCTTCATTGCTGCTAAAAGAGAGCCAATTTCTCTGTGCTGAGTTTCTCTCATCCTTTAAGGAAATTATAATAATTGGTACTAATATTTGCCTCAGAACTTCTAAAAAACATAGAAATATGACAAGTGTTTATATGCCTATCCTTGCAAAATCATGTAGCTCTAGCTCGGCAAAGTTATATCCTTAAAACCATCTTAAAAATGAGCAATTACTGTTGTTCTCATCGAGCTTATCAAAGGAAATGACGCTATAACTATTGCTTTTATTTTATTTTATGCATTATAATTGCTAATATAAAATTAATAAAACTCTGGGGGAACAAAAATGAAAAAACTATTAATTATAGTGTTAGGGCGGTCTGTTTTTACCATAGGTATGCAGCCTGAGACTTACTTAGATGTCTTACCACAAGAGCTTCAAAAAGAACTTATTCAATTTACTACTAGTTTACAAGACATACGTACTTTTGAAGAGTTACAAGAAAAACTAAATGAAATACAACAAAAGGCTGTGCATCTTAAGAGGCTTTCTTCTTTAGTACAAGCTCTTAACAACCTACAACAGCAACTAAAATATATAAAGAATGCAAACTATACTAATGCTTTAGCTGCGCTGCAAACTTTATCCAAAGATAAAGAATTAGAGTTCCTTTTTAATAATCCTGATTTTAATCGTATTCTTATTAGTGAATTATATAATTCTTCAGCGCCAGAAAATATATTAAAAGATCTAAATACTCCTGGTGCTTTAAAATGGTTGAAGCAACTAGAGTTTATAGATGCAGCAGGGAAAGGAAGTGTAAAAGCGGTAAAAGAGTTTTTAGATGCAGGCATTAATAGTAATGCTAAAAACAAAGATGGTTATACTGCTTTAATATATGCTACATCTAATGGCTACAAAGATATAGTAAAGCTACTTCTAGCTAAGGCAGATATTAACGCCAATAACTATGGGACCGCTTTACACCGAGCTGCTGTAGCTCGGCATAAAGATATAGTAGAGATGCTTCTTAATAAAGGAGCAAATGTTAACGCTCAAGATGGTTTTGGCAATACTGCTTTAATAATAAGCTGCGTTGGGACATAAAGATATAGTGGAACTACTTATAAATGCAGGCGCAGATGTTAATGCCCAAGGTTATTGCGGTAAAACAGCTTTAATAGAAGCTGTGCAAAGAGGAAATAAAGAAATAGTAGAAATACTCATTCAAGCAGGAGCAAATGTTAATGCTCAAGATTATGAAGGTCTTATTGCTTTAATAGATGCAGTAAATAATGGACATAAAATTATAGTAGAGATGCTTCTTAAGGCTGGTGCAGATGTTAATGCTAAAGATAAGATTGGACGTACAGCTTTAATGTATGCCGCTTTGCACGGACGCAAAAGCATAGCAGAACTACTCATTAAAGCTGGTATTGATGTTAACGCTCAAGATAATGATGGCCAAACTCCCTTAATGATTGCTATACAAAGAGGGGATAAAGAGATAGCAGAACTACTTAAAAAACATGGAGCAGAATAAACTACACAACTTTAATTTGTGCTGCCGCTACAAGATATTTCTTGTTCACATTCAAAATACTATTGTACAACATGGCCGTTTCATGTTAAATTTTAAACAGAGAATGGTCAAATTTTGAACAGTTGGTGGTCAAATTTACGATGTTTCATAGAAATATAAAAGAAAAACTAGAAAAAGCTCTTTCCTTTAGCCCTGTTGTGCTACTTACAGGAGCGCGTCAGACAGGGAAGTCAACCTTAATGACAGCAATTGCGCAAGAGCATAAATACTCCTTCCATACTTTTGATAGCCTAACAACATTGGCAGCAGCATCGAGTGATCCTTCTGGCTTTATAGCTGGTATCCAAAAACCAGCAATTTTAGATGAAGTTCAACGAATACCAGAGATATTTTTACCTATAAAGCATGAAGTAGATCAAAATAGGCAGCCTGGGCAGTTTGCTCTTACTGGATCTGCAAATCCACTCCTTATTCCCACACTTGGCGATACCCTTGCAGGCAGAATAAGTATTTTAGAATTGTTTCCTCTGTCTCAAGGAGAACTTTTAGGCGTTTTTGATGATTTTATAGATTTTGTATTTGGTGATACATATCCAGCTATAACTAGAATCGCAAGAAAGGATCTTATAGAAAAAATAATGGTTGGAGGCTATCCAAATGTTCAATTACTAGATGAGGAAATGCGAGATCAGTGGTTTGATAATTACATTACAACTGTTTTAAAGCGCGAAGTAACAGAGCTTGCAAAAATTGAAGGCATAGTTGAGTTTCCTCAATTATTGCGCCTTTTGGCAACACGTGCGGGAACTATTTTAAATGTCTCAGAACTTTCTCGTGCAAGCATGCTGGTTAACACTACACTTCGTCGCTACCTTGCACTTCTACAAACCGTATTTCTAGTGAACTTTTTACCTTCATGGGGTATTAATTTAAGTAAGCGATTGGTGAAATCTCCAAAAGTATATCTTGTAGATACCGGTCTCCTGAGCTATTTATTGGGTATCAATCATGATAGACTTTCTGTCGATGTCACCCTAGTGGGCAATCTCTTTGAAAACTTCGTAATAATGGAGCTCAAAAAACAAGCGACCTGGTCAAAACGACGTGTTAATCTTTATTATTATCGAACACTGGATGGTATTGAAGTTGATCTTGTACTAGAAGAT
Organism: uncultured bacterium; assembly: GCA_963848965.1. Classification (GTDB taxonomy): domain Bacteria; phylum Babelota; class Babeliae; order Babelales; family Babelaceae; genus CAWKFG01. The sequence goes on from CAWKFG010000001.1 coordinate 585,126, forward strand.
AAGGCAGGAAACATTGTAGGCATTGAAGTAAAAGCATCAGAAACAGTAACTGCTGCAGACTTTAAGGGTCTTAAACATATGCAAGAAACCTATAAAAATAGATTCCTAAAAGGAATTGTATTATATGCAGGCAGTGATAATGTTCCTTTTGGCAAAAAACTCTTTGCATGGCCTCTCTCCTGCCTGTGGGCAAAACCTGCTTGACAGATTTTACATAATGTATCAATAATTTTTTGACTTAATTTCAAGCATTAATTATAATTAGTGAGATAAGAATCAAACAAAAGGAAGTAAGATGAAGAAAGCACTAGTTATAGTACTCCTAGGATGGTCTATTTCTCTAGTGGGTATGGAGCCTAAAACTTATTTAGATCTTTTACCTCAAGATCTAAGGCAAGAACTTGCTAAATTCACTACTACTTTAGAAGGCATATATACTTTTGATGAGTTACAAGAAAAACTAAGTGAAATACAACAAAATGCTGTGCATCTTAAGAGTCCCTCTTCTTTAGTACAAGCTATCAATAACCTACAACAGCAACTAAAGACTATAAAGAATGCAAACTATAGTAATGCTATGGCTGCATTACAAGTTTTATCCAAGGATAAAGAGTTAGAGTTTCTTTTTAACAATCCTGATTTTAATCGTATTCTTATAGATGCATTACAGCAAGAGAACTATACTGAAAAACTAGAAAATATAGCAAAAGCTCTTGGTACTCCAGGTGCTTTAGAATACTCAAGGCAATTACAATTTATAAAAGCAATCAAAAAAGGAGATATAAAAGCTGTAAAAGAGTTTTTAGATAAAGGTATTAATGTTAATGTTAAAGATGGGGTCAGCAATACTGCTTTAATGATTACTGCCGAAAAAGGACATAAAGATATAGCAGAATTACTTTTAGCTGCAGGCGCAAATGTTAATGCTAAAGACATAGGTGGTTCTCCTGCTTTAATGCTTGCCGCTTTGTACGGAAGTAAAAGCATAGCAGAGTCACTCATTAAAGCAGGAGCAGATGTTAATGCTCAAAATGTCCGTGGCAGAACAGCTTTAATGCATGCTGCGGACTATGGCTATAAAGAAATAGTAGAACTACTTAAGCATCATGGCGCACGGAAATAACTTTCTTCATCCTTCTGCCTCAGTCACCCCAAGGCTCCAAGGGTATTAAGACTTTTTAATCCTTTAGAGAGAGATATCAATGATAAGACATAAATAATAATTCTATTAAAATCAGGTTTCTTTAATTCCAAAGTATGAAACAGTTAGGCGAACTTTTTTGGTTAGCGTTGAAAAAAGGCTTAAATTCAAGCATATTTCATGTCCGAAAAGCGCACATTGCAGACATGCAGCGTTTTAGAATTCTACCCGACTCATTGTTTTAAGTGTTTATTTTTATTCTGCTTTACATGAGTTTGAATGTTGCCAGAAAGACAGAGAAAGTCGTATAAACTTATAAGCGATCCAAGGCTATAGCGCCCCCCCTAAACCATTTACTGCAAAATTGAAATAAACAATCCAAGCAACCCTAGCGACTTTTTACAACGAGAAACATGCGCCAAATGGTGCCGTATTATAATTATAAAAAGCTTTTTATAATTATAGACAAAACCATTATTGCTTAGCAAATATTCATTTATAGTTGATTTGTGTGCGCATGAATCTTATAATTATACGACGCATCTGCCAGAAACTTTACTTCCTTAATTCGATTGGTAACTGGCAAGAGACAAACAAATTATAGGACTCGTATCATGCCTTAAAGCTCATCATACGATTAAGAGATCATTTTGCTCCATGCTTTGAGAAGCTCTACTACATCTTTATCTCCGCGAAAAGCAGCTATGATCTCAGCGGTATTACCGTCTTTATCTTCAGCATTAATATCAGCACCTGCATATATAAGTAGTTCTACTATATCTTTTTGTCCCTTTTCAGCAGCAAGCGTTAAAGCAGTATCTCCATTCTCATTTTGAACATTAACGTCAGCACCATGGGTTATGAGCATTTTTACTATATCTTTACTTCCTGCGGTTGCTGCCCATATTAAAGCAGTATTGCCATACTCATCTTGAACATTAACGTTGGCACCTCTAGCTAGTAATAAAGATACAACTTCTTTATGTCCGTTCTTTGCAGCTTCACGTAAAGCAGTCCTGCCGACTACTATATCATCTTGAGCATTAATATTAACACCAGCATCTAAAAAGTCTTTTACTGCATTTATGTTTCCTTTTTCTGCAGCATCTATAAATTGTAATTGTCTTAGATATTTAAGAGATCCTAGTGTATCAATTTCTTGTGTTATGTTTTCTGGTGCTTTAAAAGGATTTTTATAATATAATTCACTAATAAGAATTTGATTAAAATCAAGATTATTAAAAAGGAATTCTAAATCTTTATCTTTGGATAAAGTTTGTAGCGTAGCTAAGGCATTATCATAATCTGCATTCTTTATAAGCTCTAGTTGGTCCCATAGGTTGTTAAGAGCTTGTATTAAACGAGAAAGACTCTTAAGATGCACAGCTTTTTGCTGTATTTCATTTAGTTTTTCTGGTAACTCATCAAAAGTGTTTATGCCTTCTAAATTAGTAGAGAATTGAATAAGTTCTTTTTGAAGCTCTTGAGGTAAAAGCTTAAGATAGCTTTCTCGTTCTTGAGCTGGAAGCTCCTCTGAAGGCGTAGGCCATAGCGATGAGGGATCCTCCATGCTATATATATTGATACAAAACATTACAAACGCTATCCATATTGTTCTTTTCATAAAGGCTTCCTTGCTTGTTTTATTTTTTCAGAACTCTTGATCATGTTAAACTATTTATTGCAAAATAGCAACACCCCGACCAGTGCCTAGGCTTATTTTTCACAAGGAGAAACCACCACCCTTTTGATGTCATATTCTATACAAGAAAAACATTTTTCACCTACGAGCCAAAGACATTAGTGCTTAGTGAATACTCGTTTGTAGTGGATCTGCGCAAGCATTAATTTTTATAATTATGCGACTCGATTGAAAGCTACAGAGTTCTGCTATATTTTTATGTCCTTCTTTTGCAGCTATCATTAAAGCAGCAACTCCGTTTAATATTACCCTGGTTGCATTTATACAAAGACGGTTGGATCATGTGTATTTAATATAGAACTACAACTACTAGAGTTCGTAAAAGATGTACCTAACAAGTTTACCAAAACAACAGAAGATAGACGCTCTAACTGAATTGAATACAACCAGAATAGCTATGGAGATCTTTTATCTTAAGTTACATGAGCCCGAGCCGCATAATTATAAATTACAACAAAACAACAAACGCATTACAAGGCATGACCATTCGCGTTTCTGTATTGGGGCTCATTATCATGTCCTACGGACTTGCTTTATTTGAATTAGAGTGTTTATGTTAAAAATGTCGATTGTATGGCCTTTTTAAAAACCTTCACTCTAAAATATGCCATCTTTAACTCTGCAAGGATTCTTATAGCTGTTATCGCTATTGCCGTTAGCAACTTCTGCTTCGAGGAGCATCCTCATTTCTTTATTTCTTTCATTGCAAAGCATATGATAAAATCGACACATCTGTATTGTTTTCTTGAGCATTTATAAGTAGTTTTACTATCTCCTTGTAGCCGAAGGATACTGCCCAATCTAAAGCAGTTTTACCCTCTTCATCTTGAGCATTAATATTTGCACCAGCTGCTAGAAGTAGTTCTACTACATCAGCATTCCCTTTATTTACAGCAAATATTAGAGCAGTTTGTCCCATACATTTTACATTAACATCAGCTCTTGCAGCTATATACATATCTACTATCTTCTTATATCCTCCATGTATAGCCTCTATTAAAGCAGTCCAGCCATTATTACTTTGAACATTAACATTTGCGCCTGCAGCTATAAGCATTTCTACTGTATCTTCATATCTCTCTCTTGCTGCAATTATTAGAGCAGTCTGGCCATTTATATCCTTCGCATTAACATCTGCCCCTGCATTTATAAGCATTGCTGCTATCTCATTATGACGATCTAAAGCAGCATGAATTAAAGCAGTATCACCATATTTATTTGCAGAGTTAACGTCTGCCTTGGCTTTAAGAAGCAATTCTACTATATCTTTGTGTCCAATAGTTACAGCACGCATTAAAGCAGTAGAGCCATTCTCATTTTGAACATTAACATTTGCGCCTGCAGCTATAAGCACTTCCACTATCTGTTTATATCTAAGCATCTCTGCCATATCTTTATACACACGGTCTACTGCACCTATTAAAGCAGTCCGGCCATGTAGATTTTTCGCATTAACATCTGCTCTTGCATTAATGAGCAGTTCTACTATTTCTTTGAATCCACTACCAGAAGCATACATTAAAGCGGTTTGGCCATTTAAACCACGAGCATTAACATTAGTACCTTTATCTATCAGCTCTTTTACCTTTTGTGTATCCCCTTTTTCTACTACCTCTAGAAATTCAAGGTACCTTGCAAGCTCTAAAGCTCTGGCAGTAGCCAAATTTTCTGCTATATTTTTTGGTCCCACACCTAGTTCTTCAGCATTTGATTTATGCCAGAGGCTATCTACAAGAATACGGATAAAATTAGGATTATTAAAGAAGAATTCTAACTCTTTATCTTCTGATAAATCCTTTATTAAGGCTAATGCATTAGTGTAATTTTCTCTCTTTATTTGCCATAAACGATCTTCCAATCTTTCAAGAACCTCTGCTGAAAGAGATGCTCGAAGAAGAGAAATCCCTTGTATTTCTTCTAACTTTCTCAACAGCCCATTAATTGTATTAACATCAGATGAACCACATAGGTTAAAAAGAAATGTAACGAGCTCGTTTTTAAGTTCTTGAGGCAAAAGGCTTAGGTATGTTTGTTCCTGCTTTCCTTTTTTTTCGGCTTGTTCTTTAATGTCTTCGCTTTCTTGCTCCATTGTTAGAGTTGTGATACTCCATCCTATTATAAGCATCATTATTATTGTTTTCTTCACTTTATTTGTTCTTTCCTACTTCTATACCGTATAATTTTATTGTAGATCAACGTTCTCTTTATATGTTCCAGCACTATTAAAAAAGGTAGAGCAAAATGGCTCAACAACACAATGCAATCGCAGAACTTAGATCTTTTAACGCAATTATTTATTATACCTTTGATTTATAACTATGACAAATTCAGCAGCACTATTTTTAATGTAGAGTGTTGTATAAATTACCATTATGTGTTAAAATTTTAAACATGCAGAGGTCAAATTTTGAACATTTGGTGGTCAAATTTACGATGATTTATAGGAATATAAAAGAAAAACTAGAAAAAGCCCTTTCTTTCAGTCCTGTTGTACTTTTAACAGGAGCTCGCCAAACAGGAAAGTCAACCTTAATGGCAGCAATTGCACAAGAACGTAATTATTCTTTCTATACATTCGATAGTTTAACAACATTGGCAGCAGCAACAAACGATCCTTCCGGTTTTATAACTGGCATTCAAAAGCCAACAATTTTAGATGAAGTTCAACGGATACCAGAAATATTTCTACCTATAAAGCATGAAGTAGACCGAAATAGACAGCCAGGGCAGTTTGCTCTTACAGGATCTGCCAATCCGCTCCTTATTCCCACACTTGGCGATACTCTTGCAGGAAGAATAAGCATCTTAGAGCTATTTCCTTTATCACAAGGGGAACTTTTAGGCATTTTTGATGATTTTATAGATCTAGCGTTTAGCGATAAGCATCCTATTATAGCTCAAGTCTCGAAAAAAGAGCTTATAGAAAAAATGATAATTGGAGGATATCCAAATGTTCAATCAATAGACGAAGAGCAGCGAGACCAATGGTTTGATAATTATATTACGACAGTTTTAAAGCGAGAGATAAGCGAGCTTGCAAAAATAGAAGGTATAGTTGAATTTCCTCAATTATTGAGACTTTTAGCAACGCGAGCCGGGACTATCTTAAACGCCTCAGAACTTTCTCGTGCAAGCATGCTTGTAAATACTACTCTTCGTCGCTACCTTGCACTTTTGCAGACGGTATTCTTAGTTGGCTTTTTACCTTCATGGGGTGTTAACTTAAGTAAGCGATTAGTCAAATCTCCGAAAGTATATCTGGTAGATACTGGCCTGCTAAGCTACTTATTGGGTATCAATCATGATAGACTTTCTGTTGATAGCGCGCTTATAGGCAATCTTTTTGAAAACTTTGTTGTAATGGAGTTGAAGAAGCAAGCTACGTGGTCAAAAAGGCGTGTTACCCTTTATTATTATCGAACACTCGATGGTATTGAAGTTGATATTGTTCTAGAAGATAAAGCAGGAAACATTGTAGGAATTGAAGTTAAGGCCTCAGAAACAGTGACTGCTATGGATTTCAAAGGCCTTAAACATATGCAAGAAACATATAAAGATAGATTTTTAAAAGGAATTGTACTATACGCAGGCAGCGAAGGCGTTCCTTTTGGCAAGAACCTCTTTGCTTGGCCTATTTCATCTTTGTGGGCAAAAAATACGCAAATTTAAACAAGCTCAGAAAGCAAAACTCGCCTGGCTTAATGTATTCAGTTCTATTATACCAGAAGCTAAAAAGTCTTTTACAGCTGCAACATTGCCTTCCTTTACGGCGGTTATAAAATATTCTTGCCGCAGATATTCGCGTGCTCCTGGCGTATCAATCGCTCGTGCTACTTTTTCTGCATTAGCATATCCTTTTCTATAAAAAAGAGACCTTGCAAAAATACGAATAAAATCAGGGTTATTAAAAAAAGATCCTAGTTTTTTGTCTTGAGATAATTGTTTTATGATAGCTAATGCATTATCATATTTTGCATTCTTTATCTGCTCTAATTGCTGTTGAAGATTATTAAGGGCTTGAGTAAAACCTAATAAACTAAACATTAGTTAATTATTCTTGTAAAATAGAATTTGGGCAGGGAGTTTGCTTCTATGATAGTTTATGGTGTTTGAGTAAAATCTGTCTTGAGCGAAGCACTTAAAATAAGAGAGCCCCAGGGGACTTATAATTTATTTTGCACCATGCCTTTTAAGAAGCTCTACTATCTCTTTATATCCACATTGTGTAGTAATCATTAAAGCAGTATAGCCATATTCATCTTGAGCATTAACATTTGCACCAGATTTAATAAGCATTTGAACTATATCTTTATGTCCATACAGTGCAGCATACCTTAAAGCAGTTCCGCCATATTTATCTTTAGCATTAACATCGGCACCCTTAGCGATAAGCATTTGTACTATATCTTTATATCCACGAGAAGCAGCATTCATTAAAGCAGTCTGACCATACACATTTTTAGCATTAACATCTGCACTAGCTTTAAGAAGCATCTCTACTATTTCTTTGCGCCCTTTTTCGGCAGCAAACCATAAAGCAGTATTGCCTTTATTGTCTTTAGCATTAACATTTGCCCTATGAGCTAGAAGTAGTTCTGCTATATCTTTATGTCCAATAGCAGCATACATTAAAGCTGTCCAGCCATCATTATCTTTAGCATTAATATCAATACCTTTATCTAAAAAGTCTTTTATAGCTTTTACATCTCCTTTTTCTGCAGTCTTTAAAAACTCTAATTGCTTCAACCATTCTAAGGCACCAGAAGTATTAAGCTCTTTTGCTATGTTTTCTGGATTCTTCAAAAAAAGGTTCTGCTGCCAAAGTACAGATGTAAGAATGCGATTAAAATTAGGATTATTAAAAAGGAACTCTAACTCTTTATCGTTAGACAAAGCTTGCAGTGCAGCTAAAGCATTAGTATAGCTTGCTGTCTTTATAAGTTCTAGTTGTTGCTGTAGGTTATTGATAGCTTGTATTAATGAAGAGAGACCTTTAAAATATGCTGCCCTTTGTTGTATTTCACCTAGTTTTTCTTGTAACTCTTTAAAAGTCTGTATGTCTTGTAAACTAGTAGTGAATAGAATAAGTTCTCGTTTAAGGTCTTGAGGTAAAAGTTCTAAATAACTCTGCGGTTCCATACCTAGAATAGAGATAGACCAGCCTAGTAGTAGCGCTAACAATCTTTTTTTAATCATCTTATTCCTTTTATTATAGCATTTTATAGTAATCAATTATACTTAAAGATTGTCTTTTGACCAGAAGATAATATTTTTTAAACTCTTATTTTATGCTAATTCTTTAAAAACCAACACTTGTATTAAAGACTAGGAATGCATTAGTTTAATGCTCAAGAAATATCTTGTAGAAGAATTATTTTGAGCTAAGTGGCACAAAAGTTAAGTTAATTTTGACTCACTTGACTCATGCTTGACTCATGAGTTATACTAGTAGTGAGGAAATGAGTTAAACTGAAGGAACTTACATGAAATACCCAGAACAAGAATCCTCGACATTAGAATTCAAGGAATCTTTCCCAAAAAATAATCAAATTACTAAGACATTAGTTGGCTTCTGTAATCAGCATGGAGGTAAAATACTTATAGGTGTTGATAATAGTGGCACTATTAAAGGTCTTGCTGAAGAAGATATTGAACATGCTCTTGAGAGCCTTGATAAAGCTATATTTGAGATAACTTGTCCTTAATACCAAGACTATTTAAAAATAAAGGGTTAATTATTTGCATATTACTTATCGTCCCTAATCCATAAGGCTTTTATTGCTTAAGCTCAATCTTTTATTATAACTTATTTTTCATTAAACTCTAAATTACTAATGTGCTAATAGACCGAATCTTTATGTCCTCTTTGTACGGCTTCAAAAAATACCGTGACTATACAAAGACAAGTGGTTTGCCTACCGTTACACTTAGCATTAACCCTTTGCTCCATGCTTCTTCAGTAATTCTACTATATCTTTAGCTCCTGTGTCTGCAGCCTCATGCAAAGCAGTTCTACCTTCGTTATCCTTTACATTAACATCAGCTCCTGATGCCAAGAGTATTTCTACTAGATCTTTACGGCGATATTGTACAGCAAGCATTAAAGCAGTTCGGCCATATTTATTTTGGCTATTAACCTCTACACCTGCTTTAAGTAGTATTTGAACTATACCTTTAGGTCCTAATGCAGCTCGATGTAAAGCAGTAGAGCCATTATTATTTTTAGCATTAACATCAGCTCCTGCCTTTATAAGCATTTCTACTATATTTGTATGTCCTTTTTCGGCAGCCCAATGTAAAGAAGTAAGACCATACTTATCATGAGCATTAACATCTGCTCCTGCATTGATAAGCATTTCTACTATATCTTTGCTTTCATCATATACAGCAATCATTAAGGCAGTACGTCCATTTATATCTCTAGCATTAACATTAATACCTTTATCTAAAAAGTCTTTTACAGCTTTTATATCTCCTTTTGTTGCAGCAGCAATAAATCGTTTTTGCCTTAAGTATTCTAAAGCTCCTGGAGTATTAAGCTCTTGTGCTATATTTTCTAGTTCTTTAGAAGTATCTTTGATAGATAATTCTCTTATAAGAATACGATTAAAATCGAGATTGTTAAAAAGAAATTCTAACTCTTTATCCTTGGATAAATCTTGTAGCGCAGCTAATGCATTATCATAGTTTGCATTCTTTATCTGCTCCAATTGCTGTTGTAAGGTATTAAGGGCTTGAGTAAAAGAAGATGAGCTTGAACGCTCTGCTGCTTCTTTTAATTTTTGCAATAACTCATCAATAGTAAAAACATTGCTTAAATTAGTAGTAAATCTACTAATCTCTTGTCTTAGCTCTTGCGGTAGGAGTTCTATATAAGTCTTCTGTTCCATTCCTAAGGTAGAAACATACCATCCTAGTACTATAACTAATAATTTCTTCACTTTCTTTCTCCACAATTATTATCTCACATCTATAATTATTTATATTAGTAATTATAATACATAAATTAAAATAAAAGCAATAGTTATAGTGTTATCAACCTTTTCGATCAGCTCAATGAGAAACAGCAGCCAAACAAATCCCATGTCATATTTCTATACCTTACCAATCATAGCTATAGAGCAAGCTGCTCTGAAGTAGATATTAGTACCAATTATTATGATTTCCTTGAAATAGGGATAGTTATATAGTATTATGTCCTTATAAGAGAGAAATAATTTATAACTTTTATCCCCTTACAAAGGAAAAAATGGAATTTAAGCAAGTTTTTAAAGAGCTTATTACTGATTTTCATGCCTCTCATCTTCCACATCCCATTAAAAGAGCTATAGCATTGCCAATTTTACCTGATAATGTGCGTAAAGCTTTTGTATTTATAGGCATGAGACGGAGTGGCAAAACTTGGACTTTATATCAAATTATGCAAGACTTGATAGCGCAAGGTATAGAGTTTTCTAAAATACTTTATCTTAATTTTGAAGATGAGCGTCTTATTGATATGCAGAAAGAGAACCTTCAAGATATCCTTATGGCTTACTTTGAACTTTATCCCCAGTATTTAAACAGATCGGATATTTACTTTTTCTTTGATGAAATTCATGAGGTGAGCGGATGGGAAAAATTTATTCGAAGGCTTTTGGATCAAGAAAAGGTTCAAATTTATGTAACTGGTTCTTCTTGCAAAATGTTAAGTAAGGAAATTGCCTCTGCTTTAAGAGGGAGAACCTTTGTTCAAGAGATCTTCCCCTTTAGCTTTAGTGAATATTTACAGAAACTCAACATAGCAATTCCCAAAACAATTGGAACAAAAGCAAAGATTGAGCTCGTACATCATCTTAGGAATTTTCTGCAAAGGGGCGGCTTTCCTGAAGTTATAGGCACTTCTCCAGAAGTCCATCGTCAAATCCTTCAAGAATATATTTCTTCAGTTATCTATCGTGATATTATTGACCGTTATGGTATAAGTAACTCACATGTTTTAAAACAGCTTCTAACCCATTGTTTAAGAAATAGCTCAAGAATTTTTAGTATCAATAAAATGTATCTTGCCTTCAAATCAATGGGATATGAAATTAGCAAAAATACGCTCTACGACTATATGTCCTATTTTGAAGATGCATACTGCGTTTTTTCTTTAAATAAATTTGATTTATCTTATCGGAAAGCTGCCTATAGTATGAAAAAGATATTTGCTATTGACCAAGGGCTTATAACCGCAGTAACAATGGCAAGCCATTTTGATTTATCCGCTCAATTAGAAACGGCAGTGTTTGCGCATTTTCGTCGTAAATCGAGCACTATCAGTTACTATCGATCCAAGGATGATAAAGAGGTGGATTTTCTTATAGTGCTAGTAGATCATTCTATCTCTCTTTTTCAAGTTTGCCTATCATTAAAAGATGAGAATACTAAACAGAGAGAAATTAATTCTCTTTTAATTGCAATGAAGGAACTCAAGGTAGGTTATGGTACTATTATAACTCTTGAAGAAGAAGGAGAAATTCAAAGTCCAGAGGGCATAATCTCTCTGATACCTGCTTTTAAAATACTCCTTGAGCAATGATAAATAATCTTTTGTCATCCCTTTGTTTTGTAACTTTTATACTATTAATTATAATTATATTTTATATCAGAATAAAAATCAATGTAACAGAGAAATACAGATAACAGAAGCAAGCTGACAGTATTAATGAAAGAACTTAATACCAAGATTATCTAAAAATAGGGGGTTAATTATCTGTATGTCTGGATACCTATCTTTAAAGGCTTCCTTAACCTGCTCAAGTTTTTTGGCAGCTTCAAGGAATTCGCTGCTATATTTACCTAAGAGGAGAAGCATGTTTTTAAGATCGCCTTGAGCTGCTGCTACTTCCAGCACTAGTACTATTTTCTTAATAGAGCCAATCTTGGCTCCTTGAGCTAGAAGTAATTTTGCTACCTCAAAATTACTCTTTAATAAAGCATAAAAGAGTGCGGTATTGCCTTCTTTATCCTTGAGGTTTATACCACTGCCACAGGTATTAATAAATGTACCAGGCTGAGTTTTGTTTCTTAGATAAATTAATGCTTTAACACAGTCATCTCTACCACATACTATAGCATACATCAATGCTGTTTTTCCCCATTGATCCTGTGCATTAATGTACCATTGTGGCATAGTAGTCAAACTGAGTACTCCAAGGGTATACCCTCGTATACAGCATCTATGAAGTGCCGTTTGCTCTGTCTGTTCATCGCGTAAATGAGGATGTTCTGCTGTTATTGCATGTACACAGTGCTCATGTAAGTTAGTAAACTCATTCACATTAATGCTATTGTTTTCAATACAGGTTGGTAGAATACGTGCTACTTCTCTTTGCAAAACATCACAAAGAAAGCCATTGCTGTTGTGCCTTATCTCGGTCTCGGCTTCAAAAGTCTTTATGTTTGCTCCAAGGTTGTTCTCTATAAGTTTGACTATGTTCATATCTATTGGAGCTAGTGCGATATATATTTTTTGGTTTAAGATTAAACTGAGTATATCAAGTCTTCCATGCTTAAAGATACTGTTAATACACGCACTATCTAAGCTTATATGGCTAAATGTGTGGACTAAGGCTCTGATTATCATTTCAATAGTTTCTAGTGATTTATTAGTAGTAATAGCAAAGCTTAGGAGCACTTGGTTGTAATTAATAACCTGAATAGTTGGCGGTGCTCCGAATGAGAGAAACTTTCTCACTAACTGAGGCTTGTCAAACTTTACTGCATTAACAAGCCCATTGGCAAGCAGCTGTATTCTATCGGGAGAACCCATAGGATAATAGTCTAAAAATCTATTTATGATGTCTTCATAATCTTGCTCTATAGCATATCCTATGATAGACATATTTCTACTATTATTACTATCATTATAGTCAATCACAAAACTAGGGTACTCTAGTAAGAGCTCAGCTACTTTTTTATGCTTATTTTCTAAAGCTATCATTAAGAGGCTCTTACCATCAGGTCCCTTTAGAGTGCAATCAGCTCCTGCATATAATAAAAAGCTTACCTTTTCTACCTCACCGGTTATTACTGTACAAAGAAGGTACTCGTTTAAAATCTTTTGACCAGATTCGCCGTATTGTTGTAAAATAGCTCTAATAGCACTACCATTACAAGCTTCTATCGCATCGCCTATAATACGTTGTAGTGGGTGTTTTTCTGGGCCCTGAGTTTCTTTTTTAGGTTGTAGTCGTTTATAATCAAGCAATAAGTTAACTACATCTTCACGACCGTGTTCTGCAGCTATTTCTACGGCACTCTTACCATTTTCTTTAAAATTCTGGTCAGCACCTAAATCAAGCAACTGACGAATTTTAGCTACTGTCATTTTCCGTCTAATTCCACTAACCAGTAATGAATTAATTAAAAAAGGATTTCGCGCTAGCAGCTCTTTAAATAAAGTAAGATTTGAAAGCTCGAATGCCCTTTCTAGTCTTGTTAAATCATTAATCCCAGGAGCAACCGTAGCCCACAATGTTTCAAATGCCTTTTTTTGCCCTTCTGCCAATGGCGCAGGAGTTTCCTCAGAAGATTGACTATCTTCTGAGTCTTCATCATCAGACAAGTGGGGTATTACAAGACTATCTTCAGAGCTTGAAGCTTGTTCATCAGAGGAGTTATTATGTTCAGAATCGCTCTCAGAAGCCATTTCATCATGCAATCTTTTTATACCGTGAGCATCCAGATTTTTTTCCATGGCACTACTACCATAAGAAATACTTATAATGCCCAAGAATAGTATTACATACTTTGTTACCACAATTATTTACCTTATATTATAAGAAGATGAACTTTATCAAATAATAGAGAGTATTAGTATATGATATAAATTCCTGATTGACAAGGCAAATATTGGCACTAGTTTCAATTGCACAATAAAAACGTGCTTTATCAAAAACATACAATAACCAAAAAGTAAGTATTCTCAAAAAGATTTAATACAAAATAGCTTCTTGATAAATATAATTCTTTATGTTGCACCATACTTTTTAAGAAGTTCTACCATATATTTCTAACAAGAAAGACACTATAGATCAACCAACTCAAGAATGTACTTAAAGTGACCACAGAGAGCCAATTTAGAAATAACTAGCTTTTTTGTATAGGCCCATTTAAGAACAAAGCTGCTATAATTGACTTAAATATGCACACCGCTATACTTAAAATAATTCGCATATGAAAATAAAAACTAGAAGATAATCAAAGGATATAGCAATGAAAAGGATACTAGTTGTAACACTCGTAGGATGGTCTATCTCTATTCTAGGTATGGAGCCTAAAACTTATTTAGAACTTTTACCTCAAGATCTGAGGCAAGAGCTTGCTAAATTCACTACCAATTTAGAAAATGTTTTTACTATTAAGAAGTTACAAGAAAAACTAGGTGAAATAGAACAAAGAGTGGTGCATCTTAAGGGTTTATCTTCTTTAGTACAAGCTCTTAATACCTTACAACAACAATTAGAGCTTATAAAAAATGCAAAGTATGAAGATGCATTAGCTTTAATAAAAGAATTATCTCAAAATAAAGGATTAGAATCCTTTTTTAATAATCCTGATTTTATTAGAATTATTATACACACGCTATGGCCTAAAGCACTTAGGGAAGGAAAGTACAACATTCAAGAAGGAAATATAGCACAAGAGCTTAATACACCAGGAGCTTTAGAATACTCAAAGCAATTACAATTTATTAAAGCAGCACATAAAGGAGACATAAAAACAGTGCAAGAATTTTTAAGTAAAGGTATTAATGTTAATGCTAAAGCTATCCTTGGCACCACTGCTTTAATGTCTGCTGGATATGGTAGGAAAGATATAGTTCAAATGCTTCTGGCGCATAAAGCAGATGTTAATGCTCAAGATCACAGTGGGCAGACTGCATTAATATATGCTGCATTGCGTGGAGATAAAAATATAGTAGAAGTGCTTATAGTGCAAGGGTGCAGATGTTAATGCTAAAGATAATGATGGTCATACTGCTTTAACGTGGGCAGCTACTTATGAACATAAAGATATAGTAGCATTGCTTAAAAAGCACGGGTCTAAAGAGTAATAAAAGCAAAAAATATTCAAGCAGCTCTACTCTATTCCTTTCTATTCTATTCCTTGTGTGCTTCTTATAGTCTCCAGGCTCCCAAAGAGCCCTGAAACTAGTGTTTACAGCCAAAGACGCGGACATCCAATAATCATTCGTTATTATTGGCAAAAGCACAAAAGTTGTCTTTGCAAAAAAAACATATGTGCAAAATAGCGAGTATACTTCTCAACACAACAGCTGATTCAAAAACACTTTAAATAACTTAAATTTTGCTTATACTCATATACTATACAAAGGAACTCTTATGATATACAAGTACTCTCTGACCCTTGCTCTTCTTGGTGCTTTTGCTTCCAGCTATAGCATGGAACACATGAACCAACACTTAGAAAATCTAAAAAGGCTTGATCCTGAAGGAGTATATGCGTTTATGCACACTCTTATTTTATATTATAGTAATGATATAGAAGCTCTCTATCAATCACAAAACATTGAAACCTCGTATCTTAAGTCATTACCATTAGATCTTAACCGAGAACTTATGTGCTACAGAATTCTTGCTATGTTAGAGGATTTCGATAGGTTCCGCATGCTAGACAACAGTGATATCGTAGCATACCTTACAACAGCACTTACTAGTATCAATCCTCGCATACCATTTCAACTTCTTGGCCTACAAAATAATGCTTCTGCAGCAGAAATAGCGACAGCATTTAAGCAACTTGCTCGCCAATGGCACCCGGATAAACATACAAGAAGTACCGAAAAAGAAAAAGAGCTCGCAATTGCTCGTTTTAAACTTTATAATGCTTGTAGAGAGTTTTGCTTATTAAGAGCACAATAATCTCTATTCTTTTATATTATTGTCTTCCCTGTTTATTATCAGTCTTAAAGCTGTATTGCCACCTATACCTCGAACCTTTTTAACTCATAGGCTAACTGGTGATGAAGAAATAAGTTAATATGGCAATACTAATCATCCGTCAATAAAACTGTAATACTTTTTTCATAAATTAATTCAAATAATTAATATAATTGACTTATGTTGACATAAATTGTTATGTTAAAAAAAATTTATCAGCTAAATTTTTACATAAAAAGATAAAAATAATTAAAGGATATGATAATGAAAAAGATACTAGTAGCTGGAGTAATAATAGGATGGTCTGTTTTTACCGTAAGTATGCAGCAAAAGACGTATTTAGATATTTTACCACAAGAGCTTAGACAAGAACTTGTTAAATTTACTACTCATTTAAAAGGTATACATACCTTGTATGAGTTACCAGAAAAACTAAGAGAAATACAACAAAGGGCGGCACAGCTTAAGAGTTTCTCTTCATTAGTACAAGCTATCAATAACCTGCGGCAGCAATTAGACCTTATTAAGACTGCAAACTATGATAATGCTTTAGCTGCGCTACAAGATTTATCCAAGGATAAAGAGTTAGAATTTCTTTTTAACAATCTCGATTTTAATCGTATTCTTATAAGAGAATTATCTATCAAAGATACTTCTAAAGAACTAGAAAATATAGCACAAGAGCTTAATACTCCAGGAGCTTTAGAATACTTAAGGCAAAAACGATTTATTGCTGCTGCAACAAAAGGAGATATAAAAGCTGTAAAAGACTTTTTAGATAAAGGTATTAATGTTAATGCTCAAGATGTTAGTGACTATACTGCTTTAATAATAGCTGCAGCTCATGGAGATAAAGATATAGTAAAGATGCTACTTGCATCCGGTGCTGATGTTAATGCTCATGATAAGTATGGTCTTACTTCTTTACATTGGGCTGCCGAAAAAGGGCATAAAGAAATAGTAGAGATGCTTCTTAAGGCAGGTGCAGATGTTAATGCTCGAGATATGTATGGCCGTACAGCTTTAATGATTGCTGCAAATGATGAAAGACACAAAATATAGCAGAAATGCTTATCAATGCAGGAGCAGATGTTAATGCTCAAAGTAATGATGGTCAGACTGCTTTAATGTTTGCTACTGAAAAGAATTATAAAGATATAGTAGAACTACTTAAGCGTCATGGCGCACGGAAATAAAAATTCAATTTACTAGAAAACTGTATACTTCCCTACTTTTGAAGGAGGCCATACATATTTCTTGCTATGTATAAAATGTATCAAATCAGCAGTATGAGGAATCTTATTAGTCTAGTGCTGAGATTCTTTTACATGAGGCATACACACTTTTTTATGATTAGGCCAATCTTTAGCTTGGCATTCTATACTGCAATAACGTACCTTTTTGCACTTTCCGCAGACCTGAATCTTGTGAACTGTTCGAGTATTAAGACAGACCTGGCATGAACGGACGTCTTTTTCGGGGTTATTTTTCAAGAAGTTTTCAATTACGTTTACTAATCCTCTAGAAAAGGCATTTATGTCCCCATGAACGTGAAAGAGCATAGTCCGCAACTGCTTTCTTAGTGTTATTCCTTTGACCATAGAATACCCTAGCTTTTTTAAAACGGGGATAAAACCTTGTATATGATCTTCGCCACCGATAAAGATAACTCGCCAGTATGCTGCTTTTTGAGCATCAAGGATTTTATCAAGAAAGCATGCGTTTGCAAAGTTTTCATCAAGCTCAGAAAGTAAGATTTTAGCTATAACCTCAGTGTAAAGTGTAAGTGCTTGCTGAGCGGTAGAGCATCGATTCAACAGCTCAACACTGGCAATTTCAAAAAGCTGCTGAAGATCTTTATCTCTTGTAAGAAAGAAATACGCTTTGTTCTTGGCTTCTTGGTATTCAGTTAAAGTACGCATAAAAAAGGGCCCAACATCTTTTTCATTGCGGTATTTTTTGACAAGATCTTCAAGGATGCGCTGATTTTTTTCAAGGTCGTTAAGATATACTTCAACAGTAACATCTTGAGTGAGATTCTGTGCTTGAGCATTCAGTTGATTTTTAAAGTCTGTCCAGAAAGTAGAAAATGAATCGCACTCAAAAGATTTTTCAATAACATCTAAAATGGTTTGTGCTACTCCTGTAAGGACACTACTTGGTCTTGATCGAGGCTCGTAAGGGATAAACTTTATTTTATCCAAAAGTTGAGACGCTTGCTTACTAAGTTCCTTAAATGTAGTATGTATAATGACATTTGAAGCTAAGGTATTCTTTTGTATAGCAAAGAAATAGGGCTCTTCCATTGCTAAAATACAGGGAATAGGAGCTGAGATTGTTTCTTGCTTTACGAGGTTTGTTAAAGTGTTTACATGCAAAATGTTAGTAGTATACAACAGCTCTGAAGAATGCTCTATATCACCTAAAAGAAGAATCTGCTGTCCCTGCTCGTTAGTAAAGAGGTAGTATGAAATAAAAGGATACACCGATATAGGTATGCAAGAAAGAGAAAATAACATAGTGATTAATAAGTAGCGCACTTTATTCATGATTTTCCTTATCGAGAATTGAGATCTTACGTGCTGTTTAATAAGCCTATAGCTTTATCATTTCTACAAATGGGCTGTATCTTTACTTAAAAAGCTAGCACCGTACTTTTGAAGAAGCTCTACAACGTCTTTGTGCCTTCCTCAGGATGCATTAATAAACATACTGCCACTGTCAAAACTACTTTATTCATATCTAAAAATACCTTTGATTAACTATTTACAGTTTTATATTATATAACAAATAGGAAATATGCGCAAATCGTTCTTTTATGCCCTAAAATTGGTAATCACTCTTGTCTTTTCATTCCTAGATTTAGTTATTCTTAGGCAGCATAATTATAGTATACTTGAAATATAAAGTTAATATATGATATTTTATAATAAAATAATAAAAGTTAAAGGAAAATTATTATGAAGACATCTTTTATTAAAGCTTGTATACTGCTGACAACCTTTTCTTCCGTATACGGCATGGAAAAAATTAAGGAAAAACTATTTCCTAAAAGCAAAGAGAAAAGAGAACGGCCGGCAGCAGAACTTCCTCTAGAAGAGCAAATTCAGAACGAATTTACCAAAAGAGCTGCAGTTGCACATGGACAAGGAAGAAATATGAATCAAGACGACCTTATGCTTATTTTCTTTCCCTTGCGCCCAAGTCTTGCACAGGAACAGCGGGTAACAGTTGAAGTAGTCGATACTATTATAGGACAAATTAAAAAGCATTTTCCAGATTGGTCACTTGATAAAATACATGATCTCTTAATACAGTATCTTCCAACACGCGAGTTTACCTATTTTAATAATTTTCTTTCGCGCAGGATTAAAAAATACAAAGCTAGCAAGATCAATGGTGCGTAATAGGAGGCCTAAAACAATGACTAGAGCTCTATCTTTCATCATTACAAGTAACTTCTTGCTACTCATCCTTTGTCACTCTTATACATCTACAATGGAACCTATGAAAGAAGAGCCATCAACTTCGCGTTTATACGCTCTGCCTCCAGAGCTCAGAGCACAGACACTTCTTACTACTATAATGAAAGAACTTCAATCAAAAATGGGCCGTAAAATGTTAATGAGAGCACATAAAGCACTTGCTCCTCATGAAGAGCCACAACTAGAGTTAGATGAAGACGATATTCAATTTATCATCGCAAAATTGCAACCCTCTTTTTCTCATAAGGATTTTTCTACTTCGCGTACCATTGGCACGGTACTTTCTAGACTTGCTCCTTATTATAAAGGATCCCTCAAAGAACTTGGCCTCAAGATTAAGGAAGGGTTTCCTGAGAAAGAATACCCATTCTTTAACCAAGCTCTTCAAGAATGGTTGAAGGAACAAGCGGCAAAAGAGACACAATCTTCTCAAAGTAGATTATAACAACAAGCTTTCTATAGTTGCATCATAAAAAATAACAGATATACTTAAGAATATTAATTAATATTCTAATAAATAATCTAAATACATTTGGTCTGTTATGAAAATATTATTTTTTCTATCTATATTATTACTTAATGTAATTTACGCTCAGGCTATGGATACAGCAAAAGCGGTTAATTCTCAAAAGCCACTTACTATTCTCCATATTATTGATAATACAAAAACTACTGGTGGTGAGAATGCGGTAACCATTGAACATAAGACTGCAGCATCCTACTGGGGGCCTATGATATATGATTGCCCCATTCAAGACATAGTAGATATCCCTCTTTTTAAACGTGATATTGTAAGGGTCTATGGCCCAGGGGGAGTTTCTCTTCTTACCTATTGCCCTACAGGCAAATTCTCTCGTGTAAATCTTATCATTGGCAAAAGTAAAAAAAGTACTAAGATTGTTTTTGTACAAAACAAAGAGGACCTTCATTAAGTATATTTTTTAAGAAGTTCTATTATATCTTTAAATCCAGACATTTTGGCAGGCGTTAAAGCAGTATTGCCTTTATTGTCTTTAGCATTAACATCAGCACCATGAACTATAAGCATCTCTACTATAGCTTTATTTCCCCCAGATGCAGCTACTATTAAAGCAGTATTGCCATACTCATCTTGAGCATTACCATCTGCACCAGATGCAAGTAGCATCTTTACTATATCTTTATATCCATTAGATGCAGCTTTCATTAAAGCAGTATCACCAGTTATGTCTTGAGCATTAACATTTGTTCTATGAGCTAGAAGTAGTTCTACTATGTCTTTATAACCAAAAACTACTGCTCTCATTAAAGCTGTTTGATTAGTATTACTATTTACTTTAGCATTAACATTTATTCCTTTATTGAGAAAATCTTCAACTGCTTTAACATCTGCTTGGCCAACAGCCTTTAAAAATAGCAACTCTGTTGGACGACGTTGTAACCAGAGTGCAGCACCTGCTGTTTTAAGATCCTTTGCAATATCATCCTGCTTTTTAATATCATATCTTGTGTGGTAATCGTTAATCTTGATTACTTTATATTTCTTCTGCAGCTCATCTAATAGAGATTCAGTAAAAGGAATATCTTCAAAGAGGGTAGCATATTCTTGCTTTTGTGCGAGCTCTTGTATCTTATGTAATGCCTCTGTGTATTCTAAGTCTTTTATAAGTACATGAATTACAAGAGGATTCAGTAAATTCTTAAGATCTTGCGGCAATAAACTTAAATAACTCGTCTCTTGCTTGCTTTTCTTATGCTCTCTTTCTTCTGCCATCTCAGACTCATGCTTCATACCTATAGCATTAAAACAGAAAGCTATGAGTAGAATATATAATACTTTAAACATGGGTACCCTTCTTTTCTCTTTATCTGCATGCTAAATATATCATAAAAGAAATTTATTTTCAATTCTATCAAAATATATTATTTTTGTTACACTAGTATAAAGAACTATATTCGTAATTAAAATATCCCTTAGAGACCGGAAAAGGCTTAAAAATGAAAAAAATACTTTATTTAGTACTTATAGCATTTTCTAGTACTACTTATAGTATGGAGAAAGAAAAGGGCTCCTCAATTGAGCTATCAGTTGCCCAACTACCAGCTCCTTCTTTAAATGAGCAGGAAAAACATACCTTTGCTCAAATTCTTTTTAATAGATACAGAGTTACTGAAGCCTTTGCTGGCCTTATTGCTCAAAATCACTACCTTAACAAAACGCACACCGACCTCTGGGTTGATGAAATTATCTCTCGCTGCTCTACTCTAGAAAGGCTAGAAAATGAATCTTCAGAGAGAGTAAAAGCTCTCTTAAAGCTTATTGACACTATATGCCTTACTCACAGCAAAGACTACTGCTATCAAACAATAGCACCCCTTTTACAGATCTACCATTTTAATACTCATCAATGGGATACTTGTTTACACACTCTTATTGCCTATTATAAGGAAATACGCACACTTGCTGCAGATCTAAAACAAGAGTTTGCTACAAGTGATAGAAAAAAAAGAAAATTCTTAAGTAACCTCAAACGCGCTGTCGATATTCTCAATGAAATAGCAATAAAAGATCCCTACGCCGCTCTTGAAAAGGCTTTTTCTGAGCACCACCTTAATATAGGAAACAAAGAAAACCTGCATGTCGTACTTGATACAGTAACAATACAACAACCTCATTTGAAACGAGATAAATCTGTTTTCGATCAATTTGACTCGTATTATGAAGGTAGAAAAAATATTTCTGCGACAGAAAAGGATATCCTTTATTACATTAGACTATGCCGCCTTAGAGAGATGCGAGCCTCAATAGAAACACATCTTAATAATCTTATAAGTCAAGTAGAACCATTTCAATCCTTATTAAGTACCATAGATACACTATCTCCTTACCAATGCTACGTACGTTCTCCTCTTCCGCTTCTTAATAATTCTCTTTACAAAGCATATACAAACGATAAAACTCCTCTTTATCCTCTTCGTATACTCATGGACCTTTCAGAAGCTGAAAAGGCCACATTCGCTCAAACAATAAGAGATCATCTTGTTATTGCCCGCAACTTCTGCTATCTCAACACTGTCTATAAAGCAATTGAAAATGCATGGTCTCAATTGCCTCTCTATGCCCTTGAACAAAAATTAAAACAGCTTCTCCTTACTCTACAAACAGAACAAGCTGCTTCTAAACTTTCCGCAATTCCTCGCTCTACAGAGAGCTTAGAACAAGAATGTAAAGCGCTTACTCTCTTTATCGCACAAACAAGAAAAAATATATGGCGCTACGTAAAAGAGCGCCTTTGTAAATCATTGTGGCAAGAAATTCAAGAAGCCGCTACCTGTCTTTTATCTATACCTCCTCAAACTATGTTTTTACTAGAATGTTATAAACTACTTGAACAACCACTCAGAGGATACAATCATGAAGCTCATGCTCACGCTCTTGTAAAAGAGTGGCAAGAGCTTTTTAAAGACAAAGTAGATCTTATCATTATTCTAGATTATACCGTTTGTCCCTATATAACTCACGTATATACTACACTTTCAGGCCATGAATTTCCTCTTACTTTATGTCCTCCACAAGAAAAGCTTAGCTCAACCATCTCTTCGGTAAAAAGAAAGATGGAAAGTTACATACAAGTATTTACAAACCAAAGCAAGGAAGCAAAACCTAAGACCCTTGTTAAAGAAGCGCCTGCTACACTGGATCTAGATGATGAAGACAATAGCGAAGAGAATTATGCACAACAGGTCTCTACTCAGCCAATTCCTGTTATTAAACAGCATATCTTATCATTACATGAACATATGCAATTAAAAGAACAAGCACAAAAGCGCTTCATTCCAGTAGTAACTCTTCTTTACGAGTCTGATGAAAAAGTAGTACTGCGCAACTGGAGAGGCTATTCTTCTTCTGACAATGTAACTCTTACTTTATATAAGATTCCTAAAAATCAACAAAATAGCTCTGCCTGTACCTTTATTGTCAATCCTCATATTCTTAAAAAATATCGAGACTCTACACAGGACAAATGGGACATATATCACTCTTTTACCTCAGAAGTTGAACGGAAGTTTCTTGTTCCATGCGCTCTCGTAGTGTCTCCTGGAAGCCCTCTTGCTCAACAATTAGGATTAAAATCGCTTGATGCGACAAGCTATGCTCTTTGTATACGCGCTTGCATAGAACAAACCAATGGGTATATTGTTTATCTTATAAACAAAACAACGAAAGAATGCTTCCACCGGTTTTTTCATGCAGATAAAGCAGTAGTTTAATACTTTACCTCTAAAACGACACAACTTTAACCATAGGTACTTTTCTTCCGCCCCTCTTGCATATTTCAACACCTTTATTGGAATTATTTCAAATATTATATTATAATCAAGAGAGATAATTTAAGAAATACTATATAAAAACTATGGAGCTAAAAAATGAAGAAACTGTTAATAGGAATACTAGCAGGGTCCATTTCTACTTTTAGTATACAGCCTAAAGGCTATCTTGACATCTTACCTCAAGAGCTTAGTCAAGAGATCGTTAAGTTTATTACTAGCTTAGAAGATACTTTTACAATTACTAAGTTGCAACAAAAATTAAAGGATATGACAGGAATATCTATTTTTAAGGGATTGCCTTCTGCTCAAGCTCTTAAAAATCTACAACAACAATTAGAACTTATAAGGTATGCAAAGTATGATGATGCCTTAGCTTTGATAAAGATTTTATCCAAAGATAAAGAGTTAGAATTTCTTTTTAATAATCCTGATTTTAATCGAATTCTTATAAGTGACTTACATCTCATTGCATCATGGAGAAATCCACAAGATATAGCACAAGCTCTTGGGACTCCTGGGGCTTTAGAATACTCAAGGCAATTAGAATTTATAGAAGCAGCGGCAAGAGGAGATGTAAAAAGAGTAAAAGAATTTTTAGATTCTGGTATTAATGTTAATGCTAAGGATACAAAAGGTGATACTGCTTTAACACGAGCTGTACAACATAGGCACAAAGAAATAGTAGAACTACTTCTAGCTCATGGTGCTGATATTAATGCTAAAGATGGGTATACAAGTACTGTTTTAATTTATGCTGCGCGAGGTGGCTATAAAGAAATAGCAGAAATACTCATAGCACATGGAGCTCATGTCAATGCTAAAAAGTCGGATGACAGTACTGCTTTAATGCATGCTGTAGACTATGGTCATGCAGATATAATAGAACTACTTTTGGCTCATCATGCCGATGTTAATGCTCAAAGTGAGGACGGCCTTACTGCTTTAATGGGGGCTGCATACCACGGATTCAAAGATATAGTAGAACTGCTTATAGCCGCTGGAGCAAATGTTAATGCTAAGGACAAAAATGGCAATACTGCTTTAAAATATGCTGCAGACAGAGGATATAATGAAATAGCAGAATTACTTAAAAAACATGGCGCTAAAGAGTGAAGAGCAGCAATAGTGCCATTAAGGCTTTCAATTATGCAACATTGGAAGCATTAGATCTTTGCGTAAAGATCTAAAATCGGACACGTCAGTTGCAGGCTCAAAGTCAAAGAAATTCTCTGGCCATGCACGTGATTCATGCTTCTTAATCCATAACTTAAGTGCTTCATTAATAATAGAGTTTCTGCTCTTATTTAATGCTTTATTCAGTTTATTTACTTGCTCTGCAAGCTCTTTTTTAATATACACAGCAAAATTCATAATCCCTCCATAATGAGCAAACACAGCTGTTTCTAATCGGGCTGATCAAGGATGTGATTAAGAAATACGTGGGCAACGCTTGTATATTATAAGGTATAGAGAGAGCAAAAGAATACCATCTCAAAAGCTCTTAATTACAACCCTTATTCTGCCCATAACGATGTGATAGGCAAAGCATAGAAATTACCACCAAAGGGAATACTTTGTGATCCGGTATACAACACTATACCCGCCATAAACCTTTCTTGAGCACTTTCCTGCAAGTATCGCAATCCCTTAAAGTCCTGTTGAGTAACGGTACTACTACTTTTAATCTCTATCCCTATAATACGCCCTGCTGCATCCTCAAGCACAAGATCTACTTCAACTCCCGTCTGGGTCCTAAAGTGAAAAAGCTGCACTTGGGTCGTACTCCATGACGCTTGCTTTTTCAATTCCATCACTACAAAATTTTCAACAATACTTCCCATTAATTTACCATCAATAGCTGCTCGCTCAGTATCTATTCCCAGCAAATACGCTAAAATACCCGAATCAATAAGATAGAGTTTAGATGATTTAACAAGACGCTTTCCTATATTAACACTCCAAGGCTGAAGCAGGCAAACAATAAAGAGCGCTTCTAAAAGAGATAAATATCTATGCAATGTAGTATTTGGTATTCCTACTGCTCGCGAAAGCTCTGCAACGTTAAGAAGATTTGCTGCTCGAGTTGCTAGTAACTGTAAGATTCTAGGAAACTCTGCTAATGCTGTAACATGTGCAAGATCCTGCACATCTTTTTGCAAAAGAGCTGTAATATATGAATTGAACCAGAGCCGTCTTTCTTCTTCCCCAAAAGCCTGTACTGCCGGATACCCCCCTTTCAGGATTCTTTCATAAAGCTCTTGCCGAGAAAGATTGTCCGCTTTGTAGGGAACCTCTCCCTTAAACAGACGATCAATAAAGACCTCTTTTCTTCCAAGCAGCTCTCCCTGCGAAAGTGGCAATAACGTCAGTATAATCATACGCCCCGCTAGAGAGTCTCCCAGTTTAGGAATAAGGAGCGGATTTGTAGATCCTGTTAATGCAAATCTCCCTGGTTCTCTATGCTGATCTACATCATATTTTATTGCCAAAAATAGTTCTGGTACCCGCTGAACTTCATCTAATATTACTGGCTTAGGCAGTCTCGCAACAAATCCCATAGGATCTGCTTTAGCAGCTGATAATATACTCAGATCATCAAATGAAGCAGAAAAGTATCCTCTATCTTGTGCTACCTCATTCATTAATGTAGTTTTACCTGTCTGTCGAGCACCCGTAAGCAGCACTACTGGGCTTATTTTAAGAGCCTTCTCAAGCTTCGGTTTACTATTACGACGAAAGAACATTCCTATCCTTAGTAAAAAATTTACCATTATGTGGTAAAAATTCTACCATCCTATGACAATATTTACAATAAATCCTTAAAAATATCTCATAAAACACCTTTGACACCTATTAAATACTCCTTTTGACTACTTTTACACAAGAGTAGCGTAAATATCTACCACCCATTGGTAAAATGTTTTACCAATACGAGAAAAATATCACCACCAACCAGGTTTCTCTAAAAAATAAGAAGAAGTGCTTACCCCGAAACAAAGTTGAGGGAACGTAAGGCACTTCTTCGATTTCTTTAACTTAGTATTGATGAAAATTATAGGACACAGATAATGAAGAAGCGTTTTTTACAACACTCCCTGTTTATAAAATTATGCGACGATTATAATTTTATAAACATCAGAACTCAAAAAGAGAAACCTTAGCTGCTTCTTTCCGCTGGCTCTTCGCTGTCCGATTCTGTAAGATATTCTATAGGCTTAGTGTCAACCATCACCTGAGGCTCTTGTGCATCCAAACGAAGAGGCTCTGGGGCACTGCCAACTATAGATGAACCAGTAAGCATTCCCGACTCTTGATGCCAAGTCCATGTTGTATCATATGATTTATACTGTTCTTTAGGCTTAGGGCACTCTTTGCGCTTATTAAAAAGTGCTCGTGATTTAGCCTGAAAGTGACCTCGCTGTTTTCCAAGATGCTGTTCTTTAAAATGGCGCCTAATAGCATCAAGTGACTTAGCTCGTACAATACATTCTGGCCACTTACAAGCGTAATCCTGTGCAATACGATGCTTATCTATATGTTTTATAAAATACGAAAGGCTTATTAACTCCAACGCACATTGAGGACACCTATAATCACCATCTATCTTATGTAATTCTAGCACATGTTCTCTTAAATCTTGAATATCCTTAAACTTTTGGCCACAAGGACAATTATAATTGTCTATCTCATAGAAATTTCCTGAAGAAAGCGCCTTCTGCGCATCTAATAGAGATGCATCACTGCGTACACTTAAAGATTGGCCTGCTGCAAGTAAGTTCTGAACAACAGACCTTGATACATGCTCCTTTGGTTCATATGAAGAAAGAACATCTGCTTTTCGCTTACCTAATAGTGACTCCGCTTGCATTGGCTCTGCTTGTACAGCCCGCTCAAGCTCCATTGCTTGTATTTGCCGCACAGAATCTACCGCATGAATATGCATATGCAAAGTACTTTTCTCATGAAAAAGATCTTTTTATAAAATTATGCGACAATAATAAATAGATCCTTAAAGATTCAAAGTTACTTTTCAAAAAAGTCCAACAACTCGTCAAATTCCTGCCCAGAAAGATCATCATACGAACAAGAAACATCTCCGAAATCAATATCAGACAACAATGAGTCTATTTGATCAGCTTGCAATCCTTCAAAAAGGTTACGATCATCAAACAGTCCATCATCCATTATCTTAGCCTCGTTGTGCAAACTTGGAAATTCTTCAAGACGAGGTTTCGTTCTCCTTGAGGGTAACCGAGACAATGATATTTTTGGACTATGCTCTTCTTTTAAATGTTTACAAAGAGCATCAAACGATTTAGACTTCCTCTTACATCCTGGCCATTTACAACTATAGTCTTTTGCAGTGCGATGTGTATCCAAATGGCTTAATAAATGCTTAGGGCTAATGAACTCTTTATTACATTTTGGACAGTTAAATTTATTTCCTAGTTCATGCCGCTCCATTATATGATTTCTTAAACTTTTTCTATCACCAAACTTCTCTCCACAAGGACAATTACAATGCGCTACCTCGTAAAAATCTGCGTCAGATAACAATTTATCTCCATCTGCCGCATTCTCTTTTGTACTTAAAGATTGAGCTGCATCTACTAATATTTGAGTAAAAGAAGGTAACCCCTCTTCCTCTTTTTTTCTTGTGGTTTCATAGGACATCCTAGAAGAACGTGCTGCATAATAGCTACTAACTTATAAGCATTATTACACCGAGAACACTTATACATCTCTCCTACTTTATGCTTTTCCCTTATATGATCTCTCAAGCTGAGTTGAGCACCAAACTTCTCTCCACAAGTACAATTACAAGGAAATCCCTTTTTCTCTTTTTTCTCTTGTGATCTCATATGACATCTTAGAGCATGCTGTATAATACCTGCATATGTCCTATAAGCATTATTGCATCCGGGCACTTTACAAATATAGCTCTTTTGAAAGTGATCTTTATCTATATGACTTATAAAACTTATAAGACGCACAAATGCTTGTTCACATTGAGGGCATTTATACTCTTTCCCTTTTTTATGCTGCTCTCTTATATGATCATTTAAACTTTCTATAGTATTAAACTTCCCTCCACAGACACAATTACAATGTGTTACCTTATAGAAATTTGATAAAAATAAATATTGGGCTCTATGTAACATTGCCGCACTATTCTGTACCCCTAAAGACTCCGCCCCATCAAGCAAGGTTTGAACAAGAGGCACTGCTCCTTTTTCCTTTTGCATTTCTTCAGTTCGCTTTCTCTTTTGTTGCTGCACCTGAATAGGACCTTCTAACGAACTTTTTTGACCCTCTGCTTGTTCCATACAATACAAAAAGCAGGTAAAGAACATGTTCATAGCATATAGTAGCATAATCGCATAGGTCATCTTTATTTCCCTTTTATTTCTTTTTATAATCAAAGGCTTTGGAGCACATCATCTATTTTTTGTCTTCTAAAAACTGCAGAATATCAAAACCGTCTGATTCGGTCTCATCAAAAAGAAAGCGAGAATCATCATCCTCTTGAAGCGCTTGCGGTACTTCGTTCAAACTCTCAGAGCGCAATTCATCATTAAGCCAGCTCAGAAAATCTTCTTGTTTATCGTGAACTAAAAAATCACCAACAGAAAGCTCATTTGTAACACTATCTACAACAGTATAAGCATCCATATCTAACGCTGAATCCTCGTTCATAGCAAACGACTCTTTTTCATGAGAAGCATCCTTATCAGTAACTTCGTTATCTTCATGAGAAAGCTCTTGTATACCCTCGTTTTCAAGTTTCGTCTTTTTTATCCTATGTTCTTGGAAATACTTCTTATTCATCTCCTGTCTTTGGAGATATTTCTTATAATGATCGTGTACTTCAACTTCTTGACGCGTGGGGAAAGTTGTGTTGCACGTAACACAGTGATTGTGCATTTTAAAAGCATGGACCACTAATCCACGATAGAATAACTTAGAACAAAGTGGACACTTACTCTTTTTCCTTTCTGGAATATTAAGCAGCTTCTTCCCTTCTTTATGTTGCTTAAGATGTAGATTCAAACTCCGCTCTTCATAAAACTTTCTGTTACAATGAGGCCAGTTACAAGAATATGTTTTATTATCATTATTATGACGAGCCTCAAAGTGCATCATAAGCCAAGAAGGATTATCCATTACTGTAGCACAGCCTGGACACTTATAGCGCTTTTCATCTGTTTTATGAACCTCTATTATATGCTGTCTTAACAACTCTTTACTTGTAAATCTTTCTTTACATGCACAATCAAAGCTTTTTCTGTTATAAATACTCTTTAAAGACGGCAAATCAGATTTCTCTTCTAAGCTTGAATCATGATTTTGCTGCATTAAGAACTGGGTTTCGTTCATAGATGTTTGCATAGTCGATATCTCTGGAACGACAATTTGTGTATTTGTTGAAAGAGCATTCAGCACGTCAAAAGTAGAAGCAATATCTTTAGACGATAAATATGCATTATTTTGTAGATGCACTAACTCACCTGCGTCAAGCAAAGTTTGTGTAACCTGAACTTCTGCGCCGCCACTCTCAGCGTCTGAAGAGAGAGCATCTGCCTTGCGCTTACCTACCACCCGTTCTTTAACAACATCATGTTCAGCTTTCTCTGTTTCATCATACTGCTCTGTTTTAGCAGGGCTAGAAACAGGATCTTTTCTATCTGCGTTTGGCACATCATCAAAAGTATCATACCTTTGAAAAGTTGGTACACAATCATCTACATTTTGCATTGGATCGTTAAGCCAGTCTACAAAGCTTATATTAGCACTAGGAGGAGTGCTTTTAGTCGTTTCTTGAGCTACTGTATCAAAAGGTGATGTTTGTCCTCTTTTTCTCTTTTTTACATCACTTACATTATTCTTATGCGTATCTAAGTGAACCATCAATTTACTAGGGCTAGGAAATAATTTATTACAAGAAGGACATACATATTTTTGCTCTTGTTTATGAGAATTTATAACATGTGATCTTAAATTTTCGTCGTCTTCAAACTTTTCACCACATACACACTCAAATCTATTTATTACCAAAGCACCTTGCTCGCTAGATGGCACAAGTTGCATTTCTTTTGTAGAAGAAAAATCTTGGTTATTCTGATTTTGATCAGACAACAATATTTTATCTCCTTCTTGCTTTCCAGAGGCTACCTGAGAGGGCTTGTTATGATGCTTATGAGATTGACTTTCTTCAACAGTAGTAAATGTTTTGTTACACGTTAAACACTGCTTATGTATAGTAATAAAATGCTTTTCAAGATTCCGACGAGTATTAAACCTTTTGGTACATTCTTTACAAGAAAAGTTTTTTGATCGCTTTCCATTATTCCCATGTTTTGCAATGTGCCTTTGCCTTTTGTATAGCGAGGTAAACACGCACAAGCATCCGTTCCACGTACAAGCATATAGTTTACGACTTTTATCATGACTATAGATGTGCTCCGTAAATGCAAAAAGCTCTCTCATTCCCTTACTACATTGAGGGCAAACATACTTTGACTCTTGATAGTGAGAGTAGACAAGGTGCTCTTTTAAGCCTTCTTCGCTAGCAAACCTTTGACCACAGGGACATGCAAGATCTAATGGAAGAGATTGTAGGCCAGCTTGCTCCTGTATATGAGCACCATTATTGCCCCCTGAAACAGTCAAAGAGTTACCGCTCTCAATTAAGGTCTGAATCAAAGAAGTTCCCTTCTCTTGCTCACTCTGGATATCATCGTCGTTGGTTTTTCCTCTCTCTCTATCAACGACAGTTATAGATGGCATCACATTTTCGCGCACCTTTGAAGCATCCTGACTTTCAGGGAAAGATAAAGTTAATTGCACATCTTTGGCACCTTGAGATTCCAGGCCGGTAGTGGGGTCAGGATGCACTTCCTTTCTTTTCCTAGATTGATAAAAACATTCATGCATTCTTATGTCCATTCCACTAGCAAATGTTCTTCCACAGTGCAAACAGTAGAAATGTGACTCAATAAAGTGTGTTTGCAGTACTGCTGCTCTATAAAATTCTTTATTACAGCCTGGCCATCTACATGTATAAATTCTACTATTAGTATGAGCTTCCATATGTCTAAGACAAAGAGAAGGATACTTAAGTCTCAGATTACAGTGAGGACATATATAACCTTTTGAATCTTTATGAGCACTTATTACATGCTGTGTCAACTGTTCTTGTCTATTAAACTTTTCCCCACAAAGACAATCAAAGTTATTTACATCATAAAAAGGTGAATCGGTTTCTCCTCTCTCTCTATCAACGATAGTTATAGATGGCACCACATTTTCGCGCACCTTTGAAGCGCCCTGACTTTCAGGAGAAGATAAAGTTAATTGCATATCCTTGGTTTCTTGAGAGTCCATGTGGGTAGTAGCTTCAGGATGCACTACCTTTCTTTTCTTATGAGCTTTCATATGCTTAAGATAACGAGAAGGATATTCAAGTCGCAGATTACAGCGAGGACATATATAACCTTGTGGATCTTTATGAGCACTTATTATATGCTGTTTTAACTGTTTTTGTCTATTAAACTTTTCCCCACAAATACAGTCAAAATCATTTACATCATAAAGGGGTAAAGAAGCTACAAGTTTTTCACTAACTGCAGACATAGGAGCTATCTGTACCTGTTGACTAACATCTACTAATCCTTGCACAAGTGATATGCTCCTGTTGACATTCTGTGCACTCTCAAGAAAGTCATCCATCTTACGCTTACCAGATACTTGAGGTTGCTGAACAGAAACAGGAGATTTCGAATGAGTTTGTATATGCCTCATAAAATCAGGTAGAGCCTGCAAATACGTAATACACTCTTCTGCTGGACATTCATAATAGCTTCCTTCAGGCGCTTTTATAAAATGCTCCTTTATAATATGCTCTGAAAGACTCTTCTTATTTTCAAACATCTGCTTACAAACACAATTATGAAGTATCGCAAGCAAAGGTTTGCTTACAAAACTTTGTTCCTTCTCTGTCTGTTCCATACTATACAAGAAGCCTGCAGAAAAGAGAGCAATAATAACTATTATTACATATATTTTATTCATATTTTTATTTTGACTATATTTTATTGTTTAACTATCTTTTTCTCCTAAAAATTGCAAAACATCGTCAGAGGTAGCAATAATTTCTGTTTCATCCTGCTCTGTTTTAGCAGGGCTAGATACTCTATCTTGCATATTTATATTTAACACATCACTAAAATTGTTAGCGCTTTGAAAATTATATAAAGCATTCATGTCCTGCGCTGGATCGTTAAGCCAATCTACAAAGCCTAGATCAGTATTACTAATGACATCTTTAGTCATTTCTTTAGCTGATACATTTTGAGAAAGTTCAGAAGAAATTATTGGCCTTTTTTTCTTACGTTTTACATTATTACTTTTATGGGTATTCAGGTGGTCTCTCATTTGTCGCAATGAGCTGAAAACTTTCGAACAACTATCCCAATCACATGCATAACTTACATTACTTCTATGACGATCTAAATGATACAACAACTTTATAGGTCGCCCTTTAAAGTGAGCTTCACAAGCAGGACAAGTATACCCTGAAGCTTGCTTATGAAAGCCTACAATATGTCTCTTTAAATTCTCTTCATATTTAAACTTTTCACCGCATACACAATCAAACTTATTTATTTTAAACTTTCTTATTCCAGGTTTTTTTATTTCATTTTGATTTTCATCAGAGGAGATCTTTTGTTCTAGTCCATCTTGCTCTTTAGGCGAGCTATTGCTATTTAATATCTGCAAAGATCGGCTTGACTGCATTAAAGTCTGAATAAGAGAAGCTTTATGTATATCTTGTTCATCACTAGAAAGAGCATCTGCTTTACGCTTACTACCAACTATAACCTCCTCAGCTGCTCCTATCTCTGCTTGTTGTATATGAGTTGCAGGTTGCTCCTGAATGTGCATAGTATAAGAAAGCTCTTTAGTACCTTGATCGCTATCGGAATATGATGTTTCCTCTCTTTTACGCTTTTCAGAAGATATTCTAGAGTTTCCTTTGTAATGCTCATGAGATTGCATCTCTTCACTAGTAGAAAAAGTTTCATTACAAGTAAAACATTGCTTATGTGCACTAAAAAAGTGTTCCTCAAGATACGTTTTCTGCCAAAACCTACAACCACATTTTCTACATAAAAAATTCCCTACTAACACATTAGATTTTTCGTGCTTTTTTTTAACATGCGCTTGTCTCTCTCTTATTGAAGAAAAAACTTTCAGGCACCCTTGCACAGGACAGGTATAACACTTATCATTAATACTATGAATATCCATGTGCCCTATAAACGTAACAAGCCCTGCAATAGACTTACTACATTTAGGACAAATATACTGCGATCCTTGGCAATGAGAACGTATAATATGTTCTTTTAAGCCATCTTCATTAATAAATTTTTGGTCACAGGCACATTCAAAGCCTACTTGCTCATGCGCATGAGCAACACTGTTGCTCTCAGATACAAACAAAGAGCTGCTACTATTAATTAAGGTCTGCGCCAAAGAAGTTTTTCTCTCTTTTTCGCTTAAGCTGTTCTTTTCAGATGCCTGTACTTCTTGCCTTACTAGAGCTTGTTCAGGCTCAGCGGCTTGGAACAGCTGTCCAGAAGGAGCAACGCTTGTATGAGTTTGCATATGTTGCATAAAACCAGGAAGTGTTTTTACGTACTCACAACATACTTGCGCTGGACATACATAGTAATCACCTTCTGGCGCTTTTATAAAATGCTCATTTATAGCGTGCTGCAAAAGTTGCATTTTATTAGAAAACGATTGCCTACATGCACATGGGTGTACGATAGCAAGCGCTACCGGCACGCTAAGCTTGCTAGACTTATTCTCTGCAGGAACCATTCCATAGAGAATACTGTCAATCCTAAAAAGCATAAAAACCAGCACAATATGATAATAGTTCATTGTTCTTTCCTTACATGAAAGATGGAATTTTATATTTCAAAAATAGAATTTTTATTGTAATAAGTATACTGCGCACTCAGTACAAATGCAAGCTAGCTACTTACAACTGCCTCTGCTTACCCTACAGCCACGAACCGTTTTCAAGTTATTGTTTTTCTTTGCTTTGTAAAAGCATGTGGTAGATCTTTGTACTTACCGAGCCTTCTCCCTGTTGACAAGCAAGATTTTGAGCAAACCAAAGCTCTCTATCAGAAACAGGAGCACTATACTTAAGCAAAAGTTCTACTAAAGAAAGATCTTTTCTACCTACTGCTATACTCAGAAAGCTATACAACACTGGATATTTGCAAGGACAACCAGTAAAAGGATCTATTGAAGTAAGAATTTCCATGGTTGGACTAACAACACCCGTACTTATATAATTTTTTATCTCCTCAACGACTAAAGTACTACCTGGCGCCTTAAGAAGCTCTACAAATTCCTTGTTAAAGAGTATATAAGCATGCCACCAAGAAGTTGCTGCCTCAGTGCCTATCTCTTTCACCACCTCCAAAATCATATTTGAATATACTCCTCTACAACCTCTTGAAAAGACTCGCGCCAAATGGGTAATAATATCCCCCACTTGCCGAGCGTCACACAAAGCTTTAGAGTGATACTTTTTAAGCCAACTTACATAGTTTGATAAAGTACTCTTTTCAAGAGCTGGATTAAAAGGAAAATAACGCGCTAATTCGTCAAAGAGTTCTCTTGGAAGAAACGCTAAATATGAATGCTCTCGTTTTTCTTTGGATAAATAAGCAAGCCCCTTAAGAGAAAAGGTACATAAGATCGCCATACTTAAAAAGACATATTTATTATTTTTCATACTAATTCTTTCTTTATTTTCTAATAAATCATCGCTAATAGAAATATATCAAATTTTTTGATATATTTCCACTTTTACCAATAGCTCCCGTAGTGCTAAAAGACAGCGCCACTTGACTCTCTCCTACAAGCTGGTACCATTAAACAATAACAATATTTACTCAAATTGCATATAAACCAAAGGAAGCGCATATGAAAAGGCTCTTTTTACTAAGCATCTTATATATAGGTATACATAGTAGTAGCATGTATGCTATGATGCCAGATGAAAGCAATGCCCATAGAGTAGCTGCTGAGCTCGTCACTTTTTTAGCGCAAAGAGAAATTCCCAAAAGTGTCGTAACATCTCATACGGTAGATAGTAAAAAACTATCTGCGCTGCATAAAGAGATAGAGACTCAAGAACAAGTACTGAGCAATTATCAAGAATATCGTAAGCAATTACAGCATAGATTAGAGCAGCTTAACAGAGAGTTACAATCTATTCAGAATCTTTCTTCTCCTGAAAATGCACCTCTGTTAGAAGCACTTACACAAGCAATAGAGGCACAAGAACGGATAGACAAAGCATATACCACACAGAGCACTAGTATACAAGACCTACGACAAAAATACGAAAAACTCAAAAAATGGTATAGCGAGAAAGCAGATCTTGTACTTGTACGGAATCAGCATAATGTGCCTTTATATGCTCCGTTATCTAAGTCTTTTACCACTTTTCTAGAGAGTCTTTCTAATACACGATATACCCTTGTGCTTATAAAGACGTTCTTACCAGAAGAGACATCCTATAAACAACTTCTAAAAAAGTCTCTTTTTGGCATAGCCCTCATTGAACATATTGCACGAGCTCTTTCTCTTTCCGCTCTTGATGTTATACTCTCTTTAGCATCAGGCCAGTCGCTTAAACTTGTTGATATGTCTTTAGATACTCAAGACACTAAAGAAAAAGCAGCTGTTATCAAATGGCTTCTACAAAGACCGTCTTCGAGCACCGCTGGTATACGCCTTTTAAGAGAAGCTCTTATGCAAGAAGATGCAACGCTTGTAAAACTACTTTTAGATACAGGAATCAATCCCAATATTTGCAATGATCCTTATGATGGGACTTTACTTCTCACGTTTATTAACCATGCAGACGCAAAGAAATATCATATAGAAAGTTATAAAACTATTCTTAAGCTCCTCTTAGATGCAGGAATTGACCCTAATGCACGAGACCAGCAAGGCAGAACTCCTCTCACGCTTGCATCAAGAATAGGCTTTACTCCTGCTGTACAAATACTTCTTGAGTATAAAGCATCTATCGATCTTCAAGATGGAAACTCTATGACAGCCTTGTTATATGCAGCAAGCAATGAGCATCTTGAATGTATAAAACTTCTTTTAGCTGCTGGAGCAGATCCCTTTCTTGCAAATGCATGGGGTCACACACCAAGCAGTATAGCCCGTACTCTAGAGGCAGCGCAACTCATTCAAGACCACATAAAAAAGAATTCAACAGAATGCCCATTGTGCTGTATAGATACTTATAACGCACATCTACAACCACTGGAATGTGGACACCTTTATTGTTGTAATACGTGCCTTTTGCAACTTATAAACATAAGCATTAAAGATCATGATCCCCTTGGTAACCTCGTATGTAAACTGAAGGGCTGCTATAAGCCGTTTACGCAAAAAGATATCTCAAGAGTTCTTACCAATAAAGTACGACTTGCTCTTCTTGAAGATATCACACAAGAACAGACTATTATGCGAGATCCTCATGGTCGCCATTGCCCTACACCAGACTGCACATTTGCCTATATCCATGACAAAGAAACGCGAAAAACAATTCATTGTCCTAAATGCAAACAATCGCATTGTTCACAATGCTTTAAAGCTCACGGAGCATCTTTAAGCTGTAACGAGTTTACAAAACAAGAAGCTCGTGAAAAAGAGCTTTTGGATAAATGGAAACAAACAGCTGATGCCCGTCCATGCCCAAAGTGCAACACAGCAATAGAGAAAAATGGCGGCTGCCCTCATATGACTTGCTCAAAATGTCGCTATGAATTTTGTTGGGATTGTATGGGCAGATATGGCAACTGTCAATGCATAAAAAGATGGTAAAAGATGGGGCTTAAAAGCTCCATCTATCTCTCTATGATACCTATCCTCGATTATTAAAATGGGTCCAATCAGCTTCTGATGCCGTACAAGAGCAAAAGTAGACTGAAATTTTAGATATTTCCAGTGAACTTCTACAAGAAAAATTATGAAAATACACGGAAAATAGCACGTTTTTATTGCAATTTATTTGAAAACTATTGATTTTAACTATTTAATTCTCTATTATAAAATAATAATTGAATGGGTCTTAAAAAACTATGCCTGAGACCTTACCTCAAAACCACGTGGAACCAGGGGGGCAAATAAACATATAAACACATAACTCTTATAAAGGAGAGATCATGAAAGGTAACAGAAGAAGATCTGGTTCACAAGGTGGATCAAACTCAGGATCACAATCATCTTCAAACAGAGCAGGCCAATCAAGCAGATCACAAGGTGGATCTATGAGCCGTTCAGAAGCTGGACGTCTTGGCGGATTAGCTGCACACTCATGCCGTGGTAGAGGCTGTGAAGGAAGAGGAAGCTCTTCATCAAGCAGATCTCGCAGCGGGTCATCAAGCAACGAGTAAAACATTTACTTGATAAAAAAGGTATAGGAAAAACCTATACCTTCTTATTCTTCACAGGCGACTTCACCCATTTGTAATCTCCACAAACGAGCATAAAATCCTTGCTTATCTAACAAGTGCTCATGAGT
The DNA here is from genome assembly GCA_963848965.1 of uncultured bacterium. Taxonomy (GTDB): domain Bacteria; phylum Babelota; class Babeliae; order Babelales; family Babelaceae; genus CAWKFG01. The sequence continues at coordinate 623,326 of CAWKFG010000001.1, forward strand.
CCCCTGTTCAACGATAGTACCGCGATCCATAACAAAAATAGTATCTGCATTTCGCACAGTTGTAAGACGATGTGCAATAACAATAGTAGTACGACCCTTTACAACTTTCTCAAGTGTACAATGAATAGCCCGTTCAGTCTCGTTATCTACTGCGGAGGTAGCTTCGTCAAAAATAATAAGCGGTGCATTTTTAAGCAATACACGAGCAATAGCAATACGTTGTCGTTGTCCTCCTGATAATTTTCGTCCATACTCACCAAGCAGTGTATCAAACCCCAGAGGCAGCTGCATAATAAAATCATATGCCTGCGCTTGTCGAGCCACTTCTTCAAGAGCAGCTTGAGAAGCACCCCATGATCCATACATAATATTTTCTTTTACCGTTCCATTAATAATAACTACCTCTTGGCTTATAAAGCCAATACCTGCTCGTAGTGATTGAGGAATATACGTTCGAATATCAACCCCATCAAGCATAATAGTGCCCTTATGAAAAGGATAAAAACGCAACAAAAGCCGTGCTACAGTACTTTTACCAGATCCTGTTCCTCCTACGAATGCCACCATAGTACCTGCCTTAATAGAGAATGACAGATCCTTAAAAATCTCTCCTCCATGTGGATAGGCAAACGATACATTCTTAAACTCAAGAGCTCCTTTTACTGTATCTTTAGACAGATCGTGAGTGCCCTCTTGAGGTGCAGGAGTTACTTCAAGAACTTGTAGAATTCGGTATGCAGATGCATTTGTCCGCTCATAGAGCTCAAGAAGCTCTGCCCAACGAACAAAAGGCCATAAAAATCGCTGTGTAAGAAACACAAGCACACTATACGAACCAACTGCGAGCGTACCCTGTATAACGTAGATACCTCCAAGAACAAGTGCTGCCATAAAACCAGCTACAATAATCATACGAATGAGTGGCGTAAATAAGGAGCTTAGCCGTATAACATCGTCATACGCCCGCCTATACGAAAGACTCAGATCCTCAAGTCGCTTTATTTCATAAGTTTCTGCATTATAGCTTTTTACCGTTGCAATACCTGCAATACTTGAAGCACTTTGCGATATGAGTATACCAACTTTTTGACGTATATGCTTATAATAAGAACTTAATTTACGCTTAAATAAGAATGCTATAACCATAATAAAAGGTATAGGAATAAACGTAAATACAGCCGCCCATGGAGCAAGGTATAAAAAGATAATTCCTATTGCAAGTGTACTAATAACAAAATGAATGATATTATTTGCACCACCATCAAAGAATCTTTCAAGCTGATGAATATCTTCAGTAAGAATTGATGAAAGCTCTCCCGAACTTTTGTTATCAAAATATGCCATTTCAAGAGATTGTAAATGGCTATACACCCGCAGACGAAGACTGTGCTGTACCTCTTGCGCAATAGTTTTCCACAGCTTTAAATGTGCGTATTCTGTAATAGATTCTAAGAGCCATACAAGAAATGTAATTCCTGCAAGTACAATAAGCTGTGATACAGGGCTATAAAGGCCAAACTGTGCCATCATAGAGTTCTGCTTATTAACAACTATATCAACAGCTACACCAATAAGCACCTCGGGCAAGATATCAAGAAGCTTATTCACAGCTGAAAGAATGCATGCTCTATAAAGCGTAGAAAGTTGTATCGTACTATAGTTTATAAGTTGTCTTAGTTCACTCATTGTCTGTCTCTTTTAAGTATTTTCCTTATGAAAGTGTACCTCAAAAAAAGCAGTTTGATAAGAAAAATTCGTTTATAGAGGTACAACCATTTGATTTTATTACACAAAAAACTATTCTAAAAATGAAAACCACTTTTATAAGAAAGGAATTATTATGAAATTACTAGCATATTTGAGCCTTTGTTTATTAGCAGGCTCTCTTTGCGCAGTACCTCGTATTAGCAGTATTCAATGGGGTATTATACAAGTAGAAGATAACAAAAAAACATATACGTATAAAGACTGTATGCTCTGGCCTACAAAACACCAAGAGTGGGATTGGAGCAAGACAGGTACCCGACATAATCCCGGCATTCAAATTGCAGATCTTAAAGAATTTATAGACAGTGTAGATGTTGTTGTGCTCTCTCGTGGCATGCAGTTAGTACTGCAAGTACAACCGGCAATAGTTGAGCATATTAAAAAATTAAAAAAAGAGGTGCATGTTGCACAATCAGAAGAAGCTGCAAAACTATATAATCGCCTTGTAGATGAAGGCAAAAAGGTTGGCGCTCTTATCCACTCTACCTGCTAATACTCTCTGCTCACTATAACAAAGAACAGTACCATCTCTATTGATAAGAAGAAGGCGCTCTAGAGCGCCTTCTTACATAGTCATATTCAAATATATTTATCGCTTATCTATTTTCTTACTCTCAAGTTTTTGGAGTATCTCTTTAAATGCTTGTAATGACTGACTATATTGCTCTATAAATCCTTGCACAACAGTACTTGCAGGAACAAGTTTGCCACCTTGGTCCTGTATATCCTGTGAACAGCCTGCATCTAAAAGAGCTGAAACTATTTCTTGAGCCTTTCCTGGTTGACTCATACCTGCTATAAGAGCAAGCACCAGTGGCGTCACTCCCTGCAAGGAAACATTGACATTTGCTCCCGATGCAATAAGCTGCTTAACGGTATCTACATCGCCAGCTTGAACTGATTCCAGCAGTCTTATATCAAGCGCATGCTTCTTATCAAGCTCTTCAAGCTGTGAAATCTCTGGCTTATCTGAAACAAGTGCTTGTAGCTTTCCTTTAAACTGCTCTGCGCTCATTGTACCTGTTATTTGACCAAGCACTTTATCGCCCTTTACCACAACAAAGGTAGGTACCGATTCAACTGCACATTTTTCAGCAAGTGCTGGCATTTTATCTATATCTGCTTTTGCAAACCTATAATCTTCTTTTAATTCTTGCGCTACTTGCTCAAATACTGGCTTCATCCCCCTACAAGGCGTGCACCACTCAGCAAAGAAATCTATAATAAGAGGCTTTTCATCTACACCTCGTGTAAAAACTTCTGCATCTGACGTAAGTTCTTGCACCAGCACAGCAGGGGCGGCAAAGAGACTTGTTGCTATACAAAGAGACAAAAAAATAGAGCTTAAACAGGTAACCATAATAAAGTTCTCCTACAAAGGGTTAATTAACAGTGACATAAAAATTATAAGTGTACCAACGAATACATTTTTCTTCAACCCTTGCTCATATCCCAAAAAGTATACTCAACAATTGATTTTAGCCTATTTTTTATAGTACATTATTAAATAATTATGCATAATAATTAAAGGAACAGCCTATGAAAAAATTATTTATTTTTCTTATGAGTATAGCTTGTACTGTACATGTCTTTGGTTCCTATATTCATACCATTACCAATAAAACAAAAAGCCATATAAGAACAAAAGTAGATGTAAAGAATCAGCCCGATGAAAATTTTACCTTAAAACCTGGTGAAACAAGAAAAGTTGATGTTTCTCAAGCATGTACCCGATCAATCGCAGCAGAAGGTCTTGATGGTGAAGCTTCAGGAACACAGACACGGCAAGAGCTAGAAGGTAGCGGCTGCACTGCTGTTGAGGCATTTATTGACTACAATGGTGCAGAGCCTGGTAAAGAAAAAAGATTAAGTATTACCCTACACAGTGTAAAATCGTAAAAAATAATGTTTATAGAAATCCTCATGTACCATTGAGTTTCATGCGGACATTTTCATAGAGTTCCTGCACATACACTAAGAACTCTTGATCTACGACCCCGAATTATATTACATTTGTAATAGTAAAATAATTAAACTAAAGGAGAATCTATGAAAAAATTACTTATTTTTGCTACAACTTTACTGAGTATTTCCCAAGCTTTTGCCTATACTCATACAATTACTAATACAACAAATGGTAACGTTGACGTTAAAGTTAATATAATTGCAGGCTTTGATAAGCATTATACATTAAAGCCTGGCCAACAGGTAAGCTCAAGCACACTCGCCTATTGTACACGATCAATTGACGCAGTAGCAACGTCTGGTGATGCTGCTGGACTCAGTGCTTCAGGAAGTCTAGGAGGAAATACCTGTAGAGGAATAAGAGCATATATTGGTTATACAGGTCCACAAACACCAACAACTCAAACTGGTGGTCAGAGCGTTGTTGTTTATACAGGAACGCAAACAACAACCCCACGAGCTTTAACAGTCACTATTGAGTAATCATAAAAACCCCTCTGCAGAGGGGTTTTTATTTCCTATGTTCAGTAAACACAAACAGAGCACAGGTTTGCAATAACCTCAAGAGCATTGTGTGCTCTTTTCTTTATGCTATACTTATAGTATGAATAGTACAGTGTTTTCCTTACCCTTTCATCTTTCTCCTCAAGAACTCTCTGTTATAGACACAAGACTTAAAGAGTTTATAGTACTGGGTGAACAGACAAATAACGCCTGGTTCAGTGAACTATGCTTTTGTCTTCTAACTGCCAATGCACAAGCTAAAAAAGCCATTGCAATTCAAGAAGCTGTTGGCAAAGGGTTTCTTACCTTACAAGAACAAGAGCTTGCAGCCCTCATACGAGCTTATGGCCACCGATTTCATAACACGAAAGCCCGTTACATTGTACTAGCACGTACCCATAAAACTATTAAAACTATGCTTGCCGGCAAGACTTCTCAAGAAGCTCGAGAATTTTTAGTACACTCTATTAAAGGACTAGGCTATAAAGAAGCTTCACACTTTTTACGTAATGTCGGCTATACAGACGTAGCTATTATAGATAGGCATATTATCCGTTTTCTTGCTACATACGGATTTATACAAGGAATGCCGAAAACAATTACCAAAAAACTATATTTTGAACTTGAAGAACTGTTAAAAAAATTCGGCATTCCTCTTAATAGATTGGATCTGATGATTTGGTACCATATGACTGGAGTAGTACTAAAATAACTACTGCTCATTAATACCATCAAAAATAAGCTTAGCTCCTCCTACTACTGCAAGAATCCCTAAAATAAGAATAACAGGAAAGGGAAGACCAAGCGCAGCAAGACCCACTGTTCCTAATAAAGGATACGAGGCAACAAGCCCCAATAATATCACTCCAAGGATAACTTTTAAAATGTTCATAATTTCTCCTTACATTTGATTAATAGCATCTAAAATAAGCTTGATTCCTAACACTGCAGCTAGGATAACAACAATATACATCACCGGCTGTGGTAAATTTAGATATCCTGTAGGGAAAAATGCAAATAAGAGAGCAAGCCCCACAATAAGTTTAAGAAGTGCATTTGTGCTCATAGGCAATTCCTTTATATAAAAAAATACTATTCTCCTATAATTATATTAATATACTTTAACGCTGATTGTATATACTTCTTCACTTTTTTTACCATATGATGCAGTATAACTCGATAAAAGTCTTGTTTTTTCTGAAATTTTTATGCATTCTTCCCAAAGACGAGGATGCAAAAGTAGGGAGTTTTATGAGTAAAAAACCGCTTGTTATATTTATGGTTACCAATAACTATACACCATACTCTGGTGGCGTCGTCAATGCCTTACGCTCATATACGCAAGAGCTTCGTGCATTAGGACACAAAGTTTTTATTATCACACTTGATTTTTTAGAAAGTCCTGTGCAGAGTACTACAGAACATGACGTTATTCGCGTTACATGTCCTGTCCGCTTTACGTACTACAAAAATCCTATGGCTATTCCATGGCGACCAACTATAGCCATTGCTCGTTTGGTAGAACAGTACAAACCTGATATTATACATGCCCACCATCCTTTTTTACTTGGAAGTTCTGCCTTAACAGTAGCACAACATTATAACCTTCCTGTTGTATTTACGTATCATACAATCTACGAAAAGTACCTTCATTATGTACCACTGCCCCAATTTCTTACAAGGCCAGTTACGCAACAGTGGGTAAAACAATTTTGTAAGCAGGTACAAACAGTAGTAGCACCAACCCCCTCTTTACGAGACTACCTCATAAAGCACAAGATCACTGATAATATTGCAGTTATCCCATCAGGAATCTTACCACACTTTCTAAAACCTACTTTTACTCACAAACCTGATCATCACCGTTTTACCCTTCTGAGTGTAAGCCGTTTTATGCCAGAAAAAAATATTCACTTTCTTTTGGATACCTACGCTCAACTTGATAAAAATCGCTTTGAGCTCATTCTTGTAGGCTATGGAGCATATTTAGAAGAGCTAAAAACATATGCTTATACTACTCTACAGCTCTGCCCAGATGACGTTCGCTTTATTATAAAACCTTCTAAAGAGGAGCTTCTTTCTTGGTATGATACTGCAGACCTTTTTATTTTTAGCTCACAAACAGAAACACAAGGGCTTGTGCTTGCAGAGGCTATGGCACGAGGCACTCCTGTTGTAGCTCTTACTGGCACTGCTATAGCAGATATAGTAAATCATGGTTCTAATGGATTCATTATATATTCACAGAAAGAAATGGCTTCAACAGTTGAAGCTATAAAACAAGATACAGCTCTTCACCAAAAGCTACAACATGCAGCATGGCAAACAGGCTCAGGCTACCATCCACACACGTGTGCATCCCAGTTAGAATCTCTCTATAGCTCTTTACTATAACATGTGGTACAAAAAAACCCGGAATGCTCCAGGAATTGACAATAACGTAGAAGAAAGAGAGATAAAAATCTCTCTTTCTCTTATTTCTTTTTAGGTTGCGGAACCTTTGCTCCCTTTTGCCGAGCTTCAGATAATCCTATAGCAATAGCTTGACGAGGGTTCGTAACCTTCTTGCCAGAAGTACCACTTTTGAGTTTTCCCTGTTTGAGCTTGTGCATTGCCTCTCCAACAGATTCCTGTGCTTTTTTACCATATTTTGCCATACTCCATCTCCTTTTATTTAGAGAATTACTTTTTATGAGTATATCATAAAGAATAAGCACAAAAAAAGCCCCTAGGAGTTTTCCTAGGGGCCATACATAGAAAATTAACTCTTATGCTGCTCCATTTTCAGCAGGAATAAGGTTAATTATATCAAAATTACAAGATCCTGCAGGAGATATACCACAGAATTTGCAACGGATTAAGTCAACCAATGGACAACGGTTTGTTGTGCACGGATCAAACTGTGTAAGCGGACAAACTTGCGGAGTAAATGCAAGATCAGCAGAATTAAATGTGAATCCTGGAGTAAACTCCGTAGCAAGCTGTTGAAGCTGACTTACATTAAGACGAACAAAGTTCGCAAATGCATTGATAAGATCACAGTTATCTCTTCTAATACCAGCAGAAACAGGCAATATTTCAAATGGTATTGGAGTTGTAGTAACAAGCTGAGCAAATGTAGGATCATTTGATTCAACTGTTTGACCTTCGTTAAAGAATGCAACAGCATTTCCAGCAGAAAGGAGACCTAAAGCATCTGGTGTAGAAAGAGCTGTTACCTTAATCAAGTTCGTTAAGCCACTTGCTATTGACTGATCAAGAATTTGCTCTTCAATAGTACCTGCTAATACAACAATTGTTTTGTTACTCAAACTTGAGTCATTAATTGCTGTAAGAAGATCAGATCCGCCAACAAGTCCGCCAGGAACTGGGTTTCTAAACACTAAAACAAGATTCTGAGTACCGCCATAAGGCACTTGCTCAATTCTTTGTAGACGTTCAGCAGTTCTGTTTTGTTGATTCAAGATGATATCAATACCACCTGATATTACTGCAGGAATAAGATCTGCAAAAAGCAAGTTTTTGAATACAAGTCTTAGTCCTAGGCATGACGCAAAAAGACAAGCTACCCGTACATCAAATCCATCAGGACGTCCTGTTGAAGGATCAGTAAAATTGAAGCCATTTATTGGATCAAAGTTAATCTGTAATCCAACAGTAAGTACTCCTGGTTGCACAGTAATACTTGTTGGTGGAACTAGACGCTCTGGACAGCTACCATTTTCAATACGACCATAGCAAAAAGAGGTAAGAATAATGCTCAAAAAAGCACTAGCAGTTATTAACATTCTTTTCATAGTTATTCTTCCTTAATTATTCAATTAAAAGCCAACGCTAAGGTTTACAGCAACAGCCCATTGCTCAAGTGCCCCTATACGATGACGAGCAAATTCATAAGAACCAAGGAAACCAATCATCCAAGGTGTATCGCACCAGAGACCATTATAAGAAGCTGCACCATAAACTTTGTTTGTAAGAACGCGCGGTTGTGCTGATGAACAAGGATTAAGATCACAATCATCTACATTAGTAAATACAGCGTCGCTTCTAACTCTGTTAAACGGTTGTGCAATAGTCGTTTGACTTGCTGTAGTAAGGTTGCCAACGCAAACACCACCAAGATCAAAAATTCCAAGATCCTTACGATTGTTGCAACGGTTAATAAAGCTGATTCTTTCTGAATCTCTCCACCAGAGGTTGTAACCAAGCTCAAGGTTCCATCCACACCATTCATAGTGTAATGCAGTCCAGAAATCGATTGTGCTACGAGGTTCAACACGTACACAGTTAGTAAAGAAGTTGATCGCTGCAGCATTATCACCTGGGCATCTGTCAGCAAATGTTACAAGAGGAAGGAAACGGGAGAATTCGCCGTTACAGCAGAAATCAAAAGAACGAATTTCGTCATGTTGGAATACAAAACGATATTTGAAATCAAACATGAAGTTTACGTTAGAATTGCACCATTGCCATACCATGTAGTCAAAATTAAGACCAACACCAGTACTGAAATGCTTGCTTCCTACAACCGGCTCAAAGATATGACGAGCGCTCTGTCTTCTGCCTGTTGGAACGCCAAACACTGAGTAAATTCCACCATGACCACAATCTGTATCATAGAAATTCCAACCGAACTTCACTTGGATATCGTCTACCCCAGTTCTGCCACGGCATCCTCTGAAGAATCTACCAAATCTTAAGAATGTATCGCTTGTCAATACATCAGTTACAGTTGCTCTACCAGGAAGTGAACCTTCTGCTGATTCAAGACGCTCTCTGAAATTCAATCTGTGCTCTGCTCTCATAGGAGTAAAGTTAACACTTGCCCAGAGACCATCCCAGAATGAGCAAAGATCAAAGTATGCATAAAGCACAGCTCCGAATGCTTTTCTTTCTGGACAGATGCTAATTGTAGATCTGAATGGCGCTTGACCGCATGGCGTTATAAGGCCAAGGAACAATGAGTTAATGTCAACATCTGTAGCAGCTGTACCCAACTCTGCAACAGTTAATGTATTGCGGTCGCCTGGGAACAAGAAACGTGCAAGACGGTCACCTCTTCTTGATTTTTGGAAGAAAGGAACTGCATGGAGATATACAAATGGACGGCATGGCGCATTATTGTAATAGTGCCAGTAGTTATTTAATGCTAACTCATACGTTGCATCAAAGCTAACTTGGCGAGGAATAAAGGTTGTTCTACTATCACAATTATTGCAATCGTCACAATCGCTGTTGCAGCTGATAGAACATCCTGATCTGCCGCTTCCGCAGTCACGGTCACAGCTTACATCGCAATCACGATCACAGCCAGAACGACCGCTTCTATCGCAACGATCGTCACAGCCACCGCCACTACGACCATTGTCACAGCCACCATTATCACATCTGCTCACGCTGCTATCACAGCCATTGCCATTGCAGTCATTACCTGCTCGTAGAGGGGCATAAAAACTACTCAACCCCAAAAGTATGAATAGAAGAGAACGAAATTTGATTGATTCGCAGCTCATAGCTTCTCCTTATTTATAGTAATACCATTACAACACTCGTTTTTAGGTAATTTTCTTGCGTTCGGATGTATCACCTCGTCGTATTTTGAGGTTTATTACAATCCATGAAATCTCCTTCTTAAAGTGATGATCATTTCTTTTGTGGACAGTATTATACATCTTCACATCAATTGCAATAGTTTCATAATCGCTTTTTGATTTTTCTGTAGTGCCTCCCTTTTTATGTACGTCAATTGTGCATGTACAACAACCTGTGCCTAAGTATTATACATAATTTTTTTTATTGCAATAGTTTCTCATCACTTTAAAGAGCCATGACAAGAGAAAGACAAAGGTTACCATCTCCTTTAGTCGTGATAACCATCTAACAAAAGAGAAGAGTCTATAAGAGAAAGACGCTCAATAGATTCTGCTTTTCCAGTAGCTGTGTCTATATCGATTATGACACCAGAAAGCACCATAGGGCCTTCTGTTTCAACCTCAAATTTTACTGGCATTTGCAAAGTCATTGTGCGAATAATAAGATCTTTTTTAACACCGATAACTGAATGTAACGGACCAGTCATACCTAAATCAGTAATATATGCTGTTCCCTGTGGCAAAATGCGCTCATCGGCAGTAGGTACATGGGTATGAGTGCCTACAACAGCACTCACTTTGCCATCAAGATAGTGTGCTATAGCTACTTTTTCTGAAGTAGCTTCTGCATGAAAATCGACAAGAATAAGAGACGTTTTTGTCTTAAGATAAGTAAGCACTGTGTCAGCAGTCCTAAATGGACATGCTACCTGCTCTCTCATAAATGTTCTTCCCTGAAGGTTAAGTACTCCTACTGTATATCCCTTACATAAAAAAGTAGTAACGCCCGTACCAGGACAGCCAGAGGGAAAATTAGCAGGGCGCAGTAAATCTGTATGCTCATGTAAGTATGGTATAATTTCCCGTTTAGCCCAAATATGATTACCAGAGGTTACCACGGAGACTCCATTATGCTTAAAAAAATGCATAATCCGCGGTGTAATACCTCTTCCATCTGAAGCACTGTTTTCACCATTTACAATAACTGCATCAAGCTTATACTGCTCTTTAAGACGTGCTATATGCTTTTGAAATAATGCTCTTCCAGGAACACCGCATACATCACCTATAAGCGCTATCCTCAGCTTATTTTGCATATTCAATTGCTCGTTTTTCTCGGATAACATTTACTTTAATTTGTCCTGGGAATGCCATCTCTTGCTCTATTTTACGAGCAATATCTCGAGCAAGCACGGCAGCTGCTTCATCATTCAAAAAGTCCTCTTCGACAATGACGCGCACTTCGCGACCTGCTTGTAAAGCATACGATTTCTTTACGCCTTCAAAAGCGTTACAAATTTCTTCAAGCTTTTCAAGCCGCTTTACATAAGCAGATAACGTTTCTCGTCGTGCACCCGGACGGGAAGCAGAGATCATATCTGCAATTAAGACAACAGGTGCATAAATAGAACCAAATGGTACTTCTTCATGATGCGCTGCAACTGCATTCACTACTAATGGGTCTTCCCCACATCGTTTTGCAATATCTGCACCTATCAGCGCATGGGGACCTTCTACTTCAGCTGATACAGCTTTACCAATATCATGAAGTAATCCTCCACGAAGTGCAATTTCTGGATTTGGTAACCCAAGCTCTTCTGCAATCATTCGTGCGAAAAGAGCTACCTCAATACTGTGCATAAGAACATTTTGAGAAAAGCTCGTACGGAAATGTAATTTTCCAAGCAACGCAATGATTTCCGATTTAACTCCTTGTAAATTAAACTGCAAGATAGCATTTTTACCATACTCTTGCACCATCTCTTCAATCTCTTTTTCACATTGCATAACAGTCTCTTCAATACGCGTAGGATTAATACGACCATCAGCAATAAGCTTTTCTAAAGAGCGACGTGCAATTTCTCGTCTAATAGGGTTAAATCCGGAGATAGTAATAATTTCTGGAGTATCACCAATTACAAATTCCATACCTGTTGCTATTTCAAGAGCCTTAATATTGCGGCCCTCTTTTCCTATAATACGACCTTTCATTTCATCATTAGGCAAATGAACTACTCCTGATGAATGTGGTGCAACTTGTTCAGATGTATACCGTTGCATAGCAGTAACAACAATATTGACTGCTTTTTCTTTTCCAAAATTTCGCGCTTCTTCTTCAATCTTTTGTACCCATTTTTGATTTGAAAGGCGCACTTCATTATCTAATGCATCAAAAAGGGCTTTACGCGCTTCTTCTTTACTCATCCCGCTAATAGCTTCAAGCTTAGCAATAAGCTCTTCATAAACACTTTTTAACTTCTGCTCATTTACCCGTTGCATGTCAGTAGTACGTGATATAACGCGCTCTTTCTGCTGCAACTCTTTTCTTAACTCTTCAAGCCATTGATCTTTTTTCTCAATACTTTCATATTTTGTATTAAGCTTTGCTTGAAATCTTTCTAGTTCTGCACGCTCTCGCTTTATTTCTAGGTCAAACTCTGTACGTTTTTTGTAAAGTTCATCTTTAAGCTTTAAGAGCGCTTCTCTCTTTTCATTTTCTATCTCTTTTTTGGCATTTTCCCATTGTGCTCGTGTTGAAGCTATTAAGTTATAAGCAATAGCGCGGCTTCTATATGCATAGAGTAAAAGTACTATACCACTGATTAAAGGCACTGTTGCTAAAATTAAACTAATTGATGCTATCATAAAGTTCCTAATTCAAAATCTAAAAGTGCAAAAGCAAGATATGTGCCCATACCGATACTACAAATGCTTTACCTGTAGAAAGCACACGGTACTCAATTAGTATATACTAAGAGGAAGAGAAAACCAAGACAAAACTTTTTATTAGATAAAAGTACCCATTCCCCCAGTTTTGGGGGAATGGTAGCCATATACTTTCAGAGAAAAGCTAGAGAGAATGCTGTGTAAGCTCTTTTTCGACAAGTGTAATGAGTTCATCACTTTTATCGTAATAAAGAGTAACAGCATCTTTTGTTTCTAATGTTTTACTTGCAAGTTGAAGTGCAACAAGCACTGCAACTCGCTTAGAGTCAGTTATTTGACCTTTTTCTGCTATCTGTCGCATTAAGCCATCTACAAGCTGCGCTGCAGTTACCAAATGCTCTTCAGATTCGTCACTGACAAGAAAGTAACTTTCTCCAAAAATCGTAACTTTGTACTTTTTTACTTTTCCTGACACGTCTTTACTCATTATGGCTGCTCTTGTCCAACAAGCTGGTCAATATTTTTAATTAACTCATCAACTACCATTTTGGTTAGTTCAATGTTTTGCGATCCTTTCAACAAAGAACTTTCTACCGCTTCTAAACGAGCAAGAAGATTATTCTTTTCATCTGCAAGGAGATTCTTTTCTTCAGCAAGTTTTGCAGAAAGCTCTTTTTCAGCTCTAAGCAATTCAACTAAAGAAGTAATCTTCTTTTCAAGAATGTTCAGTTTTTCAAGCGGATTCAACGGTTCCATAGGTATCTCCTTTTTCCTTTTATCCTAGGGTTTCTTAGCTTGTCGTTGAATGTACTCTTAACCAGAAACATTTGTCAAGGTCTTTCTTACCTTTTTTATCTTGTTTGCACTAAACCTACAAGATGGTTGAATGCTTGTGGATCATATACAGCAAGCTGACTCAGCATTTTACGATTAAGAGCTATATCAGCAGTTTTAAGGCCATGCATAAACGTATTATATTTCATGCCATTTCCTTCTGCTGCAGCCTTAATACGCATAATAAAGAGGGAACGCATATCGCGCTTTTTTAATTTTCGTCCTTTAAAAGCAAACGCCATCGCACGCAACAAGGTTTCTTTTGCGCGCTTAAACACGTTCTTTCTTTGTCCCCAAAATCCCTTAGTCTGCTTTAATAACTTTTTGTGTCGTTTTTTCGTAACTATACCACGTTTTACGCGTGTCATGAGTAAATCCTTTTGTTTAGTACGGCAACAATGGTGCTATATGCCCTTTATCTGAAGAATTCAAATAAAGTCCCGTACGTAATTTCCGTTTTCTTTTTGCTGATTTCTTTGTAAGCAGGTGGCGTCGAAATGGTCGAGCAGCTTTAATTTCGCCGCTCGCCAACTTTTTAAAGCGTTTCTTTGCCCCTGAATGAGTTTTTACTTTCGGCATCTGTTGTCCTTATTTCTTGAGATAATATACTCGTGACCACATTGAAGGTGCTTTGGCATCTTTTTCTTGCATCACTTTGGTGAGTCCTGCTGCTTCTAAAGAAGAGTTTATTTTTGCAAAAAGCTCTTCTCCTTTTTCGTCACGCATAGCAGCTTCTCGACCTTTAAACATAAGAGTAACTTTTAAATGCTTACCCTCTTTTAAGAATTGAATTGCCTGATTCATCTTCGTTTGATAGTCATGTTCACCAATCTTTGGTCGCAACTTCAACTCTTTAACTTCAATAACCTTTTGATGCTTCTTTGCCTCTGCAAGCTGCTTTTTCTTTGCATACAGCGCTTTGCCAAAATCCATTATTTTAACAACAGGCTGTCCCTCTCCGCCTTTTTCAGAAAGGAGTACTAAGTCTAAATCTGCTTGTCGAGCAAGTTTCAATGCTTCATCGCGAGATAAAATACCGAGATTTCTTCCATCAGCAGAAATCACTTGCATTCTATCAAAGCGAATTTTTTCGTTCATGAGTGGAGTTGCTGCTCCTTCTTGTTTTGCTTTCAATGTTGTTAACACCTCGTATTATTTATTCACTAACTTCTACTGCAGGCACGGTAACTTCTTTATGAGTTCCGAGAGCCTCTTTTACCTTTTTCTGGATTTTTTCTGCAAGCGCTTTATCCTCTTCAAACAGCTGGCATACAGATTCTCGTCCTTGAGCAAGCTTTTCTGTGCCAAATGAGAACCACGAACCAGATTGTTTCACAACGTCGCTCATAAGCGCAGCATCTAAAAGATCATGCTCTTTACTTATCCCTTTACTAAAAATAAGATCGACTTCTACTTGTCTAAAAGGAGGAGCCATCTTATTTTTTACTACCTTTATACGAACACGATTACCTATGTTTACATCCCCCTTTTTAAGGCTTTCAATCCTTCTTACCTCAAGCCGTAAAGAAGAATAAAACTTAAGCGCATTACCACCAGTAGTCGTCTCTTTACTGCCAAATGCCATAGCATTAAGATTTTGACGCACTTGGTTAATAAAAATGAGTACCGCTTTTGACTTATTAACAACAGCAGTTAATTTACGCAGCGCTTGTGACATAAGCCGTGCTTGTAACCCCATATGCACATCTCCCATATCTCCTTCAAGCTCTGCCTTAGGAACCAATGCTGCTACAGAGTCAACAACGATAATGTCTATTGCTCCTGAGCGCACAAGAATCTCAGCAATATCAAGAGCTTGTTCACCATAGTCAGGTTGTGAAACAAGCAAATCTTGAGTATTAATACCAAGCTTTGAAGCATAAATAGGATCTAGCGCATGCTCTGCATCAATAAAAGCACATATACCACCCTGTTTTTGTGCTTGTGCTATTACATGTAATGCGAGTGTCGTTTTACCTGAAGCTTCTGGTCCATAAATTTCTACCATTCTGCCACGAGGGAACCCCTGAATTCCTAATGCATGATCAATCAAGAGCGATCCTGTTGAAATTGCATCGCAATGAACAGAGGTTGTTTGTCCAAGGCGCATAACAGATCCCTTACCATAGCTTTTATCAATCTGGGCAAGAACACCTTCAAGCGCCTTTTCCTTATCGGTAAGTACCGCGTCTTTTATTTTTTTTTCGTTCATAAAAAATGCTTTCTGTGAAAGGGTACAAAACTCTTTATGATTCTCGCTTCTAGTCCTTTTCTATAGTGTACCATTTTTATCAAAAAGAGCAATGTTTATACACGACTTGACGCTCGTCGTAATAACTCTTCATTCACCTTTACCTGAGCCTTAGATCGTACATACTCTTTAAAGCTTTGGCTCACAAAAGGTACCTCTTGGCTTGCCATATAGGCCCTCAATTCACCTTTTTTGTGCTCAAAGTCACTTTCATTAAACGGTTCAATCTGAGTAAGAACGATCAGATACCCTTCTTTCGGCAGTATCTCTTCGATAACCGATTGCGGTTCTACAAGCATCATAGCACGGTTAATAGGAATCTTTTTTTCTTCAAGCTTTTTCGTGGTTTCTTGATTTTGCGGATCTATCCAATCAGTAGTTTCACTCTTTCCACCTACTGCTTGTGCAGCTTTCTCTATACCATTTTTAAGCTGATTACGAGCTTTATCAAGATCTTCTTTAAGCAGCGCTCGTGCTTTTTGTTCATAGATATCCTTTACTACCTTCTCTTGTACGGTAGATAACCCAGGAATAAAGCTTTCCTTACTGCTTAAAAATTCCATAATATACCCTTTATCGCCTTCTAGATAGAATGTTCTATCCCCTTTCTTTTGCAGGCCAAAGAGCTTTTGGGATTGCACATTTTCTGTGAGCTTACTATTTTCAAGCATACTTTCTTGTGCTTTCTTTTCTTCTACAAACCGTTTAAACACCTCTGGCATATCAGAGGCTTGACTTATCACCCTTTGAGCGTTTGAAGAAAACTCGCTTGCAAATTTTTCTTTTTTAAGCTTTTTCTCAATGTCACCCTTTACTTTTTCAAGTGGCTTATAGCTCGCAGCTCTTCGTTCAATAAGTTTTACAATAACAAACCCTTGTGGAGTATCTATAACAGGAGAGATGTCCCCTTTACTAAGACTCGCAACCGCTTGGACAAGAGCAGGATCTAACTGCTTTTGAGCTACTGCTACAGGAGCACCCTTTTCTGGCGCATCAGAATACTTTTTAGCAAGATCTTCAAACAAAGTAGGATTATCTTTTGCCTGTTTCATAAGCTCTTGCGCTTGCTTTCTCTTTTCCACCAGTGTTTGAGGAGTTGTTTTAAGCAGTATTTTTTGAATTACTAGCTCTTCAGGCTTTTCTATAAATTCGCGTCTATGTTGGTTGTAGTACTGCTCTTTTTCTTTATCAGAAACAGCCACATCATAAGAGAACGTCCATAAGCGAGCAGTACGCTGCTCTGGAACTCTATAGGCTTCTTTATGAGCATTAAAGAACGTCGCTATCTCTTCTTGAGACAGCTTCTGTGTACGTGCTTTTTTAAGATACTCTTCAAGCGATAGAGAGATGATACCAAATTTTTTCTTAGCATATGCTCTCATATACAGCTCTTTAAGTGCGCTTGTAGGAACATATACTGAGCTTTCTACAAGCCTATCAAGCAAATACCGTTGTACTGCTGCTGTAACTGCTTCTTCAAAATCAGCTTCAGACATTCCCTGACGTTCAAGGTTATAGCGTAGCATCTCTACATTCAATGTACCTCCAGCAAGCGCTTGCTGAGGTACCAAATCGGCTAAAAAGTTTCTTACAAAAAGAGGATCCTTAAGTTTATTGGTCATATACTCTCTACTTACACGTCCTCCAAGAGCATCAGCAGATGATTGCAATGCTTTCTCTTGAATAAGATTCTCTAACACAGCTTGCTCTGGTTTATCACTGAGCCCCCATAATTTGAGAGCCTCATCTGCTTGAGGGCCATACAATCTACGAATTTCCTGAATAAAATGAGCAATCGATATAAATTTTCTTCGATATTCCATTAAGCCAATATCATACTCATTTACAGTAGCAAGTGCATCAACACTGCCAAATCTTCTTGAAAATCTGATAAGAGAGAAAAAGGAGCCTCCTGCTAGTGAAAGCAAAATAAGCCATATAATAATTTTTGTTCCTCTCTTTTGAATATGCTTTCTTATTGAACCAATCATGCCGTATGCCTTTCTTTTGCAAATAACCTTTCTCGTTGTTCTTCATTAAGAGCAATCAAAGAAACTGTCTGTAACTTTACGTATTTTTGAGCTCCTTTAAGAGCTTCAACTAATTCTTCTTTAGTAGTATATGGATCTGAGACTACTTGATACCAGGTTCGCTCTGCTCCTCGCGCCGTTTTACTTACTCGTTCAATTACTTGTGTTTTAAGTCCCTGAAGCTTTTCACTGCACTTTTGAGCAGCTTTTAAAGAGCCAAATCCCGCAAGCTGCGCATAATAGTAACTCTTTTTTTCTTCTTTCGTCTCATGTGTATCCTCTACCAGATCCTCCACTTTTTTCTCTTCTGAACATAGTGCACAATAAATTTTATCTGCTAACGAATCGCTCGTAAACTGTTCAGTTACTGGCTCAAGGGCATTTTTCTTACCCCAATAATAGCCAGCCATAAAAATAAAAAATGAACCCATTAAAGCAGTCGCTACAATGTAACTTATCTGCTGCTGATCAAGCTGCACTTGCTTTTCAGCCTGATTATTATCTCTGTTTGCCATAATTATCTTTTTTCAGTCTATCATATTTGACAAAAATCTGTAAGCCTCTTCTCTAGCTCCTCTATGTATAAATCAGCCTTCAAGAATGTCAAGTTTATTTCTCGCATATCCTTAACAAAGGTGCTATCTGGGTCATGTTCTTTAAGCTCCCGCTCAAATGATCTCCAAAATGTTATCTGCCTTTTTGCATATGCTCGAGTTTTTTGAGCTATCTCTTCTTCTAATTCCTCTCCAGAAAGCTCTTTTTTATGGTAAGCAATAATTTCTGGGTATCCTAAAAGTTTTTTATGCATCAAAAAGTCCCACCATACAGAACCTAAATGAGCTACTTCCTCTACCCATCCAGAGAGAAGCATAACCTTTGTGCGCTCATTAATACGTTTATAAAGCTCATCCCGCTCCCGCGTAATAAAATAAACAAGCGCACTACCAGGAGGATCAAACACTGGCTTACATTCTGAAGGCTTTATACCAAAAGTATACCAAATTTCTAATGCACGTTGAATACGATACCTATCATGAGGATGAATTTCTTGGGCTCGTACACTATCTATACGTAGAAGCTCTTGCCACAACTCTGCAGTGCTTTTTGATTCCAATGCAGCCTGTTTTTTACTTTCCAAGTGACAAGGAGAAAAAAAAAGTGATTTAGCATAAAATCCAGAACCGCCTACAACAACAGGCAGTTTCTTTTTACTCCATAGTTCTTGCATGAGTGCAAGAACTTCATGACGAAAGTCCATCACTGTAAAATGCTCTGGTTTGTCTATACGATTAAAAAGATGGTGCGGTACTACCGGATGCGCAAGAGATGGTTTAGCAGTACCTATACTCAAAGGTGTATATAGTTGCCCTACATCTGCATTAATAATCTCAATGCACTGAGGCAACCGCTTGGAAAGAGCAAGTGCAACATCAGTTTTACCTACGCCTGTAGGGCCCATAATAAGGATAAATAAGTTGTTATTCTTCATAAAAAAAATCCCCCGAAAGCTCGGGGGTTCTATTACATAAGCCGTTTTGAACTTTTTTCCATTAAAGCAGCTCTTTGGCATTGTACAGCACAGAGTGACCGTAACTGTTCAATAGCTTTTTCCTGCCCTACTTCTTGCACTAACGAGAGCTCTTCTACTAAAAGTGCCTCTGTTTGATGCAATAAGTTTTTCTCTCCAAATGAAAGCTCTTTTTGTAACGCAATATAATGCAAATCACGATAAATCTCTGAAAGATCCTTGAGCCTTCCTGTTCTCAATTTATTTTGATACTCTTTATTCCTTTTATTCCAGTTGCTTGCTGTAAATTCGTAATGACTTATTCTGCGTGCAGGTGATGTTAAAATATCAAAGACATCTTTTATATGATCACTTGAACTTAATGGTCGTATTCCTACCGCTTCAGCATTATTTGTAGGGACCAAAACTGTCATATCTTTACTTAAAAACGCAAGCTCGTAAAACATCGCCTCTTGCCCAGCTACAATCTTTGTTATAAGATTATTAACTCGAGCAACCCCATGACCTGGGTATACTACTTTCTCATTTAAGCGAAACATTACCAACTCCTTTTTATAAGAAAACCGACGCAGCTCGTGCTCTGCCGGTCAAGAAGGACCAGTTGGCTATGAAAAGCCTTTACCCACTTTTAGTATAGCACCAAAATTTCTCAAATGCTATACTGAGCTTATACAATTATGAAAGTCATGAACTAATCAAGCTCCCGAACTATATGCGG
>CAWKFG010000002.1:0-72021 GCA_963848965.1 uncultured bacterium
CATCATCACCGCCGGCATCGGCTCCGACCATACCGATCTGCAGGCGGCGATGGAGCGGGGCGTGACGGTCGCCAGAAGTCACCTACTGCAACAGCATCAGCGTATCCGAGCACGTGGTGATGATGATCCTGGCATTGGTGCGCAACTACATTCCTTCCTACCAGTGGGTGAACAAGGGCTGGAACATCGCCGACTGCGTTGCGCGATCCTACGATGTGGAAGGAATGGTAGTCGGAACGGTCGCCGCCGGGCGCATAGGCAGCGCAGTGCTGCGCCGCCTCAAGCCCTTCGACATGAAACTGCATTACACCGACCGCCATCGCTTACCGGAATCCGTCGAAAAGGAGTCGGCGTCACCTACCACCCGAACGTCGAGTCCATGATTCGCGTTTGCGACGTTGTGACCATTAACTGCCCGGAATTTGGTTCTTATTTGCCATCTTTTGAATCTCATGTAGATACGTATAAATCTCCAAATTCTCTCCATGTTGTCTTTCAGCCTAAAGAAAACAAAAAGCTTATCTATTTATCTATCTTTCATACAAGTGATATCAAAGGCACCGTCGCAAAACACATTGAAGAAGTAATCAAAAATGAGCAACTAGACCTTTGCATTTTAGAAAGTAAGGATACTGTGTGATTAAAAGACCTATAACCTTCAAAGCTGGTCAAGAAACCCTTGCTGGTCTCATTCTTCATAACGGCAATCAAGAAAACCTTACAAGCTTTGTTTTCTTTCATGGTGCAGGTGTAGGCAAAAAAGAACTTATATGCAATGTAGCTCAATCAGTTATAGAGCAAGGCAAAAACATTCTTACTTTTGATTTTAGTGGCCATGGAAGTAGCTCAGGAGAACTTAAAAAAAGTAGTTTAAAAAAACGTGTTGAAGAAGCTCAAATGGCAATTAAATCCTATGCTATCAACAAGCCCCTTACCTTATGTGGCGCTAGTATGGGAGGCTACATCGCTATCAAAATATTAGAAATATATCCTGTTGATACTCTTATCCTATTCTGTCCTGCTCTTTATGATAGAAATGCTTATGATGCTCAGTTTGATCAAGGCTTTACCCAAATTATACGTACTTACGAGAGTTGGCGTAATACAGATGTACTACAAACATTAGAAAACTTTACTGGTAAATTACTTATAATTATGGGCCAAAATGATATGGCATGATTGTTCCATAGTTGAGCTTCTTCTTAAATATGGGGCCCATCCGAACATTAAGGACGCACAAGGTAGATGCCTATGGGAGGATCCTACATTACTAGAATACTGTTGCTTCGAAACTACTGAACTTATTCGTAACAAAGCAGAAGAACTTAAACAAAATAAAAGCAATACAGCATCATAATCAAGAACCATAAGAAAACAATAGAGAGTATGTGCGATTTCGCAGCGCAACTTCGAAGTAGCACACTTTTGACTTTAGTCTTCTATTTTAGGTCCTTACAAGAATTACACACGATAATAAGTAAATACTGCGGTAATATTAGCAATATCAGCCGAAGGGTCGTAGATATTTAATGTAAAATCCAACTCTGGATTTTACAAGAGAAAACTAGTAATTACTTCTAGAGGATAGAGCAAACATTTTTAACAGATGAGGACTTACTGTGAATAACTCTATATTAAAGATTAATTGGGAACGATCACATGCTTATACAAAGTTTCCTCTTCGCTTGCTTTCTACTGTGATTTTACCCTATACAAAAGAGACTATAAAAGAAATATCGCTTTTGTCTAACGGATGTGGTAACACGAACTATAAGGTAACCTTAACCTCTGGTATGATGTTACTTCTAAGAATTTATGTTCGAGATCGAGATGCGCTACAAAGAGAAAGAAATCTTTATACACTCTTACAGGGTAGAATTCCAGTTCCTAAAATGCTTTATATCGATGACAGTTTTAAATTAATAAACTATCCAGTAGCTATAATCGAATGGATCGATGGTATGCTTATGAGAGAAGCGATTATTTCAAATACTAAGCTAGCAATTTCTCAAACTGCTTATGAAGCCGGTATAATAATAGCTATTTTAAGGCAAATTAAGTTTAAGCGAGGCGGTTTTTTTAAAACAGATCTAAAAATTCAACCATTTAGTGACGAAGAGAGCTATTTACCGCTAGTTATGAAATTTCTTGAAGATAAAGGTATCAAAAGCTCTTTAGGGTTAGAATTGACGCAATCGATAAAAAAGCTTATAGACCAAAATCTTTCATTAATACCTAATAAAGCTGAGGTAAATCTAACCCATGGGGATTTTGATCCTTCAAATATTATCGTTAACCTTCAAGGTGGTCAATGGAAGGTTGCAGGTGTACTTGATTGGGAATTCGCACATGCCGGTACATATTCTTCTGATATAGGAACTTTTATTCGTTATAGTCACAAATGCCCCGACTCTTACGAAGTTAAATTCATTGAAGGTATTCAATCTACTGAAACTGTGCTACCGGCATCGTGGAAAAAAAGTGCAAAGCTCATGGATTTGCTTAACCTTTTGCAACTGCTTTATACAAACAATGAACAGAAAAGACCTTTTCTAATGAGCGATGTGACTTCGTTAATTAATCACACTGTAACATCATGGGATACATTTTAGGCCAAAGAGCTTAGTACTTTTATGAGATTGTGTTCTACTGGGTCTGCAAATCATTTTCGTTATTTTGAGAAAACAGTTGTCCAAGAAAGAATGATAACCGCCAATGTCATAGTCTCCATAACTACATGTTGAGCGTCGGGTATTACAACATGATCTTTGATGGGCGGCAAAAAGCTATAATTTTTTGCGTAATGTTCTTGAAATAGTCCTTTACTAACCTCATTCTTAAAGATTCCAAATAGGTAAGGAACCCACCAATTATTGATTTCTAGCAATAAGAGAATACTAAACCAAATCGCACCGCAAACCATTAACCAGCGAATCGCCAAAAGCTGAGGCGGTAAATAATACCCCCATGCTTCCATGCCAGAGGCTGCTTATTAATCGTGACTTTATAGAATCATGAGTGATATTCTCATTCCAGCCGGGAATGTAAATCCAATCCATAGCAACGATATAAATGCAGAGAACCGAAATAGCAACTGCACATAATAGTGTCATTTTAAACCCTTCTCTTTTTGAGTTCTTTCTTTATGGGCTTGTTGCTCTTGTGATAACGGCGAAGAAGATAAGAGCAATACAGCATTACGGGAACCTTCACCAAAAGAGAATTTGTTTAAGTCTAGTGTCATACTATGTAAAGATGGCCCGGTAAAAAGATATAGATCTTCTCTTAAGGAATTGCTAGGGGTAGAACCGTCTGTATTACCAACTTCCGTTGGAGCTGTAGCATAGCTCAAGATTTCGCAAAAAGCTGCAGTAAGAATCTCAGATGGACCTAAAAGCATTTCATCGCTACTTTTTGAGTTGTTTTGTTCCTTTTCCATTGTGTAAATAGAGAAGTTTACCATCGTAAGGCTTATAAGCAAAGTTATTTTAAGCATTTTGCATCATTCAAGTCTTTAAGAAGACTTTTCATTTTTTTTAAACTCTAGAGTTTTACCTTCATTTTGAGTATAAGATATCTTCTAATTTCATACTTTCTTTCAAGAAATGACGAATTTACTTAGAGATTAACTTGGAAGTACTTAGAAGTCAAAATAGTTCGAAGTTGAAGATTAGGTCTACCATCGCTATACGCTACTCTTAAACAACTCGGAATTTAACACAGAAGTGATTTAGCCCCCTAGTACTTCTGTGTTTTTTTCCATGCTCAGTTCCTTATATAAAGGATCGTATAGAATTATTTTTCCACTCTTGAAGAAAAATATCTACTAAACGCTTCGTAGTCAAAATCTGGACATAATAGCATTCACGTTACTTAAAAAAGCAATTAAATACTAGATTCATCTATAATGCGTTTTATAATACTAAGGCGGCAGTTTTAACAAAAGCAAAGTTCAGCAAAAAGTTACATTTAGTTGCAAAATACAACTAAATGGAGTATAGTAGATATAAGTTATCTCTTAATTAAAGGATCTACCATGTCATCAGTAAAACTATCTGAAACTATTATTACTGAAGCAAAAATTATATCTAAAGCACTTAACCGCTCAGTCGCTGGGCAAATTGAACATTGGGCAAAAATAGGAAAAATCGCTGAAGAAAATCCAGATTTAACCTATCAATTCATTAAAGATATCCTTATAGCCCAGCAAGAAATTCAAGCTAACAAGCTAACACCATATGTTCTGGGTAAGAAAAAACAAGATTAGCTAACTTGCCTTTAAAGGAAAGTAATGGAGATCTTACAAACAAGAACTTTTGCTAACCAGGTCAAAAAACTACACACAAACCAAAAGAACGATTTAGATGAAGCCATTAGAAAGGTTATCGACAATCCTTTTATAGGTACACCTAAAAAGGGAGATTTAAGCGGTGTTAACGTTTATAAGTTTAAAATGGTTAAGCAATTAACATTACTAGCTTATGAATATGATAGCAATAATGATCAATTACATTTACTAGCGCTAGGTTCCCATGAAAATTTTTATCGTGATCTGAAAAGCTAGCTCAATCCTGTAGACAAAAATCCTACTATAAGGACTTTGGCAAAGATAATGTCTGCTGACGGTAACATGCAAACTAAAAAGTAACTCCCAATGCTCTATTATAGGATGGATGAGACAGATTTAGCAATATTCATGCTCTACAAACTACCTGTAGCATTTAATGTTCTAGGGATTTTTATTGAGGTCAAATTCTGCAGACAGCGTCTGCAGTTTTTCCCTTGGCATTCAAATAGTTATAGTACATTTTAATAATTTCTGCCACCACCGGTGGCAGTTTTTCCTTATCCTTTAGATGTAATGCATCCCCAGCAAAAATTACCATAATCGTTTCTTTGCAAATGCTCTACCTGAGCCAGACTTTAAATATTTTTCAAAGCTAATTGCAGTAGCTCTTTCTTTAAAAGCAATACAAGTTATCAATTCCCAAGGCCTGAATGATGAAGTATGCACTGAACCACCAGAATTGTGCGTTTGCAATCGCTCATTAATATTATCTGTGTAGCCTATGTATGTTTGATCTGGATTATTTATTGATTTGATAAGGTATACGTAATACATAATTGATTGATACTCTAGGGACAGTCCTCCTTCGCCTTATGACTTCGGTGGACAACCTTCGCTTGGGTTATCAATACCATTCCCTATCTTAAACCAATCCTTTACAGAAAATGGCCTGCCAACCGTAGCTTTAGCGAAGATTGGCGTTACTTAGTTGATATGTTTAGGGATAAGCAGGTGAGATTTGAAATGAGTTTAGATAAGTTTACCACAATTTTCTAAGACCCAATAATGGCCTTATAAGATCGTAGAGAGAATTCTTATATTTAAGAGTTATACCTAGCAAAATAGCCACAATACCGCAGTATATACCATATTTCAAATACTTATGCTTCTTTTCTTTTTTAATAAGATCTTCATATAATCTTTTAAATTGCTCGTGGTCTGGTTGGTATAAATTTAAGTCAATAGATGGTACTATGCCATCTATCAAATCATATCTTTTAAGAATAGCTTGAATAACACTTTTTTCTTCAAGACTTTTCATCGTATTTATGTGAATACTGCCATTTTTACTAAGAGCCTATCTCTAAAATGGAAAAAAGGTTGAAAATATAATAAAATCTCCTTCTAAAGAATCGCGATCAACGATCAAGAAGGAGATTTACACATGTGTCATACAAAAAATTGTTATGAAGTATGCATAAACAAGAAGTTTCTTATAACTCCAAATTTATGGAAAGATATAGAAAAAATAATACCAAAAATAAGCGAAAAATCAAAGCGGGGAAGACCCTCAATGGATATGAAAAGAGCAATAAATGGTATCTATTATCTGTTAAGGACAGGTATACAATGGAATGCATTGCCTAGATGCTTTGGATCGTACTCTGCTGTCCATAAACTGTTTCAAAAATTAAGGTCTGTCGAGTTCTTTAAATATTTATGGTATGCTGAACTTGACCAATATGATAAAATTCACGGACTTAGTCTAGAAACTCAAGCTGCTGATTGTGTTTATATTAAAGCGCCCTTGGGTTCAGAGAAAACAGGCAAGAGCCCAGTAGATAGGAGAAAATTAGGAACAAAACGAAGCATATTAACTGATAAAAACGGTATAGTTATCGGTTGTGCGTTAGGTAGCGCTAATCAGCACGATTCTCAGCTATTTTTGGATACCTTATTATCCATTCCTAAGCATATATCCATGCCTTATAGCAAAATTATAAGTTTAGATGCAGCTTATGATTCAGCGCAAATAAGAGCCTACTTGCTGCATTACAGCTATGTACCTAAAATAATGAAAAATAAAAGAAAAGCTAAAAATAAAGTTTATGGTGTACCAGAAGGTTATCAACGCTGGTTCATTGAACCTACGCATTCATGGCTCAATCGGTTTAGGCGCTTGTTTGTTCGTTATGAAAAATACGCTTTAAACTATATGGCTATGGTTTATTTTGCCGTAGCTATCATTATTTTTAACAAATTATGAATTTACGGATAGGCTCTAATTAAATAAACATTATCATTGCCACACGCTCTTAGTCTATAATAGAGTGCACAAGCGTCGTTATATGATAACTGATAATCCTGCTTTGAATGAATAATAATGACAGGAACAGTAGTAGGAATAGAATCAATTGAAAAAATAGGTTGTATACCACCTGGGCTGTACCAGGGAAAGACTATCTTAGCACAATAAGGCAACCAATAGTATGCAAATGGCAATTTTGTTACTTTTTTTAAGTTCATTAAAGGACCGCTTACAGTGTGATATATTGCACTATTTCCACTTACTAAAGCTGATTCTAGAATGAGGGCTTGTATCTGTCTCCCTTGATCTTCAACAAGGTAATTTAATGCTGTTGCTGTTCCTTGAGACGTTGCATGAATAATAAACTTTTTGTCCTTGTTCATTAAACAAGCCTCTCTAAGAAAATTAATACATTTCCGTTGGCCTAAATCAGGGTAATTTTCTGGTGTTGATACTGGGGTAATTGTAGCCTGATTATCCCCCAGAAGGCCCTTGATATAATCAGGATTTCCTCCTAGCCCATTTTGCCCAGGAATACTGTAGATATGTAATATGACATTGTTTTGACATATAGCATTAAGCACTACGTTAAATATAAAAACGTGTACCAATGCTATTTTTTTCATAGTATTTAATGTATTCTTCATATCTTGATAATAAATAATTTATAATTTTAATCAAATGGTCCTAAAGGAAAACTCTTTGCAAACGTACCTATTAACAAAACTAGTATAGACTATTTGTAGTATCCCAAGTAATGGAACGATAGGTTGATAAGACGTAACGTCACTTTGTTAATATATTTAGAAAAGCAAGTTGAGTGTAAAGCCGACCTCAATAGTATTGAAGCTCGATTTGTATTTTCTTATAAATAAACGAGTACTACCATAACAGATATAATACAGCTTTCTAATTTTCATTTTAACTAAAACAAAGAATGATTATTTAACAGCCAAGGGATAGGTAGTTTTGAGCGTATTTCCATATCTAATAATGCCCTATCTATAGTTATTACTGTTTTATAGAAAGTTCCTTTCTTGAAGCCATTGAGCAATTTCAGCCAGAATATTATCTATATGATTTTTGTTTTGTTGATCATTAAAGTTATGATCATATCCTGTATAACGCCGATATGTTAAGTTAGTTTTACCTTTGTTTTCAAAATATTGTTGCAATTTATCAGCACTTTCAACTGGACAATTAACATCTCTTGTTCCGTGAGCTAGAAAGATAGGAAGATTCACTCTTTCTAGGTATTTCCAAGGCATGACTTCTGCAATATCTGCCCACCATTTAAGCGTGTTAGTACTACCATAAGCAGTTAATGTGCTTTTTGGAAAACAGTAGGCAAGAAGCATAATAGCATGAAAATAAAGACGGTTCGAATACTTACTTAGCGATGATTCTTTGCCTATAAGGGTTAACATTTCATCTTTTAAAGTCATCCCACAACCTCCTGATAGTATTACTATCGCTTGCGATTCTGGAATAAGAGCACCTAAAAGGCTAGCAAGCATTCCTCCTTCAGAAAAACCTATAAAAATAATACGCCGATCCCAGTAAGATTCAACCTTTCTTAATTGTTCAATAACTAATTTATAATCTTGTATGCGCTGTGTAAGTGTGTTACATGCATAGTATTCATCTATGTTTATATTATTTAAACTATGGATTCCAGGTTTCTCTACTAACAAAAATCCAGCTTTCAGTTTATCGATAAATAACTCTTTACCTAAAAACCAATCGTAATACTGAAAGCAGCTTGCCGCTTCAGAACCTTGTAGCATTGCTATTATAGGGAAACACTCATCGCTAGATGGTCTTTTAAAATAATAGGTTAAACTAGAACCGTCAGCACGCTGTATGTTAAATTCTGTAGGCAAATCGTTTGCTAGTAAAGAAATAGAGCTCATAAGCAATAAAATAAACGATAGCATAAGCTTTACGATTCCTTCTGATTTCAAGCAGCTTAATCAAGATATTTTTAAAAGTTTAACAGAAAAGAGATATCAGTGAAAAAGGTTAAAAAAACCTTAAATTTTCTTGTAAGAATGTAACAAAATATGTATACTTATTTGTATACAAAATCCAAATAAGAGAGGCTTTTATGTCAAAAATGGTAAGATTATCCCACAATGCAGCTGAAAACCTTGAAAACATATCAAATCTAACAGGTAAGTCTAAACAATCCATTATTGAAAAAGCTCTTAATAAATTATATAGAGAAGAATTCTTAAAAAAAACAAATGAAGAATTCGAAATCTTAATGGCTGACCCTCAACTATGGGAAGAAGAATTAAAAGAGCGTGAATTATGGGATGCCACATTAAATGATGGGTTAGAACCCTATGAATGATAAAATAATAGTACGGGGAGATGTGTGGCTTGTAGATTTAGATCCTACAGTAGGCCATGAGCAGGCAAAAAAAAGACCGTGTGTCGTTATTTCTGCAGATTTATTTAATAAAGGCAAGCACGGGTTAGCTGCAATAATGCCCTTAACATCAAAATATAAGCCTTTATCTTGGTTGGTAAAAATTGAACCACCTGAAGGTGGTTTAAAAGTACTATCTTACGCTATAGGCTATCAAATAAGAGTAGTTTCAGTTGATAGGTTCCTTGGTAAAAGCCTTGGGCGTTTACAACCTAGAACTATGCAAGAAATTGAGCAAAAGCTCCGTATTTTATTAGCTCTTTAAAAAAAGTATTATGAGTTACATAAAACGCTAGAATACGAGTCGGTTAAGCGATCAAATTAAAAAAGAAAAAGCCCAAATTGCAGAGCGTCTGTCAAAAATAGAAACTGACGGTTATTTTGGTGACCATAAAGATGTTGCTGAGTATATTTGGGAGCTAAGATGGAAAAATGGTCGAAGGCTTTATTATGCATATTTAGCTGACTTAGGAATATTACTTTTACTTGGGGGCAATAAAAATGGCCAAAGCAAAGACATCACCAAAGCAGAAAAAATCTTCAGAAAACATACAGAGCGTTAAACTTAAATCCAATACAGGCGTAAAACCTTATAGCCCTACGAAAGAAATATTACAAGGCGATCTAATTGGCAAAGCCATAGTGGAATGCTTGATGAACAATGACCCTGAAGGTGTTATGGAAGTGATTGCTATCTATTTAGGTACTTTAAATAGAGTCAAAGCTGCACAGCAAGCAAATCTTTCTCGTTCCACACTCTACCATAGCTTAAGGTATAAAAATCCTACCATAAGGACTTTGGCAAAGATAATGTCTGCTGATGGTAACACGCAAGCTAAAAAGTAACTCTCAATGCTCTACTATAGTATGAGGCAAATTTAGCAATATTCATGTTCTACAAACTACCAGCGGCATTTGATGTTCTAGAGATTTTTTTATTGAAGACAAATTCTGCAGACAGCGTCTGCAGTTTTTCCTTATCCTTTGAATATAACGCATCCCCAGCAAAAATTACCATAATCGTTTCTTTGCAAACGCCCTACCTGAACCAGACTTTAAATATTTTTCAAAGCTAATTGCAGTAGCTCTCTCTTTAAAAGCAATACACGTTATTAGTTCCCAAGGCCTGAATGATGAAGTATGTACCGAACCACCAGAATTATGCGTTTGCAGTTGCTCGTTAATATTATCTGTGTAGCCTATATATGTTTGATCTGGATTATTTATTGATTTGATAAGGTATACGTAATACATAATACCTCTTAGTTGCTTGATATTTCAGGGACGGTCCTCCTTCGCTCTTTAGAGCTTCGGCAGAAAACCTTCGCTTAGGCTATCAATATCACCCTTTATTTTAAATCAATCCTTTAAAGAAATGGCCTGCCAACCGAAGCTTTAGCGAAGGTTGGCGTGGCCAGTTATACATGTTTAGGAACTTTGAGCTTGGATTTGGAATTTGTTTATGGAAAGTACGCATATTTCACATCCTTAAGAAACAAAGGTAGTTTTTCTAATTTTTCATTTTGTGCAGTTCATCTAGGACAAGAAGATCAGTCGTTGGAAGCCATGATTGTGCAAACATGCTCTCACGACCTAATATTTGATCATAATTAAGGTAACTACTATTGCTAAATTCCTGAGCAATATTTTTAGCAAGCCAAGTTTTACCAGCTTGCCTTGGCCAATCAAAAGAACTATCTTTTTTTCAAGATCTTTTAAAATTCTATTTTTTTGTACTCTTTGTATGGCGACCAAACTGTAATAAAATAGAGAAAAGTCACGACTTTCTTCCATTGTAATGCATTTAGTTGGAATTTCAATGGGACTTGAATTTTTTGTAAATTAGCCTCCAATAATAAAGCACTAAGGGCCCTTTATCTGAAGACACCTCTTCAAAAATAAGTTAACCATAGAATTTAGAGCTTAAGAACTATAAGATCTTTCTTATGTAGCTTTCTATTTTAGTACTCTTAGTAAGGAGAGGGCATGCGATTTCTGTTTTTACGTGTCGGCAGACCCTTACGATTTTTTAAACGCATTAGAATAGGCTTTCGCTTATTTAAACAAAGTCTTTCAACCATTGTTTTTGATCATCATCGCTATTTTTTATTTTGTGCACTTCTTGCTCTTGTACAATTTTCGCGTATTGAGCTTACAAGCCTTATAGATCCACAGTTTTCTATCTCCTATGCAGTAACTGAGTCACTTATGGGACAAAGCTTTTTTACGATTCTTTTTTCAAGGCCACACCATTTTCGATCATTATATGACATAGGTGATATAGGCTTTAAAGTCTTATTCTTTTTTATTGAGCTGTTTCTGTCATTTACGATACTGGGCGCAGTAAGTTACTATACCTTCTACTTAAAAAAAGAAAGCTCTTTGCAGAGTATTATCTATAGCCTCAGTCAGTGGAAGAAGATAGGTATCTGGGTATCTCTTGAACTTGTCATTCTTTTTTTGACATCGCTTTTAGGAATTATAGGTGATTTTCTCGAGTTTGTATGGTCACTCAGCACCGCTTTAGTGATACCTCTTATAATGTTTCAACAATCTTCTATGATTATGATTATTAAAAATACCTTCCTCTTCTTTAAACAGCGATTTGCTAATATTATAGGCATCGAAACAGTTACTGAAAGTCTCTTTATATTCCTGACGTTTCTCTTTTATTATATATATCAAAATCAACAGACATTTACGTTCAGTTTTTTGCAATCAACAAAATTGCACGCACTTACTCTTGTCGGACTTTTCTATCTTAATGCGGTAGCAGCTGTTACAGAAGTTATTACTCTGACACTGCTTTATAAAGTTATTGTCCCACAAAAATTCTCACTTAAGAACCTCGTTGAGTAAGAGAGGGCACATATTTACGTGCTCTTACCACTGATTTTCTGATTGCTGCGGAGCCAAAGAGATATAGGTTCTTCTTCCCTTTAAAAACTTTCCATGAATAGCACTTTTTAAAGATGTAATGCAGTCACGAGGAACCATAATAAAAGTTCTGCGCTTGATAACTCGAACTTTATGAATTTGATCTTGTTGAACGCATCCTGTTTTAATAAAGTACTCAACAACATCAGTTTTATTAACGCCGTCATCTGATCCAATGTTAATAAATACTTCTTGTAGCTGATCGGGAAGAACAACTTTGCTAGAAGGAATAAACTGATATTCATCTGCCTCTATATGCCCAAGAAATTTTTCTTGAACAAGAGAAGCAGCAAGAACTTTCACCTGCTCTTGCGAAAACGACTGTACTAGTGAAAGCACCCGTGCATCAAAATCTTTCTTTGGCTCACTAATAATATGTGATGTATAACATTCTGCTTCTTTCAGTCGAGCTTCAATAATGCTTTCACGTGTAGGAATATTAAAAGGTTCAAGAGTAATAGAAAACTTTTTCTGTACTACAGAAAGCAAAGAAAGCTCACTTTTAGATATAAGCGTTATAGCAGTTCCTTCTTTACCTGCTCTTCCTGTTCTGCCAATACGATGAATATAGCTTTCATGATCATCAGGTAAAGAAAAATTGATAACATGCGTTAAATCAGGAATATCAATACCACGAGCAGCAACATCGGTTGCTACGACAAGCGAAATCTCTTTATTCTTAAACTTCTTTACAATAAGGTTTCGTTGTACTTGGCTCATATCACCATGTAATGTGCCTACAGAGTATCCTCGTTTTACAAGATGCTCTGCAACTTCTGCAGTAAGAATCTTTGTTTGACAAAACACAAAACCATAAAAATCTGGAATACTTTCTATAATACGTTTAAGAACATATATACGTGCTCGAGCAGGAACTAAACAAAAGTACTGTTTTGTTGTCTGCCCTACTATCTCTTCTTTGCTTACACGAACTGATACAGGCTTTGTCATATGAGTGCGCATTATATCGCTAATACCTGCTTTTACTGTAGCAGAAAAAAGCCATATCTCTCGATTACGTGGTACATACTGTAATATTTCATCTATCTCTTCTTTAAATCCCATATCAAGCATAATATCAGCTTCATCCAATATCATAGTCTTTACAGAATTCATCACAAGAGTTTTACGTAAAAGATGATCTCGCAATCTACCTGGAGTACCTACAACGATGTGTGTCCCTCTTTTTAAAGCTGCTATCTGATCTTCGATTGAAACACCTCCAAAAAGCACTTCTATAGAAACTTTCATAGAGGACGCAATTTTAACAAGACTTTCTCGTATTTGCACAGCAAGTTCTCGTGTTGGAGCAACAATAAGGGCTTGAGGCATTTTACGAGAAACATCAATACGATGGAGTAAAGGAATACCAAATGCAAGAGTTTTTCCCGTACCTGTTTGTGCTTGGCCATGAAAATCAATTTTTTCACAGCCAAGTAATAAAGGAATAGCTTTGCTTTGAATTTCTGTAGGCTCTTGAAATCCTAATGTTTCAAGAGCAGTTTGAACACACGTTGACAAAGGAAGATCTTTAAATGTTTTTATCATAGTTGTCGTTATGTTTCCCCTTCGGTATAGCGTATGCTGACTGAAACACTTCAGCAAGTAATATAATTGTATTAAAGAACATACATTCTTTGCATAAGAACGCTCGCTTTTGTAGTATTCTTAAATAGACCACTCATGTGTCCACTGGCTGAAGTTATAGCTTTCTTTATACAAGGTCTTTTAAAGAAAGGGGAAGACATATAGATAAAGAACCCTTAAAAAACCCTAGAAAGTGAAAATAAGTATAAACAATAGGTTAAAAAGTGCAAGAAAAACTCTTTTATTACCACTTTTTTTTCATGCATAATAGTGTATGATGAAAGATGCACAAGATGAAATGCTCATAAGAATTTTAAGGGTAAAAACCAGATATAAAGGAACAAAAATGAATAAAGCACACTCTAAAAAGAGATTGTGCCTTTTAGGTACTTTTATAGTATTTACAAGTAGCACAATTCGTACTGATGGACTGTTAGAAAGTGCACAAAAAATACTTGGTACTGCGCTTTCTTTCCCCCTAGGACATAACACTGCTTCACAAGAAACAACGGATTATGTAAATGATATTACAAAACAGCTTAATCCAGATCAAAAAGCAGTACAAGTCAAAAAGATGAATCGATTTGCTCAATATCTTTTTGGAAGCCAAAATGCTCTCGCATTACCTGGACTCAATACTGTTTTAGTAAACGAAGACTGGTTTAAAAAACTTCCTGAAGAGCAAAAGAGATTTCTTATCGGCCGTTCACTCGTTCATATGAATAAACCATTAGAATATGCTCTTTATAAGTATGCATTACCTTTACTCACAAAATCTTTTATTGAACTTAATGCACCATTTGCACTATCTAGGGTCGCTTCAGCAGAAGAAAAAGCTGACATGGATGATGAAGAACGTACTTACTTTGATAGTAAGGTTAATCGATGGGCACTCCGCACAGCTCTTAATCTCTTAGCAAGCCTTACGAATCAATACTTTTCTCGACGTCTTGAATATGAAGCAGATAAAGAAGCAGCACTCAAACTTAATTGTATTGATGGAGCCGTAGATCTGTTAAAGCGTACAGATAAATTTCCAAGTCAAGATCCTTTAGGTGCTCTTTGCTCAACAATCCCTCTTTTACATATAGCCACCGGCTCAACAATGCCCCTTTTAGATATACCTACTGGTATAGGTCAAGCTATACATAATAAAAATGTCGCTAACAGAGCTTTAAACAATGCAGATATTGAAGGAGAGCCTACAAAGTTGGGCCGCCAAGAAATAATAAATACAGCGCTTGAAGAAGATCATGAAAGACTCACTGTAAAATTAGGTAGGCTTCCTTTAGGACAGCTCTATCTCTTTAAATTACCAGTAACCTTACGAGATGCTATTCCAGGCAGGTTTAATAATATCTCAACACGTCTTGAAAGCTTTTTGCTTAGTTTACCGCTTGTGCGCTATTTCTGGTCATATCCTCGGCCAATTGATCGTATAAAAGCACTTAAAGCTCTTGAGCGTGTTTTAGAAAAAGAACAAACAAAGTCTGCATAATAACAGGGGGCATATGCCCCCTTAGCCTCTAAAATGGAAAGAGTTTTTATGAATAAATGTATCTTTTTAACGTATGCTTTTCTTATTTTTAGCGTCCACGCTCTCTTTTCTATGTCATTTGTTGAAAAAGTCCAAAATGGTATAGGAACTTTCATGAGCTTTCCCTTTGCAAGTTACAGAAATGTTTCATCAACAACGCAAGAGTATGTACAATCACTCTGCCAAAAGTTGCAGTTGGGTACTACACCAGTGCAAGTTAAGCACATGAATTCTGTAGCGCAGTCCTTTTTTGGAAACCAAAATATTATCGCATTGCCTGGACTAAATACCATTTTACTTAATGAAGACTGGTTTAAAAGACTTCCTGAAGATCAAAAAAGATTCGCTCTCGGGCGTACTCTTGTACATCTTAACAAGCCTGTCGAATATACTCTTTATAAATACATACTACCACTGCTAGCAAATGCATTAGTAGAATCTTATTCATCAGGACAGCCATCTCCTGGTTTTCCTGGAACTCGACGTTGGTATAATACTTGTAATACCTCAGAAGGATCTCGACAACTATCAGGGTGGCTTTCAGATAAAGCCCGCTCACATCTTGCTCATCTTGTAGTACAGTTCTTTTCTCGTGATATGGAATATGAAGCAGATAGAGAAGCAGCAGAGAAACTTGACTGTGCTCAAGGAGGAATAAACCTTCTTAAAGAGCTTTCTACTTTCAGAAGTAATAAAACGTTCTTAAGCAGTATCTCCTCTCTTATTCCTCTTTTTGATATTCCGGGATATGCTTTTAATTCATATAAAACAAGCTCGCTTGCAGAACAAGCAACACAAAGAATGATGGATGATGCTCAAGAACGAGCCGAAAGAACAAGTCATATGGACCCCTATCGCGTATGGGCAAAAGCTGAACCGGATCAACAAGTATTTGAAGCAGAGTATGAACGGTTACTCAGACAAGATAAGCATAGCCACACGTTACAGTTTAAGGGGATACCATTTGGACATTTCTTTCCTTATTATATTCTCAATTACCTTAAAAAGTACACTCCAGGCAGACTTACTAACATTTCTAATCGCTTAGAATCTTTTATCTCTCACTTGCCTGTTGTACACTACTGGTGGTCATATCCACGTACAAACGATCGTATAGAAGCACTTAAAACAGTACTACAACAAAAGATACAAGAGGCCGCACAACCATAAGCGGCCCCCTATTCTTATAGCGATTTAATCGAATAGATCAAAGTTGTCAAACATACAAAAGTATGCTATACTAACACATGTTAGGTTTAGTTGTTGTATATGTTTAACCATTATACCCCCTTCTTTTTAAGGTGGCCCCGCCTTTCAGTCTGGCGGATACGGTCACTCGT
Organism: uncultured bacterium; assembly: GCA_963848965.1. Classification (GTDB taxonomy): domain Bacteria; phylum Babelota; class Babeliae; order Babelales; family Babelaceae; genus CAWKFG01. The sequence goes on from CAWKFG010000002.1 coordinate 16,432, forward strand.
TTATAGGAGTACATTGAATGTCAAAAGAACTGTTAAAACCTCAGCAGTTCCGCCGAGCGGAACTACGATTTGATGATGAATCATTTCAGCTGAATGAACAACAAAAAGGAGAGCTCTCTGCGCTGTATGAAGGTACACTCGACAGATTTAAGCCAGGCAGTATCATTAAGGGCACCGTAATTAAGGCAAGCGCAGAAGGTGTTCTCGTAGATATTGACTATAAATCCGATGGCTTAATTGCTGCATACGAGTTTTCTGAACATGAGCTTAAACGATTAGCTCCAGGATCAGAAATTGAAGTTATGCTCGATGAGCTTGAAAATAGTGATGGTAATGTCATCTTGTCTTACGAAAAAGCGAAAGCTATGAAGGCATGGGACTCTATCATGAAGCTCTACGAGGAAAACAAGCCAGTAGAAGGTATTGTTACTCATAAGGTTAAGGGCGGCTTAAGCGTTGATATTGGTATTCCTGCGTTCTTACCAGGATCCCAAGTAGATATTCAACGAGTTACCGACTTTGATCAGTTTGTAGGACAACCTATTACGGCAAGTATCATAAAGATTAATCCAAAGCGTGGTAATGTTATTATTTCACGCCGTAAATTTCTCAATGAACAACGAGCTGAAACTCGTAAAAAGATTCTTGAAACCTTACAACCAGGTTCAGTTATTCAAGGAACCGTTAAAAATATCACTAACTACGGTGTATTCATCGATATTGGTGGCGTAGACGGACTCCTGCATATTACTGATATGACCTGGGGTCGTATTGCTCACCCAAGTGAACTAGTACGTATTGGTGATACTGTTACAGTAAAAGTCCTTTCATTCGATAAGGTTAATGAAAAGATCTCACTTGGTATGAAGCAACTTTCACACAATCCGTGGGAAGAACTAGATCCTTCAGTACAAATAGGCTCTCGCATAAAAGGTACTATCTCAAGTATTACCGATTATGGTCTCTTTGTAGAAGTGCAAGCAGGCGTTGAAGGCTTAGTACATATTTCTGAAATATCATGGACCGATCGTATTAACGATCTTCATAAGCACTTTAAGGTAGGTGAAACTATCGAAGCGCTTGTTGTATCCTTAGATAAAGAAAATAGACGTATGTCACTTAGTATCAAGCAGCTTGAGAAGAACCCATGGGATGCAATTAGTGAACAGTACGAAATTGGGCAAAAGATCTCCGGTAAAGTAAGTAATGTTACTGAATTTGGTATCTTTGTACAACTTGCTCCTGGTATTGATGGCCTTGTTCATATCTCAGACTTCTCATGGACTGAGCATATTGAACATCCAGCAGATCGTTACAAAAAAGGTGACGAAGTTGAAGCTGTCATTATCGGCATTAATAAGCAAAATAAAAAGATTTCACTTGGTATTAAACAATTGACTCCTAATCCATGGGAAGAGATTGAAAAGAAATATCCAGTAGGATCTACCATTGAAGGTGAAGTTTCAAAAATCACTAATTTTGGTGCATTTGTAAAACTTCCAACAGGTATTGAAGGCCTCGTTCACATCTCTGAACTTTCTGGTGATAATGTTGAGAAAGTGGAAGATTTTCTCAAAGTTGGCCAAGTAGCTACGTTCAAGGTCATCAAAGTAAGTCCAGAAGAGCATAAGCTTGGCTTAAGCTTAAAGACTGAAGATGAAGGTGAAAAGAAAGCTAAGAAAGAAAAAGCACCTGCTAAAAAAGAGAAACGATCTGAAATACCTGCACAACCAAAACAGAAATCTCAGTTGCAACTAGAGCTTGAAAAGCTCTCTCGCCAAAAAGAAGAAGACACAAGCAACGAGTAATAAAGGGATTACGTTATGATGGCTGAAAGAACATTTGCAATAATTAAACCTGACGCAATCGATGCTCGTGTAAGCGGCATGATTATTAATCTAATCGAACTTAATAAGTTTCATATTGTACGTATGCAAAAAGTGCATCTTACTAAAGCTCAAGCAGAACAATTCTATGACATTCATAGAGAACGGCCATTCTTTGGTGAACTTGTAGAATATATGATTTCAGGTCCCGTTATTATTATGGCGCTTGAAAAAGAGAATGCTATTCAGCAGTGGCGTGATGTTATGGGAGCAACAGACCCTAAAAAGGCAGCTCCCGCTACTATACGCTACATGTTTGGCACTTCTATTGGCAATAATGCAACTCATGGATCAGATAGCCCTGAGAATGCCAAAAAAGAGCTTAAATTCTTTTTTCCAGATTTATAAAAGAGGGCGACATAAAGTCGCCCTCTTTCACTAGTAAAAAGATTTATCTCACCTTTCTTTCCGCTAGCATTTCTAGCGCTTGTCTTATATCTTGCTGTTGTAAGCTCGCTATTTTTGCCACTGCATAGAGAGGATAAGAATCTATTTTTTCAAAACTAGAATAATTATGCGTAGAGAACCGTATTCCATAATAAGAGTTGGGATGAGTTTCAAGAAACAAATGAATACTTCTTAACGTCTTTCCAGAACCACTTTTTACTTCAATAGGAACAACAAGCTCTCTTTCTTGGATAAGATAATCTACTTCTGCCTGACTTGCTCGTTCTTTTCGATGCCAATAGTAAAGATGTTTTTTTCTCATAGGATCACTATAAGCAAGAAGCTCTTGACCGACAAATGCCTCAACAAGCGAACCTTTATTTACAAATTCTGTAATTGGATGTAAAAACCAGCCAGCAAGGTCTAATCCAAGCACCGCTTGACTAAGACCAACATCAAGAAACATTACCTTATAATCCTGCGGATCTATTTGTGCTCCTAGCGGAACTCCTTGAGCAGAAGAATAAAATATTTTAGTACTTACTCCAGCTGTAACGAGCAGATCAAGAGCTGGCGCAAGTTCACGTTTACGATAATCCCCTTCTATAAGACTATACTTAAACTTTTTACCTAGTTGAAGTGGCATATGTTCAAAAAGCATTTCTACGTATTTAATTTGCAATCTTCTTGCATACTTACCAAAGTCTTGCCGATAAGCATCAAGAAGCCTATTATGAATTCTTGAACATCGAAGTATATCTTTTGTTTCTTTCCAACACTTTACTACTTGTGGCATACCTCCTAAAGCAAGATATTCTCCTATAAGAGTAAGGGCTTTCTTATGAATAAGCTCGCTCATTTCCTCATTTAGTTCATGAGCAAGAATTTCTTCTATTAATAGGTTTTCATCAAGCGCCGCAAGAAATTCTATAAATGATAGAGGATACATATAAAGTGACTGAACTCGACCAACAGGAATACCAACCTTTTCAATAGCAAAATCTAGTAATGATCCTGCTGCAATAACATGAAGTTCCGGTATCATTTCATAAAAATAACGTAAAGCAAGAAGAGCTTCAGGAACAACTTGTATCTCATCCAAAAATAAAAGAGTCTTACCAGGGGTAATAGATTTTCCTGTAAACACTGAAATTTCTCGAAGAATTCTTTCTGGTTGTAGATCTTTTTTAAAGGTAGCATGAAGTTCTATCATAAGCTCTAGATTAACTTCTACAAAGTCAGAAAATGTACTACCTAAGGTGCGAGCCGCATGCGTTTTACCTACTTGTCGCGCTCCTCTTAAAAGAAGAGGGAGTCTATCTTTATCATTCTTCCAAGTACCTAGATAATAATCAATGATGCGCTTCAATAGAGCTCCTTGTACAATACCTCACGATAACTAAGATATTTTTGGTCGAAAATCAAATATAATTTTACAAATTTTTGGTTGAAAATCAAAGTAATTTTTAGATATTTTTGGTCGAAAATCAAACATATAGTTGCTTTTATGGATCTCAAAACAAAATACTGCAACAAAAAAAGAGAGGCGATCTCCTGCCGTAGCAGCCCCAAAACATTTGGGCATTCGACTAAAGGCGGCATAAGCCGCCTTATTCTATTATCGTTTCTTGTCTACGCTTTAAAAACTCATCTAAGATACCGTTGACAAATTTATAGGCATCTTTTTCTGCAAAGCATTTAGCAAGTTCTACTGCTTCGTTAATAATTAAGATGCGGTCTGCTGGAGTATAGAGTATCTCCCAAAGAGCATTACGTAAAATAAGACGAGTTGCTGTTCCTAATCGTTCAAACCGCCAATTATCAAGAAGAGGACGGTACATCTCATCAAGTTTAATGCGATCTTCAACAACTCCTGCTACTTGTCTATAAAGAGCACTGTTTCGATCGATAGTAATACCAAAACCGCGTGTAAAATTGTCTACAATAGCCTCAAGAGAGCTATCATAATCAAATGAATCAGCAGCATATAAAAGATGAAATATTAAAGACCGTTGGTCACGGGGCGATAAGGAATCGCTTGAAAGAGTATCCTCGCGCTCATCTATGCCTCTCCATTCTTTCTGCTTTATCTCATCGTCCATATATCGTACCTACATATTATTTTTTCACACGTTCTATATATTTTGCTTCTCTGGTATCTACTTTAATAACATCACCTTCATTTACAAAAAGTGGAACTTGTATAACTAAGCCTGATTCAAGCGTTGCAGGCTTTGTTCCTCCGCCTTGTGCAGTATCGCCACGTACACCAGGCGGCGTCTCTTTTACCTCAAGCTCCATAAAGAGTGGTGCATTTACTGCTATAGGACGATCATTAAAGTATAAAACAGTATAGACTGTTTGTTCCTTTAAAAAATCAAGAACATCCGCAAGCTGTTCAGCAGTAAGCTCTACTTGATCATACGTTTCTTGCTCAATGAAGTTATAGATGCCATCTTGTCCATAGACATAAAGCATTTCTTTATATTCAAGATCTGGCGTTTCTAATTTTTCTTCTGCTCTGAATGTTTCTTCATGAACAAGACCGCTAATTAAATTTTTCATTTTTGTGCGCATGTAGGCACCGCCTTTTCCAGGCTTTACATGCTGGTATTCAAGCACTGTATAGGGCTCCCCCTTATACAGCAGTTTGGTACCACGACGTAAATCTCCAGCTAAAACCACAGTACATCCTTTGTAACAAAATAATACGTAAATCGGTATTTTTAGTATAGAAAATACCCATAAAAAAGCAATAACCCCTAGAACACTCGTGTACTTATCTTAGCTATTGCACAACTTTATCTGTAGCCCAACGTGCAGATAGTTCTACTAGTTGAGCTTTAAATTCACTATCAATGTCATCATACTGTGTTTGTCTCTCTTTTGTCTTTCTAAAGCTTTTTAAAAAGCTTTGTTGAACTGCTTTGATACGAGCATGCCAATATTCAAAATAAAGCTTTTTCATTGAATACTGCTTACTCGTAATCTCTTGGTATTTACGCTCAAGAAATTCTTGAGTTACCTGATTCCAATTACTAACAACAACAATAGGAAGATCTTTATAGAGTATATTAAGCTGTGATGATCGTACTATTGGTATAGATCCTACTAAAAGTGCTTCCCATGTTCTATAGCAATCAATTCCTGCTCCTCGAGGAGACAACGTAAACTTACAAGTAGCCATCTCAGCTAAGTAATCCATAGTAGGATGAGTTTCATCAAATTTACAACAAAATGGTTGCGCTTCAAATATGCACTGAACTGTTTTACGTTCTGCATGCGTATGCGCGGCAAAATTCATGGCAAGAAGATTATTTTTAGGAACAGCACGAAGTTTCTCAAAATAAGCATCCATATCATCCCGTTTGTCATAAAACGCTTTTAAGCCAATAACTCCGATAGGGATAGGAACAAATTTAGGATGATGGTATGTTCCTGGATGAATACCAAACCACGCAAGTACCTTTTTATCGTTTAAATAATGAGCATGTTCGTTTTTATAGGCATCATCAACATCGCCATGCGTAATAAGAATATAGGGACTCTTTATCTTTGAATGTGCATGTTCAAAGAACAATCCGGGTACTCGAGCAAAAATAATATCTCCTGGCTGCACAGCAGAAGGATCGAAGTGAACAGGACAAAGCTTTTCTTGCAGCGTCGTAGCCTTACCATCAGGTTCAAAGTAATGTTGAGCACACTCTCGAAATGCCCAACGAATAATAAAAGTAGAAGAAGGAACACTACGCAAAAACTGTCCTACCTCTGCTTTATATTCGTTATTTCCATTGACACATTTAGCTGGCACAAAAAGCATGAGCTGCGCAAGAAAACTGTTTGTAAGAACTATCCATACTAGTGAAATTCTCTTCATATAACATCTCTCTTAGTTTTTCATAACTATTTATTTAAGAAAGTTTTCACGTACTCTCTGAATCTGGTTATTCCAATACTCTATATAAAGCTTTTCTATGTTATATTTTTTTGAAGTAATTTCTTTATATTTTTGGTTAAGAAACGCTTCGTTCAGCTGTTCCCATTTATCTATAACTACTATTGGTAAATCTCTATAAAGTGTATTAAGTTGTGATGATTTCACAACAGGAACAGATCCTACTAAAAGAGCCTCCCAGGTTCTATAGCAATCAATACCAATACCTTTAGGAGAAAGCGTAAATTTGCATCGTGCCATTTCAGTCATATAATCAAGCCACGGTTTTCTGTCACCTACTAAGCAAAATGGCTTACCAGCAAACATTTTTCTACAGAGCTGTCTATCTTTTCTATGAGGATCAACAAAATTTATGTATACAAGCTTATCTTTTTTTACTCCTTTCAAGTACGATAAAAATTTATGTGTTTCTTCTTGGTTTTTTCCATATGAATGACTGCGAGCTATAACTCCAAGAGGAATAGGAAAAAACTTAGGATGTACAGTTACAGTAGGATGAATCCCAAACCATGCAATTATTTTATTACTAGTAAGATATGGTACATAACTATCTTTAAATGCATCGTTTACATCTCCATGAGTGATAAGAATATAAGGATTTTTAATAGACGGATGTATTTTTTCTAAAAATTTACCCGGCGCTCGGGCAAACACAATATCTCCTGCTTTTACTTCCTTTGGCTCTACCGTTTGCTTTCCTACAACAAGCGATTCCTTTTCTGGATCAAACTGGAAATGCGCTATATCTCTAAACCCAAACTGAGAAATATAGCGATGAGAAGTTTCTGCATCTAAGAACGAAGGAATTTGTAAGGACTGTAATTGACATAGTTCAGGTATTTGAACAGTATCATCTTGAGCATAGACTCCTCTACTAAGCGCTAAAGAAATCACTATACATAAGTTCTTTTTCATATGGCTCTCCCTTTTAAAACATTTTCCAAATTATCCCTAGGCTACCTTCTCTTTTTTTGAAAATCAACAGAAAAACCCAAAAGAGAGCGATATTTTCGTTAACATCTCTTTTTTATTATGTTATAATTAATAATAGAAAATGATTTAGAATTTCTTTTGTGCTCTTTTATGGTATACTAGAGCGCAAACGGTGTTAACCCTTCACATGAGTAGTCTTATGAACATACTAAAAATTACTGATCCTGCTCTTGCCTCGCTTATTGAGCAAGAAGAAACTCGGCAAACTACGGGTATCAACCTTATAGCGTCAGAAAATTATACTCACCCTGCCGTTCTAGAGGTTACAGGTTCAGTACTCACCAATAAGTATGCTGAAGGTTATCCTGGTAAGCGGTACTATGGAGGGTGCGAATTTGTAGACAAAGTAGAGCTTCTTGCTATTGAACGCTGCAAAGAGCTCTTTGGTGCCGAGCATGTTAATGTTCAACCTCATGCAGGCTCTCAAGCAAATATGGCAGTATATACAGCTATACTGAAGCCAGGTGATACTATTATGGGAATGAGTCTCGCAGCTGGAGGACATCTTACTCATGGTCATACAGTTAACTTTTCGGGAACACTGTATAATACCATTCAATATAGTGTAGATCCACAAACAGAACTCATAGACTATAAGGTAGTAGAGGAACTTGCTTTACATCATAAGCCAAAGCTTATTATAGCTGGGGCATCTGCTTATTCTCGCATCATTGATTTTGAACGATTTGCAGCTATTGCTCACAAAGTAGGTGCCTATTTTATGGCAGATATAGCTCATATTGCCGGCCTTATAGCCGTAGGTTTACATCCAAGCCCAGTTCCTTATGCAGACTTTGTAACAAGCACTACCCATAAAACACTTCGAGGCCCACGCGGTGGTTTTATTATGTGTAAAGCTGAGTTCAAAGATGCTCTTGATAGAGCTATTATGCCAGGTACCCAAGGTGGTCCTGCTATGCATACTATTGCAGCTAAAGCAGTTGCTTTTCATCTTGCACAGCAACCTGAATTTAAACAGTACCAACAACAGATTATTGCTAATGCACAAGCAATGGTAGAAACATTTAAAGAGCGTGGGTACCGTATAGTATCCGGTGGCACTGATAACCATCTTTTTATTCTTGACTTGCGTTCAAAGCATATAACGGGTAAAGCGGCAGAGACGGCTCTTGAACAAGCGGGCGTGAGCGTAAGCCGCAGCGCTATTCCCAATGACCCTGAAAAGCCATGGATTACAAGCGGCATTCGTATTGGAACTCCTGCTATTACTACTCGTGGACTCAAAGAAAAAGAAGCTCAAACTATTGCTTCTTTTATTGATGAAGTGCTTACCTATCATACAGATACACAAAAACTTGCAAGTATCAAAAATCATGTAAGCACACTATTCACATAAAGGATATTATGGTACCTGTATGGCACCTCTATGCACTTTTATCTGCAGCTTTTGCTGCATTAGTAGCAATCTTTGGGAAAAAAGGGTTTGGTGATCTTGGAACTCTTGATAGCACGCTAGCAACAACAGTACGGGCCGTTATTATGGCCCTCTTTTTACTTGTAGTTTCACTGTCACTTGGCAAGTTTAAGCTTTTGTCTACCATACAATCACGAGCGCTTCTTTTTATTACACTTTCTGGTATTGCAGGAGCCCTTTCATGGTTATTTTACTTTCTTGCCATACAAATAGCTCCAGCAGATCAGGTACCTGCAGTTGCTGCTCTTGATAGACTGAGTGTCGTATTTGTTCTGGTATTTGCAGTTCTTTTCTTAGGTGATACACTTACGATATATTCAGCTCTGGGTGCAACACTGCTTACAATCGGCGCAATCTTAATGACGATAAAATAACATGGAAAAGCTTTATGCGCCTTGGCGCGGTAACTATATAAATAACGGTACATCTGGCAAATGCGTGTTCTGCTGTTGTGCTCAAAGTACGAATGACGAAGAAAATTTTATTTTAAAACGGTATCCAACCGGTATGGTTATGTTGAACCTTTACCCTTACAATGCTGGTCATATACTTATTGTACCCTTTACCCATACAGCTCATATAACTACCTTAACTGCCAAAGAACGATTTGAGATGGTTGAAATGGCAAGTATAAGTTCTGCTATCTTAGAACAAACACTCAATTGTGAAGGCATAAACATAGGAGTTAATATAGCAAAGTCAGCTGGAGGAAGCATACCGGAGCATATTCATATGCATGTAGTTCCTCGTTGGACAGGAGATACTAATTTCCTTGTCACAACTGCAGATACTAAGGTTGTTCCTTTTGATCTCTGCCACATCTATAAAAAGCTTCGTGCTGCCCTTCTTATTTCGAAGAATGTTTAAGTGCTTCTTCTAGTAACCTTACAACCTCTTGAGCATCTTTCTTATGCTCTTCGCTAAATGAAAGATCTGCTCGTTCTCGAGCATAACTTAAAGCTGTTCTTCCTTCTTTATTTACAATACGAGGATCTGCTCCCTGCGCTAGTAAAAACTGTACCAAATGAAGATCAGCATTCCATGAAGCAGTCATGAGGGCAGTACTTCCTTGTTCGTTTTGTGTATTAACATCTGCCCCAGCTTGTAACAAAAGATCAACTTTTTCTTTATCTGAAACCCTTAAATGAGGGGAAGTTACAGGAAGATTAAGCTCAGCCACAAGTTGACCCGCCACCGCCTTACTTTCTGGGTTGCTTTTTATGAGCTCTGTAAGCCATTTACGAGCAGAGTCTGTTGTTCCTCCTAACAGAGCCATGGTGAGAAGCATTCTGTCTTTCAGCGTATCAAGCAAATTTTTAAAATAACTTCTTTGTCGTAATTCATTAATTACCATATCGGTAAAAATAGAAGCCACATGAGGCCGCTCTTTAAATTCTTTATCTAAAATAGGCTTCAAGTGACCATGTAAAAATTTTTCAAAGATTGATTCACCGGCAAATGATGTTGGAGCTACATTGATATTCTTGAGTCGTTCCGCTTCTTGTTTTAAAAGAGTATTTGCTACTTCTTGCGCTCGAGGAAAAAGACCAAACTTTTCAATCTCTGCAATCAGTTCAGCAGGTAACTGTGCTAAAAAGGTATCTTGAAGAGCTTTTTTTAAAGCTGACTCCATAGCCCCTAGGAAAGCAGGGTATGCAAGCATTAGTATAATTGTAAAAATTTTTTTATACATTATATAACCCTCTTTTCTTTAATGATTATTTCTATTATAGTAAAATAATACAGAGAAAATCAAGATAATAGAGATACGTTACGATGCTTAAAAAGAGATCTGAGTGCAAGCACCGAACAATCTGAGCAACAATACTCTCCCTTTGTTAAAAAATATCTGAATGTGTACCTAATCTTGCAAAATAGATATGCGTTTTGGTTTTTTTATAAATTAGTAGCATGTCGTTTTTGACGTGGCAGTCTCGATAATCAATATAGTTCCCTTTAAATTTATGATCGCGATATTTTGCGGGTAAAGGCTTTCCTGATAGAAGAAGCAATGTTACAGTTTCTAGCTCTTGAAGATCATGGCCACGTTTTTTATAAGCTCTACGTCTTTTTTAAAACGTCGATCATAAACAGGGATTAGCATAGTTATTTAAGACCAATTTTTTTAAAGAAATCGTCAGCATCCTTACATGTAATTAAATTTTTTCCTCTTTCTATATTATCTATAGCTTTTAACGTTATTTCATGAGGTAGTATACCAGAACACATTCATATGCATGTAGTACCTCACTGGACAGGAGATACTAATTTCCTTGTTACAACTGCAGATACTAAGGTTATTCCTTTTTTTCCTTGTCGAGCAATAAGCTTATAATGTACTGGTAGCTTTCCTTTTTTGGACCAGTAATACCTGTTTCTCTGATTTGTGCATTAGCAATTGCCAATGCTGTCATGCCATCTACATTCTGGATATCAATGTCTGGGCTTAAGCTTCTAGGAATATATATTACAAAACGCTTATCATTAATAACAGTAGCTCCTCTAATAAGCTCTTCTGCTATCTTTGCATAACCCTTTTTTGCAGCCCACATTAGAGCAGTCATACCATTCTTATCTTGGATATCGATTTCGGCTCCTTTATCTAGAAGATATTCTACTCCATCGTAACAGTTATTTTTTACAGCATTTATTAAGGCAGTATTTCCTTCTTTATCTTGAATATTAACATCTGCTCCGGCTTTTATAAGAAGTTTTACCCAACTTTTATTACAATCACGATTTTTTACGGCAAGTATTAAGGCAGTCTTTCCTTTTTTATCTTGAATATTAACACCTGCTCCTGCTTTTATAAGAAGTTTTACTAAACTTTTATTGTAATTACCTTTCATAGCATTCATTAAAGCAGTATAACCATCTTTATTTTTAATATTAACATTAGCACCATGTGTTATAAGTAATTTTCCTATTTCTGCCAGGTCATTCTGAGTTCCTACGTCTAGTTGATCATTCCCTGCAGCCTCTATTAAAGCGGTATCGCCCAATTCATCTTGTGAATCAATATCTGAGCCTGCACTAAGGAGTATTTCTACTATGTCTTTATGCCCGATAATAACAGCCTCCATCAAAGCAGTACAACCATCAATATCTCGAGCATTAACATTAATACCCATAGATAAAAATTCTTTTACAACCTTTATAGTTCCCATAGTAGCTGCCCATATAAAATCTAGCTGCCTTAACCATTCTAAAGCACCAGGCGTATTTATTTCTTTTGCTATATCTTTTGCCATGCTTGAATAGAAAGACCTCTTAGATTCTTTACAGCATTTCCTATCTAATTCACTTATAAGAATTCTATTAAAATCAGGGTTATTAAAAAGAAATTGTAAGTCTTTATCTTTAGATAATTCTTTTACTGTAACTAAGGCATTATTATAGTCTGCGCAGTTTATAAGCTCTAATTGTTGCTGAAGACTATTAAGAGCTTCAATAAAAGAAGATGAGCTTGAACGCTCTGATACTTCCTTCATTCTTTGCACTAGTTCAACCAATTCATTAACATCTTTAAATTCAGTAGAAAATCTATCAATTTCCTGCCTCAATTCTTGCGGTAAAATATCTAAATAACTTTCTTGTTTTTGTGCCACTTGCATAGCAAGTGTATAACTAGATAATCCTAATGCCATAATGATTATTTTTTTCATAATAGTATCCTTATTTTATACTTTTTTAATTTTATTAACAATGTATACTTGTTTTCAAAAAATGCAATAGAGAAACTTGTCTAAGCAGGGCAATCGCATTAAAAAAATCTGCAAAAGTATACTACTCATGAAATAAAAACCCTTTAGTCATGAGGAGTTAAAAAGAGAGACAGTGCTCAGAATGTGGCTCTAATTCGATCTTTATGCTTAAACTCATCTTATTTGCTATCATCTTAGAGGACGCTTTTCTGCTTTTCTAACAATTCTTGTAAAAGTAGAAATAGACGGCTCTTGTAGCTTTACTACAGTATCCATAGTAACCATCTCTTTTACCAGAGGCTTTATAGTCTCATTAAAGTACACACACTTGAAATTCATCATTCTATTTTTTATGTTCTCTCGGTACTCTTTATTCTCAAGATACTTCTTAAGCACTGTAGGAACTTCCTTAAAGTTGGTAATAACATCACCAAAGCCATTGCGTTTAACAAAGTCTATATTAAGTCCTTCCCACCAAAGTGTACCACTTGTTTGATCTACGACTATAGGTAAATGAGAAACAATTGCTTCAGATATTGAACCTGGACCAGGTTTTGTAATAAGCACATCTGAAACTGCCATTAAATCTGCTATACGATCAGTAAATCCTAAAATTGTAGTAGTAATATGAGGTGGTAACATAATCTTACTAATGTTCTTTTTGAGTGATTCGTTTCTTCCTAAACATACAATAAGATGCATAGGCGTATCCATCTTTGCAAGAGCTCGAACATAGCGATAATTTGCAAGCGAACCAGCTCCTCCCATAAGCACCATAACGATCGGTTTATTATCTGGTAATGTAAAGTCCTTTTTAATACGTTTTCTGTTTTTCTTTACAAAAAATTCTGGCCTCAATGGAAATCCTACAACACGAACTTGATGAGCAGGAATATTTGCAGGTACTATTTTCTCTCGAATAACTTTGTCATCAAACGTTAAGGTATAACAAAATTTAGAATATTTAGGATCTTTAATACCATTAATATAGTTTGTACTATCAAGATCGTTTGTAATTATAAGAAACGGCACATTAAGCTTTTGTGCTACATTTAAAAGAGCACCATCAAGCATTGGTATAACCGAAATAATAAGATCCGGCTTCTCATATTTAAAAAACTCTAAGATTAACCATTCTATAGTACTTTGGCGTAAATTTACTCCCCACCTTCCTACAACAACAAAGTTGTTAGCAATTGTTGTCCATCTACATTGTAAACAAAAGTTATAAAAATCTTCCCCTGCCATTTTGCCAAAACTGAGTGTACGCAGTGTATCAAATGGCCCAATAACGTCTTGAAAGATATTCAATGTAGTAACATCATAGTCATCTTTTAAATATTCATTAAGCCCTTTAGCTACTGCTATATGTCCTCCGCCTCCCTTACACATAAAAACAACAATTCTTTTCTTTACAGGAGCTATAGTACAAACACGAGGACGACGCATATTACGAGGAACAGAAATTATATATGAAGTAGTCCCTACCAACAAACACAAAATAAAATTTTTTATACTCATACTTATTGTTAATTCTAGAAGAAGTACTTAAAGATAAGGTTATCCAATTTTACTATACACTTTTTTTCAAGTTTTCCTATCTTAGTATACTTCAACCACAGAAAAAATAAAAAAGGAGCATCTCTTTCGTAGAAATGATCTCTCATGCTTACAAAATATACCTACGTACCATGTACAAATGTGAGCGTTACTTACAGAAAAAGAGATAAAAATGCTCTAAGCACTACTAACAAACTACCCAGAATTCAAACAGATAGATAAACACACTGATAACAAATACTTGTAGACCTATGCTCAAAAACTTTTTGTGCCTTACTGTTAAATAAGGTCCCAAAACATTCATAAAAAACATGAACGTTGATGTTCCTAAAAATAAAAAGAAAAAATAATCTGCTAATGTTGAATATCCTACTTTAGGTACAATCGTTTCAATAACAAAGCGATATGCCAAAAGACCTGTAATGTTGGTCGTAGAAAGCTGAATAAGCGTCGATTGATTTTCTTTATGATCCAAACACAAAGAAAAGAGCTCTATAAAAAATATTATAAGTAAGGGAAGAATAATCATAATGATATAGCGAACACTATAATGGTAGTAATCCATCTCAAAAAGTACCTGAGGAAATTGTAAATCTTTCACATCTTTACCCATATGCAAAGTCCCATATCCTGCTACTACACTTTTATCTTGAAACTGCCATCCAGAAACAAAAGCTTCATCCGAAATTATAAAATCTTGTTCAGATACTTCAAAGATAATTTCATGAGGTGAAACCGAAATATTAGCAAGAGAAAGAAAAATGCGGTGATCTTCAAAAGGAAAATACCCATAATATAAATTTGTTTTAAACGAAATACGTATTGTATAACGAGCTATAACATGGTCGCCTACTAAATAGGTAGAAGGCTCGCCTTTTTCTTCAATATCACCTTTTATAAAAATAAACTTGCTTATAGTATCAAGGGTAATAAGGCTTGGATCGAACTTAAACCATACTACACCAGACACTTTAAACTTGTTATTAATGGTATCAAATTCAATAAAGTTATAAATGGAAAAACCAACTTGAACTTTAACAGATGCAGAACCAAACTTACTAAGCTCAGCGGGAGTCATAAGCGTTATAGATGGCTGTCTATCAAGAGAGCAGAAACGATGAAATAAAGAAAATACCAAAAAAACAATAATACAGGCAGTGATGCTTATAGTTACTGCTTGAAAGCGGGGACTTAATTCATTAACTTCTGCTGACATAAAAGAGCTCCCTAAAAGATATAATAAAGAGCTGCCAATATTCGTACGTTGTTAACAGGATCTGTATTTCTTACTCGACCGCAACTATCTGGTGTTCCATAAGCAGCTCGAGCGAATTCTATTTCTAATCCAAAACGTATAGGATCCTTTCTAAATACATAACGTGGAAATACTTGTAATGAATAATCTATTTTTTCAGATACATTACCAAGCGTAAAGGCAATTGGTTGTCCGGTTGTTGGATCAAGAAACAATCTATGCCGTGTACCAAGATTCTTAATACCCCCCACAAAAAGACCAAGCTCCATGCTATCACAACAGAATATATAAGACATATCAATCCAGCCACCTGCTACATTAATATTCGTATACGTACGAAAATCAGTAACAGGATCAATAGTACTTACTGCATAGCCACCAAGTACAAGCTGGTCAGCTGCATTTTGAGCATATAAGCCTTTCATTCGAACAGAAAAAGGAGCTCGAGTATATGCAGCAAATGCTTCAAATATAAAGCTATTAATATGTTCATCTACTTTTACGTTTTTATCAGTTACAACGCGGGGTACAAGCCGCTTAAAATCCCCTGCAACACCTACAAGATTGTCACCTTCACCAAAATATCTGCGAAATTGTAAGTGAAAATTAGGCGTAAGAGAGTTACGTATATAGACAGTATTAGGTCCAATAGGGCCAGGACTTGCAAAATCGCGCTGACTTAAAGCTGCAAATATTACTTCATAATCATGACCAAATCTTTGAGTAACTCGAAATTGAGGATCTCGTGCTTGAGGCTCTATGCCAGCACCAACAGCAAACGTAACTGTATGGGGAAAAGATTCAACAATAAAGAGAGGATGCCAGAATTGACCAAAAATAAATGAGCCTGTAGGCCACTCAACTTTTCCATAAGCATGCCGTACCCGAAAAGCGCCAATAGAATCCTCGGTAATTCCTCTAAAATCTGCCTCAATAATACCGCTTGTTTTAATACAGCCCCAGTCAGGACCTGTTATTTTTAATCCAACACGAGATTCAATCATAGTTATATGATATGATCCATGTGCATTAATATCGCGGCCAAAGATATCCGGTCTTCGTGGAGCAGGAAAAATCACAATATGCTCTTCTCGTGAAGCAATAATGTCGCGAGTATCATAAAAGATTTCACAATTTATATACCCATAAGGAGTAACTCCAACCTTTGCATCCTCAAGTGGACGCCACATAATTGGTCTTCCTGAAGAAGGTTTACATGAAGAGCTTCCTATAGCAGGTACTTGATCAACCTCTTGGCCATACACATATCCTGCTCCTGCAATAAGCATGAGCAAATAGTATACTCTTCCCTTCTTCATTCCTATCCCTTTTTATAATGCTTCTATAAACTGTTTTCGGCAGATTACTATAAAATTACAAGAGATGCAACTTGAGACCGGACAATTAAGAAGGCTATTTACAAATCTGCCGGGTTTTTAGGTAATAGACTTGGGTAATTCTTAAGATCTAACTTTAAAGTTGCACACGATCCCATCTTCTCGTTTTACTGGGAATGTGCTATTATTAAATTACAAGGATAATTTTTAAGTATGACAGGTAAGGCTATGGATTCACTGAAAGTTCGACAAAAATTTTTTCACTATTTTACTGAGCGAGGACACACGCAGGTACCAAGCTCTTCACTTATACCTGCACAAGACCCAACGTTGCTTTTTACTAATGCAGGAATGAATCAATTTAAAGATCTTTTTTTAGGCAAAGAGACACGCAGTTATAAACGAGCTGTCTCTATTCAAAAATGTATTCGTGCTGGCGGAAAGCATAATGACCTAGAAAATGTAGGGTTCACCAAACGCCATCTCACATTCTTTGAAATGATGGGCAACTTCTCTTTTGGAGACTATTTTAAGCGCGAAGCAATACAGTACGCGTGGGAATTTCTTACCAAAGAGATAGGATTACCTGCAGATAAACTTTATGCAAGTATTTACTATAAAGATGATGAAGCCTATACCATATGGCATAAGGAGATTGGTCTACCAGAAAACCGCATCGTACGACTTGGTGAACAAGATAACTTCTGGCAGATGGGTGATACCGGACCATGCGGTCCTTGTTCAGAAATTTATATCGATCGCGGTATAGGATATTCGTGTGAAGGAAAAGAATGTGCACCTGGCTGTTCTTGTGATAGATTCTTAGAGATCTGGAATCTCGTATTTATGCAATATGATAGACAATCAGATGGTACTGATAAACCTCTCAAGCAAACGGGTGTTGATACTGGTATGGGTCTTGAACGGCTGTGTGCTATCATACAAGAGAAAGATTCCGTCTACGATACTGATCTTTTTGCTCCACTTATACAAGCAGTTGAGCAGCTTACGGGCATCATCTATTGCTCTGCATCTGGTGAAATACAAGCTGCATTTCGAGTTCTTGCAGATCATATTCGTTCATCTGCTTTTGCTATTGCCGATGGCTGTACCCCTTCAAATGAAGGACGCGGCTATGTGCTCAGAAAGATTATAAGAAGAGCTGCGCTCTTTGCTCAAAAACTTCATAAAAAGAATATATTTCCTGATTTAGCACCAGCTCTCATTAAAGCAATGAGCCCTCTATACCCCGAGCTTCAAACACATGCGATGGTGATTTCTTCTATTCTTAAAAGTGAAGTAGAAAAATTCTCTGCAAACCTTATTAATGGACAACAGATTCTTGCAAAATATTTTGAAGAAAATCACACATCAAAAACGATAGCAGGAGCTCAGGCATTTAAACTTTATGATACGTATGGTTTTCCTCTTGAACTCACAAAAGTTATTGCCTATGAGCATGGGTTTACCGTTGATACAGAGGGATTTGAAGATCTTATGGAACAGCAACGGATACAATCTGGTAAAAAGCAAGCACAAGAAGAATGCTCTCTTGACGAGTCCGTATATACACACTTTACGGGATACGATGAACATGTTACACAGACTGTTATCACTGCACTTCTTGTCAATAATAAGCCTATCGATAAAGTGGAACCTGGTACGCTTGTCTCTGTTGTCACAGAAAAGTCTCCCTTCTATGTTGAATGTGGTGGACAAATAAGTGACCAAGGATTTATAAAAGTTCATGATAAAGAAGCAAAACTCTTAGGCCTTAAAAAGATTCATAAAGCAATTGCAGCTGACATTGAAGCACCAAGCACATTGCATGTAGGTGATACCGCTACGTTAGTAGTTGACAGTCCTAGCCGTATCAATACTATGAAAAACCACACAGCAACACACCTATTACAGGCTGCTTTAATTGCTATTGTTGGCAAAGGAGTAAAGCAATCAGGATCTGTTGTTACACCTGATTATCTACGATTTGACTTTACATACCATGAAAATTTAACCCCTGAGCAAATAACCTCTATTGAGAACCTTGTTAATGATAAAATAATGCACAATATCCCAGTGCGAGTAACAGAGACAACGCTCAAAGACGCTCAAGAGCGTGGTGTTATCGCATTCTTTGGTGAAAAGTATAATCCTGAAAAAGTTCGTGTCGTTGAAGTTCCTAGTTTTTCAGCAGAGCTTTGCGGTGGTACCCATGTACGAGCTACCGGTGATATAGGTGCTTTTAAAATTACCGAGGTATCTTCTCTTTCAGCAGGTAACAGAAGAATTGTTGCACTTACAGGACCTGGTGCTCTTGCACTGTTCCAGCAAACATTCAGTTTAGCCAAAAGCCTTAGTCAAGAATTTAAAGTACCTCTTGAGAGCGTGGCTGACGCTGTACAAAAACAGAAAGAGCAGCTAAAATCTGCAAAAACCTATGCAAGAGATCTTAAAAAGCAACTGTATAAACTTCAAATGCCTGAGTGGGCTACCAAAATTCAAAACTTTGGCTCAGTTCCCTTTCTTTATCTAGCAATTAAAGATGCATCTGCAGAAGATCTTAAAGAGATTGCACAAGAATTTATGCGAGTACAACCGGGACTCTATTTCTTAGTTGGCCAAGAAGGAGCACGAGTACATTATTTTGCATCGCTTGCTCCGCAGCTTGCACAAAAAGTAAATCTTCAAGCATTTAATACCTGGCTCAAAGAGCATGGTCTACGAGGAGGAGTAAGCGGAACAACTCTTCAGGGAGGTGCACCCACTTTAGATCTTGATCTTGAATATGGTATTAAAAAATGGTTACATGATCATATACAATAAAAATAAGGCCGTTTTATGCGGCCTTAGAGAACACTGTTACTCATACAGTTTTTCGATCATATCAGCTGCAGTCTCTATAAGACGCTCTACTTCCTCTGGCCGTTCTTTAAAGTTTTGAAGTACATACTGAGGAACTTCTTCTTTAACTGCCGGACGGCCTATACCAAACCTTAGGCGTGTAAATTGATCTGAGAGATAAGAGATAAGTGATTTAAGGCCATTATGTCCTCGGGCACTTCCTCCTTTGCGCAAAGCCATTTTACCAAAAGGAAATTCCAGTTCGTCATGCACTACTAAAATATTATCCGCACGTATACCAGTCTTTGCAAAATAGGGAATCACTGCTCCTGAATTATTCATAAATGTCTGCGGCTTTACCAAAGTAATAGAAACAGTTCCAATCTGTATCTGAGCGAGCTCCATTTTATCTTTAGAGCGCCATTGGCCACCAAAACGCTGTGCAAGAGCATCTACAACAAGAAAGCCAATATTATGTCTTGTAAACTTATAAGCAGGCCCTGGGTTACCAAGGCCTATAATAACTTTAGGAGGTGTAATAGGTGTTTCCATACATTTATACTAAAAATGGCTGGAAAGTTCCAGCCATTATTCTTTTATACAGTCTTAGTTTTCTTTACAGGCTCTTTTTCTTTTTCTTTTGCTTTCTTAGCTTTTTCTTCTATATAGCCTTTGTTAAGAGCTGTAAGCACATCATCTGTGATATCAAATTGGTCAGCTCCTGCAAGAACTGCTTCTCCACGCAATACAAGGTCCCACCCTTGAGCAATTCGGATATCGTTAATAACTTTATCGAGCTTAGGGCCAACCTGCCCTTGGGCTTTTTTAACTTCATTCTGTGCGTATGATTCAATCTCTTGCATACGCATGCTCAGTTCATACTCAACACGAGCTACTTCTTCGTATTTACGCTTAAGAGCTTCTTGTGAAACTGCCCCACTTGATTGTAATCCTTGAAAATCTTTTTTACCTTTTTCATATTTATCACGAAGATCTGCTATCTCTTTTTGTGCAGGCTCAAGAATTTCTTGTATCTTGCCATAGAGATCACGCCACTCTGCTGATACTTGACCAAGCGCTTGTGGATCGAGAGAGATAATTTTTTGAATATTTACGAATGCAATCTTAGGAGCTGTTGCTACACGAGCTACTTTTGGAACTGCCTGCGAATTGCTAAAAAAACCAAGAACTGCCATAATACTTAATCCTAAAAATAAACGAGTCATACTAAACCTTTCTCTAAATAACACGGTGCATAGAAACCCTGTCAAAAGAGTAACGCTTTTAAAATAATTCGTCAATTGGACTCATGTCTTCGTTTACGTACAAAATATTTGCGCATCTCTTCTAATAAAATAATAGAAGAAGCAACAGCAAGCGAAAGAAGCCAATCATAACCATCTAAAGGCACTGTTTTTAGAATATGCTCTAAAAATGGTACATAAAGTGCAGCTACTTGTAAAAGAATAACGAGCATTGTTGCACCAACAAGCCATTTATTTGATAGTAATGGGATAGTAAACAGAGAAAGGATTTCAGAGCGGCAGTTCCAAGCATTAAACCACTGAAATGCGGCCATAGTTACCAGTGCTACTGTTCGAGCTTTCTCCAAAGAATAATGAGTTACATAAAAAGAAAAAAGGAGCAGTGTACCACAAGCCATTATAAGAGCACCATAGCTCATTTTGATTACCATACCTCTATCAATGAGATTACCCTTTTGCATCCGTCTTAATGCACTACGCTCAGATTTTTCTGTTCCTAAAGCAATATCTAAAAATCCGTCCGTTACTAAATTAAGCCAAAGAATTTGTGCAGGTAAAAGAGGAAATGGCATTGAAAGTAAAAAAGCACTACTTATGGTGAGTATCTCACCTAGATTAGTAGTAAAAAGATACAGAATAACTCGTCGTAAAGTATAAAAAATATGACGACCTTCTTCAATAGCCTTTATAATACTACCAAATGAATCATCAAGCAATACCATATCAGCTGCTTGTTGTGCTACTTCAGTTCCTTTTATACCCATAGCAATTCCTAAGTCTGCTGCAACTAAAGAGGGTACATCATTAACTCCATCTCCTGTCATTGCAACAAGCTTATCCTTTTTATGAAATAATTCTATGAGTCTCATTTTATCATGTGGTAAAAATCGAGCATAGACACGAATGCGTTCTATGTTTTTTAACAGTTGTTTATCAGAAAGCTGTTCAAATTCTTTTCCTGTAAGTACTTCATCGTCAGGCTTTAAGAGCCCTATTTCATGTGCTACAAAAAGGGCTGTTTTTGCATGATCTCCTGTTGCCATAATAACTTCAAGGCCAAGTTTACGAGCAACAGATACCATCTCTTTTGCATCTGGTCTAATTGCATCCTGAATACCAAGTAATGCCAAAAAGTTTAAAGTACCTCTCAATTTTTCAAGAAAGAATGTTCTAAAATCTTCTTGGATCTCATTGGAGGATAACTCTTTATAGGCAAGACCAATAACTCGTAGCCCTTGATTAAGAAAAGCATCAAGTGCATCTAAAACTTCTTGAGAAACTGCATGTGATGCTTGTATAATAGCCTCAGGTGCACCTGAAACAAATACTAGAACCTTTTCATCTGCTTTATAAGCAGCTACATGCATACGCAACGTTGCATCAAACGGTATTTCATAAAGAAGCTGATATCTATTAGAAAGCTCTCTTTTATAACCACCTAATTTTCGTGCAAAAATATCCATCCCCGCTTCTAAAGGGTCACCCTTAATCTTAAAAAGTTTCGTTTGTAGATCATATCGTATCTCTGCATTACTGAGTAGAGCTGCTGCATCTCGCGCTAAAAAAAGGTCTTTATGCTCAGCAGTTTCTGGCACTGAGCTACCGTTAAAAAGTACAGCCCCTTCTTCAAAGTATCCTGTGCCTGTTACATCATAGACATAACCAGGTGTAGAGACTTTAAGTACCATCATCTCATTACGAGTAAGCGTTCCTGTTTTATCAACAACCAATAGTTGAGCTCGCCCTAATCCTTCTACAGCCTGTAGTCTTTTTACTAGTACATGCTTTTGAGCCATACGATAAGCACCTGCTGCAAGAACTAATGTAACAACAATAGGAAGTCCTTCGGGAATAACAGAAACACCAAGTGCTACCAATAATAAGAGTACTTCTAAAATGTTTCTGCCCATACTTATTCCGATAATAAAGAGACTAGTACAAAGCACCAGTAATCCTATAAGTAACAAGCGTGAGAGCCTTTCTATTTGCTTTCGCAAAGGAGTTCGTGTATCTACTCGCTCAATACTCTTTTGAAGTTGTCCAAGCACTGTATCAAGACCTGTTGCCACTACAATGGCAGATGCATTACCAGTAAGCACATAGGTACCGCTAAAGAGCATATTTGTTTGCTCATACAAAGCACGAGGCCCTTCAAGCGTGTTTAACTGCTTTTCTACAGGATTTGATTCTCCTGTAAGCATTGATTCATCTATTTTAAGATCAGATGATGCAATAATACGTGCGTCTACAGGAACACGTTCGCCTTCTTGCACAATAATAATATCACCCGGTACAAGCTCTTTTGTAGGAATAATATGCTTTTTGCCTTCCCGAACGACAGTACAGGTAGATGAAATAAATTTTTTTAAACTTAACAATAACGTAGCTGCTCGCCCTTCTTGAATAGTGCCTACCAAAGCATTAAAAAGAAGAACACTCCCTATAATAGCAGCATCAAGAACGTCTCCTAAAAAGAATACGAGCACTGCAGAAAATGCTAAAATATAAACAAGTGGGCTCGTAAACTGAGAAAGAAAAAGCTGTATCCATGAAGGAGCTTTTGCCTCTGGCAAACTATTTGGTCCGTATTTTTGTAAGCGCGCCTCTGCTTCCTGTTGAGAAAGGCCCTCAGTAAGTGAAGTTTTATATTCTGTAGCAAGAGCTTCAGCAGATTGTGCATAGGGCTTTAATTTCATGAAAAACTCCGCGCTAGAAGTACTCTACCATTCATTTATGATTTGCTGCAAATTTGTGCCTTAAAAATTGCAAAATTTTTCCTTCAATAGCTTCATCTGTACGACTAGGTAAACTGAACTTAAACTTTTGCTGTACTGGTTTGAGGTTATTCATAAATCGTTGTGATACAATAGTTGCTGTTTGGCGTAATATACCTTCTTTTATATCAGTAGGCAGTTCATTAAAACTTTTTTTGTCATACTCAGCTTTTTCAATAAATGGTAAGGCAACTAGCATAGCCTCTGAAGTTAAAAACCGTAGCGCCCAGTCTTGTAGCGTAGTACCAACTGGTGTTTTATGCTCTTTTAAATGAGTAATTAAAGTGTCATAAGCAGTCTCCAATTCAGGTGTTAAAGTATCTACAGGAACCTGAAAGACGCTTTCTGGATTTATTACTTCAACAATAAGATTGCGAAGTTCAATAAGATCCTTGTCTTGAGCACCAGCTTTTGCAAATTTTTTTATAAAGCCGTTTGCTACCTCATCAGCTTTGGTTTTAAGCTCAGAATCAGAAAGTACTCTACTAAAAGGCATCTGCGATTCATCTACAATATACTTTATACTCGCTGGTGTAAGCAAGTTACGCAAATGTTCTGAAAACTCTGGGTGTGGTGTCCTTTTTTTCCACTCTAAAAAAGCAGTATCTGCTTCTTTGTTTTTCTCTTCAATAGTAAGCACCCCTGGCTGTGCATATGCAAGCACAGGAACTATACTTATTATAAAAAACATATATCTTCTTAAATTAATCATAGGTATCCCCCCTTAAAAATTATTTCTATTAATAATTTATCAAAATGGCTTGTGCTTATTCAATAAAATGCTTAATAAAATGTTGGAACCTACGAAAATGTTCGGAATGGAAAAGAATTAAAAAGAAGGCAAACTACGCTCGATGATCATTTTTTGCTCTTAAAAATTTCTTGGGGCTCTTTTTCAAGAGTTGCGAGAAGATGCGCTAAGCTAGATAAAGTTAAGTTAGCTTCACCACGTCTAATCTTAGCAACTTGGACTGGAGTTGAATCTAACCGTCTTACAAGTTCATTAAAGCCAATATTATGCTTACTCATATAATCTTCCATAGCAGATGAGATTGATTCTTGTAATAAGGACAAGAATCTAATTTCACGTTCTGCTCGTTCTTCAATTTCAGCAATTTCATTTTTGCTTAATCTCTTTTCAAGATATTCTTGAAAACTTTTTGTTTTCATAAATGTCCTTTTCTATAACTGTGAAAGCCGCTTACGTGCAATCCTTATATCCCTTTCTTGTTCTGATTTATTACCTGCAGCAAGCAAAATAATTATATCACCACCAGAAAATGAATAATAAATTCTATAACCATACTTAAGTTCTCGTAATTCAAAAAGACCCTTCTTTAAAGGTCTACTATGTGGAAGTTTTAACGCATTGCCAGATTTTTCCAAGATTTTTATTACAGCAGCAACCTCCTTAAACTGTTCATCCGTTAGCGAGTTAAACCATTTTTCAATAGGATTGTTCTTTTTTGCCCCATCCCAGTACTCAATTTTCCATCTCTTCATAAATGATAAGGCCTTCCCTACGAAAGACTTAATATGCTATATTTTAATATAGTACATTAAAATATAGCAGTCAACTCATCCTTTTAAAACGTTTGAGTTTTATGAAAATGTTTGGAACGGAAAAGAATTGAAAAAGTGTGATAGCTAAAGTTTAAGAAAATCTATGAAAGGAGAAAAAGAAACATATAAAAAAATTTAGGAGGCGCCTGAATTACAAACTCATCTTGCCGAACCACCGTACTTAAACCACTCCAAGTATAGTCTTTGTGCTTGCACTCTAGTGTAGTCGCAAAGACTCGATTCATACTAGAGACTAGGTTTATGATCCCTCAAGTTATACACCTAAAAATTCACTTGAGGTCCTCTTGATACCTTATGAGCATACAGGCCAAGAGAATGCCTTCGAGCTCATAAGTGCAGCGACCGCTTTGTGCCGATGCCCGTGGAGTCACAGCTTCCACGCGTTACTTGACCCATGTATTACGAGCGCAGGGGTCATCTTACTCGACTTGCGTTTTAAGTATGCGCGGCAGCCTTAAGCCCTATGGCTTATGAGCGCCTCCGCTTTTTTCTTTATATGTCAAAGACAAACTTATCTTACTATTCTTACTATAATTTATTTTAAATCAAATTGTCAATTATTTTTTGAAAAAGAAAAAGAATTTGAAGAAACTATAAGAAAGAAATGAATTTTTAAGAAGTTTTTTGCATTGAGTTATCAATGCTTTTAGAATTTTTAACTAATCCTTGCTTTCAGCTACACCGGGTTACAGCATAGCTCCTTTAAGAGCGACCGTGTCCGCCGAAGCTCGCAGAGCGAAGGAGGAAGGTTGGTGGAGGCGATGGGAATCGAACCCATGTCCGCACTACAATCGACTTAAAGCGCTACATGCTTAGTCTTTATCAATTCTTATAAAAATACTTAAAGACAGGTATTTTTTATAAGCTTGGTTTGTGTTCATTCAAGCTACAGACCAAGGTAACCTTGCTTGACGTCCTATAAAGGGTAATACGAGCCTTATCGATCTATAGGCATATCAATGAGACAAGTGTGTTGCCGCTATTAAGCGAAAGCAACAGCAGATTGTGCTGTATTTGCACTTATTGTTTGACCATTTATTTTACGAGTACTCAGTCAAAGCTCGGCATGCTCTTCAAGCGTCTTATAACACGTCGAAGCCAGTACGCCCCCGAATCTTTCAAAGAATTCATTATAAGAATACCACAGTAAACTATCTTTGTCAATTTAAAACCCTGTACCAAAAGCACGTATTTTACCTTCTAACGCTCGAATAAGGTTTCCTATAAACTATTATTAATGCCTTATAGTCAAAGAAGGGCTCTTCATTAAAAAGACTCTTGACTGAATTATTCTTTTCAGTATACTAATATTTGAAATTAAATTGTTTTTATAGAACTTTCTTAGTTTTTTATTTATATTTATCATTATATAATGAGATTGTCATGAAAAAATTACTTTTCTATGCCCTTATCTATGCAGTTGGAAGCTGCTCTTTCTTTATGTATTCTATGGAAAACCCTTTTGATGACTTTAATGTAGACCTTATAGACTTTGGATACATTGATAACGTTGATAATTTTTCTCTAGAAAGTTTTATTGACCTTAGTCCTTCAGAAGATCTTTCGCACAAAAAAAGGCCATATAATGCCGAAATTATTCAACAAGATGCTCTTGTTCAAGAAAGTCCTCAAAAAAAGTTAAAAATCGATGGTTCAGTTGCTCTTCTTTTAAAAGAATTACAAATGCTTGAAGAGAAGCATAGAGCAGTACGTGCAAATCTTATAGAAGAGGCAAAAAAGCTTGCATTACGATGCCAGGTTAACTTTGATTTGATACGTCCTTTAGATTTAAACTATAACAACCTTCCCTTATACGAAGGCGTATCAAAACTTTCACAAGATCTTCTTTTAAAAAGTAAAGATGCTCCTTTTCTTTTAACATTACAACCAAAGGCTCGTGCAGAACTTCTTACTGCACTCACAGTAAAAACAGAGATTATTATAAAAGAAGTGACTGTTCTAGAAAAAGTCCTTGAATGTATTAGCACTGGATCTACATTCACACATACAGTTTATCCGCAGCCCGAAACAGAGCTTCTTGATGTTATTCAGCTTGATCAGCTTCTTAAAGAATCATTACGGTGCTCTCGAGATTCAGAACGATCAAGAGACTCTTGGCTTACAAAATTGAAGTGGTTAATCTCTTTATATTCATTTAATATCTCTAAAAAATTTGCTCGCCAATTAGGTGAAGAATCTCATAATCCATTACACGAAGTGTTTCAAAAGACTCTCGGTAATGCACTTATTGTACATGCAAAACATCATAGCATTACTTATAAAGACTTTTGCACGCTTTTAAAATTTATTATGCAAGATAGTCCTTTAGCTGCACCATTTATTGCTCGTGTAGGAGAATTTTTAGCATCAATACATGCAACACACACGAAACTTGGACTTATTAAAAGTCTTATTAGCCAAACGTTAAAAGCAAGCATTAATGCAGCTGAAACTAAAGAGGTATTTACCTGTGCTATTTGTTATGAAGCACTTTCAGTATCTTCTAAACAATCTCTTTCTCAAGATGATTTCCAAGGTATTGTTACTCCTGCCTGCGCTTGTCAAAATTATTACCATAAAGCCTGTCTTGAAAAATGGATAGCAAACGGCTGCCCTATTTGCAAACGAAAAGTTGGTATTCAACCTATTATTAATCCTCAATCATAGAAAGTTTATATGAATACATATATCTTAGCTCTCCTTCTTACAACGAGTACCTTTTTATGTGCTATGGAAGTACCTACAAAAGCTCTTGAAGCTCATATTACAGCACTTATTGAGCGCAAAAAAAGACAACTTGATACTGATCAAGAGCAGCTTGCAGCTATTAAAAGTCGCCTTGAGGTCTATTCTACTCTTGACAATGATGCACATAGAATTCGTCTAAGACAAGCAGAGCTTGCAAAAGAACTTGATGAAACGCAAAAGCAAAAACTGCAAGAAATGAGAACTCTTGTTGATGAATTTCAACAAAAAAAAGCTCGCATTGAACAAAAGTATGCAGCTTTAGCCCAAGAAGCTCGTGCTCAAAAAGATTTTGTTGGCCAACAACAAGAGCTCGCAGTACGCGAGACTAGACGCTTGGCACAAACAGATATTCAATTTCTCTTAAATCTTAACAAAGTACCTGTTTTGCCTGAAAGACCAAATACACCTATTAGTTCTCCTAAAGCACCACCAGCTTTCCCTTTTCAAGGATACTCACCAAAAAAGTGATTATGCAATCTCTATAAGCTCTATATCAAAAATAAGATGAGCATTTGCAGGTATTACTGGAGGATATCCATAGGTTCCATAGCCAAGTTGTGGTGGAATAAAGAATCGTACTTTATCTCCTAAATGCATTTCGAGCAGCCCTTCATCCCATCCTTGGATAACATTACCACTTCCTACAATAAACGAAAAGGACCTGCCATGATCATAGCTGCTATCAAACTTTCTTCCTGGTCTATCATTACCATCATTCAACCATCCAGTATAGTGTACGGTAACACGCTGTCCTGGTTTCGGTGTTGTTTGTCCATTCCCATCATGTAATATCTGGTACTTTAATCCAGAGGGAAGAGTAATTTCATCACTAGGTAAAGGTTTGTCTTGCATAGCAGATTCCTTATCTTTTTGAGCATGAACATGTTTTTTACTATCAAGTTGAGCAATAAGAATGTAACATCCTACCACTCCCCCTAATAACAGACTAACTACTATATTTTTTCTCATAGAACTCTCCTTATTCAGATCTCAGCACACACTATACTATAGACTGAAAGAAGAATCAAAAATAATATACCAATTAACAAAATGCAATAACATTCGTATACTGGAAAAGTATCTTTAAAAAGCATCTTTTGTAAGAAAGGCACTTTCATGAATACTATTGCCCTTTCGCGAAAGCTTCTTATTGGCATTGCTCTTAATAGCGGCTTTACTCTTTTTGAGTTTTTAATGGGCTATTTCTCTGGGAGCCTTTCCTTAATTTCTGACGCTTCTCATAATCTTGCAGATGTTCTTAGTCTTTGTATAACACTGTTTGCTTACAAAGTTGCCCAAAGAAAACCATCTGCATATAAAACATATGGCTATGGAAAAATAACTATTTTTAGTGCATTGCTCAATGGCCTCATACTTATAGTCCTTGCAGGCTCCTTGTTTTATGAAGCATATGAACGATTTTGGCAGCCCCATACAATTGAAGGGAATCTTGTTGTGGTAGTAGGGTTGTTAGGTATCCTCGTAAATGGGAGTATCGCACTCTTATTTCTCAATGAACGCCATGATCTTGCAATTCAGAGTGCATTTCTTAATATGCTGTTTGATACTCTCGCTTCTGCAGGAGCAGTATGTGCTGGACTTATTATTGCACTCACAGGATATATGGCTATTGATACTCTTATGAGCGGCCTCATTGGTACATTACTTATCATAAGCAGTTACGGGCTTCTTAAAGAGGCATTTCATCTGCTTCTGGGAGGAACACCACGTCATATTAATACTCAAAAGATAACGTCTTTGATAAAAGAAACAACAGCAGTTGTTGCTGTCAATGATCTGCATATATGGGCACTTTCTTCAGAATATACTGCTTTAAGCTGCTCTCTTACACTTGAATGCCACAACCTTTTTACGTGTGCTCAAATAATTAAAGAGCTTAAAGCAAAAATTGGAGAACAACACAATATTCATCATATAACAATTGAGGTACAACCTGCTACATTACTGGTCTTGAATAAGGAGCTCAACTGCTGCTTGATTAATGAGGTCAAAAAGATTTGATGCTGGCATCAACATTCCTGGTGACGCCATTACACAAGGAGCTTCAAGTGCGTCTTCTTGATCATAAAGTGCTCCTAGAGCAGCCAAAGATCTTTCAAGAGAGCTTCTTAAACTTTGAGCCAGTTGTTGGTAGGCAGGATTACTTTTAAATGCCTTTATTTGATTGCGCAACTGCACCATTTTTGGATGTGTTTGAAGTATGGATCGTATTTTAATACTCAGTGCATTAATTTGCTGTGTATAGTTCCGTAATCGCTGAGCTATTTGAGCATTTATTTTTTGTAACTCTTGCTGCAATGGAGCAAGATTTGTAGCTGATAATGTTTTAATTTGCTCTTCAAGAGACTCGGCCTGCTGACCTTGCTCATACGTCAAAACAGGTGTTTCATAGATAATACTCACTGTTTTTTGTAATTGCTGAATTTTCTGAAATTCCGGAGTTTTTTGATAGTCTGCAATCTGCTTATTAACCTCATCTGCACGTGTACCTAATTGTTGAATAATTGGATCAGAGTCCATAAGAGTACATTCTTGGTCAATGATTGAAGATAATTGGTTAAAAAGAGGAGCAATTCCCAACTCGCCGCTTAAAATACTAAACTGCAACTTAATATTTTTTAAAGCATGCAAAAACTCAGATCCTCCTTCAACAGCAAGAATAGCATTACCCAACTTCTTTTTTTCTTGTTTAATTTGTACATCAAGAGCCTGTAGCTGAGCTTCTTGAGTCTGCTGTGCATACACAAAACTACCTAAGAATACGATAATTATTAGAGATTTTTTCATTATTTTACCCATACTTTTTATTTAATAATATAAAATATAATTATAGATAAAAGAAAGATTTTTAATGAGATTTACACATACAGAAAAGATTTCAAGATTTGGATTTATTTTACAAAAGTATCTTTGTATTCTTTTGAACTATGCCCCACTAAAACTTTCCACGAAGTTCTCTGCGAGTTTCTCGTGCAATATCCCGTTCTCTAAGCTCTTCCTTCTTTGCATGAGCTTTTTTATGTTTGCATAATCCAAGCTCTACTTTAACTTTTCCTTTATCATTAAAATACAGCTTTAAAGGAACAAGTGTCACTCCTTTACGAGAGATATCTCCTACAATTCTCGTAAGCTCTCGTCGATGCACTAAGAGTTTGCGAGTACGACGAGCTAGTTCTTCACTCTTAGAATAGGCATGAGAGTACGGTGGAATATAACAGTTAATGAGATTAAGCTCATTCTGATGAATAGTAGCAAATGAACCAGGAAGTGAAACCTGGTTTGCTCGTAAAGACTTTACTTCATCGCCAGTAAGTACAATACCAGTTTCAATGCGGTCTAAAATTTCATAATCATGAAAAGCTTTTTTATTTTGAGCAATAATTTTCATACAACCTTTAAACAAAAAACTCTGAGCACTTTCTAAAAGCAGTAGCTAGATTATAACAAAACAATATTACAGATAAAAGCCGTTTTTTTATTAGTATAACAGAGATTCAGTAGGAAATAAACTAACGCCCATTTCTATTTATTGACAAATAAGAACTTATTAATATATAATTTGTATAAAAACAAGTTTATTTTAAAATGAGAAACGTTATGAATAAGAGATACATTCTTGCTGTTCTTATGACAGCTTCATCACTTAAAGCAATGGAACGGGAAGAGGGGCTACCTTATCTTCAAGTACTATCAAAACTCAAAACAGATCAACCATCCTATCTTGGCCGTGTACCTAAAGAGCTCCATGAAGAGCTTTTAAATTTTACGATTCCTCATCTTGTCGAACAATATGCAAAAAGCTATTCAAATCTTTATGACGTTTACGATCAATGGTCTATAATACCTGCCATACTAAATAAAGTAAAAACAGATCTAAAAAAAGAAGGTCATACAGAAGAGATTATGAAAGATCCTGCATTTATTCCTGTTCTTATTGGAAGTATAGCACGCTCTTTATATCGTGCTCCTTTCCAAGTCGCTGTAGCACTAGAAGATGAAGCTGCTCAAAAGTGGCTTAAAAATGCCCTTGCAAATCCGCAAATAAAACGACAAGCTATTGATTTGTTCTTTCAAATCGTAGCAAATCAAGATATGGATATAAAGCAAAGAGCAAACATAATAACTAAGCTCCTTAATGCAGGCATTGATGTCAATACTAAAAGCAAGCAGGGTAATACACCGTATACAGTAGCATTAACAAAGCAAGATGCAGCTATGACACGCTTTTTAAAATCAAAAGGCGGTAAATTGCAAGATTAATGCTTGTCCTTTGATTCAGCCTTTCTTTTATTCAGCTCAGCAATAAGCCGTGTGAATATCCGTTTCATTATCGGGTATAATGCTGCACTTATAAGAAATGCTAAAAGAAGTCCGCCAAGCAATAAGCACCAAAAGCAAAATTCGCCCCCTCCTAAATACTTTTTCATATCTACATAGCGCGAAAGAAATGCATTAAATTTCTCGATCCATGAAGGATTGTACGGCGCTAAATTCATCCCTAATAACTTATGAAAAAAGAAGACACCAAATGCATAATCTATTGCATATAAAGGGACCATAGTTAGCGGATTATTAATAATATAGACAGTAGTAAACGTAACTGCAGAGTTACAGCGCAACAGCCAGCTCAAAATAAAAATTAACGGTGTTTGCAAAGGAATCGTAGGTGACCATGCAATAAAGTTACCAAGGCAAAACGAAAGCGCAAGCTTATGAGGTGACCGTTCAGCAAGTACTAATTTGTCTAATACCCTTTTTATATATGCTTTCATAAAACCACCTTTTGAAAAATATCTTTTTTTACAGTACTCTAAGAGTGTAGTATAGGCAGATTTCAGTTCCTCTTTAAAGGATTTATTAGGAGATACAATGAAACAGTTTACGCTTTTACCTTATACTATAGCGATAGTAGGGCTTTTTTCAACACCTTATCTAGGAGCTACTCTTTCAAATACTCCTACCTTTGATTTTGGTATCTTTGAAGCAAAATCTGAATCACAAGAACCTGAAAAAAAACAGGAATATAGTTCCTATATTTTAAGAGTACAGTTTCCTGTAAGCTTAAAGAAAACCCCTCCGGTCTGTGCTTATTATAAAGGCTATAATTTAGAATTTAATACAGACTTTTGCATTATCCAAGAGACTCGTTCATGTGACAGATTCACTATTGCTATTACCGAACAGGTACATCGTGAATTTGATAGCACACAAGTACAGTATCTCGAACGCTTACGGAACAAAAAATGCCGTCTTTTTTATCTGACACGAAGCTCTGATCAAACAGCACCATGGACTATAGAGGAAGAAGAAGAAAAAAATATTCCTCTTAAACTTCCACGTAATGCTGTTGTCCTCTTTTTAGATCCTTCCCATGTTGAGGGTCTCCAGTGCGACAAAGAAAACTTTAAAGCTACTGGCATCATTACCGATCCTGTTGTATCGTTGCCCTATGTTACCATTAAAGCTTCAATATCTGCTCAAGAACTTGAAAAAACATCAGTAAGTACCTTACTTGCTTCTTTAGATTCACGCGGAATTCATCCCCATGTTCCTAAAGAGGTAAAAATTGACAGTACTGCTATCGTTTCTATGCGGACTTTTGTGCGATAACTACGTATGCAGATAACCGTTTTAGCAATAGAAACTTCATGTGATGAAACAGCAGCTTCTGTCTACCAAACAGAAAAAGGAGTCCTTTCTAATGTGCTATTCTCTCAAATTGAGCTACACAAAAAGTATGGCGGGGTTGTCCCTGAAATTGCTTCTCGATCACATTTAGAAAAGATAGCACCCATTGTACAAAAAGCACTTAAAGATGCTCAGCTCTCTTTAGATTCTATTGATGTTATAGGAATAACTTATACTCCTGGACTTCCTGGTTCACTCCTTGTAGGACTCAGCTTTGCAAAAACAATAGCCTGGGCTGCTCACAAAAAGCTTATAGGGGTTAATCATCTAGAAGGTCATGCATTTTCTGCCTCTATTGAGCATACAATACCATTTCCCTATCTTTGTTTAACCGCATCAGGAGGCCATACTGCACTGTATCTTATTGAAAACTTTGGTATCTACACTCTTCTCGGTCAGACGATGGATGATGCTGCTGGAGAAGCCTTTGATAAAGTATCTAAGCTTATTGGTCTTGGGTACCCTGGTGGCCCCATTATTGAAAAGCTTGCAGAAAAAGTTTATTTTAAAGACTTTTTCCACTATCCTCGTGCAACTCCCTCTTCTCTTGACTTTAGTTTTTCGGGAGTAAAGACAGCAGTACTCTATGACCTAGTAAAACGAGGAGCCTATGACTTACAAACAAAACAGTTTTTAAGACCGGATGACCAACGTTTACAAGAGGAGGTTGCAAGCTCGTTACTCGTCTGTATAACTGATATTTTCAAGCAAAAGATCGCTCTTGCACTTAAAAAACATCCAGAAGTTCAAGCAGTTGCCTTTGTAGGAGGCGTAGCATGCAACAAATATATGCGTCATCAATTAACACAGTTTTGCTTAGAACATGGCAA
This sequence comes from uncultured bacterium, assembly GCA_963848965.1. Classification (GTDB taxonomy): domain Bacteria; phylum Babelota; class Babeliae; order Babelales; family Babelaceae; genus CAWKFG01. Next base: position 50,695 of record CAWKFG010000002.1, read on the forward strand.
ACAGCTGTATTACCCTTCACCGCAGTACTGTACCGATAATGCAGCAATGATTGCTTTTGTTGCTCACTATAAAGCACAAAAGCAGGAATGGTCAGACTTTACGCTTGATATTCGCTAAACAGCAGGACCAGAACTACCATTCTTTTTATTCATAGCTTCGATAAATTCTTCGTTGGTCTTAAATTTCCTAATTTTATCAATAAGAAACTCCATACCCTCTATCGTATTCATAGTTGCTAAGAATTTGCGCAGTACCCATACTTTATTGAGCTCTGCTTCACTTAAAAGAAGCTCTTCACGACGAGTACCTGAAACAAGTAAATCAAATGCAGGGAACGTACGACGATTTGCAAGCTTACGGCTCATATGCATTTCCATGTTACCAGTACCCTTAAACTCTTCGTATATTACTTCGTCCATACGAGAGCCTGTTTCAATAAGAGCAGTTCCTATAATAGTAAGAGAACCAGCTTCTTCGGTATTACGTGCTGCACCAAAAAATCTCTTTGGGCGCTGTAATGCATTAGCATCAATACCACCGGTTAATATCTTACCAGAAGAAGGAGCAGTTGTGTTGTAAGCACGTGCAAGACGAGTAATAGCATCTAAAAGAATAACAACGTCATGACCTACTTCTACTAATCGTTTCGCTTTTTCAAGTACAATCTCTGCAACTTGAACATGTCGGTCTGCAGATTCATCAAATGTAGAGCTAATAACTTCAGCATTCTTGCTTCGTACTGTACGTCTCATATCAGTTACTTCTTCTGGACGTTCGTCGATAAGAAGAATGATAAGAAATACTTCAGGATGGTTGTGTACTATAGTTTGAGCAATTTCCTTTAGAAGAATCGTTTTTCCTACTTTTGGAGGAGCAACGATAAGACCTCTCTGCCCTTTTCCTATAGGAGTAAACAGATCCATAATACGAGTAGATATGAATGATGGATCATACTCTAAGTTAAACTTCTTATCTGGATGCAATGCTGACAGACGATCAAAATGAGTACGGTCTGCAAGTGTTGCTGGATCTTGAAAGTTAACTTTATTGATCTTTAAAAGAGCAAAATATTTCTCTCCATCTTTTGGTTTGCGAATAACACCTGAAACAGTATCTCCTGTACGCAAATTAAAGCGCCTTATTTGAGAGGGAGATACGTAAATATCGTCAGGTCCAGAAACATAATCAAATTTTGGAGATCGCAAAAATCCAAAACCATCAGGAAGCTTTTCAAGTACCCCTTCAACTTCTAATTCACGCTCTGGATGTTGTTCTACATCAACAATGCTTTTAATAAGTTGATCTTTTGTCATTAATGTAGAACCTACAATGCCTAACCGACGAGCATGCATCTGAAGGTCAGTTAAACCTAGTTCCTGTAATTCTTGCTCTCTCATGCATACATCTCCTTAAAAATAATATATAAAATTGGCATAAAACACCCCATTATGGTGCTTTTACTATAAAAGCAAAGAAAAAATGTGTAAAAATTTTTAAACGGTTAATTTACTTATGAGCTACTCGTGTTCTGTTATCCTTATATAACATGTATAATACTGGAGTTGCAATAAAAATAGTTGAATAGATACCAAAAACAATACCAACTAAAAGAGCCAGCGATAAATCACGAAGAGTCTCTCCACCAAAAATAAGCAATGCTACCACAACGAGCGTTGTCGCAAATGTTGTTAAAATAGTACGGCTCAGCGTTTCAGTGATACTGATGTTGATAATATCATAAAATGACGTAGTTGGCATCTGCTTTACATTTTCACGAATACGAGAAAAAATCACCATAGTATCGTTGATAGAATACCCTAGTACTGCTAATATTGCTCCAATAACGTTAATAGAAACTTCTTTATCAAACAAAAGAAAGGCAAGAAGAACAATAAGAGCATCGTGAAATAAGGAGATAACTGCTCCCATAGCATATGAATACGACCAAAACCTAAATGCGATATAAGCAAGCATTAAAAGAAGACTCACTATCACTGCATATAAAGAATTTGTTCGTAGTGTTGATCCACTTGCTACACCTACACTATCAGTTTGTTTAATAGTAACAGTATACTCTTCATCAAGTCCCTTTTGCAAAGCAGCTCGAATACTCTCAGCTTCTTGGGAAACATCTTTTGCCTCTTTTTTTACACGAACTAAATGTTCTTGTGGTGAAAACTCTCTGGTTACTGATCCTGGCCACCCTGCATTATCAAGAATGTGCACAAGCTTTTCACCACCGACTGGCTTATTAAATTGCATAAGTGTTTGGATACCACCAGTAAAATCCACACTATAGTTAAACGTATGACCATCGTGCGTTGTATACCGTTTATAAAAGTATCCTCCTATAAAAGAGGCAATTAAAACAAGTGACAATGCTGCTGATACATAACGGTATTTTAAAAAATCTATTGCATGCGTTCTAGCATATCCATGCTGACGAACTCTGAGCAAGCTGATCATAATAATCTCTCTGCTTTATATATTAAAGGATAATGTAGGTAATGAATAAGAAGGGAAGATAAGGAAAATAAGGAGCACTGTTTAGCACAGTGTTCCTTATTACCGTGCAAGTATCGAAACGTACTTACGTCCTTTTGGGCCATAATGAAATTTGATAACACCTGCAGTTACAGCAAAGATAGTATAATCTTTACCGCACTTTACTCCGTTACCAGGATGAATACGAGTACCACGCTGACGAACAATAATATCGCCTCCATGTACTTGCTCTCCATCATATAATTTCACGCCCAGTCGCTTACTTCTACTATCGCGACCATTCGAGGTCGACCCACCCGATTTACTCGTTGCCATGTTTATCCCCTGTCAATTAATAAAATGTGATCTAAATCAAGAACTAGCCTTTATTATTAGTATGCCCTGAATTTTCATGAATGTCAAAAATTTCGTATTTCTTTTTCCAAGCTTCTAAAGAGACAGGAAAATGGGGCAAAGCAAGTTCTAGAAGCCCTTTAGCATATTGCCGGATCTCAAACTGGGCATTAGGATTAAGCCGAAGCTTTAAAAAATGCATAAGAGAATGCAAATTGCAAGTATAAATAAATTCAGAGTAGGTGCAGAGTGGTAATACTCCTCGAGCCTGTTCTCTACAGATACCTTTTTCTAAAAGCTTCTCATTTACTCTAAAAGCAGCCTCTATAGCCTCTTTATAAAGCTCTTCAAGCTCTTTATCCTTAAATGCTCCTTGAGAGCTCTGTTTATTTTTAGCATCTGGGTTACGCCAATAGGCAGGAATATAGAATTCCATAGGAGCTTTAACGTACCGGTAGCTAATTTCGTTATACGAGCTCATACGGTGGCGCATCCATTGCCGAACAATGTAAATAGGTGCTTTTACACGAAAAGAAAGCTGATTATGTTCAAAAGGGCTTGTATGCTCATGCTCCATAAGATAGCCAATAAGGTTCTTATCCCGTTCAGAAAGCTCCTTACTAAATTTGCCATAAGAGACACGAGCAGCATTTACGATATCAACATCTGAGCCAGAAACCCGTACAAGCTCCAATGAGCTTCGGCCATCACCTAAAGGATCAAGTTTTACTGAGACTGCAATTTCCTGATATTCAGGCTGCTTATTAAGCTCACTCTCCATAATTAAGGTAAAATTCGAAGTTTCTAACGTTTCTTGAGCCATAATGTCTCCTGCCTAAGATTGTGATAATTTTATGCCTTAGTGTACCCAAAAATTGAAAAAATCAAAACATTGTTTTTAGCCCAAAAACTGTTATTCTAATATCGTTTATACATACCTCTAGGAGAGCTTTATGCACTACGTATTGCTGGTATTTACCCCTCTATTTTTGTTCACAATATATTCACAGCCTCTTCAAGCAAGAGCTAAACCTCCTAAAAAGCATGATCCTCTTCTTGCTATTGTACTTATGGCAAAAAATGAAGAATCAGTTATGGTACGAACTTTAAAGCCTTTTGTAGAAGCGCAAAAAGTAAATCCTGATGGAACTGTAACAAAACTCATTGATTCGTATCTTATTCTTGATACTCAATCTGGAGATAAAACAGCTCAAGTTACCAAAAATTACTTTAAAGAGCAGAAAGTCAAACGTGGCTATGTAGTCACGGAACCTTTTAAAGCAGTTTCAGATGCTCCTACCATTGACTATGCAGCAACACGTAACCGATCACTGGAGCTTGCAGAACAAAAGTTTCCTCATGCAGCTTTCTTCCTTATAGTCGATGCAGAATGGTATTTCCATGGAGTTGAAGAGCTCATTGCATTTTGCCAAAAGCATGCAAATCTCTCTCTTGATGATCCTGCATATGCATCTTCATATCTTATTACTGTGCGTCATACCGGGGGTGGCCATTATTATCCATCTCCTCGACTTTTTAGAGCATCCTGCAAATTACGTTATAAAGATGATATTCACGAACAGCCAGTTGAGCCAACAAATAAAAAACTGCCAAAAACCATCTATTTTGAGCAAAGTCCTGAAAGGTATGGAGACAAGAAATCTCAAGAACGATGGGAACGTACAGATAAAGAACGTTTACTCAAAAGGTATAAAGATAATCCACAAGATAAACGGTCACTCTTCCTTCTTGCTCGAACTCATTTTGGCCTAGCTTGCACTACGTATAAGCTTGAAGACTTAGAACTCGCTTATAAATACTATAAAGAGCGACTCAAGCTTGTTATAGAAGATATCTCTGAGCATGATAAAAAGCGCACTGAAGCTGAACTGTTTGAGCTGTATGGCATTACGCAAAAAAAGACGTTTCCTAAGTATAAAAACTGTACTGAAGAAGATTTTATGGCTATGTACGAACTTGCACAAACAACGGAACGACGAGCAAAACGTCAACGTTCATTTAGCTGGATTGAAGCACTAAGCTATTACTTGCAAGCATATGCTATGCGGCCTCACAGAATAGAGCCTCTTATACGTATTGCACAGTATTATCTTCAGGTAGGTATGAGCAACCAGGCTTTGCTCTGTGCCCGTAAAGCATTTGACGTACCCTTTCCAGACAATGAACTCCTATGGGTAGAAGAAGATATGTATACGTTCCATCGCTATGACATGTTAAGTCAATGTGCATGGTTTGAAAAAGACTATGAATTAGGAGAAAAAGCAGTACTTAAAGCACTTGAGATTAATTCTGATAACAAACATTTTCAAAGCCATTTAGAATTATATAAAGAACGCAAAGCTGAACAAAAAGAGCAGTCTCAAAAGAAAGCAGCCATTACATCCTAAAAAGCCGAATTTCCGCGCTTACTTGAGGTAAACAATGATAAAGTATATTTTCCTAGTTCTTATCGGTATCTGCACCTATTCAATAGCTACTAATAAGGTAGATTTTGATGCTTCTTTAGGCAAAAATGACTCTTATTTTGGCACATATTATACGCAATGCATGAGTGCGTTTAATAAAGTAGGAAGCCAATGGGCATATCTAGGAACCTGCCCTGAACCTATTGGACCTTTAGTAACACTATGCCGTTCTCTTTACTATAAAAATCCATTGCCAACAACCTTACGTACGCCTGCACAACCTAAAATCCCTTTAAAAATTCACCAAATATGGCTTGGCAGTCCTTTTCCTGATAAATACAAAGCATGGCAAAAGACATGGCAATCAATGCCAGGGTTTGAGTATAAACTATGGACAGATGCTGACGTAGAAAAAATGGATTTTGATGTAAAAGATATCTATCTAAAGTCCAAAAACTATGGGCAACGCTCTGATATACTTCGAATGGTTATCTTAGAAAGAGAAGGTGGTATGTATATAGATACCGATTTTGAATGTATCTCACCAGAGTTTTTTAAGCTTCTGCACTGCACCTATGACTTTTACACAGGTTTACACCCTTTAGATGCAGAAACATTTGCCTTAGAAAATGCGCTTATAGGCTCTATTCCTCATCATCCTATAGTCAAAGCATATCTTAAGCAGTTAAAAGATATATGGAACAAAACTTCAATTAACGATTACGACGAAGTGGTCATAAAAACGGGTCCCGGTCTTTTTACACGAGCATTTTCTCAAGAAGCAGGTAAAAAGTATAAAGATATAGCATTGCCTCCTACATTCTTTTATCCTCTTGGGCTTCATCAATGGGACTTTTTAAAGCGCTTTAGCTATGAGAGTATTAAAGCTAAAGTTTTAAAACCAGAGTCTGCTGCCATACATTGGTGGCATGGAACATGGAAAGCTCCTCAATCTAAAGTTAAAGGAAGCTCAAAGAGACGCTAGAGCTCCCTTTAATCTCGAGTTTGCTTTTTCCTCTTTATTTCTTTTTTCTTGTACGTTTAATCAGCAAATAGCCTTCATCTTGTTTCTTAAAGACCTTTAGATGTGCTTTTATAATATTGTTATAGTTCAATTCATGATAGCAAAGTTCTAACTCAGTTCTTAATTTTCTTCTTAAGGAAGTATCTTTTATTGTTTGCTCTATTGTTGCAACAAAAATTTCAGGATCTTTAGGTGTCCTAATTGTACCTGCTACAAGATCCATATAATGAGTAGAATCAGTAACTACTGTTGGTAATCGAGCAGCTATGAATTGAGCTGCTGCTCCCGATACCGATCTTGTATCCATACCAGCCCACAAATAGCCTAAATCAGAAATATAGAGCCTTCTACTCAATTCTTTTTGATCTAAAAACTTAGTTATATGTATTACCTGAGCTTTTAGTTGATATTTTTCCACCACGTCCCTTACTTTAGCATGCTCAACCGCACATAATTCTGGAGTAAACGTATTATAAGAGGTTAAAAGTTGAACTTTATGGTTTGGATTAGATTTTAACCAAGGAACTAAAAACTCCAAAATAGGACCAAATTGCTTCCAATTAGCCATAAAACCTGTAGTAGTTAATATAATATCATTTGTATTAAAGCCATACTTTACTCGTAATCGCTTTCTAAATTCTTGCGTTCTTATCAAAGGAGGCTCAAAAACAGGAACACCGTGATGCACCATATTGATCTTACCTGTTTCCTCAAAAAATAAAGAAGGCTTATGATAAATGCATTGATCAAAAAGATGAATCAAACGATGCATATCATTTGATTCATAATGAACAATAGCTACTACTTTGATACCATTAACACGAAGATTTTGAATTAATGGCAATAAAACTTCAGTAGAGGGAAGTATCCCTGGTTCATATTGAATATTCAATACCTGTATTCCGTCTTGCTTTACTTGTTCTAATAACTCATTTGGGCTTAAAGTGTGTGGATAAACAAATACTGAATGTCCTGCCTTTTTAAGGGCTACGTATAAATTCTTTGTGTAGATAGCAATTCCACATTTAATGTTCCAAGAACTCCAATAGCCAACTCTTAGATTCGAGTTATCTACTAGAAAATTTCTTTTATGGTTTTCTCCATTCAAGCAAAAACTTACTAATATTGTTAAAATATAACGTGCTATAATTCTCATTTTGCTCCTTTAAACTAGCAATTACAGTGACCCCTTCAATGTTTTACCTTAAACAAACATTTAAAGTAGTGTCAACAGATTAGATGCCAATTCTTTGTCGGTTAGCAGAATTTGAATTAAACTCTAAAAATTAAAACTAGCAGTCCTATAAAGAAGGTAAAACTTGGCTTTGTGATTTCTGTGAGTTTTCTATTTTATAGTGTGCTATTACTTCTTTAGCACTTGCTTGGAAATGGAGAGCTTTAAACTTTATTTGCATATCAAGACCTTTATTATAACAAACAGGATAGCCATCAAAAAACTTGATATCTTTTATCTCTATCTTAGAGCCATCTTTTAATCTTACTGTCTTCATTTCATAACTTCGGTAAATCTCTCCCGTCCATTGGGGAGCAAATATAGAAGAGTCAAAAGTAGATTGATCTATAATCTGTGTTAAACTACAAATCTTCAATTTACTTTGGTATCTTTTTACAAAAATTGGAAAAAGAGGAATATCGTCTATAATATGAGTCCATGATTTAGATAGGTCATATTGCTTGGCAAGCATACTTATTGTTTGCTTATCATTATAAAAATCAATAAGAAAGGTATTCAGCTCTTGAATAGAACTTAAATTCCAAAAGGAAATCATACCTACTTCTCCATTTACTAAAGCTATATCAAAATCTTTGTAATTTTTATAATATTCTTCTGTAGCATTACAATAAAGCATTACATCTGACTCAATATAAAGAGCTACCGGTATAGAATTTTTTCTTATAAATTCCCCTAAAATAAACCAGCGCTGAAAGACCGTTATACCCCACTCATAACTACAGGAGGTAAGGTGAGTATATAATGAAGCAAAGTAGCTAGCAGACGTATAGTAATCTGCTATATTATAATGCTCAATTCCTAAATGTGAGTAATGACTATTGCTTGCGTCTCCAATCAAGATAACTCGATCATTAAATTGTTTGGCCTGATACAATGTATGCTCCAAATAATGAGGATCATTTTTATGTACGAAAATAACTGGAATACTAGTATTTAAATTATCTTTACTATCTACAGCATATAGAGAAGTTTCGATTCCTGTTATTAATAAGTACAATACTAGATATCTCTTTAAAAGCATGCATCTTCTCCTCAATTTTAACAAAAACCAACAAAATCCCTTATTTTTCATTTAAGAGCTCTTGACCACTACTTCGCGCAGCTATTCGATTTTACTTCTGTATAAAATAAGATAAACACTTATCTATGTCTAATAAATTACTTAAGGCTTAAAAGTAAATAAGTATTTATCTTGATCAAAAACATCTAACTTCATTCTATCAAGCCCAAGCTGTTGTACCAGCCCAGGATGCATACTAATACCTTCGTCATTTCCAACATGTATGGCTCTATTGACAACAGTTTCTATCTTTACATAATCCGCCATCCAAAGAATAAGTGCCATCATATTATCTAATTCAATCCAACATTCCTTAGAAGTATAAAGTCCTTCAATAGCTTTATATGTATGAGGGCAAGAGAAAGCTTTCTTATCTTTCTCTCTTAACCGCAGTAGCTCAGGAAAATTAGTAGTTCCTTGTGTTCGAGCAACTAATTTTTGTTGTACAAGACTCTTTATCCACGCTTTTATTTTCCAAGCATCTTTCCAGCTCTCCACTTTAGATCGAGCTCTGGCAAACTCTTCAGTATGTGGGATTTCATCAAGAAAGCTTTCGTATTCATAGAGAATATGTTTTGTACCATCCCAGAATTTTTTATCTAAACAGTAAGTTACGAAACTCCACCAATGCAAGGGTTCCCGTACCCAATCAAGTCTCTTAGCTTTTATTTCTCTATCTAAAAAGCAATAAGACCAACAAGATACCATTCCTACATTATGGTAATTATCTGTTGCCCACTTATGTAAATTAAGAGTTAGTTCAATGTAAGAGGGACTTACCATTAAATCCTCCTCAAAGAGGATAGTTTTGCTATATCCACACCAATCAAACATAAAACGCAATGCATCAATTTGGTTTTTAGGACATCCATAGTTTCTTGGCCTAAAAATAATATTTTTATGCTTAATTGATGATTTCTGTATGAGGTCTGCATTCTCCGTCTGCTTTGCACGAGGACCACCATCTAAAAAGAAATAGAAGGGGAGTGTTTGAGCCTCTGGATTCTGTTCTAATGATTTAACAAGCTGCGCTAGATAATGAGGCCTATTATAACATATAATAGCAATGCCTACTGGCTCACTCATACGGTTTGAAGTGTCCCTATATAAAGAGTCATAACCATAAGACTCTAAAGAAGGGATTGTATTATTATTGCTATTCTCTGTTTGACAAATCGAGTGAGACATCGAGAGTAAAGTTATAAGAAAGAGAAAAATAGTTTTCTCTTTTCTAAAAATAAAGCTTAATTTTTGACAATTAAGAGGCTTATAATTTTCCATCATTTAGTTTCCTATGGTAAATTTTAGTTCTACATTTTTATCAAAAGTCTTAATTTTAGCTTAAATCCATTAATAGGATTATAATTGAAAGCTAACCTCTCTCCTTACTTAGCTATTATTCACTTCAAAATTACTTAAATTTTAATTCAATAGAAAGGGAAAAAACAAGAATTGGTAACAGAAGATAAAAATATATTCAGGAGGTATCAATACAGCCTACAAGTGCATAAATAGTAACTCTAGAAAATATAGAGCTATATATCAGTAAATAAAGGCACAGGAACCTAGAAAAAATGAACTGATACATCTAAAAGATCAAGCCCTACTGAGCACTAAGGAGCTTGCGTTCAAGCTCCTTAGTAAGCCCGCTTACCATAACTAAGATAAAATTCGAAGTTCCCAGAGAGCCCTGCCTAACTTCTCTTTACCCTAAAGATACTAATAATTTTAAGCTTCAATGTACCAAAAACATCATAGAATTATGTCTTCTACAAACGGCTAACCATCTATGTTTATATGACGTAAGCATTTCCTATATTTTTATAGATGAATCCTAAATTTTTTAATTGCTTCACATTTATTATATTGCGCGCATCAAACATCACAGGAGCATGCATCAGTGCATGTACTTTGTTAAGATCCATAACCTTAAATTCTTCCCATTCAGTAAGTACTATAGCAGCATCTGCATTTTCTACAGCATCCCAAATCGATTCGCAGTATGTAATCTTAGGGATGAGCTTTTTCATGCTATTCATTGCCATAGGATCATATGCTTTAACACGTGCACCTGCATTTTGCAAAAGCTCTATAATAGCAATTGCAGGTGAAGACCGAACGTCGTCAGTGTTTGCTTTAAACGCTAACCCTAATATTGCTATCGTTTTATCGCGAATAGAACCGCCTAATAAAGATATAAGTTTATGAAATATCTTGCTTTTGTGTTCTTCATTTGCAATAAGTACAGATTCTAATATTTTAAGCTCATTTTTTAGGGCTTTGCCCTTGTAAACAAGTTCATGAGAGTCTTTAGGAAAACAGGAACCTCCAAAACCTGGCCCTGGCTTTAAAAATTGTGACCCAATACGGGGGTCCATTCCTATTCCCTTTACTACTTCAATTATATCTGCTCCAACACCTTCACAAAGGTCTGCAAGCTCATTTACAAAGGCTACTTTTGTTGCTAAAAATGCATTTGATCCATATTTAATCATCTCTGCACTTACAATACCTGTATACAGAAAAGGCACTTTGCGCTTGTGAAAGTCCTGGTAAATCTCATCCATGATATGACGAGCTCTCTTTGATTGCACACCTAAGACAATACGATATGGATAAAGAAAGTCTTGAATAGCACTTCCTTCTTTTAAGAATTCAGGATTTGAGACTATATCAAAAGAATGCTTTCCCTGCAAAGAAGTTTTTATAAGCATTTCAACTTTATGTGTCGTTCCTATAGGAACCGTACTTTTAGTGCAAATAACTTTATATTCGGTTAGATTCTGTCCTATGAGCCTTGCAACACTTTTAACTGCAGAAGTATCTGCTTTCCCATTTGGCTTCATTGGAGTACTTACAGCAATAAAAATTACTTCACTCTTTTTAATAGCTTCTGCAGGATTATCAGTAAAAGAGATATTTCTTTTTGTGATTACTTCAGAAAGCATCTCATCTAGGCCCTGCTCATAAATAGGCGATTTTCCCTCTCTTAAAGTGCTTATTTTTTGCTTATCTGTGTCGGCACATATAACATAATGACCTTGATGAGCAAAGCATACTCCTGTTACAAGTCCAACATATCCTGTGCCTATAATTGCTATGTGCTTAGGGTTCGATTTAGTTGGGCAAAACGATAATAAAGCTACAATGAAAAAAGTAAAAAAAGTTAATTTAATCTGCTTAACAAGCATCTTTATACTACTCATCTAATTCTCCTAATAAAATTTTGCTTTTCTAAAACTGTTTCAGCCAACTTACTACAGTGTCGTAAAAAAGATCAAGATCACTCTTACGCATAACAGCATAATATCAGTAATTGGTTTTAAAGAGACTGATTACAAATTGCTCTCTAGTAAGCAATAGATAACAGAAACACCTTAAGTATAACAATTCGTTATCACTTTTATCAGTGTAAAGTATAATAAAATAAATCTGAATAATTAAGAGAGGAGACAATTTTAGAACGCTTTAAAGGCTTATTAGTAAAGGAGAGCAAGGCTGCTCTCCTTTTTGATAATTCCTAGACCTCTTAAGCACATTGATTACTACTTTATATTATTCCAAACTATCAAGGGGAGCATATGGTTTCTTGGTCCTTACGCTTGCTTCTAACTTAAGCTGGAGAGTTCTATCTATATGATGGTTACTAATAGGATTCCCAACATTATAGAGATAAATTATATCTGGAATGAATTTAATATGACCTTTAGATGCCATCTCCAATAGAGGAAACATCATGGCCAGATCAGATGCCATCCGATAGAATTTACCTTCTTCGTCAAGTAAGTCTTCTCTTTTTATTTTTTTAAAGAGCTTTGCTCTATATGTTTTCAGATGACTGGTTACCCAAGGATACTTTCTAAAAGCATTTTCCTGTATTACCCATTGAGGAAGTTTTGCACAACAGCCCCGAGCTCCACTTGGATAATCCTTGAAAGAGCCATAAGTAAGCCATGTATTTTTATCTTTATATTCTTTTTCCACTCGAGCAAAAGCACCTGGCACTAGATAATCATCCCCATCTACTTGGACAACTATCTTATGATCAGGACATCCATGCACTACATTATAAATGTTTTCTAATGAACGGCCTACCCGTACTTTGTTATCAATAATTTTAACTTTAGGTTTAATATCATGCTCATCACGATACTTATTAATGAGATGTAGTGTTTTATCAGTAGAATCATCATTAACGATAATGACTTCAAAGGGAGACTCAAGCTCTTGGGTTACTACTGTCTCTAAATTTTTTTCACAATACTTTTCATTGTTATAGGTCGTTATAATTACAACAAACTCAAGAGGCTCTTCGTTTGTAGAATATATACATACAAAGTTAGTAACTAAAAGAATGCTAAAAAATATTTTTTGGTTCATAGTCGCTCTTTCGATAAAACTAGGATCAATTTTATTAATAAAGAATTACTCAATTTTCTTCCGTATAGCTTTTTAGTATTTCTTTTGTGATTTATTACACCCTAGTACTTATACTCATAATTTGTCAAGTAACTATAGGACATGGTTGAATTGTGAAATTAGATCTAATAATTTAAAGCAAAGAAATTGTTAAAGATCGGTCAATAGAGCTAGAGAGTCACTGCACAGCTTTAAGCCTATTATAACTTTCAATAACTTGCCTTCCTCTTAACAACGCTCTACTTCGAATCAATGCCTCTCGCTCCACGTCTGATACGGATAATCATTTCATTCTAGCTTTCAAAAGCATGGGGTTTTCTGGTCATAGTAATAAAGTCTTTACTTCAATCCCTAGCCTATCCTAGTATTATCCAAAGGTTTATAGCTTTTAAAGTTAATAGACGCCTTCGTTAAACAATTTTATTTTAAAAGGAGAAATGTATGTTACTCTTATATTTTGCTACCTTTGTTGTAGTAACCTCTGGCTCTACAAGGTCATTTGCTAATACAGAAGAACCTCTTGCTCTTATAAAATCAACTGAAATTACAAAAAATAAGCTCAAGGTTATTGTTAATCAGGAGTTTAAAAATAGGTACCTAAGAGAAGATTTCTTTATAAAATATAATGACAATGACATTGACCTAACCAAACTTGATTACTCTATAGTTATTATGCCTTTTTTGTTAAACGTTATCTCAATGGTTTGGAATTCAGGCAAAAAATACACGATAGCTTCTCTAGATAGCGATCTCTATACATCCTTAGAGACTATCAAAAAAATTTACGTAAAAATGTATCCTAACCTCAAATGGGCTGGAGAACTTATACCAGAAAAATTAGTAAAAAATATAATAAACTTTGATTCTTCTCATTCAAATATCAACAAATCTGTAGCTCTTACCTTTAGCGGAGGAGTAGATTCAACTTTCTCTTTCTTTACTCATCTTGATGAGAATATACATCTAATTTCTGCAGGAGGACATCCCGATCAACCATTAAGCTCAAAAAGTATGTGGGAAGAAAGACAAAAGCAACTTCTTTCTTTTGCTCAAAAGTACAATCGGCCTCTCTTCTTTCTTGAGTCAAATTATATTACTTTTATTAATTGGGGTAGACTTAACAGCTTATCTCCTGCAATAACAGATTGGCGCTTAGGAACACTTGAAGGATTAAGTTTAACAGGTTTAGTTGCTCCTATACTTGTAAGTAAAAGGATTTCCCGACTCTATATCGCATCCTCCTATAGCTGGAGCTATCCTTATGCTACTGCAGCAAACCCGTTTGTAGATAACAACATCTGTTTTGCCAGAGATATAAGAGTTATTCACGATAGTTTTGACTTTTCACGATACGATAAGATTCGCTATATTGTCAACGCCTGTAAAGATAAAAATTTAAAGCCTTTTTTAAAAGCATGCGATAAACCTTCGCTTAGTAATTGCTGTGGAAGTTGGGATAGATGTAAAAAGTGCTTAGGTACCATTATGGCTCTTATGGTACTTAATGAAGACTGGAAAGCGTATGGTTTTAATATAGAAAGAAACGAGGCTATCAACCGTAGTCAAACATTACTTTCAAAAGAGTCTTTACCTGAAACGGTAATGCGAAAGTTTATTGAAGCGCAAAATGCTCTTAAAAGCAAGTCTGCACAAGGGGAAGAAATACCTTCAGATCTTCAGTGGTTCCTCTCAATCGACTTTACCAAAAAGAAAATATCTGATAAAAAAGATCATATTATAGTAAACTGGTTAACAGATTTCCAAGAGTTTATTCCTGAAAACTTAGTGTTGCCAAAAACACTATAGAAATTGAATCAACTACAAACAAAAAGATAGAAGTAGAAAGCCTAGCCTCTTACTTCTATCTTTTACAAGCTTAATCCGAACTTTGTACAATCTTTAACAAAAGACAGCATGAAGTCTCCTAGCCTCCTAAACTATTTCAAACTTTCAATGTGCTAGCAATGAAGAAACCTTTAAACTATTAGCGTTGAATAAAATAATAAAATCCTGCAACTCTTTATCTTCATGAAAGATATCAAGACTTGGCCGAAGAGATATATTATGAGCGCCAGTTATACCTATCTCTCCGATGTGCTTCAATCTGTTAACAACGGTTTCTATTTTTAAATACCCCTTCATCCAAAGGCTAAATGCCGTCATACAATCTTCATTAATACTAAATGGTCTTCCTACTAAATAGTAATAGTCTCGTATAGTTTTATACGTACCAAAACTAGGAAAAATTGCCTTTCCTGGTTCAATACGATAATGAAAGAGCGGAAAGTGTGAATCAGACTGAGCCTTCATAGAGCATAAAGTTCTCATCCATGAACGTACTTTTGAGGCATCTTTCCAGAATCCTGGTTTGGAACGCGCCTTATCAAACTCTGGCGAATGTGGGATCATATCGATAAATTTTTCATAGTCATAAAGTATAGGCTTTATATCATTCCAAACATTACTATCAAGACAATAGGTTACAAAGCTCCACCAATACATTGGCTCCTTCACCAATGCCAATCTCTCTTTTTTTTTATCCTTGTTTAGATTACAGTAGGACCAACCTGATACCATTCCTACATTACTATAATTGCTTGTTGCCCACTTATGTAAGTTTAAAAGAAGTTTAAAGTAATAAGGACTAAGAACTAAGTCTTCTTGTATATAAATAATTTTTTGAAAGCCACACCAATCAAACATAAATCTATGGGCATCAATAACCGTTTTTGCGCATCCAAAATTTCTTGGCCTTAAAATGACTTCTTTATACTTAATTGATGATCTTTCTATTACTTCTCTATTTTCTTTTTGTTTTGCACGAGGTCCCCCGTCTAACACGAAATAGAAAGGTAATGTTTGCGATTCTAGATTATTTTCAATAGACTTAACAAGCTTCTCAAGATAATGCGGCCTGTTGAAAGCAATTATCACAATACCAACAGGCTGATTCATACGACTTGAAATATTCATATATGCTTTATCATAACCATAAGCTTTTAAAGCACTTAAATCATTTTCTTCACCTACAGCAAAAGAAAACACTGACATTAAGCTTACTAAAAATAGAAACATTTTCTTCCTCCAGAACCACTAGTTAACAATTCTGCAAAGTATCATATAGGCTTAGGAAAGAGATTGTAAAGATTTTAGCTTGTGGTTTGCTTCTGTTAAAGTAATGCAACTTTCTCTTTATCGGCACAGCGTACTTCAATGTCCTGAGCCCAAGGAAATTTTTCTCTTATTTTAAACACCCCCTATTAGAAGGGGGTGTACTTAATAGTTTATGCAATGTAGAAAGTAATATTTGCTTTCTAACGTGTTCTTCTGCTCATGTTGGCGCTTGACCTAACCAGCTTCCATCCCACCAATGTATAGCCAGTGACTCAGGCTTCAGAACTTTCTGTTTTATCGCTTCATAGCTTAAGCCCTTACTAAAAAAGAGCCTTGCGTTAGTAAATCCTAGTGGATAAAGAAAACTTGGAGGAAACACTATGTCTCTTGTTTCCTTACCCAAATGAGGAATAACTAATTTAGAAAGGTATGCAGGCCCGACATAATCCCACAAACGACTGCCTTTAAAATCAGCATAACTCGCTGGAAGCCCTTCCAAGTATCCTTTAAAGTATGGATGACCTTTAATAGAGCCAATAATTGCATGGTTTGCATAAAGTACGCTTTCGTCAAGAGAGGTAATACCTATAAAGAAATCATAACAATGATTGAGTAAAACAAACATCTCAGGTTGTAAACATTCAAAATCGATATCAACATAAATCCCCCCAAACTGATACAAGATCTCAGAGGTTAACACATCTGCCTTCTGACCATAATTTTTTATTTGATCATAAATGTCTCTGTTAACAAGGTTAAGCCCTTTTACATCTTCATCTGTCCATAATTTATAAGTAAAACCGGGTATTGATTGCCATGTCTTTTGCCACGCTTTGTATTTGTCTGGCAAAGGACTACCTAGCCATATTTGATGAATAATTAACGGAATTCTTGGTGATTTATCAGGAACAACTTCTAGTAAGTTATTTTTTTTGTATAGTGATTGAGACAAATCAAGAAACTGTGGTAGCATCTTCCCTGGCAAAAACTTATACCAGCTTGTATTAGGCTTATTGAGAGATGCTACAAATCTTTCATAGTAATGTTTAACATAAGGATCATTTTTACCCATAGATTTATCAAAATCAACACCATAATAGCTAGCTAAGGGTACAGGTTCCGTCATTTGAAAAAAGCACATAATAAATGCTAAAATATAGTATTTCATCATTTCTCCATAACCGTAATTAGTTTTTGTAAGAATAAACACAAAAGTACTTTACTTGTAAAAAATAAAAAGAATGATAAAACAGTGTCAAGAATTTTTCTAGCTAATTGATGGTAAAAATACTGCGGTAAAATTTGTAAGAGCTAAAGAATAAAAATGCCCTTTGAGCTTTTCACGAACAGATAGCCACAAAAATTTTATTTTCTTGAGCTTTAAAAGCTCAGCTTTATCACATTACTATAAAATTCTTTACGTATTATCTCCCGTTCCTATATAGTATAAAGAAATTTTTGCTATGTAGGAGTAGGGAAAAGAGAATATGTAAGAAAAAAGCAAGTGATAAACAAAGCTTACATACTTTTTCAGTAAGCTAAAGATTATCAAAGTTAAAATGATAAAAATTAGCTCTACTTTGTTATACGCTAGTAAAATAGAAGTGATGAACATTATTTATACCATAATAAATTGTTAATGGTAACCTAAAAGGGAGAAAGTATGGTTATTATATTCTTAGTATTGTTTATGTCATTGGTTTCAACTACTTTTAATACCGTAAGCGAAGGTACGGATGTGCTTTTAGAGGCTTATGACTATAGTCTTGCACATAAAGATAGCTCCATACAGACGAACCAACCAGTAGGTGTTGCAGTAATTGCTTTTAACAGACCTCAATACTTTAAAAGGCTTCTTGAATCCCTTGAAAAAAATGCTGAATCTCAAACTTTACCTTTTTATTTTTTTTTAGATGGTGGACCTCGTGCAACCCAGCAAGAGAACGTTAAGCTTATCAATCAATCATTGATTAAACATAAAGAAATAATTTTGAGACCAAGAAATTTTGGATGCGTTAAAACTATCATTGACGCACATCGATTTATGTTTGATTGGTGTGGATATAAAAAAATTATTTATCTACAAGAAGATCTCCTTGTTAGTCCCTATTATATCACTGCTTCGCTCAATTTACATGAATGGGCAACAAAGAACTATAGTAATGTAGGTATAGCATCTTGTTATAGTTATTGTTTTGGAAAAAAAGAGACAAAAAAAACTAGACTTACGTGGGTACGAGAACCGCCAGCAAATTATTGGTGGAGTTTTGTAACATATTGTTTAGATAATAAGGTATGGGATGATATAAAACCTATTCTCTATAAATATGAAAAATTTATCGATGAAATTCCTCATACAGAGGAGTTTGCTAAGGCACGTTCCAAACCTTACTATTGGATTGATGCGCCTAAAATACGTACTTGGCTTAGATCCTTATGCGCAGAAAAAATTCAATCGGATAAAAATTCTCCTTGGCTTAAATTTCGTACAGAACCGGACAAGCAAGTTTTTCCTGCCTCAAATGTATATAAAGCTATAGGTGATGAGTTTTCTTCTACAGAACCCTATCACATTAATGAGGATAGTTTAACTGCGTTTAGTCTTTGGCTAAAGGGATATATGAAGATAGAAACAATTGTTAACAGAGTGATACATATTGGTGACGAAGGAATAACAGTGGATCCTAAACTTATTCAGCAAATAGGTATACATCATGTTAAGCTTGACATCTTCGAAGAAGATGCGCAATTAAAGAACTTTATTGTTAAATAAATAGCCCTCTACTTCCAAAAGGAAAGATATGAAAAAGGTAATAATAGGAATCTTATTTTTAAAATTCAGTGCCATATTGGAAGCAAGCGCAATAACATATGTCGTAGGCAAGGAGCGTTTAGGAGATCACTTAATAGCCTATAGTCACGCTCGATGGGGATCATATAAACATAAGTGCCCCTTTGTTTATAAAGCTTTTCCTCACTCTTCCAAGTTAGCTTTGGATCAAATACATACTCTTAAAGATGCTGACATAAAAAAGTTTTCTAAAGTTGTACATTTAACAAAGCCTTCAGATCTTTTAAACATACGCAATGACCAAAACATTCTGTATGTTCTTCCTGAATTTTTCATCGAAGTTTTTCATTCTAAAGTATGGCAGACTTTTGACATAGACTGGAATGACCCACAGTTTTTAAATCTTCTTAAAAGCGAAATATGCCCTAAAGAACCTTTAAATCTTACTCCTATACCGACTAATTGCGTAAGCGTAGCAGTACACATACGTACAGGTAAAGGCTATGATAAACTTCTTTTTGCTCAGCGAACAGGCCCTTATGCAGATGTAGTATCGCCTTTAAGATTTCCTCCAAATGATTATTATGTTACATGCATTAAAAAAATTTCTGATTTACTAAAAAATACACCTTTATATGTACATATATTTACAGATGATCCAAATCCTGATGTGCTTGTAAAACAGATCAAAGAGCAAGTTAATAATGACGTTATCCGGTTTGGTTTTAGGAAAGAAGGTAACCATCATTCAAAAAACGTACTCGAAGACTTTTTTTCGATGCTTAAATTTGATTGCTTAATACGACCTCAATCAAACTATTCATTTCTTGTCTCTAAATTAGGAGATTTTAAAATTGTTATCAGCCCTTTAAACTATGAACGCAAACAGGGAAAGCTTATTATAAAAGATGTGGTAATTGATCAAAAACAAGGAGCGTAAGATGATTTTTTTAGTAAGTTCTTTCATATTTCTAATGAGCCTACATGGGTTAGCTCAAGGTAATTTTTCACTACCTTCCCTGGAAAGTTACCAATATAACAGCAAATATAAAGACATCTCACTACATACTAATCAGCCTGTAGGAGTTGCGATTATTGCTTTTAACAGACCACATTACCTTAAGCAACTCATTGCATCTCTAGAAAAAAATCCTGAATCACAAACACTACCCTTTTATTTTTTTTTAGATGGCGGACCTCGTGCAAAACAAAAAGAAATTATAGAAGTGATAGAACAATCACTTATTAAACATAAAGAAATCATTTGTAGACCGAGAAACGTTGGATGCTCAAAGAATGGGATCGATTCTATGAGATTTATGCTTGATTGGTGTGGCTTTAATAAAATAATCTACTTTGAGGATGATCTTCTTGTAAGCCCCTTCTATATTACAGTAACCCTTAATCTACATAAATGGGCTCTAGAAAACTACCGTAACGTAGGAGCTGTATCTTGTTGGTCGTATTGTTTTCTAGACAGAGACACAAAAGAAGCTCAACGTGAATGGGTACAGGAACCGCCTTCAAAGTATTTTTTTAGCTTTGTAACATATTGTTTAGATAAGTCCGTATGGGATAAAATAAAACCTATTTTATATGAATACGAAACACAATTTGTTGATAGAATCCCTCATTCAGAAAAGTTTGCTGGGCCACGATCATTACCAACAAAATGGGCAGATGCTCAAAAAATAAGAGCATGGATGATACAACTTCGTACAATTAAGGATCAACAAGAAGCCAATGCAATCGTTTCATTGCAGATGCAAGATGGAAAAAAGGATTTTCCCGCTTCTCGCGTAAATAAAGATATAAGCAATCACTTTTCTCCAACAAATAAATTTAACGTTAATTTTGATGATCTACTTACATTTAGTATGTGGATGAATGGATACTTAAAAATAGAAACCGTCGTTAATAGAGTGATACATATTGGTGACGAAGGGATATCAATGAATCCATACTTAATCAATTACCTTGAGATCAACAAGGTTAAGTTAGATATTTTTAATGAGGATATTAATTTAACAGTATTTAAAGAAGTGCCTAAATAAATAGGAAACTCTGCAACACCTAACAGCGTTAACGCTGTTAGGTGTTTTTCAATAGTTGTAGCTTATTGTTTACGAAATACCATAATAGTTCTTTTAAAGTGAACAAGTTTCGCTTGTTTTCTTAACTCTTTTTCAACAGTCACATCATTAGTAAAGCCGTATTTATCAACAAAAATTGATTTAATATAGTTATTATTTTGCTCATTAAAGTGTCCATGACCACCTTGGCCTTTTACAGCCCAGCTTAATATAATACCTTTTGAACAGTGGCGTATTAAATTTTCAATAAAAACTGTCTCAAACTGTGGCGGTAAGTGCTCCCCTACTTCTAAACTTACTACCCAA
>CAWKFG010000003.1:0-9474 GCA_963848965.1 uncultured bacterium
ATTTTAGCCTTGATAGCATTCAATCAATATTTTATTTACTTAATAATTTTTAGAGAAACATTAAAGAGTAGCTTCTTTTTTTTGCTGGAGATTCCTAAAGAAGTTATGGTGTTACTCCTTTGCATTTAGCCACAGAAAAAAACACTATAAAAATAGCACAGCTCCTACTTGAGCATGGTGCAGATGGTACTATTCGAACCAACAAATGGCAATTCAATCCTCTTGATATTGCTTTAAATGAAGATTATACAGAAATGATAGAGCTTCTTTCTCAACACAAATATAAAGATCTATATTCAGCAAAAAATTCTTCTGAAAATAATAATGAATTATAACGAAAACTTCCGTATCATTTGAGATTTACCTGATTTACAGAGCTTAACTTTTCACTATAACGCACTCACATCAATGCGTAAAGATATAATCTAAAAGCCAGAAAGAGCACTTTCTAGTGCACAACATACTAACATTATATAACTTTAAATACTAAAATATAGTCACTACAGCAACTCTAAACTCAGGTTTATTATCCAGAGACTCTACTTAACTGCAAACTAGCTTACAAACATGTATACTCTTATAAGTTAGGATAAAGCTTTTTATAAAGTTGATTATCGGTTCTTTCTGCAAGAGCTAACAGACGATAACAGAACTTCTGAGCTTGCCTTTCATCAAGCTTAATAATACCGACTCTTTTCTGTTTATCAAAGTGACACTGCAATGACCGCTCTTTATATACAAAAGAAGAGCTTAATAATAGTATTATCAATCATGCCTTGGCCAATAATAGATTCTAACAATCGCTCTCTGCCTTTTATAATAATCTTAGATTTTGAAGAGAGATCTTTAATAAACAAAGAATAAAAGCAGGTATTTTCTTGAATAATAAGCTCTAGTGTATGGATATGCTTTAACAATTCTTTAGCTGTTTCATACTTATGGCTGTAGCGTGCTTGAAGATAGCGGTGCAACGGTTTATTAAGAATAATAAAGATGTTTCCTTCGTCATGATGGCAGGTACTTTGCTCCACATCATGCGCATTTACTAGAGAGAAAAATAATGCAATACTCATTAGAGTAGAACAAAAACTTCTATACATAGCTTACTCCTTTGTAAACTTGTCGAACAGCTTTCAACTAAACTTTAACAAAGAAATCTGAGATTTACAAAAGCTTACGCTTTTTCACCGGCTAGAAAACTTCCTTAAACAACCTTGATCTTAATCCAAAGCACATCTTAATATGGTTTAAAATAAGCGCTTGAGGTAGTAACCATATGGGAACTGAGAACTATGTTTGCACATTCTAATAAAGGGGGCTTGTATCGCCTCATAGCTGATCTAAATAAGATAAAGTTACCGTTAAACCAAAGCCCTTTTAACACACTACGCAAACATATAACAAAGTTTAAATCACTAAAACTAACTAAACTCTAGTTTTAGCTCATGATCTGAGTAGTACGGGTCTTACAAATAAGCCATTGAGGTCTTCTCTAAATAAAGTGCTTGCACCTTTGTATATTTTAATATACACTATTTATGTACCTTTTAATGAATCGGAGAAGCTTATGGAAAGAAAAGAAAAATCAGATTACGGCTTGGCAATCTTGAATGCGCTAGAAAATAACAATCCAAGAGAAGTAATAGATATATTAAGTAACTACATAAAGTCTAAAAACAAAACATTATTATCAAAACAAACTGGACTACATAGGCAAACTATCTACCTTGCTATGTCTGATAAATCGAATCCTACAATTAAAACTCTAGCAAAACTTATCCATGCCGCGACACAAACGAATAAAGGCTAGCCCATGATAAAAAAAGTCAATCTAAAAGACACAAAGGGCATAGAGTTAAGAGAATATGCTGAAGTATTAGCTGATCTTAAAAAGCAAGTAAGAGAAGCTCAAATCAAAGCAATTCTTTCTGCAAACAAAGAGTTACTTAAGCTCTATTGGTATATTGGAAAGATATTAACTGAAAAACAGGCAAAAAACAGTTGGGGAGAAAGTGTTATAGAAAGTCTAGGCAAGGATTTACAAGCTGAATTCCCTGGGGTTGCAGGGTTCTCTAGAGCCAATATGTTTAGAATGCAGGCGTTTTATCTAGCTTATGAAAAAGTCGCACAGGCTGTGCGACAATTATATGACCTGCCTATTTTTAATATTCCGATGATTATGTAAAAAGATATAATAAAGGATATTACAATGACTAAAAAAATGAAATCTACCTACGATGAGCTTATTGAAAAATTAAGCCCACGCGAGTTAAAGGAATTTGAACGAGATTACGAAAATCTCTTAATATCAGAGCTCATCTTAGCGGCTATGCATAGAGATGGAATTACAGTAAGAAGGTTAGCTGAAGAAGCTGGAGTATCTCCTACTATCATTCAAGGAATTCGTTCTGGAAATAGAAGAATAAGCGCTGCTAGTCTTATTAAAATATTTAATGGCTTAGGTTATACCTTACAAGCTCAAAAAGATGGAGAAGTTATACCCTTGACCACCAAGAATAACCGCTAACCTCCCTATACATTTAGATAAGAGAGAGCAATGGAAAATAATAAGCATATAGGATCCGATTTCGATACCTTTCTTAAAAAAGAAGGTATCCTAGAAAAAGCTGAAGCTGCAGCTATAAAGCAAATAATAACCTATGAACTGCAACAAGAGATGGTAAATCGTATAAGCCAAACAGAGATGGCTAAGCGTCTAGGTACTAGTAGAAGCGCTCTTAAGCGATTACTTGATCCAAACAATTATTCTATAACCTCAATAACTCTTAGCCGTGTGACCAATACATTAGGAAAGAAGTTAAAGGTTACATTGCATTAACCACATTTAACGTGAAAGAACTAGGAAGTATTTAACTTCCTAGTTGATTTTAATTTTTTAGATACATCCCATTTTTATCTTCTTAATACAATGGATATAGATTAATAAAAAGAGTAGTACCTCGACCTTTTGTGCACTTTAGATTCAACGGTAACTTCTTTAAAAAGCTTCAAAATTTCCGGATTCTTTATTTGTAGAGCTTTATCCAAGGCTGTTGCACCAAACATATCCTCAATCCAAGGATCAGCACCATACTCAAGTAATAATCTTACTAGTTGAGGATTATCTCTAATAATTGCACGATGTAAAGGCGTATTACCTGTTACAGCTTGAGCATGAATATCAGCTCCGTGTTCAAGTAAATATTGAACTATAGGAATATGCTCCTGCTCAACGGCATTGAAAAGGGGAGTATAGTTAGCCACATCTAAAGCATTAATATTATATTTATCTTTTGCAAGAAGTTGCTTTACCTTTTCTAAATTCCCTGCTGAAGCTGCCTCAAGCAGCTCCTGCTGTATGGGTAATATTTTATTCAGCCAACTGTCTAACCCTTCTTGATTAAATTCTTTTTCATAAAGTTTATCAATTAAGTCTTCTTGTCGTTTTTTAAATTTAATAGTTAAAGTATTAATAAGTATATCAATAATTCTTGGGTCACTAAAATATTTTGCGTACTCCGGTCGAGTATTTTCAAGTTTTTTTAAGCTTTCAATTGCCTCTTCAAGTGTACTTGCTGATTGTATAATATCGATAGGAACAGCGGCAAATTGAGCATATCTTCTATACGGTTCTAGTCCTTCAAGAAGCTCGCTTGGGAAAACTCGTAAAAGAGCATTTACATTTCCACTTTCCTCTTTCGTAGACTCTAACTCCATACCAAAGCAAGAACCACTTAATATTAAAAATATACTAGCTATATATAGTCTCATAAGAATAATTCCTTTAATTATATTTTTAAGTATTTATATCATATTTATATAATTAACTATAATTTAATATATTATAAATTATTATTTAATAAGTCAATTATAAGAAAGTCTTAGGTAATGAGATAGAGCAGTATTTTGTTTCTGATGACCAAATATTTATATCATGCTTTAAAGAACTGGCCTGCCAGTCGAAGCTTTAGCGAAGGGTGGCGCCCCCTGCTTGACTTATGGTGCTATCAAGTAGCACTATTTTAGGAACAAAAGTATCTATGTTTGAGAGTTGACCTTAAAGATATACAACAAGCTTTACTTTTCTATCAAAACTAATTACTGCTTACACCCGCATAACTTTATTTTTGAACCTAGAAATTCAGCTCTCTCTAAACTCTCTAGGTTCATCTTGAGCGGCAGTTTAACTCATTCTTTTAAGGAACTTCCATTTTACTTAGATAAAACAGTATTCTTTTGTTGTGGTTCAATACTAACTTCTAGAGTAATATTAGGGTGCTGCATATTCTTTCTTGCTAGAGCAAATACTCTCAAAATATGAAGGAACGTTTCTTGCATTTTACGAGCATTTTCTCGTTTAGCTATAATTGCTTCCTGCGTAGCGTTTTCCAGCCCTAATTTCCTCTGCACTTCAACATCCATAGCAGCAACCTTTTCCGGAGTTACATTTGCAAGTGTTTGTAACTCACGCCAGTTACCGTAGAAATCAAGCATCCTTAATGCAAGCATATTTTGCTCCTTACTCTCATCATGAAGAATATAACCTTTGGTTTCTGGATCTTGTCCTATGGTATAGCTACCAAGTGGCACATTAGCAACAGAGTAGTGCATTTTAATAGTAATTACTTTACCAGTTTCTTTTTGGTAACGATCTGCAAAAAGTTCAAAGGAACGTAATAAGGTTGCCATATTACCAAAACTACTTAAAAGTGGAACTGTTTCGTCAGCAACATTTGGCGCTGGTTGGTTAAGTCCGTGATTGCCAAGTAACGCATTTCTAAATAGACGGGCACCAGCACCACTTTGCATAGTAATGACGAATATTCCCTTTTCATGAAGCATGTCAAAATATTTCCATAATGGATGTTGTGCTAATGGCGTTGTAGAAGATCCATGAGCATACTCTAATGATGCTTTGTATAAATCGCCTAACAGAAAGTAAAATGAATGCGAAGCATAGAGTATATCTACCTTATTATCTTTAAAGTGTTTTACTACCTCAGGCGCTGATAGTTGTTGAGCAGTTTGCTCCCATACCTCTACATCTGTTATACCAACAGCATTTTGTGCATCAAGATATAATGGTTTAAAGGGTTTATGCGGCTCAATATTTAATAGATGAACGTTTGAGCCAGAGTCCTTAAGCGCTTTCATAAGAGCATTAGTTTCACCACGTCCCCCTCCTAAATCAACAACGTTAAGATTTGGACGACCAATAACGGACTTTATGGCTTCTAATTGTGCTGCCCCGTCTGCACCCTTAATATGGACCATAGATAGTTCACTACCCTCTAAATTCTGAATCTGTTTATCAAGATTCTGTTGCCCTAGCGAAATCTCATTAGACTTACCTTGAGACACAATAGGTTCACTCTTAAGCAGACTCATTATACCTGGTATAGGCTTGAAAGAACGCTGTGACTGATCACTTGATTCTTTTATCGACATTTTTAAAGTAATAGCAAGGTCTACGATATCATTGCCAACAGCAAAAACTGAAAGAAGACGTATAAACTTCTCAAGCTGCTCATTATTCATATGTCCAAGTTCTGGATATTGTTTTACATATTCGTTACAAAATACATCGAGAGGTATATGAGGCAAAGAGAATGATAAGTCACAGGTAATAACTTTACCAGTCTTTTGTGTATAATATTTTTTAAATATGTCTAAACAACGAAGAAATGTCTCTATTGAATTAAATATTTTTAACTTTGGCTGTACAGCTTGATGCACCTGCGTAAGATCAAGCTCATGCTTATTAAGTAGTAAGTTAGTAAAATCCTGCACGTTAGGTCCGCTATGCAATGTGACAATAAAGACCCCATCTTTGCTTAACTTACTAAAATAATTAAATAGCGGATGACTTTCTAAGGGTAAAGGATCTTCTGAAGACAGAAGATCTTCGGAAGCTTTAAATAGAGATTCCATTTCACTATACAGTGTATACGGTGCTAGTATAATATCTACTGATTCTGGAGAAGCTTTCTCTGTTGTTGTGCTGATAACACGCTTTTTAACTGCAAGTTTTTCATAAATAGCACTTGTACAAGAGTTACTATTTCCTGCACAGACAACAGTTAATTCGTTTTTATCCGGAGCTATATTTTTTAGCATATCCATTTGAGCATCAACTATAGCCTTCTGCATCGGAGCTAATAACCATTGTGTTGGTTGAGTTGTGTAGAGAGATACTTGAGGTACTGAAGTTACTTGGCTATGAGCAAAAGAATCAATGGCTCTCTTTAAAGAGCTTCTTATTAATTGTTGCTGTAACTCCAAATTTTTCTTATAAGTTTCATTTGGATGTGTTTTTACTTCTTGCTGCATCCCATTTAAGGAAAAGCTTATGAGGGCAGTTAAAGCATATATCATACATAAATAATTCATAGCAAGGATCCCCAGTCTAACTAATGTTATAAATCTTACGAATTCATAAGTACCTCCACTAAATTAACCCACAAAATACACTTTGTCAATAAACCATTGTTTGAAGCTTCATTTTTCTATAAAGCCGTATTAATCGGGCATCTCCTATAAAAACTTTGAGCTTGACCTATTACGAGTTTCTATTAGTATATAATTTATAAAGTTAATCTAATACTTCTTAAAGGTGCTAGAATATGTATAAAAATATTGGTTTTATAGTCTTAGCTATAATAGTAAACGCAAAACTCTATAGCATGGAACAGGCCCTAGAATCTTCAAAAGTAATAACCGACCAAAGCACTATTATTGCTTCTATTAATCTATCATTTCCTAAAAAGCCTTTGGATTTTGATTTACCGGATGTAAAGTACAAGTCATTATCTCGTCCTCAATCTTTACTAGAGGAAGTGGCATCTTATTATGCAAAAGAAATCGCTCTGGGAAAGCAACAACTTTTAGCTATAAAATCTAAAATTCCAGCAAGTCAGGATACACAACATATATGTCTAGCCGATATAGATATAGGAGACGATTTAGAAGAGACAGGAGAGCCCAAACTCTTTGTTCCTTAAAATCTGTACTAGAGAAACGCTATCAATTTTACAGTCCTAGAATAACCTACAATTGGCTCCTACTTTGTGTTAGTAGCAAAGTTCTCTCGTTTCATAGAGTCTTTATCCACTTTACACTTTAGGCCTCTTATTAACTTTTCTCGTTTTGACTTTGCTAAATACGTCAAGAATAGCTTTATTAAACACTTCTATATCTTCTGGTGAACGGCTTGTTA
This sequence comes from uncultured bacterium, assembly GCA_963848965.1. GTDB lineage: Bacteria > Babelota > Babeliae > Babelales > Babelaceae > CAWKFG01. The sequence goes on from CAWKFG010000003.1 coordinate 7,217, forward strand.
TTAAATTATCATCGATGACCACAGCTTTATTAATCCAATGAGCGCCAGCATTTATTAAATCTTGCTCAATTGCTGGATAGGAAGTAAGCGTTTTATTCTTTGTCAGATGCGCATTAATAAGTAAGCTAGGACCATGACAAATAGCTGCAATTGGCTTATGTGCAAATGCTTTAACAAACGCTATAGCTTTCTTATTAAGCCGTAGCTCTTCTGGACTTCCATAACCTCCTGGAACCAATAAAGCATCGTAATTATCAGGTGATGCGTCATTCAAATTAACATCTACAGGAAATTTCTCTAATGCTTTTGGAACATCACAATCCCAACCTTGAACTGTATCTTTTTCAGGAGACACAATGTGAACAATAGCACCAGCATCTTTTAAAACTTTTCGTGGGCTTGTCATCTCAATTTGCTGAAATCCACTAGTTATTAAAATGGCAACTTTAAAACCAGTTAAAATCATATGATCCCTTTCCCAAAGCAACAAAGAGCGTTTTATTTGATAATACTTCACAGTTTCAAAATTGTAAATTGGCATATCTACTAGATCTTGGTGTTAAAAAAATCCTCAGTATTTACGAGAGAAAACACCAGAAAGCCAACAAGTACTGATTAAATGAATGAGGGGTCAGCAGCTGTAGAAGCTCTAGTTCCCGCTATATTATCCATAATAATGCATTATGGCCTCACGGAGTCCTAAAAACTGGGAGCTCTTCTAATTGTGCCACAGGCTGTGGCACTCTTTAATAAGCCCTATAAAAAGCTCTTATTCTAAAATATTATGACTTGACAATCCCTCTATACCCGGAAACTCATTTGGAAGATCTTTGGCCAAAGTCCCAATAGGAGCGTTTTTTGATGGTTTTTGTTTTTTAACCATAACCATTCCTTTTATAAACTCCCTTTCTATAGTAATATTGAAGTAGGCTTCTTGCAGTGGGTTAAGAGAAAAATGAGGCTTATCAAATATGATTGTCTATGTTGATGCTCTCGTTATAAAGAAGAAACCTGATAGTAAAAGTAATCAAATTCTGTTACTTGAACGAAAAAGTACAGGCTTTATGGATAATACTTACTGTCTACCTGGAGGTAAGCCTCAAGAACATGAATCGCTTCAGAATGCGATAAGGCGAGAGTTAGAAGAAGAGATCAATATTGTAGTTGACCCTCAACATATTACCTTTGCTCATGTTATGCATATAAGACGCTTGCCCCAAGATTGTATAGCCTTCTTTTTTGTTATCACTTCTTGGCAAGGAGATCCTATCAATAAAGAGATTACCAAGCATCCAAGGCTTGATTGGTTTTTCTCTGATCAACTACCTTCCTCGCTTATGTCTGGTCACAGGCAAGCTATTGGATATATTTCTCAAGGCATTACACATTCAGAACTTACTCTTTTATAAAAAGTAAAATTCTTTGACTTTTAACACAATCGTTGACACATTCAGAACCAAAAAACTTATTGTTGATCCTAAACTTGATTTATATATTGATATATTATATAATGATATAAAATTACAGAGGCAGAGTAATGATTCGATCATTTGCTGATGAAGGTACAAAAGATATTTTTAATGGTATCAATTCTAAACAAGCAAGAAAAAAGCTTGATCCTTTACTACATTCTATTGCATGTAGAAAACTCGATATGATTGATGCTGCATATACTCTTAATGATCTTAAAGTGCCTCCAGCAAACCGTTTAGAGGCTCTTAAAGGTACATTACAAGGATACTATAGTATTCGAATTAATGATCAATATCGAATCATATTTTCCTGGAGCGCAGATGGAGCAGAAAATGTTGAAATTATAGATTATCATTAAATTAAGGAAATAAAGATGATTCCCTCAAAAAGAATACCTACTCATCCAGGAGAAATTCTTCAAGAAGAATTTCTTAAGCCTCTTAACCTTTCACAAGAACAATTAGCAAAGCATTTAGGAGGAACTTGGACTCAATCAAAAATAAGTGAAATAGTTAACAAAAAAAGAAGAATCACTGAAGCGATTGCGCTTGATTTTGCTGACGTCTTTGGTACATCATCTGAATTCTGGCTTAATCTCCAATATCGCTATGATCTATGGATTGCAAAACAATCACATAAACCTCTTGCACGCTTACCTCAATTAAACCAACCAAATCACTCTACTTTTAAGAAAAACTAATACGTGCTCCTTAACCTATTACATGTTTAGTTAAAAATCTATATAAATGGGAAATAAGCTTTACTTAAGTTGGTGCCCCCTACTT
>CAWKFG010000004.1:0-872875 GCA_963848965.1 uncultured bacterium
TGAGTTACTTCTCGAGAAGGGCTACGAGGTCTTCGGCCTCACTCGGCGGCTCTCGGCCGCCAACTACTGGCGGATCGAGCACCTGCTCGATCGGCTCACGCTGCTCCCCGGCGACCTGCTCGATCAGCTGTCGCTCATCCGCGTGCTCGAGCGGGTGCGGCCGCACGGAGCTCTACAACCTCGCGGCCATGTCGTTCGTGCCGGCGTCGTGGGATCAGCCGATGCTGACCGGCGAGTTCAACTCCCAGGGCGTCACCCGGGTGCTCGAGGCCGTGCGCGTCGTCGATCCCGTCGATCCGCATCTATCAGGCGTCGTCATCCGAGATGTTCGGCAAGGTGCGCGAGGTCCCGCAGCGCGAGACGACGCCGTTCTATCCGCGCAGCCCGTACGGCGTCTCGAAGGTGTTCGCGCACTACATCACGGTGAACTATCGCGAGAGCTACGGCCTGTTCGCGGTGTCCGGCATCCTCTTCAATCACGAGTCGCCGCGGCGCGGGCTGGAGTTCGTGACGCGCAAGGTGACCGACGGCGTGGCGCGGATCAAGCTCGGGCCTGGCCAAGGAGCTGAGGCTCGGCAACCTCGACGCGCAGCGCGACTGGGGATTCGCCGGCGACTACGTCCGCGCGATGTGGCTGATGCTGCAGCAGGACGCGGCCGACGACTACGTGATCGCGACCGGCAAGAGCCACTCGGTGCAGCAACTCGTCGAGATCGCGTTCGATCGCGTCGGACTCGATTGGCGAAAGCACGTCGTCGCAGGACCCGGCGTTCCTTCGTCCGGCCGAGGTCGATCACCTGATCGGCGACGCCTCAAAAGCCGCGAGCACAGCTCGGCTGGACGCCGAGCGGTCTCGTTCGAGCAGCTCGTCGAAGATGATGGTGGACGCGGATCTGAAACAGGCTCAGGGCTAAGCGCTTAGGGCTCACGGCGGTACGAGTCCCGGAACTGGAGCGGCGCGACCTCTAAGCGCTCGGCCGGCCAGTCTCGCCGCCAGCAGAACCGCTTCGACCAGGCTGCCCGCGTCGGCAACGCCCTTGCCGCGCGATGTCGAACGCCGTGCCGTGATCGACTGACGTCCGGATGATCGGCAGGCCGAGCGTCACGTTGACCGCCTGACCAAACGCCAGCGAGCTTGACGGGCACGAGGCCCTGGTCGTGATACGCGGCGATGACGACGTCGAACTCGCCGCTCGCCGCACGAACGAAGAGCGTGTCGGCCGGAAACGGACCCGGACACGTCAATGCCTGCGCGACCGCGCGCGTGGCGATCGCCGGCGCGATCACGTCGCGATCCTCTTCCGTCCCGAGCAGGCCGTCTTCGCCCGCGTGCGGATTGAGCCCGGCGACGGCCATGCGCGGTGACGTCATGCCGAACCGCGGCAAGCGACGACGCCGTCAGCCGGATGACGCGCGAGCAATCGGTCGGTCGTCAGCGCTCGCGGCGACATCGGCGAGTGGGATGTGCACGGTCGCCAGGACGACGCGCAGCTTCTCGGACCAGAACATCATCGCGACGTCGCTCGACGCCGCAGAGATGCGCGAGCAGATCGGTATGGCCTTTCCACGGCAGGCCGGCGGCGGCAAACGCCGCCTTGTTGATCGGCGCCGTGGCGATGGCCTGCACCCGCCCCGCCAGCGCGTCCTCGGTGGCGCTGCACGATGGCGTCGTAGGCGGCGCGAGCCCGATGCGGCGCTGACTTCGCCGCGCTGGAAACTCGCGCGATCGCCTCCGGCGATGTGCGGACCGTAGAGCACCGGATGGCACACGGCGGTGACGCGCGGGTCGCGTGACGCCTTGACCGCGATCTCGGGACCGATCCCGGACGGGTCGCCGACGGTGATGGCAACGACAGGAACTGGCACGTGAGGTTCAGCCGACGGCTTCGGCCCCGACCAAGCCCTAGCCGTCAAATCGTCACCGCCATCCAGTCGGCGACGATCTTCGGGCTGGCGTTGCGACCGAGCGCGTCGTCGGCGGCCTCGACCGTGGCGAAGGCGCTCGATGACGCGCTCGGTCGTTGAAGGCCGGGGCGAGGTCGCCGAGGTCGTCGGTCGAGATCGGCATGGGCGAGCGGCACGTGCCGGCGCGCCGAGCGCGCCGAGGTCGCGCAGAAGCGACAGCAGGATGGCCAGCCGATCCGACAGCGCCTCGCGATCGCGGCGGTCCGAACCGTGCTGGGCCAACGCGGCCGCGGCTTTGAGCCGGCCGGGACGCGCCGGGCCGCGCGCGGCCGCGAGCAGCCCGAGCGCCGCGTCGCGATCCTCGTCGAACTCGTCCGACTGTCCGGCCAGCGCCCGGCTGACGCTGCCGCCGGACGCGTGCCGCCAGGCGCGTGCGCCGCGCCTGCGTCCATGCCCTGCGCGCTACCAGCACGCGCGCGACGTCCGGCTTCGACGAGCAGCCCGAATCGCAGGCGGCGGCAGCGCGACTGGATCGTCGGCAGGAGCGTGTCCGCATAGGCCGACACCAGGATCGATGATCGCGGCCGACGGCGGCTCCTCGAGCGTCTTCAGCAGCGCGTCCTGCGCCTCGCACGGTCATGTCGTCCGCCGGATCGATGATGAAGACGCGGCGCGCGGCCTCGAACGGACGATAGTTGACCGACTCGAGCACGCGCTCGCGCAGCGTCCGGATCTTGATCGACGCTTCGTCGCCGCTGATCGACGCACGGTCACGTCGGAATGCTGCCCGCGCGCGATCCGCTGGCAGGTCGGAGCACGTCGCCGCACGCGTCGCCGTCTCTGCTGGCGCGGGCAGTTCACGGCCTGCGCGAGCGCCATGGCCACGGCGCGCTTGCCGACGCCCTCCGGCCCGGCGAAGAGCAGGCTCTGCGGCACGCGGTCCGCGGACACCGCCTGGCGCAGCAGCGCGATGAGCGGCGCGTGGCCGACGATGTCGGAGAGTGGCACGCGCCGATCCTATCGCGCGCCGCGCGCGGTTGCGCCCCTCGCGCGGCCGGTGCCATAATCGCGTGTTGCCGGTCGGGGCGGTTAGCTCAGTGGTAGAGCACCGGCCTTACACGCCGGCTGTCACAGGTTCGAGCCCTGTACCGCCCACCACATTGGAGGGAAAAGTGACTCGACAAGTAAGAAATTAGAAGTCAGAACTCAGGAAGTCGGCAGATCTGTCAGCGGAGCCGCGCACGTTCTGACTTCTTAGCTTCAAGTTCGAACTTGACGAAGATTTCACAGCCCTTGCGGGGTCGTAGTTCAGTTGGTTAGAACGCTGGCCTGTCACGCCAGAGGTCGCGGGTTCGAGTCCCGTCGGCCCCGCCATTTTCCTAAAAGAGATTCGGCCGGTTGCGCTTCGCCCGGCCGTGGGCTGTCCGAACGATCGGACAGAATCGGACAGCTGAAGCCGCGGTGCCGGTTCGCGCCAACGAAAACAGGCTGTCCAGCCAGCGCGCCCAGCCGGACTCTGGCCTTTGACGCCAGAGGTGGACGAGATTATTGGCAGGACCTTCCGACCAAATATAGAGAAGCCAAAGAATTTTCGGCCGTCAACGCACAGAAGTCCGGCGCCAGTCAGCTGCGTGCTAGCATCCGGCCGTTCAATGACATGGAGCGCGATTAGTTGCCGACGGCCGGCCGCGGATGGCTGCAAGCCGATTCGAGCAGCCTACTCCAACAGTAGTCTAGACGGCTGAACAAAGGACGAGATGTGAAGAGGACGTTGCGCGTTCTCGTGCTGGTGGAAATAGCATTCGGACTCAGTAGCATTATTGTCGACTGGTACGCAAAGCGGTTCCTGCCAGACGCTTTGCAGGGCTTCTTGAATCAGACGCAGGAATCCGACATCACTGCCCGCGAATGGGCCCTCCTGGCGCTTGGCTTTGGAGATCTCGTGCTGGGAATTGTCGCCTGGGTAGCTGTGTGGCGATTCGGCATCTCACCACGCGCCCGGTTGCTTTACACGCTCGCGTGGGGAATCTCGATTCCGCTCACTGCCGTCTGGGGTCCGTATGTGTACTCTGGAATTGGCCTCGCCCTGGGGACGGCCACTGCAGTAACAGCGGGTATGATCCTCGGCATTCTTCATTTCGCGAATCTGGCCGGCCCTTCAGCGACCACGCTCTAACACGCCGCTGCAGCCGCCGAGCGGCGGTCAGGGCGAGGTAGAGTGAGCATCGAGTTCGCCGCTCGCGGCTGAGCGGCAACGTTAGCCTGACAAATAACAATGGCGTTGCCAGTGGAGCTGCCGAGGAATCTTAGGCGGCGAGCCGTGCAGCCCCGGGTCTGCCGGAGGGCGACCCCGCGTGGTCCCGAGACGACGCTCTCGTGGTACTGAAGACACTTGAGGGCTCAATCATCGCGGTGTTTCAAGTGGATGTTTACGTGGTGCCGTTTGGTCATCACGACGTTATCCATACAGGCCGCAGCGCGAGCTACGTCTACATCCGAGCATCTTGCGCATGATCGCCCCTTTGAAACTGTGTTTTCTCGCCGAAGTGCGGTTTATAGCACACTCGAATTGACGCACCAATGTCGATTCTGGAGGCGGAGTGATGCCTGACGACGTCGGCCTCGCCACGGCGCCGTTGTGCGTCCATTCCATCGCCTACAATTTCATCAAGATCCATCGCACGCTGCGCATGTCACCCTGGCGATGGCCGCAAGCGTCACCATGCGCCTCTATAACGTGGCCGATTTGGTGAACCTGCCGATCGAATCGGAGTCGAAAAAAGCGGCGTAGGACCGGCTAACGCTCAGGGGCGCTTATCCTTGCGGGCCTTTAGGATCTGGCCGATTACGTCTGCAGCGGCCCCGTAGACAACGCCGAAGACCGCGCCCAGGGCGACCCCAAGCCAACATTGCCAAAAGCCGCGCCCAATACCACGCCGAGCGCCGCGCCGAGAACAATGCCCATGCCGGGCCTGTGCGTTTCCATGGGGTAAAGTTTGCGCCCAACGGCCATGCCTTTCAACACCTGTTATGCCAGTCAAATTCAAACTGATGTCATAACGACCTCGACCTCGCGACAGGCCTAGCCGGCTGCGAGTCCCGCTAGAATGGCGCATGCTGCGACGCTGCCTTGCTCTGTGGCTCGTGGTGGTCGGCACGGCGGGTTGCGCGACGCCACCTGCACCGGCCAGCAACTCTATGGGACTGGTCTTCCTGACCCGCGACGGTTGCGCGAACACGGCGAAGATGCGCACCAACCTGGATGATGCGTTGCGGGCGATGAGTCTGCCTGCGGACTACCAAGTGATTTGACTTGGCGACGCTGGCAACCACAGACATCCGACCGGCTACCCCACGCCAACTGTGCTCTATCGGGACCGGGATTTGTTTGGGTTGGCGGTCCCATTGCCGCCTACAACACACCCAGTTGACGGCTCTACCAGGGCGGAGTTCCGTCCTCAGCCGTGATTCAAGAGAAGCTCATGGGCGTCGAGCGCCCAAATTCAAAGTGATGTCATCACGACGTCGCCTGCCACACCGGCCGGGTTCGACCGTTCTGTCTACAGTTTCATCAAGATCGACCGCTCACTCAGAGTGACGCCGGCGATGGCAGCGGGTGTGACGAAGAAGCTCTGGGAAGTCGACGCTATCGTGGCCTTGCACGACTCGCCGCGCTAGAATCGGCCCGTCCGTATGGTCAAGAACCGACTGTGGCGATCTTCATGACAGGGAGGCGGCCATGCTTGTTCAGCTGATCTTGGCAGTCGCGCTCGGGTTGGGCCAGCTGCAAGGCCCGAGACCTTGATCTCTGGCCGACTCACTCCAGACATCGCGCGCTTTGGCCTCGATAAGATCGTTCGGCAAGCTCGAAGTCGAAGTAGTTGGTCATGACCCTGTGCCATGCCCAGCACCTGAGCCGCCCTTGGTGCAGGTGTGGGTGTTGAAGACGGACGGAACCTCACTACAACCAAGCGGGGCGCCGGTCCGCCACGAGATGCGTGGCAACGGCAAATGCACCTACTGGTGGTCCGCCAGTTTCCCGGATGTTCCAAGAGCTGAGTTGGCTGGAGCGGCGGTGAAGATAGGCGACCGGATTTTCGCCAGACTATCGCGCCAGCGCGGCGACCCAGCTCAAACTGAGACACTACCAATAGGGTCGGCAAGGTCAAACTGAGACATACCAACTGGGGCCCTCTTCCATGACCGACACCGAACAGAGACTTCGAGAGAAGCGATTGCGGCGGGCCGCACAACGGCGCGGCTATCGCCTGATCAAGTCGCGTCGTGGGGCCGCTACGGCACGGGCCGGATATATTGTCGTGGAAGCCGATGCAAGAGGATGTCATCGTCCTCGGGGCAGAGCCGGCTCCCTTTTCAGCGAGTCTGGACGACGTCGAAAGGTATCTAATGGATGGGCCCGCGATTCCGCGCCGTCGGAGACGGAGCCTGCCGGTGATCACTAATCCTGAGGGTTAGTACGCTGCAACGTAACCGACAAGGCACTTGTAGGGGCGCTCTAGATCGGCGGAGTCAATCGTGGGATCGACGATGGACGCGCGGTACGTTCCTTGCCCCTCCTGCGGCTGAGGAGTTCGAGAATGGAAAAGAAGCGACAGAACGAGGCGCCACCGTCCCCACAATCAGCACCTTCTCAGGACGACACCCGCGTGGCCGATGGCCACTGGATGGAACAACTCGAAGAGACCCTCGACGAGGGTGAGGCCCGCGATGCGGTGTGGACACTACCCTCGGCAAAGACACTTCAGATCGGCCGGGCGAGCAACAACAGGCTCGTAGAGACAACTCGGCGTCTGCAGTTGACGAGCACGAGGACGACCGCGACGTTGAGGAGAACGGCGAGATAGATGAAGTCGAAGGCGTCGAGACGGCTGAAGCTGAAGGCGAAGAAGGAGACACTTAACTAGGTGCTTTGCAAACCCACGGAACCAGAACCGGGTATCCCCGCTAAACGGCCGGATCTGGATCGTGGCCCATCCTCGCCCAGACGAGGCGTCCAGCCCAATTCTGTTATCGACCTTGCAGTAGGGACACGCCCACGCCTTCCGGTGAATCGCTGGCACTTCAGCGGGCTCTAGCGATTCACGAGCGAGAGACGCGGGCCAATCAGCAACTTGCAGCATTACCTGACCGCCGCAGTGGGCGCAGTGGACTGGCAGCGTGACGGGCTCAGGCACGCGTTGATCCTACTCGGTCAACTTGCGTAACAGGCCAATGACCCTAACTCTTGCTGCCAAGGGGATCTTCAATCCACTCGGCGCATGACGCCGAGCAGAGATGCCCGCGACGCTGAACAGCCGCGTCGGCGGCGTCCTTGGCACGCTGTAAGGATGGGAATGAGGCGTCTAGGAAGCCGCCGGCAGCACCAGCGCGGAATCGGGATGGCGTCGTGTCGCGCCGACGAACGGTGCCCATCAGCCCGCCATCGTGCCACCGCGTCCAGGACCACCCCGTCATCGCCTCGCCCATAGCCTCTAACGCTCCGAGATTCTGCGCTGCCTCGTCTGAAACAGGGCTCGGTACAGCGGAACCCCTGCCGGAGCTATCGGCATCTGAGAGCCACGTAGCTAGTGCTTGGTCCTTCGGCGCCACACGGGCGGGCGGTAGCCCTTCCTACCCTTCCGGTCCCCTGATTGCACGGGACTCTTCTTCAATGCCACGGAAACACTCTTCGCAGACAGGAAACGCCTCGTCGTCGTGTTGGTGCGAGTCGACTTTGAAGTTCGCCGCCTCCCTCAACGAACCTCAATCGCAACCACGTGACCAGCTGCTCGGCGAGCATTTGACGGTCGCAGAAGTGACATTTGAGCCCATCTAGCATCAGAGCCTTGCCTTCGGCTCTCCGTGCCCTTGCGTCACTCTGATAACCGAGCCAGGTAGGTCGAGCCTGACCTCCTCGCGACACCACGGACATTGGTAGCGGGTCTCTCGGATGTCGTCTGACCGTTGCCACGCCGAGACCTCGACTGTGACAGCGCGACCACAGTGGTCGCAGTGGAGCGGCAGGGTGACGGGCTCGCGCACGCGGCGGTGGGTCAGTTCTGGAGGCTGAAATTGACTGTCACGGTCATCACAACTTCAACCGGCTCCCCATTCCGCAAGGCCGGTTTGTACTCCCATTGCCTCACGGCTTCCACGGCGGCGGCGTCGAGGGTTGGCTCTACGCTCCTCTTGACCTCCGGCGGACTCCCAACAAAGCCCTCCTTGCTGAGGATGAACTCAAGGAAAACCACGCCCTGAATCCCGGCGGCTTTGGCCTCCGCAGGATAAACGGGGAGCACGTTCTTAGTCTTTGTAGGCGGCGTGAAGCCATCTTCCCCACGCCCGCGGGGCTCCTGAGCCCCTACGGCGATGGCGGCGGACGCGAACATGGCGAGGGTGATCATTGAGATCAGACAACCGAAGTTTCGGCTGGGCATCATCGGACTGTCCTCCGTTAGACCATTAGACACCCAAATTCATGGCTCAGTGCATGGCCGCGTGACTCCCGCGATGACCGCAGGCGTCACCAGGCGGCTGTACGACGTGTCGTCATCTGGTCGCCCTGTTGGTTGGAATCGGAGTCCAAAAAAGCGGCGTAGCGGCTACTGAAGGCCTAACGACGCTCGTTGGGCGCAGGCCTTCTGCACACCATACTCCCATCGGCCCTTTCCCATGCTTTCAGTCACAGACCTAATATTGCTGTTGAGAGCAGCGGCGTCAGTCGGCACGTTCACCAGGAGGCAAGGAAATTCCTTTGCCAGGTCTGGATTTAGGGACGAGACGATCCTTCCCGCGCCGAAATAGACAGTCACGCTATTTGGATAGGCCGGAACCACAGCGACATCTCGCGCTTCGACTGTCAGGCGAGTTCCATCGGGAGACGTAATTTGAACGCGGGATTGCTGGGAACCGACGGCCTCAACGCGCATCGCCACGCCTCGCAGCAGGCGGTGCCGTGCGGGGCGTCATACACGCACAACACGACCGTCACCCTGACGGCCGTGCCCGACGCCGGCGCGAGCTTTGCCGGCTGGGGCGGCGCGTGCAGCGGCACAGGCGCGTGCCAGGTCACCATGACCGTCTCGCGCTTCGTGGTCGCGACCTTCGCCGGGACGCCGACCGAGCTCGTGACAAGCTACTACCACACGGACGCGATCGGTTCCGTTCGCGCGATTACGAATGAGGCGGGCGCCACCGTCATTCGCCATGACTATCTCCCCTTCGGCGAAGACACGCAGCCGCTGAACGGCGATCCGATGCGTTTTGCCGGCAAGGAGCTCGATCCCGAATCAGGGATGAACTACTTCGGCGCGCGGTATTACCGGAACCTGTATGGGCGTTTCTCGACAGTCGATCCGCTTGGCGGGAGTCTCACGAATCCGCAGGCGTGGAACGGGTATGTCTATGCGCTGAACAATCCGCTGAGATTCATCGACCCGCTAGGGCTGTATGCCATGGACGGCAATCCGTGCGACGGATCAGACGCACGTGCTACGACGGCGAGGAGTACTACTGCTGGCAGCTTTCTGGGTGTACGTCACATTTCGCCATGAGCGAGTTTCAAGCAGAAGCCTACGCAAATCACGCGGCGAGAATGGACATTTACTTTACCCAAGTGAGTGCTGGTTTCGAGAGCCAACCCAACGGGGACATGAAGCTCTTGAAATACTCGACAGACACGTCGACGGTGACGACTCAGGAGGGAAATTTTCGGGCGGTATCGGGCGGCGGCGCTCTAACCAACCTGTCTAGCGCCAGCCAATTTCGCATCGATCCAGCGAGTCTTCCAAAGGATTGCGACAAGAAATGCCTTGAGCGCATCGTCGCCATGACGCCGATGCCAGTGGGTGCGCCAATCTTTGCGCCCGGACAAGCTGCCGCTCTCGCTCAGTTGTTCGGGCAAGGAGTTAAGGGCGCCGAGGCTCTACTGGCGAAGCTACACTTGGGGGAGCAGGTTTCGCTAGGTGGCGTGACCTGGGCAACACTCAACGAGACGAGGCTCGGGCGGTCAAGAACATCATCGACTTCGCCGGAACCAGAGCGAACGACTTAGGAATGCGAGTACAGCAATTACGGACGGAAGCAATTTACCTTCTCAGGCAGATTCAGGGGAAAAAATGACTCGCCTCGAGCCGTTACTAGCGGAAATCCTGGCCCATTGGGAAGCGTCTGGAATTAACCGTCGGCCGGGTGCAACGCTTGAAAAAGATCCAGGGGTTTGAAAGACGCTTCGGCATTGCGCTGCCTAAAGAATTTCAGCAGCTCTACTTGCTACGCGACGGGATGGATGTCGACGAAGTCGGTGACGACATGTTTCGTTTCTGGCCGCTTGACGAGTTCAGACCGCTGGCCGAGTTCTTTGTTGCCGCACGCCGGCCGCAGTTTGAAGGCTACTTTGTGTTCGCCGATTGGTCCATCCGCGCGCTCCACTATGGGGCGCAAATCTCATCCGCAGGTGCTGGCGCCATCGTGAAAACAGACGGCGAATCGACCGAGCTCATTGCCAACTCCTTGGTGGAGTTTCTGTCGGACTACGTTGAAGGGTTGAAGCAAAAGCGCGAGTAGCCTCCGTCATTCTGACCCTCAATTTGGTCGTCTTGAGCCCAACAACCGGGTCCCTGTAAGTCAAGGCCGGTGTCAGGAGCCAGGGTCGAAAGTCGTCACTGCCGATTTTCATCGGCCTTTCGCGGGCCGCAGGCCCCGGTTAACCAGTTGCGAAACTCGTCCCAGACACCCCGCCATACCTGTTTTCGCGTTTTTACTCAGCATTTCGCACGAAATCAACGAGACCCTAATTCTCTCCGCCAACTCCGCAATTGTTTGCCGAAATGCTGAGGGATTTCGGTGAATGGTCGGGCCGAAATGGGCTGAGTGACATTTTCGAGTGACATCTGCGCGATCGACCGCGGCTGGATCGGTCGCCACTTGCCGACTTACGGGGACCCAATGCGAGGGGCACACGCATTTACTCCGGTAAATACGGGTTATCGGCTACCCCGTTGCGGTTCATCTTACCGATAGCGATGTGTAGGGTTCACGCCACCTAACCAGACGGACGAGCTTTCAGAGGGAACCCGCTCTGCTTTCCTCGCTCGGGACTGTTCATTCGCCTCCTGGATTTCTTCAATGTGCTGCGCGGCCCAGTCGCGAATCGCACCTAACGGGGTCGTCAATGTCGCGCCGAGAGGGGTGAGCGAGTATTCGACGGTTACACGCCTGGTTGGCAGCACTTCTCGCCGCACCAGCCCATCGGTCTCTAGAGCACGCAGGTTTTCGGTCAGGACCTTATTGGAAATGCCTTCGATCGCCGTACGCAGTTCCCCAAACAAATACGGCCGTTCGGAGAGCACGCCCACGATGAGCGTGGTCCATTTGTCCGCGATCCGATCAAGCACGCGACGCGTGGGGCATGCCACACGGTACACGTCGTATTCGAGGGCAGATGTCGGTCGACGGCGCTGTCGGGTGTTCACGGGGGTCACGGTTGCCTCCTTGCGAGCGGACATCGAAACGCCACGCGCTAGGAGTATTGAACCCTGATCCGACGTAAACATGAGCCGTTGTTCCAGTCCGAGACCGGGCAATTCAGACGGATCGCGATCTTGGCTAACGCTAAAATCCGAACTTGCCGTTGGCGTTCTTCCACTCCGCTTCGCGGGGATGGGCTCGATCGTGTCCCAGTGCTCGGCGATCTTGCCGTTCTCGACGCGGAACAGGTCGTAGAACGAGCGTGTGCTTGCCGGCGAAGCTGCCCCTCGCTCACGACGAGCACGAAGTTGCCCTCGCCCAGCACCTGGTGGACCCGGTCGTACTTCATCGTGACGCCGGCCTTGGCCATCGCCTCCAGCGCCTTGCCCAGGCCCGGACAGGCCGTCGCCGATCTGCGGGTTGTGCTGGACGTAGTTGTCGCCGTCGAAGTAGCCGGCGAGCTTGTCCAGCTGCCGTTGACCAGGATGTCGTCCACGAAAGCTGCCGACGAGCTTCTTGTTCGCCTCCGTCTTGTCGAGGTCCGTCGGCCTCCGTCGGGCCGTCGGTCATGGTGTGGCCGCTGGGGTTCGGGCCTTCGGCGTCTCCTGCAGGTTGTCCCAGTGCTCGACGATCTTGCCGTCCTCGAACCGGAAGATGTCGAACCCGATCTTCGGGCCGAAGAAGTCGTAGTCGGTGTGGGCGAACACGAAGTCGCCGTCCTGGAACACGCGGACCGTGTTCACCTTCGCCGAGCCCTTCGGCAGCGGCCTGCAGCAGCGCGCCGAAGCCCGCGAGCCGTCGCCGGCGGCCAGGTTGTGCTGGATGTACTTCGTTCGGGTTGATGACGGCGACCGGCGCGGGTCGCCGGTCTCAATGCTTTTCAGCAGTGCGACGACTTGCTGCTTCTGGACATCCCTTCACGCTACGCCACATGGCGCGCGGTCGCCATAACGCACCTCGCGGTAACCGATCGTTGTTGGTTACTTGTCGGTGGCCTTATTGCAACCGAAGCGCATCGTCCCTATTGTGCGAACCTCGGTTTATCATTTCCATATGTCTACGTCGTCACGCTTGCTCACGGCTCTTGTCATCGGCTTTGTGGTGCTCATGCCGCGCGCGGCTCGTGGGCAGAACGTGGACACCTGCTCGCAGGAGTGCCTGCTGAAAACGATTGCCGATTTTAAGTCTCACGCCGTGGCGAGGCGCCCAGTCGCACTCGCGCCGAACGCCGAGATTCGCGAGAACATGGAAATCACCACGGTCGATAAGTCGGCGTGGCACGACGTGAAAGCCGTTAGGTCGAGCGCGGCCTTTGCGGATGCGGTGACCGGCAATGTCGTATCGCGCGACGGCGTCGAACTTGCGGACGGCACAGCGGGCTACATTTCCACGCGGCTGAAGGTGGTGCGTGGCCAAGTCACCGAGGTGGAATTGAGTTCGGATTTGACCAGAGCGAACTCCGCGTACGTCTTGAATCTACCGCCGGTCTTGACGATGGAAGGACCGGCGACCGAACGGTCGAGCCGCGAGGCGCTCCAAGCCCTCGCCAACCGCTATTTTCAAAGCCTAACGGACCACAAAGCCGTGAAGGAGGATTTCGACGACTCGCGCTGCAACCGTTTTCACAGCGGCGCTCAGATAACGAATGTGGGGACGAATGCCGTCGAGGGGCCGGGCAGGCGTACGTGCGTGACAAGTATCGATGGGCCTAAGCCGTGGGGTCCAGCGAATGAGCAACGTTTTCCGGTTATCGATGCAGAGCACGGGATCGTCTTTGCCGAAACGCTGCTGATGTACGCCAATCAAGTGATGTTCGTGTCCGAGGTTTTCAAAGTGGACAACGGACGTATCGTGCTCATCGACAACATCGGCATCGTTCGACCTGGACGGAACCATACGACCGGATTCGGAACACGTAAGTAGGTTCACCTCGCTACGTTCCCACCAACTGTGCGGGGCCAGAGTCGGATAGCAGCGATTCCCAGTCTGCGGCTCTCGACAATGCTGCGTCTGCCTAGGAGGGCGCTGCTGCGACCTCGGATCCATCACGGGTCAGCCGCGACCGACGTTCGTTAGTCCTGACAAACGCCGCAGGGTTTAGAGAACTCGGGAAGGCTTCGAGGACGGTAGCCGCTGTGGGGCTGGCACAAGAGTCTCTGAGAAGAAAATTCTCCCGGTGCATCGCGTCGAGTGATGGGATGGACTCCTCCTTTCTTTAATAGCGGCATGATTGCCGCACGGGCCGGCGCCCGGAGGGGGAGGAGACATCATGGACATGCGGGTAGTGGCTGTTGATCTCGCCAAAGACGTATTCGAAATCGCATGGACGACCGCCGTTGGGCATGTCGAGGGACGGCAGCGATTGACGCGGCCACAGTTTGAGCGATTCCTTCGGGAGCTGCCGGCCGGGACGGAGCTCGTGATGGAGGCCTGCAGCAGTGCGCACCACTGGGGTCGGCTGTGTCACTGCCTCGGGGTCGTCCCGATGCTACTGCCGAGCCAATATGTGCGCCCGTACGTCCGCCGAAACAAGACCGACCGGTCCGATGCCGAAGCGTTGCTGGAAGCGCGCCGCTGTCGGGGTATTGCCAGTGTGCCGGTGAAGACCGCGGATCAGCAAGCCCTGCAAAGCCTCCATCGCGTGCGCACCCAGTGGCAGACGGCGCGTACCGCTCGCCTGAATGTGATTCGGGGACTCCTGCGCGAGTACGGTCTGCCGCTGCGGGCGGGGGCCGTCACGATTCACCGTGTGGTGCCGGGCTTGCTGGCCGACGCGACCACGGCAATTCCGGCGCGGTTGCGGCACGTGCTGCAGAGCCTGCTGGAGGAAGTCCGCGAGTTGGAGCGGCGGGTTCGGTCGATCGATCAGCAGCTCAGCGACCTGGCCGACGCCGATCCGATCGCCCGCCGGTTGCAAACGGTGCCGGGTGTGGGCGTCATTGTCGCGACGAGCCTGCTGGGCAGCGTTCCGCACATTCACGCGTTCCGCCGCGGCCGACAGTTTGCGAGTTGGCTGGGGCTCACGCCCAGAGAAGCCTCGAGCGGCCTGCGGGTACTGGCGAGGAGGAATCAGCAAGCGGGGCGACGTCCACCTGCGGTGTGTGCTGACCCACGGCGCGCGGTCGGTGCTCTTCAATGCCCAACGACGCGCGCGCTCGCACGCCGACCGCCTGACGCCGATCCAACGCTGGGTCGTCGAGCTCGCCGCGCGACGCGGATACAACATCGTCCTACCACTCCGGCGTCACCAACCCTGACCGCAAGCGCCGCGGCGACGCGGTCGCTGACCCGGAGGAGCAGGCCGTCCCCGACGCACTCGTCGGGAAAACTTGCTTGGCCCGCCGTCTTCGCATCGATCGGTCCCATCGAGGGCCTGCTCGACCTGGTCCACCTCGACCACCGCGTGGAGATCGCCGGCTAGCCCTGCCGGAGTACTCCACCGAGCTGACCATCGCCGCGACCCGCGCCGGTGTCGTGGACACCACGGCCGGCCAGGTCATCACCGTCGACGTTCGCATCAGCCAGGCCGACGAACTGCTGGCCACGCTGGTCGAGCGCTTCATGGTGCGTGGCCGCACCGGTGCGGCCGAGCTGGTCGCCCCGGCCTCGGTCGCGACCGACGTGCAGGACAAGCCACGCGCCCGGCTCGACCGGTTCAAGGTCACTGCGCCGCACCACATGGGTGCGTTCGCGGCCGTGAGCGGCGACCACAACCCGCTGCACACCGACGTCCCCGCTGCCCGCCTCGCGGGCTTCGACGGCCCGATCGTCCACGGCATGTGGCTCTCCGCCGTCGCGCAGCGCGCTGCCGCGTCGGTCGGTGCCACCCACCGCCCGCGCCCCATCCGCAGCTGGCTGGCCCGCTGGGTCGCGCCGCTGCTGCCGAACGCCGAGGTGGAGATCACCGTCGAGCGCATCGGTGTCGTCGGTGGAGACACCGTCGTCGAGGTGACCTGCCGCGCCGACGGCGAGCTGGCGATGGTCGCCGAGGCCGTCGTGGCGGCTCCGCGCACGACGTACGCCTTCCCCGGCCAGGGCATCCAGAGCCAGGGCATGGGCCTCGAGGCCCGCGCCCGCTCGGCCGCCGCCCGTGAGGTCTGGGACCGCGCCGACAGCCACACCCGCGAGGCCCTCGGCTTCTCGATCCTGGCCGTCGTCCGCGACAACCCGACCGAGCTGTGGGCCGACGGCGAGCTGCACCGCCACCCGGACGGCGTGCTGTTCCTGACGCAGTTCACCCAGGTCGCGATGGCCACCCTCGCGGTGGCCCAGGTCGCCGAGATGCGTGAGGCCGGTGTCTTCGTCGAGGGCGCCATCACCTGCGGTCACTCGGTGGGCGAGTACAACGCGCTCGCCGCCGTCACCGGCATCCTGCCGCTCGAGGCGCTGCTGGAGATCGTGTTCCGCCGCGGCATGGCGATGCACCACTGGTGCCCCGCGACGCCCAGGGCCGGAGCAACTACCGCCTGGCCGCGATCCGCCCGTCGCAGATCGAGCTGGCCGACGACGACGTCGCGGCTTCGTCGGCACGATCTCGGAGCGCACCGGCGAGTTCCTCCAGATCGTCAACTACAACCTGCGCGGCTCGCAGTACGCCATCGCGGGCACCGTCGCCGGTCTCGAGGCCCTGGAGAAGGAGGTCGAGGAGCGCCGTGACGTGTCGGCGGCAAGCCGGCGTTCATCCTGGTCCCGGGCATCGACGTGCCGTTCCACTCCTCGGAGCTGCACGCCGGCGTCGAGGACTTCCGGGCGCGGCTCGACGAGCTGCTGCCGGAGTCGATCGACCCGGCGGTCCTCGTCGGTCGCTACATCCCCAACCTGGTGCCGCGGCTGTTCACCCTCGACCGCGCCTACGTCGAGGAGGTCGCCGAGTACGTCGACTCGCCGCTCGCTCAAGCCCGCGCTCGCGGACTGGCCCACCTGGGAGGCCGACCCGGCCCGCCTCGGCCGCGCCCTGCTGATCGAGCTGCTCGCGTGGCAGTTCGCCAGCCCGGTGCGCTGGATCGAGACCCAGGACCTGCTGTTCGGCTCGCCCGAGCACGGTGGCCTGGGCATGGAGCAGTTCGTCGAGATCGGGGTGGCCAACGCCCCGACGATCGCGAACCTCGCCTCGCAGACGACCAAGCTCCCGTCGTACGACGGGGTCGCGCCGAGGATCATGAACTCCTCGCGTGACGCGGCCGTCGTCTTCGCCACGGACACGCCGATGGCCGACGACGAGCCCGAGGACGAGGCTCCCGTCGAGTCCGCAGCGGCAGCGACCGACGCACCCGCCGAGGCCAAGGCTGCTCCGGCTGCCGCGCCGACCGCGGCTGCCGGGGCCGATCGTCCCGCCGACCTGTCCTACACGGCAGCCGACGCGACGAAGACCCTGACCGCGCTGCGCACCAAGGTGCGTCCCGACCAGATCGGCACCGCCGACACGATCGAGGCGCTGTGCGACGGCGTCTCCTCGCGTCGCAACCAGCTGCTCGTCGACCTCGGTGCCGAGCTCTCGCTCGGTGCCATCGACGGTGCCGCGGAGGCCGACTGGAAGGGTCTGTCGGCCACGGTGACCAAGCTGGCCCGCACGTACTCCCCGTTCGGCCCCGTGCTGACCGAGGCCGTGAGCGAGCAGCTTGCGCAAGTTCGCAGGTTCCGCGGGTCGAAGCCGGCGGCGATCGGCGACCGGATCAGGGACACCTGGCAGCTCGGCCCCGGCTGGGTCTCGCACGTGTCCGCCGAGCTGGCCGCGGGTCCCGCGACGGTTCGTCGACGCGCGGCGGTCTCGCTGGGCTTCGACATCGACCTTCCGACCTCAACTCCGTCGTCGACCACGCCGTGCAGGCGGTCGGCCAGGCGCAGGGCGTCCAGGTCAGCATGCCCGCCACCGGTGGTGGCGAGGGTGCGATGGTCGACTCCGCCGCGCTCAGCGAGATCACCGAGTCCATCACCGGCGCCGACGGTGTGCTCGCCTCCACGGCGCGCCACCTGCTCGGCAAGCTCGGCCTCGCCGAGACCGCGGTGACCGACGACTCCGACGACCGGACGCAGAGCTCATCCAGCTCGTCGAGTCCGAACTCGGCTCTGACTGGGCCCGCAAGGTCGCGTCGTCCTTCGACGCGCAACCGCGCGGTCCTGCTCGACGACCGCTGGGCCTCCGTCGCGTGAGGACTTCGCCCGCGTCTGGGTCGGCGACGAGTCGGCTCGCGAGCGCAGCTTCACCGGGGCTCGACGACGCCGCGGTGGCCCAGGCCAAGTGGTGGCTGGACCGCGCCCGTCGGCGAGCAGCGCACCGACCTGGTCTCCTTCTACGACGGCGCCATCTCGGGGTCCGAGAGTGACCGGGAGTGGGCCGACGACGTCGCTGTGGTGACCGGGGCGGCTCCGGGCTCGATCGCCGGTGCTGTCGTGGCCGACCTGCTCCGCGGCGGTGCCACGGTCGTGGCGACCACCTCGCGGCTGGACAAGGAGCGCCTGGCGTTCTTCCGCGGCCTCTACCGCGACCACGCGTCGAACGGTGCCGCCCTGTGGGTGCTGCCGGCCAACCTGGCGTCGTACGCCGACGTCGACTCGCTCGTCAAGTGGATCTCCTCCCCCGTGGTGGAGTCCGCCGGCGGCATGAAGACCGAGCTGCGCCCGGCAGCTCTCGCCGACGCTGGTCTTCCCGTTCGCGGCTCCGGCGGTGCAGGGCACGGCGGCCGACGCCGGTCCGCGCGCCGAGGTCGAGTTCCGCATCCTGCTCTGGGGCGTCGAGCGCCTCGTCGCCGGTCTGGCGGCACATGGTGCCGACCACAAGATCGGCCGACGGGTGCACGTCGTACTCCCGGGCTCGCCCAACCGCGGCCGCTTCGGTGGCGACGGTGCGTACGGCGAGGCCAAGGCAGCGTTCGACGCCTTCGTGCAGCGCTGGACGGCCGAGAAGGACTGGGCACAGCGGGTCTCGCTCGCCCACGCCCACATCGGCTGGGTCCGCGGCACCGGCCTGATGGGTCACAACGACCCGCTGGTCGACGCCGTCACCGCTGCCGGGGTCCGCACCTGGTCCCCGACCGAGATGGCCGCCGAGCTCCTCGAGCTGTGCAGCGTCGAGTCGCGGCAGGCCGCCGCCGGTGCGCCGATCGTGGCGGACCTGACCGGTGGTCTCGGCGAGGCCGACCTCGACCTCGCGGCCCTGGCTCGCGATGCTCGTGACGCCGCCGAGGCTGCACGGGCTCGACCGAGACGGACCGGGACCGACGACCAGCTGCTCGCGCTGACCCACCCTGCCGGGTGGGGCACCACGCAGCCCACGATGGACTGGCCGGAGATCAACACGTCCCTCGAGGACATGGTCGTGATCGTCGGCGCCGGCGAGGTCGGCCCGGTGGGCTCCTCGCGGACCTAAGTACCATTATACTACCAACATTGCGCACTGCTTCATCAAGCGTACCTGCTGATTCCAAATACTTATTAAGAAGATTTCTTAAATCGTCAGGAAGTACTCCTAAAAAACCTTCACTTGCAGTTTCTGCAGTAGGTCCTTCCATACTATAGGTATACTGAACAGAACCTATTAACATTATCAGACATGCTTGTAATACCATCTTCATCTTTTCTCCTTTATTACTAGTAATTTATTTATATCTTTATTTATAGTAGCCAAAAACCTAGAGATATTTCAATAAAATTTCTTTTTGAAATGTTTATATGCCTTTATTGCACTATGCAGTTTCGTTCTATTATATATTCTATGACTAGTTCCTAGAAAGAATTGCTAAAAAGATGATAAGCAAGGGAATGAAAATTATGCACCAAAATAAATACTCTTTATAAGAGCGTGCTATGGACTGCTCGTCTTCTTATACGAATAAACGAATCCTATAAAAAAACTTGAGTGTACTGCACTCAAATAATATGAGTACCGGCATTGACATATTTGGATTTTTTATGTATAACTAAAGGGTAACGATTTACCTAGAACATAAAGTATATACTAAAATATGGTTGAAAGGAAAAAATGGCGAAAAAGATCATAGGTATAGACTTAGGGACCACTAACTCGGTAGTTGCCGTTGTAGAAGGCGGAGCTCCTAAGGTGATTCCTAATGAAGAAGGCCAGAACATTACTCCTTCTGTTGTTGCATTTACAAAAGATGGCAAGCGTCTTGTTGGAGTACTGGCAAAACGTCAAGCAATAACAAATCCAGAAAATACTATTTTCTCTGCAAAGCGCTTTATAGGAAGAAAATATGATGAAGTTCAAGATGAATTAAAGTATGTTCCTTATAAAGTAGCAAAAAAAAGCAATGGCGATGTAGCTATTATCGCGCAAGGTAAAGAGTATTCTCCAGAAGAGATTTCTGCAGGAGTGCTCAGCAAGCTTAAACAGTCGGCTGAAAACTATCTTGGACATCCTGTAACAGAAGTAGTTATTACCGTTCCTGCTTACTTTAACGACTCGCAACGACAAGCTACGAAAGATGCTGGTCGCATTGCAGGGCTTGAGGTAAAACGTATTATTAACGAACCTACAGCTGCAGCTCTTGCTTATGGCATGGATAAAAAGAAAAGTGGTACCATTGCAGTATTCGACTTTGGTGGAGGAACATTCGATATCTCTGTTTTAGATATTCACGAAGGTGTTATTGAAGTAAAATCTACTAATGGAGATACCCATTTAGGTGGTGATGATGTCGACCAAGAGATCATGCGTTATATTATTGAAGAGTTTAAGAAAGAGCATGGCATTGATTTAAAGAACGATCGTATGGCTCTTCAACGACTTAAAGAAGCTGCAGAAAAGGCAAAAATAGAGCTTTCAACGTTGCTTGAAACAGAAATTAACCTTCCTTATATTACTGCAGATGCATCAGGACCAAAGCATCTTTATCTTAAGCTCTCTCGAGCAAAATTAGAATCTTTGTGCAACTCTATCTTTGAACGGCTTTTAATACCATGCAGAAAAGCAATGGAAGATGCTGGTGTCACCAAAGATCAAATTGATGAAGTTATTTTAGTAGGTGGTTCAACTCGTATGCCAAAAGTACAACAGCTGGTAAAAGATTTCTTTGGCAAAGAGCCAAATAGATCTGTAAACCCTGATGAGGTAGTTGCTATTGGTGCCTCTGTACAAGGTGCTATTCTTTCTGGAGAAGTAACCGACGTATTGCTTCTTGATGTTACTCCTCTTTCACTTGGTATTGAAACATTAGGGGGCATTACTACACGACTTATTGAACGTAATACTACTATCCCTAGTCGTAAGTCGCAAGTATTTAGTACTGCAGAAGATAACCAAACAGCGGTCGATATTCGTGTTGTACAAGGTGAGCGCGAGCTTGCACGAGATAATAAAATGCTTGGCCAGTTTAGGCTTGAAGGAATACCACCAGCACCACGAGGGGTCCCACAGGTTGAGGTAACCTTTGATATCGATGCAAATGGTATTGTTCATGTCTCTGCAAAAGATAAAGCAACAGGCAAAGAGCAAAAGATTACTATTACAAGTGGCACTGGCCTTTCTAAAGAAGAAGTTGATCGCATGGTCAAAGAAGCTCAAGCTCATGAATCAGAGGACAAAAAGATACGTGAAACGGTTGAAAAGCGTAATCGTCTTGATGGCCTTATTCTTGAAATAGAGAAAACTCTTTCTCAAAATAAAGAAAAACTCTCTCCAGAAGATGTACAGGCTACTGAAAGTGCCCTTACAAAAGCAAAAGCTGCTTTAAAAGAGCATGAAAACGATGCAGAAGCATTACAAAAAGCAACAGACGAACTCTTACAAGCATCACACAAGGTAGCAGAAATTCTCTACAAACAAGGCAATGAACCACAACAACCAGGCACTCCTGGTGAAGGTGAAGGCCCTATTGATGTAGAAGGCAAGTAATCATATCCCTTCCAAAAGGGCAGCTGAGCTGCCCTTTTTTTATGTCCTCCTAGGTCGCACTCATAGATAATAAGAGATCTTTACTTACTACCCCCAAGCTACGCGACTGTAAAATCTCAATTTATAATTATTTATTATGATGCAAGTTATTTTATATAATTAAAATAAAAATGGTTTTTACAAATAGAAGGGACCACTATGATTATAGCAAGACTTAGAAAACTACCAGGAATACTTCTAGTAGCAACTTCTCTCTTTTATACACCTTATAGTTTCAATCAGCCGCTTCTTCTTGTCATAAACAATACACAATGGAAGCTTGAAATTAAGTATGAATTTACAGAAAAGGGTCTTGCGCAAAGTATAGCAAAAACAGTGAGTCCTCAAGGTAAAGCCGAGCTCCCAGATCCGCAAAAACTTACCTCAATTAAACTAAAGACTTACGGTAAACTAGCAGGATTGTTTAGTATACCACGTGAAGTTATAAAGAAAGCTCAAGAAAGTCTTGAGACTGCTCTTGCTCAAAGTCCTACTTTTACCACTGTCATCCTTACCATCTCTCCTAGTGAAGGACCACTAAGTCCTATAAAACCTTTTAGATATTCTATTCAGGTTACCAGTAAGACTAAAAAAGTATCTGAAAAAGTTCCTCAAGAACGGCACCTTATAGACGCATTTCCTGGAGTAAAAGCAATTTTACAAAGAGGAATTGATGTATTACCCCGCCATGTTTTAGAAGTTCCTGTTGATGCCTCTGCTGTAAGTATTGAACATGCTTATAAAACACTTGTAAGCCGCTGGCAAGAAGCTTTAAAAAAAGCTCGCACCCCGAGCGATATACGGTTTATGCACGATGCGCTTGCATTGTTAGAAAAAGCATATAATGCTTTAACAAAGAAATCAGCAAAGAGCGAACAAGAGTTTAAAGATTTTGCTTTTAAAAATATTTATACTTCTACGTACTATCAAGAACAATAAGAGGTTTCTTTAAGGCATCTATGAACCAGTGGTGGAAAAACAAAAATGTTTGGGGCTTTGGACTTTCAAGTTTTTTAAGCGATTTCAGTCATGAAATGGCAACTGCCATCCTGCCAACATTTGTACAAGAGCTAGCAGGAACACACTATGCTCCACAATTTATGGGTCTTATAAGTGGTATTGCAAATAGTATTGCAAGCCTTATACGTCTTGGTGCAGGAAGGCTGAGTGACCAGCTAGAGCACCGCAAGACCTTAACGCTCATTGGAAATAGCCTTGTTGGAATATTTATTCCTCTTCTAGGAACGGCACATACACTTTTTCTTGTTTCTTTTTATCAAACAGTTGCTTGGATAGGGCGTGCTATCCTAGGACCTGCTCGAGATACGTTGTTAGCAGCTTCTGTTACGTTCCATGATTATGGCAAAGCATTTGGACTCCATCGTTCGCTAGATACTCTAGGAGCTATTATGGGGCCTCTTACGGCATCATTTTTTATAGCCTATTACGCTCCTTCTACTATATTCTTTATTGCTGCCATCCCAGCTTTTTTCTCTTTTCTCTCGTTACTCTTTTTTACCTACGATATTCCCTCAAGGCACAAGGAACGGCGCTCTTTTTCTTTATCATTCAAAGATCTTCCCTCCGCTTTTCTTTATTTTGCAGGAGTTATCCTTCTTTTTGGACTCGGGAACTTCAACAAGACACTGTTACTTCTTCGCACTCAAGAATGCATCTCTTCTCCTACAGGGCTTACTGCAAGTACCATTATTGTATTATATGCTCTTTTAAATAGCATTCGCGCTTTAAGCGAATCTTTTATAGGAGCACTCGCAGATAGAACCAATAAACAGTATCTTCTTGCATTTTTAGGCTTTGGCCTTTTTGGAGTTCTTTCACTTGGGCTTGTAGTACCTATACCTTCATTATGGTTTCTGCTGCCACTGTTTATAGTTGCTGGCATCAGTACAGCAACTACTACGGTAGTTATTAAAGTACAAACAGCACTCTTATTACCTACTCATATGCAAGGAATAGGCTTTGGTATCATACAGGCAACTGAAGGTATCGCTGTTCTTTTTTCTAATCTTATTATAGGATTCCTTTGGAGCCAATTCTCTGCAGAACTTGCATTTAGTTATGCAGCTCTTACCAGTTTTTCTGCAACCCTTCTTTTATTGTTCACTAAGATAGAGCAAAAATAAATGAATAGAGTATGCAAACATTTTCATAGAGTCTTAAACTGCTGTCTGCATAAACCCTTGACTCATCAATCATAATAGAAATATAATTTAGGTAAGATTTAAAAATAAAAGGAACTTATTATGAAAAAACTTTACTTAATTTTCTCTCTCCTTTCTTTCTCTTTTCTTAGAGCTGGCGGCTCAGAAACAGCAGAGATGCAAAAGGCACTTAAAGAACATGCACATACATACCTTACTCAATTGCCTGCAGAACTGCGCCATGAGCTAGTAACCTTACGAGGTGCTTCAGAGTTAAGTGAGGCTATTATCAGTCAGGACGCAGTCAAAGTTCGGGATATTGTAAGAGCAGCTCCGCATTTAGCAACTGCAGCTATGCTCAAGCTAGCAGTTACAGCGCCACCTCCTCCAAAACCCCAAGGATTCATCCCGTGGCTAAAATCTCAATTTACTCAATTAAAGCAGGAATCCCAGGAGGCTGCTAGAAAAGAAACTGAGCGAATTTCATTTCATCCAGATTTAATTCGTAGTTATATTGTAAGATTTTTATTAAAAGCAGCAGGGCCCCGTATTGCCATGGAAAAGGATAATGAAGGCAAAACCATTTTACATTGGGCCGTTAAAAACGGAGACTATAGCCTTATAGAAGAGGTAGTAACCAACAGTCCTCCATTTTTGTTATTTGTTCGAGATAATGATGGCAAAAGAGCTCGGCATTATACAAATAACCCATTTATCGAGGGTATATTCAACGCAGTAGAAACCATGTTGCTCAAACAGTTACCAGAGCTACTACTTATTGCAAACGATCC
Organism: uncultured bacterium; assembly: GCA_963848965.1. GTDB lineage: Bacteria > Babelota > Babeliae > Babelales > Babelaceae > CAWKFG01. The sequence continues at coordinate 24,216 of CAWKFG010000004.1, forward strand.
ACGATTATTAGAACCATTATTAAAGGATCCTCTTGAAAAAGGTCCATTTGAAGCTGCTTTAAAGGCTATAAAAGAAGCTTTTAAAGAACAACAACTTCATTTCTAGTCGTCTAAAAGATTGTGTTTAGCCTACCAATAAGGCCTATAGTTTTGCAATCCGATAATTCTTGTACAGTTTTTACATTTTATGCTAGAATTGTACAAGAAAGGTGTAAAACATGATTATACGGGACTTAAAAAATACTTTAGAAGAAGTTTCAAAACAATTACCTGTCATAGCCATTTTAGGCCCTCGTCAATCAGGCAAAACTACGTTGGCGCAAACTTCCTTTAAGAATCATATATATCTTTCTTTAGAGGATTTAGACACACGAGCACGCGCTCTTAACGATCCTCGAGAATTTTTGGAATTTCACCGTAATCCTTATGGTCTTATTCTCGATGAAATTCAAAATGCTCCAGAGCTCTTATCCTATATTCAAACATATGTTGATCGTGAAAACGTTTTAGGTTATTTCATTCTTACTGGCTCACAGAACTTTCTTGTTAATCAAGCAGTTACACAAACACTTGCTGGCAGAATAGCTATTCTCACCCTTTTACCTCTTTCAATTGCAGAGCTAAGAAAAAATAATCTTTTGCCAAACACAGTTGAAGAATTTATCTTTAAAGGAAGCTATCCTCGGCTCTATGCTCATCCAATTCAACCTTCGTTATGGTATGCCAGTTACACGCTCACCTATATTGAGCGAGACGTAAGGCAATTAGCTTCTATTACAGATCTTACTGTATTTCAACTTTTTATGAAGCTCTGCGCAGGACATATTGGACGGCTTGTTAACATCTCCTCTCTTGCAAATGAATGTGGTATTGATTTACGTGTTGCCAAAGGATGGCTTTCTATTCTTCAAGCAAGCTATATTATATTTCTATTACAACCATATTATAAAAACTTTAACAAACGACTTGTAAAAACACCTAAGCTCTATTTCTATGATACCGGTCTTGCGTCAGCACTATTGCAGATAGAATCCGTTGAACAACTACAAACCCACTATCTTCGTGGCGAGCTTATGGAAAACGCTATAATAGCAGAGTTCTTAAAAGATGTTTATAATTCAGCTCGTATTCCTCATCTTTATTTTTGGCGCGACAACCATGGCAACGAAATAGACTGCCTCATTGAAAAAGGAACACATATCATACCTGTTGAAGTAAAAGCTGGCAGAACAGTTACCACACGATACTTTAAAGGTCTTAACTATTGGAACGAGCTTACCAAAAATAATCCTGCAAAAAGTTATGTTATCTATGCAGCAGATGAAAATCAGAAATGGAAGTATGGACACGTCTTAAGCTGGAAATTCTCGGATACCATTATTACAGATCTTTATAGTTAACAGGTTATACAGTTTTACATCTCATGGCCAAACTCATATAAAAACCTCCAGGGCAAGATTTTGTACAATTTCAGCATTTTGTGCTATAGTTGTATAAAACAACAATCGATTATCACTGCATTTTAAAGGACGTTATGAGTATTACCGCAGGACTTGTAGGACTTCCCAATGTAGGCAAGTCTACTCTTTTTAACGCACTTACTAAATCATCAGTACCAGCAGAAAATTATCCATTTTGTACTATTGATCCACATATAGCTTGTACAGAAGTTCCTGATGAGCGCATTAAAAAATTATACGACATTTATAAATCTCCTAAAATAGTTCCAGCGACTGTCCAGTTTGTTGATATTGCAGGCCTTGTAAAGGGCGCAGCTTCTGGCGAAGGGCTTGGTAATCAATTTTTAAGCCATATTCGTGAAGTACATCTTATTTTACACGTACTACGGTGCTTTGACGATCCTCATATCACCTATACAAAGGGTGAAACCATAGACCCTCTTGAAGACTATGATATTATTGTCACTGAACTTATGCTTAAAGATCTTGATTCTGTTGAAAAAAGAAAAGTTAAAGTAGCACAGCTCATGAAAGCGAGCAAAGGTAATGCTATTCAGCAAAAAGAGCTTACTGACGAAGCGGCTTTGCTTGAAAAGCTCTCTGAAGCTCTTAATGCCCATTCTCTTGAAAAAGTACACCAAGCACTTGCAAGTTCATCAGTACAGACAATACCTCTTGTATCTGCAAAAAATTTTCTTATCATTGCAAATATAGCTGAAGGTGAAATTGCAGATGAAGGATATAAAAACAATAAATATTATCAAGCACTCATACAGAAGTTTGGTCAAGAAAAAGTGATTCCTATCAGCGCAAAGCTTGAGTATGAACTCTCTCAACTTGGTGAACAAGAAAGAAAAGAGATGAGTGAAATGATGGGTGTTACGCAGCGCGGGCTCGATGTTATTATTGCTAAAACATATAAGCACCTTGGCCTTATTACCTTCTTTACCTGTGGCCCTAAAGAGATTCATGCTTGGCCTCTTAAACAAGGAATAGCTGTCCGACAAGCTGCTGGTGAAATTCACTCAGATCTTGAGCGCGGCTTTATTTGTGCTGAAGTATTTAATTGCGCAGATCTCTTTACCTACGCAAGTGAAACGAAGCTCAAGGATGTAGGAAAAATACGCACCGAAGGTCAAGATTATAAAGTAGCTGATGGTGATATTATTCATGTTAAATTTAATGTGTAACCTATGACAAAAAAAAGTTTTAAAAGCGATAATTACGCAGGCATTCATCCAAAAATTCTTCAAGCAATCCAAAAAGCTAATAGTGGTGATTGTCCTGCCTATGGTAAAGACGCCTGGACAGAGCAAGCCGTACGAAAGTTTAAAGAACAGTTTGGTACAAATGAAGTATACTTTGTAGCCACCGGTACTGCAGCTAATGTATTAGGCATTCAAGCAGCACTCTCATCATATCAAGCAATTATTTGTGCACAAACAGCACATCTGAACGTAGATGAATGTGGCGCTCCTGAAAAGTTTCTTGGCTCTAAGCTTCTTACCATCCCTACAGGTACAGGCAAACTGACCGTAGATCTTATAAAAAAATACGTCTCTGCCGTAGGCAACATACACCATGTGCAACCGAAGGTAGTCTCTATTACACAAGCTACAGAGCTAGGAACTGTATATACACCCCAAGAGATTAAACAGCTTGCTCAGTTTGTACATAAACAAGGCTGGCTTCTTCATATGGATGGAGCGCGCTTGTGCAATGCTGCTGCAGCATTAAATGTATCATTAAAAGCTCTTACTAAAGATGTAGGTATTGATATTCTTTCTTTTGGCGGCACCAAAAATGGCATGATGCTTGGTGAAGCAGTGCTTTTTTTTAATAAAGCACTTGCTCAAGATTTTATCTATATTCAAAAGCAAGGTATGCACTTACTATCCAAGATGCGTTTTATATCAGCCCAATTTATAGCTTTGCTGTCAGACAACCTGTGGCTTAAAAATGCACAACAAGCAAATGGTATGGCACAGCTTCTTATACAAGAGCTTCAAAAAATACCTGAAGTTGATGTAGCTACTACCAATCAATCAAATGCTGTTTTTGCTAGAATTAACCCAAAGTATATCCCAGAACTACAGAAAGAGTACGATTTTTACGTGTGGGATGAAGAGACATCTGAAGTACGGTGGATGACCTCTTTTTCTACAACCAAAGAAGATGTACAAACATTTATACAATACATTAAAACTGTTATTAAAAGTTTTAAATGAAATCAAGGAAGCCTTTTTCTAGAAAAAGTATTATTTGTAGAGCTTAAGACAAAAGAGAGCTTTAAAATAACGAACCTCATTAAGAATTGTAATGTGTCCCATAAGCTGTAGGACTTTTTATTGAAAAGCTTTATTTCTTTATAGTACTATTAAATAAATTAATATTAAAATAAGGAGTCTTTATGAATACAAAAAATATTTTTTATGTGGCCCTGTTTTTTGTTCTTGGCATATATAGCATAAAAGCTGCAGAACTACCCCTTGATGCACAAATGTTTGAAGCAATTTCAAAGAAAAACTTAGAAACAGTCAAAAAGCTTGTTGAACAAGGAGCAAAAGCCGATTATAAACCTCTTGGTCAGCATGGACCTCCACTTGCTGAAGCTGCGCGAGAAAATTCAGCATCTATTGTTGAATACCTTTTAAGTAAAGGTGCCTTGATAGATCAACGTAATATTAGCAATCGAACTCCTCTCATGATTGCTCTTCAAAGCAATGCTCCTGATGTTGTAAACGTACTTTTACAACATGGCGCAAACGTCAATGCAACGGATGGACTGAGTAGTACTCCTTTAATGCTCGCTGCAGCATATAGTGAAGTTCCTCAGGTGAACATCATTAAAGATCTTATTACTAGAGGAGCACAAATTAACATACAAGATAATGAAGGGATGACCCCTCTCCTGTATGCAGTAAAAACAGGTAATACACCAGTAGTAAAATACCTTCTTACTTTACCCACTATTGATATACATGCAAAAAATAAACAAGGCCAAACAGCCCTTGCTTTAGCATATGAAGGATTTGAAAAGACCAATACTGATCGATATAAAGAAATAGGCCGTATGCTCGTTCAACATCTTGGAATTACAGGGCCTGAAGGCAGAATTTCAAAAACTGGCATTCAACAAAAGCAACTCCCTGAAGACATACTAAAGTATATAGCTACGTTTCTTTGATACAGAATATAAGGCTCGTAGGATAGACGAGCCTTATACCTAAAAAGTAATTTCTAGATATTTCATGCTTTATCTTGCTTTTTATGGTATACTAAAGTATAGAAGAAAGGAGACTCTCTACAAAGGTAACCTTTAGTAATAAAAATTATGAAAAGAAAAAAAGGATATTTTTCAATATCTGCAGTTGCTAAAATGTTTTCTGTACATCAACAGACTATTAGACTGTATGAAAAAGAAGGCCTTATAACGCCTAAGCGTTCTGAAGGCAATACACGGCTTTTCTCTGAAGAAGATATTAACCGACTTGAAGAGGTTATTTACCTCACTCATAAGCTTGGTATTAATCTTGCCGGAGTAGAGATGATTCTCCGGCTTCAAAAGCAAATTAAGAAAATGCAAAAAGAGATGAACATCCTTTTTAAGAATGCACAAAATGAACTCACTCGAGAAGAAGAAGTTAACAAAGAAGCAGTAAAAGATGCAGCAACTCGACTCGCTAAACTCAAAAAAACTGAACGAGAATTTCCTGAGTTAGAAGTCAAATTGAATAAAAAGAGTAAGGAGGATTAGTATGTGGTTTAATCAAATAAAAACAGCTTTTCTACTAGCAAGCCTTTCAGGGCTTCTTATGCTTTTAGGAGCTGTACTTGGTGGCACACAGGGTATTATAGTAGCATTTTTTATATCACTCATTATGAATGGGTTTGCCTACTTTTTCTCTGACAAACTAGTACTTAACATGTATGGCGCAAAGCCGCTTGATGCAAGTGAATATGGCTGGATCCATGATATGGTAGAAGAGCTTACGCAAAAAGACAATCTTCCTATGCCTAAGCTTTGGCTTATTCGTACTCCTATGGCAAATGCATTTGCTACCGGAAGGAATCCAAAACATGCCTCAGTTGCTGTCACGACAGGAATTTTAGATATTTTAGACAAGCACGAGTTACGTGGAGTACTTGCACATGAATTGTCTCACGTAAAAAACAGAGATATTTTAGTAAGTACAGTAGCAGCTACGCTTGCAACAGCTATTGGTTTTTTAGCAAATATGATGCAAAGTCTTGCTTTTTGGGGGACTATGTCACGCAATGGAGACAGAGACCGAGGATTTAATCCGCTCGTTCTTTTGGTAGTTGCTATACTTATGCCTATTGCAGCAACACTTATACAACTTGCTATTTCTCGTTCTCGTGAATATCTTGCAGATGAAAGTGGTGCAGAGTTGTCTCATGATCCATTAGCACTCGCTTCTGCGTTAGAAAAATTAGAAGCACATATAAAGTATGCACATTTGCGCAATGACGATACCGCACATGCAACGAGTGCACACTTATTTATTGTAAAACCTTTTACTGGAGGCATTGGCGCACTTTTTTCTACCCACCCTCCTATGCAAAAGCGTGTTGAACGCTTACGTAAAATATATGAAGAAATGGTGCGAAGCACTCGATAGGACAACTATGAATCAAGGACCTTTTGATAACGATAACAATCAATTTGTTGTATCGTACGAGCTTTTGCAACTTTTTAAATGGCTCTTTGACCATGAACAAGAAGCACTCAAAAAGTTAGTATCTAAAGCTTTACGTAATGGTCTTCATGAAACTCTTGCGTATCAAACTGAAGGATTTGAAAACCCTGAAGAATTACAACAAAATGTAGTAGACTTTTTTGCTCTCTTAGATACCTTGCTTTATGAACTTATTCATGAAACAGAGACAAAGAAAGTTATTCAGCGTGCACTTATTCCTGCTCTTGATCAAATAGATTCAAAAGTATGCGATGATGTTACCGTTGCAGTAACTGCAGCAAAAGTTACTTCACAATTAGAAGATAACCCACTACAAGATCCTAAAACAGCTCTTTGTAAAGAGCTTTTAAAGCGGTGGAAACCTTCTAAAAAACTTTCAATGCACTAAATAAGGACAGCCTTGCTGTCCTTATTTTTTAAGTTCTATAACGCGCTCTGGCGTAATACGAATACGTGAACCATCTCGTTTAGTAAGTTCAAATCCCTGAAATCCTTGTTCTGTATATTCACATGCATGATCCTGTAAATATCTAATAGCAACCTCTTCACCTAATTCTAGACCTACACAATCTGCTCTATAATGAACTCCTGCAAATGCACGTCCACATGCTATATTACTTGCTAATTTATCAAGCTCAGAACCTACGGTCATTGCTTCCTCACCTTCGTACCTGAGCGGTATAAGATTCGTAGGATCTGTTGGATGTACTTTTGTAGGATTATATTTACTGTTTATTTTTACTGTATCATCAAAGAATGCCTTAATAATAGTTGTACAAGCACCGGCAACGACCGCGTGTGAAGCAGGATAAGACGGATGTACTGGTGCTCCTTGCGGGTATACCTGGCCAAGAAGATAGGTAGAAGCTTCATTAAAATTGAGCAACTGTTGTGGATCTACACTCTGCAATGACTGTTTTTCGTTTCTTTTACGTATAAGTTCAAGCACATCAACATCCTTATGAACAGCGAAAAGTGAAGAATGAAGTTTAAATTCATTGACGCCTGTTAGCCGCGCTCTATGCACAAGCCCTGCAAATGCTTCAGGACGCAACGCACGATGTATACGCCATTTTTGAGCAAATGATACCTTCATTGCTTCGTTCATACTAGTACCTACTAAACTATAGACATCTGTAAGGCCCATACTCACTAAAGGAGCTTCGTTGAGTATGCCATTTGCATTATAAGGAAATGACTTAGAAAATGGAAATCCGTAAGAGATAAGCAAAGAAACAGTGTTGTAGTATATCTCAAATGGACGATCATAATGGGTAAGGCTTGCAAGGTCACGGCCTGTTACTGGATAACGCATCTTCTTAAAGTCATAATCAGTAGCTGCATATGTCTTAGGTACGATACCATTTTGTAAAGCTACAAAGTCTTTAAATGAGACACCAAACTCTCTTTTTTGAGCGACACAGCGTAATTGCTTTGTCTCTATGGCAGCAGAAGGAAATACCTGTGATCCGCTTGCGCTAGGAAATACTAACTTTAGTGGCATCAATAAAAATTGTGAAATATACGGTCCTATAAGATCTCCTGCAGAAGTTCCTCTAAAGAGTACTGTTTTATCAATGTGCCCCTCTTTTGTTCGAGGCCCTTTATAACTCTTTTTATCTAATGTACGCAAAACTTTAAGAGCTGTACCCGTTAATGAAGCTATCTTGCCATCAACGTCAGTACCTCCACTTGTTCCATAATCACTAAAAAAAACGTCTCGGCACAGCGCCATAAGATAGACTTCTAGCATATTTGTAGCAGCATCAACACTTGAAAGTTCAAAAAATGGCTCTATCTTAAAAAGCGATGAATCTCCTCCTGCAGAGCTAAACATATAGGCACCTTGCGGATTAACAAGTTTTATTGTAGCTTGTGCATATCGCTTTACTTGATCAAAATCAGTTTGTTTACCAGTTCTTATTGCTTCTACAAAGCGAGCATAATTTTTTTTTCCTTCTTCAGTTAAAAGACCTGTTTTTTCATCATGCTCGAACGTTTTTGTAAAACTTGCAGCAAAAGAAGGAATTTCTCGTTCACTTTTATTAAGTCCTCCTCTTACTTGTATAGAATCTCGTAATAACAGTTGCCTACTTGCAGCACAATTACGCCGCTTATATGCTATCAACGGCTCATCTTTATCTGCTCCTCGAAGCTCTCCACACCCATCTTGCGTAAGAATACACGCTTGTGTACTTGTACGATTTGTATTTACCGTACTCTGCACAGTGCTCTGACAAAAAATAGTACTTAATAATAAGATAGTATACTTCATATACCCCCTTTTATTAGCAGTATAGCGAAAGCAGTACTTCTCATACAATATTTAATAACCAATTAATTGTATTTATAAAATATCTTTTATGAAAATTAAATTAATTATTGTAATTTATGGCATGCTTTTGGTACAGTATATCTAAACAGGAAAACCAAAAGTATAAAGGATCGTATGAAAAAGCATCTTATATGGTTGCTCGCACTTTGCGTTATAGCACAATGGTATGTAAAAAGTACTCTTACTCCACAGGTAAAGCCCCTTATGAAAGAGCAACAAACCCAATCACTGAAAAAATCCAAGCTCGGTTAGCGCTTCGCGCAGTTCAAATAAAGGGAGCCCTAGAATTGTTGAATAAGACCCTTCCACTTTCTCTAAAAACTGCATACCAAATGCTTCAATCGTTATTCCTCCTGTTGCATGTAATGCACCAGAGCTCTGAATATAAATATCAAGCCATTCATCAGGAACATTAAATACACAGTAAGCTGACACTGCACGAACAACACGGTGTTCTGTCTGCCAGCTTTTATCTTTGTAGAGTTTTTTATCAAGACAAAAACCGGTACTTACTAGAGATCCTGCACGAAGAGCTCTAATTTTTTCTTTTGCATCATTATAATCATGCGGTTTGCCATGAATAACACCCTGCATATCCACTGAAAGCGTATCTGCAGAAAGAACAAAAAGCTTATCTTCTTGTACTGAAGGTAGCACTGCATGCTCCATTTTATGCAACGCAATAGTACTGACTAACTGCTCAAGAGGCAATGTATGATCTACAGCTAATTCATCGGCATGTTGTTCAATAGTGTGAAAGGGAATAGCAGAAAGGGATAAAAGATTTTTCCTTGATTGGGAACTGGAAGCAAGATAAAGAGGGAAACGAGGATGCATATACGAACCGTTTGAATGGCTGGGGTGGAAGGATTCGAACCTCCGCATGCCAGGACCAAAACCTGGTGCCTTACCGCTTGGCTACACCCCAATGGCGTGTAATCTATTCTTGTGAAGCAGTCTTTGAGTACTCGTTAATAACGGTATCCTCAATAGTTTTACGCATCTCTGAATTAAGAGGATGGACAATATCTCTAAAAGAACCATCTTTGCGACGCCGTGAAGGCATAGAAACAAAGAGCCCTTTATGGCCTTCAATAACTTTTAGATCGCGCACAATAAAGCAGTTTTCAAAGACAATAGTTGCATATGCCTTAAGACGGCCGCTTTCTGTTGCTGGATATACCTTTACTTCTGTAATTCTCATGAAGCTTCCTTAAAAGTAGCTGTATATACTACTGTTGTTATCTACCTATAGGTATTACTAGTATTATTGTACCTTATTCACTACGTTTGTCAACATTTTACCTACGTCTATCATCTATTTTCTTGAGCTTCTATTTTATTACCTTTGAGCATATTTGTATATACCATTGACACACTTTTCTGTAAAACTTATACTTAATGCAATTAGCATTAATTCCAACAACGCCTCCTGAGGAGTCATCGAAGGCTCTTACAGTATAAAGGACCTATCTTGAAATACACATTTTTACTTATTCTCTGTTTTTCACTGTTCTTCTCAGCACGAGCAATGGAAAAAATGGACCAGACTCTACCACAATTACCGGCAGAAATTATAGTATCCATCATGCAGTACCTTAAGGGAGATGATAGAGCATTAAACTTCTTAGCAAGACTCTATGGATTTTCACACGATAGTGCAAGAGAGATAGTCGATGCATTTCTTCAAAGAATTCCCTATTATCCGATAACTGATGCTCGAATAGAAGATCTTTTAAAGCTTCACTTTAATACGTTCAGCATGGCTCTACATAAACAAGTAAAAGAATATATTGTGCCTGCCTTAAAACACCATAGGAATACTCATCCAGTTCGCACGGTACTACACCAGAAAGATTTTGATCAATTGAGAAAAATGATAAATTTCATAAATATTAACTTGTTTGAAAAAACAGATCCTATGATATCTTACACAAAACAAGAGAAACGTGCTATAAAAAATGCCCTTTGTACTACTTATAAGTCATTTTCACGCAAGCAACATGGATCACTAAAAGACTGCTCCGAGCAACAGCTTTTAGATCACGCTCATGATCTTACTCGTCTCATAGAGGAGTTACAGGTGTGCTGTACTACTCTTACAACATGGCAAAATGCTTATACAACCAAAAACTTTTATAAGTATTTTCCTGTTTTTCTTATGCCATTATTAGCATTAGATATAGCGCTTGCTCTTTACTTGTATGGTAGCGAAACATCAGTAGAGCATCCTCTTACTTTTGCTGTAGGAACATGTTTATTCGGAGGAATTTTAATAACAAGCTTTTTTTATAAGAAGCTTTTAAATCACTCTGTTTTTTGGTCTATTTTCTCTAGTATGTACTTAATAGCATTACGAGCTTATTGTTCAAGTCAACAGTACTCAAAGGCTCATGCTCTATGGCCTCTAGGTGTGATAGCATTTGCAGGAACTTTACTCTTTATGCCGGTTATCACAGATGAAGCAGCCCGACGAGCATTTATAATACCACCTCTGCTTAATCGCTGGTCCGCTACAAGTTATCCAAGGCTTCTTCAGTCTTTTCAAGAACTTATAAAGGATCTAAGAAGAGCACAAGAAAATACAATGGCTATTCACACATTAGTTCAAGAGTAGCCTTTCTAGAAAGCTTAGCGTCTCCTTGAAAACCTACAGCTTGTCCTATAAAGAACGCATTTTCCTTTCAGCAGCTCTTAATTTTGCAGATCGAGCTGAAGGGTTTCTGGAAAGCTCTTCTGAAGATGCTATTACTATATGCTTAGTAAGAATAGCAAACACATCAGAATGTGCTTTAAAAAATTGTTTTACAATACGATCTTCTAAAGAATGAAAGCTAATACATACTAAGCGGCCAGAGTCCTCAAGAATATCAGGAGCCTGTGTTAATAATGACTTTATATTATTAAGTTCATCATTGACAAATATTCGTAGTGCTTGAAACACTTTTGTAGCAGGATGAATTTTCCTGCTATAAGGAGGAATAACTTTCTGTATAAGCTCTGCAAGCTGCCCTGTAGTTTTTAGAGGGCCATACTCTTTACGGTAAGCTACTATAGCACGAGCAATCTTGCGCGATTGATGCTCTTCGCCAAGGGTATAAAAAATATCAGCAAGCTCCTGTTCAGGTGCTTTATTAACTACCTCAGCTGCAGTAGTTTTATAATGCCCTGGGGACATACGCATATCTAACGGAGTATCTGCAGAAAATGAAAATCCTGCACGCTGCGTTATCTGAAATTGAGAAGTACCAAAATCTGCAAGAATGCCATCAACACGAGCTATTTTAAGCTTTTTAAGCAAGGGAATTATATGAGCAAAGTTACCCCACTGTAAGATAAGACGATCGCCAAACTGTTCTTGCAATGGAGGACCATTAAGCTCTATCGCTTTTACATCCCAATCAAATGCAATAACACGACAGGTAGGTTCAGCTTCTAAAATAGCTCTTGTATGTCCGCCGCCCCCAAATGTTGCATCGACATACACTTTGTGTGGACGAGGAGAAAGATAGGTTAAAACTTCATTAACAAGAACGGGCTTATGATATACTTCGCTCATGCACAATCCTTAAAAAAAGGTGACTTCTCGTCACCTTTTATTTTACAAAGTAGTTTCAGCAAGCTCGCTTACAAGGCGAGAAAGCTGGGTACCATGAGAGCCTTTTACAAGGATAACAGCTTCTCTATCAAGTCTCTTTTTCAAGAGTTCGGTAGCTTCTTGCCAATTTGCTACATGCTCAAACGTGATACCAAGTGGTACTGTTGCTTTTGTCCATCGTACAAAGTCACCTACCAATATAACGTGGTTGAGTGAAGGAACTTTGCGTAAGAATCTTCCCAATTGGCGATGCCAGAATGGACTATTAACACCAAGCTCTAGCATATCTCCAAGAACAGCAATTTTCTGTCCTTTTGATTCTACTTTCTCAAATGCCAATAATGCAGCTTTCATACTTTCAGGACTTGCATTATAACAGTCATTAATTAAAATGCCTCGTGCAGCTTTCAATTGTTTCTGCTCAAATCTTCCTGAGATACGTAATGGCATTTGAATACCTTTGACAATAATTTCAGAAGGAACATTTAATAAATATGCGGCTGCTGATGAAGCAAGAGCATTAATAACACGCCCTGCATGATTAGTATCAAGCACAATTCTATGGCGCTCTTTATAAAGCTTTAACACAAAATATGTTTGTGTATTATTTGATTGTATTTTACGAGCTTGTACTTGATTAATAGTCTTACATCCAAAGCGTACCATAGGATGACTATATGATATATTAGATAAAATAGATTGATCACCGTTAATAATACCGATATTATCTTCTTTGAAAAACTTGAAAATATCCCGTTTTTCATGTGCAATATCTGCTAATGAGCCAAGTCCTTCCATATGACTGTGACCAATAGCAGTAATAATAGCAGCTGTCGGACGTACGAGCTCGGCCATACGAGCCATCTCACCCCGTTTGCTGATACCCATCTCAAAAATTGCTACCTCATGCTCTGAACGCATTCGCAAGATATTAAGCGAGAGTCCTAAAGCAGTATTTTGATTGCCTTGAGAAACCACAAACTTTTTATTATAGAGACCCAAAATATGAGAGAGCATCTCTTTGGTAGAAGTTTTTCCGATTGAGCCGGTTATACCTATTACAGGATACTTAAAGAAACTGCGCCATGCGGCAGCAAGCTTAAACAGTGCTTCCTGAGTATTTGGTACTATTGCCACAAAGATTTTTTTAAGAAGAACAGGATCTATAGTCTTAAGAACACTTTCGCGTTCCTTATTAATAATAAGACCTGCAGCTCCTTTTTGTAATGCTTCACCAATAAAGTCATGTCCATCGACCTGACTTCCCTTAAGCGCTACAAAAAGTTCTCCTTTATTTACTTGACGCGAGTCTATAGTTACCTCGCATACCTCTGGCATCTGCACACCAAGAAATGACACATCTGGCACTACAGATTTAAAAAATTGCTGGTCAAAACGCATTGCTGAACTCCACGCCTTAGAAAGAAACATGTTATAGTGTGATACGAAGATAAAATGGCGCTATTTTTAACATTTGTCAAGAATCGAAACTAAAATATATCTACCATACAAGATAGCTTTTATTTTTATTTCTTGCAACCCCTGATTCTATTTTTAACACTTTTCTATCCAAATAAAAATTTTTAAAAAGATCTAAAAACTTTTAGGGACTCTTACTATACCTCAAGTAATCCTGTATTGTCAAATTTTATTTGAAAAATTGTTATTTTCTACTAGCTCTTTTACTACCTTGCGCATCTTGGATCCATCATGAGGCATAATATACCCTTGACTTTCTAATTGGTCAATAAGACGAGCAGAACGATTATAACCTATTCTAAAAGCACGTTGAAGAAGCGAGATAGAAACTTCATTTTTTTGCGAGATAAATGAAAGCACTTCTTCATAGAGATCGTCATCGCACTCTTCCTCTTGTACTGTCGTTGTCGTAAGCGGTATATATTCAACTGTTTGTTGTGCCTTAATATGCTTTACTACTGCCATAATTTCTTCTTCTGTTACATAAGCACCATGCACACGACTTAAGGATCCTTTGGTATCTAAGAATAGCATATCTCCTTTTCCAAGAAGTTTTTCGGCACCTGTCATGTCAATAATAGTTCTTGAGTCAACCTTTGACGTTACTTTGAATGCAACACGGCTTGGAAAATTTACCTTAATAAGCCCTGTAATAACATCAACAGACGGTCGTTGAGTTGCTGTAATCATATGAATACCTGCAGCACGTGCCATTTGCGCAAGGCGCGCAATAAGATGCTCTATATCTTTACCAGCAGTCATCATAAGATCTGCAAGCTCGTCAATTATAATGACAATAAATGGTAGAAGCTCTTCATTTTTTTCTTCAACAGAAGCATTATATTCAATTATATTGCGTACTCCTTTGGTAGCCATAAGAGTATACCGATCTTCCATCGCTTTAACTGCCCAGCGCAGTGCAGTAAGGGCACGTGCAGGATCTGTAATAATAGGAAATAACAGATGAGCACAATCAGTATAAGAAGAAAATTCAAGACGCTTCGGATCAATTAAGATGCAGCGCATCTCTTGTGGTGTTTTGCTACACAGTAAGCTCATAAACATCGCATGTAACCCTACAGATTTACCAGAACCTGTAGAGCCTGCTACAAGAAGGTGGGGCATCGTTGCTAAATCTATAACAACGTTAGCTCCTAACGTATCTTTTCCTAAAATAAGGGGTAATGAACCTTTAAAATGTACAAAATGGTCACTGCGAATAAGTTCAGAAAATAGTACTGCTCTGCGCTTACTATGTGCAACTTCAAAACCGATAACCGAACGACCTGGAATAGGTGCAATGATACGTAAACTCAATGCTTGAAGAGCAAGAGCAAGATCATCCTCTCGAGCGAGAATGGTACTAATTTTTGTATCAATAGACGGTTGATATTCAAAAAGAGTAACGACAGGGCCATGAGTAATAGCAACTACTTTGCCTTCAATACCAAATCGTTCTAGTTTATGTTCAAGCGCACGTGCTTGCTGTTCACTTTCAGCTTGTGCTGCTTTATCTACACTGCTTTCTTTTATTACTTTTCCTTCTGGATGTGGTAACTTATAACCACGTCGTAACTGCTCAGGAGTTTCATCTTTTTCAACACGTTTTTCAACAAGCGGTACTACTTTCTTTTCTACTTGTATACTATATGCTGGATTTATATAGGTTCCCCAAAAAGGATCTTCGTAAATAGTACTCTCTTGCGTATCTTTATCAGATAAGCCTGGAAGTATACGAGCGCTATATGCTCGTACTTTTTCATAACCATAGCTTACGAGTGCTTGTACCTTCTTAAGACCGTACATACAAAAAGAAAGGAGCGGTGCAAGATATACAATCCACGAAAATTGCATGAGTACAATAAGCATAGACCACAATGCTATAAAAAGAAACATATCTGCCATCTTTTCATCAAGAAGAGCGAAGAGCATGCGAGAGCCTACAGTTCCTACTGCTCCTCCAGGACACACGCACGTAAAGAGCTCAAAGGAATATCGGTGTGCTATTGTACTACATAGTGGTATACTTACCAGTAGAGTACCTATATGGCTTTTTTTAATAGAACCTCGAGGCCAAAGACATCGCATAGCATAAAGACCGAACATTATACTCAAGAGCAAAGCAGAGCTTCCTAAAAAATAAAGCAAAAAGCCAGCGATACGCGCCTGCATATATTCAATACCGCCAAGAGCAGAAGATACCTCTGTAGTATCATAGAGCAATGAAGGAGTATAAGGATTATAGGTCACTAAAGAAAAAAGTAGTAAAAGAGCAAAGCTCATACTTATAGTAAAAGTAACCCACCGTTTTACAAGAGCAAACATAGTTCCCTCCTCTTTTTTGTTTCAGTGTACTGTATACTACTTCTTCAGCACAAGATCCTTTATGATACTTCCACACTTTATGTCGCTGCTTACTAGAATAACGCCAGACGATTTAATAAAATATTCGGTTAAAAAAGAGCAGCACTACATTGAATTATTGACAAAAAAAAAATATATCCCATACTAAATTGTATATAAAAGCTTATAAACAATTAAAGGAGCACTTCATGTATTATAATTTACTTATTGCTTATCTGTTACTCGGTATCTCTGTTTTTGCGATGGATACTCAGTCAATGCTTTCAGAACCTCTGTTAGAAAATGACCATCTTGCTTTACAAGCTCCTATGCTTGGCAAAAAAGAGGATATTGAAAAAAGGTTTATAGAAGCAGCAAAGCAAGGATCTATTGAATCCGTTGAATTTTATCTAAAGCGGCAAGTAAACGTTCATGCACGTCAAGATAAAGCATTACGTAGAGCAGCACGAAATGGACACCTGCAAACTGTTCTTCTTCTTTTACAGTATGGTGCGAATATACATGCAAAAAATAAGTATGCTCTACTCTGGGCACAAAAAAATAACCATCGAGCGGTTGCCGAACATTTGATTACTCTTAGCAGAGATGTACATGCGGTCCACAAGCAGCAATCTCAAGAAGTTTTTTCTTCACCATCAGAGAGTACATGCTGTTGCATCTCCTGCAATTTACTATAGCGTCACCTATCTTTTATAAAAAGAGCGATACTCACAGGAATAAGCATGTACCATGCAAAGGCAGTTGTAGTACCGTTCTTTAAAAGTATATATACAAAACCGAGCAGTTTATATGCAAGAAATGTAGAAATACCAAGAACTATGGTACCAGCAAGATTCCAAGAAATTTCCCTCTTTTGCTTAACATACATTTCAAATAATGCTTTTGTTACTGCGGCACCCATCAATGGCATCTGTATTGCAAGAGAGAACAGAAATGATTCCTGTAGCGATAAATCTAACCAACAACCAGTTACAAATGTCGCAGCAAGCCGAGAAATGCCAGGAAGTAGAGCACATCCTTGAACGAAACCTATAATACAAGCTTTTACAAACGTAATAGTATGAACTTCATAATAAGGGATCCACTTTACCGAAAATAACAAAAGACTGGTGATAAGGAATCCGAGCCACAAAGGAAACTTATTACCTTTTACCACAAAATAGCATACAGCAGTAATACTAGCAGCACACATTGCCAACACTGCATATTGTACAAATTCCTCTAAAGAGGTCCAAGAGCTATAGTTATATAAAAAAATACTATTAATAAGCAGTGTAGGAATATGCATAAGATAGTCTACATTGTTTGATAGAGCTCTTTTTTGTAGTATACCTAACATAAGCATCATATGACCAGAACTGCTTATAGGAAGTACTTCAAGGAGAACATGGAGTGCCCAAAGAATATATACAAAATTGTTCCACATAATTTTTTTCACTCAGATAAAATAAAGCTTTACAAGAATGGTTCTTCAAGATTATACTGCGCATTGCTTTAATAGTCGAATTTTAACGCAAAGGAGTAGGACATGATGTCCCTATGTAAGCATATATGTATGGCATTCTTTCTTCTTGTACCGCTAACTGTGTATCCCCAACAAATACCGGAAGGTTGCGGCAGGATTCCCTTTAAAAAACATGTACGGTTGCCTAAAGAGCAGATCCGCAGTTCTGTATGTGGACCTCGTACAACATTTATTCCCCGGTCGCCAGGTTCCAATACAGCACGACGTATAGCCGGATGGTACGAATATCTCCCTGGATGTGACGATCGTGTATGGGGGAACCTATCACTCACGGTTGAATATGCTCAATCATTTAAGTCAGAACGTATCGCTCAGTACCTCTTTGGAAGTACCTGTCTCCATTTTTCAGGAAGTCAGGTACCAAACCGCTCGACAAGAGATCTTCTTGCAGACAACTTTGGGTTGCCTACTACCTTCGTAGGAACCGTGTGCTTTAAACCTAAAATTAAAAATGTTATTGTCGATCTTATGTTTCACATAGGACTTGATGAATGGCATGAAGGACTCTATTTTAAAACCTATTTCCCTATTGTCAACGCTCGCTGGGATATAGGACTACACTGTAACGAAATAAACAATCAATCACGTACTACATTACCAACATTCCCGCCATGCTATATGGATACTGCTACATCTCCTGCAGTACAAAACATTCGAGAAGCACTTTCAGGAACTGCTACCTTCGGTAACGAAGCAGTGCCCATTATGTTCGGCGAATTTGCATGTGACCACGTACACAAAACTGGTATAGGAGATATCGAGATGATTCTCGGATGGAATACTCTTCTTACTCCCACTGCTCATGCAGGGCCGTATATCATCACCGTGGTCCCTACAAGTAATAAGCCGAACGGCACCGTCGTGTTTGAACCTCTACTGGGTAACGGACATTTATGGGAACTCGGAGCAGGAGCTTCTGCACACTATACCTTCTTCCAAAGAGGATGTCATACTGCAGGCCTCTATTTTGAAGGGCATGTTACGCACCAATTTAAGGATTTTCAAGTACGATCATTTGATCTGAAAAAGCATGGACCACTCAGCCGCTATCTTCTTCTTAAAGAGTTCGACGAAAATAACCAATATAATAATAACCTCGTCAATACTATAGACTTTGCTACTCGCTCAGCTCGCGTTGGGGGCAGCTTTAAAGTAGATGCTTCTCTTAAACTCGCTTATTTCCATGGTGGACTAGGCTTTGATATCGGTTACAATATCTATGCACGAAGCCGTGAATCGCTCTGCATAGATCGATTTCTCTTCCCTTCAGATTTCAACAATGACCGCCTAGGCATAAAAGGAACTGAAGGAGTATGTGCACGTGTCTTTAATACAAACACTAATACACTGACCAACGATACAGTACCCCTTAACTCTACACAAAGTAATGCTACTATACGACAACCAGGCACCGTCGATAATCCGCAACCTATTACCGACCTGGCGCCCGGCCTCGTTGCTATTACTTGGGATAGCCCACTCGATCGTACCCAACTTAAACAAGCATTCAACTCTAATCCGCCGGTCCTCATCTCAGTTAACGAGCTCAGCCGACGCAGCGGTGCAGTACCAGCACAGCTTACACACAAAATCTTTGCTCATCTGAGCTATGTAGCACTCGACTGCTGCTGGGAACCACAATTTGGCTTCGGTGCCGAAGCTGAATTCGATGGCCGCTCCAAGTTCCTCAGTAGCCTCAACCAATGGGGCATCTGGGTCAAAGGCACCCTATCATACTGATATCCAAAGAGCTCTGCACCCTGCAGAGCTCTCTTTCTTTAGGGGCGCTGCCCCTATAACCCCGCTGGGGTCTTAACCCCAGACCCCTTTTACTTTCGTTCTTTTTCTGCGTTAAAAAACGCTCAGCGTTTTTTAACAATAGCAGTCCCTTCGGGAATCTCCATCAGAGGTGGAACACACCTCTGCTGATAACACTCTGTTTACAGAACTATTGTTGGTATGAAATACCAAAGAATAAAACGTAAGTCAGCAACGGGCAACCAGGGAGTTCCCCTGGTTGCTTGACTTCGCGGAGCGACTGCTATTGCAAAAAATCGGTACGATTTTTTGCTTTAAAAGACAAGCGAGGAGCTTTAGCTCTGAAGCTATAAAGTGGGTTGCAAGGGTGTGCCCTTGCCGGGGTCTTAGGGGCAGAGCCCCTACCAGCTAGTTAAGAGAAAGCAAATTGGAGATTCACGTAAGATCAGCAAAGTGGTAGACTAGGGCACGATACTCAAAAAGAAGCAACACCAACAAAGGGGGTCCGCTCATGAAGCGCTCTGTTAGACATCTTGTCAGTGCAGTACTGATTGCAGGAACTATTCAAGCAGAAAGCCAGTTTGTCTTTGTGCGTGGCGACACAGTAGAGCCGTGTGGCGACTCTGTGTTGCCCTGTGTCGTGCAGGATATCTGCACAACGTGTGGTACCAAGTCGTGCATCTCCTGCGCAAAATGTACGTCGCAGTGTGCCCCTTGTAAGCGTCAGAATGGACTCTGTAATACAGGATGTTTTACCTGCAGCGTTTGCTCGACACGGCTGGGTATCGAAAGTAATGGCATCTGTGTCCAGTGCAATAAGGGTGGCAAATTACCAGATGGTAGGCTTGGGACCAAGACATGTAAGCAAGAGTGTACTACAACGTGCAATACTGTACGATCTATTTTTATTCCAAGGTCTGTAGGAGCTAATACAGCAAGAGAACTTGCAGGTTGGCAAGAGTTTATCCATAGATGGTCTCCTGGGAGAAATTATGTGACGGTTGCTCATAGTTTAGGTTATTCGAGGTCCTTTGATCCTGAACGTATTGCACGGTACCTCTTTAGTGACTGTACACTGATTTTTTCTGGTAGCCAAGTCAGAGAGAGAAGAGATTGTGAGTTGCTGGCAGATAATTTTGGGTTATCTCCGAGTTTTAGAGGACAACTGCGTGTGAGTCCGGTTATCGACAATGTCTTTTTTGATACACAGATCTTTGTAGGGCTTGACGAATGGCTCTGCGGTCTCTATGTAAGAGCCCATGCTCCGCTAGTGCATACGAGGTGGGACCTGAGGATGCACGAGAAGGTAGAAGAGCAAGAGTGTCCGCCCTTTCCTGCTTGTTATATGGGCCCTGATGAAGCAAAGGCAACTTGTAGCATTGTAAGGGCATTGAGTGGCACCTTTAGATTTGGAGATATGCAAGAACGATGGAAATTTGGCAAATTTGCAGGTTGTGGCCTTTCAAAGACGGGGCTAGCAGATATTGATCTTATTGTAGGGTGGGACTTCTTAAAATGCGAGAATTATCATATAGGTATATTTGGATTAGTGGTGGCACCAACGGGAAATAAGCCTAAAGGCGAATTTATTTTTGAGCCGGTTATAGGTAACGCAAAGCATGTTGAGCTGGGTGCTGGACTCTCGGGACATCTGGTTTTGTGGCAGGAAGGGCTTGATCAGTCATTGAGCATTTATCTTGAAGGTAATATAACGCATATGTTCAAAAATAGACAAGTACGTTCGTTTGATTTGTGTAGACAAGGGCCTTTAAGTAGATATTTGCTTTTAAAAGAATTTAGAAGAGAAGGTGAAGAGCTTATACCTACAGGAAGAATAATCAATGGTATCAACTTTGTAACTCGGGAAATAGAGACGTGTGTTCCAGTAAAAGGAGACGTAAGTGTAAAGCTTTCTTTGAGAATACCGTGCATCGCAATTGATCTAGGATATAATTTCTATGGCCATGCGCAAGAGCGGATAAAGTTTTGTAGAGCAGGAGGTGAAAGTACTTTTGGCATTAAAGGAACTGAAGGAACCTGTGCTCTTGAATATCAAACAGTGGGCACTCAACAACCATTGTCTTTTGGTTCTCTTGTAAAAAAGATACCGCTTAATGCGACACAGAGTAATGCAACTATTACAAGTGCAGGCACTACCGATAATGCAAAGAAAGTTGCAGTAAATTCTCCTGAAGATATTGCAGTAACTGCATTTAGTAGGCAAAGCGGCTTAATTGTAGGGCCTGATATTCAAGAAGCTTTTGCTTCCAATCCTCCGGTATTGCTCTCTGATAAAGATCTTAATAAAGATTCTGGTGCTGCTGGCCCAACAGCAACTCATAAGGTTTTTGGCTATATTGGTTATACGTTTGAAGATGCATGCAGATGGTATATCCCGTATGTTGGAGTAGGTGGTGAATTTGAAGTTGATGCACTTGCTTGTAATGAACGAACGAGTCTTAATCAGTGGAGCTTGTGGATCAAAGGTGGTATCTCATTTTAGAGAGGGGTTTATATAAACCCCCTCTGTTCTTGTTGACAATAAAGCTTAAACCGTATTTTTCGCTTCATCGGGCAGATTACTGTCTAGCATGTCTATGGATAAACTTTTATTCTTTACTCTTTAAAGCTTCTCTTCTTTTAAAAACCTGATAAGCTATCGGGAAGTATGAGGTTTAAAAAAGGAGAATTTATGAAATACCTGTTACATATAATGCTCTGCTCTTCTCTTTTTACCAGCATGTATGGTGCAGACAAAAAGAAGGTTGATGAGTGTAATCGTGCATGCCCTGAAGTTATTAACCGCCGGCTTCCTCGCAATAAAACGTGTGATGTTCGTTGCTCAAATCAGTGTTTTGATTGTGGCACTACCATTTTTCTCCCTCGTTCACAAGGAGCTAATACTGCACGTGAGCTTGTCGCTTGGCAAAAACAGTTGCATACCCCCTACTATGTAGAAAACTATGTAACACTTGCTGCAACTGCTGAATATACACGATCTTTCAAAGATTGCCAACTTGCACAACGGCTCTTTTGCACCAATTGTCTTACCTTCTCAGGTAGCCAAGCTGCAAACAGAAGAAATGAGCAAGAAATTATAGCAGATTATTTTGGGTTACCTACCGATTTTAGAGGAACTCTTTCTATTAAGCCTTTTATAGAAAACTATATAGTTGATCTTAATATGTTTTTTGGCCTTAGTGAATGGCTTCCTGGTCTCTATCTGAGAGTTCATATGCCCATTGTACATACTCGGTGGAGTCTTGGCCTTGATGAATGTTTGCCATGTGCAGATAAATTTAGGGGTTCAAATAATTTTCCTCCTTGCTATATGTTTAGCAATACAGCTCCGGACGTACCGGTATTTACGCCAGGCAATGTAACGTGTGCTATAGAAAATGCTGTTAATCCTCTGCAGGTTTTAAATAACCCTCTTCAGCCCCAAACTTCTGGTGCTCTACAATTTACCAATAATAATTGTACAACGCAGAGTATTCGAGAAGCATTGAGCGGCAACTTTACGTTTGGTGACATGCAAGAACGTTGGAACTTTGGACGATTTGATTTCTGTCCTCGCAAAAAAACAGGTCTCGCTGACGTTGATATTATTCTGGGTCTTGATTTTTGGCAGTCTGATTTTGGCCATTTTGGAGCGTTTGCACAGCTTGTCGTTCCTACTGGAAACAAGCCAAAATCAAAATTTATTTTTGAACCTATTATAGGAAATGGCCGCCATCTTGAATTAGGAGGTGGTGTGAGTATGCATTGGTCTCTGTTCAGTGATCATTGTACCGGAGGACGTAATTTGGGTCTTTATATTGAAGGAAATGTAACCCACTTGTTTACTAATGACCAAATTCGTTCATTCGATTTTAGACGAAACGGTCTTTTAAGTAGGTATATACTTCTTAAAGAGTTTGATATTAATAATAGGTATCTTGGTAGAACTATTAATGCTATTAATTTTGCTACTCGTAATGCTGATGTCTCTATTCGATATAAGGTAGATTTTTCTGCTAAACTTGCATTTGCTCTAGGAGGATGGAATATAGATCTTGGTTATAACATTTATGCACGAGATCGTGAATGTGTTTGTATAAAAACGGAATGTCCGTGTGACATCGATCAACGACGCTTTGGCATTAAAGGAATTGAAGGAGTATGCTGTGACAACTTTATGATAATGGACGGTATGGTTATGCCAATACCACCCAATGAAAGCGCTCCTACAAAGTTAGTCAATGCAACGCAACCAGGTGCTACGATGTTTAATGCAGTACTGCCAACAAGCGGTCCAGTACCATCAGCTACTGCAGAAGAAGTATGTCTTGGTTTTAACAGTAAAGAGATTGGACAGCAGATGATCCCCGTTGCCGATCTTACTCCTGAAAATGGTTTCATTATTGCAAGAAATGAGCCAGTGCGGATTATTTCTTGTAGAGATTTAGATCCAAGCTCTGCAGCACAATGCAGTATCCTTACTCATAAAGTTTTTGGTCATTGGGGATATATATGGTACAACTCCTGTTACCATCCTCATTTAGGCATTGGTGCAGAATTTGAATTTAATGGAAAGAAACCGGAGAGTGGACTTAATCAATGGGGTGTATGGCTCAAAGGTGGTATAACTTTCTAAATACGTTACTTTTGGTATTGCCATCTCATTATCTTTTGTCTACATTATATAAAACAATTAAGTGGCAGTTGTTTTTGAATCTTATAACAAAAAAAGGAGTACCTGTGAAACGAGTTCTTTCTTCAATCGTGTATATCTCCTTATTGCTTAGTGCAACGGGAGCTACTGCACGAAATGAGAACAATACAAAGCGATGTAATGATAATTTTTGTGATGTTCGTACGGCAGTACACTTCCGTTCGCAAGGCGCTAATACTGCACGCGAACTCGTAGGATGGCAATGGGAGCTTAATAAACCTCTTATGTGCGAATATTATGGTTCTGGATATATCGCCTTTGAATACCAACGTTCATTTAAACCAGAACATCTTGCTCGCGCCTTTTTTGGGTCAACTGCACTGCGTTTTGCAGGAAGTTTAGTACCTGATAGGCAAAGCAATGAACTACTTGCAGAAAATTTTGGACTCTCAAGAACGTTCAGAGGAAGTATCCATTTCTGTCCGAGTATTGAGAACTTTATTGTAGATCTCGGTTTCTATTTAGGTCTTGATGCCTGGGTTCAAGGACTTTATTTTAGAGCACATGCTCCCTTTGTACATGCTCGATGGAAACTTGGAGCAACACAAGTACGTAATAACGAAAATGGTGCAGGAAATAGAAAACCAACATTTGCTCCATGTTTTGTAGGAGAAGAGAGCGATCAGGCCGCACAAACTATTGAACAAGCGCTGAGTGGCAATTTCCTTTTTGGAGATTTAAAGACTCGGTGGTGTGCAGGCAAGTTTGATTTTTGTAAACGTACGAAAAATGGACTTGCAGATATAGATCTTATTCTTGGTTATAATTTCATTAATGATGATTGTTATCATTTGGGCTTTTATGCACAAGCTGTTATTCCGACTGCCAAAAAGCGTAAAAATGAATTTGTGTTCGATCCTCTCATCGGTAACGGAAGACACTTTGAGCTTGGTGCAGGTATTTCCGCACATACAGTATTGTGGAGTGGCGAAGATGCTAATGTAGCACTATTCCTTGAAGGAAATATTACGCATATGTTTAAATCTCGTCAATGTCGCCTCTTTGACTTGAGAAATCACGGTCCATTCAGTCGGTATCTGCTACTAAAAGAGTTTGATAGTAATGGAACTCGTCTTATTTATAATGGTAATCTTTTAAGCGCTACATGCTTTACTTCACGCGATGTTAATGTAAGTGTAGATGTAAAAGCAGATTTTTCTTTAAAACTTGCTTACCGGTGGTGCGGCTTCGGTTTTGATATAGGATATAATATCTATGGTCATAGTGCAGAGACTATTGATCGTCGGTGTGACGGATGTCCAACTGGCATCGATAAAAGACGATTTGGTATCAAAGGTACTGAAAATACTTGTTGCTTCAATTTCCCTGTAGGCATAGTTTCTGAAAATGATCAAGAAATTCCTACAATATTTCCTGAAGGAGCACCTTTTGAAGTTCCTGTACCTGAAGGATGTCCTGCTGTAGCAAGTCCTGTAGTAGTAAGAAAAGTAGCAAATAATAGTACGCAAGCAGATGCAACAGCATTTAGACCAGGAGCTACCGTAACTCCTACTATTGCCGCAAGTGCATGTACTGTATGCTTAACAAGAGCTGACAATGTTATTGCTCCTATAGCAGTTGCAGATCTTACTCCTGAAAATGGATTTATTGTAACGAATACTACACGACCAACTATTCTTACTACAAATGACCTTAACTTATGCTCTGGTGAAGCTCTTTCAGTGCTTACTCATAAAGTCTTTGGTCATATATGTTATACTTGGATGGACGAATGCGGTTGGAATCCACAACTTGGTCTTGGTGCCGAAGTTGAATTTGATGGAAAGCGGCACCGTAATGGTACAGAACGAAATGGTTTAAACCAATGGGGTATCTGGATAAAAGGTGTTATCTCCTTCTAAAGTACAAGGCTCCTCATATGAGGGGCCTTTTTTCTATTCATTTTTCTTAAAATACAAGGTATGCTAAAAAAGCAGTATTTTATTATTACCTACTAAAGGGGGACCATGAACGCTATTCTTTTAAGTTCTCTAGCTTTATCTATCACTTTTTTATGCAGCGCTATGCATGATGAATCATCTTCTGGAGAAAGTCATATACAAAGTACTCCACCACGTCATACAAGACGTAAAAGCTTAGATTTTTCACCAAGTGCAAGCCCTTCGTCGCCTGAGATGCAAGAGCAAGATGTTTTTGAACTCAACTCAAATCTTATACTCAATACTGATCTTCGAAGAAGAGTATATAGCACTATTACTCAAACGAGTGATCTACAGTTATCAAGAGCTCTTTCTGACCTTCTTAAAGAGCCCGTAGAAGAACAAGATCAAGATCAAGATTTTGTACAAGACCTTCAATCAGTACTTAAAAATAACAAGTCTACATTTAGCAGTGCATATAAACCAAGTAGCCCCCTTAGAAAAGGACTTCATACAGCACTAAGCACAGAAAAACCTCAAGTTACATCCCAACGAAGAAAAAAACCATCTGCTGCACATAAAAGAAGCATTTCTTTTGCACCTCATATAGAAGAGCCATCTGTTAGGCCAGAGCCAACACAACCGCTTGTGCACGAAAAAAAGCCGAGTGAGCCTGCAACACAGTCTCCTTCAATTGCCGCTATACTTAAAGATGCAGTCAAGCCTGCAGAATCACAAAGCACAGAAGTAAAGCAAAATACACCGGTCACTTCTCAAACTATACCAGCTCAAGCTGCAGAAACGCTACCTGAAATTAAGATAACCGCTCCAACAGAACCGGTTGCACCTGTAGGCTTAAATCCTACTCTAGCGCAAGAGGCTGCAGAAGTAGCACAGCATGCACATGTTGCTCATACAAATGAAGCTTCTGACCACATAAAAGCTGATCATGCAACAGAATCTTCTGCACCGCATGTTCAATCACAAGAACCTCAAGAAGATAAGCATACTGCTAAAGATACTAAGCCCCGCACATGGCTTACCAAAAAAAGTGTTATAACACTTGGACTTGTAGGCACACTACTTGGCATAGTCGCATATAAGAAATTTTCTGCACAGCAGCACAAAGAAAGAGCATAAAAAAAGAGGCCATACGGCCTCTTTTTAGTGTTGCAACGTCTGTACGTAATTGATTACTTGGTCTACGGTAGAAAGCTTTTCAGCTTCCTCGTCCTTTATCTCAATACCAAAAGCTTCTTCGAGCTCCATAATGATCTTAACGCGATCAAGAGAATCTGCTCCAAGACCTTCGAGCGTCGCATCTGGTGCTATTTTTTCTTTGTTAATACGCAGCTGCTCTGCAATAATAGCACGTACTTTAGATGCAGTTTCACTGTGATCTAATGCCATATCGTTATTCCTTATTTAAAACATACATTGCTAGTAAAGAGTATCATATTTAAGTACAAGAATCACTCTCTCACATGAGAACTCTGTTCTTGAAGAGGATGCGCAGTAAATGCAACTGCTGTTTCTTTTCCTTCTTCTATAAGAGCTTTCAATTCATCAAATTGAGCAACAGTATCGATACCAAGTATCTTTTTATCTGGATATAATGATTGTATTTCTGCCGCCAACACGTGAGAAGGAGCAGGAATTACAATTATGTCCATTTCTGCAAATTGCTTTAAGACACTATGCCAATACAGTGGTTCACTAATTTGACGAATAATAGCATCTTGTGCTTTCTTTGCACGACAGACCTCTTTTGCATCAACATTGGTAATAAGCGGAATTTGAGGGTCCTTAAAGTCTACTTTTGTTAAATAGATTTTAAGCTGTTCTGTAAGATCGTGTAATAAGGGTGTATGGAACCCTTCCTCTTCTTCTACTTCTTTTACCTTATCTGCACCTGCATCTGAAGCACCCTCTGCTACTGCATTAACTGCTTCAATATGACCAGACACAATATGTTCATGCTTATTCTCATAAACAGCAATATGTGCATTACATTGTCCCGAACTGTTTTCTTCACAAATTTGACGCAATCTGCGTCCTGAAAGACCGTTTACAACTACAGATTTAATATCGAGTTGCTCACGCATTGCTGTATAGAAATGAGCAAGTTTTGTAAGAAGATAGAGCCCATCTGGAAAACTGAGTGCGAGAGCACTCGATAAAGCACTATATTCTCCTATACCATGCCCTGCAACAGCAGAGAGCGTAACACCTGTTTCTTTTATCATAGCAGCTGTTGCAGCTCCTAATAAGAAAAGAGCAGGATACGCATGAGTTATTTTACTTAATTCGCTGTCAGATGAAGCAAAGCACAATTTCACGAAATTGATTCCTAAGCAATTTGAAGCTTCTTCAAAATACTCTTGAACAACACGCGAATTATCGTAGAGCTCTTTGCCCATACCAACAAATTGACTTCCATAGCCAGGAAAAAGCATCCCAATTTTCATAAAAACCTCCAAACATATGATTATGGGTTAGCGCCTTACTCCCTCCTCTTTTGATAGTATCTGTCTAAAGTGATGGAGTCTCGCTATGCTTTCTTTCTTGCCAAGTAATGAGAGCAGTTCAAACACTCCTGGACTTGAACTTTTACCAGTAAGAGCTATACGCAAAGGCTTTGCAAGATCTGCAAGAGAACGCTTCAATTGAGCACACAACGCTTTCATCATCTGAGAAAGGGCTGGCGGCGAAAAATCCTCTTGCATATGTAAGGCTTCTTCTAATGCAGTCATATCATGCATTGTTTGTATAGTACTCCACGGTTTAAGCTCTTCTGGATCAAACGCATAAGGACGTTGATAAAGAGAACGTAATTCACATTCAAGTTCTTTAAGAGTTTTAATTCGCTCTTTATATAATTCAATACCACTGGCAAGCGTAGAAGCATCCCAATCTGGAAAATAACTCCTAAAAAGTGGATCAACATCACGTTCTATGTAAAAGATAATTTCATCAGGCGTTAGCCTTTTTACATAAATGCTGTTCATCCACTCCAGCTTCTTTATATCAAATATTGCTCCTTTTTTACCAACGTGGTCAAGGGAAAAATAGCTAATTAATTCCTCTCGTGTAAAAATCTCTTGGTCTCCATGAGACCAGCCAAGACGTACAAGATAATTACAGAGAGCATCCGCTAAAAAACCAGCATATTTATAATCAAGCACTGCTGTTGCAGCATCACGCTTACTCAGTTTATTACCATCTGGTCCTAAAATCATAGGAAAATGGCCAAAGAGCGGAACCGTATAGCCACATGCTTTATATAACAAGAGCTGTTTTGGGGTATTTGGTATATGATCTTCACCCCGTAATACATGTGTAATGTTCATATGCGCATCATCTACAACTACTACAAAGTTATACATGGGCGTCCCATCTGAGCGCATAATAATAAAATCATCAAATTGATCTCTATCAAACGAAATAGGTCCTCGAATGAGATCATCAAAGCTTATTTCATTTATATTATCTGGCACTTTAAATCGTACAGCATACGACTTATTAAGATCCTCTTCGGTTACTGTTCTATACAAACATTTTCTATCATACTTTGTATAGCCGCCTTCTTGTGCAGCACTTGCTCCTAAGCGAGCCTGCAATTCTTCCGGAGTACAAAAGCACCGATAAGCAGTTCTTTCTTCAAGCATCTTAGCAATAACCTGTTTGTGTAGCGGTAAATTTTTACTTTGAATAACTACCGGTTCATCTGCTTCAATGTCAGCCCATGCTAACGTCTCTAAAATCGAGGTTGTATATTCTTGTGTAGATCGCTCAATATCAGTATCTTCAATACGCAGAAGATAGACACCGTTATAGTGCCGTGCAAAAAGCCAATTAAAGAGCGCTACGCGCAAACTCCCAAGGTGTAAATGGCCTGTTGGTGACGGAGCATATCGTACCCGAATAGTACTCATGCTTCAGACCTTATCTTTGCTTGCGCACGCTGATACCATTGAGAGTCTTTATTTCCTTGTGCGATAATATCATTCCATAATTTTTGTGCATCTTCTTTATTACCTTGTTGCCATGCATCGAGTCCTCTATAATAGAGCGCCATATCGCGTGCTGGATTTTTATTATCTTGTGCAAGCTTTTGCATCTGATCTCGTCCCTCTTTTTTAACTGCCTCTTCTGATGCATCAAGTTTCATAAGAGCAGCTTTAGTAGTATAAAAATAATAAAGAGGGTGCTTTGTATTCATAGAAGTCAGAAGTACATTCATAACCTCTTGAGCTTCTTTTTGCTTGCCTTGATAGCTTAAAGCATCTGCTTTATAAGCAAGAAAGTAAGGATATAATTTAGAACTCTTATGGCGCTCACTACCTGCTTGAAATGCCCGCTCAACATCAGCCCAACGGCCAGCATCTGTAGAAGAGAGAGCTTTATAATAGCCATCAATACTTTCTGCAAGATCCTTATATGCTGCTTGTTCATACCTATCTATATACCAAGCATAACCAAACCACCCAGCAGTAAGCAATCCGCTTACTAATGCAAAAATAAGTACATATTGAATACGCTTAGTTGTCCACATATCTTGTGTCACATTTGATATCATATAAAACTCCACTCCCAATCTTTATATAAACAGTATAAGGGGGCCAATCATCGATTGACCCCCCTCTTTATTTTCAGGCTTACTTTTCGCTCTCATGCTCATGACCTTCATGACCACCTTGTGATGGTACAGGCTCTTGAGCTTTTTGAGCACTACGTGCTTCACCACGCTTAAGTGCTCGTTCAAGCTTTGTGTTAAGTACTTTTTTTCCTTTATAGAATCCACATTGCATACATGCTTGGTGAGGACTTAAAGGATACTCACACTGTGAACATCGCGTCACAGCTTGAGGACGAATATGTTTATTAGCCGAACGTTTATCTCTACGAGCTTTACTCGTTTTACGTTTAGGTACTGGCATAAGAAGCTCCATCTTGTAACTACATAAAAAATCTTCTAACTATTCTAAGTGTACTTTATTTTACGCAAAAAGGCAAAAAAGCTATGGCTGCACCGGTGCAATGCGACTTAACCGTTCTATAAGTGGATCTTTTGCTCCTTTTTTTACATATCCACAGCACAGCCTATAAAAAATAAGGCTAGAAAGCGCTGTACCAAGGCCTATACGTGTCAGTAAGAGCTGCCGTTCTTCTGAAGTTCTACGCTCTTGCGCAGTAAGAACTATATTCTCATCCTTATATTCTTGTTGAGGAACCTGTATATTTTCTGGGTTGAACGTCGAGTTCCAGGTAGGCTCTGTTACAGGAATAGTATGCTCTTGAGCTTGCGCTGGTTGTGGATTTGGATCTGCATAAGCTTGTCTTCTTGGCTCTGCTACATATGCCCATGCAAAATCCTCGTGTCCCCTGGGTACACGTCCTTCCTCTTTTCTTTTTTTCTCTTCCAATTCCTGTTTGTAGCGATCCATCTTATCTTGTTGAATACGCTCCTGTTCACGCGATAGACGAGCTTTACGCTCTTCTTCTGATTCTAAATGGTTTCTATACTCACAGTGTGCTGCATATAATCGGCAAAGAAGAGGATATTCCTTTTGTATACTAGCTGCTTCATGATACTTCTCTAGCTCAAGATACATTTTTTCTAAATGATGAATATCATTCTGACGATATGCTTGCCAAAGAAAATTCTTATCGTGCCTTAATATAACTTCTAAAGCTTGTGGTCTATTATATTCTAAAGCATACTGTAAGGCTGTATTCCCTTGTACATCAGCAACTGGTAATAACCAGGGAGCATTAAGAAGTAACATATCAACTACTTCTGAGCAACATTCAACAACCGCTCTATGCAAATAGCTTGCATTTTTAGCATTACCGTGCTTGAGAAGTTGAGCATCTGTCTTAAAAAATTCATGAATAATGAGACATAGAGCCTGGATGTGCTCTTTCCTATCTTGTTCTTTAACATTCTTTAATTCTAGCTCACTTACCAAAAGAAAGGCATAGTCTAATGCTTCATGCGAAGGTTCATGTAATTTCAATCCAGCTCTTACAAGCTCAACATCTTTGTAATCTATGATAGCAGGCCATGAAAGCTTTCTTAATCTACGCAGAGCACGCGCACGAATCTGCTCTTTCGTTTCTTTTTTCTTTTCTTCTGGTTTCAGCTCTTCATCTAATGCTCTGAGAGCTTCTTGAAAATCTTGACGATCTTGAAATTGCTTAAATGCTGATTTATTTTTTACAAGATCTACACGAGCACCTCTACGACGCAAAAGCTCTATAGTACTTATACGTTTTGACAAGAAAGCAAACCAGAGAGGTGAATTTCCATTCTCTGTAAGTCCATTAACGTCAAATCCCTTTTCTATATAGTGCTTAATAAGCTGATTATTACCTTGACTAGCAAGCCTATGAAGAGGGTTTGCTGGAGCTTCATTTTTAGGTGCACTGGAAATTTCTTCGCTTGAGTTCTGCATATCTACACCAGTATGTGGTGGTTGCATAGCATATACAGTAGTACAATAGCATATGAGGAAGATAGTCGCTTTATATATCATAGCAAAACCCTTTATGCAGTAACAGCAGGTTGTCTTTGTTTATCACGAGTATGCGGTGCAAAAATCTTATATAAAATACCGCCAACAACAAGAGAAATGCTACCATAGAGTACCGTCTTCTTAGCCCATTTATGAGCCCAGAGCCTTTGGGCCCATGACTTTTCCTCTGATGCGCTGCTTGGCATAGCACCCGCTGCCGAACTTTTTTCCTGCTGTTTTTCTTTTTGAAGTACAGCATCAGGCTGTTCATCTTTAGATTCCTTTGAAACAGCTGCATGTATGACCGGTTCTTCGATATCATGTGACACGCGAAGCTCTTGCTGCACGAGTTCTTCCTCGGGAATAAACGGTATACCAGGCTCGTCTACAAGTGCATTAAGAAGCTCTTCTGGAATATCTAATGAGCTCACTGGCTCTCCTCTATCGTGTGGTACAGGAGACTCGATTCGTCCAGGCTCTTCTTCAAAAAACGGTACGGCTGGTACATCTACAAAATCATTGTGAGGCTCTGCAATCTGCTGATACCACTCATGAAGTGTCGGGTAATCTCTTCTTACGCGCTCTAGTCCTGCAGTTCTACAAAGAGTACGTACACGCTCTTCTATCCAAGCAATTGAATTTCCACCACCTCTTAAACTCTCATGAGGAACATGATAACGCTCGGCGTTGAGCACGAGTAACATATTTACAGCATCTATATGATTACGTTCAAGAGCACAATATAAAGGGGTATGCCCTGATTCGCCTTGGGCATTGACAGCAAAGCCAACATGAACAAGAAGCGGTAGTAATTCTGGTATATTAAGCTCTGCCGCTTGATGAAGCGGAGTACTCTGACTATATAATGCACCATTTGTTAGCTGTGGATTTGCTCGTATAAGAAGTTCAATAATAGCAGATACATTGCGAATATGCTCTTGCCGCGCCTCTCTATTAGCAATCGGCTGAGCCGCAAGATTCACAGCTTGTTCAAGCGCTTGGTGAGTTGCCATCTCTTGCACAGATAAGCGCTTGATAGTGTAAGGGTAATATGAATCTATAGTATAAGTTTCTCTTTCTAGTACCCCCCTTACTATATCGGGATTTGCAAGAGCAACTGCCTCTTGCATACTAAGCTCTTCAGTTTTTTTAATCTCACCATTTAAAGCTCTTACTACTTCTTGATACGCAGGAAGTCGTAAGCGTTCTTGCACATCTTCCATACTCAATACATGATTTTTATCTGCACCGTATTTTAAAAGCTCTGCTATTGCACTAATTTGACGGGCCATAACAGCAAAGTATAACGGTGTACGCCCTGACGCTCCCATCTGCGTGTTTACAGAAACATCTCTTATCAAAACCCAATACTGTATACCTAGTATATCTCCTTGTGTCGCACAGGTATGTAAATGCCCTTCCTCACTCACGTGGTTAGTTTCTCTTTGTGGGACAGGAGAGGAATTTTGCGCTGCACCCATTGGTGGTAATGGTGGTTCCATACCTTGTAAACCACAAAAAAACAAAGAGCTTATTGCGTAAAACGTAAATTTTATTGACCGTAGCACAGCTTTTCCTTTCTTTAGCAATAACAAAAACTTTTATTTAGCATAACCATTTGAAGAGTAATTTACAAAGGGTTTATATAATGCTCCATAAGCCCATAAAATCTTGAGTTACTCTACCTTCTAACTGAAGGTCCCACAAAATATCTCGTAATTCAGTTTCTGGTAACCCCGTTTTGACAAGCAGTTCATCAAAAGAAAGAGAACTTACAAGATAAGAAAGCACCTGGTCACTCATACCGAGCGGTTTTGCACTCTCTTCTGACTGCTTTTTATTAACAGAAGAGGTATATCCTAGTACAGAAAAAATATCTTGAGCTGATGTTACAAGGGATGCTCCTTCCTGAATAAGAGCATGACATCCAGCAGCAAGAGGATTATCAACAGGACCAGGTACTGCCATAACTTCACGTCCTTGCTCAAGAGCGTAACGCGCTGTAATAAGAGCACCACTTTGTTGTGCAGCCTGCACTATTATGCACCCTTTGCTTAATCCAGAGATAATACGATTCCTTGCAGGAAAATTACCTGCTAGTGCGCTCATCTGTAATGGAAATGAGCTTATAAGAGCACCACGCTCTGCTATGTTATGAAAGAGTGCAGTATTACAAGAAGGATACGGCTTTAAAAGCCCAGAACCAAGAACAGCTATGGTACTCCCTTGCGCTTCAAGCGTTGCTTTATGAACCATGCTATCAATGCCTAGTGCGCCACCACTTATAAGCGTCCATTTTTGAGCAACAAGCTCTGGCACTATCTTTTTTATCATGCTATAACCATAACTATCTGCTTTACGAGCTCCTACTAAAGCGAGTGCTCGATTTTGTAAAATTGTTAGATCTCCTTGAACATAGAGCGTCAAAGGTGGTAGATGAATAGCTTTTAAAAGTTCTGGATAGTCTGCATCTATAATAGTTATTAGTTTTATGCCAGAACGCTCGCTTAAAGCCAGCTCTTTTTCAAGAAGTGCTTTATCTGAAAGGCCCTCTTTTATTCGCTGTGCAGTGTTTTGAGAAAGATGCCCATAATACATAAGATCTTGTATAGTAAAAGAGTAGAGAGCAGAGTAGTTGGTTATTGAAGCTGCAGTAAGTGCTTGAAACAGTTTTTCAACAGTTGCAGGACCTACCTTATCTATAAGAGAAAGATGGAGAAGAACAGTACGTATTTCCATAAAACTCTTTCAAAAAAAAGCGGAAGAGAAAAACTCTTCCGCCGTTATTTAATGTTCTACGTCAGATTCGTCAAGCTGCACAGGTGGTGACTGTACCGGTTTCTGTTCGGATTCTTCACCAGAACTTGGTATTGCAGCAATACCTGCAAGCGTACGATCTCCATCAAGGCGAATTAAGCGTACTCCTTTAGCCTGACGGCCCATTGTACGCACCTCTTTAGGAGACAATCGTATTATTTTACCATGAACATCTATAAGCAATATGTGAGTGTTATCATCTACAATAACAAGCCCAATTACTGTTCCATTGCGCTTATCAGTAGGTATAGTTCGCACTCCATAGCCACCCCGATGAGCAACTCTAAAGTCAGTTACTTTAACTCGTTTTCCATAACCACCTTCTGTAGCAAATAAAAGATCTTTTTCTTCAGAAACAACCTCCATACCTACTACATAGTCGTTGTCGTATAAACGAATACCTATAACACCTGCTGCCATACGGCCCATAGATCGAACTTCTGTTTCTTTAAATCTAATTCCTTGACCTAATGCTGTAGCAATAACAATTGAATCTTTACCTGAGCTTAATGAACAGAAGACCAATTGATCATCATCATTAAGCGTTAAAGCACGGATGCCGGTACTGCGAATATTATCAAATGCTGTAGCTTCTGTACGCTTAATAGTCCCCTTTTTGGTAAGCATCACAAGATATTTACCAGCAAGGTCTTTTGCACAAAGCAATTTAACAACATGTTCTTCAGGAGCTAATGACAGAATATTGACAACCGCACGTCCTTTAGAAGTACGCGATCCTTCAGGCACCTGGAACACTTGTAAGCTATATACTCGCCCTAAATTAGTAAAGAATAACAGTTCATCATGATTACGTGTAGCAAAGATATCCTGTAATACATCATCAGAATCATCAAGAGCTGCCATACCCATTTTTCCTTTACCACCACGATGCTGTACATTATAGGTACTTAATGCCACTCGCTTGATATATCCTTTACGAGTAAGAGTAACTACTACTTCTTCATTTGGTATTAAATCTGCTTCACTGAGTAAATCGATAGCGCCTTCAATACGGCTACGACGTTCATCAGCATAGTCTTCTTTAATTTCTTTTAACTCTTTAACAATCTCTTTGCGCAATAGCTCTCTATCTTGTAAAAGTGCTTGAAGATATGCAATTGTTTTTTTAATTTCCTCTAGCTCTTCATGGATTTTCTCTTGTTCAAGACCAGTAAGACGCTGTAATCTCATCTCTAAGATTGCTTTACCTTGCTCAGGAGAAAATGAGAATCTATTATGTAATTTATTTATTGCCTCTTCAGCTGATTGAGAGTTTTTAATGAGCGCTACTACTTCATCAATATTTTTAAGAGCTATACCAAAACCAAGCAAAATATGTTGTCGCGCTTGTGCTTTTTGTAATTCATATTCACTACGCTTAGAAATAACTATCTCTCTATGAAGCAAGAATTCGCGTAATAGTTGTCGCAACGTAAATACAATAGGCTTATTATCAAGCAATGCAAGCATAAGTATAGGAATACTTGTTTGCAATACTGTATGTTTATAGAGCTGATTAAGAGTAACTTGTGGAGTTTCGCCACGCTTTAGTTCAATAACAACGCGAATACCACCTTTATCAGATTCATCACGAATATTAGAGATACCTTCAATAACCTTGTTTTTAACTAAATCAGCTATTTTAACGATAAGCTCCGCTTTATTTACCTGGTATGGTAACTCAGTAATAACAAGAGCAGTACCCTTTTTAGTCTCTTCGATATCTACCACACCACGAACAATCACATTACCACGACCGGTAGTATATGCTCTAACTACCCCAGCACGACCACAAATAATACCACCCGTAGGAAAATCTGGTGCCGGAACAAGTGAAAATAGCTTTTCATCGGAGATAGTTTCATCTGCAAGAAGCGCCAAGCATGCATCAACGACTTCGCCTAAGTTATGAGGAGGAACAGCTGTTGCCATACCTACTGCAATACCAGCAGTACCATTAATAAGAAGATTTGGTAATCTGCTTGGCAAAATAACCGGCTCAACAGTTGACTCGTCAAAGTTCGGCACAAAATCTACCGTCTCTTTGTCTAAATCTGCAAGCAATTCTTGAGAGATGCGTTCCATGCGTATTTCAGTATAACGCATAGCAGCTGCATTATCGCCATCAATTGAACCCCAGTTTCCTTGCCCATCAAGGAGCGGATATCGCTTAGAAAATTCTTGTACCATGCCAACCATGGTATTATATACTGCCTGATCTCCGTGCGGATGGTATTTTCCTAGTACTTCCCCGACCACACGAACTGATTTGTGGTAGGGCTTATTGTAGTGAAACCCAAGTTGATGCATCGTATAAAGAACTCGGCGGTGTACTGGCTTTAAGCCGTCCCGTACATCAGGAATAGCTCGGCTTACCACCACCGACATCGCGTAATCAAGAAAGGAAGTTTTTAATTCTTCTTCAATCAGAATCGGCTTGATACGAGATTGTGCATCTTTTTCATGCGTTGAATCCATAATTAAACCTCTTGTTAAGCCCCTTAAAGAAAGCCCTCTAAGTGCTTTGAGTTAGTGAATTTCCGTATCTATACGCTTATTATTATACCACAAAGAGAAGATTTTGCCAACTTTAAAACTATTAAAATGGAATTTTATTAGCAGTATAAATTTATTTTTCTATTCTAATGAAAAATATCAAGTAGCTGTGACAAAGCACAATGCTTCTACCTTGGCTTAAAGCTTTTCTAATCACCTCAAAGGAGCTTCTTGTTCCTTACAAATAGGCTGTTTCTCAACTTTTTGAGACGTATGATCGTCTTCACCTTGCTGCCTTTGCCAAAGCTGAGCATATACTCCCTTAGAGCGCAAAAGCTGATTATGGGTTCCTCGTTCCACTATAGTACCTTGATCGAGCACAAGTATTTCATGAGCATGAACTACAGTAGAAAGCCTATGAGCAATAACAATAGTTGTTCTATGGGTAGAAATTTCTTCAAGATTCTGTTGAATTTCTCGCTCTGTATGAGTATCTAATGATGAAGTTGCTTCATCAAATATATACAAGGCAGGCATCTTAAGTAAAAGACGAGCAATACCAACACGCTGCTTTTCGCCCCCTGAAAGTTTAAGGCCACGTTCACCTACAACAGTACTATATCCTTGTGGTAAAGAGGTAATGAAAGTATCTAAATGAGCCAATTGTGCAGCTTTTTGCACTTCACTTTCTAGTGCTGTAGGATTGCCATAAGCAATATTGTGATACAGTGTATTATTAAAAAGAACAGTATCTTGAGGTACAACCCCTATAGTTTGATGCAAAGATTTTTGGGTAACAGAGCGAATATCAACTCCATTAAGCACAATAGAGCCAGAGTCAACATCGTAAAAGCGAAAGAGAAGCCGCGCTATCGTTGACTTTCCTGATCCACTCGGGCCCACAATGGCAACAGTTTCACCTGCAGGTACGGCAAAAGACACTCCCTTTAAAATACCACGCTCTGGAGTATAGCTAAAATATACATTATCAAACACAACCTCTGCTTTATCTATCTTTAAAGAAGAGGCATGAGATACATCTTTTATCTCTGGCTCAAGGTGCATAACCTCTAAAGCTGAACGCATATCCTGAATACCTCTACGTACTTGATGCATAATGTAACTAAAATGATTAAGTGGCATAGCAAATTGCAAAAAGTATCCATTAATAAGCACAAAGTCCCCAACATTCATAGTACCATTATATACTGCTCTACCTGCCATCCAGGTAAGAGCAGTGAGTCCTAATCCAATTACTACTCCTTGGCCCATTTGCACAGTACTATCAGTTAAAAATCTTTTTGTTCCTGCATCTTCTTGTTCTTTTAAAAGCTCATTTATTTGAGTATGTTCATACTGCTCATTATTAAAATATTTTATCGTTTCAATGTTGAGCAAGCTGTCAACAATACGAGCACTTGATTGTATACGCTTTTCATTATGATGTTCCTGCGCTTTTATAGATCGGCTCATTGCCACAAAGCTAAAGAAAAGATACCCTATAGTAATAAAAAGCAAAGCAATACCATAGCATAAGCCATATAGGTAAGAAAGAAGAACTATTACAAGAGTCATTTCAAGAGCTGTAGGAATCAAAAACAACGTAAGCCCCCAAAAGATATTATCATAGCCATGTTGTGCCCGATCAATAGCATTAGTTAATGCGCCTGTTCTTCGCTCAGTATGAAACCGTTGTGATAATGAAAGTACATGATCAAAAAATGATAAGCTTAACAAACGCATACCGCGCTCAAGGACACGGTATATAATATGTATACGCAACTGTGTTACTATTTGACCCAAAGTCCAAAAAAGCCCATAGCTTGCAAGCACAAGTGACAAAAAAGCAGGAGAAAGTGACTGCGTTTGGGAAAACGTATTAACAATAGTTTTAAAAATAACAGGGATACTCAGATTTATAGCTATCATAACACCTGTTAAGAGAAATGATGTTATAATGCGTAATCGTATACGCCATTGAGGTACCCATACGTATGGCAACAGTTGAAAAATAATTTTTGCTGAGGAATAATTTTTACCAGGTGACATAAGACCACCTCTTTCTTATAATATACCCAGGAGGTATCACTTTTCTTTTGAATATCTAACTTTACCTATGTTTAAAAGTATAGCAAAGAAAAGAAAATTGTCATTTTCTCTAGAGAAAATAACTTCTTATTAAAGAACTCTTTAATAACGAAACTCAAACGCTTGTACAATGAAAAAAGCTTTAAGGCAGTTCTCCAGCTCATTTTACAATTTGAGTGCAATACGATAAACTATAAAGAGATACACAGAATTTATATGCACCTTACGTAAAACACACTCATGGACCCTAAAAAATTAGACTTACAACAGTTTTCTCCCGATAAAATTCGGAATTTCTCGATTATTGCACATATTGATCACGGAAAATCAACACTTGCTGATCGGCTTTTAGAAATCACAGGAACACTCTCTACTCGTCATAAGCATGAGCAATTTTTAGATAAGTTGCAGGTAGAGCGTGAACGTGGTATTACCGTAAAAGCACAATCTGCTTCGATGCTCTATACCTATAATGGTCAAAATTATCTACTGAATTTGATTGATACTCCAGGGCACGTCGACTTTAGCTATGAAGTGTCCCGCTCTTTATATGCCTGTCAAGGAGCAGTATTGCTTGTTGATGCTACACAGGGCGTACAAGCACAGACTATGGCTAACTTTTATCTGGCTTTTGAGCAAGATTTAACCATTGTACCGGTTATTAACAAAATAGATATAGCAAGTGCAGATCCTGCTCGTGTTGCAAAAGAGATGAAACAGCTTTTTGATTTTAATGAAAGCGAGATTTTAAAAGCCTCTGCAAAGACGGGTATTGGAATTACCGATCTTCTTAACAGCGTTATTGAGCGAATACCAGCTCCTCAAAGTACTGTAGATGCGCCACTTAAAGCTCTTTTATTTGATTCATGGTTTGACAGTTATAAAGGAGTTGTCTGTCTTATTGCTCTCAAAGACGGTACTATGAGGCGGGGAGACAAAATTACGCTAGCTCAATTGCAAAGAGATTATGAAGTATTAGAACTTGGTCTTATGTACCCTAATGAAACTCCTCTAGATGCACTCTATGCAGGGCAGGTAGGCTATGTTATTGCAGGCATGAAGACAGTACAAGAAGCACGAGTGGGTGAAACTATTTATCATAGTAAAAAGCCTGTTGTACCATTTCCTGGATTTAAGCCTGCAAAGCCAATGGTATTTGCTGGTATTTTTCCTGTAGAAAATGAAGATTTTGATGTCTTACGTGACTCAATTGAAAAGCTTACACTTAACGATGCAAGTGTAAAAGTAGAAAAGAAAAATTCTACAGCGCTTGGCCTTGGTTTTAGATGTGGCTTTTTAGGCTTATTACATATGGACGTATTCAAGCAACGTCTTGAGCAAGAATATGGACTTTCAGTTATTATTACAGCACCAAGCGTGTTATACAAAATAAAATTAGCATATACTAACGAAATGATAAGTATTGAAAGTCCATCAGATTTTCCTGATCCGCAAAAGATAGACACTGTATACGAGCCTGTTATTGATGCTACTATTATTATGCCAAAAATGTATTTAGGCTCTATTATAAAACTGTGTCAAGATAAACGGGGCGTACAGCAAGGTCTTGAATATTTAAATGAAGACCGCATAATATTACGGTATCGGCTTCCTTTAAATGAAGTTGCTACCGATTTTTATGACCAGTTAAAATCATTAACATCGGGATATGCAAGTCTTGATTATGAAGAATCAGATTATCAAGCAAGCGATTTAGTAAAAATGGATATCTTGCTTAACGGTAAGCCTGTTGATGCACTTTCTACTATTGTACACAGAGAGAGTGCTTACAATGTTGGTAGAGAGCTTGCTGAAAAATTGAGAAAAGTTATTCCACGGCAGCTTTTTGAAATTGTTATTCAAGCTGCTATTGGAGCTAAGATTCTAGCACGAGAGTCAATTTCAGCACTGCGCAAAAACGTAACAGCTAAATGTTATGGTGGTGATATTACTCGTAAACGTAAATTACTTGAAAAACAAAAAGAAGGTAAAAAGAAAATGAAACAAGTTGGTAACGTAGAAGTACCGCAAGAAGCATTCTTAACCATACTTAAAAAAGAGTAAAGTATCATGACTCCACATGAACGTGACGCAGATGCTCGTTCCCATTTATTTTCAGGTAATGTCTTTATTTTTCACAGCTTTGATGTGGGTGAAGACATTAACCTCGAGCGCGTAAAAGATCTTCAGCTTCTTTTACGACGTCCTTTGATTCTCTCAAAGTATTTTAAAAATTATCATATTCCCCTTGCAGTAGAGCTTCCACATCCTCATACAAGCTCGCGCTGCGTAAGTGCCAAGTTACATAACTTTGGTGTTATTTCACTTGCTTATAAAATACCATTTCGTGAAACACTTGATGATTTACGAACGCATATTAATGGTATTGAAGATGAATATCGTGAACAAAGTGTTATTGATGCAGGCTCTCTTTTTAAAAAAATAAAGTCTGAGATCAAGCAGCCGAAGTTTTTTCACTTACGAAGATCATATGTATTAATTCAAGTTGACCCAGATTCTGCATTAGATATTGTACAGCTTAAAGAGCGGTACGGCGGCATTATTGCTTCTACATTGCGTTTTGAAACTGAGTCACTGTCTGAATATCAAAAGAATGAGATTCTTGACTCTGCGATTGGTTATTATCGTGGTGATCTTATTATCATAGATACTGAAGCCGCATTCATTTATGATGATGAATATGAAGAATTTTTAGATCTTTTTGAGTTTGCAAATATGCAGCAACTTGAATTGCAGTACTTTGACAGAGTATTAGATCAACAATTGAACGCTGTGTATGAACGAGAGATTAAAAAGCTGCCATTACGCTCCTATTTACCTTTTGTAGGTACATTACGGAGTGACCTAGTGAGCGATCTTGGTAAATTAAAGGTAGATATTTCAGTAATTACTGAACGACTTGAAAATAGTATTAAACTTGCAGGTGAAGCCTATTACTCTGAGCTTTATAGCCTCCTTGTTGAAAAACTTGATATAGGAAACTGGCGCGAATCTATTACTCGTAAACTTGAAATTATTATTGACGTACGAACAGTCTATGAAAATAAGGTTGAAGCATTACGAGAGGATCTTCTTTCAGTTCTTATTATCGTTCTTATTTTTATTGAGCTTGTAGTGGGTATTTTACACTACTTTAAATAGATGTATAACGTAGTAAATGCTCTAGACTATGCCATTGAATAAAAAACATGAGGCACCCTATAGGGTGCCTCACTAATTTTCACTTTAAGCTATGCTTAACGGGTAGCTGCTCTACGCCCTTCTTCTCTTGATTCCCCAGCGCCAAACATCTCTTTTATTCTTCCGAGTACACCTTTTGGTTCTTCTTTTCTTGTTCCTCTATCATCTCTTCTATCTTCTCTTCTGCGGTCATCTCTTCTTCTAAAGTCTCTTCTTAATCTATCAAAGAAACCTCTACCTTCAAGTCTATGTTGTGCTCGTTTAAGATTAGATTCAGCACGGCTGATAAAATCAGCTTTAGCTCTACGAGCTTTTAAGCAACGACCAACTTCTTGCCAAAATGCAACAGTTTGTCTTCTACGTTCTGTTCTACTTTCTTTTTTCGGTCTCGTATCTCGAGTTGATCGTGTTTGTGCAAAGATCTCAGAGTAGGTTATGAAAGATGTTCCAACGAGGGCTACAAAAAGAATAGTTCTTTTCATGTGATTCTCCTTATATAGGCTATTTATTTTACTTTTATCTATCTTTTTTACTTTAAATTATTTACTAATTGAAAATCAAGAAAGAGTATCTTTTTTGCATTTTTTCAAGAAATACTCCTCAAGGGCTAAGTTCTTCATTGTTCTCAATAACATCTATAAAAGCACTCTTAGGGGTAAAGGTGGGAAGAAGTCTACTAACATCAGACACAATAACCCCTTACCTTGAAGAAAATTCATATTACAATTTGACAAATTTTACTAGTGCTATAGAATGGTTCTTATGTTATGTGTTGAACGTTATTAAGAAAGTATATATGAACTATAAATTAGCCATTTTTGGCATTCTTTGTGCT
Organism: uncultured bacterium; assembly: GCA_963848965.1. Classification (GTDB taxonomy): domain Bacteria; phylum Babelota; class Babeliae; order Babelales; family Babelaceae; genus CAWKFG01. Next base: position 68,005 of record CAWKFG010000004.1, read on the forward strand.
CTTAGCTTCTCTTGCCTTAGTATGAAAAGGACTCATGAAGAAGATGACCAACAGCCTGCTAAAAAGCAAGCTACTTTTACTTCATCACAAGTAGCTCTTATAAAAAGCATTATTGAACAGGATACTGAACAAATAAAAGCATTGTGGGCACAACAGCAAGATTGGCAAAGTTTATTACTAGGATGCGCTTACGCATTACGCTCCGGTAAACAAGAAATCCTAAAAACTCTCATTGCATTAAATCTAAGAGATGCGCATGGCAAAACCATTTTAATAACAGCAGTTATAACAGGACAGATTCAATTCGTCTCAGCTCTTATTGCATCTGGTGCTGATGTTAATGCACAAGATATATTCGGCTGGACACCGCTCTTTTACGCACTACATTATGGCAATAAAGCACTTGTACAACTGCTTCTTAACGCTGGAGCTTCTACAACTATAGCTGATCCTTTTGGTTATGCATGTAGTTATCTCGATATCTTATTACAATCAAGCAAAAAAAAATCGTGGAATACCATGGAACGGCTCCTTGAAGCTATAGAAACAAAGCATAGATATGTTGAAGGAAATGCCTACGACACTACTCCTGATATGCATACGGCTATTTCAGGGCTTATGATCGCTGCAGCACATGGCAATAAAGAGCTTGTAGAACTTTTTCTCCAAACTGATTGTGATATAGATGACGAATCATTAGCAGGTTCTGCACTTATTCTTGCTTATAAACATGGACAAAATGATATAGTCAGAATGCTTTTAGAAAAAGGCGCAGAGATAAATGCAGTAGACTACGACGAGGCTACAGTGCTCGCATTAGCCGCAGCTAAAAATGATACAGAAATGGTAGAAGATCTTATACAAGCAGGAGCAGATGTTAATGAAGGATCAACTCTTCATAAAGCTGCCGAAACTGGACAAACATCTATGGTTAAACTACTACTTAATCGAGGAGCAGATGCAACACAACGAGGTCACTGCTACCGACATGGAACACCCCTTCACCTTGCTGTAATGGAGGGTTATTTAGACACTGTTAATACTCTTCTTGAAGCAGGAATAGATCCTGATATTCAAGATGGGACTGGCTTTCCCCCTCTTGTTCATGCAGTAAATGATCACCACAAAGACATAATAAAAAGATTTTTAGAAGTAAGTAAAAATCTTGATTTCAAGCTTCTTGCTGCTGCATATATAGGAGATACCGCACTGGTTAAAAGCCTTCTTGACCAAGGAGCAAATATTAACATTGAAGGTATTCTCGCAATGACTCCTCTCATTATAGCAGCTGAAGAAAACCATAACGACGTTGTTAAAGTATTGCTTGAGCACGGAGCTCACTTTGTCCCAGCTAACAATGCAGGTGATGATGTATATTGGGCAAGCCCCTTAAGCGCTGCCGCTGCTGAAGGAAATATAGAGCTTATACATACTCTTATAGCTTCTGGTGATCCCTTACGAGATAATGCTCTTGTTCGAGCTATCGATGAAGGTAATTTTAAGGCAGCTCTCACGCTTTTGGCATATGGAGCAAATCCTACATTCGACCAAGATCCTCAAGTTAGCAGATCAGCACTAGAATTGGCCGAACGCCCAGCCTCTAAAGATCTTCATTTTATTTGTACAATGTGCACAAATGCAGAAATTCAGGAGTATATTAAAAGTCCTGGTGAATGTACCGCTAGGTTTATAAATACTTGTGTCCAGAATAACAATCTCATATGCGATAGCACGTATCATCAATCACCACTAGTATGGGCATGTATCTTTGATCACAAGGAAATTGTACAATTATTGATTGATGAATGTAAAAAATATCCTCTTTTAAGAGCTCTGTTTAATAGCAAAGATGTTCAAGGCAGAACCCCTTTAATGTATGCCATCATTTGCCAAAGTTATGAAATAGCGGAACTTTTGTTATCAGTAGGTGACACATTATCAGATACCTCTATAATAGATGTAAACAAAAGAGATAAAGATGACAATACCGCTCTTTATTATGCCGTTAAAGCAGGTAACTTAAGACTTGTCAATGCTCTTTTAAATGCTGGTGCTAAAGTACAAACAAAATGTATTGAACTTGCAGCACAAATGTATAACAAAGAGATAATGATTAATCTGCTTTTTGCCTCTGCTAAAACATTTGGCGCTTTAGCAAATAATCCTGCTCATACTCAAGCTCAAGAAAAGCTTCCTCGCCTCTTTAAAACATAACTACCAGAATAACTTCATATAAAAAGGCTCTGGTTTATTTGCCAGAGCCTTTTTTGTACTATAGTATCTACTACTTGAAAAGAGCCGCATAAGGGCTTCCGTCTTCTTTCTTCTGCATTGATAAAAGAAGTATAATAGTTATTTCTTTATACTCTAGCTCTGTGGCTAGTTTAAGAGCAGGTATCCTTAACGTATAGAACGGGTTAAGAGCAAGGATCTCATGAACTAAGTATATATCATTATGTAAGACAGCATGTGTTAAAGTTGAATGTAATAAAACACTAGAGGGTGTACTTGGATAGCAAACTTCCTCAAAAGCTTGCACATTAATACCACTTTTTACAAGAGGAAGAAGTAATCGTATGCATTCTTTGTTCTTATGCCTTATAGCATAGATTAAAGCAGTATAACCACTTTTATCCTGAGCATTGATATACCATTGAGGAGGGTTACATGCAAGAAGCTTTTTCACGTTCTGAGTATGGCCAAGTATACATGCCCACATAAGTACTGTTTGATGAAAACAATTATTATGCGCCTGAGGAGTCTCTGGATATACAAGCGCACCCTTAACACATGTTCTTAAGTATCTATTTTTACTCAAAAATTGTGTCGTATACCAGTCAATATACCGATCTGGATCATCTGCATAATTTTTAAACCCTTCATTCATATAAAACTTAATAAGTGCCTGTGGCTCATCCCAGACTTCCCTGCTAAACCATTTCATAGCTTTATAAACAGAAGCATTATGTGCAAGTAAGAGACTTATATTCTTTAGATTTCTATACTCTGCAGCGTACACAAGAGCTGTTTTACGCTTATAATCCTTAAATTGTGTATCTGCACCTGCTTGTAGCAAAAGGTTTGTTATGCCATTATTTTCACCTTTGCGTACTGAATGTATGAGCGCAGTAGCTAGTTTATGATCATCGGTTACATTTAAGTCTGCTCCTCTTTCTATGAGTATACGCACAACATCAGTATGCCCATTTCGCACTGTACTTATAAGAGGAGTCTCAGGATCGTCTCTATCTCCATTAATTTCTGCCTTATGATCAAGCAATAAATTTACTATATCTACAAAACCGTTGCTAGCTGCAACTTCAAGGAGTAAGCGAGAATCGCTCGTATATAAATTAGGCGAAATCCCCTTTTTTAAGAAGAGAGATACAAGAGCTTTATATCCTTCTTCTACCGCCAATATAAGCGCTAGTTCTTCTCTTTTAAGACCTTCCAGCTCCTTATAGATGCCACTCTTTTCAACTTCATAATGCCTTTTCATAAGTGCTCGTAGTTCATGAATAACCTTATCGTTTTTACATTGAAGAAAAGCTTCATGGCCTATAAGCTCAACTGCATAATGATCAAGTAAAGGATAGGTAATTTCTTGATTACTTTTCTTTAAAGCCCAATCTAGAGCATTAAAACCTTGAGCATTACAGATCTTTGCATCAGCTCCTTTCTGCATAAGCAAGGCTACAATTTCAGGACAATTTCTATCTACAGCGATCATCAAAGCTGTTTTTCCAGTAGTATTTTCTAGACTATTAATAGGTACCCCAGATGTAATAAGTTCATGCACTAATTCTTTGGCATTAAGATATACCGCTGCAAATAAAAGAATACATGCATCTGACTGTAGTACTTGGCCGATAAGGTCTTCTAGGTCTTTAGAAGAGTATAAAGAAGCTAAACTTATAGTAGATATATCTTTGTCTTTTACTATATGCTTTAAAATCACCGCAGCACACATACTATCCCCTTTTTCAAGAGCAGAGTGTAAAGCATCAGAAAGAACGTTCTGTCTGTCTGCAACCTTATATTCAAAAAGCAAATCTACTATTTCAGCATCTCTTTTTTCTAAAGCATAATACAGTGCATTATGCTCCATTTCATTTTGCATGTGTACTAGAGCACCAGCTTTAAGCAGTGTGTGTACAATACCTCTATACCCATTTTTTACAGCAAGAATAAGCGGCGAATTACCATATTGATCTGTTTCATTACTATTTGCACCAGCATTAATAAGCCTTGTTACAAGTTCTTCATAACCATTTGTTGCCGCAAATGTAAGAGCTGTATCTCCTACAAAATCATGATTATTACTATCTTCATCACCTTGCAAAGCTCGATTAACTCTCTCTACTGTCCATTCTGACCATGACTCAATAAAGTGGTCACCACCTTTTCTACATATTCTCTTATACGGTGGCGTTACATTTTTATTGTTTTCTCTTTTCATGCTATAAGTACTAAAACTAAAAAGCATTATACATAGGTATATAAGCATATTTTTTCCTATTTTAATTTTATTTTTTCAAAGATACTAATAAGCATAGAGAAAAAGAACATTTTGTAAAGAAATTACTCTGCTACACTTACTTGAGCAGGTCGCAGGACATGTCCTTTATGACGGTACCCTTTTTTAAACACAGAAACAATGGAGCCCGATGACTTATCTGATTTCACTTGCATGATTGCTTCATGAATTTCAGGATCAAACATATCAGTTTCTGTTATTTCTTCTACCTCATGTTTTTTCAAAAATTTCTGGAATGATTTAGTAATAAGTTCAATACCAACAAGATGTGATGTAATTTCTGCAGGCAGTTCTTGTAGACGTAATTGCTCTAATGCTCGTTCAAAATCATCAACAATAGGCAAGATATCATCTATAACTGTTTCTTGCCCATGGGCTATCCATTGAACTCGCTCTTTTTCAACACGCCTTCTAAAATTATCAAATTCCGCTTGTAAGTAGAGTTGGCGTTCACGTGCTTCTTGTAAAGAAGCGTGACATTCTTGTAACTCAGCCTCACAGCACTGTTCTTTTGTACATGCCTGTGGACAAGAAGATCCATTTTCGTTTTCCATTATAAGTACCCTATTCAAAATCTACTGTAATAATGCTTTTATCTTTATAATACTCTATTTTGCAAAAATTATGAAGATCAGCGCTCTCTAAACAGCATAAGCCCTACTCCATAAGCAAGCGCAGAGACAAGAAGTCCATCAATTTCCGCAGAGATAAGTAACCCTTTTTCAAAAAATAACAGGATAAAGAATGTACCTAGCCCGCCAAAGACACTCAGATAAGCAGCACGCTTATTTATCCACCATGATTCTTTAGGAGCATAATAGGCAATAAGCAATGGTACTAACAATCCTGAAACGGGCACTGCATAACTATCTACAAGTATTTTTATAAGATCACTAAACATAAATGCTAGAAATATTCCAATAGATCCTACTATAAGCATAACACCTTTAGAAATAAGTAGTTGATGTCGCTTATCAAGAGCAGGCAATTCAAAATCCTGTACAATATTACTACTTATAGCGCATAGTACTGCATTAGCACTAGAAATAATTGCAGCAAACACTCCGTATACGACAAGCATAACAACAAGCGTCGGATACAACTGATCAAAATATGAGATTAAAGGACTTGCTGCTTCATTTAACGGGATACCTATCACACGTGCTTTCATACCAAAATATAAGGGGATAAATGCGAAAAGCAGTAAAAACAAGGCTGCAATACCAGCTCCTATTACTGCAAGACGTGAGGTACGTGATGCAAAAAATACCTGCGCTAAATCTTGCTCAATCAAAGAATAGAGCGCAGGCATTAAAGGTATCACCATAAGGCGTGAAAGATCTGTTCCCTCTGCAAGCTTAAAAAATGCATGCTTTGTAAACGCAACACGCCACAACTCTGTAGGATTGCTTACTACATCTATGAAAAAGAGACTTACAAAAACGACAATGATTAACGATAGTTGAAAGATATCATTTTGTACAATTGCTCGTAGCCCTCCAAGCATTGCATAGAGAATAATACCCAACCAGAACAAAATAAACACAAAAGCATTATACATTCCTAAAGAAACAAGCAATGTTTTTGAACCAACTACTTGAGCAGCAAAGATTCCACCAAGCGAAATAATAGAACATAATGATGCAACTTTCTTTAAAAAAGATGAATTATAATGCGTTTGAAAAATCTGCGCTGTCGTTTCAATATTCAACGCCCGCAAACGAGAAGCAATACCAAACGACAAAAGCATAAAACCAGCGCATACTCCTAACACATACAGTATGCCAAAATATCCTATCATATATGCTTCTTTTGAAGTACCAAGCAAAAACCCTCCCCCTAATTGTGTTGCAATAAGCGAGATAGTAATTTGAAATAAATTAAGATTTCTACCTGCTAAAAAATAGTCTTCAAGTGATTTTACCGATCGAGAAACAAGATATCCTACCACAAAGTAAATAGCACCCAACAAAAGAAAAATTATAAGAAATGCTGTTCTTTCCATAGAGCCTCTTTAAAAAAAATAACACTATTTTGTAGTGTACCATGAGTTTTATGATATCTCCAGATCCTCAATATACAAAGGCTAGGGTTGCCTATCCCACTCATTACTTTCTGTCTCTTTGAATAAAAAGCACATAAAAGCTTCAAATCCCGTTGAGTTTAAGCAGATAGCCACATCAATTATTGACAAATATAAAAACATAGAACCATACTTGGAGTAATATAGTTTAAATAATATCTACTTAAGGAGAATATATGAAATTTTACGCATTTTTAGCACTAGCGCTTTTAAGCGCTGGTACAGTTTTTGGAATGGAGCTAGTTTTACCAGGACATGTAGTAAAACAGAAACAGAAGAAAGGGATACAGGAAATAACTCTTGAAGCATCAACACAAGCTGAATATAATGAAATTATGCAAAAACTAAGTAACTTAGCAAAACAACATCCAGGTTCAGTAGTAGCTGGCAAAGGAGAAAAAGAAGCTCCTGCAGGTACAACACCCATTAGACTATGGGTAAAACCGAAATTTAAGAAGCCTAAAAAGCAAGGAAAGATGCAAAAATAAAGGAGTTGCGGTATTCACCCTTATCTATTTACTTAAAGGTCACCACCTTTGTTAATTAGGCAGCAGTGACCTTTTCATATCCTCTAAATACCTTAAAATGGATTTTCAGTTTTTATAAACGTGCACGGTATACCAAAAACTTTCTGAAGATGCTCTCCAAGAGCCATTGGACCTACAGTTTCTGTAGTGTAGTGTCCCAAACCTAAGAAAGATATACCTTCTTCATGTGCACTATCCCACACAGGTTCATCAAATCTACCAGTTATAAAACAGTCAGCTCCTGCATGAGCTGCAGCAACAATAGATTTCTCTGCACCTCCAGAAACAATTGCAACAGAAGAAATAGAATCTTTTACTTTTACAAACGCAGCAGGACGGCCATAGTATTTCTCTACTTTTCTTTTAAATTCATCAAAAGATACTGGCACAAGATGACCTATGACACCAATAGGTACTTTATAATACTCTGCAAACGGTTGTAAATTCTGAAGTCCAAGATCAAGAGCAGCCCTATAGTTGTTGCCCAGCTCTCGGTGAGCATCAAGAGGCAAATGATACCCTAATAACGCAATATCATGCTTTATCAAAACTTGAATCTTTTTGTAAAGAGTACCAACTAATGGATAAGGATCTCCCTTTTTAAAAATTCCATGATGAACAATAAGTGCCTGCACTCCTAAACGTGCAGCTTCTTCTAGTGTTTCAAGACTTGCTGTCACTGCTGTAGCAAGAGAAGTAATAGGACCAGTATGTCCTACCTGAACACCGTTTGGAGCCATATCTTCCATTTTCATCGGATCAAGAAGCGCGTTTAAATAAGAGCTTAGTTCACTGAGTGTAATAGTTTTTTCTTTCATACAACCTTTCTAAAGGAGTGTTGATGGTAAAGTACCTCAAAAAGATCTGCAAAAAGCATAGAGCAAAATACAGGTACTTACAACTTTACCTTTACAAGCAACTGTACTTTTCACATTTTAAAAATAGTTTTTCAACAAACAAATTATTGAAAATATGCTAGAAAATAAGCTATTCTATCTAAAAATAGACAAATATAAAACAGAGAGGCTAGTATGAATCGTAACAACCTTGTAGATGAGCTCAGCATTATTTTAGTAAAAAATCATATTTTTTCTTTTACTGATGCACAAGCCTTACGAAAAGCATTTGCCAATCGCGATGATATAACCTATGAAGACTTTCTTTTAGAGCAAGGCGTTGTAGAAAAAGATGATCTTCTTCAAGCATTGTCTGAATACTATAAAGTTCCTGCAATGGATGTTATAGGTGAATTTTTTAATCATCAATTTTTACGACTTATTCCTAAAGATGTTATGATTCGTCATTCTATGATTCCTCTCTGGCGTGATGCCGATACTCTTACTGTAGTAGCAGCTGACCCAAGTGATCCTCATCTACCAGTAGTATTAGGCAAATATGTAACACACAATATTACGTTTATGGTAGGAATTGCACAAGACATTGACGAAACAATTGAAGAATTCTATGATCAGTCTGATACTTATCAACCTAACGACATTGCAAATCGTCTTATGGAACGCAGTAGCTTTGATGAATATTCACCAGAACGACTTGAAACTGAAAGAGGACAAATAATACCTCTTATGGTTGAAGAAACCGACGATGACTATGAAAGTAAATAGTACGTATTAATAAGCCTACTGGCAATAAATTATAACAGACAGCCTTTTTCTCTTGTATCTTCACATACAATTATTATATTGTGAACAGAGAAAGGAGAAAACGCTGTATGAAGCACATATACCAGGTAATAGTTGTATTCTTACTCATTTGTACTCATGCTCTTAAAGCTTCTACTTTTAATAGAAGTTTTTTTTATCGAGCGTCTTCTTTTTGGGGCGAACCACGATTTGAAAGAAATGGTTTAACTACTCTTGATATAGCACTTTCTGGAGGCTCTACCCATAAAGGACGTAATAAATGTGGCGACACGACAGATATTCTTTCTATCTATAGTTCGGACGTTTCTTTTACGCCTTCACACAATCAGGTCTGCAAGCGTGGCACTTTTGACCTTTTTGAAGCAAATTTTAATCTTTATCAAAACCTGTGTTATGGCCTATTTTGGCATTTTCATCTACCAGTAGTGCTTGCTCGATTATCTCCTTGTAGCAATAAAGCTCACACAAAAATCTCTAAAAAACCGTTACCGTTATGGCGACAGACTGCAGAACATTTTGAGTCCTTTTTAGAAAAATGTACTTTCTGCGTACGCTCTTTTAAAAAAGCAGCTCTTTCAGATGCTTCTCTTCTTTTAGGCTGGACACATTCATTTGATGGTCCCTGTTACTCAGATTTTATTGATGTAACCTTACAAGCTGGCATCTTATTTCCAACAGGCAAAAAGAAAAATAATGCTCTCTTATTTGACATTCCTTATGGTTATAATGGCCATTGGGGTTTCTCTTTTATTAGCGACATAGCTCTAGGAGCATGTGATTGGCTTACCGTAGGGCTTCATAGTGATGCTATAGCTTTTGGCAGTAGAACAAACTGTATAGACGCAAACAAAGAATTTCGAATTTCTGCAGGACCTGTATGGCGATTAGGAGCATATATGAAAGCAGACCATTTTTGTAGCCCTCTCTCCTTAGTAGTTGCTTTTGCTTATGAGCAGAAAAATAGTGACAGAGTGCACCTGAAAAATAATACTGTTCCGGACGCACTTGTAGCTGGTACACAAAAGTGGTCACGATGGTTGTTACATATTTTATTTGAGTATGATTTTACGATAGAAGAAAGCATTATTGGCCCTCGTATAGGTTTTTTTTATAATAGAGAGCTTGCAGGTAAGCGTGTATTTTCTACTCATACTGGCGGCGGCTTTCTAGGTCTTGATGTTACCTGGTGCTTTTAAAGTATAGATAAGCCTATTAAGCAAAATAACTGTTTTAGAGTATACAAGACTATTCTCTTTACAAAAGATTGCACAGAATTCCTCTTTGATTATCTCTAAGAGCTCAATAAGCCCCGCTTTATCTTCTTGCTTTTGTGTTTGAATAATACTACGTAAACTTCTATATTCTCTCCACAACTCTTCTACCATTTTGACAAGCTCTGTACAAATTTCCTTTCTTTGCTCATCTGTTGTATGAATAGCTCGTACTAAATCAAGATTTGTCCATACATCCATGCAACGCTTTAAAAAGCTTTCATATGAAGGCGCTTTACGAGCAAAAAAACCCCAAAATCTATACACACATTCATAATCTTTTTCACAGAAAGTAGAAAGCGCTATTGAAAGCATTCCACAGAGCCATACTACCGAACTTTTTTTTATCATAATCACTTTCATTATAAGCGCATTTTTAAGAGAGCATTGCTATTATAATATTTGCAAATTGAATTAGCAAAAGTCAATAATTTGAATTATTAATTTAAGAATGAATTATAAAAATAAAAAACTATGTACATCTCTCTGTTCCTCTACCGACCAGAGCTTAGTAACAAAAATAGCGCCTTATTGACTAACATAAAATTATATATTACAATATGTTTAAATTTAATATAACAAATTTAAATTAAGGCTTTCAATATGAATAAATCATTGTTGGTAAGTATCTTCTCAATCATACTTATAATCAATGCCTATGGCATGGAACAGAACTCTTCTTCTTATACAAGCGATGAATCAACTGAATTTTTAGATGCAGCAAAAGACGGATCTCTAGAAAGAATTAAAGCTCTTTTAGAAGTAGGCGCTGATATTAATGCGCAAGATCAATGGGGCCGTACAGCATTATACTATGCTACAAAATATGGACATAAAGAAGTAGTAAAGATATTGCTTAATCGTAACGCTGATAGCAATATACAAGATCAAAGTGGCGTTTCTTGCTTAATGTGTGCAGCAGAGCGTAATTGCAAAGAGTTAGCAGCTTTACTAATAGCACGTGGAGCTCACATTAATGCTCACGATAAGTATCGTAACAGCGTCTTAAGCTATGCAACAAAAAATAATCATTCTGGTATGGCTCAATTTCTAAATCTTTGCAACACTGAGCACGTACAAGCATATCTTAAAGATCCTCAAGCATACGCTGATGTTAATCAGTCTGAGAGCACTTTCACAACAAAGCTTATGCTTGCATGCATCTTTGGGCATAGTGAGATTATAGCTTCATATAGAGACTGTACTTCAGAATATCTTAATAGCAAAGATTCTAACGGATACACCGCATTTGAATATGCTCTCCTTTATAATCTTGATAGCGCAGCTGCACTTCTTACTATTTTTGATACAAAAATTGAATGGTTTGACGCATCAGACACAAAAGTACAAGATTTAAACTTAAAAGACGATGCCTTGAGCAATGCATTTATATCAATAGCAGCTTACTTAACTGGCGTAAAACTAGACAAAAGAAAAGCGTTATTCAACTACGCAGTAGAGAATAATCATCAACCTCTCGTGCAAGCACTTTTAAATACTGGCCATCTTAAGCATTTACCACACGATCTTTTTCGAGAGCTTTTATTTTTTACAACTTCTTGTAAGAGTAATAACAGGACCTATTTTTAAGCATAAGACTACTATCTCCATAAAGCAAAGATAAAACTTTTGCTTTGTGGAGATATCACTCACATAAGAGCTATAAGTGAGATTCTTGACTCATTACCAATAAAGATTTTTTTCGTAACCAAGATCAATAAGTAGTTTACCTGCAACTCTTTTAAAGGCTATCTTATGCACTTGCTTAAAATGTTGCTTCCAAGAGCCAATTTTACCCTCTCTAAAAGTCACATTAGGTGCACCAAAGATAACGAAAGCTATTTCCTGAGCTCGTGTTCGTGTTATAGGATATCCTAAATGAGAGGCTATATTCATAATCTCTCTAATTTGGTCATGAGTACTCCCTCCTCCCTTAGATCCTACAAGTGATTCAAAACGCGTTGTATATATCATAGGTTGGTAACGCCATGGCATATAAAAATTACGGTACACAGAATCAATATTTTTTGGCCGAGTACTATATTGCTCATATTCATGAAATAATGAATAGTTATCGATCAGGAAAAGTATCATTTCATCAAAGCTATACTTTTGGTAAGCTTTCCATTTTTCTTTATGTGCTAATTTGTACACCCAATAAGCCATAGATATGATATTATCTCGAGGATCACGTAAAATTAAGACTCCTCTAAAGTTATGTGCCTTCAATTGTTCAACATGTTTGAAAGTATATGTTGCATGACAAAAAAGGAATCTATCAGAAGGAAATTCCTCAAGGTTAAGATGGTCTATGCGAGTCCACGGTTCTCCGCAGGGCTTATGCCTTTTACCAGTTATATGCTGTATACATTCGATAAGTAAATGTGTACCTGACTTAGGAACTGATGTAACAAAAGTATTATCGTACTTAGCTTGAAGCATTGAAAACCCTATAAGTACCATGATTACTACTGAATGCTTCATACATTCCCTCCTTTGCTCTTTTTAGCTTTTTTAGTCCAAGAAACATCCCAATAATGTACAGCAAATGATTCAGCCTTAATCCATTGTTTTACTTGCTTATAACTCTTTATATCTTTCTGAAAGTGTGCTATAGGATAAAAGAATGTATTAGGAAATAACACGCAGCGCTTGCTTTGTCCTTGTCTTTTTAGATAGTGCATAATCATATTAGTAAAATGGATAGGACCTGTATAAGTTACAGTAGCATTCATACTAACTTCATTCTTAGGCTTCCTTTTCATATTTTCTATGCAATACTTTAAAATAGGATGGCCTGCGGCTGCACCAATAAGAGCATTATTCACACGAAGTTCCCGTCTAAAGACAATACCCGCATAAAAATCAAGACCATGGTGAAGCAGATCAAACGGACGTATACACTCAAAGTCAGTATCGGCATAGAGCCCTCCAAATCTGTAAAGAATCTCATAGCGCGCAATATCGGCCTTTTCCCCATAGTTTGATGCTGCATTATAAAGCTCCTTATTGCGTAACCCAAAAGCTTCAACATCTTTATCGGTCCAAAGTATATATTTCCAATCTGGATGCAATCGACGCCATGATGCCTGCAATTGCTTGTATCGGTCAGGTAAGGGAGAGCCGAGCCATATTTGATGAATTATTTTAGGGATTGTCGGCTTATGCGAATAGGCAAAATTGCGTAAAAAGTTTGTGTCATAAGTTTCTTTGGCAAGTCTCCAATGAATATTATTCAGTAAAAAGGGTGTATAAATCTTAAACCGAGATGAAGGCACCATGCTTTGATTAAAATCTATTCTAAGATGATGAGGCAACATATATGCTTTACTCATTATAGCTATATTGAGCACTAGACCAAGTAGAGCATATGTATAGTAAGTACGGATCATTGTATTCCTTATATGTATATTACCAGTGTAAATTTGCTTCGTAGCCTAAACGTACAAGTAATTCTCCGGCTACAGCTTTAAAGGCTCTTTTATGCATTGGTTTAAAATGGCTTTTCCAGGAACCTATTTGTCCTTCTCTAAAGGTCTTACTATTTGTATCGAACACCTTATGAGCAACTTCTTGCGCTTTTTGGTCATCAAAAGGCACAGATAAGTGACGTGCTATATTTCTAATCTCTCTGAGTTGCTTTTGAGCATCTCCCCCTCCTTGAGGACCAATTAAATCTTCAAATTTAGTAGTATACATAAATGGGCACTTTTGCCATGGCAGGTAAAGCTTCGTGTATACATCATAGAGATTTTTAATATGCAGAGAATTTACATAGTTCGGATAGCTATCAAATTGAGCATGCTCATTAATAAGCTTCATAAGTAATTCGTCTATAGAAAGCTTGCTAGTAGGATGATTTTTTGAATACCAGTAAGCTCGTGAGACGATAACATCTCTTGGGTCTCTAATAATAAATATTCCTTTAAAGTTGTTTCTTTTTAATGCTCCAACATTTTGAGCACTATAAATAGCATGAGTACCTAAAAAGCGATTATCTGGAAGATTCTTTAAGGCTTTGGGTTTTAGAACGGTAAGGGGTTGGCCTACAAACTTAAGAGATTTTTGCGTGATAAGTTCTACACATGTACTTAAAACATGAGTTCCTGATTTGGGTAAAGCCGTAATAAATGCCTTGTGTTGATCAGCGGCTTGTGTAAGAAATGTCAGTGAGCTGGCTAACAGCACCCCCTTAATAGATCTCAATACCTGTAGTAATATCATACGTATAGTCCTCATACCTAGAAATTAGACTTGTTTGTGTTATTCTAGGTAAAAGTAAAAAGCACAGTCAATAGCTTTTATATCTTTTTGTAAAGAAGCTTAGCTATTAACTGCTCAATTTCTATGTGATATCCCACTTTTCAGAAAGCATTTTAAGGAATTTTTTCCCTTGATAGCAATACCATCAGCAACTATTGTTTCAAAATGCTTAGCTTTCAACTCTTGGATGTATTTTTTTTGTATAATCTGATCGAGAGTACATTGTGCAGCAACTTCTAAAGTTTCTCCCAATAACGGATGGGGCAAATTTGTTTTTATGCTTGGCTATAAATTGGCAGAGAGAGGCAAACAGCTTATAAAGATAGACAAATGGTTTCCTTCATCAAAGATGTGTTCTTCATGCAGTAGTATAAAAGAACGTCTAGAACTATCAGAAAGATGGTATGATTGTCAGCATTGTGGGTACTCTCAAGAGAGAGATATCAATGCTGCTAGAAATATTAGAACCGTGGGGATCACGGGGATAGCTTGATAAATATCCTGAGGCTGCTCAGGAGTTCCCAAGAAGCCCCCACCTCTTAGGTGGAGGTAGTTCACCTTCATATGTATCGCTTAGTATAACAAGAAGGCAAATAAAGAAAGCAACAGAGTATTTATCACTTATAGTACCTTATCTATTAAACCAAGCTCCGGGCCTATTAGTCTCATAATATGCTACCCAAGGGCCACCTAGGGTCAACTTACTAGCATTGCCAAGCATACGGATAGTTTTCATCGTGTATCTCCTTTTAAGGTATGTTAAATTTTCCTTGAGGAATACCACATGCATTCCTCAAGAATTAATAAACCTATTTTTCACGGGAAAGGATAAGCCATCCCAATCTTACTTCACCAGCAACCTTCGCCTACATCAAGGGGCTGTCTTCCTTCGTCTATCGGCAGCAGGCGAGCATTGCACCTGACATAACCATCTTTAGAAATCTAGTTAGTTTACCTTCTAATGCCCACACCAATGAGGCCTTAGTCCAAGCTCATTTCTGTTACCATTGCAATACCCTAGAGTAAGTAATGATGCTTTCCCAATCTCAACGGCTCTACTTTCTTTTTTGTTTAGTTTTATCTTATGCATTGCAGTTCCTTTCATTAAGAGCCTATCTCTAAAATGGAAAAAAGGTTGAAAATATAATAAAATCTCCTTCTAAAGAATCGCGATCAACGATCAAGAAGGAGATTTACACATGTGTCATACAAAAAATTGTTATGAAGTATGCATAAACAAGAAGTTTCTTATAACTCCAAATTTATGGAAAGATATAGAAAAAATAATACCAAAAATAAGCGAAAAATCAAAGCGGGGAAGACCCTCAATGGATATGAAAAGAGCAATAAATGGTATCTATTATCTGTTAAGGACAGGTATACAATGGAATGCATTGCCTAGATGCTTTGGATCGTACTCTGCTGTCCATAAACTGTTTCAAAAATTAAGGTCTGTCGAGTTCTTTAAATATTTATGGTATGCTGAACTTGACCAATATGATAAAATTCACGGACTTAGTCTAGAAACTCAAGCTGCTGATTGTGTTTATATTAAAGCGCCCTTGGGTTCAGAGAAAACAGGCAAGAGCCCAGTAGATAGGAGAAAATTAGGAACAAAACGAAGCATATTAACTGATAAAAACGGTATAGTTATCGGTTGTGCGTTAGGTAGCGCTAATCAGCACGATTCTCAGCTATTTTTGGATACCTTATTATCCATTCCTAAGCATATATCCATGCCTTATAGCAAAATTATAAGTTTAGATGCAGCTTATGATTCAGCGCAAATAAGAGCCTACTTGCTGCATTACAGCTATGTACCTAAAATAATGAAAAATAAAAGAAAAGCTAAAAATAAAGTTTATGGTGTACCAGAAGGTTATCAACGCTGGTTCATTGAACCTACGCATTCATGGCTCAATCGGTTTAGGCGCTTGTTTGTTCGTTATGAAAAATACGCTTTAAACTATATGGCTATGGTTTATTTTGCCGTAGCTATCATTATTTTTAACAAATTATGAATTTACGGATAGGCTCTAAAGTATAATTAAACTTTATCATAAGAGTTTCTCTAATTAGCATTAAAGAATACATCAAACAATAGACTAAGTATTTTTAAAAGTAGTGGTTAAAGCTTTTGTAAGTAATCTCACATCCATTTATTTACTTTTACCGGTAGCTCTAAACCATTAAAGCCTCTACCCATAGTAAGATTTACCGCTGAACCAATCTGCATAACAGAAGTTTGTAGGAAAAAAATCTTCTTATTATTAGCCTTATCTTTAATTACAGTACTATTTGTATAATGCATTTTTTCCTTCGATAGTAATTATAAATTGTGATCCTAAAAATATACGCAATAAAAATACTAACAAGATAAACCTTATTGTCAAATAGGCATCAAAATAGCGATTGTTACACTCTCTTAAAAAAGAACTAAAACAACAAAAAGCATATGCTCTATTTAGAATTTTTTTATTATTATAATTTATTACTGCAACTAATAACTTTGGTATAATTTTCGATAGTAAACTATACATTTATCCTTACTCTATCTCTAAAATAGCTTTATAAAAGCTGTTATAGTTGCGATAACAGCAAAAAGTCCTGTTATCATGAAGCTTAATATACTGAACACTGTTAATAATTATGTATATGCCACTAGCATCTTACGTAGATATTTGACTTTTTAGAGCTATAAATCATACTGGAAAAAGTAATTTCTATACTCTGCAAAAATATTATAATGACAGGCTTCATTACTAAATCGAAAGGTATAATTGTGATTACTCCTCAAAATTACAAGCAAAAAAGTGCTCGCGTAAATACAGTGGCTATCAAAGAATTGGGTAGTGCTTGTTTTCTTACTCTTGGTTGGCAAACTAAGAATGCTAAAGAATACATGCGATCATCTTCTTATTTGAAAAACTCCAAGAGTAAGCTTTGAGACAAGACCTATTTAACAACTATTTTTTTGCTAGTTTTCTTAATAGCATTAAAAATTTTTTGCATACTATATTCCTTTAAATTAAATAGCACTGTAGAGATAAACTTTATGAATTTTAAACAAATAATATTTGTCGAATGTCAAGCGAGTAGTTTTTTATGAAATACGTTTAAGTAAAATGCAGCAATTCTTACTATTATACTATGTAAATTAATTATATATCTGAGATGAAATATTCTTAAAGCATAATACACTTAACTTGACATTTAAAAAACTTAAAGCATACTAGAAAAAAGAAAACTTGACATCTTGTAAGATCACACAAAAAACAGCATTTTTTAATCTTGATGATAAGCTATATGCTGAAGCAGAATAGCATATACGCATAAGAAGAGCTGTAATTTTTAATTGAAAAGTATCTGTATGTTTATAAGACAAAATATTCAATAGAAAGATTGTATCAAAGTAAATACCGTTAAGATAACCAGAGCAATAGTTAAGGAGCCCGGCAATAGCTCAGCCCTTACGCTTGGAATACTAAAAATGCTAAAGAATATATGAGAACTTCGTGTATTTGGGTGAAAAGCTAAAAATCAATAGAGGATTTATAGACATCTTAATCATAAAAACTATCTAGTCAGTGTAGTTTAATCAAGCAGTTATATTAATCAAGGAGGGAATAAATTTAGGGGAAACTATGAAAAATGTATGTTCTTTTGTTTTAACCGTATGTCTTTTGTCTTTTCAACTGAGTAAGCCAATGGAAAAGGAGACAGCCAGAGAACAAGATATACAAGAAGACAAAGAAAACATTATATATTTAGAAAGCATTGAAGGAGAACTTGTTCCTTTATCGAGCTCATATCTTCCTCCTGCTTTTGCTTTCACAGTATCTGCTTATCCAGCCTCTCTAGTTCCTATAAAACAACCATTAGATACTTTAACTTTAGCATGTGATATCCTGCAAGCAAAAAATAAAGATATCTCTCGCCTTATCAATGATTATATTGCAGGAGGTTACCTAGAAAGATTCAAACCTGCTCCTTTAAAGAAACCAATTAGAGATGTATTACAAAAGGTTCGTACACTCATAGAAACTCTTCAATTTCTAAAAATAAGCCAAGAATGCTTGGCCCGTACCTTAAAATACTGCCTACATAATGAACATGTACAGAAAGCTATAACGAGTAAGCTCTTTGTTTATTTAGAAAGCAAAGAAGGTACCTTGGTTTCTTTTCCGCTTCAATTTCTTCCTCCAGATTTCACTCGAAGATTACCTCAGATAAACCTCGATTTTATAGACAATGATATCGTCATCGATTGTAATGACTACCCTACTCGCACTTTAGAGCTTGCACGCGAAATTTTGATACACTACATAGGACTTATCTCTACTACTTACAAAGAAGCTCATCAACAAGCACTATTAAACAAAGTTGAAGACTATTTGAAGACAGACTCTTCTAATGGAATCATACAAAAAGCGCAAAATCTTTTGAAATTAGTAAGGTTTCTTAGAGTAAGCCAAGACTGCTTTAACGCTCTTTTACAAAAATGTGCAGCAATAATTAAATGCGATCAAAAAGAACTTTTTTATTCTTGCGATGCTTTTCATAAAGAGATAGCAGAAGAGAATCTCAAGTCGTGTATACGACCATTAGAAGAGCAAAGCAGCTGGCATCCTTTATCCCTTCACTCTCCTCAAAAACAGAGTCTCTCCTTTTCAGTAAAGAAGCTTGAAGATCTACTTTATATAGCTCCTCAGAAAAGAAGAGAACTTGCATTTACTATAGCACTAAAGTATGAAGATAGAAATATTCATTTGCCTGTTCAGCACCTTATTGATCACAAATCATGGCAAGCTTTAGATGTACTCTGTGGACCTAAATCAAATCCTGAATCATATTTTGCACATGCTATTGACCGTACATCAACAGAAATAGGAAAAGCGCTCTTTTATTCAAAGCTTCTACAGCCTCTTGATGCTATCCAAGAGCTCAAGAAAAGGCAATCCATTGTTCAAGAGCTTGCTGGCAACAAAGAGATCTTTGATAAGCTTGATGGGTTATTCAAAGATTTCTTTAGTGAGCTTAAAGGCAAAAATGAACAAATGGAAGCAAAAAAATATGAGAATAATATATTAGCCTTCTTTACAGAAAACGATCCCTTTAAAGAATTACTCAAGCTTGATATCACCAATCTCAAGGGAGCCGCAAAATGGATAAACTCTAACGAGCTCATGGTAACGCTAAAAAGAGGTAAAGATATTATTCCAGATATCATTATCAATATAACAACAAAACAGATAAAAAATATTATTCCACAACAGATTAAACAGCTCTTTGACGCGTTTATGCCTGCACTTGCTTCTGAGGCAGGCTCCTGGGCAGCTTCTCAAGCTTGGAACTCATTATCTACAAAATTTTTTCCTGACCCTGCTCATCTATCACCACGCTTACTCCAATGGGCGGCTTCTGCTGTAAGCAAAGTACCAAAGGCACATATACAGCAAACCATGATGCTTCTTGTTGCAAAGTTTATCTGCTCATTAACATGCTCTAGCGACGAAGATGATTTTGTTAAAGGAATGGTAGAGATGAACTTCTGTCTTCAGACAAGGCTTATATTACTTGCAAAATATATTACTCTCATGAAAAATGTCTATAATATAGTAAGCACATCACCTAAACTTAAAGAGTATCTACCGTTTCTAGAAGCCCTCGATCTTGGGCAGGAGCATCATCAAGATATTCTCGCTCATCTCTGGTATTGGTGTAATGAGCTTACTCATCCTGCATCGTTTGAACAGTTTATCAATAAGCTCTGTACTGCTACTTTTGATGAAAAAGATGACTCTTGGGCAAAATATCATTTCGGTCGAATAATAGCAACGTATTGCCTTGTTGAAGTTCATAAAGAACGGCTTTTTGAGGCAGTTATGGCACTATCTGAGCTTGATTCATATCTTTCAGTTGCACGATTGTATAATGAATCGCAGGATAAACCAAATAAGTATAGCTTTGTCAATTATGATACGTCAGAAACACCCATTATTGATCTTAAAAACTTTTGGAATCCTTGTGTTGGATATAATGCAGTAGCTAATACCCTAACTATGGGTACTGATAACCATCCAAAAGACATTATCATTACAGGCCCAAACACGGGTGGCAAATCAACACTCATGAGAGCTCTTATCTTCACCATTCTTATGGCACAATCAGTAGGAATAGCTCCTGCTCAACCAGGTTCACATATTACGCTATTTTCAAATATACGAGCGTATCTTAACATCACTGATGATGCTTCACAAGATGCGTCCTTATTCAAAGCAAGTGCTCAACGAGCCCGAGAGCTTTTAGATGCTGCATTAAAAACAAGAGGACTTTCTCTTACACTCTTTGATGAAATATATAATGGAACTGATCCTAAGTTAGGTGAATCATTAGCATATGCTACTCTTAAATTTCTTAACGATAGCGCTCGCTTTTCTCACAACATGTGTATAACTACAACTCACTTTCCCTGTGTTCAAAAGCTACGCAGAGAGCATACAGGAACTGCATTAGGTACTAATTTTGGATATTTTAGAGTATTTGATATAGAAGATCCTAACACCCTCTTTAAAATTAAACCTGGTATTTGTACTAAATCAAATGCTTTTAAAGTAGCAGAGGATAGCTTCAAACTGAGTGAAGATAATAACTTATACTCAAAGATTCTTGAAGATGCAAAAGAATATTATGGACAGAATTTTGAAGAACAAAAGGGCATACTTGCAGATCCTCATTACTTGGATTTATTGAGAAGGTCTCCTACTGCATTACTTGAAATGATCCAATTAATAAAAAGCAGCCCTAATCGATGTAAAGAATACCAAGATCTCCTTTTAAGAATGGCGTACCTTGATAGTTTTATAGCACTTATTGAGCATAAGAAAAATATCTTAGCAGAGAATAATATCACTCTTGCTACATTACTTAACCTTACTAATTCTCAAGGTAGAACAGTTCTTCATAACGGAGCACTTGATCTTATTGAAGATGAAGCTCTTATAACAAAACTCATAAACTATGGAGCAAATCCACAAGTGACAGATAACTATGGAAGAAAACCATTACACTATACTCAAAAGAATACCCTTATAGAAGAGCTGCTCAATCGCTATGAAAGACCGGCCCGCTCAAAGTCAATAAAATTATAACTCGATAAGAAAACAGTACGAAAGGATACTTGTATGAATCATCTGTTAAAGAAGAGAAGCAAACAAGCGTTATTTTTTGTGAGCCTCTCTTTTACCTCTTTATCATTACTGGGTATGCAAAAAGCGCCTTCACCACATGATAGAGCTAGCAATATAGAAGAAGGATCTAAAAGCAACCGAAGGAGAGCTCTCCTTTTAGGATTAAAACAGTCAAGTGTATCATCAAGTGATGGCCAAACCATTATTCTTGAGCCCTATTTACTTTCGCCGGAAGCCCTAGAGTATATTACCGACAACCGAGAGCAATTTGATGGTGAATTAAGTACTAACGTATGGAAACTTATTTTTTGGCTCTACCGTACTAGTAACGATATTGATAGCAGTTCTCCTGTTACTTTTAATGATGACCCCTTCATTGAATACAAGGTTAAAAATCAAGATGTATTAAAGCTGATAGGGAGGCTACCACTTCTTTACCTCAAAGATTCAGTTTTAGAGACATTCATAAAAGCTTATGTTGCTTTTAGTAAGGGAACCATAGATGCCAAAGCTCTCTTACATTATCATGATACTCTTTATACTAGTGAGCCCAGCTCTCGACAAAGAGATCTTTATCAAAAGCTGTGCCTAACCTTGCTTGATAAGTGTTACTATTTACGCTATAAAAAGCATCTTCCTTTTGCTCAAGAGCTTTTAGGAACTGTATCAATTCAAGAATTATTAGAGCATGGGAGAATTACGTTTCCTCAAGCATCGTTTCATCAACTTAGAAGTACTCTCCACAATGAGGAAGGCAGCTCATTTTTACCAGAAAACCCAACACTCAAGCTTCGAGATAGTTCCTTGTCAAGTCTTAATGGATGGCAAACTATTTTGAACAATATACAAGCAGATAGTATCTATGCAATTGATTTAAGTAATAACTGCTTACAAACGCTTGACCCTCTTTCTGAGCTTACAAACTTTAAAGCGCTTACCGTACTTAGGTTAGATCATAATAAATTAAAAACTCTCCCCTTAGAATTACTTAAAGATTGTACCGCTCTTATGGTACTTGATCTTTCGCATAACCCATTAAATGAATTTTCTCCAGAAGACCTTGCTGTACTTATAGCTCCATGTTCACATCTTCAAGAGCTCTCTATTGCTCATACAGATATGAAGGGAAAGCTTACTGCAGAGCACTTTGCGCGTAACCCTTCTTTAAAAAAAATAGATTACAAGAATTGTTCACAGTTGTGTGTTTCAGAATCTGTAGATAAACTAAATGCTATGCGTGAGGAATTTACTTTAGATAACAGATTTGTCGTTATAGGCGGCTTTTTAGCTTTTATAGTAATAGCTATTCTTGTAGGAAAACATATTATGCATCGTTCTGCATAAGTGATATATACGTAAAGGACCCCAAGTGTAAATAAGCACTTGTATATGAATTTAAGATTAAAGCTTAGTTACTATACCTTACATCTTTCTCTTATACATATGGCAATTGCTTATATCTACAAGCAACAAAATGCCGTTATCTTAACTTATTAATAGAAAGGAATAAAACATACAGCGTACTATTAAAAAGCTCGGTGCCGCCTCTGGTTTAAACCCACGGTACTGCCATCAAAGCGTTTTGAGGGCGGCCTGTGAGCTGGGCTTACTTACGAATAGTAATTATAAGATTAAATCCTGGTATTACTATAATAAATTAAACGAAAGGTCACTATGAAGTTTATTTTATTCTCATTCTTTACAGTTGCTTTCCTTATGTCTTCGGTTCAGGCAATGGAGCCTGCAGATAACCAAGGCAGAAAAACGCAAGACCAAGCTATGACAACAAAAGATTTGCTAGAGCGAGGATTCCAACACCAAAGCCAAAGTAGCTTAGGAATTGGATTACTTGGTGCTGGGACACTTTTATTTCTCTATGGCATAGCAAATGGTTCAATGGGGGCTGGTTTATTGAGTCTCTGTGCAGCTGCTGGCGGCTTACTTGCACTGCCTACACATCCTCTTACTGAAGAAGAAAAGAGAAAGCTTGAGGAAGCTAGAAGTATGTGTAAACCTGAATATAACCGGGGATATAATGAGGGATACTCACAAGGATATTACCAAGGGTATAATAGTGGACATAGTCAGAGTCAAAATTCTGGTACCGCACAAGGATATTCTCAAGGCTATAATCACGGGTACTCCCAAGGGCAAAATTCCTCTCCAGGTGCTGGGTCTCTCTTTAAAACTAATAAATAAACTGTTTCTGCAGAAAAACTTTTCTTAAACAGTACTCGGTAATCTCTGTAAGAGAGCATAATAAAACCCCAGCTTTATCGGCTGGGGTTATAAACTGTTTGGGTATAGTTTATTTTTTAATTGGCCACTTATTACCTTTAACAGGTAATTCTAAACCATTTCCTTTAATACCCATAGTAAGAGTCACTGCTGAGCCAACTGAAACAACTGCGCTCTGTAGTTTTGAAGCTATTTTATTATGTGTTTTTTTATGTAACATGAGTATCCTTTCTCATAAAATAATTAAAAAATGTCTTAACAAAAAGTTTATCTTTCTGAACGGTTTGTCATCCAACCTGGTCTTATAAGCTCAGATCGCTTTGAAGTAATGGCCTACGCGGTAGCTATGTATAATAGCCTATTTTGCAGACTAAATGTTTTTTCCTAGCTACTTTATTTAAATTACAAATTTTTTCATAGTCATTATTCTACCCATGTTGGTCTAAAGAGCTCAGATTTTTTATTTGAGAAAACTCCGCGAGTAAGCTTTGATGCAAGACCTATCTCACGAAGAGCTATTTTTTCGCTAGTTTTCTTAATAGTATTAAAAGCTTTTTGCATGATATATTTCTCTAAATTAGATAAATTAAAAACAATTTACAATCAAATAATAACAAGCTTAAAAAATAAATCAAGTGGTGCTGTAAAGATAAATTTATGGATATTAAATGACTAATAATTTTAAATAAATAGTATTTGTCGGATGTATAGCGACTGTCTTTTTATGTAAACAAAGAGTTCTAGTAAAATGCAGCAGTTCTTACTATTATACTATGTAAATTAATTATATATCTGAGATGAAATATTCTTAAAGCATAATACACTTAACTTGACATTTAAAAAACTTAAAGCATACTAGAAAAAAAGAAACTTAAATAAATTGTAAGATTACACAGGACAATGTTATGTTTTTTCGCTTACAATCCCCTATTTATGCAACACACTGTGATAGCGGAATTATTATTTTAGATTTAAAGCAAGATAAATACTTTAGCCTTACTGATGAGGCTGTTCACTTTCTTACTGAAATATTAAAAAGAGAATTTGTTCTTAAAGACGCTCATTATATCCCTTGTGATGAAACAGTGCCTGATGAAGAACATATATTTGATTCTTGGATACACTATTTTTTAGAAGAAGGATTTATTGAGCCTAGCAATCAGAAAGATGTCTCTAAGCCATTAAGGACAGCCTTAGTATCAGGCGGTCTTGCAGATTACCAATGGGATACTAAAGATAAACTTTCCTCTTTTTCTCAGTCACCTAAGCTTTTAGTAATGCAATTATTTTTCCTCGTAATGCGCGTAGATTTTATTTTAAAACGCAAGGGAATACAAGGAATCTTAGATAAAATAAATGTATATAAACGCAAGCATAAGGTATACAAAGAACCAACTCAAAGTGATATAGAAGCGCTTTCTGCTGCACTTGATGTCGCTTGCTCTCTGTACCCAAAAAAAATGTATTGCCTTGCATGGGCATCATCATTTGTCTTAATAGCTCTTAAAAAAGGGCTAAAGTGTAATCTTGTTATTGGCGTACAATCACCTCCCTTTTATGCTCACGCATGGGCTCAAGTAGGAGAAACGGTTATTAATGATGCAACCATAGTAAAAGAACGTCTTTCAATCCTCTTAAAGGAACCATTTAGTTAAGGAATAGCTATGCCTCTTATTGCCGGTGCTCTTTTAAAGCATCCTTCTACGCACCTTACTGATAAACTTATACATTACACAAAAAAAATACTTACAGAAGAATCGTATACTATTAATCAGCAGCCCTATGCACTCATTATAGGTGGAAAAAGAGCAGAAGAATCATCTTTAGAACAGGTTCAAGTACTTCCTCATAATGAGGGAATTATGGTTGGCAGACTCTTTGATAAAGTTACTTACAAGCCCTGCTATGCGCAAGGAGCAAGCTCTATCGTGCATACAAAAGGAAAGTCTTTGAGCGACCGCTATTGGGGACGGTATATTCTTGCTCTTTTAGATACCTCTCATAGATCTATTACTCTTTTTAGAGATCCACAAGGCCTTTCATCGCTCTTTATTATTGAGATACCCGAAGGAATTTTTTTTGCGTCTGAGATTTCAGTTCTGTATGATATCCTTGAGATAAAGCCAGAACTTGATTGGACCTATTTAACTTCATATGTTTCTGGTGCCCACAATATTACTTATAGAACACCTTTTCATGGCATTACAGAGCTCTTTCCAGGATATGGAGTAACCCTTTCACCTAAGGGAATCGAAACTCCATTTCTTTTTTGGGATCCTACTGAGCTTTCGTCTCAATGTAAAACTGAACAAGAATATGAAGATAAGCTCATTGCAACATTTTCTTCTTGTACACAAGCTTGGACACAAGGAGTTTCAGGTATAGGAGTTGAATTTTCCGGAGGTATTGATTCTTCATCAGTGCTTATGATGCTCAAAAAAGTGGCATTACCAGAGCAGCGTATTGTTGGATTTAATTTTTTCCATCCTGCCGTTGCTTCATCTGATGAGCGGGAACATGCAAAGAAAGTTGCTACTGCTTGCCAAGTAGATGTTGATTATATAAATTTACAAGATTATGCATATTTAAACTTTCAAACGGTTGAAAGATTTGATAAGCCCTCCTCTTTCTTGCTCGATCTGGGATGGAATAAAGAAATGGCGCGGAGAATACAAAGCTATGGAGATCTTGAAATCATGTGTGGCCAAGGAGGCGACCATCTTTTTATGGCACCACCTCCAGTAGAATCAATTGCCGATTATCTAATTTTACAAGGCTTTAGGGGCATCACTCCTAAAATTAAAGATATAAGCGCTTACTATCGTATGCCATTGCTTAGTGTTTTATCAAAAAATCTTTCTTCATTTGTTCACTATAAGCGAGGAAACCTTAAGCATATAGAATTGCTCTATGAACCAACCAATTGGATGAATCAGTCATTTAAAGAAAAACTTAATAAAGACATATTCCAAGTTCCTTTTTGGCATAAGCTTAAGAATCTTCCTCCTGCTAAAGTGCAGCATATCTTTGCTCTGTATCAAGCAACTCTCTATATAGATAGAGGGCACAGAATAGCACATAAGCCAGTTATTAACCCACTTCTCTCTCAACCTCTTGTTGAGCTCGCTCTTGCAGTACCTACCTATCAACTATATGGAAATGGTTATGATAGAGTACAGTTTAGAAAAGCAATGTACCAATTTACAAAACACGATTACATATGGCGTAAAACTAAAGGCGAAACGAGCGGCATACTTATGATTGCCTTTAACCGTCAAATTAAAGAAATCACTGAATATCTCTTAGAAGGTAAGTTTGCTCAAGAAAAATTGGTAGATAAAAATCTTCTTTACAATCATATCCAAGATATAAGGCATGGAAAAAACGATAACATATGGGCTATTATTAACCTTCTTGCTGCAGAGCTTTGGCTTCATTCATGGGATACTACAACGCGTAAAGAGTAATATACCCTAAGAAAGATCTTATAACATAAGAGAGAGTTATTTTAGAAGACTACTAGCCGAGTACCGAGTCTCAATAAATACTTACTTAAATAGATGTGGGAGAAAATGAAAATTATATATACACTTATCTTACTTTTAGGTACTGCTTTATTCAAAACAGTTGCACCAATGGAAGATATTCAAAGAGTACATACTCCTCACACGAAAAGTTTTGTATATCTCATAAGCGCAGAAAACGATACAATTGTTTTACGCTCTCAGCTCCTCTCTCCAGAAGCTTTACAAAAAAAGGATTCTTCTAATACTATCGACTGTAGATCATACCCTACAGAAGTAATAGAGCTAGCATGCAAAATTCTTGAATCGAAAGACCAAGACACCTCTCAGCTTATCAATAACTACCTTGTAGCAGGATACTTAAAAAAATTAAAACAAAGTATCTTAAAACAGCCAACAATAAACCTTCTACAAAAGGTTCATAATCTTTTAGATATCTTACGATCCTTAAAAGCAAGTCAAAAATGTTTGAAAACTACTTTACGATTTTGCTTGAATAACGAGTATGTTCAAAAGGCTATAACAAACAAACCTTTTGTATACTTAGAAAGTACTGAAGGAAAACTACTGCCTCTTCCTTTTCAATTCCTTCCTCAAGATTTCATTCAAAGACTTTGGCATTCAAACCTAGATTTTATTGATAATGATATCATTATCGATTGCAGCGCCTACTCGTTGCATAATCTAGAGCTTGCATGCGAGATATTAGTTTATCAAACAAGCCCACACTCTCTTAAGAAAGTTGAAGAATATCTCAAGGGAAATACGATTGGAGAGTCACTACAAAAAGCTCGTGATCTTTTAAAAGTTATAAGGTTTTTTGGAATAAGCAAAGATACTTTTGATGTTCTCTTACAAGCATGCGCGAAGACAACTAACTGTGAACCTAATGAGCTTTTTTACTCCCGAGAAGATCTTTATAAAGAGGCTACAGAGGAAAATTTAAAGTCATTATCCTTAAGCTCTTCTCCTCAAGCTACAGAAGAAAACAGCACTTGGATACGTAATGAGCTTAATACTCAGCTCAATCTTTCACCACTTGCTCGGCGCAAGATAGCCTTTACTATGGCATTACAGCACGAAAATCAAGATCCTACAACAAGCCTTTCTTATATTATTGATCAAAAGTCATGGCAAGATCTAGAACTACTGTGCGGACCAAAGTCAAATCCACATTTCTGCTTTGCCAGCGCCGTTGATCGTACATCAACAGAGATAGGCAAAGCACTCTTGTATACTAGGCTTTTACAACCGCTTACTACTATTCAAGAGCTTAAAAAAAGACAATCTATTGTTCAAGAACTACTTAAGCCATCGATATTTCAAGAACTGGATGCCCTTTTTGCACAGTTTTTTAAAGAGCCAAAACATGAAAATAATGTTCTATCTTTTCTCAACGGTGCTGACTTTTTCAAAAATGAATTAAGCTATAATGAAATACAAATTCCTTTCTTTGCTAAATTCTCTCAGTGGTTTAATACCAATGAGATTACAGGCTTTTGGAGCGCTTCTGATAAACTTATTTATAAAATTAGTAATACACTCCTACAGGGGAAGACAAAAACATATGAATTTTGCCTCAATGGTTTAGAGTATTTCTCGATAATCAAAAATAATAGGCCTCGTATAGATGAAACTATAGAATTCATTAAGTGTTGCTTTAAGTTCTTTATACCCAAGCTCGTTAACGCAACTTCTGAGAAGTCCTCTAAGCAGGCCTCTGATATGGTTTCTAAATATATAGTAAATGAAAAAATATCCTTAGGGATACCATTTACTAAGTACAAGCTACCTCAAGAGCCTTCATTCACATCTCCTATTTTTGGTGCTACACTCGGCTGGGCTTATAGCTCTTTTTTAGGAGCGCCGCACATGCTCACGGAAAGCATAATAACAACCTCAGTAATGCACGTTGTAACACACTTGCTCTATAGTGCGATGAGTGATAATAATTACAGTAGAGCAATTCAAGGATTAGCAGAGGCAAGCATATGCCTCCAGGAAAAGCTTATACTACTTTCAAAATATGTTAAATTTATCAAAGAGCTTCATACTTTTCTGAAAAATAAGTCACCAAAGCTTTTAGAGCTTATTCCTTCTTTACAAGCTTTAGATCTAGGACAAGAAACTCCTCGTCAAAATGTATTCTCTTATTTCTGGCATTTTCCTACAGATATTACCAAGCAGTACATCTTTACAGACGCAACGTCTTTCGAGCAGTTCATAAGTAAGCTCTGTAGTGCAACTTTTGATGAGCAAGGTAATATTTTTTCAAGGTATCATATTGGTCGTGTTATCGCAGTTTATCGCCTTGTAGATCTTCATAAAGAAAGACTTTCTGCCACTGCCACAGCACTTGCAGAACTTGACGCATATCTTTCAGTTGCACGATTGTATAATGAATCGCAAGATAAACCAAATAAATATAGCTTTGTTAATTATGATACGTCAGAAACACCTGTTATTGATCTTAAAAACTTTTGGAATCCTTGTGTTGGATATGATGCAGTAGCTAATACCTTAACTATGGGTATTGATAATCATCCAAAAGACCTTATAATTACAGGGCCAAATACCGGTGGTAAATCAACACTTATGAGGGCTCTTGTTTCTGCTATTTTAATGGGCCAATCATTAGGCATAGTTCCTGCACAAGAAGGATCACACATAACATTATTCTCAAATATACGCGCATATCTTAATATAACTGATGATTCGTCGCTAGGTCTTTCTTTATTCTGGGCAAGTGCTAGGCGAGCTAAAGAGCTTTTAGAGGCAGCACAAAGACCAACAGGCCATTCACTTACACTTTTTGATGAGATATATAATGGAACTGCTCCGAAAATAGGCGAATCTTTAGCCTATGGCACCCTTCTATTTATGACCGATAGCAATCATTGTCCTCGAAATATATGTATAACTACGACTCACTATCCTTTTGTACAACAATTACGAGAAGAGATAGATACCAAATGTGCTTATTATAGAATAAGCGATAAAGAAGATTCTGAAAATCGCTATAAACTTTTACCAGGTATTTATACAGAGTCCAACGGCCTTACTATTGCTCAAGAAGTAGGACTTAACGATGAAATTAGTAGAAACTCAAAACACTACTGTGAGCAAAAATACAAAAATAGTAATCTTAATTGCTTATTTAAGCCAGAAGCTCTCTTAAATACCTGTAAGGAAGAAGGGTTCATATTCCTTATGAAACTTATAAAACAGAGCGAAATGAGAGCTTGGCTTCACGAGTTACTTTTAACAGCACCTTATGGCTATCATTTAGTAGAGCTAGCAATAAAGCATGCAGTTAATCTCAAGTCATTCCTCAATCTTACAGATGATAAAGGCAGAACAGTACTTCATCGCGCAGCTATAAGAGATGCTAAAAACGGTGCACTTATAAGCTTTCTTATCAAACAGGGAGCAAGCCTATGGATGTACGATGCTAAAGGCAAAAGGCCGCGAGACTACGCTTTACCGGACACTGTTGTCTGGAAGATATTAGTAGATGCAGAAAATACTCAAGGAACATATTTTGAGCAGCTACCTCAAGCATTAAGAGATAGACTCCAGAACTACATTACATATAATAAGAGAGCTGACGCTTTGTAATTGGTAGAAGAAATAATTTTTCTAGATACAACGATATCTTTCTGTTGGGACTTAGGAATCACGAGCTGAAGGAGATTAGCTTACTCATATCTAGTCAACCTTCAGCTTGTTAAGTATTAAGCTTCTATTAGCTATCTAGCGCCTTTTACTAAAATAATTAACGTCTTTATTCAAGCCGATTTAAGCCTATAAATTATGCTCTATCACTTCTTAATTGGCGGTATTTCATCATTTCGTGGTTTAGCACCTGATTCCATACGGAATCCAAGGGGCCAACCCAGAGTTAATAAAGAAGCATAACCTAACTCTTTTAATTGTGCTTTTTTGCTTACCGTATTTTCATTGTTGTACGTTGAAGGTGACATGATATCTCCGTTATTGATTAAAGTAAAAATTCACTTTTTAATTCTTCCTCATCATTGTAAATCTATCATAAAGGCTTGTCAAAAAGACCCTTTGCCTTTAAAAATCTTGCTACCTAGTAATTGCCTTATTTCATTAAAAACAGCAAATTTCTTTCTGGGATTATCCCCTAATTAAATTAGAGACAGCTGTTTATAATAGATCAACGAATAACAAGCTAACACTGAGGGTAGCAGTTGACTTGGTTACATATTCCGCTAAAATGTTACTATATAAATTATTGTTTTTAAATACCTCTAACTTTGGATAAAAATAAATTTTATAAAATTTCAGATGTTAAGAATTTAATCTTTTAACTCATGGAGATACTATGTTCATTACAAAAAACCATAACAACAAAAAAGCGAATGTTAAAGCGATTGGTAATGCTTCTTTAATTACCCTTGGTACTCGCGGTCACAGTGTTGAAATGGCTAAACCTATAAACTATGGTGTCAAAAGATAGTAATACGGTTAATGATAGCAATAAATTTAATAAGGCATAGGTCACTTAATGACTTATGCCTTTACTAATTAAGAAATATGTTAATTTACTACATTATACGGTATCAACAGCTGGAATATTTCCTTTCAAAGATAAGAATAGCTCTTGAATAAGCTCTTTAGGCAACAACTGTAAATAATTTTGTGGTCGCGTAGAATCACTGCGTTGTGCAAGAGCAGCTATTTTCTTTAGAGCATGCTCACATAGCAACTGATATATTTGAGAGCGCTTTTCACTGCACTTTGAACCTTCACGCATAAGAATGATCTTAATAAGCACAAGAGCTTCAAATGGATCTGTACCAAAATTAAGCAAGAGTTTAACAATTTCTATTCGGTTCTGAGCTACTGCATACATAAGAGCTCGAGATAAATGTGCTTGTTCTTCTTGCGTATAAGCAACAGCAGCATCAGAGCACACTAGCCATGTACGCACAGAATAAGGAACAAATAATTTAAGCCACGATAAAGAATACGATAAAAATCCTTGGCTACGAGCCTGGGCTCTATCTTGAATTTCAATAAGGCATTTTTGAACATCTGTATAAGAATTTGTAATAATTGCATACTCAAGGGGATTCGTAAAGCATGCTTGCAAAAGCTCTTTCATTGTTGTTTCGTTAACTCCATCAAAAACGAAAGGAAAGCTACTTCCCCCATTCTCTTCAGGCCTATTGAGTAAACCATAGATACAAAGGAGCCGCACTATTGCATTATACCTAGGTTCGCTAGTAAATATTCCATCTTTAATAAGATTGTGTCTAATCACAAATTCATGGAGATAATTAAGCGTTGCCCCCGCGCGAAGAAGCATTTCAACATATTTGGCATGACCGAGTACTATAGCAACCCATAGTGCATCTCTTGCTGAATTGCCCTTTATAGAAGCCTTGCAGCTTATAAGAAGCTTTACTAGAGATTCGTGATTATGCAAGATAGCTTGATAGAGAGGCCAACTTTTTTCAGCTTCCATACCGCCTATATGATATTTATCACAATTATTAATAAACTCAAGCCCATACCTATCTGGATGAGCTCCTTTATCAAGTGCTTCTTGCGCATCTACAAGGTCTCCTTTAATTGCAGCCCTGAGTAATGTACAATTAAGGTGAAACTGTAGTGGGTTCTCTGCTTTTATATGTAAGTAAGTAGTGAGTGAATCTGCACTATACTCATACTCACTTTTATTAAAATGTGCCCCTTTTTCCAATAGATGAATACAGATATCCCAATACCCCTTATGTGCAGCACATTCTAAAGCTCTATTGCAACTCTTATCTTTACTATTACCATTTGCACCCTGAGCAAGCAAAGCAGAAACTAGTGAAATATTATCTTTTTGAATAGCCTTTATTAATTGCATATCTAAGGAGGAACCCTTTTCCATGCTATAGCAGAAACTCTCTCCTAAAATTACAAGACTACTTAGTAAAAATCTAAAATACACGGCTGCTATCCCTTATTATTTTGAGCTTTAGAGCTATGTAGTTCTTCTCGTACTTTCATAAGCAAGATACCAAGCATATTCTTTCCTGTACCATCTCCGGCATCACCCCAATAAGCATCATTGGCAGTATGTTCAACAAGCAATGCATTACCAGTTGATAGAAGTATATCCTGTAAAGCTTTATGCTGCGTAAATTTAGCTCTTAGAGCTTCTAACATGATGTCATTTTTTACCTGTTCCCAATCAGCTCTTAACGGCAACGACCGATTACGCCCTTGAGCTGCAACATCAATAGCTCGCACAGTGTTTCTAATTTCCTCTTCATACACAGTTCCTTCAAATTTCATCGCTTGAAAGTAGTGCTCAACTGTAGGCCATTTCTTTTCCTTAAGATAAATCTGGGCCGGATAAAAATTAGAAAATTCACCAAACTTATCTGCTACTTTATAAAAGTTAATTGTGTTCATAGATAATATGTCTATTTTAATATACATTTTCTTCAGTGCTGTGCTAACTATCTATTGATTGAATACCACCAGTTTCTGGTACTTGAAAGACAATTACTCTTTCACAGACCTTACAATTATAATAATGGATCACCTTACTTTCTACAATAGGCGCCCATTGAGCCTTTTTGCAATATTCACAAACTACTACAAGTTTACGCTTGATTCGTGGAAATTTGGAAATCACCTTTTTTACTTTTTTATTTACATCTCCTACTACTTCTTTGTTATCTTGTTCCATTGCATGGATAGATATCATACAAAGACTAGCTACAAAAACCATTAACGATTGTTTCATAATTTTCTATTCCTATTAAAAGTAATCTAATTGTTAACTATGTTGAGTTTACAAGCAAATTATAGAGTATCAACAGCTCACTTATCCCGTGTTAAAAATAAAAATAGTTCTTTAATAAGCTCTTGAGGCAATACCTGTAAATAATTCTGTTGTTGGCCTTGATTATTAAATCTCGCAATAGTAACTATTTTTTGCAAGGCTCGCTCAAGTAAGAATTTGTAAATTTGACAGCGCTTTTCACCACACTTTGAACCTTCGCGCATAAGAATAATCTTGATAAGAGCAAGAGCTTCAAAAGGATCTGTACCAAAATCAAGCAATAGTTTAACAACTTCTTTACGATTCTGACCTACTGCATACATAAGAGCTCGTGAAAGCTGTGCCCGTTCTTCTTGTGTGTAAGCTATAGAATCATCTGACCATGTTACTATTGCACGCAGAGAAAGAGGTACAATTGAAGACCCTAACACAGACAAACAATACGGCAAAAGATTTTGGTTGCGAGCACGCGCTCTACTTTGAAGCTCAGTAAGGCATTTTTGGACACCAAAATAAGAACCAGTGAGCGCAGCATACTCAAGAGGATCTGAAAACACTTTCTTGAAAACAGAACTTATGTGTGAGTTTTCTCGCATAGTTTGCAATATCGAACCACTAAACGGGTAAAATCGTAGAGGATAAGCTCGATTCTCTTGCCCTTCAGATTGATTATTATAACCATACATACATAGAAGCTTTAATATTTCGCATCGCTTTACAAAAAGATCCTCTTCTATAAGTATCTTTTCAAGTAAGTATTTAACCGAAAAGGAATAGCGACCTGGTAACGCTCCTGCCTGTAAAAGCTCCTCAACACAAGCACTATGATGTGTACTTATAGCATGATCAATAATAGAGCCATGAGTATCGTCCTCAGAAGCATCTAAAACAATTGAAGCCTTACATTTTATAAGAAGATTTATAAGTGCTTTATGATTATGAAAAACTGCTTGATAGAGAGGCCTTACTTGTTTCGCATCCCAAAAACGTTCTTTTCCTATAAGCTCACGAGCATACCCATTAGGATCAGCACCGTGCTTAAGTGCTTCTTCTGCATCTTGGTAATTACCCTCTTTTGCAGCTTTTATCAGCTTACAATTAAGGTCACACAGAGGTATATTCTTTGCTCTTATTATAAGAAGCTCTTTAAAGAGCGGAAATAATTGTGACTTTATGTGAATATGCCGAGCTCCTCTTTCTACTAACAGGAAAGCACTATCCCACTGCGCCTTATTTACTGCATCATCTAAAGCAGTTTTACCATCAAATGGATTAATTCCCGGCTTCGGTTTGTCCCTATAGTTACAATCTGCACCTGCATCTAAGAGTATTCTTACTATTTCTTTGTGCCCATATTTTGCAGCACGTCTTAACGGAGACTTTCTACAGTTTTTATGAGTAACCTGAGCCCCAGAAGCAAGAAGTAAACAAACCATATCTTTGTCACCTTTTTTGGCAGCAATACTTAAAGGAGTTTGATAGCTTTCGTGATGACTCATATACTTTATACGCTTACCAGTATAGACAGGCCATGTAGGACCTTTATAAAATTTGAAGACATAATTAGGATTTGCACCCTGCACAAGCAAACTGGAAGCTAGAACTTTATCCTCATTTTCAATAGCTTTTAAAAATTGCTTTTTCAAAGATATCGGTTTTTCCATTGCATAACAAAGCGGCATAAGCAAAAGGTTCAAGCTACATAAAACTATTCTAAAATACATTACTTACCTTTCACTTACTATATTTACTACTAGACGTAAGCACTGAGCAGCGTATAAGCATACTTTGAAAGAAAAAAAAGTGTTAATTCTTGCGTAATTTCACGAGGAAGAAAGTGTAAATAGTTGGATCGCACACTCAAGCCATCATATTGTGCAAGATCAAGTATACGCTGTTCAGCTTGTTTAAAAAGCGCTTCATAAAGCTGTGATTGTTCTGAATTAGGTTTTATGCCATCACGAAGTGCAATAACCCATGCTAATTCAAGAGCCGGATATGGATCTGCACCAAACTCAAGTAAACGCTCACTCATGCGCTTTCGTCCCTGTCCTATTGCACACATAAGAGCATTTGAAAGTCGAACGTGCTCTTCTTGAGTATAACGCACCGAGGGATCAGGATATTTTACTGAACAAGGATCCCAATACGTCTTCAAACATGTTAGATAGTATGTAGCAAGAGACTGACAACGTGCTTGAGCAGTACGCTGAAGTTCCTTAAGCAGCTCGAACAATTCTTTAGCATCATACCATACAACTGCATGCTCAAGTGGATCTGGAAAGATCCTTTGATAAGTGTCCCTATAGCTCATGCTCTTATCTCTCTCACTCATACTTGGTGCCCCATATATACAAAACAATCGCATTATTTTGTATGTCGTAATAGGTTCACTATACCGCAATGTAGATAGAAGAGCCAAAAAATTTAAAGGCTTTGCCCCTGCCTCTAAAAGAGCTTTAACAACAGCTATTTGACCGAGTGCTGTAGCAGTATCAATAGCCTCTCCTTTAACATTAGCCTTACGACTAATAAGCAGCTCAGCAAGATTCTCATGTTTATGAATCATTGCTTGATGTAGGGGCCAGGTTTCTCTTACTTTATCAATAGGGTAACCACTTATATACAGGATATATGAATAGCCATCAGGGTCGGCACCTTGATCAAGCGCCTCTACCGCACTTTGATAATTTCCTTCTTCTGCAGCTTTAAGCAATGTATTGTTAAGTTTAAAGGTACTTGTATCTGCTTTCAAGAGCATAAGCACAATGCCGTGTCTATTACAACATACAGCATGATCCAAAGCAGTTTTTCCTTCTCCATCTTTTGCATTAAAATCTGCACCCTTGCTAAGAAGCAGCGCTACTATATCTTCGTGGCCCATTATTGTAGCCATTGTCAAAAGAGTACAACCATTACTATATCGAGTATCAATAATGTGAGGCTTCTCGTCAATAGGACTAGAAAGCAAAACAGTAACTTCCTGTATCTTTCCACCCCAGACAGCTTCAAATAGATTTTTGTTATTTGGCACTTCTTCTTCCATACTATAGCAATAAGATCCATACAAGATTACGAGACTGCTCAACAAAAATCTAAAATGCATAAAATTTTCCTAATTATAATAACTATTAGACAACAAAAATTATTGTACCATAGTCTTTATACTTTTACCAGTTCGTAAAAGTATGTGAATAGGCATAAAAATTTACCAAACAGATTACCAGACCTTTTATTTGTGACAATTAAGAATAACAGATATACCAGCTCCAAAACCTAGAAAATGATAAACGAGGGATTAAGTCCCTCGTTTATTTGCAAATTTAATGCAGTACTTTTTTGTGGATTATTAGGACACTCTCTACATAGTGGCTGATGGCAGTTGAGCATTCTCCTTACCAACAAATTCGGCAAACTTCTTTGCTGGATAAATAAGACATTTTTTGCCACTTTTGGTAGAAAATGTGCCTATATACCCTTCTTCCGGTTCTGAAATCTCTTGCGTTGTACCTCCTGGACACGCCATAACCGTCGTAAAGACCTTCTGTGTATCTTCATCAAGAGAACAAGTAGCTTTGTTCGCTTCACTGTTCCATATACAGTTGATAAAAGATTCTTCAAAATTAGGATTGAGAGTTAATTTATACTCATCGGCATGAATAGTACCTAAAAACAGTAAACTTATTGTTGCAAAAATTGAAATAAAGATCTTTTTCATTTTTATCTCCTTTAAATTATACGATTTTATTTAATTTATATTATAAGATATTTAATAGCAATGAAACAATAGTTTAATAACATTAAGCCTATTGTAAAAATTAAGAACTATAGCTGCTATTAAAATTTCTATCAAGTACTCTAAAGTGTGAAAGAGATATTACAAGAAGAACTTGGTCAAATTTTACAAGCAGAAAACCCACTCAAAAATAGTAAAATAGATCAGATTGAATTTCCTACTAAATTATAGAGCAAAGAGATTGCTGATCCTCTGAACCTTCTTGAAATTCTAGAAAGTCATTAGAAATCCAATAATGACAACTGTTACATGGAACAGAAACATCCATATGTCTGAAATCAGGAAGCATCTTAAAAGTCTGCCATGTTCGACAGCTCGGACATTGAGCTGTTGCCGTGAGCATTTTTTCTGAATTTTGAGTCACTTTCTCCATTGTATCTTTAGGTTTTTGCATTGGATACAGTGGTATAATAAAAGCTATTGATACAATAATAATAAAAAGTTTGTTCATAAATAACCCTTATAATTTTTACAGAATAGTAAAAAAGGGAGTTGATTCTCAACTCCCTCATCAATTTAGAAAGGCAAATCGTCTTCGAACGCATCTTTAAATACAGCATCTGGTACTGTATCATCACTTGATGTATCTTTATCTTTAGACTTCATAGATGCTCCTTTTGCTGGAGCTGCTTGAGAAGGAGTAATACCAGATTCATCAGTTACGCCTTCTGCTTGCTGGTTGCTGCCCAAGAAGACAACTCGTTCAGCTACAATAGCATGACGGCGTCTTGTTTGGCCTTCTGCTTCCCAAGTATCTAACTTTAAACGTCCTTCTACAAGCACTGGACGTCCTTTTTGTAGATATTGTCTACAATTGTCTGCTTGTGGTCCCCAGACTTCAACATCAACGTAACAAACTTCTTGTACAAGCAACCCTGTTTGCTTGTTACGAAATTGCCTGTTTGATGCAATACTTAATTTACAAAGCCCTTGCCCTGATTGCTGCTGCTTATAATCTGGATCTCTTGTAAGATTACCAATCATAATGATGCGATTATAACTTGCCACTGTATACCTCTTTTTTAGTAGAAGCGTTATACTCTTTAATGAATAGTATAACAGAAATGCAAATTTAAAAAAGCGGTTCTACTCTATTAAGCAGCCGATTGTGGTGTTTTAATAGAGGTTACAAACTTCTTGAGTTCAGCAAGCTCTTTGTCATACTGTTCTTTTCGCTCTCTTAATTTCTGCAAGTGTGCTGAAAGTTGCTGACGAGACGCTGTAGAAAAGAATGACTTTTTTTCTCCTTGCGCTATATCTTCAATTTGTCTGTACAGTTCTTGTTGAAGTTGAGCATTCAATTCAATAGTTTTACTTTCCTGCTGCACAAGCGTAGCAAGAAGTTCTACTGTTTCTTGACGCAATTGATTTAATGATTTTCTTTTTTCTTGCGCTGGTGTCACTAAAAAGCTTTCTCCAAAACACCAAAATGCAAATGCAAGCATAAGAAGCATGAGTGCTTTAAGCATATAATGTATCTTCATGATAATAATCCTTTATAACCAATATACGTATAATGAAAGAGAGTGCCTAGTGTAAGCGCAGTTATAGTATATAAAAAAACGTAAAAAGTAGTAACCGGCATCCAATGTAAGAAAGCACAGATAAAGAGCCACCACATGAATAAAACCTGCACAACAGCTGCTAATTTTCCAAGCCACGTAGGACGTATAGAAACTGCATGTTTTACAAAGCTTACATAGCCTGCTCCTAGAACTAATAACAGCTCTTTAAGAAGTACTATTACAACGAACCAACGAGGGAGCTTAAATAACGGTGAATCAACGAATGCTAGTGTAATATAGCAAGAACCCAAGAGCAATTTATCTGCTATAGGGTCTAAGTATGCACCAAGTGGAGTCTCTTCTTGTAAGAATCGTGCTAATGCTCCATCTATTACATCGGTAATTGCAGCACCAGTAAAAAGCACAAATGCCGT
Source organism: uncultured bacterium (assembly GCA_963848965.1). Classification (GTDB taxonomy): domain Bacteria; phylum Babelota; class Babeliae; order Babelales; family Babelaceae; genus CAWKFG01. The sequence goes on from CAWKFG010000004.1 coordinate 107,848, forward strand.
ACCCCACTCGTGTATCAGCATACTATAAACAATACAAGGAATAAGTGCTATACGAGCAAGCGTAAAGCATGTTGAAAGCGTAATAGTTTTAGGTAAAAAGAAGTTCTTATTTACTTTTGTCTCTATCATACTGAGTAATTACCCCACCACCAAGACATTGTGTTCCATCGTATATAACAGCAAATTGACCAGCAGCAATACCCTGATCCCGTTCCTGCAGCTTGATCATATAGCACTGATCATCAAGCTTTGTCACTGTTCCTTTATGGCATCTAACGCCATGACGTACTTTAATAGAGTACTCGTTACCTGATGTAGGCACATCGCCAATCCAATTGCACGCCATTATGTTAAATGTATCACGCACTTTGTCTTCTGTATAGTAGGCACGAGAAATGAGCACGGTATTTGTTTCTGGATTTTTTGAAACAACATACCATGGCCCTCCAGGAAGACCAAGTCCTTGGCGTTGCCCAACAGTGTAATACCAAAAGCCCTTATGCTTTCCTAGCACTTTACCCGTTTCATATTCAACAAGATCACCTTCTTTATCGCCCATATGATGGCGAATAAAGTCACTAAACTTGAGTTTACCCAAAAAGCAGATACCCTGGCTATCTTTACGATCTTTATTGGGTAGATTATATGCAAGAGCTTTTTGACGTACTTCTTTTTTACTCATATGTCCAATAGGAAAGAGAGCGCGCTTAAGCTGCGCTTGGTTTACATGAGATAGAAAATAGGTTTGATCTTTTATAGGATCCGGAGCAGTAAAAAGCAGAGAGCGGTCACTTGCATGCTTCACTTGAGCATAATGGCCTGTTGCTACATAATCAAAAGAGTCACCTATATACTTTAAAAATGCACCAAACTTCACTCGTTGATTACACAAAATGTCAGGGTTAGGGGTACGCCCTGCCTTAATTTCTGCAATAGTATAGGCAACCACTTCATCCCAATATTCTCTTTGAAAGGAAACTACCTCTAAAGGAACATTCGCTTGTTTGCATACTGCTTCTACATATGCTAGATCTTCTTGCCAAGGACAGGTGCCCAAATAAGAAAGTTCATCTTCAAGCCAGATCTTTAAATAAAAGGCAGTAACCGCATAACCCTGCTCCTGCAATAAACGCAAAGCAACAGAGCTATCAACTCCTCCTGAAACTAATACGGCTACCTTCATATTTTTTCTTTCAAATAGAAAATATAACAGTGTCTATTATACTTCTTATTATACACAGATAGAAAAAAATGACAAGATGCTCTAAAGCAGCCCTGCTTATAAAACTTTAATAAAATAAAGAAAAAAGGTGTCGTAAAGGGCCTCTTTGGGCCCTTTAATTTATGGTTGACCTTGACCAAATTGAGTAGCAGTTCCTCGACCTTGACCTGGCTGAACAACAGTTCCAACTGATGGTTCTGCAAGGGTACCACCACCTGGTTCTTGTGTCACTACAATGAAGGTAGGTGTGCCTCCTGGAGTTCCTGTAGTCACTACCGCTTCACCCGGTATAACCCCTCGAGCTCCTTCTGGTTGTGCTATAAATACTGATGTAGGGCCAGGTTCTCCACCACCAAACAAACCTGCTGTAAAAAACATTGAGATTAAAAGCATGATCTTCATCATATACTCCTTTGTTAAGATTATTATTTTCATTATTGTAAGAGTACCGTGTATTTATCAAATCATTCAATAAAAACAGACATTTTTTTCTTGAAAAGTGCTCTAAAATGCACTATTTTCAGCAAGTTCTAGTAGTAAAAAGAATAGTTGCTACTATATAAAGCTAATAATAAAAAAAGGCCCCCTAAGGAGCCCTTGATAAAAGGTTAACTACATTCAGGCCGGCAAAAAAGTTGAACTGGACAGAATTTGCCTTGTAAAGCAACTGAAAAAGCATTGTTGCAAATTCGCGCAAAACCATCAGTATCAATACCAAAGAAAGGTGGATAAATATTAATAAAGCTAAACACTTCAAAATATTCTTCAATGAACTCTTCTGGATCTATACCCTGCCCTCGTAAGCAATCCTGAAATTGAGGACTTATAAGAATATCTCCAAATGTTTGAAATGGCCCTTGCGGTGTTAATGGAATCTTACACACAATGCTTAAAAATGGTCCAAAGTTAGCAAGCGAGATTTGATTGACAGCAACAGGATCTGCATTAATAGCTCGTATTGCTAAATCTAAAAATGTTTTTGGACGAGCTTCTTCATCCGACTCTAAAATTTCTGCTGTAGCTTCTAACACTGGAAATACGAGTGCTGACTGAATATCATTAGAAGGAGTAAAAATTTCTGATTGAGGGAACGTTGCCCCTAGAACTGTTTGAAAGTTAAGCGGTATCTTTAAGCTTTCAAGCAACTGCGCAAAGAGCTTAGCGCCAGTTGTATCAATAAACGGCTCATTTGCTCCACTATCAAGATAAAGACATTTAGAACGTAGTTGCTCTTGTACAGATCTGCTCTTTTGAACGAGAGTATAAGGATCATTACGTAACCACCTTTGAAGAACACTCCTATTTGGAGTAAGCTTACCATTAGTAATCACAGGAGAAAAATCCTCATTAACAAGGATAGGCAAATCAACTTTAAATGGTTCTTTTTCTACATTAGGACTCAAAGCAGCAGAAAGCGCAAAAAGCTGATAAGTATTCGGACCATTAGTTGGCACTACCTTTCCTGCTCCTGGACCTGCACCTGGAATTTCAAGCAATACTTTATTGTAAAAATCAGGATTAAATACCTGAGGTGCCATTGCAATAATAGTCGAAGGACTATGAGCTGCCACTGCTCCGTATACATCTGGATGCTTTATAGTAAGGAGAAATGCTGCATAAGCACCCATTGAATGCCCAGCGATTTGTGTTGAAGCCGCATCAGTTCTTGTTCTATAATGCTCATTAACAAAAGTACGAAGCTCATTAACAATATAGTCTTCAAAGTTACCATTAAGCTCTGAATTTACGAAAAAGCTTCCAAGATATCCATTACTTAAGCTTCCATCAGGTTTGACTATAATGACTGGCGGCAACTGCCCTGTTTCAATTAACAAGTCAACAACGGGAAAAATACTTGCATAACTTGAGAAATTCTGACCAAAGCCATGAAGAAAATAGATCACTGGATATTGCTCTGTATTACCAGCGTCATTATATCCTCGAGGAAGATATACTTCAAAATATCTAAATGGATCTTCTGCTGATTCCTGATTTGTCGGAGATGGTCCTACATTTGTAGTAGGCGCAAATCCATCATAGACAAGCAAGCTTCCTGATTGAGTTTGTCGAACTACGCTTTTTTTTACGCCTTTAGGGCACGATTTACAACTTTTTGCATTGATGAATAAGGGCGAGAATACTAATAATGCAAGCCCAAGAAATTGTAGAGTTAATCTTTTCATAAGGTCCTTATAGCTTATAATTTTTACTGTGCACCCAAACGTTGTTCAAAATACGGAGTATAAAAGATACCATTTGGATCAAAGATTCGACGTACTGCATTAAATGCATCAACATTTTGTTTGCCGTACAGTCTAATAGTTTTTTCGACTGTTAAAAACTCTGGATTATTACCCCATGAAGGACGTCCTTCATATTTAAGCAAGATATCATTAAAATCTCGCAAAATATTTGTAGCTTGTTCAGATTTATCTGGGAAGATAATAATGAATCCAATAAGCCATGAAGGTCTATTTGTCGGACTTAAATATGAAAAGTTTGCATCAGAAACAAAACGTACTTCAGAGGTTGCTATAAACTCAATACCTCGTGCTTTATAGTCTTGGACAAGCTTTACAAAATCAGCAAGTGCTTGACGAACAAACTCTGCTCGCACAGAAAGCTCATTAATACGAGCACGGCTTACAGCACTTTCATGAAAGAAGGAAACTGACTTATAAAAGAATTCAACTACACCAGAAGCAATTCCTCCTGCAATAATAGCTTCGTTAATAGCTGCATATGCAGAAACAGGTAATAGCGGGTTTACAATAGCATTTACTTCTCCTACAGCAGCAGAGTTTGCAAGATAGCGTGCAAAATTACGTGTGCTATTATTTGTTACTGGAGCATTAGTTACATTAAAAGTCTGTACTAGTGTTGATTCACTTACCGGATCTAGCAATAATTGAAAATGCTCTTGAGTTGCAAGCAATCTATCAATTTTAGGAACTACAGTAGCAAGCGGAACTACTTCAGCAACAACATCGCGCTTAGTAGCAGGAAAGCACTGTAATGTAGCAGCATAAATAACACCAAGCACTCCTAAGCTCACACGTGCTGCAGGAAGCCATTCAGGATGAGATGATGATGACACAATTTGCAAATTACCTCGCCCATCAACAAATTGAATCTCAAGCGCTGCATCTGCATAACTGCCATGACGCCCACTACCATGAACAGCATTAGCCAACATACCGCCAACAGTAATTTCATATGCACCTGGCTGATCTATTAATTCCAAGCCATGCTTTGCAAGTTCTCGAGATAAGTTATAAAGACTTACGCCCCCTTGCGCTTTTACCGTCATTTTATGAAGATCTATTTCTAATATCTTATCTAAACCGCGCATGCTAATAAGATAATTATCCTCTCCTACTTCTACATCTCCGCCACCTGGTTCACCCTCTCCTGGAAACCCTGCAATAACAGAATGTAATCCTCCAAAAGGTCGTATTTTCTTTCCATCAGTTATAGCAGTACGTACTGTAGCTTGTAATTCTTCTAATGTTCGTGGCATAAAAATGCGTGCTGCACACGTAGTATTTCCTGAAGAATCTATTATACAATTACCATTCTCACCTTCATGAGCAATAACCTGAAAAATATGTAACAGAGAATAGCATATAATTATTCTTTGCATGATGAAATAATTCATTGATCTCCTTTTTTTAAAGAGCGGCTCTAGTATTGAAGATCAAAATTACTTCCTGGCTTTGAGAATGTCAACCAAAACTATTTGTTCATCTTGTATATTACTGAAGAGATTTATAATTCTTCTCTTTAAGAAGTAGGAGCTCAGATACAGGTATTACTATATATTTTGCGCGAAAGTTCTACAATTGAAGTTGTAAAGGAGAAGACTAGATATGGAATTGCTAAATAGCCGCAAGGGCTCAATTGAGCCCTTTTATTTATGGTCTACCAATTTGTGTAGCAGGACCTTGCCCAGGTTGTACCACTGTACCAACTGCTATAGGCATCTCTGGACCAGAGCCAGACTCTTGTACTACTGAAATAACTCGAGGCCGCCCAGTTACATCTCCTCTAAAACTAGTAGTCATTCCTTCTTGTGGTATAATAGTTCGCCTTGCTCCTCCAGGATATCGTATTGATATAACCTCAGGACCAGGTTCAGATCCAGCACCAAAAAGTGCGGTAGTTAAAAATAATGCAAATAAAAGCATAATCTTCATAGCATACTCCTTTATTGTAATTGTTATTTAATTTATTAAAGTAATAGTATCACGTATTAAGCACAACATTCAATTAAAAACAGTATTTTTCGCTTAAAACCCTCTTCAAAACAACATTTTCAATAATTTATACTTAAAAAAACATTTTTAGCGCTACCAAAATCGACTTTTTTAGAGCTTCTTCTAAAAGTCAACCATGTATTAACCACTATATAATTCACAGAGCTTCCAGAGTGTGGTATTCTTGAAATACGATAAAAATATACTGCAGCTTCAGGAGGCATCATGAATAGTATTGAACACATTCAAAAAAGTTTTACCGATTTTGTTCAAAAACAGTTTTCTGTAGATCTTACAAAGCTTCCTCTGTTTGTTTTTAATCTCAATACAAGTAGTGTCAAAGAGCAGTTTGGTGATATAAGTACCAATATCCCTTTTATCTTAGCTAAAGAGCTTAAAAAGAACCCTCAAGAGATAGCCGCTTCTATTACCAAAGGTATACAAAATCAGTATATCCAAAAGTTAGAAGTAGCAGGAGCAGGTTTTATTAACATCTATCTTACTCATGAAGCAGTACAACTTTTAGCGCAGCAGTTAGGAGCTGAAAAAGACTCATTCTTCAAACTTCCTAGTACTGCACCACATCACAATTATTCAGTAGAATTTGTAAGCGCTAATCCTACAGGACCATTACATCTTGGCCACGGACGAGGTGGCATTATAGGAGATGTTCTCGGTAATATATTAAGATTTTTAGGTAACTCTGTAACAAAAGAATTTTACATTAATGATGCAGGCTCCCAAATGCAAAAACTAGGAGAGTCATTTAAAATACGGTGTGAACAGCTTGCAGGATTTCCAGTACAAATTTCTGAAGAAGGCTATCACGGTGAATATCTTATTGAACTTGCAGAACAAGCACGTAAAGAATATGGCGATGCCCTTTCAAAACAGTCTGCTGAGTTTTATATAACCTACGCACATACACATCTTCTTAAAGCAATAGAAAATACACTTAAAAAATATGGTATCTCATTTGACGTTTGGTTCTCTGAATCTCAACTTCACAAGAATGATGCAATAGCTCATGCAATTGCTTTTCTTATAGAAAGAGGCTATATCTACGAGCATGATAAAGCTCTTTGGTTTAAATCTACTGCATTTGGTGATGATAAAGATCGTGTTATCAAAAAGAATACAGGTGAGTTTACTTATGTAGCAGCAGATATAGCCTATCTACAGAATAAAATGCAACGGGGCTTTGATAAGCTCATCATGATCTTAGGACAAGACCATCATAGCTACGTTACCCGCTTGAAAGCAGTCATGTCTGCTCTTGGCTATGATCCAGATCGATTAGACGTTATCCTTTATCAATTAGTAACTATAAAAGAAAGTGGTACTGCTTTACGTATGTCAAAACGTGCAGGACGAATTGTTACGCTTAACGATGTTATTGATGAAGTAGGCGTAGATGTTGCACGATTCTTTTACCTTAACAAAAAAGCAGATGCGCACTTAGAGTTTGATATAGATCTTGCTCTCAAGCAAACAGATGAAAATCCTGTCTATTATATTCAATATGCATATGTACGAATTAAGAGCATACTTGAAAAAGCTCAGCACGAAGAGTTTGTACAACAGCTGAGTAACATAACCCCTGCCGATAGTAAGTATATTACGGATGCGGAAAAGACACTCATTAAAAAGATAGCTACTCTTAAAGACCTCTTAGCATCTATTTCGCATAACTATCAAACGCACTTGCTTGCTTATTATGTTATTGAGCTTGCTCAAGCATTTCATAGCTATTATAATGCACATAAAGTTATTGATAAAAACAATCTAGAACAAAGTAGAGGGCGCCTGTTTGTTATATCGCTGGTACAACAAACACTCAAAACGTGCTTTGACCTTTTAGGGATAAGCTCCCCTGAAAAGATGTGATTAAGTAGCTTTCTCTGCTTCCTTAGCACTCGATACTTGAGGAAAAGAATATTCACTTATTTCATCTTTTTGCTTGTCTTTTTCTCCACGATTTAGAACTTGTGCTAATTTCTTAAGAAGAATAATTCTAAAAGAGTATTTCTCTAATTTTTTTTCCTGCTCTGTAGCACAGTTACGGCCTATAGCAGTTGTTATTCTTTTTAAAAGATAGAGACCAGAACCGACAAGAGCTCCTTTTCCAAAAGACATAAGGTTATCTTGTGTATGACATACTTCTCCATGCCTTAAGCGAGCATAAAGATTGGTATAAGTATAACACAAGAAAGGAATCGTAAAATCTCCTGTATAACCACTGTAGGCTCCTGCAAGAAAGTGTCCATCTGCTTTAATGTCTTGTATAGCACTTGCAACAAATAGACTCATAAGTATACTCAATACTAGCTTTTGCATATATTCCTCCAAACAAAAATGTACACTACTGTTCTAAATGATACCTTAACGATAGCAAAAAGAGCTATAAAAACAACTGGTTACAACAGAAATAACTTATAGTACACTAGAAAAGCGTCTTAAGAAAAAAGCAAACTATTGAAAAAATAATTTCAAATTATTTAAAATAAATATACGTTAGCCTCTGGAGTACCTGGAGGTTTATTATAATGAGGGGGGAAATGATGGTACTGAAGTATGTGTGTGCACTAACGTGCACGTTAGTCATTTGTGTAATAGAAGCAAAAGAAAGTTTTATTGTAGGAGGATGGATTCCTTACTGGAGAGCAGCTGATGGAATTCAATCAGTTAAAAGCCATATCTCATATTTAAACGAGCTTAGTCCATTTTCATACGAAGTTGATAAAAAGGGTATGATTACAGATCCCTTTGCACGAAAGCAAAAAGAGTGGGACGAGTTTTTTGAGCACTGTAGACAAAAAAAACTTAAGCTTATTCCTTCTATTTTTTGGAAAGATACAGAAGCAATGCACGCAATTCTATCAAATAAAGCTGCTCGTCAAGCTCATATAAACCATATACTAGAAAAAATTACGGCAAAAAAGTTTAAAGGAGTTAACCTTAACTATGAACGAGTCAGCGGACAGGACAGGAATGCGTTTCTTGATTTTGTACAAGAGCTTTCTAGAAGACTCCATGCTAAAGGTTTAGAGCTCCATTTTACTATTGAAGGACGAACAAGCGATAGAACATTTAGCCTTATTCGTAATAAAGAAGCTCATGACTCGCTTGGTGGTGCAACTAATCCTGCTCGAGATCTACCTAATCATCGCTATAAAACAATACTCTCTCATTGTTGCGATAGAGTTATTGTGATGGCCTATGATGAATGGGGAGAGGCTTATCGTTATAATTCAGCAAACCTAAAAAACAAATACTATTTGTCACACTCATCAAAGCAGTGGATCGAGCAGATACTCAAATATATGCGTACTTTTATTCCTGCACGCAAACTCGTTCTGGGTATTCCAACTTACGGCCTTGAATTTGCCATTGCAATGAACGGTAAAACACTTGAGTTTAGAAAGACAAAAAGTCCTTCCTATATACGAGCAGTTGAACTAGCTCAAGAGCATAGACGCAAGCCACGACGCACTGAAGGTGGCGAACTTTCGTTTACCTATCCTTGTGAAGGTGAAGAACGGTATATATGCTATCCTGATAGCACGTTTATAAAAGATCGTATAACGCTTGCTAAAAAGTGTGGCCTTAAAGGTATCTATCTCTTTAAGCTTGATGGAGCTGAAGACAAAAGAATGTGGCCTTATTTACGAGTTGCTCTTAAGTCTTAGTTTTTATATATTCTTTGAGCCGCCAAAGTACATCAAGAGCTTGTTTAGCAGTTAAATGTTCACAATCAAGCTGTGCAATCTCTGCTGCAAGCATACGTTCAGGCCCAGATTCTTGTTCTCGCTGGCTAATATAAGCTTCAAGCTCGCGCTTACGTTGCTCAAGTTCACTACATTTAGCTGCAAGAACTTGAATATCTGATGAACTAGATGGAACATGGTAAAAATTGTGCCCTTCTTGGCTTAAGTTACTTAAAATCTCATGTGCACGCTGAAGAACGTGAGATGGCAACTGTGCTACTTTAGCAACTTCTAAACCAAAACTTCCGTCAGCAGTACCCTGTAAAATTCTATGTAAAAGAACAATACCAGAAGCAGTTCTTGTACTCGCTGCATAATAAGAAGCAATGCCAGGAAACTGTTCTGATAATGCTGTAAGCTCATGATAATGCGTTGCAAAAAGGCATCGTGCTTTAACGTTGGTATAGATATACTCAACAACTGCTTGCGCAATAGCAAGACCATCAAACGTACTTGTTCCACGTCCTACCTCATCAAGAATAACTAAACTCTGATGAGTAGCTTGATTACAAATAAGCGCCGTTTCTTCCATCTCTACTAAGAAAGTACTTTTTCCTTCAGCAACGTTATCTGCAGCACCTATACGAGTAAATATTCTATCGACCAAAGAGATATCTGCCTTTTTTGCAGGAACAAAGACACCCATATGCGCCATAAGCGTAATAAGAGCAACCTGACGCAAGAAGGTCGATTTACCACCCATGTTAGGCCCTGTAATAAGCCACAACGATTCCTTTTCTGAAAGTGAAACATTATTAGGAACAAATTTACTTTGCAACCTTATTTCAACAACTGGATGTCTTCCTTCTACTATAAGCAACTCATTACGATCATTGAATGTTGGTCGTGTATACCCTTGAGAGTAAGAGACATGTGCTAACGCAGCAAGTGCATCTATATAAGAAAGAGCTTGAGAAAGCCGTTTTAATATACCTACAAAAGATTCTACTTTCTGTTTGATTGTCTCGAAAACGTCTTTTTCAATTTCAGTAATTTCAGTGCGCGCTCTCATAAGGTCATATTCAAGATCACGAAGCTCCTGCGTGGTAAATCGCTCTCGATTTACTAATGTTTGGGTACGCATATAATGTGCTGGTACCAGATGCAAATTTGCCTTAGTAACTTCTATACCATAGCCATGAGCACCATTAAACTTAATTTTAAGAGAATTGATGCCTGTTGCTTCTTGCTCTTTCCTTTCTAACATAACAACTGCTTGAGCACCTTCTTCAACAAGCTTTCTGAGTCTATCAAGCTCACCATTATAGCCAGTTTTAACAAGCCACTCTTTTGTTGTATCATCATTAATTGAGACCTGTAAAAAATCACACAGCTCTTTAAAGTCTGCTATTTTAGATCGTACAATACCAAGTAATGAACTAGTAGGCTGTGCATCAAGAAGCTGCGCTACTTCAGGCACCACCGTAAGCGCTCGCAATAGAGAAAGATAATCATGAACGGTTGCTCTACGTAATGCGATACGCCCTACAACACGTTCTATATCACCTATTTCTTGAATAACTTTCCGTAGTTGTTCTTGTAATCCTATATCTTTTACCAAAGTTTCTACAGCATCGAGACGCTGCTCAATAAGTTCCTGTTTTATCAATGGTCGCAAAATCCATTTTTTTACAGTACGAGAACCCATAGACGTTACTGCTTTGTCTAAAACAGCAAAAAGCGTATGTGAAGCACTACCATCTTGGCTATTTTTCACAAGCTCTAAATTACGTTGAGTAGCAGCATCAAGCATAAGAAAATCTTCTTGTTGATAAGCAAAAAGCTGCTTAAGATGCATAAGACCGCGATCATTATTGCGCTTAAGATAGGTATACAGCATAGTAATACCAAAGCCTACTGCATCTGAAGAATCAACAACAAGTGGTGATTGTGGAAACTGCTCTTTAAACCATGCAAATGCATGATCTAAAGAATTATCTCCATGAGGATTAAACTTTTCTAAAGACAATGCAAAACCATGACGCTGAAGATGTAATGCAAAGCTATGTCCTGCCTTTGTATCAGGAAGAATAACTTCGTCTGGCATAAATCTACTTAACTCTGCTTCCAACAATGAAAGTGAAGTATCACGTAAAGATGTTACAAAAAGCTGCCCTGTAAGCAATTCTGCAAAAAGCAATGCCCACTTATGTTCTGTAGGAAAGAATGCACATAAATAAGATGCTGATTTCTCATCTAAAAGTTTAATATCAGTAAGAGTTCCAGGCGTTAACACTTGTGTTACACCACGCTCAACAACCTTGCCCGCTTTTGCAGGCTCAAGTTGGTCACAGATTGCTACTTTAAAGCCGCCTTTGACAAGCTTTGTAAGATAATGATCAAGAACATGCACGGGAACACCGCACAATGGAATTGGCTGCCCTTGGGGCGTAGTTCCTCGTTGAGTAAGCGTAATACCTAAAAATGAAGACGCTTTTTGCGCATCTTCAAAGAACAGTTCATAAAAGTCTCCTACTTGAAAAAGCAAAAGTGTATCTGGATGTCTTTGCTTAATCTCGTGATATTGTCGCATAAGCGGAGAAAGATTTAATTTATCTGAACTCATAATTTTATACTATCTGTGTGCATGGTTATTTTTTTTATTGTACCATATATCACCGTTTTTGCTAAGCACAAAATAGAAGCATAGAGTATCACTATAAACAATAGCACGTTACTACAGGTTCAAAAGGTAAAACTGATTGCCAAATATCAAATCAGGATCGACATAAATTGACAAACTTTAAATAATGACTATACTAAGAATTAAAAAATATAACCATTCTTTACGTATACGATATCAATGACCATGCAACGCTTTTTTTACCATTTTGTAATATGTTTATATGTGAGCTTTACAAGCTCTTTTTTATTCTCTATGCAAGCACCAGAAACAAGTATCTTTGATGCACTTATTCCGCTTACTATAGAGAGTTATCATCATATAGTACCTCTAAAAGATGTGCTTAAGCATATTACTACCTATCAAAAAGTATCTCTTAACGGAATAGATAAAATATCAGGGTTTCATTACTATGGACATCTTAATCCTTACATAGAGCATATGTTTGATGGAACTCTTATTAAAATTAATAGTCGATTCTGGATCTTTACTTATGATGATATTAAACAATTTCATACTGGCTATATAATCTATCAAGGAAAAGTATATCAGCAGCCAAAAAGTTTCTTTCCTTCCTCATGGACCTTAAGTCAAGTTGCTACCTATATACAAGAATTAGCACAAGAAGGAGTTTGCCAAAGCAAGAGAGCACAAGAAACAGAACACACTTATTCTCTTATTATTAAACCTTCTTCAACAGATACTCTGCAGATTCCTCTTAAAGTAGCTCTTCATGCTTCTCTACCTGCGCATATTCTTACTATTTACCCTATTTTAAAAGAAACAAAAAGAGTAGTTTTAAGCAATTTAGAGACGTTAGCAGTACAGCAAAAAGCAGCATATTCTATTGCTAAGAGCACCGCACCTAAAAGTACTTCAAATTTACTTGAAGCTCTTTTAACACCATCGCACTCACTTTTTTCAGTTTTAGCATTACTTGAAGAATCTGATATACATGCCAAAAATGAAAAAGGACAAACTCCTTTAATGCTTGCAGCTCAAGCTGGCAACTGTGATCTTATTACCCTATTGCTAGAGCAAGAAGCAACTATAGAAGTCCAAGATATACTTGGTAATACAGCCTTGCACTATGCTATTGATTCTGGGATTTATGAAGCCGTATTAGGACTAGCACGACAAGTTATCATTAATAAAGCTAATAATCAAGGAGTAACCCCCCTCATTCGCGCATTACAAAGAAAGCAGTACGATATCGCTGAGTTACTGCTTTATCTTGGCGCTGAAGTTACCAGCACTGATACCTCTGGCTACACTCCTCTTATACATGCAGTTACGCATCATCATCTTACTCGACAAGAAACTCAAGCATGTATACCATTTATTGAAGCTTTAATAAAAAAAGGTGGCACTATAAATGCGCAAGATAACGATGGTTCTACTGCTCTTATGCATGCTATAGCTCATCATAATACTATTCTTGCAAAATATCTGCTACAAAACCAAGCAGATTACAGGACTGTTAAAAACCAGCGAGAAGAAACTGCCTATACGCTAGCTGTTAACACTCATTTTCAAGAAATAATTTCTCTTATAGATCAGAAAGAGAACGAAAGGAAGATGGTAGCAGAACGTAAAGAACAACAAAAAAAGCAACGGGAATCTTTGCAGGCAATAAAATCAGAGATTATTAAAGATATGCTTTCTTCTTCATCGTTAAAACTACTACCTTCTATAGACCAAGAACTCCTCAATAAAATGTTTTTATTTGCAGTAAAAGAGAATAAAGGCAAAGTTATAGAACAACTTCTTGTAAAGCTCAAAGACTTTCTAAAGCCAGAAACCTATCACGAAGCATTGAGTCTTACTTTTACTCATAATGTAAGCATTTTTTCAACGCTTATACAGCACATGTCTTTAAAGAAAGAGCTCGCTGAAGAGTGGTTTCTAAAACTCTTAGAAGCTCACTACAAAGAACAAAAATGTAACTATAGCACTCTCCTTGCATTCTTAAGTACCAATCATCCCTCTGTTCTTACAAAAGCACTCCAAGCACAAGATTATCATAACTATCTCTTAAAATTTGTAGAACAGCGTATTGTACCATTTTCTCATACTCAAGCTGGCGAATTCCTTTTAGAAGCAGTACGTCACAATGCAGGCTCTCTTATTGAAAAGCTTCTTGCTGTTTATCCATCTGTCTTACCATATAAAAATGGTAAAGGACAGAATGCTCTTATGATTGCAGCTCAAGCAGATCATCCTTCACTTATTACTGCTCTTTATAGAAAAGGATTACAGCTTCATGAGCAAGATAATTCAGGCAAAACTGCTATAAACTATGCCCCTGCAGGTAGTAGTGCTTTAAAAGAAATACAAACGCTTTGTACTCAAGAAGAGCGTGAAGAGCAAGAAAAGCAAAAAGTTAGACTTTTACAAGAACGTAAAAGCAAAATCGAAGAGCTACAACGACAAGGTTATTCATCTTTAATGATTGCAGCCTATTATAATGATGTCGATACCATTGAAAGAGATAAAATCACCAACATCAATAGTACGACTTCTAAAGGTATAACAGCAGTAATGGTTGCAATTGAGCGTAATAATAGAGAGGCCCTTGATGCTCTTTTTGCTAAACCCGGCCTTCTTATTAATGCACAAGATAAAACAGGAATGACTGCCCTTATGTATGCTGTAAAAAACAATAATGCTTCGCTTGTAGAAAAGCTTTTTGCTCAAGGAGCTTCAGCATTTATCCGTAACCAAACAGGCAAACAAGTATTCACCCTTACTAAAAGCATCTCAAGTAGTGTACAAAAACTGCTCGAAACATATGGGGCTCAAGAGCTTATGGCGCATCTAGCACCCGTATTTGATGCAACCGAAGAAGCTATTGTTGTTATGTTAGACGAAATTGATAAAAAAGTGCACTTTAATCAGCTTTCTTGTAAACTAAAAGCACATATTGCGAGTCTTCTCATACAGAAAAATGATTCAAAAGTGCTGAAATATTTTTTAAGAAAAGCAGCTCTTACCATAGACGATCTTATACACAATATGCCATTTAATCCTCTTGTTTACGCAGCAGATCGTTTAGACAGAGCTATGCTCTCTGTTTTTCTTACGCATGCCGTGCACAATGGTAAAGAAGGCCCTGTAATAACAATGAATAGGTATCTTGATCAGCTTTTTTTTACTATACCAGCGTATTTCTCAAATATAGTTGCTTTCTGTAGACAGGGCATCGAGGAGGCCCATCTTCAGCGCCATCGGCCTCATACCACATTTGACATGGCTCTTAAATTACATGATTTCTTACCATTAATTGTACACTTTTACCTAGAAAGTAAATTTGAGGATATGAAAAAACTTATTACGATAATAAAACCGAAAGTAGATACTATTATCGTAGGCTATAACAACGGCACTTCGTTACTCTTACATGCAATACTTCAGGGCGTAGATAATAACCTTATTACATTCTTGCTTAATTATACAGAAAACATAAATCATACAGACAACAAGGGCAATACTCCTCTTTTAGCTGCGTGTCTTCAAAATAAGCCTAATGCAGAGCTTGTACAACTTCTTATAGACCATAAAGCAGATGTTAATGCTTATAGTACCGAAGGGGCTTCTCCTTTGATGGCTGCCATCAGAAAAGGTCATTATGATATTGCAAAAATGCTTATTAAGGCTGGCGCTTCTGTCAATAAAAAGGAATATATATCGACAGCGCCACTTCCTCTTGCTTGTGAATCTGGCAACATAGATATGGTAAAACTTCTTCTTGAGCATAACATTGATGTAAATCAAGCACCCCAAAGAGGAGACAGCGCTCTTATAAAGGTTTGCGCTACAAAAGATGCACAAATAGCACGACTTCTTATTGCACATAATGCTGATGTCAATAAACAAAATTCCACAGGTCTTACAGCACTAGCAATTGCAAGTAACAAGGGCTCTCTTACACTAGTAAAAATGCTGCTTGATGCAGGTGCAGACCCTAATATACAAAACCATTACGGAGAAACTGCGCTTGCTGCTGCTATAACACACATAAGACCAGAAACAGTAAATATAATTAAGCTTTTGCTTGAACATGGAGCTAATCCTAATAAAGAAGGTACTTTAGGGCATACTCCGCTTTTTGCAGCAGTACGCAATAATTGTGCTCAAGCCGCGCAGCTTCTACTTAATGCTAAAGCAGATGTTAATCATCAAGATAAAGAAGGCTCTACTGCTCTTTTGGAAGCATGTAATATGGGTCATAAAGAACTCGTAAAAGTTCTTCTTGAACATAATGCTGACGTTAATACTGTATCTTATGTTCAACGAATATCTCCTCTTATAGCAGCTTGTTCACCTGGAGGCTCATTTGTTCAACCTAATGAACAAAGTCAGGCAGGCAATTATAGCATTACAGAACCCTTGAAAGAGAGTGCTAGCACTAAACAGAACAAAAAAGAGATTATAGAGATGCTTCTTGCTGTACCAGGAATTAATGTAGCATACGAAATGAGACCTGGATCTGGATATAATGCTCTTAAATTAGCACAAATGTGGAGTAATAAAGATGCAGTTAAACTCATAAAAGCTTATATGAGTAAAGCACAACAGCAAAAGAAATAGCTCAAAGCAACCTTTGAGCATTATCTTGTAGCTTTTTCAGTACATATAGTACTTGTTTTCGCTCTTCTTCTGTAACGTTTTGAAGTACTTTGTTCTCTACAACTTCATGAATAGGCCAGAGATGGCTAAGCATTTGTTCACCTTGCACAGTTATTTCAAGCACATCCTGCTGTTGAGTTACATAACCAGAGCCTATAAGAGGTTCTGCAACTTTGTTCATATGCTCTCGTGTAGTACCAAACTCTTTACTTAATGTAGTTATGCTCTCTTTTCGATCACACGTAAGCATCATAAGTACTATAAGTTGTGTACTAGTAAGTGGAGAAACTTTCTTTAAATGATGGTCAAAGACACTTCTTACTAAATGAAGCGTTACTCCAAGCTCTCGCATAAATGCACTTTGAATGTAGTGAGTAAGCATAGTGAGCACATGCTTTAATTTTAACTCATAGAGGCTAATGCCTGTAAATACTCCAACATTGAGCGATTCTACAAGGCCTCCCATAGGAACCTGAATAGTCATATCAGCTTCATTCATGAGTTCTGGAGAAACTCCTTCAGTTTCATTGCCTACGACAAGTGCAAGCGGTCTTTGAGGGAGTATACATTGTGATTGAATTGTTGGAGCTTCGGGACTTGTGGCAACTATATAAAAATTCTGAGCGCGCAGATACGCTACAGCCTCTTGAACAGAATCACAAAGCGTAAATTTCATTTTAAATACATAGGCTCGCGAAGCCTCAATAACTTTTTTATAATAAGGATCAAAATCTTTATGAGTTGTCACAATATCATAGATATTAAAAGCTGCAGCTGTTCGCATAATAGTTCCAATATTACCATGATCAAGTACCCTATCTAGCAATAGAGCAAAAGGACCCATAGTTCCATAAGTATTAATATTTGTTATCGATGCCACTGCTATACACGATACAAGATAGGAAGTATCACTCACCTTTTTAAGTATACCTTCTGTTACTGCATGACAAGGAATGTTTTCTTGCATAAGCTCTGCAATAAAGGGAGACTCTCCTTCTTGAGGAGCATACAACACGTAATCAAAATGAGCACCTGCAATCCTTGCAAGCTCAATTATACGAGCTTCTAATAGTAAAACTTTTTTATGAAGCATTCTTCCAGCTCCCGAAGAAAGCTCACGAGCAAGCACAATAAGAGGATGTTTAATCGAATCAATAATCATAGAATTACTCAGCTAAGATACTTTATCCAGTATACGTTTTATTATTCATACTAGTTTTATCATAGAAAATCTAACTAATCTAGAAGCATTGCTTACGTACCCCAGTTTGAAGTTATACAGAAATCTAGGGTCCTGGGCTCATGCAATTGCACTTACTATGGCACATTACTCAAGCTCTTTAAGTACCCATTGCGGCAGTTTAACAGTATAGCGCTCAATAAGCTCACGTAATAGAGGCTTATTAAAACTCATAAAAAGTTTTAGCAAAGAATACAAACAGGAGGTATTGAGTGTTTCCTGCTGAGATTTTTGGACATACTCTTCTTTAGTTAAAGAAGAAAGATCAAGAAAGTTACCTTCTAGAGAAATACAATGCAAGTAAATCAATACTGTCATTTGTTGCCATGATGCTGGTTTAAATCCTCTTGGTATATAATGGAAGTGAACTTTATTTTTATCGGAGAGAACATAGAGAATGGAATGTTGGTTAGAATAAACCTTTATACGTCGCACCGTACTTTCAAATGAATGAGGAGTTGGATCTAGTATACCTATTGTTGGATGACCATCTATAGTATACAACGTAGCATCAAGTTCTTCTGAATCTTTATGTTTCATCCATTTCCCCATAAAATGCGGCTCTAATAATAAAAAATAGGTACCATCTGCAGTCAAAAGCGGAGGATATTTAGACGTAATACATTCACCATTAGGTTTTGTTATACACTTTATCTTATTACCATTGAACGCATAAAGACTATCTACTTTATAATCATCAGATACTGTATGAGACAATAAAAAGTAAGGGCTATCTGCAGTACACGATGCAAAACATTGCTCAAAATATGCTATCTGTTTGCTTGTAAGAATATCCCAGAGAGCAACACAACAGCTGCCATGCGTATCTCTTAGATCTGAGTTTGAAGTACCAAAAAGGAGTTTTGTTCCACAAGGGCTCAAAACAATACCTAAATGATTCTCGTAAATATAATATGGTATCTTATGCTCTAGAAAACATAGTTGCTTTTCTTGTTTTACATCCCAGACTTCTATGTGTTCAGGAAACATGACAGCAAGAATATTATGGCGCCTATTAAAGTCATAATAACAACGTATTGTATTTGCTTGCTCTTTTTCAGATAACGTAAAATTAAACACACGTACTGCTTCACCTGTTGGTACAGTGATTACACAAGCATTATGAGGATTAACAGCAAGTAACGCGATATTTGAGAGAAAGTAAGCACAATGGTATGAATTATTTTCAATAACGAGCAGTTGTTTTCCTGTACTTGTATTCCATACTACAAGACGTCCATCTTCTGTTGCATAATTATATGTTGCAGGTTGAAGAATAACTAGTGCTTGAGAACTCTCGAAACAAAGATCACTATGTCTAACAAATGCCCTTTTTGCATGTAGCTGCTGAAATAAGACTGCCTGTTTCTTACCCTTCAGGTCACAGGTAATATAGCGCCATACATTTTCCGCGCGCCGTACGTTTTCTGATTGCTGAACTGTTTCAACCGCTGCTAAAAAAGTGGTATCTGCTAACATCCCCTCTTCTAGTCTTACCTCATCATATTTTTTGTCTTTGTAACAATCTAAAGAGAGAGTATGCGTTGGATTCCTCAACTGGAATGTATTGTGCGATATTATCTGTAAAGAAGAATTATAGAGATAAAAGAGAGAAGCAATCTTGCGAGAAAGCTCTTCTGATATAGCAAAACCATTAGGTATCTTGAGAAAATCTTTGTCTGTTAAATTTTTTGCTATATATCTACACAAGGCTTCTACCAATAAAGGGACATCAAAAAAATCAGCTGCTATTAATAATGGCAGAGCAAGCTCCTGAAATTGCTTTTGCGCTAAGCGCTGATAGAGTTCTACTATTTTTTTATTAAGACACTTACCTTTTATTGCAGTACCCTCTAATTTGTTAACAAGCATAGTAACAAGAGATTCAAATTCGTCTACTATAAGAGCTGGCAAAGACTCTATAGGCACCTGTTTATACAGCTGGGCAACTGAAAAAACTAAGCGAAAAAGAGTTCCAAAAACAGTACTATTAACAGAAGGAAGCTTAATACGAGATTCTTGAGCCTCTTTAAATCCACCAAGCACAAGATGCTTAATTGTCTTAGAAAAGATACTCAATATACGTAATGCTCTTTTATTTAAAGTTACATGTTTATCATCACTACAAACAAAAGTAATACCCTCTTCTGTAGATAGTTCTGATGCGTTCATACCAAAGAGAGGTAAAAACACAGAATAGGCATAAACACATAAAAGTAACTTTAGTCTTTTCACAGAGCCCCACTCATATAAAATATTATTAATTAGTTTACAAAATATAATAAAAAAATAAAGTATTAAAGGTTATTATGACTTATAAATAAGAAACAACTTCTATAAATAAGAAACAACTTCTATAGAGGTAAAGCTTTGTATAGTGAAAATAAGATCCTCTATATGGATATAGAGCAAACATTTTAGAAACAGACTAATGGGCCAAAAACTTATAGTCAAAAATTTGCTCATTTAAAAAACCAACAAACTCATCGGTTGCTATATCGATATTATCAATAAATCGGTTACGTGATACATTAGAGCGACCTGACTTCCAAACGTGCTCCTGAGGGTTAAGGTCAGGTGCGCAAGGTGGAAACTGAATAAGATGAAATTTATGCTTGGTTTCAGCTAAAAATGATTTAATTTTTGAGGATTTATGCCATATAGCATTATCCCATATAATAACAATTTTATAATTTTTGTACTCATTTCCGATTGAATTCAACACTTTGCAAGTTTCATCTGAATTAGCCCCTATTGCTTTGAAAGCATGCTCTTTGCCGTTAGAAAGATTCAAAAAACCATAGATACATCTAAGCTGTCGATTACTTGAAGTAGGGTCGAGAACTGGCGCATTAGCGAAGAGATTGTTTTTTTTTCGCCATGTTTCCAGTTCCCGCCACATCGAACCCACCATGCAGATTTAGTGCAGTGGGCTCTCCTGTTCTTTTCGCATTAGGGTTTATGTGACTCATCATGCTGGTTCCACTTTCGGTCCTTGATAGTACCTTATCTCGTAGTCATTATATAGTTTGAGTGTCTTGTATATCAGGTCGTTACTCCATCTCTTCCAGCCGAACCCCTTTTGGCCTCTTGCTTTCGCTAGGTGCCTTCTCACTTTGTTTTCTATCCATCGCCTTACGTTCTTGAAGCATCTTCCGGAGTTCCCCGTCCTAAAGTAGTTTGCCCATCCCCTTATTATCGGGTTCATTAGCTCTATTATCCTTTGTACAGGTTGTGACATGTATCGCTTGCATATGTCTCTTATTTTTGTCACGAGCTTGTCACGGGCTCCTTTCTTTGGAGTTGTCTGTGGCCTTATCTTGCCGCTGAGTGACTTTACTAGTCTCACATCGAAGCCTAAGAAGCCGAAGCTTTCGCCTTTGCTTAGATCTACTATCTTTGTTTTCTCGTGGTTGATCTGCAGATCGAGTTTTTGTAGCTCTTCTTGTAGTCTTCTCGGTATTGCTTTCGTTAGCCATTCTTGGTTGTAGTGTCCATCGATCAGCACTACAAGGTCATCTGCGAATCTTGCGTATCCTACGTTTGTGTAGATGCTCCAGCTGGTCGTCTCTTTTGCTTCTTCCAGCATCTTGTCTATGTCGTTCAGATAGATGTTTGCTAGCAGAGGCGACAGCGGCCCTCCTTGTGGTATGCCTCTTTTACCGCTTGCTTTGCATATCAGCTTTAGCAGGTGCATGATTTGTTTGTCTTGCACCCTTTGGGCTATATGCTTGAATAGTATGTCGTGTCTTACGCTGTCGAAGTGTGCTTTGATATCCAGGTCAATTACTTTAGTTTTTCCTAGGAGTATCGCTTGTTTCACACTTTCTATTGCTTTGTGAGGGTCCCGGTTTGGTCTGTATCCATATGATCCTTTTTGGAAGTCTGCTTCAAATATCGGTTCGAGTATGAGCTTTAATGCGCCTTGCACTACTCTGTCCTTTATGGATGGAATTGATAGTGTACACATTTTTCCGTTGCTTTTCGGTATCGTTTGCTTACGGTTTGCTAGTGGGTGATAGTTCTCTTCTCTAAGTTCGCTTTGGATCCCTTGCAGAAACTTATCTACCCCTTCTCTTTCTATCATTCCGAACGTCACGCCGTCTATTCCTGGCGCTCCGTTGTTCCGCTTGGCCAGCGTGTAGGATTGTTTGAGCGTTTCCATCTTGGTTATATGGATATAGAGCCCCCAGAACTTATGGGGCTTGTCGGTCTTCGCCTTAATGTATATTTTCCTTTGCACGTCTTGCAGTTTGGTTGGCTTCTTTATCATCTTGCCTTGCCTCCCATATAAAGGAATCGCTAACCGAGAGCGTTATCATTGCTCTCAACAGTAGGGGTCCTTCGCTCTGCGGTTATTAATCGCTTCTTCGCTACTAGTACCCCATCCGACACCCTCTCGCTTTCGATGCACTTCCCAGGTGCTCTGGTTATAGCATCTACTCATTTTTTTTCCGTCTGTATTTCTCAGATGGGCGAGTAGGATCTCCCGAGTTGCCGTTGTTGTCCTTGCAATCGTGCTGTTGCTGTCTACCCCGTCCAGATTAATTGTCGTATCAGTCAGACTTTCGCCAACTAATGGTGCCTTCGCCAAAGAAGTACAGGCTCGGCTCTGGAATCTCCCAACTTTCGAGGCTACTTTGCATTCACTTTCCGTTACGGCCCGATTGCTTGCTCATCCTCCCTTGGAGAACTTTGTTGAGAGGCTTCAGCTCCTTCAGTTTCTTGTTGGGCTGCTCTCCTAGCTACGAGTTCTGACTTTTCTCTCGATGGGTCTACCTGTGGGTTCCCATAGGACATCAATAGCCTTGCTGCGGCGCACACATCAATTTTAGGAAATTCACCTTTTGGAAGCCATATCTTTTGTGTTGTAGTTTGCGTTGTTAAGAACATCTCGTCTTCAGCTAAAACAACAGTATTAGGTTCGTTCAGTGTATCAATAATCCATTGTTTGTTCTTTTGGATCCATTCATCTATAGTTTTTTGATCTCTGTTTTTATATTGCTTATCCGGCTTATGATAAGTAAATTTGGCATCTTTAAAAATGATATAAATCGATGTTTTGGATTTATATTCAACTCCATATTGTTCTTTAATTAGATGCGCCAGAATCGCTGTAGTCCAAAAATTAGAATTATACCCAAATGCTTCTGGTGTTGAGTTATGCAGAATTGTAATAATTTGCTCTCTCTGATTCCTCGTCAATAAACGTTTTGGATATCTCTTTCTATCTTTTAATGCTGCAATTCCTCGTTCTATGTACTTTTTTCTAAGGTCAAATGCATATTTTTGGCCATACCTTGTTAAACGCTTGATTAGTTCAGGATTAGCTGCGCAGTCAACTAATAATATTGCCTGTATTCTTTTTAATTCATTAGCAGTACATTCTTTATCATTCTGTAATTCTACTAATTTATTAAGTTGTTGTTCGGTTAATTTTACTTTTTGATCTCCTTCTTTTTATCAAAAAGTTTACACTGCTTTAGTCTGATTTTAAAGTGTGACGTCTATATTATAAAGCCGGGGGGTGTCCCCGGCTTTAAGTATATAAAAATTCCAGTTACTTAATTTTGACCATAAGGTCAATTGATAAATTGCTCTTATAAGTCTTTCTAATATCCTACTATCAAAGCCCATGAAATTTCTTAATAGGACAATTAGCGCTGTGCCCAACTATTGGAAATGGTCCAGGTTCAGAAGGATTTTCTTTTGATAGTGAGCATTGTGGACAGTAATTATCTTTATCTTGTTGATTACTAGAATATTTATAGTTTCTCATTTCGGCAGCTTTGTATTTTTGCTCTTGGTTTCTTACTAGTTGCCGTTCTCTTTGTCTCCGTTCTTCTTTAACTTTTCGTAAAACTTTTTCCTTTTCTGCTTGTAACTCTTTAGACTTTCTATCACGTTCTAAAGATAATTCATATGCTGCTTCTGGAGACTTTAATCCGTGCTTTAACCTATAGGCCGCTTCTTTTTGTGCTACAAAGAGTTTATAAGCTTTACTTGTACAAGGATCCCACTCCTCTTCGTCCTCTTGAGCAAAGAGTCCCTTTCTCGCTCTATATTCTTCAAGTGTCTCTTTCCTTAACCCACGTCTTTGTCTATACTCTTCCGGGGTCTCTTTCCGATGTCCTTCATCTTTTAATTCATTTTGAGCAGAGAGTCCCTTTCTCGCTCTATATTCTTCAGGTGTCTCCTTCCTTAACCCACGTCTTTGTCTATACTCTTCCGGGGTCTCTTTCCGGCGTCCTTCATCTTTTTCCATCGCTATTGAATGCTGAAAAATTGCGAAAGAAGATACTAAGCTAAAAATAAAAGCCATTCTTAAAAAATACATAATTATCACCTGTTAGTAATATAAGTTTACTGCATAATGAATATTATCAAACTTTTTAAAGCTCAAAACTTTCTCCTCTTTAGAAAAAGTACTAACTTATCCCATTCTTCTATGCCTATCATCACCAACTCCTTTCAGCAAAGTACCTCCTGGTCAAAAACACATTTACTATTTTACATAAAAAAAATATTGGCCTAAGCCAGACACTACAAATTATGAGAAGTTTTCATCAATTATCATACAACGAAAGAAATAAAATTTATAGTGGACTAATTGCCAGGGCAGGGCTGTCTTATTTAATTTATCCTTTTAAAAGAGTAAGCATGCCACAATCATCTCCGATTAAGCTCTTACGCAACGTTTTAATCGCTATATTCTCAAACTTCTTATTAGCAGGATGTATCGATTGATATCTCTTTATCAGATTTAGACCCACTCGCCTTATTACTGCCTCATTTTGAGCGATATTCTTATTCCAAATTATGCGGTTATCTTCTTTAAAAATTACGTCAAGAACCCAATTTAACGAATCTTCAATTCCCCAATGTGCTCTACTGACGGCTAAATTTTTTTGAGCATTTGGCTTTAAGCTATTGATAATATCGATATAGCAACCGATGAGTTTGTTGGTTTTTTAAATGAGCAAATTTTTGACTATAAGTTTTTGGCCCATTAGTCTGTTTCTAAAATGTTTGCTCTATATTGCATTGAGAAAAGCCAGAAGGATTAAATTCAATAACTTGATGGTATATTTTAATGTACACAGTGATAGAAACATATAAAAAAGATAAATTCATTTTCCAACATTCTTTGTACGGTCTATCCTATCGTAAAGCTTAAGAGCCACTGAATAGAACATCCCTCTCACTTAAAAGCAAGAGGGATATCGTCTTTAAAAGCTACTTTTACTGTACTTCTACAAGCATGCCTTCTTCTTGAGGGAAAATAGCACCTTCAGTATCTTGAAGACTATTAAGAGTCTTAATCGAACGTTGTCCTTCTCGAATAACGTGATTTAAAAGAACTGGGTGAATTACAGATCTTAATTGATTCTTACCTGCTGCTTCTCGAGCTGTTTTGTTGTACGCATCGAGTGCTTTTGCTGCTTTTAATGAGATTTGTAACATCATTTCTTTTTCACTCTTTACTATATTTTCAAATTTCTGAGATAAATCTTCTCCTTTAGTAAACAGTTCTCGTTCGCTTGGATCTAAAAGATGTGCTGCAAATCCTGCGTGTTCACCATTGATAATATTCCAGAAGGTTATCTCATCTCGATCGCTGTACGGTATACCATTAAGTTTATCTACAAAGTAATCAAGCTCTAAAATAATATGTCGAGCAAAAAGAGGGAAAATCCATCCTATCCATTGTCCTGAATTTAAAGTTTTAAGAACTTGCATTTTATACGCTCTTAATTTCTTTGTAAGAGGAAGTATCGCTCCTATAATTCGAGGATTTTGTTTCAATGCCTTTCTAAAAGCTTCAAATCTTTTATGTAGAGCAAGACCCTGTTTTTTTAATGTAGGTTCTTCAATACCTAAATGAAGGAAAAGAGCGTGCTCAGACATCTGACGAGCCCAAAAGTTTACCTCATCTAAAGCAATCTCTGGAGCAACTTTTATACTACGATATCGAGTATCTCCTAAAGCAGCTCTACGTTCTAATACGCCACTTAATTCACGAACTTGTGGTGTCAGAGGCCCTTTAGCAAGAACATAAAAACCCATAGAAGCAATTCCGCCTACAAGAAGAGCTATAGATAATCTTATAACTTTCATTATTTCTCCTTATTTAAAAAGTTATTTTTTATTTTAAACGTACCAATTTTAAATCATAATTGTCAATTAATTATTTTTTTTAAATAACAAGACGTACTGATTTATTTTCAGATAAAAAACCCTATAACAAAAGAGTACTTAGTTCTTTACAATACCTTTTAGAAAAGCATTCTCAGATATGTGGACAATCATAGTATTAACCTACTAGAGTATTCCAAGGAATAATTGGCTCAACTGTTTGATAATCATCAAACAATGGCGATTTACTTTCAATACCAAAGTAGAGTGGTAAAGTAATGTTTTCAAGAAGTCGGAGAGCTGCACTAAAGTCTTCTCTATGACCTTTGCGAACAACGATTTCACTACGAATATCCTTAAAGATCATCTCTAATGTAGCAATTGCACGGATCCACAAACGAACTAAAGGAATTTGTTCTGGCTTTAGTTCAGTAAGCTTATTTTGTGCTTGTGTAGCCATTTCTTGCTTGATCTTTGGCATAAGATTATTTACAGTAATCTGCCTATAAAGCTCTGTTGTCGACATAGCCCACAGTGGTTTGCCACCTTGGATACAGCGTTGTTTGTACTGAGCTACAAGCATTGTTACAATATTCTTTGGGCTTTTAAAGGGTGCAAACCCATAGGCATAAATACCAAAGAATGTTCCTGGATTTTCCCAATCAAGGCAATGTGGATACTTAGCAAAGAGGCCCCACCTACGTTGCTTCATAGGTAGATTAACAATATTGAACTTCATTGGCGGCTTTATATCACCTAAAGAAGCTGGATCTATAAGCGGTAATCGTCTTTGTAATGCAAACATATACCCCTGTAGATCAATCTTGAGTACTAAAGGAGGAACAAACTGTTCAAGCTGCTCCATCTTATAGCCATCATCTGTAACAGTAAGTGATAAAAGCTGCGAAAGAAGAGCATACCACTGAGCACGTACTCCTTGCGTTATATCCTTGAGCATATTCGGCTCACGACAATCTCTATGTACAAGGTACTTTATTTCAGCATCTACACCAGTTTCCAATGTTATCTGAGGCTGTACTTTACCTCCAGGACCAACAAGCGGTTTAAATGCTCCTTCCATACCTTCCCACAGCGTAGTAAAATATGGAATTGTAATAAGCTTAGTAAAGAGAGATGAAAGGACTGTACTAAACTGTGCTACAGAATCTGCAGAGAAGCGCACAATAGCCTCATATATTCTATCTAAGCCATAATTTTCATAGTAAATTGTTTTTTCTGGCTCTAACCGCTCTCTACTTTCAGCAGAAAGCAAAGAAGAATGCTGTTGTAATGTTTTAAGCGTTCTTTCTCGCACTTTTTCTTCAAGATCTTTACCTCGCAATGAGGTAAGTGCTCCAGCACCCTTATCTTCTAAAAGCTCATATAAGCTCCATCGTAATGCTGTTTCTAAAGTAAGCATAGCAATAGTTGATTCTAGGCGAGTATTAAGCAAATGACAGATTTCCTGCTCTCTATGAATACGATGCTGATAAAAGCTATCCTTTATTGCATAGGTATCACCAAAAAGCTTTTTAAGATATTGGAGCACAAAGTTAACACGAATATTTTCACGAGAAGAACGTGGATACATACTTAAAAAGTCTATAAACACCACACGTTTAACATCAGCGTCATGCAACTTCTTTTTAAGGTCATCTAAAAATGCATCATAGTGCATAGGAAGTGAAAGGCCATTACTAAAGAGCATCTGCTCTGGCTCTACCACTTTTAACCCCATTGAATGAGCACCAGCCAACGTTACCAATATTCGAAGCTGCTCTGGTCGATTTTGATTAAATAAGTAATATCGCTCTTTATATTGAAATGGGATCCAAACAACCTGCTTTACGTCCATCGTATTGCAATTAAGAACGTATTGTCGTAAAGGATCTGCATCTTCATAAAGTGCTTTATTTTCTTGCGTTACCTCAGCACTTAGCTTATTAAATTGAGTTATAAGCTCATCTTTATTAAGTGCCACATAGCGATTAAGCTGATTTTTTATTATAGGAGTAATGTCTTTAGCTGTCTGAATATCAACAAATACAAAGCCATCAGGTTTAATAGTAAAGTGGCTTATTTGTGCAGGCAGATCAACAAGAAACACTTTATCTTTCAGTTGATATACTTCTGCTTGCTGCGATGATGAATTATCACAACGATCATATTTTTCAAAGTGATCTTTGTATTTACCCCAATTTTTTATATTATTAAGCAGTGTACTTTTACCAACGCCATCTACAAAGCTACAGAAAATATAAGCAGTATTTTGGTCTTCAAGAGGATGTACTTCTTGCTGTAATACCTTAATAAACTCTTGAGCATTGGCTGTTGCTTTTGCCTTTTGGCAACCCAAAACTTCAATAGGATAAGTAATATCTGGTCCTACAAAAATTTTCATTAAAGGAGTTACACCCTCTTTTAATGCTCGAGCATAATCAATAGAAAAGAGCATATCTTGAGTACCTACTATCTCCTGTGATCCTGTAGTTGAAGCACGCTTATACATAGTAGACCAAAATTCAATAAGTTCTCCAAGAACGCCCTTAAAATTTTTCTTGTGTAATGCACGCTCTATAAACTCTCGTGATTCAAGCAAGGTATCAAAATCTTTACCAAACGCATGTTTTTGAAATAATGTTGCTTTATCGTCAAAAAGAGCAATAGGCCGTGCGAGAATATGACTTACATACGAACGTTTAGTATCTTTGTACCAATAGCGTTCAAGCCACTCTGCATCTTTGAGTAAGAATCCTGTCATATAACCAAAGATATTACGAGTAGGCTGAGAAAGACCTGCAGTCGTTTTTACAATAACTTCATCTTCAAGAGCTTCTCTTGTCCAGCTTGTTGTATATGGTGTAATCGCATCTTCTTGGTATCCAATAATGATCATACGGCCGTCAACCGAAAACTGTGCATCTCGCAGCGACTTTTCTAATTCAAGAAAACTGTCACGAGTTTTTTTCAAGATAAAAGGATGATATTCATGTGTATATCTACCAGAAAGGTCATAACTTGAAATAAAGCTTTGATGAAACGTATCCGTAGAAGCTCCCACAAGAGATATCACATATAAAACTGTTAGTATACATAATTTTTTATACATAGAGCTCTCCCAGCACATACATAAGCCGTTCTTGCTCTAAAAGGTCGAGTACTTCTTGGTATTTTTTTACCGTAAGCTGATATGAAGCAAGGAGCCTCTCCGTTTTAATCTTAGTTATATGGTAATTAATTTTTTCTAAGCACTTTTTTGCAACCTGTAAGCTTTGATTATAACCAGCACTATCATTAATCATTTGATAGGCACTATCTACAGCTTTACAGAAACCATAACTTAAACAATCGACAAAGAAAGCGTAGAATTGCAAAAACATGGAATCGGAATTCTCTTTTAGAGCACTTCCCATAAGGTCCCAATACTGCATGATAGGCAATACTCGTTCTGGAACTTTTGCAGCTTCCTCTTTATAGAGGAGCTCATTAGTACTTACATCAATATACGTCTGATTGAGCCAGCTATCAAAATATTGACATTGCCAAAGAAACTTAATCCAATAGTCTTCCTCGTAAAAATCCTCTTCTTTATCACAGAAGTAGAACCAGCGCCGTTCTGGCTTGGTAAAGATATCCATAACCTCTTTCCAGGCTATAGTAAACTCGTCAACTGGAAGCTCCATAAACTCCTGTGTTATCCAAGGAGCATTAAGCTTATAGTTCCCTAGCATGCGTAAAAAAGAGTCTATACGACTTACTGGTTGCTTTTTTTGAGGTACTACAGAAGAGCTACCCTCTGTTGCTTGAGAAGTCTTTTCGTATTTTTCCAGTTCTTCAAAGAGTGAATCAAAAGACCATGAGCTATCTTCTACAGTATCTTTTGGGCTTTCTGGTATTTCACTGCCAGCATAGGCAAGAAAGCCTATGCTGGCTATAAAACTTATGAATAGTTTTATCCTAAACATTACATTCCTAAGATAACAGCAAGCGGCGAATTACGCAGCACTCCTATGAGCTCTTTGCCTATCATCTTCTTGATCTTTTCTTTGTCTTCGCTGATATTTTCTGGTTTTACCAATAAGCGAAGTCTCTTGAATGTACGAGTTGGTTCAACATCTTCATAACCAGCTGCTCTTTGTACAAACTCAAATTCTTCAAGAGCACTAATAAGACCAAAAAGAGTACCCTTAATAAGTATACTAAGAGCAAGAGCTTTAGTACTGTATTCTGCTTGATTGTGTTCTGTTTCTACAAATTCGTTAACACGCTTAGAAAGATATCCAATAGAGTTACGGAGTTTATTTTGGATACTTTCTGAAGTTTGGATCTCTAAAGCACCTGTCAGTGGTATCTGTGTTGTAACATAGTGCATGAACCCAAGAGTTTGTTCTATATCTCTCACTAAAGCATTTACCTTTAATGCAATTTCTTCTTTAGAAGCAGCCATATTAACACCCTCTTTTTTATCTTGAGCTATCCACTCAATAAGAAGGCCAAATGTTCGATAAAGATTAATCTTTTTACCTACAAACCAGGTAATCGTATGAGGAAGGAAAAGGTAGTCACTTACCTTCATACCAGCAGGAGTAAGATATCTAAAGAAAGGCATTCCTGAATAGCTTAAAAGAACATTTGCCATAAAGCCAGGTAAGATGTGTCCCATAGCACCTTTAGTAGAGCCTAAAAGGCTTACTACTCCGCTTGGAATACCACATACCTTATTCCATGCACTTTTAGGCCAGCGCTGGTACCACGGATCTTGCATCTCTGGCGCTTCAACAGGCTTTGCAGCTTCTTTCTGACCTGCTTTAAGTTCATCAAATTGCCGTTTAAGCTCATTAAGTTCTGCTGCAAGCTTCTCCTGCGAAGGAGGCAGCTTTTTTGGATCATCTTGGTAATACCATTTATACCCTAAATATCCAGCAGTTCCTAAAACTGCACCAAGAGTAAGCCACCGTACTTTAGTGCGTAGCTTATCTTGAACTTCAAGCTCACTTATAGTAGCATTGATCATTTCATCAGAGATAGGTGCTACTTTATCAAGAGCGCTTGCATAACGAGCGCTTATTCCTAGTAATAAAACTAATGATATACTATGCCTTTTCATAAAACCTCCACTTCACATATCAAAGTTGTAATGATGGACCAGTGCCAAGAAGATCTGCTAATTGACTCATTCCTCCTGCTGATGATCCACTCTGCATTGTCGGCTTAGTAAACGTTAGCTTATTCATTCTTGAAACGTTTTCACCTTCAAGTAACAATGCTACTTGTTCAAAAGAATTACATGTCCAACCAAGCCAACGATTAATATATTCACTTCTTTGTTCAACGTCTTCGAAGGAATTCACACTTCTAATCAGCTCAATAAGCTTTTCCAGATAACATACGGTACGTTCAATATAGAAACATACTTCTATATTATCATGTGGT
Organism: uncultured bacterium; assembly: GCA_963848965.1. Lineage (GTDB taxonomy): Bacteria > Babelota > Babeliae > Babelales > Babelaceae > CAWKFG01. The sequence goes on from CAWKFG010000004.1 coordinate 139,154, forward strand.
GCAAAAGCATGTAACATTCTACCTAGTTGAAATCTTAAACTAAAGTAAGATGCATCTTCATAAGATTTATCATAAGATCCAGTAGAACGCTTTAAAAACTCAATAGCATGGTAGAGTTCTTTAATTAGCTCGAGTTGAACTACTTGCCAATTGTTCTCAGTAAGTTCCGTAACTTGTAAACCTGTTTGACCCATATCTACAAGCTCTGCTCTTCTTTTCTTATCTCTAGTACCAGCAGAAACTTTAGTAAATGGCAAACAAAAAGTACATATACGATTATTGATTTTTGCTAAACTATTCCAACCCAAGCCTGCAGAACCAAATGCCATTCTATAAAGATAAGCACCTAGAAGTGTACTAAGGTGCTTTATATTTGCAGGAATCAGTCCTAAAAAAACAGAAGTTGTCTGATTTGTATTATTAATTACCGACTGCAATGAACCCTCAATAATCGATTCTTGAAGCCGCTTTAGCAAAGGACCATCTTTAGGAGCAGAAGTAGGAATCGTAAAAACTTGCTGATATGATTGGCCTGCTTGATTACCGCCTGCAGTCCCGCCTGCTATTACAGCTTTTGTTATGGCTAGAATACACAACACAGCTAGTAAGCTAAACTTAAAAGGTGCCCTTTTTTCTACAAAAATATTAACCTTCATAGACCTTCCCTAACTATTAACAATGATAAATGCTTAAAATTTTATTCAACTAATCTTTAATTAAGCTTAAATCATTTTTAGAGTGATTACAAATGGTGTTCAAAATCATATGATACATGAGCCTTTTTCCTAAAATAGAGACAATCTTAAAGGTAACTCTGCACAGACATGACCTTTAAAACGTTATGTTACATAAGAAGACACCAACTCTTTGAATTTTTTTCAACTTGGGTTTTAGAATTAATCTCAGCTTGCATTGAAGCAATAAGCTCTGGCGTTAGTTTAAGAAAATTAATTTTAAGAAACCCTAAAGCATTATAGAAATCTTCTTCCCTCAAGATTTTATCTCTTGAATTAGCAAAGATTAATGCATGATTACAAACTTCTATAATATCGTCAAAGGATAGAACATAGACATATTTTTCTACTAATGCCTCTCCTTCATCGTATAGAGAATATGTTCTAGCATCTCGTAAGTGCTGAACCTTTATCAGTATATTATCTGCACTACACCTTTCTCTATAATCAGGAAGATTTCGTAAACGTGCATTTTCTTCCATCGTTTCTGCTCTTATCAAGGACATAGCCTCCTGACTCAAAATCCTTTTTTTACCTAGAATCTCTGCACTAAGCTTATTAAAAAAATCATTTGAAACAGCTACTGCTCTTCCACGTGTATAAGCAAGCAATAGATTTCGAACAGCTACAGGTTTGCGCTGCAACTCTATTTTTTTACATTCGGGGTTATCTTTAATATATGCTAACGCTCTTGTCCCAATCATATCCTCTTTGCTTATACTACTTCTCCCACTTGCTACAGCGTATTTAAAGGCATCTTTAACCACTGTAGAAATAAAAGATTTAGTACAGTTATCAAAAAAGTAAGTTGCCAGCTCTTTAATAGCTTCCTCGTTAAGAGAATGCGTCTTTTTGTTCAAACAATGCTGTACAATTGCCCATCCATAGGGTTTATCAATAGTCAAATTAGTAATTTTCATACATAAAGCAATGTCCAAATCCCCATAAAGTAGGCCTCTGTTTTGTTTTTGGGCAATTCTGCAGCCTCTAGCCACAATTTTTTCTAGTATTGAAGCATTAAGCCCTTCAGTCCTATTAGATAATACAGTTAATATTGCATCATTTACCTCCCAACCCTTTTTTACCAAATAATGTCCAAACAAAATTTTACGCAGGGCTACATCTGGTAGTGTTTTAGGATTCATCGAATGTATAGCGATAAGAAAATGATCTAATGCGATTTGTCTTTGTTCATTTCCACTTTTAGCTAAATCTAATGCTTTTTTAACCATCTCTTCTATTTGCCTTCCTGTAAGACCTGCAGTTTCAGCAGCAAGACGTCTATAGGTCGCATCATCAATATTAGTTTTACCTGCAGCGAAATGGCGCAACATTATCTCTCGTTGTGGTTGCTGCGGTACACGCTCATCATGGAAGTACAAAGCACTATACATATCTTGTTCCGTTACGACAAGTTTTTCTTGATCTCGGGCATCTGCTAAAGCTATAGCTTTTAATACAACCTTTTCTAGTTTCCGCCCAGAAAGCCCTTCTGTTGCATCAGCAAGTCTATTTAAAAGAGCTTCTTCTAGCACAATACCATTTTTACGAGCATGAAGAGCAAAAATTTGTTGACGTTCCTCTCTTGTAGGCAGATCTATTTTAATAGTGTAGTCATCAAGCCTATCAAGAATAGTAGGATCCATGTTCTCTAAATGATTAGTAGCGCCTATAAAGAATATGTTAGGATTCTTTTTATCAAGCTCGGCTTGTAGGGCTATACGAGCTTCTTCATATGAACGAGCGTTAGCATTACCTGCATCAGCCTTTCCTGTAATTAAATCTATTTCGTCTATAAAAACGATAACTGACTTTTGTGCTCTTGCTGCTTGAGCAAATACGTCTTTAATAGTTTGAGCACCAGAACCTTGGTATTTTGTTACTATCTCAGAAGCAAAGATCATAAACAACTCACATTTAGTAGAGCCTGCTATAGCTTTACCAAGCATACTTTTACCTGTTCCTTGAGGGCCATATAAAAGCATACCCAAGCGCCTGTTATGTGCTCGCGGATTATTAAGTGCTTGAACGGTTCTTACTATTTCCTGAGGTACACCTATAAGCTCCTCAAGAGTAATAGTTGGTATACCTACGCTATAGTTAATTGACCCATTATCAGAGCCCTGAGACATAAATGCCTTAAAGATATCTTTAAGTTTTGGCATAGATTCTTGAGAATGCTTAGGTTCTTCTTGCTTTGTTTTTTCTTGCGATTGTTGATCTTTAGTTTCTGATTTTGTAGATGCATTCTGTGAAGATGGTTCTGCTTTTTTAGGTCCTGCAGATCGGTTCTGTGGCCGAGGCTGCTCTATTGGATCTTCTCCATTGAGTACTCGTATAACATTTCGAGCATGAAGATCATTGATACGAGGAGTATGAGAAGAATCAGCAAAAACATATTGTATTTTATTACGTTGCTTTTTAATAACACAGGTAAACCAATGAGGAAAACCTGATTGATGAATAATTAAAACAGCAGTAAATGAACTGAATGGACTTTTCATATCTTGAGCAAGCGATTGCAGTTCACTATTCATTTCAAACTGATTTTGTAATGGATTTTCAAAAGGGTCTTCAATATAGAATACTTCTTTAAATGGTATATAAGTGTTATCAAAAAGTTCTTGTATTAATTCACTGTTACGCTCTTTTTCAAGTACATAAAGTGCTTTAATTTCTTCAGTTTCAAGCCATTGACCGAATCCTCCAATTCCCCCGCCTCTTACTTTACCCTTTCCTCCACTATAAGTATGACGATATATAATTTCCTGACGTGCAGAGAGAATAATGTTGTCATCTTGAATTGAGAAAGAAAGTTGCGCGAAATGAGGCAGATAGCTCATAATTCTAGCAGTATTTTGCAATGCTTGATATGCAGCCTTATTATCATCTTCTTTTATAGTTTTAATAAACCATTCTTGTGCTATACGAGCAACCGCTTCTAAAGAGATATCATAACGCAGCAAATCTCCTTGCCTTACACCTTGAGTAGCGGCTATACGCTGACTTACTGATGAGAGTATTCCTTGCAATGCACGTCTTTCTTCTTCATTCTCTTGAGAGCCTGCAGCAAAAGGCTCAAAAGATACTTTCGTAGGTGCTAAGTTTAAATCATATGTTCCTTGCTCTGCTACTCGAGCTCCCTTAATACTTTTTAATAAAACATCTCTTATATACCATGAAGCCAATTGTCTCGCACGAGCTTCAATGACATGTGCTCGCCAAACGCTTATTTTATCACCAAACAATTCACTGACAGGAGTCTTTGATGTTAACAGTGCCTGAACTTCGTGTTTATTTTCTTCTTCTGCAGATAAAAGACGAGCAATTATAAGACCATTTTTAAGTGCATGATAGCCACAACTAGCACTACCACCAAGCATTCCATCTTGATTGATAACCTCCAATTGCATGTATTCATGCACTGGTTGTTGTGCTCCAAAATCTTCAAACAGTTCTGGCTTAAAGGTGCCTGATTGGCGCTTAGCATCTTGTGGCACATTGCTTTGTATATCTACACGTTCTTGTTTTTGCTTTCTTCGAGAGCCCTTGCCCTTTTCCATACTAAAAAGCGTAAAAGACGTAAAAGATAGTAAAAAGAGCATAAAAAGATTTCTATACATAACAATTCCCTTCAATTGTGACTAGCATAGTTTTTAATATTTTAACTTTACACTGCTTAATAATTACAGCTAAGTATAATTTAGTTCTTGCCCATGTCAACCTCTTTTTTCAATATGGGCCAATGTCCGTTACATCCAGAAACAATTAGCCACGCAGACACCCTCTTTTATTTTCCAATAAAAAACTTAATTTGGGTGGTAGAATTTTTTTATAAAATGGTTATTGACATATGTGAAATTTATTTCTATTCTAGGCGATGGCGTTTGCTTTGAGCATTCGTTGTACAAGCAGTATATAATCGAAGGGGGATTATTATGAGTTTTTTAACTCGCTTACGTAAAAATAAGTCTATTTCTTGGACACTTTTTGTCTGTTTTACTCTTTCTCATGTGCCTCTCATACGCCCAATGGCAGCGCCAGTTATCGCCCCTCATGCACAAGCAGCTCTTGCAGCATTTTTAGGCTGGGCATACAAACAAGCTGATCAGCAGAGAGATACTCAACGATTACTTAGTGATGTTGGTCTTGCTCATTTACAAGAAGACCTTGTCCTTGCAATTATTACAGGAGATATGCAGCAACTAGGCACTTTATGTACTTCTTATCAAGAAAAACTTTCAGAATCATCGCACTCTTTCGATAGCGCAGCATTTGTTCAACATATAGAAAATCTTCAAAAACGAGCACCTTCCTATAGTACTATTTACAATCTTATTAACTCTGCAGCCCAGAGAAAATGGGCCACAGCTGAACAAGAAAAACCCCGTGTTCTTATACCTCCTTATGAAGATACTCACGAGCAAAGTATTCCAACAGGAGGAACTATTAACCCTTCTTTTCCAGCTCCAAAACCGGGTATACCGCGACCTCCTCGTCCATTTATACCACCGGTTCATCCTAATGTAGGGACCTACGATAATCCACCAGATCCTGAAAATAAACTGCCTGAACCAGTTAAACCTCCTTTTAACCCAGATGCTCTACCAAAAAGTGGTTTTGTCTCAAACGTTTCTGGTTTGACTGCAGTAGGTATTGCTTTTTACGAGCTTATTGCAAGCTTTTACAAAGCCTCTACACGAGTGAAAGAGCAAAAGCATCTTGATGAACAAATAGATAAGGCCTTTGAAAGCAATACTGATATGCATGCTCTTTATAAAGAAGCAATGCATAGTGCTATTACTATAACGCTCAAAGCACACTGTCCTTATAGTACAAGCAGTGAACGCAATCATGCATTACTTGCTATGAACCATATTGGCATCATAGGAAGAGCAGGACGATATATAACACAATTTATACAAACTCTGAATCCTTACTATTTTCATGAAGATGGATCACTCAAGCATACTCGTTCAAAAATTGATTATGAACATGCAGTAGACCGCCTTATCCCTCTTATGAAAAAGATGGCAACAAACAAAGAAGAGTATCGTGAGTATCTTGCAGAATTAGAAACAGCATTTCATTTAGAAAGCCCTGAAGCTCGAAAAAAGTTTCCTAAAATTTATCAAAAGATTCAAAGAGCTTTTAAAAGCGGATGGGCACCCCATCAAGAAAGCGACTTTCTTAATACTTTATATGAAATGCTTCCAAAAGATGTTCAAAAATATGGTACTATTCATCCTTCTGTCATTCAAAATAATCCGCATAATAAAGCATTCATCTCATTCATTAATGACTGTAATTTTGACATAACAGATCCTCAAGCAGATCCTCTTGCTCAAGCACAAAAAGCAAAAGAGTTTTATGAGAGCTATGGCAAACATCAAACACTTGAAGAAAAGCTTTCTTTTATTGCATCTAATCCGTCATACATAAAACAGTATCAGACTATGATGAGAAATTTCTTTCAAGAAATAGTCTCATCCACTTTTGACGGTAGAAATATACCTTATGCTTTTGAAAACGATCCATATGCTTCTCAATTTTCTACAGCCGACATAAAAGACCATATTAAACAACTTGCTGTACGGTATCACTTTAAAAAAAATATACAAGCACAATTTAGTCTTGAAGGATTCAATAACAAAGAGATAGAGCAGCTGCTCTATGCTTTTATAACACCCACAACTACGCGTAATTATACGGAACTTCCTTCGTCTAAAGCTATTATAGATCACCTTGTAGATGGCTCAACTGCAAAAAGAAATGCTATTGGCCAGACGCTCTTTAACCAATTCTTTACAACAGAAGGAATATTACGCTCTTTAGAAGAAAAAGCGCACGAGTATCCAGAACTTGCACAACTCAATGCCCTTACTCAGAAAAATAAAGATGTCTTACGTTATACAAACTATTTCCTTGCTCTTGATAGCACGCCAGAGACAAAAAAGCATATAGCACAGGGCATTGGCTACCTTGCAGCAGCCTCTCGAGATACACACGCTGCATCCGATTATTTACGTCTTGCACGAGCACATTATGCTGCTCTTACAAATACAAAAGGATGCGCCGATCTCCTTGAGTGTGGCAACTTTGCACAACTTTATAAAAATGCTCACCAAAATGGCGTACAAAACCTTATTCGCAAAGTAGCTCTCGAAGGTCTTACATTACAAGAAAAAAGTTCTGCCTATACATCACAAGAAGAGCAACACAGGCATGCAATACTTTCACGCTATGCTCTTAAAACTGCTCATATAGCACATCAACTAAATGCACGAGGAAAAAGTGAAGATGCAAGAACAATGGCACTTAATGTTCTTGAACTGCTTAAGGATCCTCAGCACTCTACACAATCATTTGAAGTACTCGTTGATATTATTAACAAAGTAAGCAGTATGCCTGGAGCATTTGATCCTGCTTCATTAATATGTACAGCATTAAGAAGAGATCTTGATGAATGTAAACCTGATCTTATTAAAAAGGCACATACTGAAACAAAAAAATTTGAAGAAGCCCTTCAAGCAGATAGTAAAAAAATAAATCCAGGTAACCAAAGAATTCTTCATGAAAAGTTAAAAGCAGCTGCAACACAAGCACAGAAGGTACTTGATCGAGTAGCACGCTATCCTGATCCACAAGGTATGTGTGCTGCTGTGAATGCAGATCTGTTAAGAAGACTAAGCCAAGAAGCACATGCACGTAATGTTGCTGGTCATACAAAAGAGGCTATTAAGCTCTTTAATGACTTTGCTCCTGGACTCATTGAAGAGTGTGAAGCTTATGACAAAAATAAGCAAGATAAACCACAAGATACCAGTCCTATAAAAGCGCCTCAACCAGCATCTCCTAAAGGTACCTGTCAAGCAGAAGTACCAAAAACGCCTGCTCCAACATGCGGTACAAGTACTCGACCAGCAGAAAAAGCACCATCATGCGGCACAGGAGCTCAAGAACATAAAGAGCCTAAACCACGACCATGTGGTGCTGGCCAACAAGTAGCCCCGAGTTTCGGACCTTCAGAAGATGAAGTTATCGGAAAGGCCATAGAAAAATTATTTGAACTGATTGAAAAAGAAAAGAGCCAGCAACCTGTTCCACAACAACCTCAAAATGAAGAAGCTCCTTCAGTATCAGCTCCTTCAAAAGAACAAGATAGTACTCAAGAAAAAGAGCCAGAGCACGCACAGAATGTACCAAGTAAAGTAATACCAGCAGTTTTACCAGTTCCAACAACTACGCCTGCTTTACCAGTAAATACAACTGCTCCGATTTCAATTACGCCTATACCGGTAGCTCCCCAAACGTCTACTGTCTTGCCATCTTCAAACCACACTAACTTCAGTACAACCACATCTCCTTTCCAGCAAGTAGTACTGGAAATATTGCATTACAACCTGTAACTGCACAAGAATGGTCTCAGAGCAAGAAAGCAGAAATTTTTAACTGAGCTTCAAAATAGAGGTATTGTATTACGAAAAAGATCCTTATATTACCCCAGAGAAGTTCGAAAAAGTAGTAGAATGGGCTTGCACAGTCTTTAGAGATACAGATACTATCTATCTAAGGCTTGAACAACTTAAGGAAATTAACTCGATATTTACATGAAGAAGCAAAACCTATACTACCGGTTATCCCTGGATACACAACTCAGCCAATCGAGCTTATATTTGATATTTACCATATTTTTCTTCCTGAAATTACCTATAAGGAATCTAACGGTAATGTTGGTCAAATAAAGGGACTTCATGCAGATTGTGGTGGCGAAATAGAGCAATTAGGTAATTCTGGAGAGCCTTTTAGAATAAAAGTAAAGCATACAGGTAAAGAAGCACGAGGTTGTGAAAAACTTACATTTACTCTTGATGGTGTAGAATCAGGAGAAAAAGATGCCTTTCCCAAGCACTATAATTGGTTTGAATGTATGCAAGAGCGATTGAAGCACTTAAGAATATCCAAACACATGTAACTAAATCAAAAACTAGCGGCCAACTTATAGTTTATGGCATCAGTAAAAATGGTATAGTTATTAAATTTGTTATCCAAAGAAGAAAGGTACAGACCTTTCATCCGGATATTGACCGAATAATAGAGCTAACAACAACAGGCAAATTATCATGAAAGAGCAAGTAACGTTTTTTCACATTCGAGAATTTGATTGTTATAATATTCAACCTGGACAACAAGCAAATATGTCCTACGAGTTCGCATATATATCTTATTTTTTGATCGAAGAGTGCACCAAATGGCTAACACCTCAATTTATAGAATGGTTAAAACAGCCTCATAAGAATGAAGATTATAAACCAGGAAGCGAGTTCTACCTTATTTACTTAGATGGAAATATAATTATCAGTGAAACTGTCTTTCTTAGCACAGAAGATATAGCAGGACCCATAGACGAAGATTTACTTGAACAGATAAACGCTCCTAAGTTTTGTACTACCGTAGAGAAGCTTCTATCTCTGTTGGTTGAGTGGAATGCTATCATCAACACAACACCACGTTATCCTCGAGTCACGCTTACTAGGGAAGAAGATAATTTAAAGCTCTCTATTGAAAGTCATGATAGTCCACTTGAAGAGTTAGAGCCAAAGTAAGAAAATAGGTATACTAACAAGGACAATATGTCAAAGAGCTTAAGGAAAGTAGAAATGAATTATAAGCCTCAGTTACTTCCTATTGGTCTTGCTTCCTTTAAAACTATGGTGCAGGAAAACTTTATTTATGTGGACAAGACCCACTATATCTATGAGCTTATAACACAAGGTAAGTATTATTTTCTTTCTCGTCCTCGAAGATTTGGAAAGTCTTTGCTTCTATCAACTCTAGAGCAAATATTTCTTGGAAATAAGCAATTATTTAGTCCCTTTTTTATAGCTACCACAAATTACAATTGGACCGAATACCCAGTTATACATTTTAGTTTCTCTTCAATGTCCTCAAAAACCGTACAAGAGTTTGAAAACGATATTCGACGGACACTTGAGAGATTAGCTTATTCTCATGGTATAGATATCAGCGATGCACCTTCTATAAAAACCAAATTTAAAGCACTTATCAAAAGAATTTCAATTAATAGCCCTGTAGCAATACTGATTGATGAATATGATCATCCCCTGCTTAATAATATTCATGACTCTATTATAAAAGAGGCTTGCAATAGAGTCTTACATGACTTTCTAGTTATTCTTAAAGGCCTCGAAGAGTATATTCGTTTTACCTTTATTACAGGTATTACAAAATTCTCAGCAACCACAATATTCTCAGGGTTAAACAACTTAAATGATCTTACTGATTGTAGAAGTGCTGCAACACTTTTAGGATATACTAAGGAAGAAATTCTTAAATACTTTGAGCTACAGCTCCTTGCTAAATCACACTCTTATAAAACGTCTGTAGAATGCATTCTAGAGCAAATGCAAGCACAGTATAATGAACATCAATCTGTAGTACAAGATCCAATAAATAAAAATAATCTGAAAGTTTACAATCCTTTTTCTGTACTTTCTTACCTTAATAACAAACAAAAGACAGAAAATCCTATTCTAGAGCATTATCCATGATATGTTCTAATAATCCATTACACTAGGTCCTCAAGGAGACTCTAATGACCCTTGTAATATTATTTTCACTTTTCTTTTCCTCTTTACAAGCAAAATATCTCTCTTTACCACCAAGCATTAGCTCAAAAGCAATCTATCATATAGAAACTCATCAGATAGATGAATGGTCGTGTGGTTATAATGCATTATTTAATACATGCAATCTAGAACAATTAATTGGATTAGATAATCCGTGTAGCAACTTTGGAAAATTTAAAGAAATCTGCACAGCGTTTATAGAAAAGAAAAAAAGAAAACCAACCGATGCTATGTTTAATCAAGAGTTCGAAGATCTACCTTATAAACTCAAATTAAGTCGTGCTCAATACTTAGGACTCGATGAAATAGGAAATGTTAGACCAGACCTTGACGAAAGCATATCTATGCAGCTAACCTCTACTATGTCTCAAAGAGAAATAGACGACTATCTTAACAAGAAACAACAAATAAAAGAAAATGCTCTTATCTTGAGCCTTCAGAGAGAGTTTAGTAATAACAGTGATTACTGTATACACTTTTTTTGCCATGTAATTATCGATAGTATTGGTCACTGTTTTGTCATATCTCTTGTCCAAAAAGGCAGCACCAACCGAGCATTGTACATTTTCGACAACCTAAACTCCCCTATTACAGAAAGTTCCGATAGTAAGAAGTATATAAATTTTCTTTGTACAACCTTCGGCATATCTTCTCGCGAAAGCTTTGATAAGTACAAAATAACCGTTCCAGATAAGTGGCCAACTGCACCAGCATCCCAGCCAACAACAAACACTACTAAAAAGAGTATGGTCAAAAAAAGCAAGAAAAAAGAAGAAACTAAAGAACAAAGGGATTACCTAGAACTCCTTATCCCGCTTAAATTACTATTACAGCCTTATGAGTCTAACAAATATATACCTAGTCTTTCGTTTATTAAAAAACCTCGGTTCATTTCCTTACCTTTTAGGGTATTTTTGTAGTAATAAACTTATATGAAAAGGAAAATAGAGAGCAAAAGAGGAGAGAAAACCGGGCAGAGTGTTGGATTCGAACCAACGGCCAAGGGATTGCGTCCCTGTGCTTGTAGTCCATGAAAGAGGTTAAAAGAAGTGATACAAGCTCAAGATGAGAAGATTGACAAAAAGCTTCTCCCCCAGCCTTGTTTACTGTGGTCCCAAAGCGAGATACAAGACGAGTTAATAATGTATTAAACTTCATGTTTCACATGCTCATTTAGACATAACTTAAAATAAATTTTTTCTAGGATAGTACTTTTTAAGTATTTGAACAACAAGTATCTTAATAAACTCCACAAATTTTTTTTAAGTATTATACTAGAAACAAAAGAGGTACGCTTAGATATCTAAGAAGGACTTTTATGAACCACAATCAGCTAAAATTACTTTTCTTTATGCTGTTTAGCATATTTTTCTCAACGACCTTTCAGGCCTATAATCACCCAACTAACTCTCAGCCAGCAGCGTCTCAAAATTCAAGCAGAATTGCTACATTTGTTAAAAAACATGACCTTCTTACTCTCATTGGTACTATCACCGGCATCACTTTTATATACCGAACGTTTAAAGCATACGAAGCAAAGAGAACATTAGCAGCAATGCAACTTCAAGCAGAGTTAGAGAGAGAACAAAGAGAACAAGAAAGACGACAACAAGAACACGAAAGAGAAACAGCAGAGCAACAATGGAGAAGACAACAAGCTACCCTAGAAGAAGAACGTGCTCGTCAACAAAGAGAATATGATCAGCAAGCTAGATTAGCCCGAGAACGACAACAGGCTGAATGGGAATTTCGACGCGAACAAGACGAAAGAGAACGTATAGAAAGAGAAAGACTTCGTAGACAACAAGAAGAACGCGACCGCCAAGAAAGAGAGAGATTACGCAAGCAGCAAGAAGACCAAGAACAGCAAGATATACGCAGAAGAGGAAGATTCTGGGCAAAATTAGGAAAACAATTATCACGCAAACAAGAGTCTTTAAAGAGACAAGCTCCTTATGTTTTTCTCTCTGAAGAAACAAGAAAGGTTTATGAAGAGCTTAATATTCCTCTTCATATCAGTCCCTTTGAACCACTTGGTGTAGCTGATAATGCTTCAAGACAAGATCTCATAAAAGCACATAGGAAGCTCGTCCCCTTAGTGCACCCAGATAGAAATAAAACGCCTGAAGCAAATGCTCAATTTAGACTACTCGAAACATGTTATCAAAATTGTATAGACATAAAAAACAGACAAGGTGCGTCACATAGCTTTTAAAGAAAATAGTAATATAAGCTAAAACTTATAACGAATCCTTCAAAAGCAAGCTCTTGGCAATAATCCTTTTAATTTTTTTACTAATTCTTGAACTCTTTGAATTTATTATTTTATACTTGTAAATAAAATATAACATAAACCAAAGGAGAGCCAATGAAAAAACTCTTTATAGTATTCTTTTCCTTTATAGCTTTTAGTGGGCTACAGGCTATGAAGGTAGGACCTGAAGGAAATTTAGACAGAATAAGAAAATTAATAGAGCAAACAGAAAGAAGAATGCAAGCAATTGCAAGTCCACGAACTGCTGTAGAATCAGAAGAACTAGCACGTCTTACACAATATCTTACTACCTTACGGCAGCAAGAAGATGAAGTGGAAGAAGAATCACCTGTTGTAATACCTATTGGAATAACTCTTCCATCAGCACAAGAAGTAGCAGCAGCGTTTAGAAGTAGTCCTAATCAGCTTAAAGCAGAAATTAGCAAATTCCAAACTATATTAGAGGGACAAAGAACTAATAGAACTATGAATCCTACAGCTATTAGGGAGCTTCGACGTAAACTTGAGATATATCAAAATGCACAGAGAGAACTAGTCTCTTAATAATTATAAAGGGCGCCCAAAGGCGCCCTTCTTGACATTGATCCTCAGCGGTGTGAGGATATGCTCCCTAGATTGAGAGCACTCTTTTTAGATATGAGCCAGTATGGCTCTTCGTATTTTTAGCAACTTCATATGGTGTACCTTGAGCAACAATAGTACCTCCTTCATCACCACCTTCTGGTCCTAAATCAATAATATAGTCAGCCGTTTTAAGTACATCGATATTATGCTCGATAACAATAAGAGAATTACCCTTATTGACCAAGCTTTGTAATACCTGCAAAAGCTTTTCTATATCACTTGAATGTAACCCCGTTGTTGGTTCATCAAGAATATACAACGTATTAGTACCACGTTTTGCCAGCTCGCAAGCAAGCTTCACGCGCTGCGCTTCTCCACCAGACAATGTTGTTGAAGATTGACCTAGCTTAATATAATCAAGCCCTACATCACATAACAGCTTAAGCTTCTTATGCAGCGATTTATGCGCTTCAAAGAAGGTTAATGCTTCAGCAGCTGTCATATCAAGCACTTGAGCAATATTCTTACCCTTATAAGTAATTTCAAGCGTTTGTGCATTATACCTACTACCTTTACATACATTACAGATCATACTTACGTCTGCAAGGAAATGCATAGATACAGTCACCATACCTTCACCACTACAATTTGAGCAACGCCCTTCTGCAACGTTAAAGCTAAAACGACCTACTTTATAGCCTCGTATAGAGCTTTCTGGTAATGATGCAAACAATGCTCGTATATCTTCAAATATACCAAGATAGGTAGCAGGTGTCGAGCGTGAAGTACGACCAATTGGCGTTTGATCAATTACTACCATGTTATCGATAGCATCGAGTCCTTCAACCTTTTCTTGACCAGCAAAAATCTGCTTCATCCACTCTGGTAACACTCCAGGCACTTTCTTGAGAGTTCGAGCTACAGCAGGTACCAATTCTTGCATTACAAGAGTACTTTTACCTGACCCTGATACTCCAGAAATACCACAAAGCACCTTCAGCGGAAACTTTACAGTAAGATTCTTAAGATTATGCGAGGAAGCATTACGCACTGTTACAAATCCTTGCGGCTTACGAAACTTCTCTGGTGTAACTATAGCACGTCTACCACTTAAATAAGCACCTGTTAAAGACTCTTTATTTTGAGCAATCTCTTGAGGACTACCTTTAGCAACAACTGCACCTCCCCATGTACCAGCTGCAGGACCCATATCAATAATATAGTCTGAGCTGAGCATAGTATCGGTATCATGCTCTACTACTACAACAGTATTTCCAAGATCACGTAACCTTTGCAATGTTTTAATAAGCCTATCATTATCACGCTGATGTAATCCAATGCTCGGTTCATCTAAAATATAGAGCACCCCACTCAATGCCGACCCAATCTGTGTTGCAAGCCTAATACGCTGTCCTTCACCACCAGAGAGCGTTCTTGCAGATCTATTAAGTGAAAGATAACCAAGACCAACATCACACAAGAATGAAAGGCGTGAGATAATCTCTTGTAACAAGCGGTGTACAAGCGTATGTTGATTTTCATCAAGCTTAAGATTGTTGAAAAACTCTGCAAGCGCTTTAATAGATAATGCACCAAGTTCATAAATATTCTTGTCAGCAATAGTTACTGCAAGCGCAGCCTCATTCAATCTTCTCCCTTGACATGCTGTACATTCAACAATGTTTTCTACAACATCATGAGCTTCATCATCTGTATAACGATAGCCCTTCTCTATGAGAAACTTCGTATACAGCTCCAAGGCCATGACAACGTCTACAAGCACCAATAGGCGAGTTAAAAGAAAAGAGTCGTGGCTCTACTTCAGGAAACGAATACGTACAACGCAAGCAAATACGCTCTGCTGCATAAAGATACTCTTTATCTCCTACTATAACTTTACAAATACCTTGTCCAAGTTTAAATGCTCGTTCAACAGCATCCTGTAATCGAGAAGCTTCTTCTTGTGTTACTTCGCAGGCATCAAGCAAGAGGTCAATAGAATGACGCTCAGTCTTTTTTAGACGTAATGCTTGAATATCCTCAATGCGCCTAAATACAAAACGCTGTCCATCAATAATAAAGCGATAATAGCCTGCCAAAAAGAGCTTTTCTAACTCATGAGTAAATTCACCCTTTTTGTGATGTGCAAGCGGTGCCGCAACCGTTATCGATTGCCCCATAAAATTCTGCGTAAGTAGTGCAGCAATCTTATCTGGTGCCTCTGCCACAATAGGCATATGACATTTAGGACATGCAAGCGCACCAATACGAGCAAAAAGTACCCGTAAGTAATCAGAAATTTCTGTAATAGTTCCTACCGTTGATCGCGGATTAGAACCTACTGTTTTTTGATCTATAGCAATAGCAGGACAAAGCCCTTCAATACGATCTACATCAGGCTTTTTAGGCAACCCTAAGAATTGACGTGCATAAGAAGACAAAGATTCAATATAGCGCCTTTTTCCTTCTGTATACAAAATATCTAAGGCCAACGAGCTCTTTCCTGAACCTGATGGACCGGTAATAACCGTCAAGGAGTCCTTTGGGATCTCAACAGTAATATTCTTAAGATTATGCTCTCGTGCCCCTATCACTTTAATCCATTGCTTTCTTTCTTTATCCATAACTCCCCCTTAAACTCCAGCCTTGTAATTTTTTAAACATTGCCAAAGATAATTTTAAATGGTAAAATAATAGAGAATAGTAAGAATAGATCGGTTTTTAAAGAGATCTACCCTATCCTTTCTATTATATAACAAATATTAAAAAAAATAAAGCTCCAAAGAGGCAAAAACCCTCTTTGAATCAATATTTTTGAAAGATCTAGAAAAAACTTTGCTTTTTGGCTTAAAAGTCATATACTAGTACTATATATGGTGGATGTAGCTCAGTTGGTAGAGCATCAGATTGTGGCTCTGAGGGTCATGGGTTCGAATCCCATCATTCACCCCAAAAAAAACTTGCATTCTTCATAAAAAATAGTACATTATTGAAGTACAAATGTCGGGGCGTGGCGCAATTGGTAGCGCACTCGCTTTGGGAGCGAGGGGTTGTCAGTTCGAGTCTGGCCGCCCCGACCAGTTAGACCTTTCTAGCATATCTTCTTTATGTTACTTATAGACCGCCGTTATCTTCGTTCATTCGATTGGCTTAGCTTTATAATTATCCTGATATTATCAAGCATTGGCCTTCTCTTCGTCTTTAGTGCTACCTATAAGCCTGATGTTCCGTTCTCTCTGTTCTTTAAAAAGCAGGTTTTTGGGATAATATCTGGTATCTTTATTTACCTTGGTTGCTGCTTTTTAGATTATAGAACGCTTGAACGTAATGGGTATTTTCTTTATTTTGCTACTCTTGCTATCCTTGCATTTACTCTTGTTAAAGGCAGTATTGGTATGGGAGCACAACGATGGGTTAACCTCGGGCTCTTTAAATTTCAGCCTTCAGAACTTACGAAGCTCTTTTTTCCAGCCTTTTTTAGCTACTATCTTTACACCGAAAAAGATATTCTTTCTCTTTCCATTACTGAATTTTTGCCAGTGCTTGCTATACTTGGCGTAAGTTTTCTTCTTATTGCTAAACAGCCTGATTTAGGAACTGCTCTTATTATTCTTTTCTCTGGCGGAGTATTGTTGTGGCTTGCTGGAATGAATAGAAAGTTTTTCTTGTGGATGTTTGTTCTCTGCTCATGCACTGCCCCTATTCTTTATAAATGTTTAAAGCCATTTCAGAGGCAACGAATAGAAGTGTTTTTCGGTGCAGGCGATAGAAAAAAAGAGCGCTATCAAATTGAACAGTCACGCATTGCCATAGGCTCTGGCGGCCTTGTAGGAAAAGGATTTCTGCAAGGAACGCAAAACCAACTTATGTTTTTACCTGCAAGTCGTACCGATTTTATTTTTGCAGTTGTTTGTGAAGAAACAGGATTTTTAGGAGCACTTATTCTTATAGCACTCTATATTCTTCTTTTTGTACGGTCATTTTGCGTTATCTTTACTATTAAAAACTTTTACGCTCAAATGCTTGCTACAGGACTTATTATCCATCTCATATTCTCAACAATTATTAATATCTGTATGGTAATGGGCCTTATGCCTATTGTAGGCATTCCACTGCCCTTTATGAGCTACGGTATAAGCCACCTGTGGATTACGTTTGCAAGTCTTGGATGGTTTAATAGTATTGCTATGCGACGATTCTACTTAAGTATGTCTGCTTCTCCATCATTAGCGCACTAGGGTAACTTTACCCGTTTTTAAATCGTAATAGGCGCCTACTATTTTTATACGACCATCTGTTACATACTCTTTAAGTATTGGTCCTGTATTATTAAGATTCTCTACTATAAAGCGCACGTTATCCTTCACCGCAACAGAAAGACCTTGTGAACTTTCATAAAGCTCTTTATTTTTTAAAGCAGGAACTATCGTATTTATAATAGTCTGAATATGAGATATATAAGGTTTTCCAGTCTTTAAGAAAGATAATGATGCTTGTACTGCTCCACAATTTCTATGACCGAGTACCATCACCAAAGAAGCACCTAAATACTTTACAGCGAATTCAATACTGCCAAGTCCAATTTCTTGCAGCGCAGATCCTGCTGCACGAACAACAAATAGGTCACCTAATTTTTGATGAAAAATAAGCTCTGGCGGTACTCGAGAATCTGAGCAGCTTACAATAACAGCAAAAGGACGTTGCGTCTCTACAAGCGAATGTCTCATTGATTTATCAACGCCAATACAAATACGCAAATCCTTTAAATGTTCCTTATTGCCTTTAAGCAATCGCTTAAGTGCATCCTGTGGTGTCATACGTCCCTCGGTTGCCTAATTAAAAAAGAACAGATACTGAGCAGTACAAAAAATAGATAGCCTTATGACTAGCTCCCATTTTTACTATAACATCTATCGGACAGTATATCAAAGAAACCTCTTATAAAACAAGGTACCTGATCCTTGTTTTTTGAGGCTCATCTATTTTATACTTATATAAAATATACTTTCCTTTAATAGAGGAGCTTTCATGGAATCTAATTCGTGTAATACACAAGAGATACTACAAAATCACTACTCATACCTCTTAGAACAACAATATCTTGCAGAAGAAGAAAATGTTCTTGATTTTCTGTATCCAGCAGAAGAGGATGAAGATGATGATGAAGATCTTGATGAGTCATTTGATGAAGATGACGAGGATGAAGATATAGACGAAGAAGAGGAAGAGGAATATCAATTGAAAGGCAATTAACAATCAGGCTTAATGATTCTTTGACTACAATATAGTTTAAGGCTCTTGCAAGAGAGCCTTATTTTCTTTCGTTTGCGCATGCCAAAAAGCAAAATTTGGTATATACTAGAATGTATAAGATAGAAACTTTTAGAGTGGGGTATATACATGAAATCACCAGAAGGCATTACCCTCTTAGCACTTTCAGAAACGGCTGAAGAGCAACAGTTAGATTTTCATCCTAAAACATTTGATCATTATCTTGGACAAAAAGAGCTTAAAGAAAAGCTGTATATTTATACGAAAGCAGCGTTAATGCGTAACGAGCCCTTAGACCACTTATTACTATTTGGTCCTCCTGGGCTTGGCAAAACAACACTCGCTCAAATTATGGCTCATGTGATGAATACAGGTATTAAGATTTGCTCAGGCCCTATGCTTGAACGCACAGGAGACCTGGTAGCACTACTCTCTGGACTTGAGCCACGTGATATTTTGTTTATTGATGAAATTCATCGTATGCCTATCGCTGTTGAAGAAGTACTGTATAGCGCAATGGAACATTTTCGTGTCGATGTTATTATAGGACAAGGAGCGGGAGCTAAATCGATTAATTTACCTCTGAATCCTTTTACACTCATAGGAGCTACTACAAAAACAGGTATGATCTCTGCCCCGTTGCGTAGTAGATTTGGTATTATAGAGCGATTAGACTTTTATACGCACAAAGATTTACAAGCAATTGTACTTCAAAGTGCTCAGTATCTTGGGCTTGGGCTGTCTGAGAGTGCAGCATTACTTATAGCTCAAGCATCTCGCGGAACTCCGCGTATTGCTAAGAAAATAGTACGACGTGTACGAGATTTCGCTCAAGTACATGAAAAAGAGGCTGATGATACAGTAGTCTCTCAAGCGCTCAGCTTCTTAGGTATAGATGTTGAAGGATTAAGCTCTGTTGACTATCTTATCTTACGCACTATGATTGAACGCTTTGATGGCGGACCAGTAGGAATTGAGACCCTTGCATCGCTTATTGGAGAAGATAAAGATACGCTCGAAGATGTGTACGAACCTTTTTTAATGCGACAAGGATACCTTGAAAAAACACCTCGCGGTCGACAGATTCCTTATAAAAAGATACCCTATTTAAAAAGCAAGTTTCTTGGACAACATATGGTTTTATAGGAGTGTACATGGCAGGTCATTCGAAATGGAAACAGATTAAACATAAAAAAGCAATTACAGATACTAAGCGCGGTAAGATGTTTACCAAGCTTATTAAAGAAATTTCAGTTGCCGCTCGTCTAGGTGGCGGAGATCCTACTGGAAATCCACGGCTAAGACTCTTATTAGAAAAATCCAAAGAAATTAATATGCCGTTAGAAAACGCTCAACGTGCTATTAAACGAGGTACAGGAGAATTGCCTGGTGTCCATTATGAGCCGTATACTTATGAAGGATATGGCCCTGGTAATATTGCCGTTATTGTTGATGTCCTTACTGATAACAAAAATAGAGCAATTGCAGAACTACGTACTGTGTTTACCCGTAAAGGGGGCGTTATTGCAGAAAATGGTGCAGTAAGCTGGATGTTTGATAAACTAGGTGTTATCCATGTACCAAAGCAAGGTATAACCGAAGATCAACTTATTGAAAAGCTTCTTGAATATCCAGTAAAAGATGTTTCCTCTGAAGAAGATGCATTTGTTATCACATGTGATCCAAAAGCACTCGACGAGGTAAAACAAGGGCTTGCTACTATGGGTATTAAAGTGGAAAATGCAGATATCGAATGGGTTCCTCGTGATACAGTAGAACTTGCTACAGATACCGAAGCTAAAGCATATGAGTTTCTTTCTGCGCTTGAAGATTTAGATGATGTTCAAAATGTCTATACTAATGTAGGATAAACAAAGGGTACTATGGTATTAAGTATGACAGGATTTAGTTCCTCAATTATCACTCTTCCTTTACACAAAAATACCTCCTCAACAAAAGAGATTCAGATGACGATGACACTCAAGTCACTCAATTCCCGTTTTTTTGAGGCCAATTGCAAAGTACCCTACAGTCTTACTCAATTAGAAACGGATTTTATTAAGAACTTTAAATCTAAGCTTCATAGAGGCAACATTTATTTTACTATTCATATGCACAATCCTAATGCCCTAACAGCTACCATTCAACCTTCAGTGAGCACTGTAGGAGAATATCTTAAAGCTCTTGAATATATTCAGCGCAATTTTGCACTTGAAGGTACTCTTTCCTTAAAAGATCTTATCTCACTGCCAGGAATTTTTGAAACCTATGAAGAGCCGTTAAGCGAAGATATCAAAGACTATATTCTGCAAGCTGTTGCAGCACTCACTGAATCTTTACATCAAACACGTATAAAAGAGGGCACTATGCTCTCACAAGATCTTCATCAACGAATTTCTGCTATTACTGCTTATCTTCAACAGTTAGAACCTCGTGCTCACACCGTAATGGAAAACAAGAAGAATCAACTTTTTCAAACATTACAAACACTGCTGCCAGAAGGATCACAAGAAAGCCCCTCGGAAATGCAATGTATTTCATTGTATAATCAATTAGATAGAATCGATATTCATGAAGAAGTAGTACGCTTTAAAACACATCTTGATGCATTTACTTGTTGTATAAATTCTTCAGAAAAAGAAAAAGGAAAAAAACTTGATTTCACGCTTCAGGAGCTCTTTAGAGAAATTAATACCATAACCTCTAAATGTGCAGATGCGCTTATTAGCAGCATAGCAATTAATATAAAAGTTGAACTTGAAAAAGCACGAGAGCAAGTACAGAATATAGTATAAAGCTGTTGCAGATGACCTCTATTCTGTTATTCTATAAAAGCACTTAAATACTTTTCTTGTATCATCAAGAAGAAGTATACTTACAGAGGCATTTATTACATAGAGGATTTTGGTATGATAAGAACAAGTTTAAAACTATTGTTTTTCCTTACTGCCTGTAATCTTATAGGGGCAGATATCTGTGCAGGAAGTCCTACACAAGACAAGTTATCACAACCGTTTTTCAAGAAACATTCATCTTTGCTTGCAGTTCTCGGCTTTCTTGGATGTGGTATTCTTTACAAGCTAATAACTAAAGAATCAGCTGCAGAACGCGCTGCTCGTAAAGAATGGGACCGCGAACAAAGAACAAAATTCGCGAGAGAAAAAGAGCCAAGATTCGGTACATCTAGATGGTGGAACAACTACTATAGAGAGCAAGAAGAAAGAATGCAACGTGAACGGGAAGAGCGAAATAGACAATCAGAAGAACGAAGACGGCAACGCGAAGAAGAGTGGCAGCGACAAAACGAAGAGTTTGATCGCTGGTATCGTGATTTTCTACGTCAAGAAGAAGAAAGAAGACAACAACGAGCGCGAGAAAATCGTGCAAGAGAAGAGCGCCAAAGAGAAGAAAGAAGACGCCGTGAAGAAGAAAATAAACGTTGGTGGGACAATCTTAACCGTGGCTCAGAAGAAGGAAGACGACAAAGAGATGAACAACATCGCAAAGCAGACGAAGACTTTTGGAGCAGATTCTATAATGCTAGCAGTGGAGCGGCTCATGCAGTACCACCATTACCTGCACATTTAACTCCTGATCTTCAGCAACTTTATAGAGACGCTGGAATTCCTGAAGCTCAAACACCTTTCCAAGTGCTGGAACTACAAAACAATGCTTCTGAAGCAGAAATAGAAACAAGATTTAAGCAACTTGCTCGTCAATGGCATCCTGATAAACATTCAAAAGGCACTGAAGCAGAGCAACAACAAGCAACTAATCGCTTTAAACTCTATCAGGCATGTAGAGAGCGTTGTTTAGCAATACGGCGAGGAGAAGCTTAGGAGTTTTATGTCTTAAGCGGTTGCACAATACTTCTACAATGGTAGTCTAGAGGATAATAAATGAGCATGCTGTATAAAGGAATTTTATATGATACGGAATATTTTTAAAGTAATGTGTATTATAGCTGCATGTAACTTGATTACTGCAGATATAGTCAGTGCAAATTATAATAGCTATGATAAAACTTCATTTAGCTCGCTTCTCAAAGAGCACTCTTCTCTCTTTGCCCTTTTAAGCATACTAGGCTGTGGTATTGCCTACAAACTCTTTACTAAAGAGTCTGCTCAAGTGTGTGCTGAGCAGCTTAAAAAAGAGCATAACCAAAGTATGCGTTTTGAAAAGCAAAGACAGCAACGATATGCCCAAAGGCAGGATGCTCTGCGCAAACAACAACAAAGAGAAGATGAATTAGAAGAAGAAAAGATTAGGCAACAACAGGAATGGGAGAAATTAGGATCTGAACTAGCTGAACAGGAAGAACTACGACGCCAGGGCCTTCCAACCTATCTTACAGGAGGACTGCGAGGACTTTATACAGAGTGCCATATTCCTTTTAGGCGTACTCCATTTGAAGTATTAGGTGTTAAGAATGATGCTTCTGAAGCAGAGCTTAAAAAAGCATTTAGAAGAGAATCTTTAAGATGGCATCCAGATAAGAATCCAGCCCCAAATGCACGCGCCCGTTTTCAGTTGGTAAATGAATGCTACCAAAGATGCTTAAAAATGAAGGAAAATCCTACTTTATAACTTTTAACGAGTTCATACCAAAGACCCTCCTTAGGAGGGTCTTTTTTCATGCCTTAAGACATCATCGTAAAATTATTTATTTTATAGAAACCTTGATTTAAAATACAGTTAAAATATATAATTTTAGATAGTAAATAAAATAATATTAAAGAAGGAGATGTATGAAGAGTTTATTATATCTAGCACTCGTACCTTTTATAGGACTTTCATGTGCTATTCATGGAACATCAATAACACATAGTACCTTAAGTGATATACAAACAGTAAAGATCCGAGTATTTGAAAAACCAAAAGACTATGCAAATATGTTACGTGCACGAAATTTATCAGATAAAGCTATTAATTTTGTACTAGCTCTTGGAAATGCTGCAGGAAAAGTTCTTACGAAAGTAGCAGAATATGAAGAAGCAACAGCAAAAAACCGTAGCCAACTAAAAACAGGCGCAGAAGACGCTATTGCTGCAGCTATGGCTGCTCAAGAAACAAGCATTGCTACACAAGCTACTAAAAAACCAGCGCTTCTAGAACGAATAGATGAGGACGAGCCTCTACTCAAAGGAAGAGGTGAAGAGAGGAAAGAAGTATCAAGATCTCAAGTAACTTCAGCTGATCGTGTTAAAGCTGCAAGTACCTACTTACCACTGGCTGTAGATCTTGTAAAAAATCTTAAAGAAGAATCATCTGCATTCGGCTCTTTAGTTAAAACCATTACAAGAAAGATATTTACTATTGCCCATTTCCCTGAAGTTCCAAAAGGTTCAACCGTAACGTTTAAGGATAAAGCACAAGATCCAGCTCAAACCTTTGTAGTAATTCTTGAAAGAAAAACTGAGATCCCTCTTTGGTTAGGTCTGGTAGATAAAAACAGAAACTATTCATTTATAGCAAAGAAACAGCGTGATGGAAGTACTATTGGACTTCTTGCTGCTAAAGGCCAAGAGCGTGCTGCTCTTACAGGACTTGAAGAGGAAACAAAAGCGCCAGAAGTTAAAAAAGAACCTACTAAACCACTAGAGAAACCAATTAAGCCAGAAGAGCCATCCAAGAAAGAGGTTGCAGAAAAAACAGCTACAGAGCAAACTAAAGGAGCCGTAGAAAAAGAAACTAAAGCAACTACAGAAAAACAAACTACAGCTGCAGAGACAACAAAAAAAGCAGCCGATGATACTCAAAAGCTTACTGAAGAGCTTGCCAAAAAAACAACTCCAGGAGCATAAAAAACTGAAACTTTTTGAGGGCAGTTAACTGCCCTCTTTTTTTTGCCTATACCCTCAAATGTATAATCGTGTATACTAAGAAAAGATAAAAGTACATTACACATTTTTGGACTATGGACAAGCATTTTACTCATTTACATCTACATACCGACTATTCCTTATTAGATGGTGCCATTACTGTCGATAAGCTGGTAAATTTTGGCAAAAAGCATAACTTTAAAGCACTGGCAATCAGTGATCACGGTAATATATTTGGTGCAGTAAAGTTTTTTCAACAAGCTGCTAAAGCTGGTATTAAGCCAGTACTGGGTATGGAAGCATACTTTACGGAAGATGCTCGGCTCAAAAATGCCGACAACAAATATTATCATCTCATTCTTTTAGTACAGAATGCCATAGGCTATAAAAATCTTTGCAAACTTATCTCATTTGCCTACCAAGAAGGATTCTACTTTAAACCTCGTATTGATTATAAAGCACTTGAAGAACATGCAGAAGGCCTTATTGTAACTTCTGCATGCCTTGGCGGGCATATACCAAGCTTGCTCATGCAAGACAATTATGAAGAAGCAGAACGTCGTATTGACTGGTTTTTACGCGTTTTTGGCGAAGAACGTTTTTACCTTGAAGTACAACCAGAAGATCAACATGAACAAAAAATTCTTAATGAGAAACTCTTTGATATTAGTAAGAAAAAAGGTGTTCCTTGCGTTGCAGCTGGCGATTGCCACTATGTAACACCAGAAGATAGAGAAGCACATGAAGTTATGCTCTCTATCCAAACACATCATAAAATTACTGATCCTGATAGATTTACCTTTGGTGATTGCCGTGTTCATATTCGTACACAGCAAGAGATGCTCGAACTTTTTAAGGACCATGAAGATGCTGTATGGGCGAGTGGGCGCATTGCAGATATGTGTAACTTTAAATTTGAAACTGGTAAACTCTTTTTTCCTCAATTTGCAATACCACAAGGGTATAGCCAAGACAGTTTCTTTAGCGAACTCTGTAAAAAAGGGCTCGATATGCTCTTTGATACAGATCGTATTGAGAAAGATCAAAGAGAACTTTATATACAGCGCCTTGAAGAAGAAGTTGGCCTTATTATTAAAATGGGCTTTGTAGGATATTTTTTAGTTGTTAGTGACTTTATTCAATGGGCTCGTAACAATGGAATACCAGTAGGACCAGGTCGTGGTTCTGCAGCTGGATCTTTAGTTGCATGGGCTCTACAAATTACTGACATCGACCCTATTAAATATAATCTTCTTTTTGAGCGATTCTTAAATCCAGAACGTATCTCGATGCCTGATATTGATATAGATTTTTGCATTGAAGGTCGAGACGAAGTCATTAACTATGTACGTACTGCGTACGGTCATGATAAAGTATGTCAGATTATCACCTTTGGTACCATGATGGCTAAAGGTGTTATTAAAGACGTTGCTCGTGTTCTTGGATTCCCTTTTGAAGATTCTAATGCATTGACAGAGCTTATTCCTGATCAACTTAAAATCACTTTAAAAGAAGCGCTTGAACAAGAACCAAAGCTTAAAGAGCTTGTGAGTAATAATCCTACCGTAGGAAAGCTCTTTGATCTTGCATTACGTCTTGAAGGAATTACACGCCATGCATCCAAGCACGCTGCAGGAATAGTTATTTCTCCTGAACCTATTAGAGAAGTGCTTCCTGTCTATGTTCCTCCTAAGACAACTGATTTAGTAACACAGTATGCAATGACAGAGCTTGAAAGCCTCGGCTTTCTCAAAATGGATTTTTTAGGGCTCAAGAACCTTACTCTCATTCAACGTGTTGTTTCTTTAATTAAACAGAACCACGATAGAGAAATAGATATAACCAAACTACCGCTTGAAGACAGTAAAACATTTGCGCTTATATGTAGAGGCGACACCTCAGGAGTATTTCAGCTTGAATCTGATGGTCTTAAAGATGTGTTGCGCCGTCTACAACCTGCAACCTTTGAAGATATTATCGCAGTAAATGCTCTTTATCGCCCTGGTCCTTTAGGCTCAGGAATGGTCGATGACTTCATTGAAAGAAAGCACGGCCGACAACAGATAGTCTATATATTCAATGAACTAGAGCCTGTTCTAAAAGAGACCTACGGTGTTATTGTTTACCAAGAGCAGGTTATGAAGATTGCTTCTGCTATTGCTGGGTATTCACTTGGAGAATCGGACATTTTGCGCCGTGCGATGGGTAAAAAGAAGGCCGAAGTAATGGCCGAACAAAAAGCTATTTTTGTTGAACGTGCAATTAAACGCTCGTTTGATGAAAAAAAAGCAGGAGAGCTTTTTGATCTTATGGCATACTTTGCAGGGTACGGATTTAATAAATCACACTCTGCAGCCTATGCTCTTATTGCCTATCAAACAGCATACCTTAAAGCTAATTTTCCTGCCGAATTTATGGCATGTCTCATTTCGCTTGAAGCAAGTAATGGTGAACAAATGGCCTTTTATATTCAAGAGGCCAAAGACATAGGACTTTCCATTTTACCACCAGATATTAACCATTCTCAAGTCGACTTTAGCGTTGTCGAAGGAAAGATCCGATTTGGCTTACATGGTATTAAAAATGTAGGAATGGCCGCACTTGAATATATTATTGCCGAGCGAAAAAAAGGCTCTTTTAACGATCTTTTTGAGTTTTGTATGCGCATAGATTTGCGAACCTGCAATAAGCGTGTTATCGAAAGTCTTATTGCTGCTGGCGCATTTGATGCTCTTCCTGGCAATCGTGCACAAAAACATGAAGAAGTACCTAAAATTATTGATCTCGCACTGGAGAAAAAGAAAGCAGCACGTACAGGACAAATGGGCCTCTTTGACCGGTCGTTAAAAGAAGCTACCCACGAAATCTATACATTTCAACCGCGTGCAGAATGGGCTGATGGTGCAAAGCTAGAAAAAGAAAAAGAAGTAATGGGCCTCTATGTAAGTGCTCAACCACTAGATAGTTATGCAACACACTTAAAGTGGATACAAGCTCTTAGTTTCCAAGAAGCAGCACAAAGAGTAAATGAATATACTGTTGTCTGTTGTGGAGCAGTTAAAACAAGTAAAGTAGTAACAACAAAAAAAGGCGAAAAAATGGCTTTCTTGAATCTTGAAGACTATGCAAGTAAAGCTGAAATCGTTATATTTCCAAAGCTTTTTAGTCAGGTAGAACCGTGGTTAACACAATACCAAGTGTTTATCATAAAAGGAACTATCGATCCTGCGTCAACACAACCTATTAAAATTAAAGCTCAATCATGTATTCCTGCAGATCTGCTTTTCGAACCATGGGCAGTAGAAAAACTTATTCTCACTATACCTGAAACATTCAATGAACAGCTACTGCTTACCGTTAAAAGCAAGTGCATTCAAGGAACAACGCCACTTGAAATACATTTTCAAGAACATAAAAAACTGCTTAAACTAACTGCCAAAGATAAAATTCGTATAGAAAGTACGTTTCTTACTACTCTTGAGCAGCACAATATTGCTGTACATCTTAAAGTGTAGTACCACGTTTAGTATCTATGTGCTCTTTTAGGCTTTTTGGAACCATCTTGAAGAGATGCTGTTCGTTCTCGTAACTGTAGTGCTTTAAAGGTAGCATATAAAGAGTGAGCGTCAAAAACAATAAGAATATGCGGATAGATGCCACTATATTGACTTTTGATGCCCGCTGCAATAAGAGGACTACAAGGAGCCCATAGTATTTTCTCTGTAACAAAAGGTGTATCTTCATTTGTAAATGTTGTTGCCCGTCCTAAGATAAAATTATCTAAATTTTTAAGACAGCTTACTTCAGATTGAACATTTCCTGCTTGAGCATTCCAAATATCTATTTTACTAATACCACCACTTATAAGGTACTTGCCATCATATGACCATGAAATTTGCCCTACAATTCTTCCAAGATCACTACTTTGCCAGCGAACTATACAACGGTTACAATCATTATCGTACACTGCTATAGTTCCATCATTTAATGAAACCGCTAACTGGTTCTTAAGAGGGCACCATACAAGAGAGTAGAGTTCTGTTTGCTCATTATATTCACGCAGAAGAGAGCATTCAGCTCTTCCATTGCCAGACGCTAGACCGAAAATTTGTACGCCATGTGCAGTATTTGATATTTCTCGCAAACCCACTGCAAGGTAATTTCCGAAAGGAGCCCATTGCAGTAACGATACATGCTTATCACAGTTTATAGATGCAACCTGAATACGAGTAGTAACATCCCATAGGGCAATCGTACTTTCGTTAGTATACGGATGAGCTACTCCACCAGTAAACTCTTTAGCAAGTACGGCTAAATAATTTCCGTCATATGACCATGCAAGAAGAGCAATGCGCACAGAGCCTTCTGTCCTGGCTTTAAGCGAACGAGTACTGACATCCCAGACCTCAACAGTTCCATTACGCAATCCTAAAGCAAGGAGATTCTGTGGACCCCATGCCAAAGCTGTAATATGGCTTGAAGCGTCGAGAATAAAATGCTCTTTTGTATAAGTATTCCAGATTTTACAACTGTTTGAATTTGGACAAGAAGCTGCTAGATAAACCTCTTCCGGACCACGAGACCATGCAATCTCTTCTAAAGCATTTTCACTTGAATTCTTAAGATCTAAGATAAGAGGATATTTATCGATTTCAGATTTTTCCATCCCCTTCATAGAAAAGATACATCCTAAGCCAACACAAAAAAGATATTTCTTAGATCTGGTAGTAATCCAGTGATACATAGCTATCTCCATTTAAAGATTATTGTAAGCCAACTTTATGAAATTTCAGAGATACTTATTATCGCATAAAATCGACAACTCGTCAATCAAAATTGACAAATATGCAAAATAAATCTTAAAAACAGAGAGGTAACTCTTGTATAAGGAGCTCTAGAAAGCTATTTTCTTGCTATAGCAGAATATTTGATAGCGAATGCAAGCCGGCTAAAAAAGTCTTGAGCTCTTTGAAGGCGTACTAAAGCTTCTGGGTTTCTAGAGGCGCTTTGCTTTATAAGCTCTTTGATATCGTTTGTAAGAGCCTCCATAAGCTTTCTCACTTTCTCTGGATTCGTCTCTATAAGAGATGCCAAATAACCTATTTCTTTCCACTCATGCTCTTGAAAACGAGGAACCATCCATTGGAACTCTAGAGATCGTTGGTTAAGATCTTGCAGCCGTTCTATTGCCTCTGGAAGAAGCATAGGAGCATTCTCATTACCCCGCTCAAGATTTGCCTGAAGATCAATAATATATTCCACTTGATCCTGTAAATCTTCCTCTAGTCGCCTACGCTTTAGTTCACTATTATTACTAAACTCAGCAGATGCTGGTCTTTTACGTGGATTCGATGGATCTTGTTCCATCGCTTCTAAAAAAGCAGAGCTTCCTATAAGGCACCCTATAAATAAAATACTTTTTTTCATTTCTTACCATTAATTTATATAATTATCATACTAGTAATAGTATAAACCATTTTTCCAAAAAGAACAGTCTAAAAGTAAAAGGCTACAATCAAGCAGCCTTTTACTCAGTAGAAAGCATAGAGCTTTTAAACTCGTACGTTAAGTACTTCTGCTATCATTTGTAAATCTTGCAAATGCTGTGTCGCCATTGGTAACTGGCCTGCACCTGCGGGCCCTTGGCCACGTAAAACAGCTATATTTGTGCGCGCTTGGTCTATTCGTTTCCTTATTACATCAGGATTGCTTTTAAGAATTTCTTCATATCTTTCTTCATCTCGCGGGCCAACTAGAGCTTTTGCTAGAGCTTCTGCTCTTTCCAGCTGACTCATTTTTCTTTGAAATGCAGATTCTGCTTCTTGCGCTTGATGCTTAAGCATCTCTTGTTCAAGCTCTGTTGCGTACTGCTCAGCTTCTACATCAGTCATAGCATTTATTCTTTCCCCACAAGCTGCGAGAAGAAGAATAACTAGTAATTTTTTCATATATACCCTTCCTTTACCTAGTATTTACATCTACTACACACTAGAATACTAAATATAGTTTCAATTAGTCAATAAAGCTGGGTATAATTTACAAAACTAGATAAGTCTTTATTTTTAAAAAGTACGAGGGAAGGCATATGCCTTCCCTTATAATAATTCTCCTGCAAGCTTGCTTAATTCACTTCGCTCGCTTGATTCTAAGAATACAGTACCAAAAAGAGGCTGTCCCTTAAACTTAGAGCTTGCTACAACAAGACCGTTACTACTAAAATCTAAGTACGGTGAATCAATTTGATAAGGATCACCTGCAAGTATAATCTTACTTCCTTCACCAACCCGACTAATCAACGTTTTTACTTCATGAGGAGTAAGGTTTTGAACTTCGTCTATTAAGATAAATTGGTAAGGAATAGATCTACCACGCATATAGGTAATAGCCTCAAGACTTAATTTCCCTTCTTTAATAAGTTCATCAAGTGAAGGGATACCTTTCTCTTTTGCATGTTTTTTTCGTGCTTTACCTTTATAAGCTCCTTCATCCTTGTAAATAGACATTTGCTGAGCAGCATTTACTGAGTGAGTAATAAAATCCATATTATCATAAATAGGCTGCATCCAACTATGCAATTTCTCATGGATATCACCAGGCAGATACCCAATATCTGGCCCTAAAGGAATAACAGGCCGTGTAACAAGAATCTTTTCAAAATCATGCTCAATAAGTACCTGGTGTAACCCTGCAAGAAGCGCTAAAAATGTTTTACCTGTTCCTGCAGGACCAATAAGCGTTACTAATTGGATACCCGGATCAAATAAAATGTCGAGCGCCATAAGCTGCTGAGGATTACGTGGCTCGAGCGGCCAGCGTAAAGGTGGTGTTTGAACAGGTTTAAATTTCCCTTGGCCTAAATATCTAAAAAGGGCGTAATTGAAAGGATTATTCTTACTTTCAGCTAAAACAAATTGATTAACTACAAGTTCATATTCTTTTGCAAGAGCAAGAACATCATCAGGAACCTCTTTTTTAAGCTGAACAGAAGGCACTTGAATAGCCAGCCAGCCTCTATACAGCTCCTGCACGGATACTGTATCCTTAATATAGTCAATAGCAGGAATACCAATAGCATCTGATTTTACTCGAGCATTAATATCTTTAGATACAAATTGAACTTCTGCACCACTTTTATACTTACAATAGGCAGTATATAAAATCTGATTATCTAAAATATCCTGTGGTAATGACCATACACAATCTTCTTCCTTTAAAGGAACAAAGAGCACTTGTAATTTTCCACCGTTATCAAGAGGAACTCCATTTTTCAAAGAACCACGGCCTCTTAATGCATCAAGCTGTCGAATAACCTCTCTACTATTAAAGCCACGCTGAGAAGATTCGCTCTTAAATTTATCAAGCTCTTCAAGGACCATAATAGGTATACCAACAGTATTGTGATCAAAGCTAAATAGTGCTTCAGGATCATGTACAAGGACATTGGTATCTAAAATATATATCTTTTCTGCTGCCATAGTTATCCTTATTCAGTGTACTGTACTACTCATGTTGAGAAAGGTACCATACTGCAGGAAAAGACTCAATAAAATTAAAGAAAATTTGGTCTCTGTTAAGAAGTTCGTGATACAAATTGCTCTTGATACAATCTTCGAATTTCTGTAACTGTAGTTGCTTCTTCTGGTGTTTTATCTGGTCTATAACCAATAAAACGAGGAAATCGCAAAGCAAGTCCTGGTTTATCGTCTGTACGAGCTGCTGTATGTAAAGGCGACTGAGAAATATTATCTGCTAAAATTTCTACCACTAAAGACGGCTGAACCCAAACATCCGGCACCAATGCAGGCGCACAAACAACATTCTTAGGCTGCTTAGGCACTATTAGAGCATCACAGTTTCTTTTAAGTTCACGCCACTGCTCATCCTTAAGACCTGTTCCTACTTTTGCAATCGTTTCAAAACGATCTTTTTCTTTATTATAGATACCTACAAGAAATGCTCCTATACCTAATGCAGCTCGCTTTCCTCGTCCTGCATAATAGCCAAGCACAACAGTATCTACTGTATCAGCAAGATGTCCTTCTTCTGCTTGCTTAAGCTTAATCCAATTAAAGTTTCGTTTACCTGCTTGATACGAAGCCTGTGGTCGCTTTGCTACAATACCCTCTAATCCTTGCGAAATTTCTTCGTTAAAATAATCATTAAGCTCTTTGGCAGTTGTACAAATACGCTCTTCAATAACCTCTATAGCTGAACTTAACGGACGATGGAAAAGCTTTTCTAACAAGTCACGTCTGGTTTCATGAGAAAGATCTAAAACACTTTTCCCGTTAAGATATAACACATCGAACA
Organism: uncultured bacterium; assembly: GCA_963848965.1. Lineage (GTDB taxonomy): Bacteria > Babelota > Babeliae > Babelales > Babelaceae > CAWKFG01. The sequence continues at coordinate 171,780 of CAWKFG010000004.1, forward strand.
GAAAAAGCTTTAAAGGAAGCGATTCAAGCACCTCTTCAATACCATGCTTACGCTTACGTTTTACTGTCTCCTGAAAAGGCAAAAATGTCTGAGTATTTTCATCATAGACAATTGCTTCTCCTTCCATAATAACCGTTTGGGCAGGAATATGCTCTAATGCCTCTACAAGATCAGGAAACATAAGTGACATATCTTGTAAATTACGGGAGTAGAACCATATATGTGGCTTCTTATGCCGTCTATCAACGTGAATCTGTAATCTAAATCCATCAAGCTTCGGCTGTGCAACACACGGGCCTATACGCTTTATAACTTCTTGAGCACTTACTGCTCGTTCTGCTGCAGCTGGCCGTATGGGAGTCCCTATCGTCGGCTGTATCTCTGTTAACACATGAACACCATGCGCCTTGAGCTTATAAGCAATAAGACCTATATCTGCACGCACGTTATATGCTTCCTCTATAGTATCATGAAGAGATTTATCTCCTGTAATCATCCATGAAAGAGCATCAATTAACGTCATATCAGAAAAGCCCATACGCAACTTTCCGGTAATACTACGAATAATGTATCCTGCTGAAAGTGCATCTACCTCTCTTAAAAGCGATGCAAGTAGTGCAGCCTTTTCTTCTTGTGAACCTGAACCGGAGATAGCCTGTAACTTTACTAAGCTATTATACACATCCTCTACTGAAAGACTATGATCTTTATATGGCCAATGACTTTGAGCAACATAGAGCCCTATATCCCCTACTTTTTTTACCTCTTTTGTATATGTTTCAAGCGATGTATGCTGTAACGTAGCAAGCAGTTTAAGAATACTTTTATCAGCGTAGTTAAACTGACTGCCTAAATAAGGAGCTCGTACAGTTCCAAGCGATAGATAACAAATAATTTGTGCTTCATGCGCCGTTGCTCTCTTAAAAAGATCAGCAAGAAGGCGCGTCATTGCAAGACGAGATGATTCTTGAGTTAAAGAAAGAAAAACTTCGGCTAATTCACGAAACGTCATAGCATTTCCCTTACCTGTTTAAAAAAAGAAAAATAATACTCAGCTGCAGAATAAAGTGAAAAAAAGAGAGCGCTAAACAGAAAAAAGTATTCTAAAGCAGAAGAGAATATATATAAGCCACCAGGGTAAGGATTCATAATAACCCAAGTCAAATAAGCCATTTGAAAACATGTCTTAAGTTTTGCCTTATAACTTACTGAAAGCGTATATCCATATGATTGTGCTACCTGCCGCAGTGCCATAATAAAAAATTCTCTTCCAATAAACAAAAGTGCCCAATAAAAATAGATCTTATGAATATAGACAAGCGGAATAAGTGTAGAATACAAGAGGAACTTATCTGCAATAGGATCAAGCAACCTACCAAGCACTGTAATTTGACCATATCTACGCGCTAAATACCCATCAAAGAAATCAGTAAGACTCAAAACTATAAAAAAAATACCCAGTAGAACATTATAGAGAGGAACATGAAGAGGCAAAAAATACACCAATAAAAAGGGTAAAAGTAAAGGAGATACGAGTAACCGTATAAACGTGAGGGTTAAAGGAACGTTGAATGTAAGTGTGTTCATGCACAATCAACCCAAGGCTTTCGCTAACAACGGTATTTAATAATCACTTATCCTTAATGAGCATACTAGCCCAGCCTTCCTCCTACGCTTATCCGCCTTCGTTAAAACTTTGTCGACTTCGGCGGACTAAAGACGTGCCAGCCCGTCTACGCTTTCAGCTACGCCGGGTTACAGCGAAGCTCCTTGAGGAGCGAAAACTGGTGGCGACGCAGGGACTCGAACCCCGGACCTACGGATTATGATTCCGCCGCTCTAACCAGCTGAGCTACGTCGCCTTAGTATTTTTAAATCGCTATTTTACGAACTCCGAGTGTCAACACAAAGTTAAAGATCCATCGCAACAGGATAAGACCTGTAATAAGTGTTGATACAATACCAATCATCATGGTAAGGGCAAATCCTTGTATTGCTGGAGAGCCAAGATAGTATAATACTGCTCCAATAATAAAGGTTGTAATATTTGCATCTAAAATTACTGCAAGAGCACCGTTAAATCCAGCATCAACTGATTTTTGTAGCGACGCTCCAAGCGCTAATTCTTCTTTAACACGTTCATAAATAAGAATTGAAGAGTCTATTGCCATCCCTACCGTTAATACCATACCTGCAATTCCAGGAAGTGTCAATGTTGCATCTGGTATAAGTGCTAAACCAAATAAAATCAATAAAAGATTATAGAGCAACACTACAAAAGCAAAGATTCCTGCAGTTTTATAGACAATCGCACTAAAGAGTAAGAGCAACCCAAGCGCTATAGCACATGAGAGCAACCCTCTGTAAATAGACTCTTGACCAAGAGAAGGTCCTATATGTCTTTCTTCAATAACCTCTACAGGAGCTACAAACGAACCTGATTTTAACAGTGTTACTAACTCTTTTGCACTTTCTTCACTAAAGCTTCCAGAAACTGTCGCCTGTCCTCCATCAATAGCTGAATTAACAGCTGGTGCAGAAACCACAACGTTATCAATGACAATCGCTACAAGTTTTCCTACATTCTCTTTAGTAAGTTCATAAAATTTTCGAGCTCCATCTGGCTTAAACTCTATAGCAACACGATGCGGAGTCTTTTGACCAGTTAAAAGAAAATCGCTTGAAAAATCATATCGTACATCTTTCAGCTGTTTTCCACTAACTTTTGCAAATAAAGGTAATAGATAAAAACCACTATCATCTTTACTTGCTGCTATCATGGTTCCTTCTGGAATTTTACCATTATACCGTTCAAGCAGCTCTTCTTTTGTACGTGCTTGATCATAAACAGCTTTCATTTCAAGAACAGCTGCTGTTCCTATGCGAGCTTTCGCTTTTTCTGGATCAGTAACATTAGGTAACTCAATACCAATTCTTCGTGTTCCTTGAGGAACAATACCAATTTCACCAGCACCAAAAGCATCCAAACGAGTACGCAAAATAGATATATTACCTTCAATTGCTTCACGCTGAAGATCATCAAGCTGCGCTTTAGGGAGAGTAAATTTCAAATTTTTACCATCTTGTACAATTTTTATCATACTTGAAGCAGGAGCTTTATAGATCTTTAAAGCTTGAGCAGCTGCAGCTTCTGATGGAAATGAAAGCAGACCAACAGCCTCTTGCTCATTAATAAAAGGAGCACTAGGCAATTCCTTATTTTCTTTCTTTGCTGCATCAATAAGATCTTGCATCGTGCTTAAAAGCTCATTTTTTACTGCTTCTTCAATCTTAACGTCAAGCGTTAAGTAGGTACCCCCTACTAAATCTATCCCAAAGTTTATGTAATGACGAATATTATACATGAGATAGATACCACCGAGCGTTACTGATAACCATACAAGAGCGCCAAGCAGTATTGTAGGCCGAGATGAAAGCGTCATGTAATTCCTTTAAATGTTATAAAAGTTGATTGGTGCGGAAGAAGGGACTCGAACCCCCACGGGATTACTCCCACAGCCCCCTCAAAGCTGCGTGTCTACCAGTTTCACCACTTCCGCCTTCTGAGAATTAGTAGTAGTGTATCACATTTAGGAGCCTTTATCAAATTTTTTTTTAGCTTTGAGGTACTGATCGTTCTTTGCCAGGCACCCTTTTCTCTTCAGGACGCGAGGCAAAAAAAGAGCCAAAGAAGTTTTTAACAGTATTCCATAAAGAGCTCACTGCTGAAACCAGAGAATTCCATAGCTTCTGCCACCAGCTCATTGCCCGCTCTCTTTCTGCTTGTGCTTTCTTTGCCTTTTGTTCACGAATACGAGTTTCCTCTTCAAGAGCCTGCTTTTTCTTGAGCTCTTCCTCTTTTTTCTTTTCTTCTTCAGTTAACACGCGTAAAGGGATACCATGCTTTTCAAGGTTTTCCACCATGGCTTTTATTTTAGGCATAAGCTGCGTTGCTCGACCTGCTGTCTGCTCTAAATATGCTCGTAAAGGACCTTCAATATAGGCAATAAGAGCTTGAATATTTTCAGTACTATTTTCTATAATATCGTAGAGCTGTTTAGCCCTTTGATCATCAAGAACATTTTCTATTTTTTCAAAACTTTCAAGTGCACGCTCTTCAAATCGTTCAGCCTTTTTAAGCTGTTCAGAAGCTACTTTTTCTGCCTCTTCAATATGATTACCTAAAGAGCCAAGCATGTCTATATCTACTTTTAACTGCTCTAAGTTTTTTTGCTGATCGGCTAATTCAATGTGCTGTGCACGTTGCTCAGCAGAGAGCTCTTCAACAGTTGTCTGTTGCTCTTCTTGCGTTGTTTTAATTTCCTCAAGTGCTTTATCAATCATTTCTTGTGTTGTCTTTTGTCTTATTCTTAAGGAATTATAAAAAGCATCGAGCTCTTTTTTTATAGTTGATCTTCTATCTAAAAATGCTTCTGTAAGTGACTTCAGTTGTGCTATTTTTCCTTGAATAGCTTCATAAGCAGGTTTTGCTTTTCTCCACCATTGCAATTTTTCATACCAATTACCAGAATCTGGCTCATCTGAAGCAAGATCTTCTTTTTCTTCATCAGGTTGCAGAAATGGAAACTCAGTAGCAAAGCCTGTAGCATAGGGAACCAAGAAGGCTAAAAAAAACAGCTGCTTTATGCTCATAGGTATTCCTTACCAAGCTATAGTGTTCGTGCAAGTTCCTTTAACTCATTCATAAGCGCTTTAGAGAGCTCTTCAGCTTCGTAGGAAGTATAACTCCATCGAACTCCTCCATCTACGCGAGTCAACACGGACCGATCACTTTTAATATCAATAATATCAATACGTACTACATTCATTAAAGGATGTACTAAAGAAGGAGCTCGAACTACTCCAGCACGTCCTAGTACACTGTATGCTATATTATTATCATACAAAAAGCAAAGCATTACTTTTTTCTGCCATACCATATTGTGATAGCCTGTATGATCCTTATGAATAGACATAAGTATACTTTCAAGTCCCTTAGGATAAACGCACTGGATAGGGGTAGTATGAGGAAGTCCCTTTTCTGAGAATGTAGCAAGAACAGAGACTACTCCCTCGCTCTTTAACGCATTGTTTAAATCTTCTGGTAACTTTATACCAACATGCTTAGCCATACATTTTTTCCTATCTCAATCTATGTTATATACAAGAAAGTTTCACAGTAACTTCATTTGCAACAGCAAGTCCTTGTAAGGTCAGATAAGCGTGCTCATCATCATATGCCAAAAGCCCTGCCTCAACAAGAGCATCTGCTGCTTGAAAAAAAGCTTTTTTTTGCCCTTCAGATAAGAAGTGTAAAATTTCTTTTAAAACTACCCCCCTTGTTTGCCGTAAGCCAAGCATAAGCATCTCTAACCATGCCTGCTTTTGTGTAAGCTCTTCTGAAAATAGTGTCACATCAGATTCCCCTTCTATACCTTCAAGATATTTAAGCAAACTTTTTTCATTCTGAAATCGTGCTCGTCCATCAAACGAGCATGCTCCTAATCCAAATCCTTTATAAGGCTTTCTTTGCCAATAGACGCTGTTATGTAGCGATATATGTCCTTGCCGAGCAAAATTAGAAATCTCATACTGCATAAATCCAGCACGAGCAAATTGCTCAATACTCCACATATAAAGATCTACGATAGCTTCTTCTGGTGGGAGCACTATTTTTTGTGCCTTTACTCCAAAATAGAGCGGAGTATCCTCGTGTACTGTTAAAAAGTACAAAGAAACATGGTTAATAGGCCAATCGACAACGGTAGCCACAAGCTCTTTCCATTCTTCAGCCGATACTCCTGGTAGTCCAATAATAAGATCAACTGAAAGATTATCATACAATGCTTGTGCTTTTTCTAAAAGTTGGTACACATCAGAAGCTCGCTGATGACGATTCAAACCAGAGAGCACCTTATCATTGAGGCTCTGAACTCCTATAGAAAGACGATTAATGCCCATACTCTTCCATGCTTCCAGCTTTTCATCTGTTATTGTTCCTGGATTCACCTCAATTGAAATTTCAGCTCGAGGATCTAAGCCATATCTCTCTTTTAGTATACCAAACGTGTCAAGTAGTAAATGAAGAGGATACGTGCTTGGCGTGCCACCGCCAAAAAATACAGTTTTTAAAGGCTCTTTATAGAGTCGTTCATGTGCAAACATTTCAAGTTCTTTTTTTAAAGCTTCATGATAGCGATCCATAAAATGATCATGACCTGCAAGTGCAACAAAAGGACAAAAATGGCACTTATAAGGACAAAATGGCCAATGAATGTATAATGAGTGTACTGGAGCAGCCAGCGCAAACTTTTTTATCATACGTTATGAAGACTTTTGACGATGAGTTGAGATAAATGAAATAGTATACATGATATCACTCTTTATATGCTTTTCAAGAACTGTTTGGTGTGCAAATTTTACCCCTTGAGCATGTTCTATAAGCTCATTTAAACGACGTTGAGTCGCTTCATCATAACCTCTTTTCTTTACCTCTTCAATAAGCTCCCAATCAGTAATACCACGAGGAGTTCCTTTGTATACACCTTGCATGTAGCACTTTAAACTATCTGTAAGCTCTTGATACGCTTGATAATACTGCTCACGCGAACTAAATTTTTTTTCAGAGAGCATCTTTAAGCGCCTTAAAAGTGGTGCTGGAAACTTATTTTTAGACAACATAGAGCGTCTTAAAATCCACAGGCCACCAAGAAGAATACTTACCCCTATAAAAATAAGTATACCATAGCCAACCTCTGTTTGCCAAAAGGAGGTAGTCCATATACCATATACTTCAGGTAAATCAAGCTGTGTGCTGTTCATGCTATCTACCTCTTTGTCGTAAAAATTTCACAAGCTCTTTCATAAAAGGTTGTCCTACTACGCTATCAAAAAGATCTATACCAGCTGCTCTTAGAAGCTTTTCTTGTTCAGTACGCCATGAAGAGAGCAATGTATTAATCATGTGGGTAGTATATATGCTCTCTTTATGTGTCTCTGAATCTTCAAAGATAAGAGTTCCTACATCGGGAAATGAAAGCTCGCGAGGATCTGAACATCTAAATGCAACGAGTTCATGACGTCGAGCAACAACTTTTAAAAGAGAGTCATTAAGTGGTGCTGTAAAATCTGAAATAAAACAGACAAGCGCATTTTTATGCTTCATAGACGCTATGTGTTTCAGCGGAACATTCATATCAGTTTTACGGCTTTTAGGTGTATGAGTAAGCAATGTCTGTAAAAGAAAGAGAACATGTGCTCGATCTGCAGCCGGACGAAGCACAACTTCTACCTCATCAGTAAATAAAAGAAGTCCTACTGAATCTTTTGTATGTAATGCTGCAAAAGCAAGTACAGCTGAAATTTCAGCAACAAGGCGCGTCTTAAAATGCTCTGATGATCCATAACCCTGAGAAGCTGAAGCATCAACTACAAGAAGGATTATCCTATTACGATCTTCTAGGTATTCTCTGACAAGCAGTTTTTGCACTTTTGCTGAGCTTTTCCAATCAATAAATCGTACATCATCACCCTGTTGATAATCTCTTAGTTGATGAAATTCAAACCCGGTTCCTTTTTGCTTACTCCGCCAATCACTTAAAAGAGGACCTGACAAAAGTTTTTTCGTTTTAAGCTCAATGCGTGAGAGAAATTTATATATTTCAGGTACTATCATACTATTCCTAGCGCAAGGATACAGTCACTGATTTGAGTATATCAGGAAGAGCAATAGCTCCTGTTTCTTGCTGATATGTTTCCATAAGTGCTACAAGGAGCCGTGGCAGAGCAAGCGAAGAAGCGTTCAATGTGTACGCAAGCCGTGTTTTACCTGTAGCAAGCTTATATCGAATACCTGCTCGCCGTGCTTGAAAATCAGTACAATTACTTACAGAAGACACCTCTTTGTAAATTCCTTGGCCAGGCATCCAGACTTCTATATCATAGGTTTTTGCTGAAGAAAATGAACAATCTTGTGCAGCAAGAAGGCTAATACGATAGTGAAGACCCAAAGCTTGGAGAATAGCTTCAGCACAAGCAATCATACGCTCTTGCTCAGAAAATGACTGCTCTGGCTCGCAAATAGTATAGAGTTCTAATTTTTCAAATTGATGAATACGAATAAGACCACGTTCGGTAGCTCCATAACCACCAGCTTCTCTTCTAAAGCAACTCGTCCATGCAGTCATTCGTAGGGGAAATTCAGAAATAGTAAATATATGATCTCTATATACAGAAGTAAGATTCACCTCAGATGTAGGGGTTAAATACAGCTTATCTTCACAAATTGCATATGCCTCATCTTTAAATCGAGGAAAATTACCTGATGCTTCAAGAGATTTTTCGTTTACAAGATAAGGAGGTAATAGAGGACTATAGCCATGACGAAGGTTATTATTAAACATAAAAAGCATGAGAGCATAGACAACTTGAACGCCCTCCCCTTTATAAAGAGCAAAATTTGAACCGGTCATACGAACTGCAGCTTCAAAATCAAACCACCCATTAAGGTTTCCAAGTTCAACGTGGTTTTTAGGCTCAAAAGTAAAAGTAGGCTTTTCGCCCCACACTTTTACTACCTGATTTTCTTCTTTTCCTCCAGGAGGAACATCATCAAAAAGAAGATTTGGACAAAGCAAATAGAGATTCTTAAACTCGGCCTCAAGCTTTTCTAATGCAAGCTCTTTCTCTCTGAGTAGCTCTGAAAGCTCTTTCGACGCTTGGCGTACTTCCTGAGTAACTCCCTTTTGAGCTTGCCGTGCTAGCTCATTTTTTTTGTGACGAAGCTCTTCTACTTCGCTTTTAAGGCGTCGTACTTCTTCATCGAGCTTTATAAGTAAGGAAATGTTATAGCTTGGATCTTTCTTTTTAATGTTATCAGTAACTTTTTGTGGATTTTCTCTAAGAAACCCTAAATCGATCATGCCAACTCCATGATGTTATATGCTATGCTGACTTACCTTCAAGAATACTGTAAAAACTGTTTTTTGAAAAGTGACAAAAAAAGAGCCGCCTTATTAAGGGCGGCCTTGGGTAAAAGCTTTCAAAGTCACAACTTATCGCACTGACTTCATTAACTCCTTAAGATTTTTTCCTGGCTTAAACTTAGCAACAACAGTTGCAGGAAGCTTAATACGTTCTTTTGTGGACGGATTGATACCCATGCGCTCTGGACGGCGAGAAATGCCAAATGTTCCAAGCCCTGACCATTGAAGCTTGTCACCTTTTTTAAGCGTACGCTCTATAATACGTGCAAGTGCCTCAAGAATACGAGCAACATCTCTTTTACTAAAAGTTGTCTCTTCGCTGAGTGAAGTAATTAACTCAGTTTTATTCATAAGAAATCCCTTCATTAGTTAGTTATGGTTATCTCACTGCTTTAGACAGTTATGTGGTCACCTCTGCTTAAGGTTCCTTTTTTCAGGGTAATTTTATTTTGTACTTTGTCAATGATTTTTTAAAAAATATGCGGTAAAAAAAGCAATACTTTCTTTATATATTCTCATAGAATATTTTAAATAAGCAAAAATCTTTCGCCTTTATATCTAGAAGCTACAATTTTATTCGATATTTGAAGTATATAGTTTTTTAAGTAACAAAGGGCTTTTTTCTTAGCGCCTTTTTTCTGCTATCTTTAACAATAAAACAAGATAAAAACTATACTATTATAGAGGATTATATGAATACGTTAAAATTAGTAGGACTCTCTATGAGTCTCTTAGTTTCTTATACTTTTGCAGGAACGCCTGGTGAAACTCAAGAGCAGAAGTGCTGCCCAGTTGTATGCGCGCCAACAGAAGTTACAAAAGCGGTAGTAACGGAATCGAAGAAGATAGATCCAAGTCAAGTTGCGTTCGATACTACTTTATCTCTTCTTGATATGGTGCCTAAAATTCGGACTATCGTTACAGCCTCAGGAGAGCTCGCTGAAGGAGCACGTAAAATGGCATCGGGTCAAGGAATAACAGCAAGCACTCTGCTTGATGTACTTGTTAAAATTCGTACTATTATTACTACAAGTGGCGAACTAGCAGGGATAGCGCGTAAAGTCGTTGACGTAGATACAATGATTAAAAAACTAGGTGCTCTCTCTACTTATTTACAACAGCCATCTAAAAAGGAGCAACCAGTTATGCTTATGTTACCAAAGCTTAACTATTCACTGTATAAAGCACTATAAATAGCATAGAAAATAACTGATGTGGGGCTTTTTCAAAGCCCCACCATTTTTGTGGGGTTACAATGAACATAGTAAAAACAATAGGAATTATAGTAAGTATCTTTGGGCTCTCGTGGTACGCTCAGGCAAAAGAGAGAGCAATCTCTAGACTTGACGAACAAATTCAACGATGCTGTGATGTCATTGAAAGCAAGTATAAGCCTGCATTTGAGAGTATGAATACCCTTCGGATTATTGAACGAAGAAAACGATCAACTTCATCTTTTATTGCAAAAAATGCAACAACTGTTTCAGCATCAGAATCTGCAGAGGGTCCTTCAGTCAATTCTCTTGACTCAATAATTGACTTTCTTCTTAAGCTTCGTACTGCACTTGTTAATGCTAACGAGGTAATAAACGTTGCTCACAAAGTTATTGATAATCTAGATGGGTTGGTTAAAAAGCTTAAATCATTACGTACTTCAATTTATGAGTACTTTTATCCTGTACAGCCTGTACAAAAGCCTGCAATGCTTATACTATCTACAATAAAGGATCCACTTTCTTTTTAAAATGTGTACACTAGAGGAAAGAGTTACCATTATCATCTTGTGGAAGGTTTATGCTTATAGATACTCATTGCCATATTAATATCATGGTAAAAGATAGTTTTGATACTCCGTTGAGCCCAGAACTTTTTCCTTTAGCACACAGTATAGTCAAAGATGCTGAACAAGCTGGTGTTACTACCATCTTAAACGTTGGCACCAGCTTGCAAGAAAGCATAAATTGTATTGAACTTGCACGAGCATTTCCTCCAGTCTTTGCTTCACTAGGCATTCATCCTAATGATCTCACCGACTCTTGGAAAGAAGATCTTAAACGGTTAGAGACATATTTATCAGAAAAAGAAAAGTTAAAAATTGTCGCCATCGGCGAATGCGGTATGGATTTTCATTATCCTGATTATAATGTAAAGCGACAAAAAGAGGGCTTTAAGCGTCAGATTGAGTTAGCTCTGAAGTATCAACTCGCCCTCGTTGTTCATACGCGTAACGCAGGAGAAGAAACAGTGCGGTGTCTTGAAGAATTTAAAGACAGTGCCCTTAAAGGAGTTATTCACTGTTTCTCAGAAGATCTTTCTTTTGCACAAGAGGCTCTAGCTTTGGGATTCGTGCTCGGTATTGGCGGCACTATAACATATCCTAAAAACCATATACTACGCAGCGTTGTAGCAACAGTAGGCCTTGAACATTGTATTCTTGAAACTGATGCTCCTTTCTTACCGCCACAAAGCTTACGGGGCAAACAAAATCGGCCACAATATATAAAACTTATAGCAGAGTATATAGCTGAACTTCTTGGTGTCTCCCTAGAAACTGTAGCACACAGCACATCCTCTAATGCAGAACGAGTTTTCAAGTTTACACAGTATTCTCAGTAAGTTTTAAAAGAACTTTTTGATCAGAAAAAACTTTCTCTACTTCCTACGGATCTTCAAGAACAGCTCACTGCACTGCAATAAATTAGTACGTAAGACATCCCTCATACATTACCGTATGAGGGATGGTAAGTTAGCTAAGGTATGTGGTACAAAACGTCATTATTGCTTTTGCAAAATCTTGTGCAAAAGTAGGAATATTTCTTGGATCACGAAAATTCCATCCAAATTCTAACTGAAGAGCGTCAATACCATTTTCTCTATGGCTTCCATAGTTACGTACGGTATATCCGCCGTTATATGATCCATGCTCTTTTTGACTTCTCTGATTATTAAGAGGAAACACTTTATGATCTTGCTCTGCTAAAAGTCCTAAAATGCTTTTTGGACCAGTAAATGATATTTCACCGCAACGATGTACTAATGCATTAACGGTCTTTCTGTTTTGTGTACCTCTGTAAATAACATCATAAGCAAGCCCATGAGCATGAATATCAAGTAATAATGCTTTTGATCCATAACGTGCTTTTATAGCATCAATGAACTGCTTAATCTGCCCATGATATGCTTCATACACAGGTTCAGCTTTGCGATGTTCATAAGCTTCTCTTGGAGCTCTGTTAGCATCTATATATTCTCTGCCAAAACGAGCAGCTACAACGTAAGGCCGTACACCAAAAAGTCTAAAAAGCTCGTCACTTACAGCAAGAGTAAGCTCAAGTGTATTACCATCTAAACAGTGCTCTCCATGTCGCCGCACAGGAACTCCAGGAATCTTTAAAGTGCCACCATGAGGAGCTGTAAGAATAAGTGGTATAGTACCTTCTTGTACTACCATAAAATCTCGCTGTTGTAACGCTGGCACATGAGGTGCTTCGTTTATACAATCTAATAAAAGAGCTTGTCGCTCTATTTGCGCCTTATTCTCATCGTTTACAGCATTTTGCAATGCCTCACGTACAACTTTTGTAGAAGGCGACTGACCTATTTGAGCTATAATGCTAAGAGCTTCTGGACCTGCACAAATAGCTCTTTCAAGTACTGTTTGTGCTCTATCTGGCAACATTTGAACATATCCTTGAGTATTACGTAAAAGCTCCGGATCTGAAAGTAACGTACGTGCAACATCTTTTTGGCTACTCAACGTAGCAGGAAATGATGCCCATATAACGGCACTAAATCTGTTCTTTTCTGCCCAGCTTGCAATTGATTGCGCAGTAACTGTTGGAATTCTCTGACGTACATTGTCTGTTGTACGTATTACCCATTGAGTAGTATCAGGAATAACTTCTTCATCAGCTTCTTTTGTACGTCCTGGTAGGATCTTTTTTATGTAAAAAATGTTTGTTAAATCGTATCCACCATGTCCGTTACGCAATAAAACACCTTCTCTAGCAGCAAGATTATTACGTGCATTAGGAAGAAATGCAAATTCTGATACTGCATACCATACTCGTTTATCTTTACCACAGAGAGTATCTACTACAGCAGAGATCCTCTTACCAGCAGATTCTCTTGCCATAGCAACTGGTAAGGAAAGAGCCGTAGGCTGGAAACTACTTGCATAAAGCTGAGCACCTGTTCGTTCATTAATCGGTTGATGCACAAGACTCCCATACGAAAGAATGGCAATTTTACGCTTGTCCTGTACAGTATCTTCATCTTTATAACGATATCCATTGCTATCAACACGTTGCGATAGCGATTGTTCCATGGTAAAAGTATAATGACTTACTACCAAAATAAGTACTATACTCCATAGTTTGCTTATATACATATATTTTCCTTTATAATTATTATATATTAAACTTTAACTATAATAACAACTAAGCCCGCCACAGTCAAATAGCCAATTTGAAAATTATGCTATTACAAGTGGTAGTAACAGTATGTACAATCGATTCTCTTATTTCATGAGATTATCATTATAGAGCACACTCTCTTGACAGCATACTGTGTGCTATTTTACTCTACATCTATAAGATTTTTTTCCCTACAATAAAGGAATATGCATGAATTATAAACAATATGTGCTCATATCGTGTTTGTTATATACAGGACTAGTATATACAAGTGCTCTTTCTCAGAAGAACATCAAGGAAGTACCTCGACCTAACCGCGAGTGTTATTGGGCAGTTCCAAACAGGTTGCTTGCAGGTCAGTATCCTGGTGCTCATGATGAAAATTCTACTCGCAAAAAATTACGCAGTTACCTTGATGCAGGTATCACCTTTTTTCTTGATCTGACAGAACAGAGTGAAATAAGCCTCACCGGCGAGCGAAAGCCCTACGCTCTATTACTACAATTAGAAGCCAAAGAACGTAATATAAAAGTACACCATTGTCGTATGTCAATTCGCGACTTTGGTATACCAACAAAAGAGTTTATGACAAAAATTCTTGATGTTATAGATACTGCTTTAAACGCAGGACATAAAGTATATGTACACTGTTGGGGTGGAATTGGGCGAACAGGAACTGTAGTTGGATGTTATTTTGTACGCAAAGGAGAATCTGGTGAGCAAGCACTTAAGCATCTAGCAACATTGTGGCATTCAGTAGGAAAAGCCAAAAAATTTCCTCTTTCACCAGAAATGGAGATCCAAAGACAATTTGTAGTTAGGTTCGGCATGCATTCTCCATTTACTCATACTACGTTATTCAACAAAGAGCATAACACTGAATCTTCTTTAGAGGCTGACTATAGCGAATCTTCATCTACAGATTCAGAGGAAATAGCCGAGGATACTTTATGAGTATACTACTTTACTTTGAGCATACGTTTAAAGCCCATATCAAGCCAGAGATGTGAGGTAAAGCCAATACTAAAAAAGAGAGCGTTTGTTATGATCGTATCTTTGTATGGAGGCAAAAACCATATAAAAAGAAGCGCAGAGGCACTTGTTAGCACTATTAAAAACCAGAATTCATGAAAAAGTCCACGGTGCTTTGTAAGTAAAGGAGTAAATGAACATAACGCCAAAAGAGAGCCAGGAAAATAGGCCTTATAGAGTATACAAAATGCAAGAACAACAAACATTAACTTGTAAAACAATTGTTGTCCTTTACTTTTAATATCAATATCTGGAAACAGACCGCCAGCAAGGGTAGCTATAAGCCATTGTGCATATTTAAAAAAAGAAAGTGCTGGTAAAGCAATAAGCACAACAACAATTAAATAGATAACAAAAGCACCAAATAGATGGCCTTTATAGTTTGGCATACCTTACGTTCCAATAGTAAGCCTTGAAAGCTTCATAAAAGTTGTATGAGGGTAATAAAATTTTAAAATATTTTTATAGGTCCATCCTTGAGTTACCATTTTATGAGCTCCTCGTTGACATAACCCTTTCAGATGACCAAATCCTTTACCTTTAATAAGCACAGTATTTCCTCTTTTTTGAACAGTAAAACAAAAACTTTTAAGATCTTTCAGTAATGCTTTGAATTTACTGCCAGTAAGAGAAAACCCCCCTTTACTTCCTCGTATACTTACCTCATGAACAATACCTGCTCCATCTTTGCGTGAAATTTTTACATCTTTAAGAGCTCCTAGTTTAGGAAGCTCTTTTTTAAGCAGCTCTTCAAACTCCTTGGTAGAATACGAATATTCCCAGCGATAAAATTTATAATCTTTACAATACGTGCAGGCATAACTTCGCGCAAGATGGGGCGTTTGAGCTACGCTAATTCCTTTTATATATAAAGGCTTTACTCCACCACAACATATATCAAACATAGCTAAAACAGGCTGGTTTTTGTGTGCAAGGACAATACCATGCGTTTCCTGAGCAATTTTTCTGAATTTATCATCTTGTGCACGGCCTTTATATACCTGATGTACTCGTGTATTTTTGATATCGTATGGTAATGCGATCTTCTTTTTTGCATAAAGCTTTCTTTGTTCAAGGACCTTTGCTATTCCATAACTTCTAAATCCAATACAAAAGGCTTTATTAACCTCATCTGGCCAGCCGGGCCAGCTTTCAGATGGTAAAACAGATACTACATAATCTTCTAATTCTACATGATTTACAAGATATGCAGTACTCCCTACTTTAGTAAAAGCAAAAATACCATGATACTCAATTCCGTTATATTTACTATGACCACCATCTAAAGGGATAAGAAAAAGATGGTTTATTGCAAGAGGCTTTGTATTAATTTTAAGAACATCTGCTGTAGCTGAAAGCGTAAGTGCTGGTTTTCTTGAGATAAGCTTTTTACCATCTGCCTGCACTACAAGAAATCCGTGTGGTGATTCTACAGTCCATGAAACTTTATCTTGAATATTTTTTTCTTCAAGAAGCACCCGAATAGGGATATCAAATGTAAGCTTTTTTAAAGCTTCAGATACCACTTTTTTAGGAGCATCTTGAGGTACAGCAAAAATCTGGGACTCAATAAAACAGTAAAAGGATAAGAAATAAATGCTTATTTTAAAGAGTTTGTTCATAGGTGCGCCACATAGTTAAAAGTTCTTGAGGTACCGGAGTTTTTTGATCAATTCCTTTATTTGCAAGCTTATCTGCTATTTTGTTTTCTGCACGAGGAATATGGCATATGGTATAGAGCATCCCCATAAGTAACTCTTCTATATGCAGGTACAATTTTACTAAATCTTTATTTTTTACGCCATACATTCCTATAAGTTGTCGTACTAAAAGCTGAGAATCTGATTTAATAGTAAGCTTATCTGTATGACACATAAGACCTTTAAGCAGTAAAAGCCCTAAAAGCAATGCAAGGTACTCTGCCTGATTATTTGTTTTAGTACCTAAAAAAATACCCTTTTCTACTACCGGTATCCCATCCTTTAGAATATAAATACCTGCTCCTGCGGGACCAGGATTATTTCTAGCTGCTCCATCTACATAAAGCTCCCATGATGAAGAATTGTATGGTAAATCAAAAATAGATGTTTGTCTCATGCTGGTGACCGTGGAAAATAAAGTAATCGGAAACAATCTTGGCATTTTATCAGTTTATCTTGCTTAGCTTCAATTATCTTATGAGGACTTATAAGATAAAAACAAGCAGAACAACTACTTTTAATAATTGGCACTACAGGATTAGGAATACGAGCAAGCATGGCCGTATACTCTTCTAAAAGTTCCTGCGATACCAGACTCACAACTGCTTGGCGTTCATTGTGCAAGCTTTCAATCCTCTGTTCTACATAGGTCTTACGCTTTTCTAGCTCATCAAGCTCATGTTGCATGTGCTGTACTTTTAAAGGAATCTGCTGCTCTAATGTAAGAAGTTTTTCCTGTTCTGACTCAAGCTGCTGCCACAGAGAAAGATAGGGCTCTTCATAGCCTTTTCGCTTTTTCTCAAGCGCTTGCACTTCTCCTTCTAAAGAGAAATACTCTTTAGGAGTAGCTGCATGAGCAAGCTTCTGCCTTTTTTCTTTTTCTTGGGTGTCCAAAGTACGGAGCTCTAAATCGAGTGCATGTACCTTTTTACGTACATCAGCTACAGCTAGCTGAGCTTGAGAAAGTTCTTTTTTAGTAGCTTCAATAGCAGTTAATAAAGAGATATATTCCTCTTGAATGCTTACAAGCTCGTGTTTAAGCCGCATAAGAAGAGCATCAAGATCGACAAGTTCGAGAAATTGATCAAATGAATTACGCTCCATAAGAACCTTTTTTGTGGTGGGCCCACCAGGATTCGAACCTGGGACCTCTCGGTTATGAGCCGATTGCTCTCACCGCTGAGCTATGGGCCCACAAAGGGTTTATATAAATAGTTTATAGCAAAAACATGCATATGTGAAGCACTTTTTTATTACCTCTCATAAAAATGATCGTATTGAAAGAAATACACCGAACACATCTCTCTATCTTTCCTAGTAAAAGGCCATTTGTTTTTACCATATTCCTTTTATAAACTTACAAGTGTTGTATATTTCTATTTCTATTTACTCAGGGGGCTTGCATGAAAAACTTTATAAAGGCTTGGCTTATCGTAGCTACTATTATCTCTAACATTACTCTCTTTGGAGCTTGTGGCTGTGGATTGGAAACAGAGATACCGAAACACATTAGTCGTTTAGTAAAAGCATATGAGAAAAAGTATACTGATGATTCTATGGTTCAGGCTATTGTAAAACATGATATAGAACATATTCAAAGGTGCTCTATTAATCCTCATAAAAGACTCTCCATAGAAGTACAGGAAGCACGAGATAAAGTAGTGTGTGAATGTGACTATATAGGGCTTACTTTTGCAACTATGATGCAGCACGTAAAACAGCCTACTCAAAAGGATCTTACTACCATTCATACTATTGTAGAGCTTCTTCTTAAGAAGGGAGTTGCCAGGGATGGCTCTTATGAGTGGACGCCTTATGAATATAAAAAAGGTAGATGGATTCGCCGTAAATCTACTACTGGGACGAATAAGGAGTTCATAGATAGATTGAAAACAAAAATACTTATGTCATGCTCTAAAAAGTAGCATTACGTATATAAAAAAAGAGGCGATGGAAAAGTTTTTCATCGTCCTCTGTACAAAAATAGCTATGCTGCCAGCAAAAAATCCTTTAATCTAACAGCATACGCCCATTCATTATCATACCAGCCAAAGACTTTACAGACATCTCCTTGAGCTTCAGTCATAAGGCCGTCAACAATAGCAGAATGTGGATTATTATTGTAATCTGAAGAAACCAGTGGATCAAGTGTAAACGCTACAATACCTTTTAAAGCTCCTTGAGCTGCACTATCAAAGGCCATATTTACTTCATCTTT
The DNA here is from genome assembly GCA_963848965.1 of uncultured bacterium. Lineage (GTDB taxonomy): Bacteria > Babelota > Babeliae > Babelales > Babelaceae > CAWKFG01. Next base: position 190,129 of record CAWKFG010000004.1, read on the forward strand.
CGATACCGAACGACAAAGTATAGCAGTAAGGTCAATAAGCGATACTTTAGCCACAGGAACTCGTAAAGAGACACCAATGACTTTACCAACCAGATGAGGAAAAATTTTTCCAATAACCTCCATAGCACCGGTAGTTGTAGGCACAATATTTAAAGCAGCAGCTCTACCTCTTCGAAGGTCCTTGACCGTTGCATCAACATCCAGTAGAGCCTGGGTATTTGTATAGGCATGAATAGTAGTCATAAAAGCACGCTCAAGGCCAAATGTATCTTGAAGAACTTTCATCATAGTAAACAGTGCATTACTTGTACAGCTTCCTAATGATACTATCTTATGCTGAGTAGCATTAAAATTCTCCATATTGACACCAGGAATTATTGCTACATCCTCTCCCTTACTTGGAGCTGTAATAAGCACAGCTTGTGCTCCTGCTTGTAAATGTTTTTGGGCTCCTTCACGTGTTGTAAAATGCCCTGTAGCTTCTACTACCCAACTAATACCATATGATTTCCAAGGAGCCTTTGTCGGATCAAGTTCACTTATAACAGGAATTGCTACATCTCCTACATGCAGCTTCCCTTCTTCAAACCAAACATCTTCTGGATAAGTTCCCATAAGCGTATCGTATTTAAATGCAAAAGCTGCAGCCTGAGGATCTCCTTTACCTACATTTATAACAGCAACTTTCAACATCTGACGTGCTTTTGGATCCGAGAGTACTACCCTGAGAAAGCTTTTTCCTATACGTCCAAACCCATTAAGGGCAATAATCTTCATCAACTCTCCTTACACCACAATTGAACTTCTTTGAGTAGCTTACTTTCTTTTTCCTCAGAAAGCTCTGGTAATTCTAAAATAATAGGTACATCTTTAAGCAAGGGATGTGTTATAAATTTCTTTAAAACATCTTTTCCTAAACATCCTTGTCCCACTATACAATGTCGATCTATACGAGAGCCAAGAGACTCCTGTGTATCATTAAGATGAATTAATGCAAGAGATTCTTTTCCTAAAAGCGTTGCTGCTTGTTCTATAAATTTATGTCGAGATTCATCATCCTGTATATTATAGCCAAATACATAAGCATGAGCAGTATCAAGACAGAACTGCACTTTCTCTGGATGTTCAAGCTTTGAACGGATAAGGGCAAGCTCTTCGAGTGAGCCACCAAGTGATTTTTGGGCGTGAGCGCTATTTTCAAGCACTATTATAAGATCGTTTTCACGCTTTAAAATAGTATCAAGTGTTTTTGCAATACGATCAATTCCTATTTCTCGCTCTACGACATCGGTCATTGCTCCCGGATGAAATACTACATGAGTAAAAGAGAGTCTTTTTGCTAACTCTATCTCTTTTTTGAGTATCCGCTGTCTATAGGAGCTTGCAAGATTAATAAAGTAAGAGCCATGAACATATCTACGATCAAAGCAGTCTCCTTGCAAAGAGCATAATGTTATGAGCTCTTTTGTACAGGTAATATATGCCTTGCTTTTTTGGTGTATTAAAAATGATTGAAAGAATGGCAATTCAAGGCGCAGCGCTCGCTCAATAAGCTCTTTCATAGTTGATTTAATACGAAGATGTAACCCTACTTTAGCCATACTAGAGTTCCAATGATGTTTTAATTGTCTCCCCATCCATATGATTCTTAAGCACGTGGTAAAAGTCACTTTTTATGCGCTCAAGTCCTTCTGAAGTTTGAGACTCAAAACGCAAACATACTTCTGGCTGAGTATTAGATGAGCGTAAGAGTCCCCATCCATAAGGAAGCGTAGCTTGGACACCGTCAACTGTTGAAATAGCAGCTTCAGGTTTAGAAGCAAAAAAAGTATATGCTCCTTCTAGCAGCTTTTCACGTATTTCAGTAGCACATGCGATACGTATTTCTGGTGAACTTACATAAACAGGTAACTGAGCAATAAGTTCATCTAAATTCTTTCCCTTACTATATACAAGCTCGCACAAGCGTAATGCAGCATATATACCATCATCATAACCAAAGTATTTATCTTTAAAAAAGAAGTGACAACTATATTCTCCCGCAAAAACGGCATTATGCTTTTTCATATGATACTTTATAATTGAGTGACCAGAAGGAGACTTAAAGAGTGTTCCACCATACTGGGCAATAACTTCAGATACAAGCCCTGAACACTTTACATCGAATATCATAGAGCCCTTTGTATATTTTTGCAGAATATCTTTTGCAAAAAGAGCTCCTAACTTATCTCCTAAAATAAGCTCGCCTGAAGGAAGTACCGCACTCATGCGATCTCCATCTCCGTCAAAGCCAATGCCAAACTGTGCCTGTACTACAAGCATTCTCTCTTTCAGAGATACCATATTTTTTTCTACCACAGGATCAGGATCATGTGCAGGAAAAGTTCCATCAATAGTTTCATACATAAGCTCAACAGTATCCCACTTAAGCAACCTTTTTAATTCACTCATAAGAGGACCTGTAGCACCATAAGCACAATCGATAACAAGCGGAAGAGAAGCTCCTTGCAATCCTTTAAACTGCTCTGCCAACCATAGAGTATAGCGCTCTATGAGCGAAATACATTTATAGGTACCCAGTTGTAAAGCTTTATACGATTTCTTCTGCTTAAAAAGCTCTCGTATTTCCTTAATTTGTGAACCCCATAAGGCATCTTTTGCCAAGCACAATTTTATGCCATTATAGTCCTTACTATTGTGAGATGCTGTAACCATAAGTCCACCATCTACAGAAAGAACATGTAAGGAGAAATAGACTATGGGCGTTGAACACAATCCAAGATCAACAACATTAATTCCACTATCACGTAATGCTCTTATAAGCTCTTGCTGAATATACTCAGAGTGAACTCTTCCATCACGCGCAATAGAAATAGTACATGTTGATCCTGTTTTTATAAGGTAATAGTATGCTATAGCAGTTCCTAAAGCATATACTTCTTCGAGCGGAAGCTCTGTACCAATTTTACCTCGTATATCATACTCTCTAAACACTGATTCAATCACACTCTTCCCTTTATACAAGAAATCTCTCTTTTTCTTACATGATACTGCAAAAAGCACAATATGCAAAGTATAAACAACTTTTATTTAATTCTCTTACAAGAGTACTAGCAAAAACACCTTCTAGGCAATAGTAGTATCTTATTTCTATTAAAGCCTTTGCCTAGTTATTATGAGAATATTAAACAAACTCTTTAAAAATTATAGCAAATTTTTATAAAATAAAAATAAAAATAAATCACTATAAGGAGATTTTATGAGGTACACTATACTAGTTTTCACCTTTCTACTAATAACCAGCGCTCTACGAGGTCAAGTTTTTGATGCATGTCAAAAATGCCAAGATATTATAGCACAAGAAAATAAAACACTTGCAAGTCTAAAAGCTCAAAAACAGCAATTTACCTCGCAGCTCCTTGGAATTAAACTTTCGCAAGAAGGTTTAAAACAGCTTTCTACTCAAATGCAAACTGCTACTGCAAATAAAGATGTACAAGCTCAAAGCAAAATCGCAAATCAAATACAATTTCTTAATGCAGCTCTATCTTTACAAGCTACGTCCCAAGCATTACGACAACAAAGACGAGCACTCTGTAAACAGTGTAAAGATAGTGTAGATCAAGTACAACAGCTTGTTGAAGAAGCATCAAGACAGCTTGAGGAGTAAATACTAAAAAGTAGCCAATAAGGTACTATCATGGTATAGTAAAAGAGAGAAAAAACACTCTTGAGCTTTACCATGATCCCATTAAAATTACATATTAAGAACTTCGTTAGTTACGGTACTACTACACAAATAGTAGACTTTGCACCTTACCAGCTTATATGCCTTTCGGGCAAGAATGGGCATGGTAAATCTGCATTGCTTGATGCATTAACATGGGTATTGTGGGGCCATGCACGCAAAATCAGCGGTATAAACAAGGCCGATGATGGTCTTTTGCGTATTGGCCAAACACATATGATGGTAAGCCTGGACTTTTCCTGTAATAGTATACTCTATCGTGTCCGGCGAGAATACACCTCTAGTTCTCACAAGCCATTTAGTGGCCTTGAATTTGGCATAGTCGATCCTTCTTCAGGGCTTTTTAGAGCACTTACTGATAAAACTATTCGAACAACACAAGATAAAATTGAGTCGATGATTGGTCTTGATTATGAATCATTTATTAATTCTGCATTTTTACGACAAGGACAGTCAAATGAGTTCTCTAAAAAGTCGCCCAAAGATCGCAAAGAAATTTTAGCAACTATTTTAGGTCTTGATCACTTTGAGCGGATGCGCAAACTTGCAGCTGATAGGGCAAAAGAAGCACTCATAGAGAAAGAGCATCTTGTAAAACTACACGAACAAATTAAAAGTGAACTCTCTCAAAAAGATAGTACAGCACAGCGTCTTAGCGAGCTCAAGGCGCTACTTGCAAGTCTTAGTAACAAAGAGGCAGAAGTAAAAGCTGAAGTACAAGAGCTTAAGCAGCAGTTTCAGGAGCTTGCAGATAATAAAGTAAAAGCTGAACGTATAGAGTTTCAAAAAGAGCAGCTTTCTATAACTATTAAGGAACAGACAGCTGATGTTATACAGGCCATACAAAAATATCGGCAGATTACTAACGAACAAAAAAAGAGAATAGATTACAAAAAGCTTGAAGAAGAACGTACGCAGTTACAGCAACGCCAGAGTGTTCTTCAAGATCTTGCTCATAAAAAGCTAGCACTCAAAGAGCAGATCCTTGCAAAAAAAGAAGCATATAGAATACGTGTACATACCTTAGAACAGGCATATAACGACAGTGTTCAAAAAAACACATTACTTTTACAACAACATACGTTGTCTCTTCAAACACTTATTGAACAACAAAAAGAGCTTGAACTTCGCAAAAGCAGAGAAACAGAGGAATATAAAAAGCTTCTTAAAGAGCTTGAAGTACTTCAAAAACCTGTTGCAGAAAATAATGAACTTTTATTAGAACAAGAAACGAAACGCTTTGAACGGCGTAAAGCACACTATCATGAATTTATAGCAAAAGGGAATACCCTTACTGCAGAGCTTAAAAATAATGCCCATAAAAAGCATATGTCTCAAGCAGCAAAAAAGCCTGTATGCCCTTTGTGTGAACAAGATTTATCTCCTGACTACAAAAAGTCATTACAAAAAACGCTCGATCGACAAGAATCTCTTATTAACCATCAGCTTGATCGAATAACACAGGTTATTAAAAGTTTAAAACTGCTTCTTGTTGAACATAATATGCGCATTGAGCAATTACGCCTACTCCTTGAAACACAAAAAATGAACGAAATTAAAACAACAGAACTTCAAAAAAACATAGCAAAAGCTCTTGAGCAACTATACACGTTAGAAGAACAGAGCACTCACCTTGCTCATACCTATAAAGCAGAGCAGCATGCAAAACAGCAAACAGAACAACAACAGGCTACTTTTGAACAAACATTTGAAAAAGCACTTGCTGAAGATTACGAAATACAAAAACTTTTACAAGAACTACCAGCACTTGAACAATCTCTTGCACTCATAGTATATGATGGTGAAGAAGAAAAGCAGATACCTCTTCGTATTTACGAGCTTAATCAAGTACTACAGACACAAGCAGAGTTGCTCAAAGAAAGTGCGTTACAAGAACAGCGCAGAACATCTATTGAGCAAACATATAAGAATATAAAGCACCTTAAAGAGCTCAGACAATTACTTGTAGAAGAAAGTGCAACATACACTTTTTATAAAGATCGTGAACGAGAGTTACATAACAAAGAAGCAGAAATCTCTACAAAGCTTCAGCTTATCGCACAAGAAAAAGAGCTCGTTATTCACCAAAAAGGTGCTCTTGAACAGCACTATGCAAGTATTGAACAACGAGAAAAAGAGTATAAACAGCAGCAAACAACACTGAAAAATCTTTATCAAACAATTGAAGAGTATACAGCTATTGCTTCAGCACTCAGTAAAGATGGTATTCAAGCGTTGCTTATTGAAGATGCTATTCCTGAAATTGAACATGAAGCAAATACCCTGCTTTCTCGTCTTACTGATAATCAGGCACATTTAACTATTGAGTCACTACGCGATTTACGGAGTGGCAAAACAAAAGAGACACTAGATATTAAAATCTCTGATCCTATTGGCATACGGCCCTATGAGCTATTCTCCGGCGGTGAAGCATTTAGAATTGATTTTGCGCTTCGTATTGCTATCTCCAAATTACTTGCTCGCAGAGCAGGAACTGCTTTACAAACACTTATCATTGATGAAGGGTTCGGCTCTCAAGATGAAGAAGGACTTTCAAACATCATGGAAGCACTACATAAAATACAAGATGATTTTGCAAAAATTATCGTTGTTTCTCATTTACCGTCATTAAAAGAGCAATTTCCTGTTCATTTTCTTGTCTACAAGACAGCCCAAGGAAGTATAGTAAAAGTTATAGAAAATGGATGATGCTATTTTTTATAATATTCCTTGAGCCCTTCTTGTGTAGGCTTAAGTCCTTTTTCCTCTTCTGTCCAGTTTGCTGGACATACTTGGCCATGCTCTTTAGTAAAGTGTACAGCATCCAACAACCTCAACACTTCTTGAGTATTTCTGCCTAACGAAAGATTATTTATTTGAGCAACTTGCACAATATTTTCATTATCTATAATAAAAATACCTCGTAATGCTATACCCTTGTCTTCATCAAGCACTTCATATGCTCGAGAAATGGACTTTGTAATATCTGAAAGTAAAGGATAGGTTATTCCTTGTATACCACCCTGCTCTTTTGGCTGAGCAAGCCACGCTAAATGGCTATACACTGAGTCAACTGATACACCTAAGATAACAGCATTACGTTGCTCAAACTCGCTTATTGACTCCTGAAACGCATGCAGCTCAGTAGGACATACAAACGTAAAGTCTAAAGGATAAAAGAAAAGTACTTTATAGGCATCCTTAAAATCTTCAAAATAAATATCTTTAACTTCTTCGTTTACAATTGCTTGACAAGAAAATGATGGTGCACGTTTTCCTACTAACATACGGATTCCTTACAAATTTAGAGTAAGATGAGATCTGTTTTCTTGATAAAGTATAGAGTATATAGTAGATTTTTTACAACTATACTAAGGAGGTTTTATGACGGTCAAAAAAGTTATTCATTATAGAAATGCTTTAAAATTTGGATTTGATACCTTTATTGATAATTTCTTTCTTTTTCTTAAAGCATCGCTTACATATGCTGCTCTTTTTATAGGGGCTCTCATAGCTGCTTTTGTTATTCCTTTGTTTATCTGGTACTTAATTAAAAACCAAGCTATCAAAGACACTCCCTTTTGGGCACGCCTTCTGTATGGCGGTATCATTGGCCTAACAGTAAGCATGGTAGGATCTTACTATGCAGCTAATCTTACAAGAGTAAGCCTTGCTCTTTATGAAGGTCAAAGCATAACACTCAAAGATTTTTTTAGCATAAGAATGTCTCTTTTTTTCCGCTTTTTTGTTGCCGTATTTCTTTATGGCTTTAAAGTTTTATTAGGTACATTCTTATTAATTATACCAGGTCTTTATCTCTGGGTAAAATATGCCTTTACTGGGTATTTTATTTTAGAAGAAGATGCATCTATCTCTCAGGATATGGACCGCAATAGTCATTTAACGTATGGCGCTAAATGGAAATTACTCTGGTTTAATTGGTTTTTATATATTCTTGAATTTCTCTGCAGCGCAGGTATAATAACGCTTATTCTCTATCCAGCATTCACGCTCATTCATACTCATGTATACAAACAGTTACGCATGTATGAACATACAGGCGAGGTAAAAAGCTTACCTATCCAAGACTGAAAGTCATTAGGGCAGCTTATAAAGCTGCCCTTTATAATAAAATATACTGTGAGGGACACTAAAGCAGTAAACTTGCAACCATTGCTGAAAGAAGATTTGCCAGTGCTCCTCCAAATACAGCACGTACGCCTAATTGGCTGAGCCACGCTCGTTTATCTGGAACTAGTGCACCAATACCACCAATTTGTATACCAATACAAGAAAAGTTAGAGAATCCGCAAAGTGCATAGGTAAGAATTGATACAGCTCTTGTTGGTAACCCCATTTTGATCATCTTATCATAAGCTACAAGCTCGTTAACAGCTACTTTAGTACCAATAAGCTGGCTTGCTTGTAATGCTTCTGAACCAGTAAAGCCTAAAAGCCATCCAAAAGGCAAACAGATCCATGCAAAAATGGTGTCTAGCGTAATAACAGGAAGATTAAGGCTAAACAGCTCATTAAGTTTTGTGCAAGAGAAGCTCAAGAGTGCATTAAACATACCAAGCAGCGCTAAGAATGAAATAAGCATAGCTCCCACGTTTAAAGCAAGCCATAATCCATCCGAAGTACCCTGTGAGATAGCATCAAGCACATTACCCGATTTCATCTCATAGGTAGCAGTTGCATCGCACATTGCCTGCGGCTCTTCTGTTTCAGGATAGATAATTTTTGAAATTAAAATAGTTGCAGGAATAGCCATAACACTTGCAGCAAGTAAGTGAGTAGCAGGTACTCCCATAACAGCAAACACTGCTAAAATAGAGCCACTAATCGTTCCCATACCACTAATCATAACTACTAAGAATTCAGATTTAGTCATGCTCTTAAGATAATGCTTAATAAGAAGTGGTGCTTCTGTTTGTCCTAAAAAGCTATTTGCAATAGCACATAAGGTTTCTGGCCCTGTAGTTCCTAAAAGTGGCCGTATCCCTTTATTTAAAACCATTACCACTGCTTGCACGATACCCAAATAGAAGAGCATCGACATTAATGCACTAAAAAATATAATAACAGGTAACACCTTAATAGCAAAGGTAAAGCCCCAAGGCCCCTGAGCATCACTTAACCTGCCAAAGACAAACTCTATACCCTTATCAGCAGCCATATAAAGCTTAGTAAAGCCATCTGCTACATACGAGATACTAGTATGCCCTACAGATGTCTTTAATACAAGCACCGCAAGCGTAAAGTGTAAAAGAAGCCCAATGGATACTAATTTCCAGTTAATTCGCCTTCGGTTATTCGACATAAGTACGGCAAGACCTAAAATAACTCCAATACCAAGCACATTGTAAATCCTATTATGCTCTAACAAGTAGGAGAATATATCTATTGAAGATCCTTGTGTGAACATTAACACTGCAATACCTGCGATAACCGCCATACTGAGCATATTATACAGTCTTTTATGCTCAAGTAGATAGGATACAATGGCCATGGAAGATCCTTATAGTAAATTAGTGGAAATTAAGTGGTTGTTTACGCCTTTCTTGACGCTCTCTTTCTCGTAGAGCATCTACGATTTCATCAAGCTCTCCTTCAAGTACCATATCAAGCTTTTTAAGAGTAACCTCTACTTGATGGTCAGTAACTCGGTTTTGAGGAAAATTATAGGTACGCACTTTCTCTGCTCGCATACCAGATCCGACAAGCTCTTTACGTTTTTGGCTCAGTTCAGCTTCTTGTTTTTCCTGTTGTGCAGCAAGTAACCGCGCTTGCAACATCTTGAGTGCCTTGGCCTTATTTTTATGCTGTGACCGTTCATCTTGACAGGTTACTACAACGCCGCTTGGAATATGAGTGATACGCACTGCAGAGTCAGTTGTGTTAACATGCTGTCCTCCTGCACCGCTTGAACGATAAACGTCTATACGCAAGTCTGCAGGATTAATAGAAATATCTACTTCTTCAGCCTCGGGCAATACAGCAACCGTTGCAGTTGAAGTGTGAATTCTTCCCGATGCTTCAGTTACCGGTACACGTTGCACTCTATGCACCCCTGACTCATATTTTAAGTGACCATAGACTCCTTTACCTTCGATATGGAGCACAATTTCTCGATATCCTCCAAGGTCAGTTGTACTAATACTCACTACAGATACGCGCCAGTTATGCTTCATGGCATAATTGGTGTACATACGCAACAAATCGGCAGCAAAAAGTGAGGCTTCTTGACCACCTGCTCCTGCCCTAATTTCAACGAATGCTGATCGAGAATCCATCTCATTAGGCGGGAACATAAGGTTCTCAAGAGCTTCTTGCTCACGCTTAAGAGCGTTTTGAACAGTCTGCAACTCTTCATCAAGCAATTGTGCAAATTCTGGATCTGTATTTGCAGCTTTTTGTTCTTCAAGCTGCTTATATTCATCTTCAAGGCGCACAATTTCCTTGTGCTTAGAAAGAAGAGTTGAAAGAACAGAAAGCTCTTTTTGCACAACATGTCGTTTGCTGTTCTCAAGCGCTGGAGAGCTTACCTGTTCAGCAAGCTCATCATATCGGTTTTGAAGTATATCCCAAGAGATAGCACTCATAACTCTTAGCTATCCTTATACTTTTTCTTGAATTTTTCGATACGACCAGCTGTATCTACGTGTTTTTGCTCACCAGTAAAGAATGGATGGCATTGTGAACACAAAGTTACACGAATTTCCTTACGAGTTGAGCTTGTTCTAAACTCGTTACCACAAGTACAGCGTGCTGTAAGCTCATGGCTCGTTGGATGTAGTTCTTTTTTCATAAATAACTCCTTAAAATGTCTCTATCTTTTTAAAAGAAGAGAGCTCAAAAAACTTGAGCTCTTGCCTATTTATAGTATACCATAGGATAAGTAGTATGACAATTTAGACTTTCAAAAAGCTTCTACGAATCTTTTTCTCTAATCACTATAAGTAATTTTCTTATCTTACTCTTAATGGGCCATTATCAAGCATTATCTTTGATTTTTGACCATGAAAGGCCAAAACATGGTTGAATTTTGACCATAAATTTAAAATTAACCTTTATAATGCCTAAAAATTGTCCTCAAACGCCTCCTTTGCTCCAGGACTCTCTTCTGGAAATTCATACTTATTCTTTTTATGCGAGTACCCTCATCTTATACATGGCAGCACCTGCTAGAGCAAGTTGCTCAAATAATATGTTGCTTTATACTAAAGAATTAAAGATAACTATTTTATACCTTAGGGAAATTCCATGTATCTTAAAAAACTCTCACTTCTTATGAGCATTATGTTTTTACCATCATACGTATTCTCTCAATTTACTCCTCATGCTGATCGTTGGGATTGGAAAGCTATAAATACCAAAGACATTACTTTTGGAAAGCATTTTTTATGGGGTGCAGCTATTTGTGAATACCAGAACTCTGGTGCATTTCACTGCGATAAAAATAATTGGGCACACTGGGAAAATACCACATTCGCCAACGGTAAGCCGCACACTGTCAACGGACAGAAATCTGGCCCTTCTTGTAATCATTGGGATCTCTATAGAAAAGATATTGAGCTTATGAAGCAACTTGGACTCAATTCTTTTAGATTCTCTGTTGAATGGAGCAAAATAGAACCTCAGGAAGGCACTTTTGATGAACCTGCCATACAGCATTATGTAGACTTTTGTAATGCGTTGCTAGAAGCAGAGATTAAGCCTTTAATAACTCTCCATCACTTTACTCATCCACAGTGGTTTGAAGATAAAGGCGCTTTTGAACATGAAGAAAATATTACCTACTTTGTTCGATTTGCAAAAAGAGTATTTGAAGCGCTTGGATCTAAAGTACACTTATGGTGTACTCTTAATGAGCCTACAATCTATGCATTCCAGGGCTATGTTCGTGGTGTTTTTCCTCCTGGTAAAAAAAGCTTTGCTGAACTCTTTCCTAATCAACTTGCAGTACATGTACTAAGAAACCTTATGATAGCTCATACACAAGTTTATAAAACTCTTAAAGCTATGCCTCATGGTGATAGGGCTCAAATAGGCTTAGTACATCAGTATTTGCGCTTTATGCCCTATACTAGTTGGCATCTTCTTGAAAAGCTTCCTGGCTTTGCACTCAACCATTTTCTTAATGATGTAGTACTCAACTTCTGTTCTACAGGAACATTTAAATACAACTTTTATGTACCATGTATTGCAAATATTCATGCTGAATACCAAGCTCCAGAAGGTCCACTACTAGACTTTATTGGGCTTAATTACTACTCTCGTGTGCTTGTTCATTTTAAATGGCTTATATTGCCTATGTCCTCTTGCTATCCACACGAAATTATGACCGATATGCCCTATGCGATGTACGCTCAAGGTCTCTATGAGGCTATTAAAGATGTAGCTCGCCTACGAGTACCTATTTATATTACTGAAAACGGAATTGCCGACGAAAAAGATACAAAAAGAAAGCAGTTTCTTAAGCAATATATATATGCACTAAGTACTGCTATTAGAGACGGCTACGATGTGCGAGGCTTCTACTACTGGAGTCTCACAGACAACTTTGAATGGGACATGGGATATACAATGCGATTCGGTCTTTATGGAGTTAACTTCCAAACGCAAGAACGAACATTAAGAAAAGGCTCTCAATACTATGCTAAAGTTATTCGTAAAGCACGAGAAGGACAGCTATCACGACCATTTGCTCTTGTTTCACCACCACAAAAAGAATCTCAGCCTACACATGAAAAGCAAGCATAAATTTGTACAACAAACCAAAAGGGCCCCAGAGGGCCCTTTATTTGTGATCTCTCTTTTATTTTGCCAAATACTTCAAGAGCCTTTCGTATAATTCTTGAGGAAGAGCTTTTTCAACTTCTTCTTGGTTAAGTTTTCCTTGCTGTATTAAATCTGCTACTTTCTTTAAACCACTAGTGGCTAAAGTTGGCCCTTCTGGCTTTAAAAGTTCTGCTAATTCTCTATGACCTGCAACAAGAGCAATGTCTGAAGCCGTTTGTCCTTGAGTATTCCTTACAGCTTTATCAGCACCCACTTTAAGTAATTGCTGAACAATCTCTTTATTTCCCTTATCAGCTGCTGCCATAAGCATAGTCCAACCTATATAAGGTTGATGCCAGTCATGCCCACCTTCAAGCTTTTTATCCACATTAAAAGGCTCAAACGTAGAAAATGCTTTATATTTGAGAACTTCATCGAACATAGACTTAAAGTTCTCTGAATCGTTCTTTATAATAGAAGAGATAATATCCAAAAAGTCACATTGTATGTATGGTATATAAAGTGAAAATACCATTATAAAAACAAGTTTTTTAGATTCAAAAACATAGCACTCCTTAAATATATTTTTATTTGAAAATAATTTCCATTATTATATATTATTACAGTTCCTTCCTTCTGATTTCAAGCATTTTATATATAATAATTACGTGCATAATAAAATTGTAGTGGACTTGTAGAAGCTCAAACCCCATGGACTACCTCCACCTCTAGAGGCCAGGAGAATTCTTACTACTTGTTGTTAAAGACTAATAAAGGGCAGCTGAGTGCTGCCCTTTAAGTTTTCATAACTACTATTATTATCTATCTGTTTTAGGCTCAGGAGCACAAACACAGCGAGAATCTTCTAACTCTTTTACCTCTTCCATAGTTTGAGGAACAAGATTGTCTTGTGTCTTCTTCACCCAACTGTCATAAAAAGATTGTAGTTGCTTATAGAGCATTCCTATTCTTTCTAATTCTTGTGTATTTTGAGTTCGTAGGTCCACAGATGGCAATATAATCTTAGTAAAACACTCATCAACTTTGAATAATTGTAGAGTATCCAATATACCCCTTTGAAAAGCATTCCAACATTTAAATAGTGTTTGCCCATCAGCTAAATCATCTACAAAAGTATTATAAAGTATACCTTCTGCATAAAATCGTAGACTCAGCTCTTTCTCCCATAGATCATGCCAAGCTCGTGAATCTTTAACCAATAGAGAAAGCTTAGCTAGTACATCACAATAGTTAGTGCCAAAGCGTTGTCCTTTTTTGTAATATTCTTCTGCACTAAGAGGACAATCCTCTTTATAATTTTCTGCAACATACATGCGCATCTTTTGCTTTTCTTTTTCCATACCATATGAGAAAGCAGGCACTAGTATAAGACTAAGAGCACATAATTTTTTTGCTAAATACATATTTTTCATATTTTACCTTTCAATCATTATGTTTTTTGTTAACATAACTTTTATCATACAGAAAATAATAGATTTATCAAAACCTCTCTATAGAAAATCATAGTACATTAAGCAATTGTGCCTTAGTTAGCACGTTCATGAGAGCTGTTACATAATTTCTAGCTAAAGGTACAGTAATAGCAGAAAACAAGTATGGTTACTCTATTTTTTCTTTTAAGGAATCATCAATGAACAAATTACAAAAGATTCTTATTATAGCTTTCTTCTTTTCAGTTAACACTCACGCAGTTTTACTTACCAACGGAGCTCACATCCCTTATGCAAAAGTAAAGCATGTCTATGATATTCTAAAAACATTAGAAAAAGAGAAGTGCTATTGTCTCTTAGCAGATTTATATAGAGCTTCAAAGAGCAAGCAGCTCAATCCGGATACTTTTGTACTCAATGATGTGCTAAACAAGAAAGATAGCAACAGAATGCAAACTGCAATAGAGCTTGGCCTCTGTGACAAAACAGGAGCTCTTGATACTGATACTGCTCATATTATTAACTCTTCTATTAGTACAATGTTCAAGGCACCACGCTGGGTTATATATGTGACAGTAAAATCACCTATAAGTTGGAAAAACTATTTTTCTTTAAGTTATTGGAAAGAAAAAGCATAAAAAAAGGATGGGAGATTAAGAATTCAAGGATGCCAAACTACGTCGATTCTTGTTATTCAATAGTATTTGCTGTATAATTAATTTAAAAATAAATAGAATTAACATTACTTTAAAAGGATTATCGTATGTCAATCAAATACTATTTTATTGCCGTTTTTCTTCTTGGTACCTCATTAGCTCAAGCAATGGATGTTACACAACCGCAAGGTCAAAGTACTTTAACAGAAGCTCAAAAAGCACTTTTTATGTTCCGCGCTCGTGGCTTAATGTTTGTAAAAGCTGCTCAAGAAAATAAAACTGCCGTAGTTAATGCTCTTTTACCAACCATTGGTACCCTTATTAATACGAAGGATCAAGCTGGCAAAAGTGCTCTTCATCATGCAGTAGGCAATCAAAATAGAGAAATGGTACAAGCTTTAGTAAGAGCTCAAGCTGATATTACTCTCGCAGATAATGCAGGGCAAACACCTTTAGACCTTGCAAGAGAAACAAATAACACAGAAATTATAGCTCTTTTATCTCCAAAGCAAAAATAAGTAAGTTCATTACGAAAAAGAACTGAATATTTCTATTTCTTTGATCAACCAGTGAAAAAGTATCAAAAAAGAATTATCACCTTAATTCTCCTGTGCTATACTCAAAAGTAGCTTCAATAATGAAAAAATCATCAGATAAACTAACCTTTTACTACTTAATTATTGCGAATAAAGCTATTAATTTTGTATAGTAAGTAGAGTAAAATAATCAAATAATTTATCTATAAGGAGAATAAAATGAATTATAAGACTTTTTTAGGGATACTTCTTGTATTTCCTTTTACCACTTTTGGCATGGAGCCAGATCCAGCATCTGTTGATAGTCCTCTAAATGCAGCTGGAGAAACTCCCTTAATGCGAGCTATAACCTATGGAGATAAAGATAAAGTACAAAAGCTTATTAAAGCAGGTGCTAATATTAATTTCGTAACTAAATATGGTATGACTCCTCATGCCCTTGCTACTATAGGCTCTATGTTTAGTCCCGAAGCACAAGCTATATTAAAGCTTCTTGAAGAACATGGGGCACACGGAGGCCCTATGCCCCTTAAAATAACAGTCGGATCAAAAACAAAAGAATCAAAATAATGATTTGCTTGAATTAGATTTAAGATGGCCAAAAAACTTTGGCCATCTTTTTATTCCCGCACAAGCCTCTCGTGCATATACTCTTGCAAAGCTCGTAGCTCAGCATACTATGCCCTTTATTCAACTTATACGTTGGTTAATTCTTCTTTTAGATCCTGCGGAAGTACTTTCTCTGCTTTTGTACTAAAAGTCTGATTATTTTTGCGTATATAGGCTAGAGTAATTTCCTTAAGTGTTGCCACTTGTATCTTCTTTTTATCTTTAAGTCTGGTCAGCCATAAATACTTAGGCTCTGGACCACCTCTGGTATCAACGGGTTCTCCTTTACCTAATACCTCGAGCCATTTTCCTCCTTGGCTAATAGCCTTAAGAGCAACTAAGGGAAGATTTGTCGATATGCTCAAGAGCTTAGCCTGATCACCATCATCAATTGAATCATCATTTACCATGAGATTAAGAATTGAACGTATATAGGGAGTATTTTCAATACAAAGTTTGCTTAGTTGAGGTGCCATAACCGCTTTTTCTGGCACTTTTACAAGTGGGTTATTATCTAGATCTACATATTGTAATGTAGGATATTCCGAAGGCATACTGTCAGAAATATCAGTAAGCCGATTATTACTAAGCGTAAGTGAGGTAAGTCTTGTATTATACTTTAAAGCATCAGCAGAAAGTCCTTTGAGATAGTTATCACTCACGTCTAATATCTCTAATAGAGGACAATAATAAAAAATAGTCGCAGGAAGCTCTTGAAGGTAATTATGATTCAATCGAAGAGATTTAAGTTTTTTACACAATACAAAAAGATTTCCAGAAAGCTTTGTAAGCATATTACTTGAAATCCATAAGTATTCTAATATGCTCTTGTCTGAAAAAGTATCTTCAGCAAGTAAATTTATCTTATTAGAACCAAGATCAAGGCCAGATAATCGTGAGAAACATTCCAAATCTTTCTTTTTTAAAGATGTAAGAGCATTTTCTGAGAGCCTTACGGAATCAATAGTGCTTACATTAGAATGAGAAGCTGATATAAATTCTTTTAAATGCTCAAGCGAGGCTATATTTAAACCCTGAAGATAAAGACTTTTCTTATCATAACTGAAAAGTTGACCATTACTGAGTCTATGTGCAAATTCCACCTTCGTTCTTAACTTCAAAAGATCAAGGACCCCAACAGTTGCTTTTTCTTTTTTAGAATGTACAATCTGCTGGCCATGCCGAGCCGATTCCTTCTTTTCTTGCTCCATACCCTGCATATACATAAAAAGACTTATACTTGCTAAAGTTAAAAATAGTTTTTTCATAGTGAGCCCATTCAATAAAAAAGCGGTACTAGAAAGTACCGCTTTAAATGTGTTAGAGACAAAACGCAAATGCGTATGACGGTTGCTTAAATCTCTTATATTCTGCTTCTTTTTCAAGAGCATTGTGCTGCACTAAAAATTCTTTTGCAAAATCATTTTTCATGTTGCGTGCCTCATTATAAGCAAAATAAAGGTAGAGATCTCGCGGTGTACATTCAGGCCGATCTTCTGAAGCAATACCAGGTGATGAACTTGCTACCTCTTCTAACTCAAGTGACAATGCGGTATGTTTAAAAAGCTCAACGATTTTTAAATGCTTTTTCAACTGAATACGCGTATCATCTCTATCCTGTACCAACTCTAATTCTTCAACTTTAGAAGAAATGAGGGTTCGGATAAGTTCCATAACAGCTCTTTTTTCAGAAAGTTTTAAATTATTATTTTTAAAAAGAACAAGAAAAGCCAATTCAACAAGATCTTTTACAGGATGACTGTAAATTATGCTGTGAGTTAGATCAAGGTTAAGATAAGTCACTAGTCGCTTATTAACTTCTTGTTGCAGCTCTTGTGGCAAGAGTGAAAGGAAAGTCGCTTTATACATAGCATCTTGTGGTAGTTGTTTTAAGCGTTTAAGCGCGTTATTATATACTTCTTCAGAATTTACCGGATTACTTCGCTTTACCGGTGGAAGCAGGGACCTCTTAGGTTGCTCCTCATGATTCATTGCACGTATAGTTGAGATGCTCAATAATAGCACGCTTACGAGTGCCGTTACTTTATATGATGTCATATACAAATCCTTTAATCAAGGCAATTATTAATAATATTCATTACAATAGAATTTCTATAATTCTATTGGTAAATTATAATAAAAAATTATAAATAAAGCAAATAAAACTATAATATGCTTATCCTAATTGACAAGTTGCGTGACTTTTGCTCATCCGACAAGCTCCACACAAAAGCAAGGATCTGCGATAGGAAGCCTGTTTCCAGTCAATAAGATCATGAAAATAGCTAGGTGGGTACTCCTAAAAGATCTTTCTTCAGTAATTACGGTAAGGCTGTGCCTCATTCCATGCTTTGCTTAACGTATCTCTAAATAGTTGATCAAGTTCATTTACATCTGGTTGATTTTTAAAATGTAACTCTTTTACATAGTTATTAAAATACTCAATCTGCCTTTCAGCATAGTCATTAATAATAGAAATCCGAGGAGCTTTATCTAATTCCTCTCCATTAATTTTTCTTTCAAGCAACTGCAGAATAGCCTGCTTGAGTTCTCCTCTTTCAAGCAAAGTATTCATCATAAGTTGAAAATCTAGAGGAGCCATTTCATGAAAATTTTCAATCCATGCGCAAGCTAACAAAGGACGAAGAACATAAAAATATTTTTTTACCCATACGATATCTCCTTGTAAATATTCTTTGTAGTTATTAAGAGCCATGCTCAAATAATGGTACAAGCATGATTGAGGATTAAAATAGTTACGAGCTAGTCGTCTCGCTTGTTCAGCAAAGTCAGTATACTCTACATATACAATAGGGCTATTAAGCCACTCCATCATCGATGGATTAGACTTGCTAAATAGCCTTAAGGCTTTTCTTATCTCCCATCCAGCTAAATCAATATCGTTTGATAAAATTTTTTCAAAATTATCCTTCTTATCCCCTATTGAAAGATACCACTCAAAATGATGCACATAAATAAATCGGACATCCCAATCGCTATTAGTAGATGCAAATCCCCAGGCTCTACTACCTGACTCTACAGCATATAAGATTTTTATTGATCTTTGTTCTTCTAACGCTTTCAATTCTTTTATTATTGCTTCTTTCATTGGAACTCCATAAGCGCAAAAACTGCTTTTCCATACTCAGACTATTTTCTCTACAGTTTGATTTTTAACAACAGCAGCAATAGCATATAAAGGATATGAGTAGATCCTATCTCTAGCTGAGTATACATAGTTATTTCTCGAAAAGTGTATTCCGTAAGGGATTTTAGGATGCTCTTTTAGAAAGAGATGCATACTTTTTAGAGCACCTCCAGTACCGCTTTTAACTTCTATAGGAATAACATGCTCATTATGTTGTATAAGATAATCAATCTCTGCTTGACTTCCACGTTCAGCACGCTGCCAATAATATAGCTCTGCTTTCATATGAGGATCTGCGTACACTAAGAGCTCTTGACCAACAAACGCTTCAATAAATTCGCCTTTGTTAACAAATTGATCAAAAGGATTTACTAACCATTGGCCTAACCGAAGTCCCAATTGTGCCTGAGTTAAAGCAACGTCAAGGCAAAATACCTTAAATACTTCAGGATCAACTTGAGCTCCTAAAGGATCTACGATAGGAAGCTTGTTTCCATTCAAGAAGATAATGATCAATAAAACGGCGCATGGTCAAAATTCAAAGATAGTTTAGCCTAAATATGGTCAAAATTCAAACATCTTTATAATTTTATAAGACGCGGAACATAAGTATACTATTTGATGCACTTTTTAAAACAAAGAAATTATAGCGTCCTTTTCTCCTTGAGAGGGATACCTAAGCTCATCTTTGGCATCTTATATGCCAGTTAAAGATAAAAGATCCTATAGAAAGCCAAAGGTTTTTAATATAAACTTGAAATTATAATTAATAATTTTGTATACTGACCATAATAATATAAATATACGACTATTACAAGGAGATAGTATGGCCTGCAAAGTTTTTTATGCACTACTTATTGTATTACCTTTTACAATTTTCGGTATGGAACCAGCAGCTGTTGATCGTCCCTTAGATAAAGCGGGAAATACTCTTTTAATAAAAGCTATAGCTAGTGGTAACATAGACGAAGTAGAACGACTTATAAAACTTGGTGCCAATGTTAATCTGCGTACCGCATATGGTATAACCCCTTTCAGCCTTGCCTTTATGCTAGCCACAGTTGATCCGGATAAAGGAGAACCTATAGTAGATACACTCAGAAAATATGGCGCAACAGCTGCTAGAACCTCCAAAATAAGAGATTAAGCCTGGCTTGATTAGTATGATAGTTATAGCTGCTACACTCAATGATAGTCAAATTAAATACACAATAAAATAATTATTAAGGAGAGAAAATGGTTAAAAAAACACTTGTTCTTATTGCTCTTGTAACAGCTACTGTATATTCTCATTCACTTTACTCGAGTCTTTGTGAATGTACCCTTAGTACCCAACCAATTACTGATACTACAACTTCTTCTACAGGAGTACGAACATTTCATTTTCAATATACCAATATATCTAATGTAGATGATTGCAGAACACGATGCCAGGAAAAAAAGGCTGAATATAACATGCCTTATATGACTGGTCATTTTACAAAATAATGATGCCAATTATCTAAACCATTATAGTAGCTGATACGTATTTTCTTGTAAAATTCACCGTGATTTTATAAAATTATAGCATGGAATGCATTACAGACTTTTTTATAATATTTATGGATCGCATTCCATGAATAGAAGTTTTATGTTTGAAAAAATACGTGAACTTAGCCAATATTTTATAAAACTAAAATATGAGCACTATCAAAGGTATTTTATAAGAAGTACCCAACTCAAGCACAGATTTACAATTATTTTAGGTGAACGTGGAATTGGAAAAACCACCACATTAATCCAATATCTCATGAAAACTGCCAATCATAATCCTTTGAGTGATGAAATTCTCTATGTTCAAGCCGACCATTTTTTAATTGGCAACACTTCTTTATATGAAATAGCTGAAACTTTCTGGAAGTTAGGTGGTAAACAAATTGCATTTGATGAGATTCATAAATACCCCCATTGGTCTTTAGAGCTAAAAAGTATTTACGACACATTTACCGATTTAAAAATAGTTGCTTCTGGTAGCTCTGCTTTAGAAATTACCAAAGGGAGCCATGATTTAGCAAGAAGAGCTGTAGTATACCATATGTTTGGATTATCGTTGAGAGAATTCATTGAATTAAAGTATACTATACAACTACCGACCTTAGAACTTACCACTATTATTAGCGATCATACTAAGTTAGCCTTCGCTCTTATTGAAGAACTGGCACATAACAACTTAAAGATTTTAAAGCTTTTCAAGGAATACATAGAATATGGTTATTATCCTTATTTCCAACAGTTTGAATCGATAGCCGAATTTAAGATTACCGTTGAACAAAATATCCACACAACGTTAGAATCTGATTTAGTAGCAATATACCCATATTTAACTGGAAATAGTATAAAAAAAATAAAACAATTAGTATCTTACCTTGCAGAATCAGTACCATTTACACCTAATTGGCAAACTATAAAAAAAATTACAGAGATTGGGGATGATAGAACCATAAAAACATATTTTAAGTACCTAGAGGATGCATATATAATTTATGCTCTAGGGAGCTCAACAAAAAAAATAAAAAAGCTAGAAGATCCTGAGAAAATTTTTCTTGCAAACACAAACCAACTATTTGCATTCGCATTTTTACAACCAGAAATAGGCAACTTACGAGAAACCTTTTTCCTTAGTAACTTACGCCCTATCCATGATATCCAAGCAGCAAAAGATGTCGATTTTTTAGTTGATAGAAAATTCTTATTCGAGATTGGAGGAAAAAATAAAGATACAAAGCAGATCAGAGATAAAGATAGCGCTTACCTTGTTTTAAATAACATTGAGCATGGAACAGATAGACGTATCCCTCTTTGGTTATTTGGCTTTTTATATTAAAAGATAGTTCATAAATGAGTAGAATTTTAAACATATCCTCCAAGGATTCGTTATGAAACGCTTTATAGATAAATATCTGTTAGAATGGAAAAATAGTACCCTAAGAATGCCATTACTTATACGGGGTGCTCGACAGGTTGGAAAAACTCATGCTGCAAGAAATCTAGGTAAATCATTTGATGACTTTGTTGAAATCAATTTTGAACTCAACCCTCTCTCTACCATTTTTGAAAAAGATCTAGAACCTGAAAGGATTATACGCGATCTTGCCGTACTGCTTGGCCGCCCTCTTATTCAGGGCTTGCTCTTTCTCTTGAGTTTTATTCTAAAACTGACAACACTGTTGTCAGAAATTAGTTAGGGATCATCCTGCTCAAGGTTAAATTCCGAGCTCAATGGTTTTTTATCTAATTTGATATTATTAAATCATAAGGACGAACTAGATAGCTTAAGCTCAAGATAATCCTTTACCTAGTTTCTTGTATTTTTTTGCTCAATTTTATATACTTAGTATAGATTTTGACCGCGAAAGATCAAAATCATGCCCAAGTTTTAGCCCTAAATGGTTAAAATAAGGTCCAAATTTTAGCCATGTAAGGTAAAAATGAGACGTTTAATTGATTCTTATCTTATAGAATGGAAAAATAGCTCAATCCGTAAATCTCTTATTATGGAGGGGAGCAAGACAAGTAGGAAAAACCTTTACTGTGAGAGAATTCGGCAAAACTTTTGAAAATTTTGTTGAGGTCAATCTTGAAAGTTCAGAAAAAGTAAGAAATATTTTTGAGAAGGACTTACATCCTGATCGTATTTTAAGGGACTTAAGTTTACTAGTACAGCAAGATATTATACCTGGCAAAACACTTCTATTCCTTGATGAAATACAAGCATCTCCTAGAGCATTTCTTTCTTTAAGATATTTTTATGAAGAGTTACCGAATCTTCATGTAATTGCTGCTGGGTCATTATTAGACTTTACGATTCAACAAATTGGTATACCCGTTGGGAGAGTCAGTTCTCTGTATATATATCCAATGTCTTTCTATGAATTTTTACTGGCTATGAATGCAGATTTAGCAGCTGAAGCAATTTTAATTCATAACCCCAAAGATAAAATAGGAGAACCAATACACACTAAATTATTAGAATATTTAGCTGAATACCTAGCCGTAGGAGGAATGCCTGCAGCAATTAAATGTTGGAAAGATCAAAAAAATCCAAGAGAATGTTTTCAAATTCATCAATCTCTTATTGACGCTTATAAACAAGATTTTGATAAATATGCAAAAGACTTTCAAATTAAATATCTTAAACTCTTATTTGAAAGAGCACTCTTAAAAATAGGAAAAAAATTTAAATATAGCTCACTTGGAGACTATCGAAAAAGAGAATTAGAGCCTTGCCTAGATCTATTAGTTACAGCAGGCATAATGCATAAAATTTATAGAACAGATGGCAATGAAATTCCACTTGGAGTAGAATTCGGTTTAGATGATTTTAAAGTAATTTTTGTCGATATTGCACTCACTCAAGCTTTATTAAATATTAACTTAGCAGACTGGCTTTTGAATCCATTACAAGATTTTATAAATAAAGGAGAAATTATTGAAGCATTTATCGGTCAAGAATTAATAGCTTATTCTGATCCTTATCAAAAAGCTCAGCTCTATTATTGGCGTAAAAATGAACCTTCTAGTCAAGCTGAAGTTGACTATCTTATACAAAAAAATAATTATGTAATTCCAACAGAAGTTAAAAGTGGAGCTACAGCTTTACTTAAAAGCTTAAAAATATTTTTAGAAAATAGGCCTAAAAGTCCCTATGGCATAAGATTTTCTATTAATGACTACTCTATACATCAGAAGGTTTATTCTTACCCATTATATGCAGTTTATGGATTTTTACGATCAAAAGTTTGAAGGAATCTAAGTTGAATAGCATTACGAAATTCATCATAAACTTCATAACCTATTTCTCTTCATAGCAGCAAGAATTGAATTACATTGCCTAAAGCACATCTTCTAGTAAGATTCTAAGGTTAAATATCAAGCTCCCTCAAGGTTAAATTCCGGGCTTAACATATTTGATCTAAAGTGGGCCGAAGCCTGTGCACTCCTAAGGAGATTCGAACTTCTATTCTTTCTCCTAAAAAAATAACTAGAGAACTTACTTTATGTCTTTTTACTTTAATTTTTTAAACAATTATTATTATTGAGAGAATTATAATAAAAATTATAATAAAGGTGCTATATGTATCTAGTACCCATTTTATTATCAATTTTCTTTTCTTTATCACTCTACGGTATAGAAAGAGAAGAGGCTGATCAAGTACAGCAAGTTAAACAAAAACCGCTAATACCATCATTGAATGATCTTATATGGAGGCTTCATATTATGCGGCAACTACTAGGAATACCTATGACACTAGAAGAAATCGTAGAGCAACTACCTCGAGTAAGGATGTCAAAACTTTACTTTAAGATCTTAGATTTTTTAGAAGATCACGAGCTACGCGTAGGAATTCCATCCACAAAGAAGGAAATAGATAAAATGGCTCCTGAAAAGGGATAAATGTTATAGTAAAGTTCTAGGCCTTATGTATAATTATGGCATTATGTCTCCATGGAGCAAAAGCAAAAATTTATGATTACGCGAAACCTGCATTTGAGGAGCAATTGCCGGTGACGTATAGAACGTTAGCAAACCACCTTTTGAAGGCTTTAAAAAAGCCTTAACTGAAAGCTCAACTAAACTATTTTCTATGATAGTGCTTAAATATGTGATATAGCCGATCATTTGATATTCTTCTTACTTTTTTATATTTTATTGACATTTAAATATCTACTAAGGCAAATTTAAATTTATAATAGTTATAAGTAAGAACTAGACCATTTAACAAAGGAATTTATTATGATCTCTTTAAACCAATGTTTAAGCCTATTTATAGTAACGTGTAGTTTCTTCCTATTACAGGGTATAGCTCCGTACCCTTCTCATCCGTCTCCGGATACGTCTGCCCAGATTAAAAGCCTTAGCGACAATCCCATTAGACTCAGTGGTGTAGAATGTAAAGTTAACATCGAAGATCATAGACCAGAATCATATACTGATAGTAAGATACCTAAATTTACTAATTACTTTACTCCTAAAGTTAGTTTAAACTGTTCAGGAAGCACATATATACGTAAGGCAATTTTATTCCCTATAGATTGGGAACATTACATCAAACAAAATAGCGACTCTTTACCAGAAGCATTCAAGGAATATGCACTAGAAGAGAGACCAGAAATTCCTTTTAATGCAGTACCTTACACATCTAAGATATATCCTGGCAAAAGTTATCTTGCTCAAACTGAGGTTAGATCACTTAAAGAACAAGCCATAGACTACATTAAAAGGTATAAAGGGCAATATTTTACCATAAAGCAGTTGGAAGCTCTTGAAACTCTGCCTCAAGAACTTAAAGAAAAAATTAACTTGTAGTGGCTCGCAAGATAAGCTTTACTAATAATTACTTTCAGCAGATTAAGATTAATCGGAATGCGTTTAAGGCAAATGCTTTTGATCTGTTTGATAAAGCAATGGATTTCTTAGCCTTTTCCTTACCGGTAGCTGCTCACATTGAATCTGGAAACCCTGATCGTATTGAAACTCCTGCAATTCCTTATAGTGTTCTTCGTGAGGCTATTACTAATGCCTTAGTACATCGTGATTATAGTCATACAGGAGGATCAATAGCAATTGCCATATACGATGACCGAGTCAATATTACTAATGCTGGCTTCTTGCCTTCTGGCATTCGGATAAGCCAACTTGCTAAAGACCATCCTTCTATGCCACGCAATCCAGTAATTGCCCATGTATTTTATTTATGCCGAAAAATTGAAAAATGGGGCCGTGGTACCATCGATATGGTTGAAGATTGTAAAAGAGCGGGTAATCCGTCACCAAATTTTGAAGAGATTGGTAATCACTTCTCGGTAACATTACCATTTAAAAAACCTATCCGCAGCCTTGTACACACTAATTTAGAGCACATTGATTTAAGCAGACTAACTCCACGTCAGCAAGCAATTATAAATGCTTTGAAAAATGGTCCTCTTAAAACGCAAGAAATCATAAAGGTCTTACACTTAAATTTAACCGATAGATCTATGCGACTAGAGCTTGCTCAACTTAAGAAAATGGGCCTAATTAAATCTAAAGGCAAAACCAAATCCTCAATATGGCTCTTGAATAACCATGAATAATTCGGAAGTAATTCGGAAATAATTTGGAAATAATTCGGAAATTTTGCAAAACTTATTCACTAAAAACTATGTCCAGAGGCTACCAAAATGTTTTGCAAAAAGGTCAATGCCTTCTTGAATTCTTTTTCGATGCTCCTCAAACTTATTATGATATTTCTCAAAAATTGGTCCCAAAATCTCAGATTGACGATCCCAAGCTAATGAATTTAAGGATTCATGCGGTTTAAGCCCTGCAAATCTTTGCTTATCTAATATCTCTAATTTTTTCAATTCTTTTCTGTACGGCTTTAATACCTGCGTGTATTCTTTATAATAATTTTCCACCTCTAGACCATTCCAGTCTCCGTGCTTTGCTATCCATCCAAAGGAGTAAACCATCTTGTCCAAACATAATAACCACTCATTAAATCTATCAGGGTTATCTGGACCTTCGGGCTTTAGAGGATCAGGACCAAATGTAGCTGGATACCCAGTCATGGGATTTTTACCGTTATATAAATTTCTGTATTTTTTAAGAAAGGGATAAATGATTCGAGCTAGAGTTACATCTCCGTTCCAAAGATCACGCCCTTCTACTTTAACTGAAACTTTATCTTTACTGTTTTTACTATATTCAATAGATACTTTCACAATGAGACCCTATGCTTTACATACTATTAGCATTGAAGGCAATCCAAGATGAAGTTGATAAACGATCCTTTAAAGAAACTGGCTGTGCCAGGCGTAGCTCCATAGGAGCGAAGACTGGCGGTACATAGTTGACGCGTTCAGGAACGGTCACGTTGAATTTGGCTTTAGGTTGCAGCATATTCAAACTATCTTTTCAACCTTTAACTTGCCTCACCTTACAATCGAATCCTTACCTATAGATATAAAGGATTACTAAGAGTGACAGGCTCTTTTCAAGTTTACTGCAGTCTACGGTCTACTCTTTCACCAAATTAGATAAGGATTTCCTTGCACCAACATAAAGAAGTTGTTAACTACTCTGAAATCAACTATGAAGCGTTTTGACTTTAGAGTATTAGAAAAATAGCTCTAAAGATAAATATCGAGCGCTTCATTTCTTTTCTTCTAGCAAGATTTCTTGTTTTTCAAGTTCAGCTTCAATCTCTTCAATGGTTGG
This sequence comes from uncultured bacterium, assembly GCA_963848965.1. Classification (GTDB taxonomy): domain Bacteria; phylum Babelota; class Babeliae; order Babelales; family Babelaceae; genus CAWKFG01. The sequence goes on from CAWKFG010000004.1 coordinate 217,300, forward strand.
CAGGCTGCTTTTGAATTCTTCGGGCAACTCATTTAAAATCTCTGTCATATATTGAGATACGCCAATCGGTGAGCGTATATTTCTTAAAGCATACTCAGCGACAACATTATTTTTAGTCTTACATAGTAGTAAACCAATTGTAGGATTATCGTCTTTACCTTTTACCTTATCGTCAATTACTGCAAGATAGAAGTTAAGTTGACCAATATCGCCAGGATCAAAATCTCTCGCTTTGAGCTCTATGGCTATATAACATCGCAATTGTATATGATAAAACATAAGGTCTACATAATAATCTTTATCCTCCACTTCAAGGCGGTATTGCCTTCCTACAAGAGCAAAACCCTTACCAAGCTCAAGGAGAAACTTTTGGATATTATCTATAAGTCCTTGCTCTACATCTTTTTCAATGTATTGCTTTTCCAAGGTCAAAAAATTAAAAATGTAAGGATCCTTGAAAGATTGTTGTGCCATATCAGATTGCGGCGTTGGTAATGTTTTTTGAAAATTATTAAGAGCTTTCCCTTCTCTATGATAAAGATTTGATTCTATCCAAATTTCAAGCATGCTCCTGCTCCAACCATGTTCTATGGCTTTTTGAGCATACCAAAATCGTTCATCAGTATCTTTTAACTTAGTTAATAAAATTACGTTGTGCCCCCAAGGTATATTAAAGATTGGGGTATCTTCAAATTGTCTCACGGCTTGTGAGACTTTTTCATAAGCCAGGTAAAGGGCCCTCATTTTAAATAGATTCGCTCTAGAGAATCCGCCCATACCAGGAAAAGAGCTTTGAAGATCTTTAGCAAAATTCTCAATAACACTAGTCCCCCATTTTCCCTGTTTTTGCTTCTCTGCAAGAACTTCCCCAATATACCAGTAGAGCTTAATCAACTCTTTACTTGCAGAAAGAACAGCTTTAACTTGTGCTTCTTGGATACGCTTTTTTACATCAGCCAATACTTGAGCATATTCTCTTAATTCTATACTTTTTGCATCATTAATTGCAGCTTTGCTTCTGGCCTTCTTCGTCATAGTTTGTGCCATTCGCTTACCCCTTCTAGGATAGTTTAACTTTTTTATGATTTTATTCTTAGTTGATAACTATACTCATAAAATTATTTACAGAATGGACCATTATAGGAGACCACAAAGATTGCGCTTTCTTAAATACATAACCAAATATCAAACCCATAAAAATCATAGAACGTATTTCGCTCATTATCTCAAGAGCTCCTAAATTCTTTACCATAATCCAAATTGGAAAATGCATTATAGCAAATAAAACTGCACTAATAATATTGGCTATCCAAAAACTCGATATCGATTCAATTTTTTGTAATAAATAGCCCCTAAAAACCACCTCCTCGCTTAACTCTACAAATATTATGCCGTTTAACCAAAAACCCACTGGTATATTAAAATTAAAAGTAATAAATCCTTTAATTAAGTAAATTATCAAACATCGTAGTGTAATTAGTATAAGCCCCGCAATGATACCTATAATCAAACCACGAAAAACATTATTATACAATTTCAAATATTTTAGAGGATTTTGCTTTAGCGTTAGCAATATGACAGGAAGTGCCCATATGATCAGCCTTACAAATAATGCCAATATATAATGACTTTTTAATAAAGTATGTGCATTTAGGTACACTTCAAATGTATGGGCAATCATGAACAATATAAAAAATATTGATATTTCTAGTATTGTAATTTTTTTTTGATTAACTAACATGAAATCCATTTGCATTATTCACCTGGTACTATTATAATATTTTGTAAATCCAAAAATATTTTGATATCAGCTATCAAGCAATTTCTCGCTTTTCTGTAAGATTACACTATAAAAAGTTCTATGTGAACCGTAGCTTAACTTTTTCGCCCACGTTGATGGATACTCTCTCAAATCATTGTACGTTAACGATTTAACATTCATAACGCTAAAACCAAGATTTTCAAGTTTTGGGATCATGGAATTTTGTAGGCATGCTTCATTTAAGATAGGTAAATTAAGACGCTCAATCTCTTTTTTATCATGCTCTGGGTCATAACCAAAAATAACATGAACCAAAGCTTCAGTCTTACAAATTTTCTTAATGTTATTCCAAGTAAGCTCATGCGCTAAAACTATACCTTGAAGCAAAGTACCCCAAGGGAAGTTAATATAAACCTTATCGGCACTACCATTCAGCTCTCTAGGTAAGGTTTCAACAGAAGATAAGACGTATAGAACGTTAGCTAAACCACCCTTTGAGAGTTTTTTTAAAGCCTTAGCTGAAATCTCAACTAAGTTTTCGTGACAGGGATCAATACCAATAACCAGTGACTGCGGGTTTTCTTTAGCCATATGGTAAGCAAAAGAACCGTCACCGGTACCAATATCGACGATAACCAAAGGTCAATGTCATTGGTCGCTTCGATCTATTTCTACTAACTTTTTACCCTGAATAACTTTCATAACTTTTCTTTCTATTATAAACAGACTTTAGATTGTATGCCAGCTGACTTGCGCGCCAAAGCTTTTAAGCGAGAGTAATGCTTTAGCCCGTGCCAGCCGCAACTTTAAACCTCTAAAGAAGCTGGCTGTGCCAGGCGTAGCTCCGTAGGAGCGAAGACTGGCGGGGCTGACGAGGCTCGAACTCGCGACCTTCCGCGTGACAGGCGGACGCTCTGACCAAACTGAGCTACAGCCCCGCTAAATTCTCTGGCTCCTCGGACAGGACTCGAACCTGTGACCTAACGATTAACAGTCGTGTGCTCTACCAACTGAGCTACCGAGGAAAAATTTAATGGTGGGCGGTGCTGGACTCGAACCAACGACCACCAGTTTGTAAGACTGGTGCTCTACCAACTGAGCTAACCGCCCTCTGTACTATTATTGTACCATACTTAGAGAATTATACAAGCCTAGGCTGCATTTTTATGCCTTTTTTAAGCGTTGCTTCGTCTAATTCATGGTAAGTAGAAAAAAAGTACCGTAAAAAAAAGAATTTGTCAAAAAAATATCACTTTTTTCTTAAATTTCGATTACACTTAAACAGGTTTAACATTTTATTGAAGCGAGGATCTTATGGCGCGATTTGCTGATTATGTAAGGAATATCTTTTGGGTACTATTACTTTTACAGTTCCTTCCTGTATTTATTAAAAGTTTTAAGACCCACTACTCTGACCTTTTAGAAGCCAAAACTAAGGTGGGGGTCATCTGTATTGACGGAATAATCTACGAGTCAGATAAAAAGGTAAAAGAGCTTAAAAAGTTCTTTGAAGATAGTGATATAAAGGCTATTGTGCTTAAAATTGATTCTCCAGGAGGAGCTGCAGGCGGAGCTCAAGCACTGTATAACGAAATTAAACATTTTAAGAGTATTTATACAAATAAATATGTAATAGCTTATGTTGAAAATATAGCCGCCTCTGGTGGGTACTATGTAGCATCTGCTGCAGACTATATTATTGCTACATCTGGGGCATTTATAGGAAGTATAGGTGTTTATATTCAGCATCCTTATTTTAAAGATTTTATTGAACAATATAAGGTTAAATACGAAATAATAAAATCAGGTACCTATAAGGGTATGGGTAACATGTTTTTAGAACTCACTGATGAACAACGCAAGCTTTTACAAGGAGTTACTAATAACGTACACCAACAGTTTATTCGAGATGTAGCACAACAACGACCTGGCCTTGGGGATACAAAGCTGTGGGGAGAAGCTCAAATATTTAGTGGAGAACAAGCTCTAAAGCTCAAGCTCATTGATGCTGTTGGCTCTCAGTCTACTGTTGTTAAAACACTAGAAGATAATGCCCACATTGAAGGCAAAATAGATTGGATAAAACCATCAAGAAAGCTTGGTATTCTTTCCTCACTTATTGGACAGGATAGCGATGAAGATAGTGGATCCTATCTTCATTCATTAGTCTCTACCGTATGTAAAGTAATTGAAGACCGTTATACGACCACTATTAGGACTTAAGAGGAATTTCGGTAGGAGGTTCTGGCAAAGTTGAGGAAGTATCTTCAACTTTGCTTTCTTCTGTAAGTTCTGCTCCCTTTTGTAGAATATAGCAATAAGAAATACGTGATAAGTCAATTAAAGGCTTTATCGTTATTGCATGACTAAAGCTTTCCGGTTCACAGCTTGCTATATAACCAAGTCCAAAACCACGAGGAAATATAAGTCCTTCACCACTTGAAATAACCATATCTCCCTCTTCAACTGTATCAAGATGGTTAACAAAGGTAAGGCGAGTATGCAAAGTATTGTTAACTCCTTCGTGAATACCCTGCACTCCATTTTTTGAGCAATAAGCGGCTACCTTACAAAGTTTATCAGTAATAAGCGTCACCTTGCTGTAATAAGGATATACTTCTGTTACACGTCCTATTAAACAATTTTTATAGACTGCTATCATATTAGGTACAATACCCTTGTTTTTTCCTGCATCAATAAGAAAAAAGTGCAGTGGCCGATCAGTATCCTTTTCTTCAACTACTTCTGTTTGCATACGATCACCAAAGCTTTTAAAAAGTACTTGAGCAAGTACGCCTTTATCTGTCTTATAACGCTGTGCAAAATCAGTAAGCTCTTTTGTACCATCTTTATAACTGAGTATCGACTTTGTTTCAATAAGCTGCTTTTGTAAATTTTCTACCTGCTCTAATGAACTTTGCAAAAGGGAATTCAACTCTTTATACGAGGCCTTTTGTTGCCACCACCCTTGCAGCGGATGTACAAACGTATGTTGCAACACTAAAAATGGATATATAAAAACAGAGGCAATACCGTCTATACTCTTTGATTGTAAAGAAAGAAACCGGTGTACCCCTACAAATAACAAAACTATTATGATAAGCGCATAAAAAACTTTTTTAACCATACAGAGAGCTCTGTTAAGATAGTTATCATATATACTTGTTAGTATACCAGAGCTCTCTTAAAACGCTACGTCCAACAATGTTCTTAATCAAGTACCGCCATAAACGGTGCAAATTTATAGAATTTATAGCGTTCACACAAAGAACGAATACGCGGCACTAAAAGCAATGTATTAAATGCAAGCGAAGAAAGATAGCGTAAACGTGGTAACACTGATCCCATCTCTTTACTATATAGCTTTCTATAAAGCGCTTTTTGCTCTTCGCTGCGCCTCATTTCCTGCTCAATAATTGCATCTTCCGTATCTTTTTTAGGATTTTTAAGCGCACATAGTATCTTGTATTTAGCATTATTATGTCGTAGGTCAACATTCAAATGAAAGTCATTATGAAGTTGATAATGCTCAGTAAAATTACGTATCACTGCAGGCATTTCAGAGACAATATTTTTAATATCGCTATGATCTGCATCATAACCATTGATCTGTGTAGATACGTTTATCACACGCCCTGCTTCACTGCCTACATTCTCTAAGCAATAATTTCTAAACGTTGTAAGCGGTGTATACCACATCTTCATAGCACCGCGCCACGCTTTATGAGCATCGGTTGCACCTAACAATTGAATGAGATCACTTGAAGAATAGAAATTACATAGCATAGTAAAGTTACTTGGTCTATATGACTGATCACCTGCTATTACCGGTGTGCCAAAATGAATCATTAAGTCAATTTTACCTTTAATATGATTACTTGCGTAATTTACTACATTACCACCATGACTGTGAGCAATAGTGATAATACGATGTCCATGATGCTCATCAATAACCTGAGCAAGGTGTTTTCCTGCTTCATAACGATAGTTGTGCCCATCGTACCCTGACCATCGATAGAATACAAGTCGTACAGGCGCTTTATATTCATCAGCAAGTTTTTGAGCATATACTTTTACGCCTGGGAAAAAGTACTGTGCTTCATTTTGATATTCTTTGCTTTCTGCAGCAAATGTACCGTGCACTACAATAAGTGCAATTGGTTCTTTGCTCTCTATCTCTTCAGGTGTATACAGTAACGTACGCCGTACTCCTAGAAGTTGCGGCGCCTTCCATGCTAACATGCCATAAGCACCCGCGATATCTTCGCTTGTGAACTCTTTCCACGTTACAGCACCATATAAAGAGAGAATCAAACTGGATACTATCCACACACAGACAAATAATTTTTTCATGATACAACAAAACCTCCATAATAGATAAAAAACCATTTAATTTAAAGCTTTTTTATAGTATACGCGACAATACTTGTGTTGTCGAAAGGGGTAAAGAATGACAAAAATAATTGAAAATGCTATGATGGTGTAAAGTATTAAATAAAAGCATATTTCCACAAGGAGACCCTTATGATCAAACATTCTATTATAGTTCTCGCACACTTATTAATGCCCTTCTCTGCTTACTCACTGTTTACTGACGAACGCGGAGATGCTCTCATATATGCCATACGTATTGGCAATATAGAACGTGTCAACAAAGCCTTACAAGATGGAGCATCAGTAAATTATTTAGAGGGATTCCCCCTTATTCTTGCCCTAGAAAACAACAGAGATGCTATAGCTCTACGACTTATTGAAGCAGGAGCAGATGTACATTTAAAAGAAGATGAAGCTTTCCTTATTGCAATTTCTCGTGAAAACCTAAATATGGTAAAACTTCTTTTAGCTCGTGGCGCTCAAATTAATAGACAGTCTGAAAACACTCTAACACGCGGATTTGAGGTTTTAGATGCTCCTAATGAAGGTTATGGCGCACCTTCTCTTGCGCGTTGTGCTATGGCACTGGAGCAACCTGCTCATAATCCTCAATTACATTCACACGGCTTTGAAATTATGAAAGAATTGTTAAAACGCGGTGCAGATACTCTTGCTGCTTATAAATATGCAGATGCTATAGCGAAAGCGGATGGCCCTGATAAACACACCTATCAGGTTCTTCTAAGATATCTAGCATTTAAAAAAAACTATATTGCTATAAAATGCAAAGAGCTAAAAGATAATAAATACTCTCGTGCTTGTAACCCAGAAGTAACGGATCTACCCTATGGTCTCTGGCTTATACTCCCTGCTAGACGTAACCATGAAAACTGTTCTCATCAAACTCCTTTTATATGGGCTTGCGCTTTAGCACATGAAGAAGACGTAAAAGCTCTCCTTAATTGTGGACTTCCTAAATCTTATAGTAATGCTCGAGATATCAGAGGATATACAGCTTTAATGTATGCAGCAAAACACAATCACAGTAATATTATTAAGCTACTTGCAACAAATGATCTTAGAGATAAAAATGGAAGATTAGTACTTACTAATAATGTTACTCAGTACATTGAAGCACTCATAGAGGCTACTAAAGAAAACAATTATATACTCGCAACCGAGATCTTTCTTTTCCTTATTGCTCCCAACTTTGGTAAACAACGAAGTATTGATTTTATTAGCCCTCCTACAAAAGAGTAACAAAAAGGGCGCTTGGATTTTCTCCAAGCGCCCTCTGTTTTTTAAAAGCCTTTGTTATGCAACATCAGTTACAAACGAATTAGCAATGTCATCTGCCCGTCGCAAAAAGTTTCTTACCGGCTTTGCAAGGCATATTATAAAGTTGTGTATATATTCGTGAAAAGATGTTACCTTTACTAAAGATATCTCTTCTATACAAATCGGAGAACTTCTTTTTCTGTTCATTGCTATACGGTACTTCCTGTTGTGCAGACTCTTGTTTATGCAGCATATCTGTTGTAGGTAAGTTTCTAATAGCAAGTATAAGACGTTTATCCTCGGCTGTATTTTTTTCCAGATCTATATTAAGGTCAAGATCATCATTAGCTATATATCGTTGTACAACTCGAGCACGAACGTTCCATAATTCACTAAGAACACCTTGCTTTAAGATGCTGTGATCTGGATCACATCCGTTTAACTGCGTTCTTATGTTAACAATTCGCTTAACGTGAGCTTGTTGCATCTCATCATCAGTCATAGATATCTTACGTTGAGGATCAAACATATGAACAATTCCCCATGTGTAATCACCTGGATGTGCTCCTGCTGCTAAATCCTGCATTTCTTGCTCTAATGGTAACGTTACCTTATTACCGCCAAAAAGACCTTTAAAGCCTCGTCCAAATGCTGAGAACTTATCTCCTACATATGAAGCAGCTTTCTTAGCAATAATGCCAATGCTTCTGTGTGCATTACAACCACCGCCAAGCTGAATAATATCTCCAGTGGAGTAAAAGTTAAGAAGAAGATCTATATTCATTGGTCTACATTCTTTAAAATCATGCCCTTCCTGAATTATAGGAGCACCTATATGTACTGCAAGTGCAATAGAATTAAAGAGCGAATGGCTTGCATGATTCACCACGTTACCACCATGGCTATGAGCTATAGTAACAACTCTAAAATTAGAGAAGTAGGTATTAATTAAGTCCGCTAATACCTGTCCTGCAGATCGCCGTGCCGAATCCTCTTCAGCACCAGTCCAACCAAATGTTAGCATATGTACAGAAGTGTTTTGATAATATGCTGCTTGTTCTGCAAACTTCTTAGTCTTAGGAAGCAAGTTCATTCGATTTTCTTCATTCTCATCCATATACTCTGGGCTATGTGCTCGCGCATTAGTTCCATGAATAAGAAATACCACTATTGGAGCTGCGTGAGGATCACGGTTAACAGGATTATATACCTTATAATGGAATACTCCTGCTCCTACAGACTCACTTATTTGTCTCCACCTAAACTTGTCTGCAATTATATTTGGTGAAACATCATTCCATCCAGTAGTATTAGGAATTTGGATCTGCTGTGGCTGTGCAATGCCATCTACATCAAGCCAGCTGTCTGCTAATGCGTCTTTTCCATACCACGAACTGGCAGGATCAACGCCTGAAAAATGTCGTACCCCATCTGCGTGGACTAATCCACTCATAGATACGAGTGCTATAAGCGCTATAGCTATTTTATATACCATACACCACCTATTTGTTAAATGTATTTATGTCAAAAATATTTTACTCCACTTGTATCAAAGAATACCTTATTTTGTATATTTGTCAACATGCTTATTTCTTTTAAATTATCAGATAAAAAATTTTACCTTCGCTTACTCACCATTTTCCTTATAAGTATAAAAGAGTATACCATACAGAACCTACCTTTATCAAAAGGTATCTTCTTTCTTAAAGTAAGCGAAACCAAATTATCATTAAACAAAGATTAAAGTCGGCAAGATATTCTCCACCTCATAACGACATGAGCTAGAGCTCGTGGAGGCCTAGACCTCTTATAAAGAAGCAGTGACCAATGAAGTGAAAATAGTAATGCTTGTATCCCCGCCCGACCTTAGAGGGAGATATCACTATAAAAGACATTATATTTTTTATACTATTTGCGAAAAGCATTGACATTGAATAAAGCATTTTTATAAAATTAATTCAGGTAGATAATTAAACAGGAGAAAAAATGTTTCGTTATGCAAAAACAGCTTTACTACTCATTGCTAGCATGCTCTACATCTCTGTATCGGCAGGCACCTGTACATGTAAAATCGGTTCGCCAATGCCCACAGTAAGTCATCCTCAACCGGGAGTAACGATATCACAAATGAATTACTCAGAAACACTTCGTGGTGGGGTTCCTTCTCGCCAAGCATGCAAGGAGCTCTGCAAAAAAGTACGTAGAGACTTTGGATATCCACGAAATACGCCTGTTAATTATTCATTTAAACCATAAGGAAACAAACACATTACTTTAAAAAGGAGAAACTATGTTTAAGAAAATCGCTTTAATGACTATTGCAGCAGTAATCTTTATGTCATCATTGCCTGTATTTGGATGTCCCTGCGGAGGAGCACGTCCTAAAACATCAACTTCTAAAGTTCCACAAAATGGACAACAATCAACAAGAAGATAAATAATTAAGGGCCCTTAAAGGGCCTTTCATTTAGTTAATCATACAAAACACTTTTTCATCACTGTTTCTAGTATAAGTGACAAACAGCACACGTATGCTTTTACAACAACAAATGTAGTAATGTATACACCCTTTAATGCACAACTAATCATAATTTTGCGGATGCATAGTATGCCATGGTGTCGCCTGTTCGTAGGCATAGGCAGCTTGATATAACTGACCTTCTGACAAATCTGGCCCCACTAACTGGAACCCTATAGGAAGCATACTTTTAGTAAACCCACATGGAACACTTAATGCAGGAATACCTGCTAAATTAATAGGACCTGTAAAATAATCCTGAAGATCCATCTCTATACTATTACCTTCATAGGCGCCAAACTTAAATGCTGGTATAGGAGCTCCTGGCATAAACAGCAGATCTACCTCTTTAAATGCTCTCATAAACTCATCACGTATAAGACCTTGAACAATCTTAGCACTATTATAAAATTGATCTGCATGCCCTACTGATAATACATAATTACCAATTAAAATACGTGACTTTACTTCTAAACCAAATCCTTCATAACGAGTATTTGTATACATCTGGTTTAGTGTCTTACTCTCTTTACTTCTAAGGCCATAACGTACTCCGTCAAATCGTGCAAGATTAGATGCTGCTTCTGCACGACTCACCATAAAATAGGCAGCAGTTCCATGGTCCATCATAGGTAAAGTAAGACGTTTAATACGAGCACCTAATTTTTCAAAAGTACGTAGTGCTTCATTCAAACCAGTATACACTTCTTCATCAAATCCTTGAGCTTCAAGAGCATTATCTATAACTCCTAACGTAAACCCTTCTTTTAACTTTCCTGTTAAATACTTTGTATAATCTTGTGATACAACCTGTAGGCAACTTGAATCTCGATCATCTTTTCCAGCAATAAAAGACAGAATAAGTGCATTATCATAGACATTACGTGTCAGCGGTCCTATCTGATCTAAAGAAGAAGCATATGCTATAAGACCATAACGAGAAACACGACCATATGTTGGTTTTAATCCTACAATTCCACAAAATGTCGCTGGTTGTCGTATAGATCCTCCCGTATCTGAACCTAATGCCCAAGGTACTAACCCTGCTGCTACAGCAGCTGCAGAACCACTACTCGATCCTCCCGGAACTCTACTTGTATCCCACGGGTTTTTTGTAAGTTGAAATGCAGAAGCCTCAGAAGAGCTGCCCATACCAAACTCATCCATATTTGCTCTTCCAATGAGCGGTGCTCCAGAGGCTTTAAGCCTTTTTATTGTAGTAGCATCATACGGTGCATTATAGTTTTCTAAAATCTTTGATGCACATGAGGTAACGCGTCCTTGCTGACATATGTTATCTTTTATAAGCCCTGGAATACCACGTAATGGTCCATCACCTGTTTTTTCCATAATAGATGATTGATCAAAAATTTCTAAAGCAGATCCTAAAGTTGTATCATACTTTTTAAACCGCTCACCATAATAGGCGATAAGCTCTTGTGAAGTTATTTCTTTATCTTCAATTTTTTTTTGCAATGTTTTTATTGAAGCAAATGCTAGTTCTTTCATGCAAACCTTACTCGTAACATTTTATTTGTAATTTTGTGGATGCATAGTATGCCATGGTGTTGCCTGTTCATAGGCATATGCCGCTTGAAACAACTGACCTTCTGATAAATCTGGTCCCATAAGCTGGAAACCTATAGGAAGCATACTTTTAGTAAATCCACAAGGAACACTTAATGCAGGAGTTCCCGTTAAGTTGCTTGGAGAAGTAAAATAGTCCTGAAGATCCATCTCTATACTCTCGAGCCCAATTTCTCCAAATTTAAATGCGGCAATAGGGGTAACCGGACCAAATAAAAGATCAACTTCTTTAAACGCTTTATTAAGCTCATCTCGCATAAGACCTTGTACAATCTTAGCACTATTATAAAATTGATCTGCATGTCCTACTGATAACGCATAATTACCGATTAAGATACGCGATTTTACTAAAAATCCAAATCCTTCACCTCGAGTGTTTGTATACATTTCGTTAAGAGTCTCACTCTTTTTACTTCTATGCCCATAACGAACTCCGTCAAATCGTGCAAGATTAGACGCAGCTTCTGCACGACTTACAAGAAAGTATGTTGCAGCACCATGGTCCATCATAGGTAAGGTAAGACGCTTAATACGAGCACCTAGTTTTTCAAAGGTACGTAATGCTTCATTCAAAGCAGCATACACCTCTTCATTAAACCCTTGAGCTTCAAGAGCATTATCTATAACTCCTAACGTAAATCCTTCTTTTAACTTTCCTGTTAAATGCTTTGTATAATCTTGTGGCTCAACAGGTAAACTACTTGAATCATGCACGTCTTTTCCTGCCATTACTGAAAGAATAAGTGCATTATCATAAACTTCACGTGTAAGCACTCCTATTTGATCTAAAGAAGAAGCATATGCTATAAGACCATAACGAGAGACAAGTCCATATGTTGGCTTTAGTCCTACAATTCCGCAAAATGCAGCCGGTTGTCGTACTGAACCTCCTGTTTCTGTGCCTAATGCCCAGGGCACTAGTCCGGCAGCTACAGCAGCTGCAGAGCCACTACTTGATCCTCCTGGAACTCTACTTGTGTCCCACGGGTTTTTTGTAAGTTGAAATGCAGACGTTTCACCAGAGCTGCCCATAGCAAATTCGTCCATATTTGCTCTTCCAAGAATCGGAGCTCCTGCTTTTTTAAGCCTTTGTATAACAGTAGCATCATAAGGTGCATTATAACGTTCTAAAATCTTTGATGCACAAGATGCATTACGTCCCTGCTGACAGATATTATCTTTTATAAGCCCTGGAATACCATTGAGTGTTCCTGGTTGCATACGCTCTGTAATTGATTCAAGATCAAAAATCTGTAAGGCTGCATCGAGGTTTTTATTATGCTGCAGAAAGCGCTCTCTATAAAAAGAGAGTAACTCAGCTGGTTGTATCTCTTTACTTTCTACTTTTTTTTGTAACGTTCTTATTGAAGCAAATGAAAGTTCGTTCATAAGTCAGGGGTGCCTTTAAGAATCATAGGAACAACAAAATAATTTTCTTCACGCACAGGAGCTCGAGAGAGTATAAGTTCAGGATCAGTTTTTATAATCTCATCAGCACGCATTACATTCACATTTTTAGGAAGTGGTTCCGGTTGTGCAGTAGCCGCAACCTCTTTTAAATGTGATGCATAAGAAAGCACCGCTTCTAGTTTACTCATAAGAGCAGGTATTTCTTCTTCTTGTACCCGTATCTGAGAAATAGCCCCTAAGCGCAGCACATCTTCTTTGGTAATTTTTACCATTAAACACCTTTTAGTGATTGATTTTTCCACTCTTCACTTTTAAACTTGCGAAGATAAATAATACTCATAATAGCATTCCCCACATAGAGGGACCCATATATAAGAATAAATTTAATTAAGAGATTATCAATAGGCAAACGAGAAATAAGGTATGAAGTAGGAATAAAATAGAACCCTGTAACAAGCATACGTACTACCATTACCGTCCTCATTTGAGCAGCACCGCGCAAAGCTGCAGATAAAATAACTTGTATAAGATCAAAAAACACAAGCATACTCATAAAAGGAACTGTGGCTGCTGCAAAATCAGTAAATGCATTACCTTTATCAAAAAATGAGAGGAAAAACTGAGGCCACATAAGCAGTGCAAGAAGCAAACAAGAGACAAAGATCGTAGAAATTACGAGTACTCTCGTTATATTATGCTTTATTCTTTGCCAACGTTGCGCTTTATAGTCGTTACTCACTAAAAAGGTAATCACTTGTGCAAACGCTATACCAGGTAATATAGAAACCTGTAAAGCGAGCTTCATAAAAGAGTAGGTAGGTAATATAGAGCATGCAGCATCAGGTGGCGCCCCTTTTACCATACAAGCGACCATCTTGGCAAGCCAAATATAACATAAAGCAAAACTAGCTTTATCTATCATAACAGGCCAACTTAAGTGCAGTAACGATTTTAACGTTGCCCATTTAATAGGTGAAAAAAACTGCAATGTATATTTACGACTTTCAGCACTAGTACAGACATACCATAAAGCACCTATAAGCATAACAGAATACTGAATAACATAGGCGAGTGCAGACCCTTGAAAGCCCATACAAGGAAAGCCCCACGCACCAAAAATAAGAGCATAATCAAAAAATAAAAATACTGCAGCTCCTACAACAAACAGAAGCATTGGTACTCGTGTATTTTTAATGCCGCGTAAAAAACCAAGAAGCGAGAAATAAATAAACGTAAAAAACACACCAACAGCACGTAATCGCAAGAAAGGGACACCAAGCTCAACCATCTCTTGTGGAACACCATAAAATGCATATATAGCACATGCGCCCCAATAAAGAGAGAGAGCAATGAGACCACCTAATATCATTGTTATCCAAAAAGCATCAGTAGCCGTTTTGCCTGTTTTGTAATAAGCCTCTATACCATTATGTTGACCACACAATACTACCATACCGACTGAAAATCCATCTGCAATCTTTGTTATAAAATGGACCAAGGTATCAGTAACACCTAAGGTAGCATAAGCAGAACTATTTCCTAATACAGCAATAAATCTGCTATCAATAAGAGTAAGAGCGGTATAGAGCAAAAACGCAGTTATAAACTCTGGGTAAAAGTATCTCCAAAGGGCACTATAACTCTCTCCTTGCTCGTGCGCGTGTACAGTATTCGTTACCGTAAAAGTCTTTTTCATCATTCACCTTCGGTAAACAGTTGTAGCTCTTTGCTATCACAATCCATTGTACTGTATAATCCTTTGTTCATCACGTCAACCATTGCTCAAGGAGTAACAGGCCTTCTCAAGAATACTAATTTTCTCTTCTTATTACCAAGAGTATACCATTCTTCTTTTTCTACAAGCGGTACCTCCTTTTCATGAGGGACCCAATCCTTTGATGCCCAGTAGACAAGCAATGCATCTTTATAAAGACTTGAAGGCTTAAACATACGTAGCAGTTCAGCAGGTTGCAATGAAGCACGAGCACAAAAAATTTCAATGTTATATACTGTTTTTCTTAAAAAAGTACGCCAATCTAAGTCATATACCTCTACTGAATCTAAACCAAGCCGCTCTATAACATCATATAAAAATTGTATTTTTTTATGATTTACTTCAATCAAAACAAGTGCTAGATGAGGATACTTAATCTTGAGTGGTAATGCAGGAAACCCTGCACCAGTACCAACATCACATAAAGATCGTATCTTCTTACAGTCGATAAATTGATCTAATGCAAGAGAGTCATCAAAATGATCTGAAAGCACTCGTTTCAGGTCTGTAATAGCAGTGAGATTATGAATATCGTTCGTTTCTACTACCATACGGTAATACTGTTGAAATTGCTCAGTTTGCTCTGCTGTAAGAGCATGGCGCTCTATAAATGATGCCCACAATTGAGAAGAAGATTCGTTTTTCATAATGCAATCTAGACTTTGTTAAAGATTGTTTGTTACAGTTACTATAGTTTTACCATTATATAAAGGGATAGTTATGAAAAAATTACACCTTTTAAGTTTACTCTTTTTTCAGTGTACCATATTTTCCATAGTTGCTGAAATTCCTCCGCATATTATAACCTTTTTTATTCGTCCTTTACCGCCTGCTTATAAAGAAGCAGATCTTGCAAAACTTGAACGCTCTATAAGCTCTCCTGAAAAAATTGTAAAAACCCTTATTAAAAAAGAAATTAACACACTACATCTCTATTCTGGTATCTATTCAAGCTATGGCGGTACCTTTGCTGTCTCTGATATGAACGGGCAAGTGGCCTTTGGCCGCAAAACTCCAGGACCGCGTCTTCATCTTATCGTTACTGAAGATATCAAAGCAGTACCAGTAAATCCGCTACGCAATAAAACGCTTCTTGGTTTTGTTCCAGATCCTAAAGCAGCTCTTCAATATTATCATTATGAACGCAAACAAGATCCAGAAACAGAACTTTACTCGTGGATTGTTACCGAAGAGCCGTTTGCAAAAAACAAGCGTATCCCTGTAGATGCTATTATTATTTTTGCACACCCTCGCCATATTGTTGTTCCTATAGGAACGACTCATACAACAGAGAGTGAAAACCTTGTATTACCAGACATTTTTACTACACACAATCTTACTTCGGCCCTTAATGCTCTCCGTTTCTTTAAAATACGTCATTATTTTTCCCGTGTAAAAATAGTATATAAATTCCAACCAGATGGGTATCAGCAAAGGGTAAGTAATTAACGCTATTTTTTTCAGATGGAAAAAATAGTGCTATACTAAAAGAAGTCTCAGCCTGAAAGTTTAAAAGGAACCGGTTTTATGAAGTTACAAATTGCCTTTGACTTGATAGATAGTGATAAAGCACTTTCAATAGCAGCAGATACCGAATCATATGCAGATATTTTTGAAGTTGGATCACTGCTTATTTATAAGTATGGAGATGTCGCTATTAAACGATTTAAAGAAAAGTTTCCTCATAAACTCCTTCTTGCTGATGCTAAAATTGTAGATCGTAGTAAAGATGCAGTAACACTCTTTGCTCAAGCAGGAGCTGACTGGATCACCGTTATGGCAGGAGCAGGAAAAAACGTTATACATACTGCCTGTACAATTGCTCACGAGCTTGGTAAAAAGATTATGCTTGATCTAGCTGATGCAAGTTCATTAGGCCAGTCTGCTTTAGAAGCTAAGAGTCTTGGCGTTGATGCTCTGCTGTTTCATAAACCAACTGAAGAAGATGAACAGTTGCTTTTTGCAGATCGTTGGGAAATGGTACGTGGTAATACCACCCTTCCTATCTTTATTTCTGCTGCCACTACCAGAGAGAATATTGCAGAACTTATTGCCATAGGTGCCTCTGGAATTATCATAGGTAATGCTATAATACGATCAGATAACCCTCAACAAGAAGCTGCTTACTTTGCAAGCATTATGGGACGACGTTAAGTCTGTAACTGCTTGCTTTTCTTTTATTTTTTTAAACTTTTTCACTTGACATTTGACTTTTTGAAATTAACCTTTTTAATATAAAAATATAAGCATGCCCAAAAAGGCCTTACGTAAAAAAAATGAAGTGTTATGAAAAAATTATTAATTGTTGAGTCGCCCGCAAAAATTAAAACTATCTCTAAGTTTTTAGGCAAAGACTTTAAGATAATGTCCACGTTAGGACATATTAAAGATTTGCCTCAGCGTGAATTTGGTGTGAGTTTTAAGCCTACTATTGATCTTCATTATGTAGTGCTTGAAGGAAAAGAGAAAACGCTTGAAGATATTCGAAAAGAAGCACAAAAAGCTGATGCAATCTACTTGGCACCTGATCCAGACCGTGAAGGTGAAATCATTGCATGGCATGTAGAACAAGAAATTGCAAAGCTTGTTAAAGATAAGAATCATATTCACCGTATTACATTTAACGAAATTACAAAGCCAGCAATAGAAGAAGCGCTTGCTAACCCTACTGACGTTGATCTTAACAAGGTGGCAGCACAACAAGCACGTCGTATTCTCGATAGGCTCGTAGGATATGAAGTATCTCCTATACTATGGAAAAAAGTTGCTAAAGGTCTTTCTGCAGGCCGCGTACAATCAGTGGCACTGAAACTTATTTGCGATCGTGAAGACGAGATCAAAACTTTTAAGCAAGAAGAGTATTGGACCATAGACGGTCTCTTTGCTTCTAAAAGCGGTACTTTTACAGCTACTTTAGCAACAATCAATAAAAAGAAACCGACTATTACAAACGAAAAGGAAGCTCATAAAATAAGCGAAGAGATTCGCAAAGCACGCTTTGTAGTTGAATCGATTAAAGATTCTAAGCGGCTTAGAAATCCAGCGCCACCCTTTATGACAAGTACTTTACAACAGAGTGCTTATAATCAGCTTGGTTTTTCTGTACAACGTACTATGCAGGTAGCACAAAACCTCTATGAAGGGATCCCTCTTGATGATGCATCAACGCCTGTAGCGCTTATTACTTATATGCGTACTGATTCATTACGTATTTCTGATATTGCACTCAAGCAAGCACGAACCTTTATCCCTAAAGTATATGGTAAAGAGTATTTACCAGAGAAAGCACAAATTTATGCTAAAGGTAAAAAAGGACAAGATGCGCATGAAGCTATAAGGCCCATTGATGTAACTCTTACTCCTGAAAAAGTAAGCAAATATTTACCTTCAGATACAGCAAAACTGTATGAACTTATTTGGTGCAGATTTGTAGCAAGTCAGGTTAAACCTGCACAGTATGCACAGCGCCAGGTAACTATTGTTGGAGAGCCTGCTGGTAAAGGGCAATTTGTCTTTAAAGTTACCGGTTCTACTCTTATTTTTGATGGATTCTTAAAAGTATATAATCCAGATGAAGCTGATAAAGAAGAAGATACTACAAAAGTAGTTATTCCTAAAGATTTAGAAAAAGATGAACTTTTAGACCTTGAGAAAGTTTCTCCAAAGCAGCATTTTACACAACCGCCACCACGATATACTGAAGCTTCGCTTGTCAAAGAGCTTGAGCGTGAAGGAATTGGACGACCAAGTACTTATGCAACTATTTTAAAAACAATTCAAGCACGTTCATATACAACCTTAGATACTAAAAAACGGTTTGTTCCAACAGAGTTAGGCGCTGTTGTTACTAAGATGCTTACTGAAAATCTTCCTAAAATTATGGATGTCAGTTTTACTGCACGTATGGAAGAGGATCTTGATAAAATTGCGCAAGGTAACTTACAACGAGATACCCTTATTAATGATTTCTACGGAGACTTTGAAAAAGATTTAGAAGTATTTAGAGGTGAAGCCAAAAAAGTTGTAGAACAGACTGATATTACCTGTCCACGTTGCCATGAAGGAAAACTCTTAATTCGCTTTGGAAAAGCAGGACCATTTGCAGGATGTAGTAACTTTCCTAAATGTACCTTCACCAGCAACTTTGAGCGTCTTGACGATGGCTCTATTAAACTTATTACTCCTGAAGAGCCTAAGTTGCTTACTACTAAGTGTCCTGTATGCCAAAAACCATTGCGACAAATGCAGGGTAGATTTGGTCCTTTTGTTGCTTGCTCAGGATACCCTGGTTGCAAATATATTCAGCCGGTAAAAGCAGACTTTAAATGTACGCAGTGTGGTAAAGGTGATCTTGTACAAAAAATTTGGCGTGGTAGCAAGTTCTGGGGCTGTAGTACCTACCCTGAATGTAACTTTTCTATCTCAGGTGAGATTGAAGGGACACCATGCGAGAAATGTAAAGCTCCCTATATGCTCAGACGTGTTGATAAAGAAGGTAACATTACCTTTGTGTGTGGCAATAAAACATGCGGTTTTAAGAAAGCAGCACCCACAGAGCATTAATTATCTAGCATTCGAAACTATATCTACAGGTTCTTTAAGCTCTTTATGAAAAAATTTGTAGCTAAAACCGAAAATAGATGCTGAGACTACAACTGTTATTATATCTTTTACTGGCCCTTGAGGTTTAAATGGTGGTGCATATGCTGCACCTCCTGCACTTTGAATTTCTTTTATTCTTAGAGCTCCATGCTCACTTAAGCGCCTAAGCTTCGCAATCTCTACCAGTTTTTTTGCCTCTTTTAATGGAATTTCCTGCCAAAACATAGTCCCTGCGATTGCTATCTTTTCTTCATCAAGAAAATCTTCTATAACTAATGCTTGGCGCGGCTTTATAGCAAAAATATAGGTTGCATCTACATACATACCTTTAAGTATTGGAGCAAGCTGTTTTATAGGATGAGGAAATACTAGTATTTCAGGAGTGTTCTCAGAAACTATCTCGTTTTTATAAACTCTTACATCATTATAGGTAACGAGCTTTACCACAATATCTTTACTATAGTTGTTAACAAGTTTTAAATCGTAGACACAGAGCGCTGTAACACTATAACTAATACCTGCTAGTAAGCATACTACTGTTTTTAACATAAAAACCTTTATAAGTAACTGTTTACTTTCAGAGTATCATTTTTCCTAGAGTTTTCAATTTTTGCTTCACCTAAAACACCGTTCTAAAATATCTTTTACCGTACTGTTTTCTTCTCTATAACGTAGCTTAAGCGAATTAATAATACGACTATTCTTTACCAGTTGCTCCTCACAAAAACTTCCCTATACTTAACTTAGGAAATCTTGTAACAGAAAGGATTAATATGCAAAAAATAGCACTTATCTTAGGAATGTTTAGCTTTTTTTCACTCATTGCAGATACTTCATCACTCTCTCCTCACATGGATCTTATATATGCAGTAAGACAATTAGATTATAGTAAAGTCTCGCAGCTCTTAGAAAAAGAAAAAGCGCTTCCTGCAGAACTTCAAAACGGACTTATTCGTGAAATTGATACTCTTATAGAAAAGGAAAAAAAGTCACATTGGAGTAAAGGATTTGCTAATCTCATAGTCGGTATTCCTCTTTCTATTATCTCTTTACGATTTCTCAACAAAGCATACGAGCACAATGTTGATAGAGAAGATTCTCTAAAAGAGCTTGCACGCAGATTTATCAAAGTACAGCCTACAAAAGTCGCAGTTGCTCGTGAAGGCACAGGAGTATATGTTACTAATCTGCCATTAGTTGCTGTTGCTGGATTTTTGAGTGCAGTTGGCGCTCAAGCGGTACTTAAGGGTATAACATCTTTTTTCTCTGGTGAAAGCAAAAATTACTTTAAAGCGTTAGCTATGAAAAGTCTTATAGAAAACAAAGTCGTTTTTAGCAAGAAAAAGCTGTCTGTACAGTGGGATCCAAGTATCTTTGAAACTGATATACAATCATAAATAAGCTTACGAAAAGAGGACCTTAAGGTCCTCTTTTTACATAATAGTTGGCAAGGTAAATTTAAAGGGAGCTTTTTTTGGATACAGTATAGAAACTATCTCACGAATACTTAATCTATCAACAATAGAATAGAGATCCCATATTGATATAACACCATTATTAGCAGTGCTCAACATATACCGTCCATCTGGGCTAAAGCATAACGAAGAAATACCATCGTAATGAACATTATAATCTTTAAGTTCAATCAAATCATTCTTTATCTTCCTTGCTATAAACACAGTATTGTGTAAAGAACTTGCCGCTATATAGTTATTTTGTGGATGAAGTGCAATACAGGAAACAGGTGGCCAAATTATACCGTAACCGCAATAAGATACAGCTCCATACTCATTATCTTTGGTAGCATAGACCTTTATCGCCCCGTTTTTATAACCTACTATAGCTTCTCTACCTCCCGGGGTAAAGTTCACAGCAGTGATAGCTCTTTGACTGCTCTTTGCAAGCAAATGAGTAGCTACAAAATTCCCTCTCCAATTTATAAGTACTCCTGCATACTGATGGTAAAGTTCGTTACGGCCACTATCATATCCTACAAGCAGTTGTTTACTTTGAGTGTGAAATACTGCGCAAGTGAGGTAAATATTCCTATGTTGCGGAAAAAATCCTAGCAAATTACTTGTATTTGTACATTGCCAGGTAGTGGGTGACCATGTGCGCATAGTAAAATCTTTAGAAAAAGAAAAAAATCGAGTAATTCCTGATGAGTTATATTCAAATGCCACAGCTATAACAGATTGTGTATGTCCTCGTAAAACTGCAAGACATTTATTTTCGCTTATATCCCACACAGCAATAGTTGCGTCCTTAGAACCTGTAAGAGCATATTTACCATCTCTGCTAATAGTCAAACAGGTAATTGGTCCTTTGTGTGCTTGCAATGTTTGCGCTTGCATAGTACTTTTGTTAAGGACATATACATTACCATCCTCCGCTCCTAAAACAATAAAATGTCCATTGGGCGTAAATGACGAACAAGTAAAGGTAGTTACATAAGTAAGGCCCGGTAGAGTAACTTGCGCTAAAGTTGGCATATGTGATGAGCCTTTAAAAAGAGCGTGATAATAGTTCTTAAAAAAATAGTTACGAAGGTTGTTTTGCACACCTGCATCCAAAGCCTCTAAACTTTTTAACAACAATTCTTGTTTCTTAAACGATGCTTGTTTCAATAATGTATCAATGGTAGAGCATGACGACTGTACTAAAGACTTTACATGCGACTGTGGGTCCATTGCTTTAAGACCAAAGAGAGGCATGAACACTAATAGGGTTATAAAAATATTTTTAAACATCATAGCACTATAATCCTTGAATAATTTTTTATGATAATTATTATAATATCTATTATAAAATAAATTATAATTTATGCAAGAAACAATATGCTTATTTGATGATATAGCCAGTAGTTCACGAAAACAACCTTTATAGTGGCACTGTAGAAAGCGATTTCCAGCTTATTACACGACCCTGCGACCATTTCTGATCTTCATCACCTGCATATATAACCATACTATTTTCAGGATCTGCTTGGGCCAACTCATTCCAAAACCTAAGGCCATCAAAAAAGGATGGTGAAATTGTCTTTGCTGCTTTAATCTCTATAGGTATAAGCGTTTGTCCTTTATCAATAATACAATCTATCTCATGCCCTGTATGATCTCTCCAAAAATATAAGCCAGGATCTTTTCCTTGGTTATAGTATCTTTTGGCTAAGTCTGAAATAATAAGAGATTCAAAAAGGTTTCCCTTAAATGGATGCATAGGAAGTATTTCTGGAGTTATTTTAAGAAGAGAGCATACGAGTCCTGTATCATAAAAAAATAATTTAGGGCTTTTAGTAACCCGTTTACTAAAACTTCTATAGTGCGGCCTTAACAGAAATACAATATAGCTTGCCTCTAATAAAGAGAGCCATTGCCGAGCAGTATTATCACTAATACCACAATCATTAGCAAGAGATGTTAGATTTAGTAGCTGCCCAATACGTCCAGCACATAATTGGATAAAGGTTTGAAACAAATCAAGATTCTCTACTTGCCTTAGTTGCCGAACATCTCTTTCAAGGTATGTATGAATATACCCTCTATACCAACGATCAGCAGGTACTTCAGTTGTATAAAGAGGAGGATATGAGCCTTTATACATAAACTCTTCTATAGCTTGAGGAAGGAGCTGTGCTGCAGAAAGTTCTTCTATAGAAAGTGGTAAAAGTGTATGAATAGAAATTCTTCCAGCTAATGACTGTGTAATAGCTTGATTCATAAGAAAATTCTGTGAACCAGTTAAGATAAACTGTCCTGGTCTCTTTTTCTCATCAACATAGGCTTGAATATACGAAAGGAGCTCTGGCACATGCTGAAATTCATCAATGATAAGGCCATGATCATTAAGATACTCTGCCAAAAAACCTCGTGGATCTACTGAAGCAAAGGTACGTAAATCTATGTTTTCTAAATTCACATACCGATAAGTACCAAAAATTTCACGTGCTAAAGTGGTCTTGCCTGCTTGTCTTGGGCCTAGTATAGCAACAACTGGGAAAAATTTTGCCATTTTAAGGATATCAGCAGTCATAGCACGACGTATAATCATCAATTTCTCCTATCTTTGAAAATTCGAATTTCAAATTCGGATTTTCATTTTTCTTAGAATAGCATGATTTAAACAATAAAATCAATTGCTTAAGGCTTAATAAAGTAATCTGTTTAGCTTTATGACCTCTATATTTCCAATAAAAATAGTTTGTAAAGAGCAAAGAAGGATCATATCTTCTTTTTAACGTAAAGAATTGGTCTATCGTAGGATAACCAGCTCTCAGCTGCTCTTTTGTAAAATACAGCTGATACGGCAAAAAGAAGGTTCCTCCGAGCTTTAAAGCAAGATTTATGAGTTCTTGTGTTACAACTTTCATGTTTTCAAGAGCAGGAACTGAAACTCTTTGATTAAGATAGAGCACAATAGCAAACATATCTTGAGGAGCATAATTTAGTAGAATAAAAGATTGAGGTACAATACGGATTGATACGTTAAGCACGAGTACTTTTCTCTTTTTAAGAACCTGTTTCATGCCATCAATAAACTCTATAAACCGAGTATGCGGCACAAAATACTCCTGTAAAATATCCGTTTCTTGAGAAAGAATATTTTCAAGGTATTCAACTGAATCATGCATAATTTGATTACGCGACATAAAAGTTTCGCTTTTTAAAGGCAGAGAAATATAAGGATCAATATACTTTTCTGCAAACCACTTAAATATGCGTGCATACATACGCCTTTTTAGACAGATTAACTAAAAATCTTCGTGTATTTACAAAGCTTACACGCCTTAAAGGTTCAAAAGGTCCTGTATAATCTTTTACTGGCTTATAACCATAGACAAGAGCCTCTTGAAGAAATGATAGCGGTGAAGTAGATAAATGAGCATACAGAAGACCATACGTTTTATCTCGTACAGCTTTCTCAAAGAATTCTGGAAGCTCTTTATAATTCATAATCTTAAGTATACTTTGATACATAACGTTGTCGGTCACTTTTAAGGTTACTTCAAGCACTACTCCAAAGAGGCCATAACCACCAATAACCGTATTAAAAAGCTCATCTTCTTGCTCAATTTTCTTAATAGAACCATCTGCAAGCATGATAGTAAACGATTGAACGGTTGAAACTAACGTTTCATAAGGATCCATTCCGTGAGCATTAACAGAAAGGGATCCTCCTACGGTAAAAATGTCTGTCGACTGCATAGCCTTAACCGCTAATTTTTTAGGATGAAGAAAGAGTTGTATATCATGCCAGGTAACACCACTTTGTACGGTAAGAAGCTTATTTTTCTCATCAAGAGATAGAATTTTATTAAAAGAAGTCATATCAAGTACAAGAGCATTCTTAAAAAACGCCTGCCCACCCATACTATGCCGCTTTCCTGCTATCGAGA
The DNA here is from genome assembly GCA_963848965.1 of uncultured bacterium. GTDB lineage: Bacteria > Babelota > Babeliae > Babelales > Babelaceae > CAWKFG01. The sequence continues at coordinate 242,000 of CAWKFG010000004.1, forward strand.
TAGAGAGCTTTTTATCTCGAGCAAGTAGTAATGCATTACGTATTTCATCAACCGTTGATACAGTAGCAATATCGTAAACAGGTGTTTCATTCAGACAACTTGCATCGTTAATGGTTTTATGAGAAGTGCTCTTATCACTATTTAACCTAATAGGGCAGTAATCTGGAGAAAGCGGTGTAGCAGCATAATAAACAATTACTGTACCTACATATATAACACCCAATGTTATACAGAGCAATAATAACTTTTTAAATGTAGTCATATACCTTTTGCTTAAAAGCCTGATAATACCTCGAAGCAATTATACATAATCTTACATATAAAAAAGAAGTCTTAGATTATAAATGAGTTTTTTGATTAATCATTAAAAGCAAGATAGTAAGAAGTTCCTTAGGCAAAACTTTAAGGTAGCTATCTTCTTGAATAGGTCCAAAATAAGGCACTGCACCTATGCTTAATAGAGATGTAGTAGGATTTACATTTGTGCTTTCTACTGCCATTTTAAGAAATTCATCTTTAAGATCTTGTGGAAGTATCCGGACTTGCTCTTTAAGCTCAGACCAGTTTTTCTTTATATAGCATATTACAAGCTCTTTTAAAGAAGTTATACGAGGCTTATGCAGATACGCAGGACCCGCCATCATAATAGGAACAAAAAATAAGCTTATTGCAAGCATTTTAAATATTTTATTGAACATTAACATCCTTACGTTATTTAGAAGGTAATTCATCTTTAAGCTCTTGAGGAAGTACTTGGTATGCTTGTTCTTTAAACTGAGACCAATTCTGCCTGACATAGCACAGTCCGTTAGCAACAACGATTGAAGAAGAAAGAAGAGCCATTATATATGGTATAACTTTATATGACATATAAAATCTTCCTAATTTTATAACATTATTATTTATTTACAATAGATAATTTTTATATTATCTTAAGATCTTAGTTCTGTCAATCAAAATGCTTTATATGATTACCCAAAGGCCTTCCTGAAGCATCTTTATCTTAATTGAGTACCATTAGGAACTTTATGCTCTATCGTTACCATTCTAAGATGCTTGTTCTCGTCTTCAGCAAAAAGCATCATTCCTTGTGATTCAAGTCCCATCATTTTACGCGGAGCTAGGTTGTAGACAAATACCCCTTGTTTGCCAATAAGATCTTGGGCAGAAAACCATTTTTTCACTCCTGAAAGAACTTGACGCATTCCATAAGAACCAAAATTTACTTGGAGTTTTAGCATTTTATCAGAACCTGTAACTTCTTCACAGTGCTCAATAGTTCCTACAAGCAACATAACTTTAGCAAAGTCTTTAATGTCAATTGTTTCGACAGGATGCTCTTTCGTTTCTTGAGGCTTTTGCTCCGGTTGTACTTGGTTCTTGAGGCATATACTTTTGAAAGAGAGTATTAATTTTATTAAGCATAAATGTTTTCGTCCATGGATTTGAGCTCAGTTCATCAATATTATCTACCTTTAATTCAAGGTGATGTACCCAAACTTGCAACAGTTCTTCCATTTTTTCTGGCATAATAGGCCACAAAAGAATAGCAATAGCATGTAAACTATGAGCAGTTGCAGATATAATCTCTTCAAAGCGATTGCTATCATTTACTTTCCATGGCTCTTGCGCATGAAAATAGGCATTCACTTGATTAATAAACTTCCACAATTCATTAAGCGCCTTATAGAAGTAGCCATCTTCTATCTCATTTTGAAATACTTCAAGCATACTCCAAAAAGAATCTCGCAAAGCAAGTTCAGCTGGATGCCAATTTTGCGGCGGTCTTATTTCAAATATTTCTCGCTTATGAGCAAGCGTTACCATACGATTGAGCAAATTACCTAAATCATTTGCTAAATCAGTATTTATACGATTTTCTAAATCACCAGTACTAAACTCTGAATCATGCGTAATGGCCATATAGCGCAATAAGTAGTACCGTACTTGTTCTGCACCATAAGCATTTAAAAGATCCTGAGGATCTACTACATTGCCAAATGATTTAGACATCTTTTGGCTATTAACTTTCAGCCAACCATGAACAAGTAAGCGCCTTGGTAATGCAAGCCCAGAGGCCATTAAAAATGCTGGCCAATAAACAGCATGAAAGCGTACAATATCTTTACCCATGACTTGCATATCTGCAGGCCACCAGAAATTAAACTCTTCTTTACGAGCTTCATTTCCATACCCTATCTGCAGTAATATAATTATTAAGCGCATCAGCCCATACATAGACAACATGCTTAGGATCACCGGGAAATGGAATACCCCATGTTACTGTTGTTCGAGAAATACTTAAATCCTTAAGTCCACCACGCACAAAGCTTATTACTTCATTAAGCCGTTCAGCAGGCGTAATAAAATCAGGATTATGCTCATAAAATCTTAGCAACAGTTTTCTTGATATGCTGAAAGTCTAAAAAAATAAGATTCTTCTGATATATGCTTTGTTTCTCTTCTACATACATCGCAAAGAGGTGCTTTTTCGTCCTCTTCTGCTTTCTCTGTGACAAACCGCTCACAAGGAACACAATAAAAACCAGCATAAAAAGATTTATAAATATCGCCAGATTCTTGTAACTGCCTAATCCAATCCTGTACAGCATGCACATGATGCTCATCAGTAGTTCTTATAAAGTGATCATACGAAATATGATACTTGTGCCACATATCTTTATAAGCATCAATAAAGCTATCAGTAAACTCTTGAGGTGATTTGTGCGCCTTAGCAGCAGCCTCTGCTATCTTTTGTCCATGCTCATCTGTTCCGGTAAGCATAAACGTTTTATAATTTTTTAATTTATACCAGCGGGCTGCAGCATCTGCAAGTACTGTTGAATAAAGCGAACCTAAATGAGGACGTGCTGTAACATAATAGATAGGAGTAGTTACATAAAACTTCTTTTTTTCATCCATACAATAACGTAACCTACAATAAAAATGACAAACGATTTTTCAAGAATATGCATATATACAGCATAACTCAAAACTATAATAAATACAAACAGAATGCTCAAACAAGCTCCCTTTATCTTCAGTAAACAAATTCTCCAGAAAGCTTTATACTTAATGGTATACTCAAGCTAGAAACACACAAACATTACCACGAGTTATAAGCATGCTACTAGTTGTTGTTCTTTATGCGCTTCTTGCGCTTACCTTTCCTCTTAGCCAGTTTGCTCTTTACTATAGTAAACCAGTATTTTTGATTGCATTTCGCATGCTTTTGGCAGGAGTGCTCTTACTCGGCTACTATCGTATCGTACGAGGAAAGATCTCTGTAGATAAAAAGGATTGGTGGCTATTTCTTAAAACCGCTTTCCTTTACATTTACCTTGCGTTTATACCTGAGTTTTGGGCACTACAATATGTGTCTTCTTTAAAGACTACTATTATGTTTTCCTTAACCCCTTTTATAACGGCTTTTTTTGAATATTTTCTCTTTCATTACCGCTTTAGTAAAGAAAAAATTGCCGGTATGATTGTAGGAACGTTAGGCTTTGTTCCTCTCTTATTGCTTCCCAATACCCAATGCTTACCCTTTGGTACGTGTCGCGTACAATTTTTACCTGAAATAATGCTCATGATAGCCATTACCTCTGGCGCATATGCATGGTTCTTGGTAAAAGAGCTTAATAAAAAAGGATACTCGCTCATTCTTATTAATGGTATAACTATGCTTCTTGGAGGTTTTATGAGTCTTATAACACATCTGGTGACTTCACCCCTTGCAGAGCTTCCTATTTCTGATTTTCCTCGTTTTCTTGTCTATACACTTGCTCTTATTGGTATTTCAAACGTTATTGTTTATAATCTTTATGGCACTCTGCTCAAAAAATATAGTGCTACATTCCTTTCATTTGCAGGCTTCCTTTCTCCAATTTTTGGTACTGTGTATGCCTGGCTTTTTTTTAAAGAACATATTTCATGGCACTATTTTGTCTCATTTATCTTTGTCTCGTTAGGGCTATGGATGTTCTATCATGGAGAGAAAAAGAACTAGTGCCTACGACTTTACAGCAACCCAGAGATCATAAAAGTCTTGCTCACTCAAGTCACCTTCAAGAGACCCTAATTTTAAGAAGCTAAAGCGCGCGAATTGGTCACGTGACATAGAGAGCAATGATTGAATGGTAGGAGGTGCCTTAATAAGAGATAAAGCCTCAAGTGTAGGCGGGAAGAAGCCAAGAACTTTAAAATTATGGACTAGCATATGTGGCGTATACATAAACTTCATAAACTCATAGACGAGCTCATCTTTATCAGTACTTGTAGGAAGAGCAAAGCTTTCAATAGTGACAAGACTTCCTTCCTTGGGCACTAAAAAATCTATAAATGGATAATTAGGTATAATACGTGCACCATCTGCGCTTGATATGACAGCAATCGTCACATTTTTAGACTGTAAATAATAACTTGCTCTCAAATCTGCATATGCTTCTACAAAAGGTTTCTGCCTTACGAGTACTGCATAAATAGCTGGCAACATATCTTTTGTTACTATATTGAAGTGACCATAAAGATAAAATGCCGTAATAGGTATTGCCAATAAAGGATCATTTGGCATGACAACTTTTGAAGGCATTTTTATAGAATCAAATAATAACCTCCAGCTAGGTTCTACCTGCTTATCTTTAAAAGACTCTTTATTAAATCCAATTCCGTATATTGACCATTCATAAGGAATTGAATACTCATTTGCTGGATCAAAATAGTGACCAAGTAAAATAGGATTAAGTTGTGCAACAAAAGGTAGTTTAGTTTTATCAAGCTTTTTAAGAAGATTTTCTCGCTTTAAAATATTTACTGCATAATCAGAAGGAAATATAAGATCATAACCACGTCCTTTTGTAGCACGCAGTTTTACCAAAAGTTCTTCATTACTTTCATAAAAACTTACGTTAACACGAATACCTGTTTGTTTCTCAAAGCGTGCAATATGCTTTAAATCAAACATTCCTGACCATGCAAAAACATTTATACTACGTACTGTAGATCTAGCTGGCAACAAATAAGCTAGGTATAAAAATATACCAATAAGTATAAGCCAAAAAGCTACTATCGCAGTACGAATAAAAAGTTTTTTAAGAGTAACCATAATCAAAATATCTTTGTTTTATTATTAAGTGAGCAAAAAATAATCACCAAGAGACTACTGAGCACAAGCAAGAAAGTTGATAACGCATTTACTACAGGTGACGCACCAGAACGAATCATACTAAAAATATATAATGACAATGTTTGAGCTTCACTTCCTGCACAAAAGAACGATAAAATAAAATCATCAAACGAGATAATAAACACTAAGAGTCCAGCAGCACTAACAGCAGGAAGCAATAGAGGAAATATAACTCTCCAGAATGTCTGTCCATAGGTAGCACCCAAATCGAGCGATGCTTCAGTCATATGTTTATCAATTCCTAAAAAACGAGCGTACAAAATAGGAACTGTATATCCTAATCCTAAAACGGTATGGCCTACAATAAGGGTTTGCAGTCCCAAAGGGACTACTAAAAAAGAGAATAAGCTTAGCAATCCAGCAGCTAATACAATCTCTGGTACTATAATATTACCATAGAGAAAGAGAAAAAAACGGTTAAAACGCTGTGATACATTATGGTAATAAATAAGACCTAAACTCATTATACTACTTAAAAAAGTTGCAGAAAGCGCAACTATAAGAGAATTATAAAATGCTTTCCAGAGAGCTGATGCATAATAGAGCTCTGTATACCATTCTGTAGTAAAGCCTTTCCATGGAGCAGGAAACGGCGCTGTATTGAATGAAAAAACGACAAGCACTACCATAGGAATATAAAGAAAGAGATAAATAGCCGCAACAACAATAGACAGTCCTGTACCACTTGTTGCTCGTTCTAAAATATTCATCTTTGTTCCTTTATGATTCTACGAGCTACAAGATATAACAATCCTACAAAAAGTATCAATGCACAAGAGCTTATCACCGTAAATGCAGCTCCTAAAGAAAGTGTGCGGTTTGCAAGAACATATTGAGAAATAACAGATCCTACAAACATATATTTTTCACCCCCCATTAAGCCAGGAATAGCAAACTCTCCAAAAGATGGTACAAAAACTAAAGCAAATCCTGAAAGAACACCAGAAATTGATAGAGGAAGCGTAATACGAGTCCAGGTATGCCATGATGTAGCACCCAAATCCGCTGAAGCTTCTAATAACTTTCGATCAAATCTTTCTAAAATAGAATAAATAGGTAATACCATAAAAGGAAGATAGCTGTATACCATAAGAAGCATAATCGCTATAAACGAATTTAAAAGTTGTAATGGCTCATGAATAAGGCCTAAACGAAGTAAAATAGTATTTAAAAGGCCTCCCTTATCAAGCACAAAAAACCATGCATAGACATGCAGCAGAAAGTTTGTCCAAAATGGCAAAATTAAAAGAAAAAGAAAAAAGTTTTTTAATCGTCCTGCTTTAAATGATACAAAATAGGCAAGTGGATAACCTACTAAAAAACAGAGAATTCCATTTGCAAGAGCAAGAGCGAGCGACTTAAAAATAATAAAAAGATACGTAGAGCTAAAAAAATGAGTATAATTTTCAGTTGTTACTCCTTGGTATACCCCAAATCCTGAAAACTTCAAGATACTTACTATTGCAATAACAATGAGCGGCAAATAAAAGAACAGTATTTGCCATAAAAGCACAGGCACTACTATAAAAAAGGGTTTTTCTCCTTTAAAATTTGTATGCATGCTCATCGCTCCAGTAAGACAACGTTTTCTTTTTGCCAATAAAGATATACTTGATTATCATAGTCAATAATTTCTTGCGGAAAATGCTCTTCATTCTGCTGAAAGACTTGTAACAACTCATTGTTGTTAAGCCGTATATTGTATTGAGTAGATCTTCCGTGGTAAATAATACCTTCAACAATTCCTTCAAGCATATTAGAAAAGCCGGACACTTTCTTTTTTGTGATATAAATCTTTTCTGGCCGCACACTCATAAGCACTGCATGACCTTCCTGCATCCACGACTTTATCTTAGGAATATAGATAGCAAAAGCACCTAACTGCGGAATATCAATAAGATTATCTTGAGGAGTAAACCGCAAAGTACCATGTAAAATATTAGTACTGCCTACGAATTTTGCAACAAACGACGATACAGGAAACTCATAAATTTCCTTAGGAGTTCCAATCTGCTCAACTTCTCCATTATGGTTCATAATTGCCATCTGATCTGCAACTGTTAATGCTTCTAGCTGATCATGCGTAACATAAATGAATGTCGTTTGAAGCTTTTCTTGAAGTTCGATAAGTTCAACAAGCATGCGCTCTCGCAGCTTAAAATCAAGTGCAGCTAATGGTTCATCTAAAAGCAGCACTTCCGGTTCATTTACTACTGCACGTGCAAGTGCTACTCGTTGTTGCTGTCCTCCTGAGAGTTGGCTAATAGCTTTGTAGACATGTGCTTCCAAATGCACTGTCTTTAAGACTTTCATAACCTTCTCTTTAATAACATCTTGTGACAGCTTACGTATACGTAAACTATAAGCTACATTATCAAAAACGTTCAGATGAGGAAACAGTGCATAATTTTGAAATACAGTATTAATGCGACGCTGATTAATAGGAAGATGCGTAATATCTTGGTTACCTAAAAAGATTTTTCCGCTGTTTACTTCTTCAAAGCCGCCAATTAAACGTAAAAGCGTAGTCTTCCCGCATCCGCTTGGACCAAGCAAAGCAAAAAACTTTCCTGACGGAATATCAAGACTAATATTTTCCAAAATAGGTTCACCATTATAAGACTTGGTTACGTTATCTATTTTAATGCTTCTCATTTCTATTGGCACCTGCAAAATACATAGGAACTATGACATCTGAAAATGTACAAGGAATCACAATTGCTACTACTAAAAAAAGAAATACATAACCCATCTGCGGATACCACTTATCAAATCCGTGAGCAACCATATAAAATAGTGCAGCTAACGAGCTAATAAGAATATGAATAAAATGGGATCCCAATGAAAATACACGTAACATAGAAGAATGATGGTACCTCAACACCAGACCATTTAAAATACCAACACCAAGAAAAGGAAGGACATTCTGCAATTCTCTATGAAAGCAGATATGCAACTCCATTTCTATACCTAAAGCTCTTCCTGAAAGATACGGTAATATCACGTCTGAAAGCATACAAAAAACTGCTGGTGAAATAGTGCCTACAATAAGAGCTTTGCCAATACTATGAGAAAAGCGCGAAAAGGTGATAATTGTTCCTGTTGCTGCAAAAAGTATATGCAAAAAGTGAAAGCTATGAAAAAGCATATGATAGCCAGAACATCGTGCTTCACGGGCAGCAAGACCAAATGATTGTACGGTAGCCGAATAATCTAATAAGCTCAATATGACCATACCCAACGCTACTGAAAATATTGCATAGGGAAGATGATGTAAAAGTTCTGCCTTAAGTGAATAATCGTGATGATGATGATCATTATGAATGTGTGATGTATGCGTAGTATTATGCATGATTCTCGAAGTAAAGATACGTGAATAATATTTTGTTCTCTTTATTGAATATACGCTTTTTCTATAAGAAAGCAAAAAGCCTACTTTGTTTAGGGTACTTTTTATAGTACCTCTTTTTTTTATAAAAAGCCAGCTACTATCATGATTTTCGGCGTTGCCAAAAAAATAAAAGTACATAGACTTAGATAAAAATGAATCACGTCTGTGATAACCCTTTACGCGAAATAGCATGAAAGGATGTATATGCGTATACTTTTTACTCTTACCTTCCTTCTTTTTACCTCTAGCGGATTCGCTCATGAACCATTGGGAGACAACTCTGATCTTGATACAGATATATCAGAAGACATAACACGTGGTCCTAGAGAACACGCAGAAGGAATCTCACTTATTGGAGCCAATCTTTCCCCTCAAAACGAAAAGTTTGTAAAAGACCTTATGAAAGAGCTTGATGTAGATTATGGCCTCACTCTTTTACAACCGTCCGCTTACTTAAAAGAAATAAGTCCTCAATTTGCTTATGAAGCTGTTTTTCTAGCTGAATACTATACGCTCTTTATTAACGAAGAATGGCTTAACAAACTCTCTGAACAAGAAAAGCGCTTTCTTATTGGAAAAAATCTTTTAAAAATTAAAAATCAATTACCGTACTTTAAACGAGCAAAAAAGCACTTTCTAAGAACAGCAGGCTTTCGTATAGGAGAATTTGTTTCTACACTTATACTCTATAAGTACCTTGGAAGAACAGAAACATTCAAAGGATCTGGTTGGTGGAAGAGATTACAAAGGCTCAGTATTGCCCTTATTCCTACGTTCTTATTTGAAGTACTTATCCAGCGCCCTCTTGCTAAAAAAACTGAAGAGCAAATGCTTTTTGATGATGCAAAATATGCTGTAGAGACGCTCAACTGTCATGACGGAGCTCTACAACTGTATAACCGTCTTAAGGAAGAACTTGCGCCACAGGCACAAACTTCCTATTGGTACTATTACTATAAAGGCTTAGAAAAACTGATACCGTATATTGAATCTTTAAAAGCTCAAAAAGCTTAACATAAAAGGGCATCATACGATGCCCTTATTATTTTTCTTCAAGCTCCATAAGGCAGTTGACTCAAGTTCCTTTGGCAAAGACTTCTTGGAGAGTAGCTTGAGCAAGGGCCAAAGCCGCTTGTGTAGATGGACTATCTGCAAGTGGATTTAACATAACAAAATCATGAATAGCTCCTAAGCAGCGCATAGCTCTTACCTGTACTCCTGCTTGCATCAGTTTATGAGCATATGCTTCAACTTCATCCCGTAATACATCGTTCTCTGCGCTAATAATAAGAGCAGGAGGAAGTCCTTTTAAGTGCTCAAGAGAGGCACTTAAAGGAGATAGTATATAGGCACTACGAGCTGCCTTGCTAGGCTCATAAGCATTCCAAAACCATTCCATTGCAGCTTTTGTTAACCATGGTCCTTGAGCAAACTCTTCGTACGAACGTGTATTGAAGCTCGCATCGGTTACTGGATAAAAAAGAACCTGGTACATAATAGAAGGACCTTTGCGCTCTTTAGCAAGTAATGTAACTGCTATTGCCATATTACCACCAACACTATCGCCAACCACAACCAACCGAGATGTATCAAGATTAAACTCTCGGCCATGCTGTGCAATATATTCAGTTGCTGCATACGCCTCTTCTACTGCGACAGGATAATGAGCCTCTGGTGAAGGCGTATATTTAACAAAGACTACAGCCGACTGAGTACTGGAAGCAATTCTACGAATAAGGTGGTCATGCGTATGCTCATTACCTAATATCCAGCCTCCTCCATGAAAAAACATAATAACAGGCAGAACATCGTTGCTCGAACGAACAATACGAAGACCAATAGTTCCTTTTGGACCTGCTGGAATAGAGATATCTTCAATATGTACAGGTATCTCTTTAACCGGCTCTTTTTGCACAGTATTAAGAACTTCACGAGCTTCTGCAATAGAAAGCGTATAAAGAGGAGGTCCTCCCTGTGCTTCTAACTTTTTAACAAACTGTGCAGTTGTAGGATCGAGTCTCTGTATTACATCCTTATGTTCCATCATAACTCCAATAAGCGTATATCGACATGCTTTGTTTTATGATGAAAAAAGAAGATGCAAAATGTCAAGAAAACAAGCCCTCATTCTTACTCAATGCACTAGAGTAGTTCACAATGCTTTTTTATCTCTTGAGCTTAAGCTGTTGAGAAAAATGTAAATAAAGGTACCTTAATAAAGAGTTCAATTGAATCTTTGTAAATTAAGGCAGACTACCTATGAATAGTATTAAGAAAATGTTACTTATTTTAGTAACTTTAGCATGTGCAGTTCCGCTAGGAGCATTACCTATACGCAGCTTAAAAAATGTAGGCAATAGTTGTTTTATAAATGCCACAATTCAATGTCTTTCCCACATTGATAGCATGGCACTCTCTATACTTTTTGAAAAAGATGATTACTACAAGAAAAAATCGCTTGCAGCTCGTTATCGAAAACTTCTTAAGGAATTAAATAGTGAACAAGCGAGTGATAATAAAGTAAAGAAGCAGCTCAAAAAATTCTGTTCACAAAGTTGGGAAACTCTCGGTGTAAGAAAATATAGCCAACAGGATGCTGCAGAGCTTATTGATACTCTTTTTAATCATATAACTGACTACGATATACAAGATACAGTTAAAGATACGTTGCCTTTCTACCCAGGCACTTATCAACCACAAACAATGCTGTCGAATCTCTTTTTCTCATGCGTTCATTCAATTCTTACGCCATTAGGACTCTTTGCACTTCCTTCTGTAAAAACAGAGCCTGTTAGTATGTTAACTATCCCATTTACACCTAAAGCTCTTACGTTAGAAGACTGCTTATCTGCTTATTTTATGCCAACAAAGCTTACAGGAAACGAAAAAATAACATACTTACCAGGCATTCGTGTAGATGCTCTGAAACGGCTTGCACTTAAGCATACTTCAGAATATCTTATTATACGACTTAATAGAAATAAGTTTACTGTTGAACATGATAGAAAGAACAACAAAGTATTTGTATCTACTAAGCTTTCTGAACCTGTAAGTTTTCCACTTACTCATCTTGATGTATCGCCATATTTTGATCTTGGATGTAAGCAAGAAGGCTATAAATATAATCTTATATCATTTATTGTTCATGTTGGAAGCAGTGCATCATCAGGGCACTACACTGCTTATGTAAAAAATGAGGATGGATGGCATTATTGCGATGATAGATCTATCATTAAAATAACAAATAAACAAATAGAGGACATTGCAAAGCGCGGATACGCCATTGACCCTCTACATTTGTTATTTCCAGAAAGTCAGCCACAAGAGAATATCAAAACAAGTAAACGACAAACGCCTGTTCTGTTTTTCTATGAAAAAGAGCCACGAGCGACTGATGAGTCAAAAGTTCCAGAGATAGCTTCACATGAAGAAGTACTCAAGATAGCAAAAGATAAAGAGAACTCTCCCTCTATCATCCAAGAGACAGAGAAAAAAGTCTCAACAGAAATTCAGAGAAATACTCGTGATGTAGATTTGTTCACTTCTGATGAAGACTGTATAATACTCAATTAAGATTCGTAATTCTTATATACAAAAAAGGTGTAGCATAAGCTACACCTTTTTACTCAAACAAAAACTCTTTTAAGCAGCGAGAGCTTGTTTTGCTTTTTCTGCTTGTACTTGCTTTGCTTTTGCTGCTTGCACTTCTTTTAATGGTTTTACTATTAAATAATAGAAAAGAGCACCAAAACTTCCTGTTGCAGCTAACCCATAAAAGAGAGAGCTTGGTTTAGCAGGAAGTTTTTGTGAAAACTGCTGATTTTTTGCTTCTTGCACATTACTTGTAGCAGGTGCAGCTTTGGCGTCTACAGGAGCAGTACCTTGCGGAGCTGCATTTTCAGAAGTTCCTGAATTGGAGACTGGTGGTACAGCTTCAGGCATTTGCACAGTCTTAGTATCTGAAGTATCTGTTTTTATCTCCACAGTTACTGGTGGAACCGGCTTTTCAACTGGTACCTGAGGCTCCTGATTTACTGTGATAATCACCTCTGGTTGTGTACTTGGCTTAACCGGAGGCTTACTATGTAAAGTAGCTGTGTTACCACGAGGAGAAAGAGAAAGCGCTTCAGTAGTAGGTGAAGCAACATCTGCCATACCATAGCAATATGCTGAACTTACAAGAACAATAAATAATTTCTTCATCATGTGTTTACCCGTTATGGTTAAATGGTTATAACAACAATACCCACTATAGCACAGAGTGTAGTGCGATAAAATAAAAAGAGCAACTATCTTTCCAACTCAGCTAGAAAGCATGTCCTAATGTTAAGAACCATGCATAGCGCCTATCTTTTTCATCACGTTTTTTCCACTTCCATCCTATATCAAATCGTATAGGGCCAATGGGTGTTGCACAACGTAATCCAAACCCCGTAGCGCCCAGCCATTTGTGTGCTTGAATATCTGCAAACTTGTTTTGTGCTAGTACACCCATATCAGTAAAAACTACTCCACTTAGCCACCTATACAAAGGAAATCGAACTTCTGCATTAACATTAACCATTGATTTGCCTCCGATCGGTAACCAACTGCGCTCATGCTTACTTGTTACAAAAGAGTTAAGAGGAGGAACCATATCAGTTTCATAACCACGCAATGAAGTAGCTCCTCCTAAGTAAAAGCGTTCTGTCGGCAATATAGTAGAAAATTCTGCATTAAAGATATGACCACATCTAAACCGTAGTGCTCCAATAATCGATTTATACAAAGGATAAACAAACGACTGTTCTAAAAGAGCTTTTACAAAAAAGCCTTTGTGAATACGCAGTGGAAACATACCACGTAGCGAAAGAAACGTAAAAGTACCTTTGGTAGGATCTAATTTATTATCAAAACTGTCCCACAAAAATGATGATTCAAGATAAAAGTATGGTTCTCGCTTATCGATTAATTGTGGTTTAAATTGAATAACAGGTGCAAGCCGCTCTGAAAGCCCAGAAAGCTTACTCAACTCGAATCCTACAGTACCACTTACCTGACCTTGCGGATATGCATGAGTGACACTTACTGAAAGGCCATCATGCGCTTCTTTGTATAAGCGCTCTTTACTTCCTCCCCCAATTGGCTGCTCGTACCGATCAGTGTAAATTTGATAGACTGATCGTAAAGGATAGTTACATGTCCATGGTATCTCATAAGAAAAAGCAGCATTACGTGTATACCGAGTAAGATCTGCATCCAATCGTAACTGATCTGCAATACCACAAGGATTTTTCCACAAAAAAGAGCCTCCTACTCTATAGGTAGTACCAGAGAGATTGGTAAAACTTGTGCTCATTTGCTGGAACCCAAAGCGCGTTCGTATCTCAAAGGGATCGTCTTCTACCACCTTTAGGATCATAGTTTTAGTACCCTCTTCCGTTGCAACATTATACGGAGCAAGTGAAACAGATTCAAACATGTTAAGTGCTTTCAGCCGCTTAATAGTTTGATCAATTTTTTCTTTACTCCAGGGATCCCCTTCTTTGTATTGTAGTTCACGCAAAATAATATCTGACTTTATCTTACCAGTACTTGCAAGCACCGTTTTTCCAAAGCGCACTTTTGCTGCATGATCAATATGCCATACAAGCATAGTACCATCTTTTTGAGTGACAAATTCAGGATGAACAGCTACATACAAACTACCCCTTTGCTTAAAGTATTTGAGTAACCATTGTCGCTGTTCTTGTATCAAATGTACATCAAATGGCCGTGGCTTTTGTAGACTCGCCCACTCTTTAAAAGGCTCTTCTTTTAGTAGGTGAGGATATCCTGCTATAGTAATACCAGTAAGCATTCTTCTTTGACCAAGCTCTAGTGTAAGCACAAGTTCGTATTGCATATCTTCTAAAGGAACAAAATCTTGTTTTACTACTTTAAAATCCCAGAATCCTTGCTTAATATGTTCAGTGCCAAACTTATCAAGTGCGTTCGCAAGAGCTGCTGCATCAAAATAGGGCTGCTTTAAAAAATCTGTAAACGTACGCTTTATAAGAGTTTGTGTAGCAGGTGAGGTATCTCCTTTAACGCTTACAGAAGAAACGCGCATACGAGGCCCTTCATTAATAACAAAGTAAAATCGCTCTGATTCTTCTTTCCATTCAACTTTTACCTGCCAAAAACCCTGTTTTTTATAAAGAGTACTAATATCTTCAGCAAGTAATGAAGGAGGTATAAGAAGAGCAGAACTTCCTACCACTAAAAGCTCATTAAGAAGATGCTCAGAAGAGTAAAAGTGATTACCAAAAAATACAAAACGTTTTTTTTGGTACAGCGTAATAGTAAATGAAAGAGCTACAGTCTTATCTTTTTCATGAATCTTTTTTGTAAGCTCTATTTTAGGATTAAGATATCCTCTATGCGAAAGGTAGGTTCTTACTTCTTGTATATGGTGTTCAATAAGCGATCGAGAATAATAATTAGTTCGTAATTTATCTAAAGATGCTCGTACACGCTCTTCTACTTTTTTACATTCTTCATTACACTGAGCTTCATGTACTTTAACAGAGACAGCACTATCATTGATAATAAAACGATCTGTATTCTCTAGATGTAATGTTACGAGTACTCGTTTTGTATCTTTGTCATAGGTAATATAATCAGTAACTTTTGCATGTAAATAGCCATTTTTTTGAAGTTCTTGTTCAACTTTTACAAGTGAATGCTGATGCTTAGCAAGGTCAAAAGGCTCGCCCGGCTCCAAGAGGTAATAATGCTCATACCTATCTTTGCCGACGAGCCATCCTTTAAATTTGACCTTAAAAAATGTCCATGCACTTTTAAGAGCGAAAGTAAGTTCTTTACCTTGAGCACCATCAACAGCTGTAATAACTACTGTATCAAACTTATTCTTTCTTTTTAAATGCCAACAAGCTCGCTTTATATCTTCAGGAGTAATCCACGATTGCTCTTTAAGAGAGACTAAATACCGAAGCTCTTTTTCTGCCATCGGTATATCTGAGGTAAAGATAAGCTTACTCAGAAAAAATCGTTCTTTAAAACTGGTGTCTACAAGCGAAAACTTCTCATCTGCTGTAGGTAATAAGCTAATATCTATACTGCTTGTAAAAAGCATACAAGAGTAAAGACTTATGCCTAGTATACAAAGTATTCTATAACGTACTACCATACTCGTTCCTCTATTTTTCAGTACTACGCTTCTAGTATACAGCAAATTAAGAAATGAAGCTTCTGCCTTTATTCAATAACGCGAAATACTCCTCTATAGTCTCGATCTTTTAAAAAAGGCTCTATTTCAATGTCTTGCACATCTGCTTGTGGTGACTCTTTGTGTATTATATCTACAAAATCGTCTACATGCTCTTTTTCACCGCAGATAATTATTTTTACTTTACTACCCCCTACTGGCTGAGCAAGACCTTCAAGTTCAAATTTACGTGCATACTTTTGCACTATATCTTGCAAAAACTCCGTCTTTGGCTCCACTGTTAATGTTATCTTCAGACATTTATTCATTATCCCTCTCCTCTTTGAAAATCTATATCCTACTGTTGATGAACATTAGCAAAGTACGCTCCCTAAAGTCAAAATTTATGCTATTTTTTTGCAATTTCTTAAAAAAAAGCACCGTGGCATAATCCACGGTGCTTGAACGTATGTTCTGTATTTATGCAGCTGCAGCTGCGTGCGGTTTACCAAATCCTGCAATTCCTGTTTTCTTCTGTTCTATCTTTGTGTTAGCAACATCTTGAACAATATCTGCAGTTAATGCTCCACTCTCAGTTGCATATGCTCGTGATTGCCACTCAAGAACAAGCTGAGAAATTTCACGCCCAACAAAGCCTTCAAGCTTTTTATTCAGAGCGTCTACTGCATCTTCATTTAATGCATTTGGTTCAATCACAATAGCTTTTGGTGCTTCTTTTGAACCAAAGAGACGACCTAAGAATGAAGTTGCTTGTGGCTGCAATTGAGATGGATCTTCTAAGTACTTATGAATATATTGTTTCAATATATGCTTACGCTGCTCTGAAGCTGGTGCATCAATTTTTATTTGTTCAGCACAACGGCTTAAGAATGCACCATCAAGATCTTCTGGACGATTGGTCAACGCTATTACCATAAAGTCACGAGTCTCTGTTCCAGTGTAGGTTAGAATATGAGTGAGTAGCTTACGAGTATTTTCACTTAAATTCTTATCTCTGTTTGCAAAAAGAATTTCTGCTTCATCAATAATAATCATAAGTTTCTTTGCAGACTTTTTAGCAAATTCAAAAAGCTCGGTAAGTTGGCTTAAAGCTAAATCAAGGCTCATGGTATCTAAAGCAGATGCAGCAAAATAAATATAGTCAAGACCACAGTTGTATGCTAATCGTTTTGCTAACATAGTTTTACCAGTTCCTGGAGGACCATAAAAAAGAATATTCTTTAAGTATGCTCCATTTTTTATGGTATTTTTTAACGATTCTGCAAGTTTAGAAACACGCTCTTGTAATTTTGGTTCTAGAATAACATCTTCTATCTTTCCTTGCGGCGGCTTTATACCATAGATAAAGTTACCCATTCTTTCACGCCATGTAAGCAATGATGTTTCTTGAGCCAAACGAGGTATTCTGTACCAATGGCTAATCATTTGAGCAGCAAGAGCAGTACCATGTTTTGCACCAAATACACCGAGTGCTAAACCAGTACCTGCTAATACGAGCAATCGCGCATTCTTAGGCTCAGTACATGCTTTAATAACGTTATTGACGTTATCCCTCATTGCTTTTGCATTTTCCTTTGCATGAATACTTGCTTTTATAGCAGTTTTTTGCTTTTCTGTTTCTGCTTTTCGTTCATCTTCTTCCATTCTAAAAACACCTGCAATTCCTTCTTTTGCTACATCAAACAGTGCAGCTCCTGCTTTATCCCAGCGTTCATTAGAATTTAAATGTGTTTTCTGATATTCAGCCTTCATCTTCTGAATTTCAATACGTTCTTCAGGAGTTTGAGCATCTCTCAAATCAGCATCAAACTTACGCATCTGTTCTTCGTGATTGCGCTTTCTTTGCTCAGCTGCATCTCGAATATTTCTGTCCATATCTTTTGCAAATTGAGCAGTTTCGTTAGCCCACCATTCATGGGCATTAAAGTTCTTGTGGCCTCTCATACCATAAGCAGGGGCAGAGAGTAAGGGAATACTAAAAAGTAGCAAGTACTTTTTCTTACATAATAGTTTCATAGTTGTTCCTTTTTAAGGTTATGCCGTTTTTCGTGTTTGAGGTTCTGGCACAGTATTTTCTAGATCCATATAGCTCTTATAGAGATTATATGCCTTCCAGCCAGCAATACATGCTATTGGAAAAGCGATAAAGAATGAAATTCGCGCATTGGCACTACTTTTTGCAGTCCACCATTGACGTAAAAGCCGAGCTGGCATAAATGAAATTGCATCATGACCTTTGGCTACATAGTCTTTAATATCTTTTTCTATTGCTTTTATCTCTGCCTCTGGTTTAAAAGACTCTTTTGCTTTCTTATAGTCCTCAAGTATCTTTTTAAGTTCTTCCATATGATTTACTATATACTCTGCCCATAGTGCATTACTGCCATTATCAAAGAGTTTTACAGCCCATCCAAGACCAATGAGCTCAATAATAGCACGGCCAGTAGGTGAATAAATCCATTCAGGTATGCCCCACTTAAACCGTTTATTAAACCATCCCATACCTGACACAAAGCTGTCTGAGCGATCACGTACAAAAGCAAGAAAAGGGTTTGAGCCCCATTGGAGCCACTTTAAAATCGATACAATAGAAATAGGCATAGAGTCAGATTCTACTACTTCACCATATTCATTTTTTTCATAGACCTTACCATATCTGTTATCCCAGATAGATATATCTTCTAAAAACTTACTTTTAAGCAGCGTGGTAGCTTTCTCTACACCAAAGCGAACCATTAAAGGAACTATTGTCTCTTGTTTAAAGGGATTGTATTTGATTAAGCTATGATACTTTTGAATATAGTTTCGTAAAGGATCTGCTAAGCTACTTTTCTTTCTTCTATGATTTACGAGCATCTTACCTAACATACTCTTTTCATCATACTCTTTTTCAAAAGCATCTTGTGCTTTTTGTACTTTTTCAAGCTCATCAAGTATCTGCTGATAGTGCTCTTTAACGTGCCCTGTTATTTTAGCAATTCTGTTATTATGAATTCGTTTATAAAGAAAGATATCGCTTACAATATTTGCAGCAAAGAAGCTTCCTTCAACTGCATCCTTATTATAGATCCCAAACCGGGGTATAAATTGTGAAGAGCTTGCAGCTGTTGCCCATAAAAGCGTATTCTGCCATCTAATTTTATTGTCTCGAGCTTCTTCTTTCTTTTTTTCCTGCTTTTCCTGACGTGCTTCTTCTTTGCGTATAATCTCTTCAGGATTTGCTTCTTCCAAAATAGTTGGTATTTCTCGTATAGTAGCATCTATCTCAGCTTGCTCTTCTGGCGAAAGCTTTCCTTGTGTATTTTCCATTGCCTGTACAGAAGACAGGATACACAATAGACTACTGACTATACCTATTTTTGCTCTCTTCATAAAATATAGTTCCTCCATTCTAAAAAAACCCCCATAATTTTAATGCTTTTTCTATGGTACCGGTTCTCCATTTTTTTATCAAATGGTTTGGCAAAAGGCACATTTTACTGAGAGATCTTGCTAACTTTGCAAAGTGATGCCCTTTATAAGGTATTCAATGAGCTTTGCTCTGCGTAGATGATCACGAGTAGACTCTTTAGAAAAACCACTACCAAATATAGCCATTCCCATCGCTGACGATATAACAAATGCGCTCGCAGCTAGACTCGCCATCAGTTTTTCACGTTCAAGTTCTCTTTCCTCCTGCTCAAGGTGCGCTCTTACACTACGAGATGCTATTGTTTGAGCAATTTTGACAATCTCTATCTTTTCTGGAAGAGTCCTCGTACGTCTACCTTCAAAGTAAGCTCCCATAGCAACTCCTGTTATAGCAAGAAGAGCTCCGCTTACAAGTTTAACTATATCCTTTGGATGAAACATTCGTGCTTGTTTTTCACCTAATTTCACCGCCTTACGAGCATAGTCCAGGAGTTCTTCTTTTTCAGATGCAGTAAACTCACCTTTAATAAACCGTTCAACTTCTTCAACAGAATTATTTTTAATTGCATCAATAAAATTTTTCTGGATAGAAAAAAGTGAAACTGTTGTAAACAACATAGAAAGATATATACCTATAGTATATTTCATCGTATCCTTTATAGTAATTACCCCTATTCCGTTCAAACATTAGAGAGGTAGTGCAAGAATTACATAGTTCTCTACCTAATAGAATGCTCGTATCTTATTTTTCTGGAGCTTCTTGAACGCAACTTTCAATTTTGCATGCTTTTTTTAAAGCTCGTTGAGCGCTATACATAGTCCATCCACGATGTGTTTGTTGACATCCTACATACGATAGACCACCTCCTCCTGCTGCTAATACGAGCCCAAGGAGAGTAAGCGAAAGTTCGTCACCCAATTCAAGTAAAAACATTACAGATCCTACAACGGTCATTGGAAGTCCTACGTTTAGTAATAAAAATAGACCACCTACAAACCGTACCATATCAGCTCCACTGCTAAAGAGGCTCTTGGTCTTATCTTTATACATTTTTACAGTATCGCTAATTTCTTTTAAAAGCAGCTTCTTTTGCTCTTTAGTAAGCGGACTTTGCTGCTTTACTAATTTTCTTACTTCTTTTACATCATTATTATCTATCGCACTAACAAGTGAATCTACGCAAAACGTAGATGCTGTAAAGCAAACAAACAAAGCAGCAGGTATAGAACGTATTTTCATAAATTCCCTACTAACATTATCACAAAAAAGAAAGCCATAAGAATCTTATGGCTTTCTTTTGTCTTTTAACATACTACTTATTAGAGTACCGGCATTTCTTCGATATGTTTTTCTATTTTTCGTGCTTTTTCTAAAGCGCTATGAGCACTGTTCATTGACCAGCCTTTAGAGAAGAGCCACCATGAAAGACCTGCTATAACTGCGTTTGCTCCAGACCACAGAAAGAGCGTTCTTTTTACTAATTTTATGTCTTCTGGGTTATCCAAGCCTTTCTTATGAAGCTCTCTGCGGAACTCTGGGTTATTTTTATAGAGCGAGTCTACAGCTAATCCAATGCCAAAATTAGCAAGTGCCCCTAACGTTGCAGAAACTCCAACGATACCGCCAACTCCTACTTTTAGCAAGTCGTAGCCGCTTCTAAAGAGACTTTCTGTTTTTTCCTTGCACTCTCTAGCAATTTCATGAGCTGTAGCAAGATATTTAGCCTTCTGCTCAAGGGTCAAAGGTTCATGATGCTTTGCTAAATGTTTTACTTCATCAACATTTTGTGCTTCAATAGCATCCATAAGCTTTGACGTACCATTCAGCGCTATAGTACTTGTAAGCACTAAAGCAGAAACTAATAAACTGTATTTCATAAAATACTCCTTAAAGATTAAACTAATTACAAACTTTTGTTACCTATTCTTTAAATACTGCAGCATTCACCAACTCTTCTATTTCATAAGCTTTATGTAAGTTACCAAGAGCGCTTGAGCGTAATGTTCCAAGATATACTTGCCATGCTCCCCCTACTACCATACCAGCTCCTAAACAAGCTTTTGCAGCAGACCATAAGGTAGCAGTTGTTTTTCCTTGTATTCCTTGCCACAATGTTCCGAATACTCCTCGTAAGCCCCACCCTAAGCCTAGGACTGCAGCTGTTCCTCCAAATCCAATTCTCATAAGATCAGTTTCACTTCTAAAAATAGACTCTGATTTGCTTTTATATGTTGAGATCAACTCCTGAACTTCATGTAAAAGCTGCTTCTTTTGCTCTTTAGTCAAAGCTGTTTCATTTTTTAAGAGCTCCTCTACCTGTTTTACATTGTTAGATTTTATAGCACTAAGCAGCTGATCTATACTAAAAGTTAAAGAAGTGTTTACAAGCATGAAAGCAGTTAGGAAAAAACGGATCTTGTTCATAAGATCTCCTTTACTTTATATAGAAACATATATCCAACTTATCCTAGAGTATGAAGGTTCTAAAAGTTCGTCAAGTGGTTCATAGTACTATATATACTATTTTATTTATTTTTTCTCACACACTGTAGTAATATCTAGTAAGGGGAGAGTTATGAAAGTAGGAATTATTGGAGCAGGCGCTGCCGGACTAGCAACAGCCTGGCTCTTAGACAAAGACCATGAAATCATTCTTTTTGAACGGCAAGAGCGTATAGGCGGACATGCTCAAACAGTACCAATCTCAGTTAATGGAGAGACTGTACCTATTGAAGCCGGATTTGAATTTTTTAATGATCGAATGTTTCCTTACTTCTCTCATCTTCTCAAGCTCCTGGGTATTCCTGTATGTGCTTATCCTCTTAGTTATACTTTTACTTCACGCCAAGGAATTCCCTTTATAGTACCTCCACTTCATAACGGTAACATTATCTGGCAATCATTAACTCCTTCATATATTTCTACGCTTTTACAGTTTAAATATCTTATACATAAAGCTCACAAATGTATCTCTGATAAAGATACCTCTATTACGCTTAAAAATTTTATAGAGCAGTTACACGTAACTCGCCATTTTAAAGATAATTTTTTTTATCCTTTTTTAGCTGCAGGATGGGGAACTTCACTAGAAGATTTTAAGACATTCTCTGCTTATAATGTTTTAAGCTGGATCGTCAAAAACGCTCCTTCTGGTTTAAAACCGATTTTATGGAATGATATAGTATTTGGTACTACTTCATATATTACAGCATTGGTACAGGATCTTACACATACTCACATTAAGCTCGGCTCTGCTATTAAACATATTACTTACACAAACAATAGTTACAGTATACAAGAAGAAAATGGTACAACAACGCACGTAGATACTCTCATTATAGCAACAAACGCTCATGAAGCCATACGTCTCTTAAGTGCAATTCCTGAAACAGAAGCACTTCGCTCTAACTTAGCTACTATTACGTACTTTCCTACTACTATTGCAATTCATGGCGATTATCGTTTTATGCCTCTCCATAAATCACTGTGGTCTATAGCAAATATACGAACAACAAAGCATTATAGCGCTCTTACTATCTACAAACCCTGGAAAAGTATAAAACCCTTGTTTCGTAGTTGGATTACTCCTGATGATACTTACTTACCAGAGCCACTTTATGCCCTTATAAAATATCGTCATGCTCGCGTTGATTATGCTTATTTTAAAGCTCAATCAGTCCTTGAAGAATGGCAGGGAAACAATCAGCTCTGGCTTGCAGGACTCTATACTACCGGAATAGATTCTCACGAGAGTGCGCTTGTCTCTGCACTTACTATCGCTCAACAACTTGCTCCTCACTCCCAGAGACTGCATAATCTTATTACTCTTACAGGGGTTCAAGAACCTGAAAAAGCATTTTGCCCTCTTTTTATAAAGTATTCTTAACAGAGTACTAAGGAACATGCATTAGCAGTGTATATTTACGTAGAGCCCGAGTATGCCATGAACTTTACCATTTCTAAAAAGTCTTTAATCGTCTTTGACTATCACATTACCTGAGCACTGAAATTTTTACTCATTTTTTAAAAATCTCATCAGAATTCTCCCGTATTTATACTATTTGAAACAATCTCTTGAATCGACCTGCTTAAAATAGTTATTATTAAAATAAAAAAATAATACATAGGAAAAGTTATGAAAACGTCTTTTCTCATTAAAACAATTTTGGTAGGTACCTTTGTACTACAACTATCTCTTAATGCAGGGGGAAGTTCTACTCAGCAGTTTTCTCCAACTGAACTTAGCTTAATAAATCAGCAAATAAATATAGCTATGGCTACTTTAGGAGCTCAAAGTAGAGAATCTCAATTACAAATGCGACCAGTTGCTGCAGTTGTATTACCTCCTGAATTGCAAAAGCAATTTTGGGGAATTATCTATAATCCGTCAGGAGGTAAACTAGCATCAACGCAAATAACATCTCCTGTTATTAGTAAATTTATAGAAGCTCTGGCAATAGGTCTTCCGGATGCACTGCAAACAAAACTGTGGGGCAAAGTCCTTTATTCCAAAGTAACAGAAGAATCAAAGAGGCAAACAAGACTCAACAAACGATATGATCATACTTGCTTTTTAATGGCACACAACGGCTATTCTGCAGAACAGGCAGGCTTCATTTATGCAAACCAATATTATGATTTGAAAGGACAATTAGAACGCGGAGTTCGAGCATTTGAGCTTGATACTTATCATCGTTGTTGGGACAAAGGCCTCGGTATTTTTGGTTCTTCTGGTTGTACAGTAAGCTTGTGCCACGGAAGTTGCGAAATTACTAAGTGGATACAGCCAAAAAAAGGACTTACTTCAGGATTGTTTGAAGAAACAGGAGATCCTGCAGGATTTAAAGGCGCATTAGAAACAGTAAAAGACTTCTTACTTAAAAATCCCGATGAAGTTGTCTCCGTTTTTCTTGAAAATAGTGCAACAGCTCCAGGTAAGAAGGCTGGAGAGTTAGGAGAGCTTGATAAAAAGTTTGAAGAAGCTCAAGTTCAAAATATGGTTCTTAAGCCTACTGACTGGGATCCTATAGCACAACAAGGATGGCCAACTATTGCAAAACTAAAAGAATTAGGAAAAAGAATTGTTGTTTTTAATAGCAAATCATCTGAAACTCATCAATATCCTACTTCACTGTCTTTTCAAAGTACTAAATATACCTATTACCGCTGGATATGTACTTTAGAAACACAGTATAGTACACTTGATATAGAAAAAGCAGCAAAAGAAAGAGGTGAATCTGCTGGTGCAGTAGAAAATTATACACGATATCTCTATGTACTCGACTATTTCCCTGAAGGTGGTAAAATTCTTGGTGGAGGAATATCTGATGTCATCAAAAAAATCGGCGGCAGTGAAGTTCCTTTTGGAGGAAACTATAAGCAAGTGAATGGCCCCGATTTAGAAAGATTCTTAAACAGGGTAGTTACAAAAGGCCTTGAAAATGGCATGTATAAGGGAAGGTATCCAAACTTTATACAAGTCGACTATTTCCATGAAGGGAATCCTCTTGCACTTGTAAATAAGATTAATGAAATGGCAAACGATCCTCAAAAGCGAGCACAAATGTTTCGACCTCTTTTCAAAACTGAGGAAGAACTCAACTTTCAAAAAGGGATGGAAAGTGGTGGATTTGCTGCTCTTGGAAAGCTCTTTCAGCCAGTAAGATAATTATCAAAAGGACTGGCAATGTCAGTCCTTCTACGCTGTATATTTTTTCTATTCTTTGCTATACTTTTTCTAAGCACTTACAGTTATTTTTTATATAGGCATATTATGGATACAACTTCTATTCGTGTGCGCTTTGCGCCATCGCCCACCGGTTTTATGCATTTAGGAAACGTACGAGCGGCACTCATAAATTATTTATTTGCACATCAAAAGAGCGGGACATTTATTTTACGCATCGAAGATACAGACGCCCAAAGAATGGTCGATCCTATGGGTGCTCGTATTATGGAAGATATTTCTTGGCTGCATCTAACGTATGACGAAGGTCCTCAAGTAGGAGGTCCTTATGAACCCTATTATCAATCACAACGTACACAGCTCTATACTCGCTATCTCAACGCAGCCATAGAAAAAAATCTTGTTTATCGTTGCTTTTGTACTATAGAAGAGCTTGAAAAGAAGAGGCAACGCCAGCTTGCACTAAAACAGCCACCTCGGTATGATCGCTGTTGTCTCCGCTTCAGCCCTGAAGAAATTTCACAAAAACTTTCTTCTCATATCCCTTTTATCTGGCGCTTCAAGCTTGATCATGCTAAACAAGTTTCGTTTTACGAACTTGCTCGCAAAACTATGCATTTTGAGCTTAAACATTTTTCTGATGTACCAGTAACGCGAGAAGACGGTAGTTTCACCTTTCTCTTTGCCAACTTTATAGACGATGTACAAATGAAAGTATCGCACGTCTTTCGGGGTGAAGACCATCTGAGCAACACTGCAGTACAAGTAGCTATGTACGAAGCATTCAATGCTCAAGTACCAACTTTCTGGCATCTGCCAATTATTACTAACACCGAAGGCAAAAAACTCTCAAAACGTGACTTTGGCTTTTCACTAACAGATCTTAAAAATGAAGGTTATTTACCCCAAGCTATCTGCAATTACATTATCCTCATGGGTGGCACTTTCCAAAAAGAAATTATGACACTCAGTGAACTTACTCAAGCTCTCAACTTTGACTCTATAACTTCAACGAGCCAAATAAAATACGATGTAGAGAAGCTCAGATGGGTTAATCACCAATGGATTATGCGATATGATACCAACGAACTCGCCAAACTCTGCAGACCGTACCTTGACTCTGCATACTCCACCGTTAACACTCTCTCTGATACTCAATTAGCTACGCTCATCTCCTACATCCAGCCAGAAATTATTACCCTCAAAGAGAGCATCGCTGCCCTCTCATTCTATTTCACTGTACCTATACCAGAGCCCACTCTCTTTGCAGAGTACCATCTTGCATTGTACCAGCCCCTTTTGCATACACTTATACCAGAAATTCGTCCTCTGCTTGCACAGCCTGAACAAGCTGTTAAACACTTACAAGCTGCATGTAAAGCCCAAGGAGCTTCTATACGCGAGGTCTTCACTCTTATACGCATAGCGCTCACTGGAAAGCCTCAAGGTCTCGGCATCAAAGAGCTATTTGCTCTGCTTGGCCCTGACGAGTCCTACAGGCGCCTAACTACGCTGCTTAGCTAATTGCTAGGGGCTTTGCCCCTATAACCCCAGCAGGGTCACAACCTTGCACCCTCTGGTATCTGCTCAGAGCTAACGCTCCTCGCCCGTCTTTTTAAAGCAAAAAATCATGCTGATTTTTTGCAATAGCAGTCCCTACGGGAATCTCCGTTCCAGGCGGAACGTGCCTGTTCCGATGACATTGAGTACGAATAACCCTTTGGTAGTCTCATATCAACGATGATTCTGTAAACATGGTGTCGTCAGCGAGGGTGTGTTCCACCCTCGATGGAGACTCGCGTAGCGGCGTGCAACTGCAAAAAATCGGCACGATTTTTTGCTCTAAAAGAACCAGCGCAAGAGCGTAGCTCTGAAGCTAGAAAGCGGGTTGCAAGGGCGGGCCCTTGCCGGGGGTGTTGGGGGCAGAGCCCTTAACCTCACAAGCATTGCTTCACGGGAAGAATTAAACAGTCTCAGCAGGATCAAGGAGGCGATTGGGTAATTTAACAAAGTCTGTTATGATGCCTTCATGCAGGTAGTACTGCATAAGAGAAAGAAAGATGTGTTCTTGGGCTGGAGGTACAAAAAACTCGAATGTGCGTGTTTGCTTGTTGAGTGTCCGGTCGAATGCGACGTGCTCAAAGCTGCGGAGCGTAGCTACTAGAAACCAGGTATCTTTTTCTTTTACATGAGCTTGATAATAAACACAATACTGCATAAAATGGATCTTAATTTTTTAAAAATTTAGGGTAATATAAGAGCATACTTTAGTATAAGGGAGTTTTTTTTAAAGAGGAAGTGAGCATGACAAAAGATAATTCACACAACAAGATTGGTTTATTAACTGCAACGATTATATGCATGAACTCAATGATAGGAGCAGGGATTTTTACTACGCCTGCACAGCTAGCACTTACTGCAGGTCCTGCTGGCATTATAACATATCTGTTTGTCATTGCTGCTGTGCTTTTTATGGCACTATCATTAGCACGAGTATCAGCGTTATATCCGCAGGAAGGGTCTTTTTATGTGTATGCTAAGGCCTGGGGTGGCCACACTATGGGCGTTCTGGCTGCAGGTTCTTATGTTGTTGGAGTTTTAATTGCATTGAGTTTAATTACGCAGTTAGCCGCTGGTTATTTGCATGAACTTGTACCTGCATTGAGTGTAAATATGTGGGGCATAGTACTTGTAAGTTCAATTGTAGGGCTCAATGTTATTGGCGTACGAATGGTCCAAGTTGGACAATTTATTTTGCTCGGTTGTACGTTATTTGCACTTTTAGGAACTACGGTGCTGGGATTAACACACATAAATTGGAGTAATTTAACGCCTTTTATGCCGAGCGGCTGGAGTTCTCTGGCGGGTGCTGTTCCTACAGCAATTTTTGCCTTTTTTGGTTTCGAGTCTGCTGCTTCTCTTTTTAGTGTTGTAAAGAATCCTGAGAGGAATGTTCCTCGAGCATTAACGTATTCTATTTTGGCGGTAGGTGCCATCTATTTAGCGTTTATTTCCTCAATTATTTTATCAATTCCGAAAGAAGCATTTACGAATGCCCGAATGCCTATCTCAGAAGCGATTATAAAGCTGTTTCCTCAGTATGCTTGGCTTGCAAAAGCAATTGGTATAGCAATTCTTACAGGGTTCTTGGGAGTACTCCAATCTATGATGTACTCGGTAAGTGCTCTTGCATTCTCGTTCTTTAAATTATTGCATAATAAGTATGCTCGAGCAATTACACGATCTGAATATGGTTTTCAGGCAATTATAGTAGGTGTAGGAGCTTTAGTACTACTGAACTTCTTTACTATTAAAAGCTTAGGTCTCTTCTTTAATCTTACTGCAGTAGGGGTAGTATTTGCGTATGCCTCTTCTATTGTGACTCTATGGCTCAAAGGTCATGATAAGACGATAGGACAGAAAATAACAACGTTCTTAGGTCTTGCAACTGCAGCAGGGATATTTATAATTGCCTTTAATGGGTTACTAGGAGAGCTTTTGAAATCTTAATTTGACGAACCCTAAAAATTGATGCTATAAATAATGTGCGTGTTCTTATGCGCATATTAGAAAGGAAGAAGTAATGAACTTTAAGAACTATATAAGGGTGCTTGCAGCATTTCTTATGGCAAGCTCGTTGCATGCAGAGCTACCAAATGCAACGAACAACGATCCTTATCCACTCTACAGTAGTGTTTATCCTTATTCATATCTGGCAACAAGGCAAAAAGCACATTTAATGCGATTTGAGTATGCTTATCCTGTTGATAGATTCCGCATTAGTATAAGCGGCTTCGGTCAATTTGCAAATAGAGCACGTGACAGTGAGCGTAATGTTATTAATATTGGTGATATTAATGGTAGATGGAATATGCTTGCCCTCTTTTATGATCCACCACTACAAACACAGCTTTTTAGTATATTGGGTATCCCTGCAAATTTAAAAGATACAAAGCCAATATGTTTTGCAGACATTACAGACCCGCGTAAAATAGATCCTAATGAAGAGTTTGGCTTCTTTACTATTCCAGCTTGGTACCGCAAATATGGTGCTCGTTTTGAAAGTGAAATTCTTCTTATTGATAAGTGCTTTTATAGTGTTGGGCTAAAAGTACAATTTGGTATCGCAGACGTACGACAAACGGTAATGAGATTTGACGATTTAACATGCCAAGCATTAGGGGTTGCATGCCCTACTAATGGGTGTCAAGAAGATCCTGCAAATAATTGTAAATCTGGTGTTCCTAACCCGCCACCGTTTCCTGATCCAACACCGATTACACCTCCATTTACCGATCCAAACTTTCAAGCTCCATGTCCTCCAACGAGTCCTAATTGCCTAGGTCCTTCATTTCCAGCAGCGCCAAAAGAATGCATAACGTTACCTCAGACATTTGTACCATGTGCAGATTCTACGTGCTGCTTCTCCTTTGATTGTGACTGTAAACGGCTTGTTATAGAAAATATTATGAAACAACGAGATTTAATTGCAGATTTTCTGGGCCTTGATATTTGTAACTATCATAAGATTGGTGTAGAAGATTTGCGTATCGATCTGTTTTGGAGAGAGATTTTTGTGATAAACCAAGAGAGTGAAATATATCCACGGCTTTTGTTTATGCCGTTTGCTGAACTAGGCTTTGGTATCCCTATGGAGAAAGCAAAACCAGTAAATAAACCCTTTGCAGTCCCTATAGGTAATAATGGCCATGCAAGTCTTGGCGGTAAATTTGGCTTTACGTTGGATTTTTTGGACACTATAGATTTGAGTTTTGTAGGTGGTTTTAGTTACTTCTTTAAGCAGGACTATTGCAACTATAGATTGCCTACTCATCCACAAGAAAGTGGCATCTTCCCTTATACGGCTGATGTTACCATACGGCCTGGTCCTACATGGTTCTTTGCAGCAGGTATGCATGCCTTTCACTTTTTAGACAATCTTTCTGTATGGGCAGAATATGTACTCACGAGCCATGCACAAGATAAGATTCAAGTATGTAGATCCTTTATTCCCTCTACTTCAAACTATTTTAAAACAGGTTTTGACGTAGAACTAGCAGAATGCTTCACTAAGTGGGAATCTCATTTATTTAATATAGGGTTTAATTACGATCTTTCGGATCATCTATCTGCTGGCCTTGCATTCCAAATTCCTGTAAGACAAAGAAATGCTTATGTTTCAAGTATGGTATTAGGAACATTAACCTTTGTTTATTAAAGAGAGCAGAAAATACAAAGCGGAGCTCATATTGAATTTCTCTGAGCAGTAGAGTAAAATAAGTTATGTCTTATTTTTCTAAAAAAATTTCTGGAAATTGTATGATAAAAAAACTTTTTCTTTTCTTATTGGTAGGATTTTATTGTAATTCTATTGCTAAGGTAATCATTTGGGATCTAGGAGGAGTAATTTGTGCTACTAATAAATGGGGAATGGCATATGAAATTGGGTTGTTTAAGCCCTTCATGTATTTGCTCCTTGACTGGAAGAATCCTGCCAAGATTCAAAAGCTTCTTTTTCAGATTTTAAGTGAGGTTGAAACTCCAGAAATTCCTGATTTTAAGTTAGCAGTTATCGCAGATGGAACACCAATGCCTTACATTGTATGCCAATACCAAGCTGGCAAAAAGCGAGGTCCTGACGCTATAGCACAAGCAAAACAGTATATTGAAAAGCTGCCAGAAAACAGATTCAGTAGTAATCGAGAAAAGGACTTGATTATACGAACAATAGAAGTTATGTTCAATCCAGATATTCTTGCACGAAATACGTATATGATCCCTGAAGGAGTCGCACTTTTTAAAGAAGTATGTGAAGCTCGTAATGCTGATAATAGCACGAAAAACAAGTGTATTGCCTGCTCTAACTGGGATGCTGTCTCTTTTCACAAATTTGCCCTTGCACATGAGAATGTCTTTAACCTTTTTGAAGGACGTATAGAAATATCGGGCATTAATCATCTTCTAAAGCCTAATCCTGAGACGTATATCGCTCTTTTGAAAAAGTATTCGCTCAATCCCGAAGATTGCCTATTCATAGACGACCAAGAGATTAATGTGCAAGCAGCTCAAGCAGTAGGTATCCCTTCTTTATGTCTAAAAAATGGAAATTATAGAATCTTACGAGACGAACTACAGAGAAGAGAAGTTATATAAAGCCAGTTTGTTTGCAAAAAATGGACATTTTGTTATACTAATAATAGCTTTAAAAAAGAATATTTCTTTATAGAAGCTGAAATAGATGATGTACCCCTATTTTATGAAAGGATAAAGATCGTATTATGAGTAAAAAGGCAAATATATCGATTATGGTAAATGACAATGTAGAGCGCGCACTGAAACAACTTAAGAAAAAAATAGAGCGCGAAGGTGTTGTAAGAGATATGAAACGTATTGTTTATCACGAACCACCTACCCAAAAGCGCCGTAAACGTCTTATGCGTGCTATTAAGCAAAATTGGATTCGTATGGCTTCCCAAAAATTTATGTAAGGTACCATGGCCTCCTCATCAGTAAGCACTATAAAAAGAGCTCAGAAAGAATCACTTCTCTTTCGAAAAATTTCTCAGCTTTTTGCCCAAACAGCTCTTGATGATACACGTCTTCAAGAGATCTGTATAAACCGTGTCAAACTCTCTCCTGATAAAGGAGTCTGTACTGTTTATTTTTATACTACAGAAGGAGAAGCTCGTTTTCAAGAACTTCTTCCTATTTTAGTACTTTACAAGCCTTCATTAAGAAAAGCGCTTGCCTCAAGCATTAAATCACGTTATACTCCTGAGCTTGTTTTTGCATTTGATAAGAACTTTGAAAAACAATGCCGTCTTGAAAACATTCTTGAAAACATAAAAACAGAAAACGAATGATCTTTCTTTTGTTGTCATTTCTTCTCTTTTTATGCTGGGGCTCCTTCCTCAACGTTGTAGGATATCGCATTATTCACGGATATAGCCTTGTTCTTCCTCGCTCGTTCTGTCCAAGTTGTCATACTACTATTAAGTGGTATGACCTTATCCCTTTTTTCTCGTGGTTTATTTTACGAGGAAAGTGTAGAGCTTGTAAAACACAGATATCTCCTTTATATCCGCTTATAGAGCTTCTTACTGCAGTTGTACTAACGGGGCTCATTGTTTTTATTGAACCACGATATTGGATCTCGTATGGTATCTTTTTTTCAGCACTCATAGTCACCATAAGAACAGATGCAGAAACTATGCTTATTGCTCGTTCTATGACCTTAGGACTAGTGCCTGTTGCCCTTGCATTAAGCGCATTTGGATTACTTTCTCTTTCACTACTTGAAAGTATAGGTGGTGCCCTTTTTGGTTATGGTATCTTGTGGAGTATTGCACAATTGTTTTATCTTCTAAGAAAGCAAGAGGGTATGGGCGAAGGAGATTTTGACTTATTAAGTATGATTGGCGCATTTACAGGTATTTTTGGATCCTGGATAACATTGCTTATTGGGGCTTTCCTAGGTACTCTAGCAGGTATACTTATCTTAGCACAAGGAGCTGATCGCTCTACAAAGATAGCCTTTGGACCCTGGCTTGCACTTGGCGGAATTATCTATACATTTATACAAGAATGGTTATATAACTTTTTACTCTAAAGGAATTTTATGATGATGCTTTTAAAAGTATTCGCTGGCAGTCTACTTACAGTTGTAGCTCCTTTGTACGGTATGAAAAGTAAAAAAAAGCAACGCCCCTTGGACCCTAAGTATGTAATAATGAGTGGCGAAGGAGCATATCCAAAACCCTACACGCTAACAAACGATCTCTTTTCCTTTGCGCAGCGTGATCTAAAACAAATGGAAGCTATAGGGAGCAATGACAAAATCTCAATTGTTGTAGCACTTGATCTACATAAGAAGGTTACATCTTTCACTGTGCAATCTTCGCTTTCTCAAGAATCATCAGAAACATCTTCTACAAAAGGACCAACGCAAGAAAGTAAAGAGTAGCTCTTTAAACGCCTACATAAGATCATCTTTTACAATCTTAATAACATTATCTTGATCGATAGAAAGTATATCAGGCTCTCCATCACCATCAATGTCTCCAGCTGCATAAGCTGTAAAGCCGTCAGAAGTTATGTGAGCACCTTGTAATGCAGAAGCTGGCGTTTTAAGTTGTCCAACAAAGTGATTGTGCCCTGCTGCACCACTAAAGCCATAGGTATAATTGTAATTTCCCTCAGGCTTCCAACTAAGTCCCTGTGCACCAAAAAGATTCGTTGTATAGTGGCCAAACTCTGCAAAATATGCCTTTTGTGCTAATGCAAGTGACCGCAGAACAACATATGCTTCTGCTCGTTTTGCCTTTGCAACAAGCTTCATAAGGCTCGGTGTAACAATAACTGATAAGCAAGCAATAATTGCAACTACAATCATAAGTTCAATAAGAGAAAATCCCCTACGCTTACAAAAGCTTTTCACATTCCCTCACTTTTCTTCCTGACAAGAAATGCAGCTACCATGAGAATTATTCTTTCGCTTATCTTCAAAGTAACAGAAAGAAGATCACAATCGTCAAGAATTACATAGAGAATATAAAGCATTCCTTTAATTTTTTATTCTTTTGTCAATTTAAAAACAGATACCCTACCCCTGAATTTATATTTTGACATATTTCAAATTTTGGGTTATGATCAGTTACTAGTAAAGCAGTTAACCTTCAAACCCTAACACCATAAACTCATGGAGAATATTATGATGGAAACCCGCAGACAAACGGTATCGACATCAAAGAATGTAATCCAAGGCAAGCAGCGTAATTATAACGATGTAGTAGAGTATTTGGATAAACATTGGTCCTCCAAATATCAAGCTAAGAATCTTGATCGCATGAAGCAACTTGACCTTGCTTGCAGCACCCCTTCTCAAAAAATTAACGCGATACTTGTTGCTGGTACCAACGGAAAAAGTTTAACTATCCATTTGACAGCAAAATTACTTAAAACAGAAGGACTTAAAGTAGGTACCTTCTATTCCCCTCATATTCTTACCTATAATGAACGTCTTGCTATTAACCATGAGACAGTTTCAAACAAAGTGTTTGCAGAACTAGGGAATGATGTTATTAACTTAGCAGAACAGCTTGGCTTTGAGCCACATAGTTCTGAAGTTCTTACTATGATGGCTCTTCTTTATTTTGTAAATCAAAGTGTTGATGTAGCAGTATTAGAAGTAAGTGAAGGTGGTAGCTACAATCCTGTTAATCTTTGTGCAGCAAAAGTAGCAACAATTACACGTGTAACTCCACGTGATGTACTGACAAGTGATGAGCAATTGCAAGCGCTTATCAGTGACATGATGGGTATTGTAAAGCAAGGAACATGGATTGTATCTGGAGATCAAAGCAAAGCTCATCTACAGTGTATGCAAGAGCTTACAACTGCTCAAGGCGGAAACTGGGCTATGCCTATTCGTAAGCTTGCTCCACTCGCCTATCCATTTGAGCAGCTTCATGGTCGTTGTGCTGCCCTTGCAGAGCGTCTTGCTCAAATGTTTATTGAATACTTCTATAATAAAGATGTTACTATTACAGCAGATAGCCTCTTAAGTAAACAAAAAGGACTTCGTGGCCGTCCTACATTAGAAGCAAAAAGACAATCAGAACTACATCCTAAAAAAACTCTTGATCAGTTTTGGAAAGAAGAAATTAATGAGCTACCAGGCCGTTTCCAACTTCTTGATAAAGAGAAGCCATCTATTCTGCTTGATACAGCAAGTAATATCGATGCGTTCAAAAATATCCTTCTAGGAGTACGTCTTCTGCATTATCAACGTCCACTGAAAGGGCTTACCATTATTCTTTCAGCTGCACAAGATACCTTACATAATGAAGAGTTTTTAAAACTTATTCGTTACTTCTTTAAAAAGACATCTGGACAGCTCCTTATTTGTCCTTTAGAGCCATCTTTAGAAGGTGTTGGTGAAAAAGAATCATGGGATATCGAAAAAGTCACCAATGATGTTAAAAGTATGAAAGTTAAAGCACGTTCATGCAAGAACTTTGAAGAAGCATTTGATGTTGCTAAAAAGTCTGTTGACGAGCGGTATGGCCTTATTGTTATTACCGGATCTCATTCAGTTGTTAACAGTTATTGGCGTCACAAAGGCATCAAGAAATTTTAAGAGCCTATGTACGAAATAGTAATCTCGTTACTATTTATCTTGCTAGGCTGCATTCTAGGCTTTATTAATGGACTTTCTCTGAGCTATCAGCAGGAGAAAGTCCCGCCTTTTTTATCCAGTCTTTTTTCCCTTATACGACTCTCTCTTATTGCAGCTCTCTTCTTTTATCTGTTGCGCTTGAACACAATACACTTTATACTTCTTCTTATAAGCTTTACCGGAACTTTTTGGGCAACGATTATACGACTTGTCCGTTAACAAAAAGGTAGTATTTATGGAAGGTTCTCACCTGTTTGAACAAGAAACGCTATGGTACCCCTTAGCTTTTTTAGGCATTACAAGTCCTCGTACTGCCGTCAACCTT
The DNA here is from genome assembly GCA_963848965.1 of uncultured bacterium. Classification (GTDB taxonomy): domain Bacteria; phylum Babelota; class Babeliae; order Babelales; family Babelaceae; genus CAWKFG01. The sequence goes on from CAWKFG010000004.1 coordinate 277,386, forward strand.
ACTACGGTCATGAATACCTGGGTTGCACTTGGCGTTATAGCCCTACTTATTTATGTAGGACGACGCTTTCTTAAAAAAGATAATTCTCTTGGACAGTATTTAGTTTTATCTTTTGTTCGCAGCTTTATCCAAATGATTGAGCAATCTACAGGAACATTCACCTATCGCTACTTCGCTTTTATTACTTCATTATTTCTCTTTATTATTTGCTGTAACTGGGTAGCCCTTATCCCTACTGTAGAAGAACCTACTAAAGACCTTAATACTACTCTCTCACTAGGAATTATCGCATTTCTTTATATTCAGAAAGAGATGATTAAAATACATGGTCTTAAAACCTATCTCAAAGACTACTTTGCACCAGTTAATATCTTCTTTCCCTTTAATATAATTGCAGGACTCATTATGCTTCCTTTAAAAGTACTTGGAGAAGTAGCATCAGTTATTTCTATTTCTTTCCGTCTCTTTGGTAATATTTTTGGAGGAGCAATCATTACCACTATCTTTCAAAAAGGAGTGTCTGGTTCAGTTATCTTAAACCTTGTAGGAACTCTTTTTGGTATAAATTTGATACTTATTGGCTTCTTTATCCTTTTTGAAGGATTTTTACAAGCATTTGTCTTTTCTATACTTTCACTTACAAATATTGCAATGGCAGTTCAAATCGAAGAGCATGAGGAGCACTAATGGCACTTTCTCCATCATTTATTCACCATTCTGCAGTAGCGTTAAGCACAGCTATTACTGCGCTTGGTGTGAGCATTGGGCAAGGAATTACTAGTAAGGCAGCCTTTGATGCCATAGATCGACAGCCTACGTCTGCAACAGATATTAGTAGAGCTACGCTTTTATCACTTGCTATTGTAGAAACAGGTGCTATTTTAGGCCTTTTAGTGTCATTTCTTCTTTTTTTTCAGCCAGTAGACGAGCTTCATAAAGCAATTGCTCAGTTGGGTATGGCTCTCTCTACTGCACTGCCCGGTCTCGTTATTGGTATTGCTGCCGCATTACCTGCACGAGAGGCACTCATCTCCATAGCACGGCAACCTTTTTTAGGCAAAAAGATCATGAACTTTATGCTCCTTACACAATCTCTTATCCAAACTCCTATGATCTTTGGTTTTATTATAGCGCTTATTATTCGTACCCGTATAGATGCTATTACAACAGTTGCCCAAGCATTTGTTCTTCTTTCAAGTGGTCTGTCTATAGGTATTGGCTGCATAGGGCCTGCAGCTGGTGTAGGCCTGTTTGCAAAAACAGCTTGTCGTAATATTGGAGTTAATCGAGCTGCTTATAACAAGCTTTTTACTTTTACATTCATTAGCCAAGCTATCATAGAAACACCCGTCATCTTTGCTGCAATAATTTCATTTTTTCTTACCAATAAAGCAACTACACCTATGAGCAATCCTTTACTAGGAGGTACTCATATGTTTTTTGCAATTACTATGGGTCTTGGAACACTAGGTGCTGGTATAAGCTCTGGAAAAAGCGCAGCAGCCGCATGTAATCAAATAGCCCTTAATCCTCAAAGCTATAATATGCTTTCTCGTTCAAGTATGATGGCCCAAGGACTTATTGATACGTGTGCTGTCTATGCCTTTATTATAGCATTGTGGCTCATACTGCTACCTCTTACCTAGGACTATAAGTCAGATAAAAGTTTATTAAAAACAAAGTCTTTAAAGTTCAACTTGAATTTAATACCAGATAGGCTATACTTAATGAAAAACTATATTTTTTACCTGTTAATCAAATAATTATGAAAATAAAAATCATTATAATAAGCACTTTTTTTCTCTTTTCGCTTGTAGCTATGGAACCACAGCCAAATCCCATCACTTCTAAAGCAACAAGCATTAATCACGCAAATACCTCTTTGACTATGCTTCTTGTTCATCATATAGCACAGCAGCTTGCATCATTCATATTACATGAGAAAGCCCGAACATTTGTTAAACCGGTACCTTTTTTAGATAGTAAAGCAAGCAGTACTAATGAGAACTTTCAAGAGCAGCTGAATAAGATAAGAAATATTTATCCTGAACTTTATAATAAAATTCGTCTTATGCTTTCACTTTATATAATTATAAGTAAAGCAACAAAAGACGAGAAACATGCTCTCCTTTTAACACTCTGGCAAGATAAAAGCAGTCGCTTTATACAGTTACTCATACATGAACTTCTTTCTCATACTTCTTTACAAGAGATAACAGAACTTTTTCCATTAGCGCATACCATCGCACCCATACAACCTCCTTTTGCACAAGATAAACTCTCTCTTATGCATGTAGCTTCAATGCTTGATGATGCTTCTGCTGTTGAGTGCTTACTTTCATTTAATAGCACATCTTATGATAGAACTTCGGTGACAGAAGACACACCATGCCATTATGCAGCCCGCTATAAAAGCACTACAGTATTTTCTTCCTTGACAACTATTCAGATGACTACAAAAGCTAATAAACAAGGAGTTTACCCACTTACACAAGCTCTTGTAAACAATAATAAAGAAGGCGCTCTGTTTCTTATGAATCTTCCTGAATTTAAAACAGATCAAGCCCTTATTGACAATGCTTTAGAACATCTTCTGAAGTATGGCAATAATCATGAAATAGCACGGCTCTTTTCTCAAGAACTTAAAAAAACTCCATTTTATAAAACCCTACACTCGTGCTTAAAATTTTTTCTTGCTATAGCAGCCCATGCTAATGATCTTTTTGCTTATCCTTCAAAGGATTCACAAAAGCCGCATGATAAACAAATACCCTCGCTCTACAAATTTGCTCTACAACATGTTAATTTTCGCGATCCTACATGTGGATTATGCCCACTCCATATAGCAGCTGCATTTAATAATCTAAAAGCTGCAGAATTTTTAGTATCACATGGAGCTCATTTAGAAGCAGAAACGTCTCAACATTTTTTTTCATTTGTCTATCAAGCAACACCATTACTTATAGCCGCTCGAAAAGGTCATTTTAAAATGGCTCACTATTTGCTAACTCAGCGCAAAGCACATACATGTTCCTCTTCTGGCATAAGCGTTCTTCATTGTGCAGCAATGAGCACAAATTTAAAGCTTATCAGATCTCTTCTTAACTATAATAAACAACTAAAAGATATACAGTATCAAGGCGCTACGCCACTTCATATAGCAGTACTTACAGAAAATGTGCCCCTTGTACAATTATTTCTAGAGCATACCTTTGATAAAGAGACTACAACAGATACAGGTCTTACTGCTCTTGCAATGGCGCTTCAATTTAATGAACATCCAACTATCACCCAAATGTTGCTAGAAAGCGGTGCACTCATTCCTGAGCTCATTTTTGAAGAATCGCCACTTTGCTGTGCAGTTACTAAGAATTGGTTACCTATTGTTAAACTTCTCGTTCATCGAGGCATTGCAGTAAATAAAGTTAATCTTCTAGGCCTTACTCCCCTAGCAATTGCCGCACAAAATCGAAGTAAAGAAATTTTTGATTTCCTGCTCTTACATGATCAAACTACAGATCTTTTACAGACTGCTCTTGAAAAAGAAGATACAAATATACTTTCTTTCTTACTTGATTACAAACTCACTAGTGAAAACGTTAATTTTCTGTGCAGAGCCATTACTCTACAGAAACAAGCAATTGCTAATCTTCTCATTGACAGGTATTCACACTTACTGGTATTAATGAATGAACAGGGTGAGACCCCGTTGCATACTGCAGTCTTAAGCAAAAACTATACAGTATTAGAGCGCCTTATAGCACAGCCATGCTTAATAAGTCTTCATAATACAAGAGAACAAACTCCCTTAGACCTTGCTCATGGTTTAAACGATGATAAAAGCATTACATTATTAAGTACCGCAGCTAATAAGTCATGTACTTAACAGTTCTCTATCGTCTCTATTATTTTTTGCTTATTTTATGCTACACTTGCACGTAAGAGAATCATTATATAACAAAGGACTCCCATGAACTTTGCGTACCTTATTTCTTTTATTTCATACTTTGCCTTCTTTTTAGGCTTAAGTATTTATTTTTATAGGAAGAACACTAATGCAAGCTCTTTTATTATAGGCAATCGATCAATGAACTACTGGGTTACTGCTATCTCTGCACAAGCAAGCGATATGAGTGACTGGTTGTTTATGGGATTTCCTGGCCTTATTTATGCTTTTGGACTCTTTAATGTGTGGGTAGCTCTTGGGCTTATTGTATTTATGTTTTTAAATTGGCATTTTATTGCACCTCGCTTAAGAACTGCAACTGAAGAGTACCAAAGTTTAACATTAGCATCATTTTTTGAACATCGATTTAAAGATACTTCAGGCACACTACGGTTACTCACTGTTTTCTTTACCTTGTTCTTTATAAGCTTTTATATTGCTGCAGAATTAATTGGCTTAGGACGCCTCTTTGAGACAACCTTTGGAATTAACTATAATCTTGGTATTGCAATAAGCATAGCACTTGTCGTGCTTAATATTCTTATTGGAGGATTTGTAGCGCTTGCATGGAGCGACTTATTTAGAGGACTTTTTCTTCTTCTTATGATTATACTAGTACCAGTAGTAGCACTTATGCATGTAAGCACTACTCAATCAATTACTCAATACCTTTCTTTTTCTACGTTTACCTCAAAACTTGTTCCTGATTACTCATGGACAACGATAAGTAGTATTCTTCTTCTAGCAACAGGATGGGGCCTTGGTTATTTTGGCTCTCCGCATATTCTTATTAATTTTATGGGTATCGAAGATCCTAAAAAAATTCATAAAGCTAAATATATTGGTATTACCTGGCAGACGCTCGTACTGAGCGCAGCAACTATTGTAGGGCTCGTAGGGATGCTGTTTTTTGCTCAACCACTTGCTAATCGAGAATTAGTCTTTGTCGAAATGGTTAAAAGCCTCTTTAATCCACTGCTAGCAGGATTCATTTTATGTGCAATTTTAGCTGCAACTATGTCTGTTATGACTGCACAAATTCTTGCTACCGCATCTATTGTTTCAGAAGATTTCTTTAAACGTATAATTACTACTCGTCTTAATGCACACCACTCATTGTGGCTCTTACGAGCTTGTGTTATAGTTATTCCACTGCTCTCTTATCTTATTAGCTATAACAATACACATGCCGTAAATGATTTGGTAAGTTATGCTTGGTCTGGTCTTGGTCTCGCCTTTGCTCCTATAGTGATCACTGCGCTTTATTTTAAACGAGTAAATAACTATGGCGCTATCGCTGGCATGGCTTTTGGCGGAATCATGGGTACCGTATGGCCCTCTCTTAACACAGGTATTATGCCACTGCTTCCAGGCTTTATAGCTTCAACTATACTTATCTTTACCGTTTCAGCAGTCACAGAGAGGAATAAAGAAAAGATCTCTACCTTTGCACAAAAGATGAATAGCTATTTTAAAAAGGCTTAAAAGGTGGCCATTTGCTCTTTTTAGAGACTTGCTCTATAATTTCTTATTGAAACATTTTTTGAGGTACTATACCTCTAGCACTACATTCAGATATGAAATATTTTAAAGCAAGGATAGTTATGTTAAAACAAATACTCGTTAGTATATCATTGGTATTGTTACCATCTTTAGCATCTGCTATGCAGAATGATCACCTATTCCAGCTTATACATAGAGGAGATATAGAATCACTAAGAAGGTCATTGGCAACTGGCATCTTTATAAATGCACAAAATAAGTATGGAAATACTGTTCTTGCAGAAGCTGTTTTACAAGGCAATAAGGATATCGTTAGTCTCTTTATTAATGCTCGAGCTCCTGTTAACGTTCAGGACAATATGGGCATGACACCCCTTATGAATGCAGTAATCCAAGACAGAGAAGATCTTGTAACCATGCTCTTAAGAGCAGATGCAAATCCTAATCTTGTTGATCGTAATGGAACATGCGCTCTTAGTTTTGCAGCCCGCTTAGGGTTAGAAACTATAGTAAGAATCCTTATTGAGTACGGAGCTGATGTCACTAGAGCAGACAACAAGAAAGAAACGCCTATTGTACATGCAGCTAAACAAAATCAGCTAGATATTGTAGCTCTACTAGCTCTTGTAGGATCCCCCTTAAAAGGACTTGAACTTTATCCAAAAGCTCTTGCAACTGCTCAACAAATTTTAGAACAATCACAGCCCTCTAAAGAAGAGCAAAATAAACAAAAAGGTTTAAAATTTATTTATGGTTTAGAAGCACAGCGAGGAAGACGTCCAAGCATGGAAGATGCTCACGTAGCTCAAGTACCTTTTGCTGATAACCCTGCGATGGCCTTTTTTGGAATTTTTGATGGCCATGGCGGTGCAGATGTAGCTCACTACTGCGCTAAAAATCTTATGCCCGCATTACAACAATGCCCACTGTTCTCGTCAAATATGAGAGCTGCTCTTATACAAGCTATAGAGAAAACTAATAGCGACCTCGGTAAATCTGATCTTAAAGATGCAGCAGAGTTTATGGGGAGCACTGCTATTGTAGCAGTTATAAAAGATAATGATCTTTTTATAGCTAATGTAGGCGATTCACGAGCTATTTTATCAAGAGGCGGAAAAGCAGTTGCTCTTTCACAAGATCAAAATCCAACTCGTCCAGATGAATTTGAACGTATAAAAAATGCTGGTGGCTTTGTACGCGATAACAGAGTCGGCGGAACACTTGCAGTATCTCGAGCCTTTGGCGACTTTGTACTTAAATCAGTAGGACTTATTGCTACTCCTGAAATTGAGCATACTGAAATACAGCCTGAAGATGAGTTTTTAATTCTTACCTGTGACGGTATTTTTGAGAGTAATATTTTGACTCGTCAAAATGCAGTTGATATTGTAAGAGGTGTATTAGCGAAATACAAAGATGATCCTCTTGCTCCTACTAAAGCAGCACAAGAGCTTGTTATTACCGCTTATAACAGAAAAAGTGGCGATAACTTGAGCGCACTTGTTGTAGTATTTAAAAGAAGTTAACAAACAGAGTCCCGGTTCAAAGAAAATTTTCTAGAACCGGGATCTTTTATATATTAAGCAGCATCTTTTGTTTCAAATGCTCCTTCAAAGACAAATTCCTTAAAATCTTTGCGATCAGTTGGAACTTCTCGCGCACGTAATTCTTCTGGTAATACATGAGCGCCTGCTGGTCTTCCAAAAGCATACATTGCTTCTACTGTATAACCATCTGGTATACCGAGCTCTTTACGAGCACGATCATAATCAAAACCACTCATGCCATGCCCTACTAAGCCCATTGCACTTGCCTGTAAAAGCATATTTTGTGTTGCAGCTCCTGTATCAAGCGAATGGGTAGGAGAAGGCTCATTATTTTTATCAAAGGTATTTTTTGAAATCACAAGTACTAACGCGCCTGCATTGTTCACCCATGATTTATTAAACGGAACAAGAAGATCGAAAAGCTTATCCCACGAAGCAGTACCTTTTAACGCATAAATAAAACGCCACGGTTGGCCGTTATATGATGATGGAGCCCAGCGAGCAGCTTCAAATAATGACATCAACTCTTTTTGTGAAAGCGCTTCTCCAGACATTGCCCGAGGTGACCACCGTTTAATAATAAGAGACTCTACAGGATAGAGTGCTTTACGAGGCCCTTTATAAGCTCTCTTATTTTCAATGTACGCATACACTGCTCCACCAGAAAGCAGTGCTCCTGCAATAAAAGCTAAGACAACTTTTGAATTCATAGAATCCTTTCGATTACATTCTTGTTATTGTATACTAACTTCTGCTAAGAGCCTATGTACATAAGCTCTTTCTCTACTCAAAGTACATTAAGAGCTGCCGACTGAGCCTACCAAAGCATTGTATTGAGACTACCATACATTGCTAAAAAACGCACTATGCTCTTAGAAGCTTATTTTCTCGTCTCTTCAAATCGAGAAACATCAACAAGCAGATTAAGACCCTTTAAAAAAGAGCCTATTTGATTATCAAGCACGCTAAAGAATTGCTCATCTACCTGTTCTACTACCATAAGAGCTTGCATTAAAAGCCTTGAGCCTGCTTGCGTAAGCACAAGCGACTTAGCCCGAGGATCATGAGGATGTATCTCTCTTACTATAAGCTTTTTAGCTTCTAGTGTACGCACTACTTTAGAGGTCATCATAATATCAGTTTTTGCATGTTGAGCAAGCATAACCTGTGTAACAGAAGCATTCATTTTATTAAACCATCCAATACCTGCAAGAAGAACAAACTGAACATGCGTTAAAGCAAGAGGCTTTAATGCTTCACTGATTTTTCGTTGCCAGAGGTTACTGACTTGCCAAAATACAAACCCGAGACTTTGCTCGGGCCGTTCTTTAGAAAATGTTACCTGTTGTCTCTTCAACTAAGATCCTCAACTAATTGAAAAGTGTTATTATCAGGATCTACAAATGTTGCCAATTTAACATGACCAGGAATTTCAATAACTCCACCTAAAAATTTTACACCTTTTACTTCTAAATTTTGTTTTGCTTGCTCAATATTATCAACTTTTAGCGTAAGCACTGTATTACTTCCTGGCCTATGCTGCTCTTTTTCATGTGCACGGGCTACTCCAAGCTTTGCTCCACCTTCTTTTCCTTCAAGCTCAAGCCACCCAAGTTGCTCATTACTAGTTGTTAACTCAAGTCCTAATGTATCACCAAAAAATTTGCGTGCTTTTTCTAAATCAGAAACGGTGATCCATCCAAGATCAATGCTCTTTACCTTCATAAGACCTCTTCTCTATAAAATGTTAAAATCTCTAACCATGATTATAATAACCGCGGTTATAAATGTCAAGATTATACAACCCATTATAAAAAAATCGAGGGCCCTAAGGCCCTCGATAAAAAAGCATGGTAATTAAGAAGCACGCTGAACGTTTGTATATTGATAACATCCAATTGGCTGTCTTAGTGGACACAACGCTGAATTAACATCGCTATTGAGAAGCTCAATAATGCGTGTATATATTCTTTCAGCATCGAAAGCTTTAATTACATCTACAGGGTTTCCATTTGGATCTCGTTGAGTTTTACCAATACTCGTATTAAGTATAGTAGTAATGGTAACTATTTGTTCTGCTTCATTAACATCTGTAGTTATAGAAGCAGGTTGATCTATTACTGTGATACCTACACCGTCTTCTCTTTGTGCAATAACTGATCGATCTATTAAAGCAAGCGCAGAGGTAACATCCCAAATAAAGAGATTAGTAAGATTAACAGGATCAAACCATGTATCAGCAACTCTATCAAGTAAGAGAGAAACAAAGAGTGCTTCAGGGGTTTGCACTGATGCTCTTAAACGATTTAAAAAGGCTCTTGTCAAAGGAACAGTATTCGTTGCATCAAAAGGGTCAAGCATAATGTTTATACCAGCATTAGCGAGTATAGTAAACACGCCTTGCGCAGCTTGAGGATCGAGATAGAAGTTAAACTCAGCAGCAGTATTATAAGGTACGCTAAACAAGTTTCCAGGAACATCAACAGCACCACCCATTTGTCTAAACTGAGCAATATTATTAATCACCTCAGCAGGGGCCCCATCAAGTACTTTGAAAGCTCCTGTTAAGCTTCCTGCAGAAAGCAAAGTAACTTTTTCTGGTGATTCAGCAATAATTTTCCGTATAGTTGCAACGGAAATAACGTCGTCAGAAGTTTCAGGGGTAGCAGTAGGAACAGCTACATAATGACGATTTGATTGAGGAAGAAGATGTGCAATACCCCACAAAGTATCTGCAAACAATAGTCCTCCATCTCCAGCAGGAACTGCTGAACGGAAGGTATAATCTGGAGGAGTACCAGAGCGTTCATCAAGTAATGAATAGAAAGAACCAACGACTACCTGAATATCATTTCTTCCAAGCCAATCAACAATATTAAATACATTTCTAATAGCAGGACCAGAATTAGAAAAAGCATTTCCTCCAAGATAGATAGCTCTCAAGTTAATATTTTCAGCCTTAAGTAATAAAAATATTGCTATAGTATCATCAAAGTTAGTAGCATCTGAAAAATAAACGACTGGTGTTCTCGGTACCGCTGGATTAGGACAGAACCGAGTACAAACTTTGCGGCGAATAGCCTCTGTAAATGGGTTGTTACCACTTGCAGCACAATCAAAAATTGCCGCTTGATCTGATCCCGCTTGCCTATTACAGTTTGACCGGACCCTACCTGCTGTACAATCTATTCCTAGAGCAAGCATAAACCCCAAAAGGGCTGTGAAAATTTTTTGTATTGGTAACTTCATAAATAACTCCTTTAGTAAAGCCTTAATAATAAGCTTAAATTATAGTAACTATGAGTATAAACAAACCTATACCACTCATTTAAGCGCTTATTGAACTAGGTTAACTTTTTACTGCTATACGAGAGATAGACTATACTTTTGCTTCGACACCCTCCTTTTTCAAGTGGTCAACTGTTGTTCTCTGTTTTATAACAAAAACCATAAAAATGCAAATATTTAGTCAACTAAATGTAAAATAGTTTTGCTTCAAATAACAAGTTAGTGTAAAATAAAAAAAATAGAGGTGGTTTTATACGCTATTCTAGGGCTTTAGGATTTAAAAAATATGGTACATAAAAATTTGCTCTGTGCTATTGGTAACACTCCGTTAGTAGGTATTAATTTTGAAACTCCTGCACGTATACATGCAAAGCTTGAGTATTTAAATCCTGGTGGCAGCGTTAAAGACCGGTCTGCTCTTTATATGATTGAAGAAGCAGAACAGCTTGGCATCTTAAAGCCTGGTGGAACACTCATTGAAGCATCTTCTGGAAATCAGGGAATAGCTACTGCTATGATCGGTGCAGTAAAGGGATATAAAGTTATTATCACCGTCTTTGAAAAGATAAGTTTAGAAAAATACCAAACAATTAAAGCGTATGGCGCTGAAGTTATTAAGTGTCCTGCAACTCAGTTTGTTGACGATCCACTCAGTTATCATAGCCAAGCAGTACAGATACATAAAAATACCCCAAATTCCTTTATGTTAAATCAGTATATGAATGTTTCTAATGCCTATGCTCACTATCATATGCTAGGGCCTGAAATTTGGAAACAAACTGAAGGAAAAATTACTCACTTTTTTGCTGCTGCCGGTACAGGTGGCACTATCAGTGGCGTTGGACGCTATCTTAAAGAACAAAACCCTTCAGTTAAAATAATAGCAGTAGATTCAGCTCACTCTTTTAGAGCAACTAAGGGAAATCCAAAACCTTACAAACTTGAAGGTATTGGTGTAGACTTCAGTTCACCGGTTCTTAACCAATCAGTTATCGACGAGTATCTGTGCGTTACTGATGAAGAAGCTCTCAGTGCTTTAAAGCCTATGGCATCTAAGCATGGTCTTTTAATTGGACTTAGCAGCGGCGCAGTTGCTTATGCAGCTGAACAGTATGCAAAAACAATGGGACCTCAAGACTTTGGCATTATGGTTTTTGGAGATTCAGGCAGAGCATACCTTACTAAAGGATTTTACGATTAACAAGAAATAAAGCACTCCAGTACAACGATAAACATACTTTACTGAATAACGCCGGGCTAAAGGGGGTTCGGGAGTTACTGGCATTATCAGCAGAGCTCCGTAAGACTTTCAGTGAGCACGCACGTATAACTCTGTCTCTAGTAAAAATCACCGTAAATCCTCTTATTTATAGGAGAGAACATGAGTGTTGTCACCTGTGACTTGATAGTCTTGCTCTTCTCATCCTTTTAGTCTTGGTATATATAAGAGCTACGAAGCTATTCTATGAGCTGTTAACAACATTAAAATGTGTACTGAGTGCATTTAAAGTAGTACTTTAGCTTCACAACCTGTGCTTGCATTAATTGACAATAAAAATATATGCATTACTATTATAAAAGTTTATAAAAATTAAAAAGTTCTTTATTTGGGGAATACATGAAAATTCTTTTTTCTTTTTGTTCTTTATTATTCTTTAGCTTTCTGTGCATTACTACCAACTTCATGCTTGGTATGGAGAAAGAAAAAGTAAAACCAAAAACTGCTCCTCCATTACGAGCACAGTGTATCAATTATTGTACCAAGAACATCGCTCATTATCTACCACAACTCTTAAGCACACAAATACCAAGTGATATCTCATGTGAAGTACTTAACTCACTTACAAAAGAAGAGCTTGAAAAGCATAAAAATACTGTATGGCAGATTATTAATAGCCCGGATGCATCATTAGAAGTTGCATGCTATCTAGTGCTTACAAAATACCCGCACTTTAATGTTCCAACTTTAAAGCTTTATGAGCGCATTAATACTCTTATACAGAATAAAGATCATATACCTCATTCTGCCTTAGAGCTTTTAGCTCATGCTTTTAAGCCTCAAGATATTTGTGATAGGTCATTTTTTGAGCTTATTCCTCAAGCACTAGCTAACCACCCACAAGCACAACTTTTTATTCAAAAGCTGTTTCAAGTACATCACGAAAATAGCGCATTTTCGTTTTCACTCAAACCTTCTTCAATGAGTCCTTGTCAGTCTATAGTTGGAAAATCTGAAAAAAAAGAAGTCTATAAAGCGGTGGTAAAAAATAGAATGACAACAGGCAGAGTACTTTTACCAACAAGACACAAAATATATAATACTGCAGGAGTATGTGTAGCAATGCTTGAAGATGACTCAATAGCAACTAATGGTGAAACCCAGTTTTTGGCTACGGTAAGCCCAGATGGGAAGTTTGCAGCACTTGTAACACCTCTTAAGGGAATTCGCATCTATAGAGTACATGACTCTCAACATATTCTTACCCTTCATTTTGAAGAATTACATCGCTATATACCACTGATTACTCATATAGCATTTGATAAAGACCTCACACACTTTCATTTTACCATCTCAAATAGTAAACAAGCTAAATATATAGAATATCTTCTTCCTCAAGCCTACTTTAAGCAAGAGCTTACGCTCGAGCAGCTTATCTATCTTATGATTCTTCACTATTATCTTCATGGTAACAAAAGCCATAGTATTCCATTTTTTGAAAAAATTAAACGAGTAGCCGCTGGCAGAGCTCTTATTGCTGCTCATAAATTAAAGAAGACAGAAATTCTTGAAAGCTTTAAAGATGGTGACTATTCACTCGCTTCAGATGAATTAGCAAGACTTACCCAAGCAGGTAAAGCATCTCAAAAATCAATGCTCAACCATTCTTTTATAAGCCAAATTTCTGAGCAGCAGCTTGAGACTGCTTATAAAAATAGCAATGAGTTTATTTTTGCATTAAAGTCTTACTTTATGACAGATAATCTTGAAAGTTTACCAGCAGACTTAGCTGCAATACCTTCCCTACGACTACAAAAGAAGATTTCTAAAGCGCTCCTAAAGACAATAAAGGAAATAGACTCAGAAAAAGATCTATCTACCTATAAATTGGTCTACAGTCAGAAAGATCACAAGGATAAAATAACAGAATACACGCGTGAGATTGTAACAGCATTTCTTTCTTTACGCAGTAAGATCTCTCAAGCACAGCTACAAGAAACACTCTGTTCTCTTGCTCGAACCTGCCTTGATCAGTATCTTATGTATCAATAACTACTACAAAGAGGCTTGTATATAACAAGCCTCTTCATTTCTTGAAAACTTTTATACAAGAGCATTATAGTTCTGATTCTGCAAGCACTTCTTCTATAAGAAGCTTAATTTCTTGATTTTGGTCAGGCACAATACGCTCACCAACCTTAAGCACAGAAAGCTTTTTATCGTATAATCTTTGGTTTGTCCACCAAGAGATAAGTCGCTTATACGGAAGATCAAATGCATCAACACCAAAGTAATAGGTTCCCCAATGCATAGGAATAAAGTGATAAGCACCTAAATCTAAGAAAGCTTGTCCTGCTTCTTCTGCACTAACATGCACATAGCTCATAGCAGCACGTGGCTCACAAGGTCCTATAGGCATTAAGGCAATATCAATAGAAGAAAATTCTTCACCTATTGCCTTAAAATGCGGAGCATAAGCAGTGTCTCCTGCAAAATAAACACGCTTATCATAGCATTCAATCATCCAGCTACCCCAAAGCGATGTATTAAAGTCAAGGATACTGCGCTGCGACCAATGAAAAGCAGGAAGAAATGTTAATTTCAATGGTATTCCTGTAGTACACAGATACGCATCCCACCACATATGCTCTTTTACGTTTTTTATACCTCTTTGTATAAACCATTCTGCATCACCTTGCGGGACTAAGAATGTGATATCTGGATTGTACTTAAAAAGCGCTTTTAATGTAGCACTATCCATATGATCACGATGATTATGAGAAATAAGAACAAAATCAATAGGAGGAAGGTTCTGGAATGCAATACCAGGAGGAGCAATACGCTTAAATAATGGCAGATTGCCAAAAATAGGATCAGTTAAAATATTATAGCCCCCTATCTGAATAAGAAATGTTGAATGTCCTATCCAGGTAAGAGCAAGCTCCTGACTTCTCTCTAAAGGTTCACAAGAGCTACACCACACTTCTATTTCTTCTTTACGAGCTCTTACACCTTTTATATAACATGTAAGCATCATACGTAAAGATGAAAAAAGAAAGTGATGCTTCTTTTCACCAGCATAATTATAGAAGCGCCCTTTAGAAAAAGCAGGAAACATTCTTTGTTTTTTATCAAATTGTGTCATAGGTCAAGCAAATGACCCCCGTCCAGACTTTAGGTCACGGACAGGGGAAATGGAGGTTATCTATACTGATTATACACTTATAGTGTACAACAAATTTTAGAAAAATCAAAAAGTTTTTTAAACATTTTATTTTTTAATTACATATTTTATACCATTATTATATACTATAATTTCAAATATAGCAAATTATTTCTTGCGACGCCTAAGAACCAAACCTTTTCAAAAAGCATCTCAAAACATTTAATAAATAAAGCTACATACTATAATGCTCTATCTAGTCAACGAACAAGCTTTAAAAGGTCTATATCTGCATATCCTTCCACGACATGATCTGAATGCTTGACCTGTTCATAGCTTTTTGAAGTATTTATACCAATGCAATACATACCTGCGTTTTTAGCAGCTTGAATACCATGGGCAGAATCCTCTATTACTATACACTCAGATGGCTTAAGTTCTAACTTTTCTGCAGTATATAAATAAATAGCAGGATCTGGCTTTGGTACATAGCCAACATGAGCAATATTGTAGATATGCTCACCAAAAAAATGTTGAAGAGGAAGAGCTTCTTTTGCTATAGCAAATGTATAATCATCTGCATTAGTTGCAACACCCATTTTAAGATTATGGTGCTTTACCTGAGTATGAAAGGCTTCAAATCCTTCAATAAACTCGATACCCTCTTTATAAAGCAGTGATGCCATAGCAGCTTTCTCTTTTATAAGATCTTCAACAGTATCCGGTAAATTGAGAAGCTCTTTAATAACATGACATGCACGATCAAGAGCTAATCCATGAACACGTTTTTTAAGCTCTTGCTCTAGCTCTTGAGAGAAGACAATACCCTTGCTTTCAATAAGATCCTTATTGACCTGCGACCAGATAGGAGAGGTGTTAATGATTGTACCATCCATATCAAAAATAATAGCTTTGTATTTCATGAAGACCATCGAAAAAAAATATGTTATACTACTTATAATAGGCTCTTAGACAGTATATACTTTTTTTGCTCTAAGGTAAAACTTTCATTGTCGCTATAGATCTAGAGGAGTTATTTATGAAGCATTCTTTTATGCGCCGTATTGCCGAAATAGGGGCTACTTTTAGCTGTGAGGTATTAAAATTTATTAAAATCAGCTTTGTTGTAGGATCTACAAAAGGAATGTTTTTTTCACTTTCTCAATGCTTATCACCTTTATTAGGATGGTATGGAGGTTCACACTCTGCCATAGCTGCCTTTGGTCTTCGTACCTTTTATGCATTCTGTACAGGCTTTGGTTTTTATGCTGGTGCACTCTATCATATTCCTAGTTTTTGTGGCGCACTCTACCTGTCATCACGCTCAAAAGGTATGCGCATAGTACTGCCTCTTACCTGTATAGCATTGTTTCTTGCGCATCCTCTAGGCAGAGCTGCTTTGCCTTATGCTCTTTATTGGCTTATTCCTGCAGCAGTACCATTTTTGCCGCAATCCTTCTTTATGCAAGCACTTGGTACAACGTTTGTTATGCATGGAGTAGGCTCCGTTATATGGCTCTATACTCGTAACCTTGATGCATCTATTTGGAATGCGCTCACAAGCATTGTATGGGCAGAAAGAATCGTCTATGCCGCATGTATGACAGGAGCATACTACGCTATAAACACTCTATGTACATATGCTCCTGTACTTAAAAAGCGCTATCAAGCACTTTATTCTTAACCATACATAAGGGGCATAGGCATGATACATCGATTAAGTAGTTTCTTTTCTTCTTTTCGCTCAAAAAATCAGATAGAGCCGGTTTCTGTTAATCATCTTGCACTTATTATGGACGGGAATCGGCGATGGGCACAAAAAAGAAATCTTGTAGGAGCACTCGGACATAAAAGAGGTACTGACACCGTAAGGCAGCTTATTGAGTTCTGCATCGAGCGCAAAATAGGTATTGTTTCAGTATATACCTTTTCTCTTGAGAATTTTAATAGACCGCAAGAAGAAATTGAAGCTCTTTTTGAGCTTATGATCCAAGAATCTCAAGAGACCTTACCCGACCTTATTAAAAACGGTGTTAAAGTCTCTTTCATCGGTGATAAAGACTATTTTCCTTCTCATGTAATTTCGACTATTGAGCACATTGAGCAGAGTACAAAAGAGCTTAATAAGCTTCAATTCAATATACTCTTCTGCTATGGAGGACGCCAAGAGATAGTTGCTGCTATTAAAAATATTATTCAAGATGTAAAATCTGGTGTTCTTCAAGATCCATTAACAAATGAAATTTTTGAAACCTACTTGTGGAGCAGCAAATTACCAGATCCAGATTTAATTATTCGTACAGGCGGCGCAAAAAGACTGAGCAACTTTCTTTTATATAAAGCAGCATACAGCGAACTTTATTTTACAGATCAATTATGGCCCGATTTAACTAAAAAAGATCTTGAAGAAGCCTTACAAGATTTTTCTATGCGCAAGAGAAACTATGGGATCTAACATCACCATTCTTGGCGATGGCGCATGGGGCACTGCTTGTGCACATCTTCTTGCACACAATGGTTACACCGTTACCCTCTGGTGTTACAATGAAGAAGTAGCAGATTCCATTAAGCGTACAGGATATAATACACAGTACCTTCCTGGTATTGCATTACCCTCTTCTATTATACCAGTAACACATCTTGAAGAAGCGTTAACTAATGCTACATGGATATTTGAAGCTATCCCCGTAAAGTTTTTACGCACTATTGTATCTCACTGCACACCATATGTTTCTCAAGAGCAGATCTGGGTTATTTTAAGCAAAGGGATAGAAAATAACACACTTCTTTTGCCTTCACAGATTGTTACCGACACATTAGGTGTTACAGTACCTTTTGTTGTTCTGTCTGGTCCCAGTTTTGCTCGTGATCTTGTGCAACAACAGCCGACTGGTGTTGTGCTTGCTTCAACTAACACTATGCTCGCACAGCAGCTTGCACTGCTGCTTAATAACCACTATTTTACCAGCACCGTAGCTCATGATATCTATGGTGTACAAGTATGTGGTGCTTTAAAAAATTGTATAGCACTAGCGCTTGGTATCCTTGATGGAGCAGGATACTCAGATAACACTAAAGCACTTGCAGCTACTCAAGGACTGCAAGAAATAGCACTTATAGGAGAGCAGTATACAGGAACTCGCGATACCACCTATGGATTAGCAGGTATAGGAGACCTTATTCTTACTGCATTTGGATCTCGTAGCCGTAACCGTATGATTGGAAGAGAAATTGGGCAAGGCAAAAAAGTTGAAGATATACTAGCCGTTATGCATCAAATTCCAGAAAGTATAAACACCGTACAATCAGCGTATCAACTTACCCAGAAATTCTCATTATCACTACCACTTTTTACTACTTTATACAAAATACTCTTTCAAAATATGCCAATAGAAGCGCTTATACAGGTACTTATACAAAAAAAAGCTCCCCAGTAAAGAGGAGCTTTTAGAGCTTTTACTTACCGCCAAGTGCATGCTGGCCATACACAACAGCTTTTTGAAGTAACTTCCAAGCAACATAAGTCATACCACCAGTAATAACACCATGACGTAATGTTGATTTAACGTTATCCCAGCCGCCATCACTGAACGTACTTGCAAAAGAGTGGCAGAAGTTATCTTCTCCTTTTGCAAAATGGCGAAGAGCATGCTCTCCTGCAAAGTAAGCACATCCTACGCAGCCTGCTGCTTTAATAAGAGATGCTAAGCGATTATTACTCAGTTGTCTCCACGTTTGCTCAAAACTTTCAGCGCGTACTACTGAAAATGAAACTATTACAGCAAGCGATAAGGCTATCTTTTTCATAAAAATTCCCTTCTAGAAAAATAGTTAAAAAACCTTTTTTATATTACTATGATATACATACAAAAACAACCGTTTACCTATCCATCATGTTTAAAGTATTTCACACAATGCAAACGAGTGTTTTCTCCGATTAAGCAACGGTAAGAGAGACAACAAAACTCTTCTTAAGATTAACTAACGTGCCTGGCAATGGTCTCTGCTCTTGTACTACACAAAAAGAGCACGTATGAGACTCATCAATAAGTCGTTGATGAACAACTTTTGATTGAATACCATAGCCTTTTAGAAATTTTTGTACTTCAGAGAGTTTTTTTCCCTTAAGATTGGGAAAAATTCGAATAGGTGTTATTCCTTCTGAAAAATACGCCGTAAGAGCACTATCTGCAAGCTCTTCCTGCGGCTGTGTATCTTGAGCAATACAAGTACCTTGAGGATTGATACTTTCTATAGTATACGCTTTTAACTTAGCATTGCTATCTTGCGTTATAGATAGAGCATCTTTATACGCAAGACCGTACAAGCGCGGAGCTTGTGGCTTTGGTGGCTTACGAGTAACAACAAGAAAAAGCGATTGATGCGATTTAATTTTCTGCCCTTGAGGAGGAGATTGGCTAATAACAATGCCTTCAGGAAAGTCTGGCTCTTCTTTTTCAGTTAAAATACGAGCATTAAGATGGTAGGTAGAAAGAAGCTTAATAGCATCATGAATATGCTGCCCTACTACAGAAGGAGCTTCTATACTGCTATGATCAGCAAAAAGCCTAATAAGCTGATAGCCTCCTAAAAAGCATATAAAGGGTATCATCCATAAAAAAGAGAGAACACGCACGTTTTGACCTAAGGTAATAAAAGGTAGCTTATAAGCCAGATTCTGTGCTGCATAAAATTCTTATGCAGTGGCAACCATCTATCTTTGCGACATACCCGCATGTTTAAACCGGAACGGAAAACCGAACATGCCTATTTTGTCTTGCTCCAGGTAGGGTTTACCCCCCTATAACATTGCTGCTATAGATCGTACGCTCTTACCGCACGTTTTCACCCTTACCACATAATGTGGCGGTTATTTTCTGTGGCACTGTTCCAGAGACTTACGCCTTCCTTAGTTGCCTAAGGTACCTTTTCCGCTTGGAGTCTGGACTTTCCTCTCATTACCTCACGGTTTTGAGCGATTGCCTAAGCTACCCTTAAATAATGTATACACTAGTATTAATACTATTATAAAATGGATTACAATACTTTGCAAGCTAAACATGCAAAATAAAGGCCTATTAATAAGCCCATAATCAATAACTGCATAATGGATTAGAATCCCACATAAAGCAAGAAGAGCATGCACTAGTGGATTAAGATCTATTGTAGAACGAAGGTAAAAAGCTGCCATGGTTAAAGGAACCATAACAATAAGGTCTACTCCACAACAACCATTATAGAGAAATGATTGAATAACAACTAAACTACCAAGAAAAAAATACTCAAAGACAGGAAGTTTTTTAAAAAGAGCCGTGTAGTACATTGAACGCGTAAAATAATAGGTAGGGCAGGCAAAAAAGCCCTGAAATACAAGGTCAAGAAAGAAAAGAAAGAGTATTTTCGCGTAATGAAGAACGAGCACCGTATACATAGCAATCCTATTTGCACATATTATTAACAAATGGTATCTTTATACTATAAAGACAGAATAATAAAATCAACTCTTTATGCTTCAAGCTAGAGTTCTTATGCTCAATTATATAGTACAGTTTACTTTTATCAGTCTTGCTATTACGCTCTCTACTACTTTAGGGGTACTCTTTTATATAACACAGAGCCCATGGGTAGACTTTTCTGTGCTTGAACATTATAATCCAGGAAAACCTTCTATTGTACTTGATGATGAAGGAAAAGAGTGGACTCGCTTCCAGCTTGACAGACGCGAGCCTGTTCACATAAAAGATATACCTGATCACGTTATAAAAGCCTTTTTAGCTGCTGAAGATTGGAACTTTTTCAAGCATTCAGGTCTCTCTTTTAAAGGAATTATCCGCTCCCTCTTGGTAAACATTTACAATGGGCGTAAAGTACAAGGGGCAAGTACTATTACGCAACAACTCGTACGACTTCTCTATTTTGATGCTGAAAAAAGCTTTAAACGTAAAATTAAAGAGCAATTGCTTGCTATTATTGTTGAACGGCAATTTACAAAAGAGCAAATTCTTGAAACATATCTTAATCATGTCTACTTTGGCTGTGGAATTTATGGCATTGAAGCAGCAAGTCAACGTTTTTGGAACAAGCATGTTAAAGATATTTCACTTGATGAAGCGGCTGTACTTGCTTCTATTGTACAATTACCTCAGCGCTACTGCCCTTTATACCACCCCGATGCAACACTTAAGCGCCGTAATACTGTATTATTTAAAATGCGTAAACTAGAGTTTATAACACAAGCAGAGTATGATACTGCCTACCAAAAACCTGTAAGCGTTATTAAGAATGACACTGCTACACGAGCTCCTCACCTGAAAGAAACAATTCGTCTCTTTTTAGAAGAGCTTGTTGGCAAGCATAAACTCTATTCAGGGGGCCTTAAAATACAGACTACTTTAAATCTTAAAATGCAAGAAGAAGCTGAAAGAATCTTTGCCGACTATTTTAAAAAATTTCATGAAACAATCTCACCCCAGCTTGAAGGAGCACTACTCTCTATTGATGGATTTACTGGTGGTATTAAAGCGCTTATTGGAGGATGTAACTTTCAACAGTCTCAATTTAACAGAGCATTAAAAGCACGACGCCAAATGGGCTCTACCTTTAAGCCCCTTGTCTATGCCACTGCGCTTGTCTGTGGCAAAAACTTTGCAGATGTTGCAATTGATGAACCAATTACGCTTATTGATAATGGACATGAATGGAGTCCTAATAATGCTAATCATAGATTTGAAGGACCGATGACGCTCGCTCGCGCCCTTATATTATCAAATAACAGTATTTCTATAAAAACATACTTAGAGGTTGGACCTGAGCGCGTTGTACACTTAGCACAACGATGTGGGATAAAAGGAGCTACTCATCCCTATCCTTCACTTGCCTTAGGATGTGTTGATGGCACACTTTCTGAAGCAGTAGTGCTCATTAATATGTTTGCTCATCAAGGAATTTTGGTAGAACCACATTGCGTAGTATGGGTCAAAGATGAATGGGGTAAGAAAATGTGGCGCTATGAAGGAACAAAAAGGCGAGTTTTAAATCCGCGCGTAAGCGGCCAAGTTGCTAAAGTACTTTCACTCTCTTTAGAAAAAGCACGCAAAAGGGCTCCTCATCAATGGCTTTCATGTGACGCTTTAGGAAAGACCGGAACAACAAACGATGCTCGTACATGCTGGTTTACCGGCTCTACACCAGAGGTCACTACCTCTGTTTATATAGGTTGCGATGACAATAGACCTCTTGGTAAAAATGTATTTGCTTCTAAAACATCATTTTTTATATGGCGAGATTTTACCAAAACAATTAAAAATACTATAAAAAACTTTTCTTATGATCCTGCATTACATGAGGAAACTATACATGCTATTACTGGTCAACTTTGCTTAGCTGATGATCCGCATGCACTTACTATTTTAAAGAATTAAAAAAATATTGCTCTTCTGACTATTGTTTTCTTATTCTTAAATAACCACACATTTAAGAGAGCAAAGGAGCATTATGATACACAAAAAAAATATTTTTTTTCTTGTACTAAGTTTAGCAAACTGTATAACTATGAGCGCACGACAAGAAGTTAAGAAAGCTTTTATTGTCTCAGGTCCTAAAAGCGGTACTCATCTTGCAGCAAAACTAGCAAAAAAACTTATGAAAGGCCGCTATAAAAATGCTACTAAATTTCATGATTTTAATATGAAAGAGATACAAAATTTATCTTCAAATACTATCTATCTAAGTCATGCTCCCTGCATTGCTAACTATACGGAATTTTTTGAAAGAGAACACATACGAGGCATTTTTATCTACAGAGATCCGCGAGATCAACTCATATCAAGTCGTCAATGGATCTACCAACATCCTGCTGTATGGCCAGAATTACAACATCTGCACCCTGATGACCTTCTTCTTACGCTCATCAATAACTATCCATGGGCTTACCCCTTTGGCACGAAAAGCATAAATAATACGTATCAATACTACTTATCTTGGCAAAAACATCCTTATGTGTATACAACAACGTTTGAACGGCTTGTAGGTCCTCAAGGAGGTGGTACAAGAGAAGAGCAACTTACAGAAATTTATAATATAGCAAAACATCTTAATAAAGATCTTTCGCAAGAGCAAGCAGAACAGTTAGCAAATCAGCTTTTTGGTGGGACTAATACTTTTAGAAATGGAAAAATAGGAGCATGGAAAAAAAAGAGCGGTTTTAAAGCAGTTCACAAAAGAGCCTTTAAAAAAGTAGCAGGAAAGCTTCTTATCAAACTAGGTTATGAAAAGGATCTTAATTGGTAAAATTACTACAATGAAAGATGTGAGCGCAAAATAGCATAGAATTCTTGAGTATTATGCTCAAGAGCTCGCTGAGAAAATACATAAAAAAGATCTGGCCTCTGTTTTTGTAGAGCATGAGCATTATCAACTTGATGAGAAGTAGTAGCAGACTCTAATGGTATTATAACGGAAGGCTTGCTAAAAAAGTTTAATTCAAATAAGGTACCTGCCCCTGCTCGCGCTATAACGATATCTGCAGCTTGGTAACACACATGAATATCATGCCGATAATCAAATACAAGAGTCGGAAAAGAGGAATCTTCATAAGCTTTTTGCACATTCTTACTATCAGCACTTCCTGTTTGATGAATAACCTGTATTGAAGAATGAAGAAAGCTCGACTCTGTAAGAAATTTTAAACATGCCCTGTTTAAAAACTGTGAGCCTTGTGATCCTCCTAAAAGTAATAACGTCTTACGTTGAGGATCAAGACCTAAAGTTATGCATGCTTGAGCTTTACTCACTAGATTCTCTTTTTTAAAACGGAGAGGGTATGGCGCAACCTGAACTTTCTTAGAAGCAAAGAATGTGCATGTTTGATTAAAACATACAAGCACTTGTTGAGAAAGAGGAGCAAGCCATTGTACTGCTCTACCAGGAACAGCATTCAACTCATACGTAGTAATAGGAATGCGCAAAAGCCATCCGGCTATACATACAGGCAATGAAACATAACCTCCCATGCTTATTATCTTTTCTGGTTTTAAGCGCCACAATGTTTTTAAGCTCATAAAAAAAGCTTTTACAAATTGCCCGATAAAAAGAGGATATCTAAGAAAGCGAGAGCGCGGAAAGTTAGTAAGCGTAAGTGGTACATAAAAAGAGATATTCGTATAAAAACTGGTAATAGCTTTATCGAGGTTACTGTCTGTTGAAAAAAGAAGCACTTTATAATCAGGATTATGCTCAATAAAAGTTTGGCCATACGTTATACCTGGCACTATATGGCCACCCGATTTTCCTGCAACAATACAAAGTACTTTTTGCTTACTCATAGTTAATATCCCTTATAGTAGTAGCTACTCTCTTATACTACCATAAGGGATAAAGTTTACAAACTGTAGTACCTATTTCTTAACAGGCTTTTTCCAACCAGTTTCCCACCAGTGAATAGCTGCAGACTCTTGTCTACACACTTTCTGCTTAATTTCATCTTCAGTAAGCTTTCTGAATGCTCTGCTTTGTTGATAGCATCCAAGAGGATAAAAGAACGTTGCAGGAAACGCTATGTCTTTATACCCTTCTTTATTAGCATGTTTTAAAAAGAGGCTGCCAAGAAAGCCTGGTCCTGTTTTGAGCACTACTTCTTGATGTAAGAGAGTTGTAGGAGTTTTCCATCTGCTCCTTAAACCTTTTATATATGCTTTTAGTATTGGATGTCCTGGAACAGCTCCTATTATCGCATTATTTGGACCAACTAATGTACTGTCCATAGGATGAAGACCAACATAAAAATCATAATGCTTATTAAGGACAGCAAATACTTCCGGTTTTATACATTCAAAATCCATATCAACATAGAGACCACCAAATTGGTTAAGAATCTCCATACGTAAAATATCTGCTCTTTGCCCATAGGTTTTTGCATCATCATAGAGATCACGATTAGCAAAATTAAATTTTTCTACGTCTTTATCTGTCCACAGTTTATATTCCCATCCAGGCCACTGTTTCCATGTTTTTTGCCATGCTTTATACTCTTGTGGCAGAGGGCTACCAATCCATATTTGGTGAATAATACGAGGTATGCGATACTTAGCTTCAGTATACTCAGTAACTTTATTTCTTTCATAGAGTGAACGATAAAATGTAAGTAACTGACCACGTAGTCCCATACGCATTTTATAATACTTGCTAAAATAGGTGTCATCCTTTCCAAGTGCATTATCAAAATCTGGTAAGTATGCCTTTTTAGGCGAAATACTTCGTGCTTCTTGACTAGAGAGAATGCTCATAATCATAAGAAAAGTAACTTTTAAAAAGTGCTTCATAGTCTCCTTATCCTAATTAAATGCTTTCTTCTTTTTTGCTTTCTTTTTCCAACTTTGAGTCCACCAATGAATAGCTGCAGACTCAGGTTTTATTGCAGCTCGCTTAACGTTTTCAAAGTATTTTTGAAGATATTCTCCTTGACGAAGTCCTAAAGGATAAAAAAGAGAAGGCGGTAATGCAATATCAATAGTAGTCTTTCCTGCATATTTCATAAATACTGTTGTAAAAAGGCCAGGGCCTGTTTTTAACACTACCTCACTATACGAACCTGTAGTTGGTTTATACCAATTTTTGCGTATTGCATGTATATACTTTTCAAGAATTGGGTGACCTTTAACAGAACCTATAATTGCATTGTTCACGCCAAAGAGACTACAATCGACAGGCGTAATACCTGTATAAAAGTCATAGTAACGATGCAAAAGTGTAAACAGCTCTGGATTTAAACACTCAAAATCCATATCAACATAGAGCCCACCAAACTGGTTAAGAAGTTCAATACGCAAAAGATCCGCTTTCTGGCCATATGTTTTAGCTGCTTCAAAGAACTCTCTATTGACAAGCTGAAGCTCTTTTACATCTTTATCTGTCCACAATTTATATTCCCATCCTGGCCAATTTTGCCATGTTGCTTGCCACTTTTTATATCTATCAGGAAGCGGGCTACCCAACCATATCTGATGAATAATACGCGGAATATTTAATGTAGGAAAGGGTTTTATATTCAGCAGCTTATTTTTTTCATATAACTCTCTAAAAAGCTCTAAAGTCTTTGAGCGCAAAGAAAGTCGATTTTTATAATATGTATTATAGTATCTATTACCCTTACCAAGCGAAAGATCAAAATCGGGAGAATATTTCTGTAAAAGGGATGGTACTCCAAAGGCTAGTGTTCCATAACCTACCATCATTACTAATTTTATGCTTATAGTGTAAGCCATACTACTCCTTTAATGTCTCTGGATATTACTGTAATGAGTAATGTCTTAAACGATCAATTTTGCCTTTTAAGTTTTTCGTTTGAAAAAAAGCATTACAATAGGTTTTCTCTACCATTCGATTACAGTCATGCACAAATACGTCTACCTGCTTTTCACTTTTCGAAGCAAGCCTTGCTGCTGTATAAATACTTTTCATTCGTCCAGGTGCACCAGCCCCTACACCAAGCGGAGCATCAACAAAAATTATATCCCAAGAAACAGCACTTATATGAGGAGGCAATTCGAGTTTTAAAAGGTTTTTTGATCCCTGTTCAAGTAATACCTTCCATTGATCTACATGAGTTTCATACTTTATTAAGTACGCTTCGAGAGAAGGAATTTGTTCTTTTATTCGATTAAACCATTGAACATTATTTTCTAAAAATACCGTTTTACCCCCTTTGTTTAACTCTAACCATAAACTACTATCTCTTCCTAAACCAAAAACTAACACATTACAAGGAGCTTTTTTATATATAGTTTCAGCAATAAGAGAATACTCTTGTACCGAAAGCTGGTTAGGATTATTTTTTACAAGCTCTACAATTTTCTTGTAATAGACCTGGGACAGTCCTGCAAGAGATAAAGACAAAGTACTCAAAACACCTATCCCATAAATATACTTTTTCATGTTTACCTTTCTCTTAACATTCTGAAAGTGTACATCATTCTTTACTATCTTCTTCCTTTTGTAAAACATAGGTGTGATATTTATTATACAAAGTAGAAGAAGTTGTTATAATGTCGTTTCCTTTAATTTTATTACATGTTCCAAGAATAACATTTTTCGGTTTGACCAAGGTAATAAACGTATTCTTGAGATTTCTATAGCAATAGCGCTTAACCCACTTTCTTCCTACTACTGCTTTACTTAAATAGTGCTCATAATTAGAATATACATCTCTCATTGCTTCACGTACATCATTGATTTTACAATTAAAGTAGTACCCTATATGCTTTTTAAATTCACTATAGTAGGCAGGCTCCATAATAAGACTTGGTACAGCTCGTACCAAACCTGTATCACAAATGGTGGTATGCGCAGTATTTTTACTCAAAATACATGGTATACCTAAAGCGAGTGCTTCACGAGGTGTAATAGAAAAACCTTCTCCTTTTGATATAAAAACATAACAATCAAGTGATGATAAGAAAGAGAAATATTCCTTTCTGTTAAATCGCTTTTTTATCAGCTGTATATTAGGACAGCCTGCTACTTTTATCAGATTCTCTAGAGAGCTCTCAATCTCGCTTTCATCCTTTCTTCTTGCATGTACCCTTAGTTGCACTTGAGCGTTATTACCAAACTCTCTTATAAACGCTCTTACCAATGATTCCAAATTTTTACGAGGATAAAATGTCCCCGAAACACCAAAAGTAAAGAGTTCATTTTTTTTGTCCTTTAATGGTTGCTCAAGAAATTCATCAAGATACAAACTATAGGGAATAACAAAAATAGGGATCTTTACGCCAGACCGCTTATATACAGGTACAAGAAATTTATCTGGAACTACTACCGCATCAAAACTGTGATTAAGAATAGTAACCCATTGTTGAGGGATCTCTGTTGATTCAAACATTGAATAAGCAATTTTTATGGGGCTTTCCTGAGGTACCGTATATGCTGGAAATACCCGAGGAATCCATAAAAGATCACAAAAAAGTGCAACTTTACCTGGAGTCTTATCTGGATTTTGTGCGATTTTTCGCACCCGCAATGGTATATCGTCATAATTAAGCCCATAAGCACATCTTGTACGAATAAAGTTTACCTTAAGGTTATCTTTAAATGTATCAATTAATATAATAGGAAATCGGGCTAGACTTTCTGAAAATTGCATTTCACCTATGACAGTTACATCATAGTGAGAATTTACAGCATCGAGAGCACTATACGCTGTAAAAAGACAGAAAAAAATACTTATAAAAAAGAGCTTCATCACAATTTTTTCTCCCTATCAAGCATCTGTAATTATCATTACACTATAATTTTGCTGATACTATTGAGTCAAGAAAAAGAAATAATAGAGAGGGAAAGTATTCATTTAATAACGTATGTATAATATTTCTTATAGAGAGCCAATGAATTTGTTATAAGATAACCATCTTTAATTTCATTAGATTGTCCAAGTATAAGTTTCTTTGGCTTTACCAGAGTCACATACCTATTTTTGAGCCTCTTATAAGAATAGTACGCGCTCCATAAGCGTCGTTGAATAGCATTACCAAGATAGTGATCATAATTTTTATAGACATCTCTCATCGCTTTTCTTACGTCTTCTTCTTTGCAATTAAAATAATAACCTATCTGGCCATTAAATGAAGGGTAAAACGCAGGCTCTGCAATAGAGCAAGGAACTGGATACACTAAACCTGTATTACAAATGGTGATATGCGCAGTATTTCTACTTAAAATACAGGGTATACCTAAAGCAAGTGCTTCACGAGGTGTAATAGAAAAACCTTCTCCTTTTGATATAAAAACATAACAATCAAGTGATGATAAGAAAGAGAAATATTCCTTTCTGTTAAATCGCTTTCTTATTAGCTCTACATTAGAACAATCTGCTGCTTTTATTATATTCTTTATAGAGCGCTCAATTTCGCTTTCATCCTTTCTTCTTGCATGTACCTTTAGTTGCACTCGAGCGTTAGTACCAAACTCTTTTATAAACGCTCTTACAAGTAATTCCAAATTTTTACGAGGATAAAATGTCCCCGAAACACCAAAGGTAAAGAGTTCATTTTTCTTGTCTTTTAATGGTTGCTTAAGAAACTCATCAAGATACAAACCATAGGGAATAACAAAAATAGGAATCTTTACCCCAGATCGCTTATATATAGGCACAAGAAATTTATCTGGAACTACTACTGCATCAAATCTATTATTAAGAACAGTAACCCATTGCGGCGGTATAGCGCTTGACTCTAGCATTGAGTAGGCAATTTTTATAGGAGAATTCGGTACTAACCGTGCAGGAAATATATGCTTAGTCCAAAGAAGATCACAAAAAAGTGTAACTTTACCTGACGTCTTGTCAGAATTCTTTGCAATATGCTGCACCTTTAAGGGAACATCCTCAAAAGATGGCTCCATATAAGGCCTGCTAAAAATGAAATTTACTTTTAGATCATCTTTCAGCATGTCTATTAATACAATAGGAAATCGTGCTAGACTTTCTGAAAATTTCATCTCACCTACTACTGTTACGTCATAGTTAGGTGCAGTATAAAACGTAAACAAAAAGCTAAAAACATAACCTGCTATAAGGAATCTCATACAGCCTTCCTGGTACTTATAAGCATCATAGTAAACAGTTACTATAATTTTGCTCATAGTAGTAAGTCAAGAAAAGGTGAAAAATTTTCCTTTTCTATAAGAAGAAAAGAGCCATGACATACATAGCTTATTCCTCCATACAGCGCACAAGAAATCCTTCCAGTGCCTTAGAAAGTTCACTATCATTGAGGGATGCTAATGCACACCTATGCTCTGATGAAAGCTTAAAATTACGAGAATAACTTCTTTGCCTGCTTTCAAACATCTTTTTTTTCTTAATCTCTTCTACTAATTTAAATTTAAGCTGAGTAATGCGTGGTTTATCTAAGTTTTTATTAATTGAGTCTAACAATACCTTAGAAAGCATAAACAATTCTTGCATCCAGTGAGCTTCATATACTCCTATTACAAGAGTAGCATCATAAATTTTTTCCAATCGTATTCGTGTTTCTAATGAACCAACAATAGACTGCCAATTTCGCAAAAGCTGAAATCGCCAATCATTATTAGAACCTAGCACATTAGATAAAAGATGATTAAGGTTAAGCATGGTATTCATTTCATTAAGACACATACACTTCTTATACATTTAATATAAAAATGATAAGAAACTCAAGTCTTGACTTTTGTATAATTAATCTTGCTAACTACTGTAGTAAGCTATTTATAATAATGGCCCTCTGCGATCGATACAACCTTACTATACATGGGACATAGATGCAGAAATATATCTTAAAGTTTATCTTTTTTGTCATTTTAAATCTCGTATGTCGCACTTCAAAAACCGCATTTGATTTAACTCTTATTGGTCCATTACATTTTGCTGATGGGTTAGGACGCTCAACAATTATACTAATGGATATGTTGAAGAGAGATTTACGCATAAATTTTATTTGTTCTCGAGAAAAAATTCGGTTAACTGATGTTGTCTCTTCTATTAGACCTATTATAATGAATCCCGACACATCACCTGGTAAAGTCTCATTACTTGTTGATGCACTATGGTATACATGGCATCCGGCATATTTATATGTGCCAACTAGTGATATAAAGATTGCCTATTCAATGCTTGAATCAACAGAGATTCCCCAACAATGGGTTACTATTCTGAATAACCAATTTGATGCAGTAGTAGTACCTGATAAGTTTCTTGTACAAGTATACAAACAATCGGACGTAAAGATTCCTATTTTCTTGCTACCATGTGGCTTGTATCTTGAGGAATTTTTAAATCACCCTCAAAAAAAACAAAAAAACACCCCTTTTGTTTTTGGTATGTCAGCAACACTTACACCACGCAAAAATTATCTGACACTGGTTAAAGCATTTGCTCAAGAATTCGGTAACAATCCTCTTGTACAATTAAAGCTTCACGCGCGTAGCACTGATAAAAAAAGCCTTGCATCTTTTAAACAAATAATAAAGCATTTACATCTTAATAACGTAGAACTTACTGTTAAATCCTCTACTCAACAAGAATATTTAGAATTCATGAAATCTCTTGATTGCTATATTTTACTTTCTAAAGGAGAAGGTTTTTCTATTACACCTCGTGAAGCACTCGCTTTAGGTATACCATGTATTTTGAGTAAAAATACTGCGCATACCACCATTTGTAACACAGGTTTGGTACGAGCTGTACCAAGTCTTATTATGGAGCCTGCCTACTATAGTGAATTTAAAAAGCACATAGGGTACTACTTTAATTGTAAAATCAATGATGTACGTGAAGCAATGAGAGATGTATACTCTAATTATGAGCACTATTTAAGTAAAGCAGTAGTAGCAAGAGAATGGGTCCAGCAATACACCTTAAAAAACTTAAGACCATTTTACCTAAACTTAATCAAACCGAAAAAAGTCACTCTCGGTCACTATAACAGTATTAACGAGCATGGTCTTATTACCAACTCAAAAGAACTTTATAGGAAATATATAAACCTCGTTGTCAGATCCTAAGGAATATATTTCTTCTGGACTGAAACCATTGAGATGGAAGGTTATGTTATCTTCTTTCTTATTCAATCAAATAGTCATAAATTGTTGTTTTACGGTCATTCATTTTAATAGGATGTAAAAAAACAATATATGTATAGGTATTCTATGGCAATAAGATTTTTTATAATGAGCATGTTGTGCTTATCCTACAATATTATTGAGTCAAAAATTGAACAAAGAGAAGAGCTAAAATTAGTTGTCTCATTGCCTAAAAGTGGTACTCATCTTGTATTAAAATTACTTGATCATCTTGGTATAAAAAATCATTTTAGTTCTTATGAACTACTAAAAATTGACCCAAAAGATATTAATAATTTAAAGGCTGACCAGTTTTATGTAACCCACGCTCCTTGTTTACCAGCTAACCTTAAAGCTCTAAAAGGACATACTATAAAGGGAATTTTTATCTACAGAGATCCCCGTGATGTACTTATATCCGATTATTATTGGATAAAAAAATATCCTCCCGCATGGCCTCACTTAAAAAACTTAAGCTTTAATGATCTTTTATTTAAACTTATTTATGAGTATAACTCTTTCTTATACCAATTATTTTCAGTTTATCCCTATCTCCCTCTCTATAAAAGCATAGAACAATTCTATAATCTCTACCTTCCGTGGCAAAATATACCAGGTATATATACTACTGCCTTCGAACGATTAATCGGTCCACAGGGAGGTGGTAAAAAGTATACTCAAATAAGAGAGATACTCCAGATAGCACATCACTTCAACAAGAGGATAAGCATTCAAGAAGCTGAAAACATCGCCGATAAGTTATTTGGGGGAACTAATACGTTTAGAAAAGGAGAAATAGGCAGCTGGCAAGACCACTTTACTTATGAGCACAAAATAGCCTTTAAGAAAGTTACGAGAACTCTTCTTGTAAAGCTAAAATATGAAAAGAATGATAATTGGTAAAAGTAAGATAAGCACCTATTTACTCATAAGAGCTCTTGTAGTTAATCCTCCCTAAACCATTAACAATTTTTTGATATTTTGCATGTAAAACAGGTGAATTAGTGACTAAGTATCCATCACCTATATAATTATGCTCTCCCAAAATGACTGTTTTAGGTTTAATAAGAGCTAGATAATAAGATTTTAAATTAGAATAATGATAATGAGATGCCCACCTTCTTCGTTCAGCAGCATTTCTTAAGTAAGCAGAATAATTATCATAAACTCTTCGTAAGGCTTGTCGAACATCCGAAAGAAGACAATTAAATTTTTCCCCACAATCAAAACCAAATACAGAATAATAAGCTCGCTCCCTAAGATTACAATTAACTGCTTCTACAAGACCAGTTCTACATATGCTTGCATGAGCAGTATTATTCGAAAGGATACAAGGAAGTCCAAGAGCCATAGCCTCACGAGGAGTAGTAGAAAACCCTTCTCCCTTAGAAATGATAGCATAGCAGTCAAGGCTACTCATAAATGCTAGGTATTCTCTATTGGAAAAACTTTTTTGCTTTATTTTAATATTTTTATATTTTGTTGTTAGTTTTTTTACCTCTGGATCTATTTCTCCCCCTCTTCCATGGATTAAGAGTTGGACCCGTTGATTATTTTTAAACTCTTTACTAAATGCTTTTGCTAAAAGCGCATAGTTTTTCTCGGGAACAAATCTTCCTGAATAACCAAAGGTAAATATATTATTTGCTTTACTTTTTAAAGGTTGAGTCAAAAATTCATTAAGATAAAGAGGAAGACCCATAGTAAAAATTGGAATTTTAACTCCTGATTGTTCATATACTTCAATTAAAAATTCATCCGGTACAGCTACTAAATCAAATTTAGAATTTAAAATATTAACCCACTTTTTTGGTATAGCAGTTGATTCTATCATCGAAATAGCTATCTTCAAAGAGGAATCTGGTAGAGCTTCATAAGGACTTCCATGTCGAACCCATAATTGCTCAAATATGAGCGCAACTTTTCCCGGTATCTTGTTCGGAGTGTTAACAATTGTTTTTACTGATTCAGGAACATCTTTAAAATCAATCGGTACTAACTTACTATGAATAAAGTTTATTTTTAAATCCTGCTTTAACATGTCTATTAGAGTAATAGGCAATCTTGCAAGCCCATCAGCAAATTTAATAGAGCCTACCACTGTTAAATCAGGAGTTAGATCACCAATTAACGAGCTGCAAAAGCACACTGCTATAGCTAATAAATACCTATTTTTATCATAGAACATGATATCCTTTATGATTAAGCAAAACTGATAGACCAATTAGTCAATTCTACAAAAGAGAACATTTCCAAATTTTCCTAAAGCCTGCGGTGTTCTATCTTCTTGTACAACTTTAAAGCCTTGTTTTTTAAGCCACGCTTTAAGCTGTGGGTAAAGTATTATACCCTCATAAAGTTCAGCAAAGCTTACTTCCGTATAAATAGCCTTAACAGTTTTTAGTATCTTTGTACTTGCTTGAAGTGCAATCGGTTCAGCTCCCTGCATATCCAGCCACAAAAAGTCTATTCTTTGAAGACCAAGCCTTTGAGCCCACTCATCTAAGGTTATAGTTTCTACAATGGTTTGCTCTGGAAAGGTAATAGTAGGATCTACGTTAAGATGCTCCTTAGGCTTAAACAAAGAGCTAGAACCGTTTATATTACCTTGGCTTACAAACATAGTTGCCTTACCATTAGTATTACTTAAAGCTCTTTGTATACACATAATATTCCTGTGTTTACTTGTTCTTTGTTTCAATTGTTGAAATAAAAGAGGAATTGGTTCAAATGCAAAAATAAAGCCTTTAGGCCATAGTTTACTCATTTCTATTGTATCTGTTCCGATATGCGCTCCTGCTTCTACAATAATAGGATTTTCTGGAAGATACTTCGCAATAAGGTGCTTAGAGATAACCCCTTGTTTAACTTTTGCTTCTAAGGAAATTACAGAACAGGTTAATCCGATCACTATAACACTGAATAAGCTTTTCATAGCACTTCCTCTTTAAGTATCGTATTAGCTTCTAGCCAGTAGAATAGCTAAATCCTTACACAAGGGTCAATAGTATTAAAGACTTTATTTTTCTTTGCAAAAGAAGAAATATACACTGTTACAAAGCTCATTACCGAACGCTGCACTTAGTAAGCACTCTATGCTACCAAAATATAAATTGCCTTTTTTAAAAACCATAACATGATTCTTGATTTACGATAATATTTTTCGCTAACTTATGGAGGAATCAAAACATTCCTAAGATTAAAACATGGAGGAAGATAATGACTTTTATTAATTGTGTTATATGGAGCTTAATGATTCTCTCTACAACATTTGTTAGCTGTAAAGTCGACGTTACACTTATAACACCTTATATAAAATTCGGTTGCAGCGTAAGCAGGCTACCAATAGGATTTATTGATATTTTAGGAGATACATTACGTTTCAACGTTATTACCAGTAGACCAGTTAAGCCCGACTATACAGATATACCATACCATGTTCAAAAAGTTCTTAAAAGTCCTTATAAAAAGGCTGGTCAAGTTGCCATACTCTATGATGTTCTTTGGGACTTAGTCAACGAACCAACCAAATTTGTACCTGCTGAAAGTAAAATTAAGATAGCTTACTCTATGTTTGAAGCAACAGCAATTCCTCGCAAATGGGTTCAAATACTAAACACTCAATTTGACGCTGTAGTCGTACCAGATAAATCTTTAATAGATATTTATGTAAGAGGTGGCGTAAAAATACCTGTATTTGAACTGCCAGGAGCATTATACCTTGATGGCTTTTTACGTCAACCAGTTAAAACTAAGCGCAATAAGATATTTACCTTTGGAACATCAGCTGGATACTTCCCTTGGAAAAATACTGAAGTTTTGATAAAAGCATTTCATAAAGAATTTGGAACTAATAAAAACGTGAGACTTATTGTACATTCAAGAGGCGGAACAGACTACGTAAGGAACTCTATTAAAAAACTTTTAAAAGAAGCGAAAGCTAACAATATAATACTTATTGAACAGAGACTTGCTCAAAGTGACTTTATAAAACTTTTATCAAGCTTTGATTGCTATGCATTTTTATCAAAGGGGGAAGGATTCTCTAATACTCCTCGTGAATTACTTGCAATGGGCATTCCTTGCATTTTAAGCAACAATACTGCACACAGAACCATTTGTAATACTGGTTTTGTAAGAGCTGTTGACTCAAAAATAAAAGAACCGGCTAACTATCCTCATTTTGGAGGTTATTGCTGTGGCTCATTCTTTAACTGTACCGTTAAAGATGTCAGAGAAGCTTTACGAGACGTATATAACAATTATCCTACTTATCTTGCTAAAGCTCATAAAGGAAGAGAGTGGGTTAAAAAGTATGACTATCCTAACTTAAAATTTAAACATTTAAACATCGTTAAACCGGTCAAAGTCATTCTCGGCAATAGAAACGTCATAAAGAATGACTACCTTATGACTACTTCACCAAAGCTCTATAGAAAATATTTAAGCATCATATCTTAGTACTCACTACAATGGCAGAGTAAGAATTATCTTACTCTGCCACTCTGTTTTTGCTCAACGTTTTGAGTCATTTTTATCTACTGTAATTGAATCCAATAACCAGAGACCTAAATACTTATGAGGTTCATCCTCTTTTATAAGCAAGATCGGTTTTGGTAAACTAAATGGAGGTTTTTCTAAGTCCAAAGGTCTCCATAAACCCATTGCTATATTAGTATTATGAGGAGTGTTTGGCCATCCTCTCCATGTCGTTGCTAAAAGATATTTAGCTTTACTTTTTTTGAAATTAGCAAGCGTTGAAAAAACATCCTTATAGGGAAGATGTGCCAGTAAATCGCGGCAAAGAATAAGATCAACTTGAGGAAGATCATCCTTAATAGCATTTAAACGTAAGAATGTTCTTCCTGGAGAACTATATCGCTTATTATTGTTATTTATAATTTGCTTTACTATATCTACTCCTATATATTTGCATTTTGCTAGCTTAACATTTTTCATCCAATAAAAGTCGCCACATGGAGCGTCTAACAATGATGTTACTTTCAGCTGTTTTAGCAATTGCGGTAATTTGCGCCTTATGGTTACCGTAAAGCGCATTGTAGATCCAATACCGGATGCAGTCTCTTTTACACGCCACCCATTTTTATTATATATGTTTGTAAATACAGCTACTGGATCTGAACCTCCCTGAACTGCTGCAAAGACAAGAAGTGTTTGCATAAATAAAATCATTTTCTTCATTATCATCTCCTTTATAAGCATATCTCACTATAAACATCTTTTAAATTTTGCCATATTTCAATTCTCTGATCATTATAATAACCTACTCTACCAATGCTTCTATGTTTAATTATATCATCCTTAACTCCTGTCTTTTACCTATGTGCTTTGTAACTCTCTAGATAGCATCTGATGTTACCTTATGACAATGCAATCGCTTTAAGGCTATAACAATAAGATTCTTCTCAGTAACAAACCCTTACGGGAAAAATGTAGTGGATACTTAACCTGAACTCAATTTAAGCAGCTCTTAATAATTAGTTAAATACTTCTTATAAAGCTTTTCTGAGTTAGTTATAAGACAATCTTCCTCAATACTATTATAGGTATCAAGTACAACTTTCTGTGGCTTTACGAGGTTAAGGTAACGATTTTTTAAATTTCTATATTCATACTGCTTAACCCACTCTCTTCCTTCTCGGGCTTTTTCAAGCCAATATTCATAGTCCTCAAAAACCTCTTTAATAGCTTTACGAGCTTCTTTGTTTGTGCAACTATAATTGTAACCACAAAATGTCTTAAAATGAACATAATGAGCTGGAGCTGAAATAGGAGCTTCAACTATCTTGACAAAGCCAGTTTCGCAAATAGTTCTATGTGCAGAGTTATTGGTAATAATACATGGTACGCCCATTGCTAACGCCTCTCGTGGCGTAATTGAAAACCCTTCACCTTTTGAAAGCAAAACATAACAGTCAACAGAGCCCATAAATTCTAAGTACTCAGCTCTTGTGAGATTCTTATTTATAAACTCTATGTTTTTGCATTTAAGATTATCTATTTGGGTACGCACTCTTTTTTGAATTTCCTCATTACCACATCTGCCATGTACCTTTAGCTTTACGCCGGGAACATTACCAAATTCCTGTGCAAAAGCATCAATGAGCAGTTCGTGATTTTTATTTTTTGAATGAAAACCCGCAGACATACCAAAGGTAAAAATTTCGTTTGCTTTCTCTTTAAGAGGCTTTTCTAAAAACTCATCTAAATAAAGACCACAAGGAAGCACAAAGATAGGAATTTTTACACCTGATTTGCGATACACTTCGCAGAGAAACTTATCAGGCACTGCCACTGCATCAAACTTTTGATTCAATATTTTTACCCAATGTATAGGAATTGCAGTAGACTCTATCATAGAAAACGCTATCTTAATTTCGCTATCAGGAACATAATCAGCAGGTGTATCGGTAACATGCCATAATACATCTAAGAAGAAGCTCACTTTCCCTGGACTTCTATCAGGATTACGCGCTACTACTTGCACCATCCACGGAACATCCTTAAAGTTAACATTCTTAGAAGTTGGTACAAAATTCATTTTTAAATCATCTTTAAAAAGATCTATAAATGCTATAGAGGCCCTTCCTAAACCATCTGCATACAACATAGGACCTACAACTGTCACATCATATTTTGCATAGAGCGGTAGTATCAAACTACTTAATAATAACAATTTTATCTGCTTCATCTTCTCCTCTTTTGTAATGTTTTATATTTTGTATAGAGCTTTAAGCAACTTGTTTTCAAAGTGTTTCCTTCAATAGCATTCACATCAGCTAATACTATTTTTTCTGGTTTTGCTAATGTAAGATACTGAGGTTTCAAATTTTTATATAAAAATTGCTGTGCCCATTTTCTTGCTGCAGGTGCTTTTTCAAGATATGCATCATAGCTGTTGTATACCTCTCTCATCGCTTTTTGTGCGTCTTCTACAGTACAATTAAGATAATATCCTACACATTTATTAAAGCAGGTATAATACGTTTGTTCTTGTATAAGAGCAGGCACTGCTCTTACAAGTCCTGTATCACAAATAGTTTTTTGCGCACTATTGTTAGTAATAATACATGGAATTCCTAGTGCCATAGCTTCACGCGGTGTAAGTGAAAAACCTTCTCCTTTTGAAAGTAATACATAGCAATCTAAAGACGCTAAAAAATCTCCATATTCTTTTCTTGTAAGCACTTTGTCTATAATTTCAATATTTGTAAGCTTATGACGAGCAATAAGCGTTTTTAAAGTCGCTGCATAGCCACCACGTCCTTGTAATTTTAATCTTACTCGCTCATCATTGCCAAATTCACGTGCAAATGACTCAATAAGCAGCATACAATTTTTTCTGTCTACAAATTCAGCAGAAACACCAAAAGTAAAGGGAACATTACGCTTTGCTTTCAAAGGCCTTTGAAAAAGATCTTCTGAGCACATACCACAAGGAATAACAAAGATAGGAATAGTAACACCCGAATGTATGTATACTTTTTTACAAAATATATCTGGTACTACAACCGCATCTAACCGCTTATTGAGTATATCTACCCATTCACGAGGAATAGCACTGCCTTCTATCATGGAATATGCTATCTTAATATGACTATTGGGAACATAATCTGCTGGCGTTTCAAATTTATGCCACAAAATATCGGTTAAAAGTGCTACTTTACCTGGCTGATTATCTTTCTTTACAAGAATGGTTTGCACACTCAATGGAATATCGCTCAGATCATAATCACCAGGGGTGGGAATAACATTTATAGAAAGATCATCTTTAAGGCATTCAACAATACCAAGAGAAATACGAGAAAGACTTGCAGCAAATTTTACCTGGCCTATAACAGTAAGATCATATGCTTGAACTCCAATGCACCACTGTACAAGGAACACTACTGTCACTCTTTTACTAACTCTCATACTAGTATTTCTCTCCTTACCTACTGAGGCTTCTTCTGCAGTGTAGATGTAAATAATAGGTAGTACATGATACTATACTGAAAGATATTTTTACTGACAAGAGAATAAAACCAAAAATATAAAAAAAGAGAGCAGAAAATATCTGCTCTCTTACTCTTATCTATAATTCTGGTACATGAGCTTGTGGTTTACGCCAACTACCGGCCCACCAATGTATTGCAAGAGTTTCAGGTTTAGAAACTTTGCCTTTTAATACCGTTGCTATAGGATAGCCTAAGTGTTTCGCTTGATGAAAACCAAGTGGATAAAAGAATGTTGGAGGAAAGATAATATTTCTATGTTGACTCTTAACCCCATATTCCCAAACTACACCACTTAAAAATGCAGGCCCAGTTTTAAATATTATCATATTCTGTTCCTCTTGCGTTACTCCAGAGCGCAATAGAGTCCACCTATTTTTTAATTTCTTTATATAGCCTTTTACAATAGGATGACCAGGAACAGAGGCAATGAGAGCATTATTTACAGATACTTTACGCAAATCTAGTGGCTCAAGTCCTGCATAAAAATCATATGCTTTATGTAAGGTAGTAAACATTTCAGGATTAAGGCATTCAAAGTCTACATCAACATAAAGGCCACCAAATCTTTCAAGGATCTCCATACGTGCAATATCCGAGCGTTGTCCATAGTTTTTAGATGCATCATAAATACTCTTATTTACGAGATTGAGCTTTTCTATATCTTTATCGGTCCACAGTTTGTATTCCCATCCTGGAATTGATTGCCACGTTTGCTGCCATTTTCTATATTTCTCTGGAAAGGGACTACCAAGCCATATTTGATGCACTATAAGAGGAATACACGGTCTACTTTTAATCGTTGTATTTGTTAGCCTATTCTCTTCATAAAGATCTTTACAAAATTGATAAAATGCAGAAACTGGTTTTGGACATTCCTCTTCTTTATCTCTCCACGGTAACCTACCATATCTTAAAGAGTTTATTAATGGCCAATAAAACCTTCCAAAATATGAATCTCCTTTTCCTAAAGAGATTTCAAAAGAAGGACTGTGATCTTGCAAGCTTGCGCCTAATTCAAATGAGATACCAGTCAAAAAGACTAATAAACGTTTCTTCATGTTCTCCTTTTACTCGTTAAACCTTTCTTCGTATAAAAGCTATGTACTCCCGGATTAGTATTTTTGATTTTAACATCTTGGGCTTACTGTACCTTTAACCTTTTTACAAGGTCAAGAGATTGTTGACTTCATTGATTCTAGCAGTGTCTAAGCAATCAACAAGATACAACAATTTTTTAGGTAACGATTTACTCTATACTTTTCTTTTTCGTATCATTAGAAATACTGAAAATTCGTTTTATCTATGAAAGAGTTTACTAAGGATATAGCAATGAACAGTGTAAATCTCTATAAATACACAACTTTTTCACCACATACGTTAGAAAAAGAGTTCTCTACTTCTTTGCAAGATGGACTTTTTCAAGCAGAAGTACTTAAACGCCAACGGATTTATGGCCTTAATACTATTGAGCAAAAATCACCTTCTTGGTATAGAGTATTTTTTCGTCAGATAAATACCTCTTTTACCTACTTACTAGCACTAGCAGGTATTATCTCGTTTGCTGTCCATGATGCTACAAATGGTAGCATTATTCTGCTGACTATTGCTATCAATAGCTTCTTAGGATTTTTTCAAGAATATAAAGCAGAGCAGTCACTTAGGCTCTTGAGAAGACACCTTATAAGTAAAGTTACCGTTTTACGCAATGGCATTTTTATATCTGTTGAAAGCACTGAGCTTGTCCCTGGTGATATACTACACCTTGCAGCAGGAGACCGGATACCTGCTGACGTTCGATTCCTTACTGCTACAAGCCTTACTGTTAATGAATCTTCGCTTACTGGTGAATCTGTACCTGTACAAAAAATAGCTTCACCTCTACCAGCTTCTGCACAAACAGTCTATGAAGGGACTAATATAGGTTTCTTGGGTACTCTTGTTACTTCTGGATCAAGTACTGCACTAGTTATAACAACAGGTTCTCAAACAGTGTTTGGCTCAATAAGCACGCTTAGCTTAACAGCACAGCATACAAGTACTTTTCAAACAGATCTTGC
Organism: uncultured bacterium; assembly: GCA_963848965.1. GTDB lineage: Bacteria > Babelota > Babeliae > Babelales > Babelaceae > CAWKFG01. The sequence continues at coordinate 318,723 of CAWKFG010000004.1, forward strand.
CAAACTGAGCACATTCCTCCTTGTTACTGCTCTCATTACTATTATTGCACTTTTTGTATCACATTTTTTGCTTAAAGGCATGCATACCGATTGGGCCCAACTTCTTTTGTTTGCTCTAGCACTTACAGTAGGCCTTGCTCCTGAAGCTCTCCCTACTGTTACCACATTCGCGCTCTCACAAGGAGCATTGCAACTTGCTCATCATAACGTTGTTGTAAGACGTCTTTCTTCTATAGAAGATCTTGGCGCTATCAATCTTTTGTGTACAGATAAAACAGGAACGCTTACAGAAAATACACTTACGGTAACAGAACTCTACCCCGTTAACAGAGCTCCTCTTCTACTGCATGCTCTTTTAGCCTCTAAAAAAGAGCATGTAACTGAACCGTTTGATCAAGCATTATGGGCAGCAGCTACAGACTCAGATAAAGAGCAAGAAAATCATTATATACGTATAAAAGAAGTTCCCTTTGATCCACATAAACGACGCAATGTCGTTCTTGTTAAAAATGATGATTATCTTCTTATTGTACGAGGCGCCTATGAAGAGCTCATTACACATACACAACCTTTTAAAGAGCAAGAAGCTTTAGAAAAGTGGATACAATCTCAAGCTCAACAAGGAAATCGCAGTATTGCTCTTGCATATAAGCATCTTTCTACGCTCGCTGAAGATATAGAGAAAGAGCTCTGTGACCTAACCTTTGCAGGAGTAATAGCATTTAATGATCCTATTAAATCAAGTGCTATGCATGCAGTAACTCAAGCGCAAAGATTCGGTATTATTATAAAAATGCTTACAGGAGACAGTAAAGAAGTCGCCTGTGCAGTCGCTCAGCATATTGGCCTTACTACTACGCCTGAATGTGCTCTTACAGGAGCTACGTTTGAGGGACTTTCTTCTGCTCAACAAGAACAAGCAGTGAAAGACTATACTGTATTTGCTCGTGTTACTCCTGAACAAAAATATCGCATTGTTTCTCTTTTATGCAGATATAACACAGTTGGATTTCTTGGAGAAGGTATTAATGATGCACCAGCACTTAAAAGCTCTCATGTAGCACTTGTTGTTCAGCATGCAAGTGATCTTGCAAAAGAGAATGCAGACATTGTGCTTCTTAAAAAGAGTCTTAATGTTATTATCGAAGGAATCATTTTGGGAAGACAAATATTTTCTAACACTACTAAATATCTCCTTGCTACCTTATCCTCTAATTTCGGCAACTCATATTCTATCGCTATTGCTTCACTTTTTGTACCTTTCTTGCCAATGCTTCCGCTACAAATTTTGCTTGTTAATCTCCTTTCTGATTTCCCTATGATTTCTATAGCAACTGATACAGTAGAGCCCAAAGAAGTAAAAAAGCCTACTGCTTTTAATCTTAAAACACTTACTTTTATGATGATTGTGTTAGGACTTATAAGCTCTATCTTTGATTTTATTATATTTGGTCTTTTTTACCGACAAGGAGCACTTGTTTTACAAACGAATTGGTTTATTGCAAGTATCCTCACAGAACTTGTTCTTATTTTTTCTATCCGCACAAAACAACCTTTTTATAAAGCTACGGCACCTTCACGCACGCTCATGCTTTCTTCAGTCATAGCTTTTATTCTTACACTTATTATTCCTCTTACAAGCTGGGGGCAACAAGTTTTTCACCTTCATGCTCCAACAAAAACGGAGTACTTTATTATTATATCTATAGTGTGCTCTTACTTTATAATCACTGAGTTAGCAAAGCTTTTCTATTATCGCTTGAAAAATCATAGTTGAGCACAGCTAGAACGACATAAACGCACTACTTCTGCATAGCACTTGCTATAAGCACAAGGAATATGGTACCATCTGGTACAAAAAGGGAGAAAATATGGTACAAGAATTTGAAATTGTTCCTCATACTGCAGATCTTAAAATACGAGCTTATGGAACTACACTCCAAGAACTTTTTCGTAATGCTCTCAAGGGTATGTTTAGTAGTATCAAACCACAAGGACCTCGTATTACCTACAAAGGAGAGCTGCCTGAAGTCCGTCACTTTACAGCTGAACATGAAGTTGTTGTACATTCTGCAAATAGAGAATTATTGCTTATTGATTTTCTTTCTGAATGCCTTTATCTTTCAGATATACACAATGAAGCGTATTTTGATACACGCTTTAAAACATTTAATGACACAGAGCTTGCAAGCACTATTTATGGAGTAGAGATAACAGGCTTTGAAGAAGTAGAAATCAAAGCAGTCACCTATCACGACCTTGAAATGCAAGAGATAGAGGGTGTCTGGCAAGTAACTATTGTATTTGATATATGAAGAAAGATATACTATGTATTCGCTACCAACTATTCATGACTTAATTAAAGTTCACAATGCACTATTTGAGATACCGCGTACCTACAGACAAGACATGCGAGTTCCTGCACGCGTTTTTCTGAGCGAAACTATGCTCCAAGATGTTTTAGAAGACTCTTCATTGCTACAAATTGTTAATGTAGCTACTTTGCCAGGTATTCAAAAATATGCGCTTGCAATGCCCGACATTCACCAAGGGTATGGTTTTCCTATCGGCGGTGTTGCTGCACTATCTGTAGAAAAGGGAGTTATCTCACCAGGTGGCATTGGTTATGATATTAATTGTGGAGTACGATTACTTGCAGCAAGTATATCAGCACAAGAGATAAAAAAGTATCTCGATAAGTTAGCAACTGAGCTGTTTTATGCAGTACCTTCTGGAGTCGGTCGTGGTGGCAGACTTAAAATTAAAGGAAATGAGCTTGATAAAGTGCTCAGAGATGGTGCTTATCATATGCTCGGTGCAGGATATGGATTGCCAGGGGACCTTGAACATTGTGAAGAAAGTGGTCGCATGCGCGAAGCAGATCCAGCTATGGTAAGCGATAAAGCTAAAAATAGAGGGCACGATCAACTAGGCACTTTAGGATCCGGAAATCACTTTCTTGAAGTACAAGAAGTTAAAGAGATTTATAATAAAGACGTTGCTCGTGTCTTTGGTCTTGAAGAAGGAATGGTCACTGTCATGATTCACTGCGGCTCTCGAGGGTTAGGGCACCAAACGTGTACTGATTATGTACGAGAAATGGTTCCTCAGCTTGATAGATGGAATATAGTATTACCAGATAAAGAGCTTGCATGTGCTCCTTTCACTTCAAAAGAAGGACAAAACTATTATAAAGCAATGTGTGCATCTGCTAACTTTGCTTGGGCAAATAGACATGTTATTGGCCATTGGACCCGTGAGACATTCAAGAAAGTTCTTGGATCAACTGTTAACCTCAGGACTGTGTATGATGTGTCACACAATATTGGCAAAAAAGAAAAGCATCTCATAGAAGGAAAACTTACTGAAGTTATTGTACACAGAAAAGGCGCAACCAGAGCCTTTGGTCCCCATAGACCTGAAGTACCCTCAGAATATCAAGCTACAGGACACCCTGTATTAATCCCTGGCACTATGGGCACTTCATCATATGTGCTTGTAGGAACAGAAAAGGGTATGGAGCACGCATTCGGATCGTGCTGTCATGGTGCAGGTAGAAAGATGTCACGTATGAAAGCAAAGAAATCAGTGCGTGGCAGTACTCTACGCCAAGAATTAGAAGCACGAGGTATACTTATCCGTTGCGAATCAGATCCTGGCCTAGCAGAAGAAGCTCCTCTTGCTTACAAAGATGTTGATGATGTAGTACAAGTAGTGGAGCATGCTCATCTTGCTCAAAGAGTAGCTCGGCTTATTCCTCTTGCTGTTATTAAAGGTGGATGAGCTGCAGGAACTGCTTCTTTTGCATTGTTCATAAGTGCTTTTATTGCAAGAGCATTTATATACCGCTCATTAAGACTACAAAGCTGCTGAATACTTGATTGTATAAGCATACTACCATAAGCAAAACTTACTCCTGCAAGTGCTATTATAAGTGTATTATACCTATGTGGCTGCGGTACTTCTACGGTACTATCACCAGCAAAAAAAGCCCATATATTTGCAGATAAAGGATCATCAAAAAATGAATACTCTGCAAGATTCATCCCCTTATATAACCATTGCATAGAAGAAAATACTTGTATACCTAAATAAAGTAGCGTTAGGCCACAGGCCCCTTCTAAGAGCGGTCCTTTTCTTGCATACCACGGTTTATTACGTTCTACTTCAATAATACGGTCAATAATATTAATAAGTTCTCTTTTTTTATCCCGTTTGAGTGAACACAATATTTTAAATTCACTTTCAACTTGTTCTCTATTAACCTCTTGTATTGCTCGTGTAAGAGAATCAAAGGCACAAAGAGGCCACGAACTCATATATAAAAAGAGCATTATAAACCATTTCACGATTCATCCTCACTAAGATCTATACATTTTGCTTCTGGGCATTCTTGGATAAGTGTCTTCATTGCAAGTGCTTTAGTATAGCGAGGGCTATCTTGCCAGAGTTTGAACATGCCTTGTACAAAATGAGCAAGACCATATCCGGCAAGCATCCCCGAAGCTGCAACAAGCGTAGTATTTACAGATACTTGTGTTTGCGGACTATCTTCTATTACTGCTTGTCCTTCAAAAAATGCATCAATATTCTTATACCACGGATGTGCTTTAGTAAAAGGAATAGTTGAAAAATAGTAGCATGAAGCACATAAGAGAGGAATACTTATAACAATACGAGCAATACCATCATACTTGCGGTGCCATATATTATTTTCTGCTTCCTGCATAATAATATCATCAGCTACTTTTAAAAACTCTTTCTTTATATTCTTCATTAAAGAACTTTGTTTGATGAGTTCAGCTTCAAGCTTTACAAGATCAAAAGCACCCATAGCTTGTAATATAGCCTTATTATCACTCTTTATAAAAGGCACATACCATACTATAAGGCCCATAAGCACAACTTTATACATTACCTTCCTCTGGCTTTTCTAGTTCTGTGCTCTCCAGTGTATTGTGTTTACCCCTCTTTTGTAAATAAAAATATGATTACCATACTATTTTGTTTCATTGAAGTACTTGCTCATTATGGTATTCTTGAGGAAAATCTTTTTCATTTTGAGCATCATAAAAACCATGAGACTATTTGTTAGCATTCAACTGCCAGAGCCTGTTATAGAACAAATCATTCGTATTGAAAAAGTTCTTCTATCCCAAGATCTTTTTATTGGCACTCGAGTAAAGCCAGAGCAATTGCATAGTACCTTACTGTTTCTTGGCAATAAAGATGAGCAGGAATTGTCAGAAATCATACAAAAGCTTGCAACTATTAAGTATAGTCAATTTATAGCATCTCTTGGTACTTTAGAAGTAAATTCATGGAGACATCCTCATGTTCTGTGGCTTACCCTCTGCTCACCACTCCTACACGAGCTAACACACTTGATTCATACCTGCTTGGGTTATCAAGAAGAACGGGCCTTCAAACCGCACATAACACTCTTTCGCCTTAAAAAAATACTTGCTACACAGAAGCTACAAGAAATAATACACACTATAACTATTGAGCAAAACACGTGGATCGTAACAGAATTTACGCTACAACAATCAGAATTGCATACCAAAGGCACACGCTATACAGTCCTTGAATCGTTTAAACTTACCATCTAAGGTACTATCTAAAGATCTCTTATTATATAAGAAGAGCTGTATAACGTAAGAAAAGGTTTCTTATAAATATCTTTGAACTTCCTGGCATAGGAGGATAGGCGCGGGCATTATCTAAAAGTTCTATAACAGAGGAAGCAAAACCAGCTTTATCTTTATCTTGTTTCTTAATACTTTCTTTTAAAGCAGTTGTCCAATAGTTATAGACTTGATCAAGAAAATCGAGCATGTCCCATTCACCTACTTTTATTCGTTCAAGCTCTTTACTAAACTCAGCAAGTTGTATCTGCGTACTTGTAAAGAATGGAAGTAATGAGTATGTATCAGTACCCAAAGATGAATCAAAAGCCTTCAAGATACAACGAGAGCTAATAGTAGGTAAAATGCCTTCTCTACGTTCTGCAAGTAGTATAAAATGGTATCCTCGAGGAGGCTCCTCAAGAGACTTTAGCATGCTATTAGCACATGCAGGTGTTAACAGCTCTGCCTGATTAAGCACAAAAAAGAGATGTTCATTTTCATTTAAAGCAAAAGCGAGTGTTTTAAAGATCATATCAAGCGTTGCAAGTGTATAACCAGTCTCTGGAGTTATCCACCGAACTAAATAGTGTTGCTCATCTTCAACTCCTCTACAGGTAAAACAGCTATTACAGGTATTTTGAGAGCATAAAATACCTTTTATAAATTCTTTACATGCTTTTTTTATCTTGTGTGATGGCCCTACGTATAAATAAGCAGGATGAAGCTGTATCATAAAGAACCTTTACGAGCTTTTAAAGCAGAAAGTACATGTGAAATCGCTTCTCGTATTACACTTTCTAAGGGCTGCGTACCATCTATAGTTATAACATTTGTTCTTTCCTTAAAGATTGTCTCAAAGCCATGTATAATACGCTCAAAAAAAGTAGCTTTTTCTTTTTCAAAAGAGGTCATCACTTCATTCCGTTTTTGTAACCGTTCTTGAGCAGTAGGATAATCAACTTTAATGTACAGAGTAAGATCAGGAACTCTACTTTTCATTGTCCATGCATTTACCTGAGCAATAAACTGTTCATCAAGCCCTCTGCCAAATCCCTGGTACGCACGTGAAGAATCTGCCATGCGATCAGAAATAACAATCATTCCTCGCGATAATGCAGGCTCTACTACCTCACACATATGCTGCGCTCTGTCTGCAGCGAAAAGCAAAAATTCTGCTTCTGAACAAACTGCAAATGGCCGTTCATGAAGCAACGCTCTCAACTGTTTTCCGAGCGCTGTTGCTCCGGGCTCTTTAGTAAGCAGCACGGGATACTGACACTTTGAAAGCTCTTCAAAAAGCGCTCGTGCTACTGAACTCTTGCCAGAACCATCGATACCCTCTATGGTAAGTAAGAAGCCGGTGTTACCCATATATCTCCGTTAGTATGAAAGAAAATTATATAGTATAATTATACTAAGTTTTATAGTATTGAGTAAGCTACAGAGTAGTAAGATATAAGCCGTAAGTATTGTATGCTTATTCATGTAGGTTACCGTTATAATTGTTTAACAAGCGCTCTCTTTTTGTCGGCTATAGATGTAGACAAAGACTAATGTGCCTGTAAAGGCATAGTTTTCGCGCTTCTTGGAGTTAAAAATGAAAAAAGTAGTTATCGATCCAGGATGTATCACGTGTGGAGCATGTGAATTTATTGCTCCTGAAGTGTTTGAAGTTACTGATCTATCGCATGTAAAAAAAGATGCAGATCTTAAAAAGTACTGCCAAAAAATAAAAGATGCTGCTTGTGCATGCCCCGTAAATGTTATAAAATACGAAGAATGATATACAGGAGAGTAGAATGACTGAAAAACAGCGCTTTGATCAGCTCTATCAATCACTTACTATCAATGGAGAGCTCATAGATGTTAACGCTCTTTTACAGCATGCTGCTCAAAAATGGCCAACAAATACTATTCTTATCTGCAATGATGAGAGTATAACTTATGGAGAGCTCTATAAGCGCTCACTAAAGATGGCCAATCAGCTTACTTCTTTAGGAGTGAAACCTGGCGATAGGGTTATTATTTACTATGAAAATTCTATAGAATTTTATATAGCCTATTTTGGTGTCTGGCACGCAGGTGCTATTGTTGCTCCACTTAATGTTTTTTTACAAGAGGCAGAACTGTTACACATTATAGATGATGCACAACCTGCTGTTATCATTATATCTCCCACGTTACTAGAGAAACTTAAGTCCCGTCCTTTAGACACATTTCCTCCTCTTATAAGCGATATTGAAAAAACAGGGCCCTTACCTGATGAATTTCCTAAAATTGTATTACCAAAGCGTGATCAAAACGATGTTGCTGCTCTTCTCTATACTTCAGGAACTACCGGCTTTCCCAAAGGAGTTATGCTCAGCTCACGTAATATTATTATTAATACCATTCAGGGTATTGCTCGGTTTGATGTAGGTCCTCAAGATAAAGTTTTTTGTCCTCTTCCGCTCTTCCATAGTCTTCCTCAAAATACGTGTGTATGGGCAAACACGGTTGTTGGTTCAACAGCCATTATCATTCCTAAAATAGATAGGACAAATCTTTTACGGGGTATTGCACATAAACCTACCATGATTGTAGCAGTTCCCGCTCTTTTTGGTCTTTTTGCTCTTATGAAAACAATAGATTTTGGTCGTGTACGTTATTTTATCTCAGGTGGTGATGCACTATCCGATAAAATACGCTCTTTTTTCTCATTGCTCTATCGTAGAAAGCTTGGTAATGGATATGGTCTTACAGAAACATCGCCATTTATTTGCGTTGATGTAGATGATTATACACAACCTACCAGTACCGTCGGCAAACCATTTATTGGCATTAGCTGCTCACTACGTGATGAACAAGGCAATGAGATTCCTTCTGGAGACATAGGTACACTGTGGGTAAAAGGGGACAACATTATGCTTGGCTATTATAATGCACCAGAAGCTACAGCAAAAGTACTCAAAGATGGATGGCTCAATACGGGCGATCTAGCATACATTGATAAAAACGGCAAAATTGTCCTTGCAGGCCGAGAACGAGATCTCATTAGCAATAAGGGAGTTAAAATATATCCTCAAGAAATAGAGAATCTTCTTCTGAGCCATTCAAGCGTATTACAAGCAGGCGTAGTAGGCTTTAAAGAGAATGATGAAGAGCTGCCAATAGCATTTGTAGGAAGTAAAGAAGAGAATCAGGAAGCACTCATTAAAGAACTTGAAGCACTGTGTAAGCGCAATTTAGCATTTTATAAAGTTCCTCGAAGATTCATTATCAAACGCGAACTACCAGTAACTGCAACAGGCAAAGTAGATAAAAAGGTGCTTAAAAAAGAGCTAGAAGGTAGCTCAGGTTCATAATACCATGAAAAAAATGCTTCTTGCTGTTATTCTCTTAGGTTGTACACTATGGTACTTTTATAAAAGCAATAAGTCAGAATTCTCTTTGTCTCAGCAACTGTCTCCTGATACAACGGTATTTGCTTTTGATCTTCATAATGTAGTACTTATTCCTGATTATCATGCTATTATAAAGCTTTTATGGAATGACTTTTTTAGATGTGCGCCCTTTTCTCTGCTTATCAAGCCATCGCTTTGGTACGATCTATACAAATTATTAAGAAGTTCAGTATCTACTGAGTATATCTTTGCATACTTGCGTAACAATGGATATCCTGAAGTTATTCCTTTTGAGAATCTCATTGCCCATATGATGGAAGCACAGCATCTTAATACAGAGCTTATTCCCATCTTGCAAAAACTTAAACAAGAAGGATATAAACTCTCTATTCTCTCTAATATCTGGGCTCAATCACTTGAACATCTTTATAAAAAATTTCCTCTACTAAAAGAGCTTTTTGATGGCGTTTATATTCCTTCAAAAGATAATAATTTTGCAGCCAAGCCCTCATTTTTATTTTATAAGGGCTTTAAAGACTATCTAAACAAACAAGGACAAGCACATAAACAAGTTATTTTTATAGATAACGGTGAAGATAACATAGAAGAAGCAAAGAAAGCTCAGATTTATGGCTATGAATTTACGTCTGTTAACAACTTTATACAGTTTCTGAATAAGCACCTCTCCTTATCGCCTAAAGCATAAGTATTTTCTGTACCTCTCAGGGGTAACACCTGTTGCTTTACCATAATAATTACTGTACCATTACTAGAAATGTAAAAACTATAAGCAATAAAAAGTGTATAATTATGAAACATATAAGAAAATTATTCCAAATAGCACTGTTTACATGTATAGTCTCTTCGATATCTGCTGCGTCTTTTACTGATCGCTTTATTTCTCTTACAGCAGGAACAGCACTAGCGCTAGTTGCACATAATATTCTTGAATACATAAGCACAGCAACTCATGAGCTTGGACATTCAGTGACGAATAAGCTTATTACAGGCGATCCTATTCGTTTTACTGTTACACCGCAGTCTGGGCCCGTTAAACTACTACAGCCCTGGGTAGGAGCATCATACTATAGTCAGCATTCTCGCTCCAGACTTGCAGATATGCTTATAACTGGAGCAGGACCACTTGCTGGCATTGCATCAACACAGGTACAGTTATATCTTCTTAGTCTTTTAGAAAAACAGTATATACCCACTACTCAGCCAGCAACAAGCTGGCAACAACCTCTGCCTTTTATGAAAGAGCTTTATCACTTAGGAGAAAGACAAGCATCCGGTATGTCAGAGCCAATGAGTATTGCGCAAACTACTCTTACTATGCTTAAATTTTTACGCTGTTCTCGTCTTGTAGGAGAAACACTCTATGGCTTTACTCCCATTACACAGCATAATGTTATCGGTGATGGGCAGGTCTTATGGCATAAACTTCTTAATAGAAAAAGTTCTGCTTATCCTCTTGTAAGCAATCGACTTCTTTCAATTACTAGTGCTGCAATGATTGCACCTCTTGCAATAGGGATAGGAAAAGCGCTTATCCAAAAACAGAAAAGTGCTTCCTCTGACAATGTGCATTAAGGTGCTCAAATGCCACCTTTATATCATCGGTAATAGAAAAAAGAGCTGCATCCTCTTTACTAATAAGTTCATGTTTTAGTGCAGAATGCTTTATCCAATCCATAAAGGGCCTCCAGTACTCTACTCCAATAAGCACAATGGGCGCTTTTGGCCTCATATTTGTTTGAATAAGCGTAAGGAGTTCCATCAATTCATCAAGCGTTCCAAAGCCTCCGGGGAATACTGCAAAGCCTATAGAATATTTTACCAAGAGCCACTTACGTGCAAAAAAGTAGTCCATTTGAATAGTATCTTTTACACATTTATTAAAAGGTAAAGGGTCATTGAGCCCTTTAACTCCTATACCAATAGTCGTCACTATCTGCCCTTTACGCATAGCTGCTCCACAACTTGCTGCTTCCATAATCCCCGGTCCGCCACCTGTAAGCACAGGTATATCATATGAAGCAAGCATTCTAGCTAGCTCTTGCGCTTTTTTCATATAAATGCTATCAGATTGTAGTCGCGTTCCACCAAAGATAGTAACAGGAGCTTTTTTTAATTTTGATAATTTCCAAATTCCATAAAGAAGTTGGAAAAATACACGCGCTAAGTGCGCAATTAACGTAGCATACGCTTTTATAGTTTGCCACACAGTTGTTGCCATACTATATCCTCCTTTGTAGAAAGGATAGCGTATATAACTTCTAGATAACAAGAATACTCTTTACAACAAGGCTAAGATTATACAATGGAATTTTTTAAACAGATCTCTTCACAAATTAAAATTTATAATTGTATAATAATAAGTAATAAAAGGGGGAGAAAGTCATGAAAAAGTGGCATATACTTATTTTTTCTTTAAGTACAGTAAAACTTTGTGCATATGAGCACCGAGAAGAATGGATAAACATTTTTGTACATGGTGCAGTTGGATTACGGTCTCATCTATCGTTAAAACTTTTTGGTCCTTTGTTACACGATAAAATAGAAGGAACTCGGTATGAAAGAGATATTGTAAAAATAAGAAATGATAAGTACCTTTTTACTATGCAAGCTATTCAAGGTTTAGGATTACAGCGCATTAGTTCTCGTAGTTCTACACCTCCGGGAGCATATGCATTTGCTACTCTTTTTGATACTACGCTTAAACAATGCCAAGGACCTGGCGTGAAAAACTGGTATTACACTTTTGGCTGGACAGGACTAGTAAGCTATAAACGAAGATATTTTGAAGCGCGGATTCTCTATAAACAGATCAAAGAAGAGCTTGCTCACTTTCATGCTCAAGGGCGCACTCCTAAAGTCCGTATTGTAGGATATAGTCATGGTGCTAATGTAGTACTCAACCTAACAGCTATACGGCATAATGACTTTTCTGAAGATTCATTTTATATAGATGAAGTTATTCTTTTAGGAGCGCCTGTTTCTGTACGCTCTATGGAGCTCATTGAATATCCATTATTTAAAAATATTTATCATCTTTACTCTAAATCGGATCTTGTACAATTGTTGGATATAACTGTGCCTGGCCATCGCCCTGTGCGTACATTCGCTAATATATGCCTGCCAGAATGCCTTACACAGATTGAAATTAAGCTTTTTGGACAACCGCTTGAAGATCCTTGTAAGCAATCATTGCGCAGAAAAGTTATTAATCAATCGCCCGGGCACTTTGAATTTTGGTTCTTTGGATGGTCTCTCCAGAATTATCGAAAGAATTTAAGTATTTATCCGTTACCATTTGGTGTTCTTGCACCACTCTTTATTTGCGCAGCTCGCGCACATCCACACTGTTCTCGTCATATGGTTGTGGATGTGCGTCTTGAAAACGGCTATACGTTTGTTACCGATAAATGTTCTGGTATAAAAATAAAACTACCGTTTATGAGTCGCTGTGAATTTGCAGATCTTCAAAAGAAAGCTCTTTATTTTCATCCATATAATCCTCGTTATCGAGATGAATATATGAAACTTCAAGCGGCAACCGATCCAAATGCTTATAAATAACTTAGACTGTTTGTAAAAGGTTCCAGAGTTCTAAAAGGTCCTTCATAGAAAGCTGCTGAGCTCGTGCAATGAGCAGCACCTCTGGAACCTTAGTAAGATCGTAGTGATACGTTTGCAGATTATTTCTAAGAGTACGTCGCGGTTGCTGAAAGCAGCGTTTAATAAACTGCCAAAATTCAGCTTCATTATGAATTGGTTCTACTTCTATTTTTGGTTTAAAATATAAAAGTCGTGAATCAACTTTAGGAGGTGGATAAAAAGCTCCTGGAGGTACTTTTTGAAGAAGTTTCCACTCAAAATAGCGTTGTAAAAAGAGCGAATGGAACCCATATCCTCTTCCATGCATCTTTACTATCTTCTGAGCAACCTCTTCTTGGACCATAATAACACCCTCTTGGAGTAGCTCTCTATGCTGCTGAAGCTTATATAGAATAGGGAACGTTATTTGATAAGGAAGATTAGCAAGCAAGATCCAGGGCTTAAAAGGTTCAAAACGCTTAAAATCAATTTGTAAAAAGTCTTCTTCAAAAATAGTCATTCGCCCATCAGGATATGTTTTACGCACATACTCTGCCCATTGATGATCTATTTCAAAGATCCAAAAACGCTTGAGCGGCTGCTGCACAATTGCACGTGAAAGAAAGCCGTCACCACAGCCAATTTCAAATACCGAGCTTTCAGAAGTAAAGTGTACCTGAGAAAGCATATGATCTACTACCGATTGTGTTCGCAAAAAATGCTGACCATACTGCTTTTTGAGCGTTATCCCATGCTGGGAACCATGAAGTTTTTTAGCCATTAACGTATCATATATAAATAATCTTACCTTTTCTTCAGCATACTACTCATAAACTAAAGATACAAACAAAACTTTAGTTTTTCTTGATATGCCCTTAAAAGCCGGTAAAAACTGAATAACGCCGGGCTAAAGCCCTGCGGTTTGGGAGTTACTGGCATTATCAGCAGAGCTCCGTAAGACTTTCAGTGAGCCTCTTGAGTATAACTCTGTCTATACTCAAATGAACATGCTTAGTGACGCAATGCTATATTGAATGCAGCATTGACATCAGCATGGTCAACGTGTCCACACTCTCGACACTTAAATACCTTCTTATGCCGGTTACTTCTTTGCTGACATTTACTACAATCCTTGGAGGTATAACGAGGATCTATATACATAACCGGTACTCCTAGCAGCTTGGACTTATACTCAATATAGCTATCAAGCTTATAGTATGCCCAACTGTTCAAGAAGTGCTTAAATGAGTGTGCTGTCTTTCTTTTCCTTATTCCTTTCAACTTCTCTAACTTTATGCCTACTTTATGCTCATAGGCGTAATCTACTAATGCTCTGCTTACTTTGTGGAGCATGTCCTTTGTTATTCTTCTTTCCTTATCTTTTGTTTTTTTAAGCTTCTTATAGTTTCCTTTCTTTTGCTGATGTCTACGCTGATTGGCATACTTTGCTCTGATATGAGCAGCTTTTTTGCCAAGTTTGAGTACTTTGCCAGTAAGAGGATCAGCCATAACTGCACAATGACCAAGAGTATTAAGATCTACGCCTACATATGAGCTTGCTTCTATTTGAGCTCTTTCTTCTATAAAAACGGTAACATAAGCGTAGGTATGATCAAGCTCAATCTGATTAATTTTAGAGAAAGAATTGGCAAAGAAGTAAGCAAGCTTAAGTTTAAGACAAGTAATGGTAATGATATGGTTATCTTTATCTGCTTTAATACCTTGACCAGGAACAGTAAGCACAACTTTACGAATACGCTTTATTGTTTTATTGTTGGAGTATTTTTTAAGAATTTGATTAGAGATAGCAGAAGGAAGGCCAATATCTTTAACATCTTTAGAAGACCTGCTTTTAGTCTCAAGAGCGAATTGAGCAATAAGCCTTGCTTTTATAAGCTCTTGGTCTAAATCTCTATAATGCTTTATTTTATAGGTCAAAAGCATATTTTTCTCCTTAAGCTTCTCGTATAAAGTATAGCATAAGGAATCAATTCATCCAACTGGCTAAAGCCACTGGCTTTCTTGATCTTTAAGTAAATTAGGGTGGTATTTTCTCAGACATGGTGGTAAACATGATGTTTAGACAAACGGAGATGTAACAGAACAAATACCCCGTCATAATGAAATTGATGAATATCTTGCCAAAAAGATCCTCAATACTGCAAAGAATAACAAAAGGAGAAAATAATGAGACTAGAAGGAAGAATCTGGAAAAGCAAAAAAAGCGCATTTTGGTTGGCTGAAGTCCCACTTTTAGACCTTGTGACTCAAGCTGAAACTAAAGAAGAACTACCAGAAATGGTTAAAGATGCTCTTGAGTCTTTAGTCAATGATCCAGCATTTTCTGTTACAGTCAGCTTATCTGACAATCAGTTATTTATAGATTCAAATTGTCCAAAAATAGTATTATCTTTAATGCTCAAACGACAACGTCATAAAAGAGGTTTAACGCAAGAGGAAGTAGCTAAAAATTTGAATTCCAAATCTGTTAATGACTATGCTCAATATGAGCAAGCAAAACATATGCCTACAATTGAACGACTTGAAGAATTGCTTCGTGCAATAGATCCTAAATTGAAGCCTTATCTTTCAGCAGCTGACAATGAACTAGATTACGAAACAGCACTAGTCGACATCTCAAATTAGGAAGCCGTTTTCAATATTTTTGGACAAATTCGATATTCAATGTTGAATTTGTCCAAGATTTTTAGCAAATTGAGCACAACTTTTATGCCTTTAAGCTCTTTAAGAACAGTAAAATCTTTTAGCGAATAATCACTTTGGCCGTAATAACTACGCTCTTTTTATTACTCTTGACTGGAAAAGACAAGAAATGGTATAAACAAAGTAATAGGGAACAGTAAGAACAAGCTTCTAGCATTGAGCTTTTTGAGGGGGGAACAGTTATGAAAAGATCTAGTTTTGTGCTTCTAATTTTTTTTGCAGTTATCTCTCTAGCATTACCTTCTTATGCGAAAAAGCCTGGTAAAGAGCAAAAACCACCTATTATTTCCGTAAACAGAGGTCATGAGTGGCTTAAAGCAATTGGCCATGGTGCTAGCACTATTACCTTAATAGTAGCCGCTATACAGATGTTTCTTACTGCTAAACGAGTACAAATAGCAACCCAAACAGTTATGCAAAGGGCTGAATCTGCAGATATAAAACTATATAGCCCACTAATTTATGCCGCAAGTATGATTGGGTTTGTAACCTTGCTAAAACTAGCCTATAGTGATAGCTGCAAATGCCTAGAGGCCCTAAAAAAAGCTTCTACTGGTTACGCTAATCTTTCTTAAGTATTCTGTTACTTTAAATAACTAATCTTTTTTAGCTTTCTTATCTTTTTTGTACTCAATTGCAAGAAGCTTAGTCGCAATAGGAGAGCCACTTGGCGAATCTTCTGAACTTTCTTCTTCATCAGAAAATTCATACCTTACATTCTTTGATTTAGAATCTTTTTCTTGATCCTTTTTAACTGGCGCTGCCTGTTTCTGAGCAGTTGGTATTGGTTGTGAGGTAGATCCGGGACCCTTATAGGAAGCGGTAGGCATATCAGCTGCTTCATTTAATTCATTCCAAAACATACTCCATGCTTTGGCCCATGAAAAAGATGGGGCACGATTTTCAGAAGCTCTCATTGTAGCGACTTCACCTTGCACTCTTTGCATAGCCGCACAATTTTGACTTAATACAATGCTTACAACTAAGCAAATGAGAAAATGTAGAGAATAAGCGTTAATCTTTACCATGGCTTTACCTTCCCTTAATTTGGTAAACTTTGAACCATCCCTTAATTTTAAGGATAATCAAAAAATAATAAATTTACAAGTTTTAGCATAATTATTTTTCAAATATAAATTTAATAAGCACATTGCTTACATAAAAAATGCAAAATATGCTCATTTGTGAAACCTGAGCTAGACTTATTTTTCAAGAAAAAGTAAGTATATAAAACCGTTTTTAAGTCTTTGTTAACATAAGCTTTTATATATCATATCCGCTTACAAATTTTCAACAAGATTTCTTACCTTATACATCCTAAGCATTAAAATTATTTACTTCAATCTTTTTTAGCTACTAAGAATAATACAATATATTAAAAATTGGAAAAGCAAATTTTTCTTGTTCAGCTTATATTGCCTTAATGATGTCGTAATACAAGATCTCGAAAACCACATTATGATGAAAACCGTACAAATCATGAATGTGGAGCTAAAAAATATCATCAATACATAGCAAAACATATGCATCAGTTCAATTATAAAGATGCAATTGATCAAGATCTCCTGATAGGCTCTGGCGAGGTAAAAAGTTCACATCGGACTATGATATAAAAGCGACTTAAATTACCTGAAGCTTGGTAGCTTGAAAAAAATACAGAGAATATGTTGGCTATACGCACAGCAAAAGCCAATAATAATGGGGAAAGTTATTGGTTAATTAACCAATACTTTTAATACACTCCACTACAGTCTTTAGCTTGTCTTTTTTTCTTGTTTTGATAGCTTGGGTACAACAATTGTGTATAGTGTGAGCTCATGGGGTTGATGATGGTATCAAAAAAAGTTTTTTTTATTTATGGCATAGGATTCTTCTTTTTAATGAATGCTATGGAGAAGGAAAAAGAAGATAATTCAAGTGGCAATGTTGGTGCTCCTCTGATACAAAGCCTGCATAAAGTGGTTCAAGCTAATAATAATCTTACGGCTTTAATAAACGCAGCTAGGTATGGGCATAAAGAGCTCGTACAAGAGTTGTTAGATAAAGGAGCTGTGCTTGATATGCAAGATGATTCCGGTAACACTGCTTTAATGAGTGCTTCATATAATGGTCATAAAGAAGTTGTCATCTTATTGGTAAGTAAAGGAGCAAATTTTACCATACAAAATAATAATGGCTATACGGCTTTAAGGCTTGCTGCTCAATATGGGCACAAAGAAGTTGCACAAGTGCTTTTAGAAAAAGGAGCTAGGGATCATGCTGCTTTAGCAGATGCTGAGAAAAATCACCATAAAGATGTGGTATCTCTCTTGTTTAAGTATGCGCAAGACAAAACGAACGATAATGCTAAAAATGTTATCTCTTCTACTCAAGAAACAGAACAGGGTAAGCAGGCCTCTCCATCTTCTTTACGAGCTTCTTCTTTACCTATATCTCCTGTCGTAGAAAGCCCGAGCAATAAAGCGCAAGAAATCAGGATCACTGGCGAACTTCTTAATGTTGATGCTCAAGATAGCGACGGGCAAACGGCTTTGATAAAAGCTGCCAATCAAGGAGATAAAGAAGGTGTACAAGAACTTTTGAAAAAAAGAGCTAATGTTAGTATTGTAGATAAAAAAGGGGATACTGCGCTTATATGGGCTGTACGCTCAGGTAATAAGCAAATAGTAGAACTTTTGCTAAAAAATGATGCTGAAGTTAATACTAAAAATGTAAGCGGCTGGACAGCACTACATTATGCTGCTCAGAGTGGCAATAAAGAGCTGGCAGAGTTATTGATAAGTCACGAGACTGATATTAATGCTCAAGATATAATCCAACAGACAGCCTTGCATGTAGCTGCACATAACGGGCATAAAAAGCTTGTAGAGTTATTAATAGCTCAAGGAGCAAATCTTTATTGTACTTGTAAATATGTAAAAAATCCTACAAATACTGACATTACTGTTTTGATGTGCGCTGCACTTGCAGGCCATAAAAATGTTGTAGAATTTTTATTACATGCAGGAGCTTCAATAAACTCTCAAAGTAGTTTGGGGTGGACAGCCTTGACTGGAGCGGCATATTGGGGACATATCGAAGTGGTTGAACTGTTATTAAGTAAAGGTGCGGCTCTTCAATCAAAGATGAGCGTTACTGCTTTTATGCAAGCAGCGCGTATGGGCTATAAGAAAGTGATAGAACTTTTCTTACAAGCGGGAATTTCGGTAAATGTTCGAGATAATGAGGGGCGGACAGCTTTAATGAATGCTACTACTGGAGGACATAAGGAAGTAGTAGAAAGTTTACTAAAAGCAGGAGCTCAAATAGATATTCAAGATAATAAAAAATATACAGCTTTAATGAGCGCAGTATCTAACGGTCACAAAGAAATAGTAAAAATTTTATTGCAAGCAGGAGCACAAATAAATGCTCGAGAGGAAAATGGGTGGACATCATTAATAATGGCAGCTTCACCTGGTAACACTACAGTAAAATATCATAAAGAAATAGTAGAGCTTTTACTAGAGGCTGGAGCAGACATCAATGCTCAAAGTTTATATGGTTCTACAGCGTTACTTATTGCTGTAGATAAAAAGAATAAAGACTTAGTAGAACTATTATTAAGGAAGGGAGCAAATCCTAATCTTGTGGAGAAGAATTATCTAGAGACTCCTTTAACAAGAGCCGTATATAATAAGCATAAAGAAATAATCGAACTTTTGTTGAAAGCTGGAGCTGATGGTAATGCTCAAAATAAAGAAGGAAAAACAGCTTTGTCGAAAGCGACACAAGAGGAGCGTAAAGAGATAGTAGAATTGTTATTAAGCAAAGGTGCACAAATGCTATGAGCAAGGGATTTGCGCTATTAGAATCATTTAAGATAGCACTTCAAATATAGTTATCGACAAGAACTTTCTAGTGCAAGAACAATATCGTTATCCTTAACACGAATTTTTAATGCAACGTCAGGAAAATATTCCAGCACATCTTGTATATGATACCTTCTGCTTTGAAGGACTGCATTTTCATTATCTTCACTAAGAAAGCGCTGATCATGTATAACCATAGTATTAGAAGAATCAAAAGTAAGATTTAACTTTTTAAGGAAAGCTTCACGAACACATCGTTGCTTAGAGCTTAAAAGATAATTTTGAGGAGCTAAAAAATCAGGAATTAACCCGTCTATTTTTTTTAAGACTTCTGGATCACCATGTATATAACTTTCCATCCACTCTAAAGCTCCTGGGGTACCCCAATAAAAAGCAGCATAAAAGAGAAGTTTAAGCCATTCTGCACTAGAAGAGGAAAATATTTTTGAGTATTTTTTAACAAATTCTTGTAACACTAATCCATTAAATTGTGCATCCCTTAATAAGGGAGAAAAGGATCTATGCATGCTCATACATGCTTTTATACTATCCCACGCGTTAAAGAAATCTTGAACATTTTCAGTAAGATACTGAGTATTCTTTATTACTGAGTAAAGAATACTCTTTTTAATGTCGGCTGGTAACTCGTTCAAAGAACCTGAAGACACTACGGTAGACTTGTAATTATCGATAATTACCATGTTACCTAAACTTTTTGGAGACTCCATAGCATTAAGGACAGTACAGAACAAAAAGCTACTTATTTGTATTATTCTTATACTATACATTGCTTCCTTGTTTTTCAAAGAATTTATTTACCCATATTTTAAAGTATACAAGGAAGCCGTATAAGCTGCAAGAACTCTTTATCACATTTGGCCTGAAGGATAGTCTGTAATAACTTTTGTAACTCCTGGTCTGCCTACTATAGAAGGCTGCGTATAACCGGGACGCAATCTTATCCTTCCGCCACCAGGACCAAAGAAGTCTACTTCTCGCCATTTGGTTAATTTGTCGATTTCTTCTTCTGAAAGTGTGTGTCTGCCACGGAACACTTTTATCTTTTCTTCAACAAGACCTTTAACTGTTTCTCCCTTTTTGTTTGTATATGCACCTACTAATCCAGGTTTATATTTTTCAGCTCCATTATATAATAAATAGAGTGCTAGATCAGGATTATCCTGTTTTATAGCTACCATAAGAGGAGTATTACCCTCATCATCCTGAATATTAAGAGGGGCCCCGTTCTTTATTAAAAGAGGTATAAGAGTGCCATACGTATGTGATCCTGACCATGCAAGAATTGTAAAAAGAACTTCTTTATTCTTTGAAAGCTCTGGGTCAGATTCTAGCATATCTCTTAACCAATCAACCGCTCCCTTGGTGCCTAAAACAGTTGCCGCCTTAATTAATGACACTCTATCTATTGTAGAGAAAAACCGTCGTGCCAGCTCTTCAATCAAAGCTCTGTTTATAGATTCGTCGTTTAAGAAAGGTGCAAATACTTTGTTAAGAGACATAAAATTGCGTATATTCTGCGCTGCTTCTTGTATGTCTTTTCCTGATGTTAGAAATAAAAGAACCTCGCCCTTAAGCTCATCAGGTAAAGCCTCAAGAGGAGCTGGTAATGGCTGTCTATAGTGTTCTATAATTCTAAGCCAGTACGTCGGTGAAACTTTTATTTTTCCCACTCCTTCTGGCCCTTCCATAGCACTTACACTACTTACAAGGCAGCATACAATTAGCCATAATTTACTATTCATAATAACGTCCTTTTTATTTTTATATTCTTTTGCATTAACTATATAGTATTTTATTCAATTTTGCAATAGAATACATAGCTCTCTGTACCAGCTACTTTTTACTTTTCAACATTTTAGCTTCCTTCTTTTGATAAAAGAAATGAGTTAAGAGACTTGCCAACAAAGAAACCGTTAGTATATAGTGAAATGAGACTAATACCAGATGGCATAGTTCTTATAAGGGGGACAATTATGAAATTGCATATATATATAGGTACTGGAGTTTTACTTTTTATGTATCCACTCTATGGCACATTACCAGAAAAACCAGTAGAAACACAAAAAGACAAATCTCATCTTTTGCTTAAAGCGCTCTCAAATTACAAAGGCATTGCTACAGGATTAGTAGCACTTATCTCAGGCGTTTACGGCTTAGTACAGCTTAAAGACGCTTATATCTTTTATAAAGATCCGGAATTACTTCCAGAAGAGCGAGGAAGCGTTGTATTTCATGCAGTTGGACCGGGAGTAGGAGCACTCTATATCGCCTATCATGCTACAAAAACCTTTAGGAAATCCTGGAAAGAATTTTTAGCAAAAAATGCAGCTTAATTTCAGAGTTTATATACACTGCAGACAACGCTATTTTTTTTGGCTTCTAGTGCCATACGTCCAATTAGATGGCTTATTTAATATCCTTCGAGCAAGTACAGGACTTGGTCTATTAAGAGAAAAAATTCCCCATACTGCCGCCATAAGGCCACCTTGTTGCGGTTGAGGAGGGTTTACTGCTGCTGGACTGGTTGTTTGCTCTTTACTTTGAGGAATAGAATTTGATGCAGGCGCTTGTTTGATTGGCCCTTGTTCTGCCTCATTATTTTGTTCACCGTTATTTACTCGAGGGGAAGCAACTGGTGATTGAGCCAATTTAATACGCTGCTTACAGATAGAGCATGTAGGATGTTGAGGATTTGCAAGAATTTGGCGATTAGCACATATAGCACAGAAAAGATGGCCACAATTAAATTGTGTCATCTGCTCTTCAGATCTAAAATCATCTTTACAAAGAGGACATTTTATCACTATCTCACTTCTACAGGTAGGACAGGTGCCTTTCTTTGCCTTCCACTCAAATATACACTTTACACAGCAGTTATCATGCTTACATGCTAATTTAACATTACATGACATTTCACTATCACCAACTTTAACAGAATTTTCTTCATGACAAATAAGACAGTCAAAAACTCCTAACCTTTTTGCCTCTTTACTATCTGCTTCAGGTCCTTTTAGCTTTTCTTCAAACGGATTCTGCAAAGGTAACTTTATACCTAAACGAACACCCTCTTTTACAAAATAAGGCTGTTCTTGTTGCATTGCAAAAACAGCCGATTGAATAAGCGAAAATATAAGAACTAAACGCACATAGCATAGGTTCATAGAAACCCCCTTAGCTTTGACTAAATATTATAACTCTCTATAATTAACAATACCATATTTTATCCCAATGTAAATCTTTAGCATATTCCACACTGAAATTGCTATCTTTATGAGAAGAAGATTCATCGTTCTGCTAGAAAGCGGACTATAAATCCTTTTACAAAGCATACGCATACAAAAAAGGTGCTGTATAATCAGCACCTTTTGTTATCTCATTAGCGTTTCTTTAAAGAAATCAAGCTCTTCAAGTACTTTACCTGCGCCATTTACTACGCAAAATAATGGATTATCTGCTATTCTTACAGGAAGCCCTGTTTCACGGGCAATTAATTTATCAAGTCCGCGAAGCATAGAGCCTCCACCCGCCATAGTAATACCTTTATCTACTAAATCAGATGAAAGTTCTGGAGGTGTATTTTCAAGAGCAACATGCACAACGTCAGTAATACTTGCAATAGTTTCTAAAAGAGCTTCATGAACCTCTCTATTGGTAAGCGTAATAGTCTTTGGTACTCCTGTCATAAGATCACGCCCTTTTACTTCAACAGTTTCAAGCTCGCCATCATCCATAACAGTACCTACTTCGATTTTAATCATCTCTGCAGTACGCTCACCTATAAGCAAATTATACTTGCGCTTAACGTACTGTACAACTGCACGGTCCATCTCGTCACCGCCTACACGAACTGATCTACAGAAGACAACGTCTTTTAAGCTAATAACAGCAACCTCTGTAGTTCCACCACCAATATCGATGATCATACTTCCAGAAGGGTCATGTACTGGTAATCCTGAACCAATTGCTGCTGCCATAGGCTCCATAATAGTATATACTTCTCGTGCACCTGCTTGCTTTGCAGAATCTTCTACAGCACGTCGTTCTACTTGCGTAATACCAGAAGGAACTCCAATAATCATACGAGGACGTACGAGCGTTCGCCGATTATCGTGCACTTCACGAATGAAATAGCGTAACATACTTTCAGTAAGCTCAAAATTTGCAATTACTCCATCGCGCATAGGTCTACAGGCTACAATGCTCTCTGGTGTTTTACCAAGCATCTCTTTAGCCCTTTTACCCGCTGCAAGCACATGATTAGTATGAGCCTTTACCGCCACTACCGATGGCTCATTTAATACAATACCCTTATGTGGTACATACACTACCGTATTTGCGGTCCCCAAATCGATAGCAAGATCATTTGAAAAAAAGCTAAAGAGCCGTTTAGCTGGTAAAAATTTAGAGAATCTACCCTTCATAATTTTTTTAAATACCTCCCTAGAAATTAAGTTCTACCATTAATGATACACTATGCGTTTTCGCCGATCGTTTACTCACTTTCCAATCTACAGGAATATCCCAATAAGCAGAAATAATAGGTCGCCACCATGCCCACTCACAATTTTTATTAAAGTCATAAAAAGCACCAACCGTTACATACTCACTACCCCATGAAGAGCGAGCCCGTACTGGTTCTAAGTTTACAGGAACCGCTTTATCACGCCGCATATCAGATAAAGTATCTTTTAGGTGAGCAACCATAGTATACTGCACCTTAAGACCAAACCCTTCCCGCAGCCCTTCAAGAGAGATATAAGGATTAAATACAAATGTCCAGCCTGGATCAACATGCAGAGGCCCAACCACCGCTCCATAACGCGTTGGTTCGCAATCGACTGGTATCCGTTGCGTTAACGTCTTTGACAATCGCTTAATTGCTCGGAACTGAAATCCAACAACCCAATCCTCCTTCAATTCTATCTCATTTTCAAGACCAAGATAAACTCCCCAATGCTTATTACCGCCAAGAGAAATAGACGCTGGATTATTAATGTTTATATCATCGGCTGTAGGCGCTATAAAGCCAAGCTTTAATCCAGAGTCTATACGCTTTACTTTACAGATATATTCTGCAAAAAAGCCAAGCCTAAAATAAACATCAAGGTCACCAAACATTGTCTTTCTAAAAAGCGGAGGAGTTACTCCAAGCTCACGATCCATTCTTTCACGTAATGTAAAGAGAGCCTGCCTGCTACCTGCTGCATTTGTAGCATTTGTTGCATCTAAGCAAAACTCTTGTGCTGAATTAACATGTGCAAAAAGAAATGACATTCCTGAAGAAAAATAGAAGCCACTTGGATGGCACCATCCAGGTAACAGCTCTAAGTAAAATGCTATTCCTTCAGCATCAAGATGCCCTTCTCTACGCCATGGAATACTTGTTAACGCACGTAATCGTGAAGGAAAAAGATTCGGATGCCCGGTGGCAACAAGCGCTCTGCCAATTTGTACCTGATCATAGGTACCATCAATGTTCGGAAGACTTGTTTCATCAAAGTCACCATGTGCTCGCTCTGCACGCATGAAAAAAGGCTGCACCCTAAAATTCAGATACGCCTGCGGCCTATGAGTAAATGGCTTAAAATAGAGAGGAAGAAATCCTCTACTAGCGTCAAATGTCATACTATAAAGAGAAGAATTACCTGTGAGTAAAAGTAAAAAATACCAACGCTTTATCATTGTAGTCCCTGGTTATCTGGTGGAGAGAGAGGGATTCGAACCCCCGATCCCGGGTTTAAACCGGAATAACCGCTTTCGAGGCGGCCGCTTTCGTCCACTCAGCCATCTCTCCTTGCACATTTTATCTGTTTCACGGTTGAGCTTTAAGTAGTTGACGAACCGTCACCCTTACTACAAGGATAAATGATCTGGTATTTTTGAAAAGCTTTTTTGATCTTTCTTATAACAGAAATGTCGATATACTCTTATTATGCAACAAAAATTAAAAACAGGTTAATATTATTAAGAAATAAGCAATAAATTACCTAAAGTAAACATTTGCTTGAAAAAATTATATATGCTCATGCACAAGCTTTTATACTATTTTTGAGCATTATTTGCCTCCTTTAAACGTTTGCATTTTTCTTTATGCCGAGGCCAATCTTTTACTTGGCATTCTCGAGAACAGTACATCACTGTTCTGCAGTCTCCACACTTTTTATGGTTCCCTGGTTTATCACATCCACTACATCCAGCAGAAATAAAATGCATATTCATAGCCTGGTTTGTATTAAGATTATTATAAAAAATATCTTTTATAGGCATTATGTCTTCATGCTTGCCTTGAGCATGTGCTCGTTCTACTTCTCCGCATGCCTTCATAATCTCCATCGTTTTATCAACACTTGTAAGGTCATATTCTTCATAAGTTCTATCGGGCAGAATTTGATAACCAACAAGATTTTCTACACAAGCTTCGGTACTTCCTGACACAATAGCCTTACGAGCTAAAGCTGCAATATATGGTACAACTGAGTGATCTATATTATATAAATCTTCTGTTCGAACAAATATAAATGGCTTTTGATTAAGAAGAGTACCATCTAAGTACCCAAGTTTAACTAAATAGCATGCTGCTATATGAGCTATACCATGATCTTGAGTACCTTCGCAAATAAGACGATGAACTGTCGCTAGTAAATACTTTGAAAAAAGACCTTTAATTTCTCTGCAGATCTCACTATACTCAAGATGCAATGCCGTCAGCATATGTGCTTTAAGTTCAGGATGCTCTTTACAAGTATTACAATACTCATCCACACTAGAATATATACGTACTTCGATAGAAAATCCTACATCTTGTTCAACAAGCTTGATCCATTTCATAAATTGGCAGAATAGCTTATGCAAAAAGTGACTTCCTTGAGGATTAGTTATGTACTCGTGATACTCTTTATCAATTAAATTTATCTTAAGCGTGAAGTGCTTTTTATATTTTTTGAGCGCGTAAGCAATTCTACTTACCATTACTAATTCAGAATAGAGTCTACTGGTATTAAGGCTTGTATAAACAATAGTATCATTACCTTTAAAAAAAGAAGAACCATTGCCAGCAACAAGCTGTTCAAAAGATGACCTAATCCATGGAAAAAGCTTTCTATTCATAGGGCACTTTTCACTTGCACATTCTCTTATTGAAAAAAGAGGAGAAGAACTACTATGTATACTCTCATATGCACGTATAATATCTTGTCTCTCATTAGATCTAATAAGCTTCTTAACAGTTCTATAAAAATCAGAAGTTATTTCTGGTACTTTTGAAAACTGAATCACTTTCTCTGTTATATACTCTGAAAGAAAGAATCCTCCACAGAGAGAAAATGAAAAGAATGATGAAAGTAAAAAGAGAAAACGAATAAACATAGAACTCCTAACACACAAACATAAAATTTATTACTATTATAAAGACCAAGTTAGCACTAATTACCAATTTTTGCAAATATGCGGGCTCATAGAACCACTTATACAACCAACTTTGAAAGTAGTATGATCATGCCTTGTACTGCATGAAAGAATGTTCTTTGAACAGCTGGAATACTAAAAATAACAACGACAATAAGAAGAGTAAATGGTTGGAGTTTATAATATGTTTCCTTCCACTCTTGAGGTAACAGCGCTTGAATAACGTGGCTTCCGTCAAGCGGAGGAATCGGCAAGATATTAAACATTCCTAATATAACGTTAATCATCAGAAACTCTCTTAAAAAAAAGAGAATGCCCTCACGCGGATAGTAGAGTGTAAAATATTTAAAAGCATAAAGTGAAACTACCGCAAGAAAAAAGTTAGAAAGCGGTCCTGCAAATCCAACGAGTACTGAATAGAAACCAGGATACTTAAAGTTTTTAGGATTTATAGGCACTGGCTTTGCCCAGCCAACACGAATTAAAAGAATCAGCAAAAATCCTAAAGGATCTATATGCTTAATCGGATTAAGCGTTAAACGTCCGGCACGCTTTGCAGTATCGTCACCTAACATATAGGCTACTACTGCATGCATACATTCATGAAACGTAACTGCAAGCAAAAATGCTACGATAGTGCTTAGAAATACAAAAACTTGTAGAGCCATAGCTTTTCTCAAAGTAACAATTCTCATTTTTCCTTACATTATTCTACCATGTAAGCATAGAGGTATACAACAAAAGCACTTTTAATTGCACAGTCATTACCATGAGTTATTCACACAGAAAGGTAGTGTTTATAAAATAATTTTTTTGTTTATACTTAATGTAAATATCTTCAGTTTTGAAAGTACCTCTTAACGTAAAAGATCTTTGAGGTACAATGCACCATAAGGAGCCGTATGGCGTCTGTAAATCTTCAAGCCATTGTTTTAGCTGCAGGTAAATCAACACGATTCAATACAAGTAAGACAAAACTCAGCTTTATGCTCTGCGGACAAGAGATGGTTTTGTATCCGCTTAAACTTCTCCTTCATCTTAATATAAGGCCACATCTTGTCTTGGGTTATCAAAAAGAGTATCTTTTGTCACTTTTGGACGAACACTCTCTGAATCTCACTTTTACTGAACAGCAAGAACAGAAAGGAACTGGTCATGCATTGTTATGTACGCAAGAGCAATGGAGTGCAGATCATATCCTTGTCATGAATGGCGATATGCCGCTCCTTTCAGAGGGAGTTATTCAGTCTCTTATTGATCGTCATAGAGAAAAAGATGCTACTATTTCGTTAGTTATAGCACATAATAGTGATCCTTCAGTAACAGGATATGGGCGCATTGTAAAGCAGCATGGACGTATCTCTATTGTAGAAGCACGAGATTTTACAGGAGATACTACTGTTGATTGCTGTCTTAATGCAGGAATTTATATATTTAAACGATCATTTCTAGAAAAAACTTTGCCAAAGCTTCAGCATAACAGCACTAATGGTGAACTTTATATTACTGACCTTATAAAGATGGCAAGTGAAACAGATGAGCCCCTTGAGCTTGTATCAGCTCCTTTTGATTCTATACGAGGAGTAAACACATTGCAAGATCTTTGGATCGCTGAACAAATTAAGCGTGCTGATATTATTAAATTTTGGATGGCACAAGGAGTTCGTTTTACTGCACCTCAAACAACACACATTGACTATGGAGTAATTTTAGAGCCTGATACCACCATCAATACTGGTGTTCAATTGCGAGGTACTACCTCTGTTGGGCGTAACTGCTTTATTGATGCTTTCTCTGTTATTACCAACACACAATTACATGACAACGTTACCGTACACCCCCATTCTGTCATAAGTGATTCAGAGATTCACAGAGATACACAAGTAGGACCGTTTGCTCATATTCATCATAAAAGTACTCTACAGGACAAGAGCATTATTGGCAACTTTGTAGAAGTCACCAGAAGCTCAATAGGCACCCAAAGTAAAGCAAAACATCTTGCTTACATTGGAGACGCTTTTATAGGCTCTCGAGTAAATGTAGGTGCAGGAGCTGTTGTGTGCAATTATAATGGAGTAAGCAAACATCCTACCATTATAGAAGATGGTGCTGATATAGGAAGCAATAGCTCTCTTATTGCTCCTCTTACTGTTGGAAAAGAAAGTTTTATTGGCGCAGGCTCTGTTATTACAAAAAATGTACCTTCTCACGCCCTTACGCTGTCTCGGTCCGAACAGATTATTAAAGAGCAGTATGCACCAAAGCTTAAGGAAAAGTATAAAAAAGCAACTATTAAGCAGAGTGAGCAAGAAAACGCATGATACGTTTTATTCATACAGCAGATATACACTTTGGTATGGAAAATTATGGCAGAATAGACCCAAAATCTGGCATTCATTCGCGCCTTCTTGACTACGAAAAGGTACTTAACTTTTGCATAGATTATGCTATAGACCAGAATGTCGATTGCTTTCTCTTTTCAGGAGATGCTTACAAAACGGCACATCCGACACCAACTCATCAGCGCCTCTTTTTACAGTGCCTTTTACGGCTTTATAAAGCAGGTATTCCTATTGTAATGGTAGTAGGTAACCACGACAATCCATTGAGTTTTGGCAAAGCTCATGCTCTTGAGGTTTTTGGGCAATTACCAGTAGATGGTTTTCATGTTATTTCTAAACCTTCAATATTACAGCTTAAAACAAAGAGCGGACTTCTACAAATTGTAGGTATTTCATGGCCTACCCGAAATACAGTATCTCTGAGTAATGCACATCTATCTACCTCTGCAACCGAAATTACGCAGTATATTAGTACAGGGGTAAGCAAAATTATAGAAGAGCTTGCACTGCAACTTGATCCAGAATTACCTGCAGTACTTATGGGTCACCTTACTGTAAGTACAGGAATGTTTTCAGGCTCTGAAAAACGTGCTATTTATGGCACTGATCCTATTTTTCTACCTTCTCAACTTGCAATACCTCCCTTTGATTATGTAGCGTTAGGCCATCTGCATAGATTCCAAGATCTTAACGAGCGTGGTCATCCACCACTTGTCTACTCAGGCTCTTTAGAGCGTATTGACTTTGGAGAGCGCAAAGAAGAAAAAGGATTCTGTCTAGTAACGCTTGAAAATAAATATGAAACAACCTATGAGTTTATTAAAACCCCCACAAGACCGTTTATTCAAATAGAAGTGCGGTTATTTGACGACATTCTAAGTCAAACTGATCAGATCATCAATGAGATCACGCGTTATCCTATAGAAAACGCTGTTGTTAAGATTATCTATCATTTACCGCCAGGCAAAAAAGATCGTGTAGATCTTTCAGCACTACAAAAGGCTTGTGCAAGTGCCTGGTATATAGCAGGTATTATACCATTACGTATGCCTGAAGCACGAGAACGCAGAGCTACACTTAAAGTAGACATGGATCTTTCACAGCTGCTTACTACCTACTTTGATATGAAGCCTGAGTATAAGCTCATGAAAAAGACCCTCATAGATAAAGCTCTGCTTATTCAAGGAGAGCTTTTTGAAAAAGAGCATAATTAATGTACTACTACACGAAAGAGAGCAATAATTTCAGCAAATATTTGTGCTCTTTTGGTCCATTCCTGAGCATCTGCTAGCTTATTTTCTTGGCAATATTTTTGAGCTTCTCGAGTAGTATATGCATACGAACGTTGAGCTTGTTGTAGAGCTGAAATTTGTCCTATTTTTACTATTAAAGGGTTTGCTCCAAATGCCAACAGAAGCTTGATCGTTTCAAGGTGTTCAGGCCTAATAAACCAATTTTGTGCTATAACATAAAGCGCCGTGTCCCCTGTACCATTTAAAGCGTTAGGATTAGCTCCATGCTCAAGCAATAATTTAGTCATTTCTACACGTCCATAACTAGCAGCCCACGTTAAAGGTAAATAAGCAAAAGGTTGCTCCTTTGGGTCAGGAAAAACATGCATATCTGCTCCATTGGCAAGACAGAGCTTTACCAGATCTATGTTTCCTAAATATGCCGCAATTCCTAAAAGATCATCACCCTTTTTAGTTTTAATACGTACAAGCTCTCTTATAAGCGCAGGTCTTTGAGCTAAGTCTTGAGCTATTTCATTAATAGCTGGCCATTGTTTAAGATAGTTGATAACATTCAATGCTCCTAAAGTTCCTATAGTATGTGCCATATCCTCTGTATCACTATCAAAGCGACGGGCCAAAGCATTTATCAAGGATGCATTAAGCACAAGCTTATCAGAAATCAAACCAGTAGTTATAGTATCATCATGCGCCTGTATATAAGCTTTAATGGTATCTATAACGGAACTTTTTTCATCCTTTGTAAGTCCAGCCCATCGCAATAGCGGTGTCAAAGAAGAACCTGTATGTTTTTGCTGCGCCAGCAAGAGAGCCACCTCTTGTTTAAGCTCAAAAGGTAAGATATGCAGAAAATTAGCCTCAGACTTTTCGCTCATAGCTATTACTGATAGAGGTATAAACAAAAGGGTTAGAAGAAGGCACACGAATCTCATTGTTATTCACACTTTCTTATAAGATTTGCTAGATTATATGGCTACTATTATATCAAATTGAAATTTAAAATCAACTGTGACAATGTATAAAACATTGACTAAATAAGCATAAGCACATAGAATAAGAATAAGTTAACAACGAAACAATTCTATTTACTATTTTCAACTATGATGAAAAAATTTATACTCTTTGCTTTTACCCTCTCTTGTTCCTTTCTCTTTGCTATGTCACAAGAACTACCAACTGTTCGCTCTATTCCTCGTTTAGACATGCTTGCAGCATATTACTTTGCAGATAAAATTAATGAACAATGTCTTACCTCCAATAAAACTTCATTAGAAGAAAAGATAAAAGATATCACTAACACCTTTCTAAATTCCCTTATTTTACCTCTTGCATGTATTAATCTTATTAAGCATGCCTTTTGTGCAAAATATGGTGGTGGTGAAAAAGTACGCGCTTGCCATCTTGTAAGGGGTCACACAGGAGTCATAACTCATGTAGCAACTTCGCAAGATCTCATTGCTTCAGCAGCAAAACCACGTCAAAATATACTTTCTTGGAATCTTGATAACTCAATCCGTATATGGAATAGCGCAGGTACCTATTTACGTACTCTACAAGGACCTCAAGGAGGTACACTATCTCTTGCCTTCCTTGCCAATGGCAATCTTATTGCAGGCGGAATACGCGTTCTCCTGAATCGAGAAGAATTTAATAGATTTACTTCTATGCAAGAGAACGAACGAGCAAAAAACTATCCTTCTTTACTGCTGTTTGATGGTACTACAGGACAACTTTTAAAATCATGTGCAACTGAAAACCCTATTTACTCTTTAGCAGTACTTGAAAATGGTATTATTGCTGCTGGAAGTGTAGGAGGGCCACTCTATCTTTTTGATAGTACACTCAAACACATAAAGACTCTTAACGCCCATCGAGACACAGTATTCAATCTAGCTACCTTGCCGCATAATCACCTTGCTTCTGCATCAGATGATGCTACAATACGCATTTGGAATATGAATAACGAGAAAGAATCATTGGTAAAAGAGATCAGAACAGATGGAGTAATCATGGGGCTTGATGCTTTGCCAAATGGGCATCTTGTAATACTATCACAATGGTTATCAGTTGAAATATGGGACTGGCAAAAGCCTTCAGATCACTGTATAGCAACTTTTGGTGTCACCGATATACCACGTACAACTTATTGGCCATTTGCAAGTAAAGTTTTCTTTCCAAACTGTGTGCGCGTGCTGCCAAATAGCTCTATAGCTCTTGGGTCAAAAAATACTTCCTTGTGTATACTAAGGTTTGATCAAACTAAAAATAGCATCGAGTTTCTTCATAAGTATGAAGGACAAGGAGCACAGACAACAACTATTGCAGGACTTAGCAACGGCTTTATTGTCACCGGTTCTGAAGACAGCATAGTACGTATCTGGCGTCCAAAAACTTTCGAAGAAGAACTCTATACTTTTCTTATTAAACTGCAAGCACAAAAAGAACCTAGACTTACCAAATGCCTACGCCTTTTCAAGCTTGTATAATCTCTTACTCATTAAAAGGCCATATCATCTATACTCTTACTATACCACAGCAAAAAAGATAGAGCAGCATATTTGCTGCTGTAAAACCAAGAAAGTGTCCATAACTCTTAATACGGCCATGACAACACATATACAGTAAACAGATAAAGGCACATATCGACGCATGTGGTGCTTGAGATGTTCGCATAAGGGAGCTTACTGTCAAACTAGAAATTAACGGAATGACTCCTAATTTTATTCCGATCATAAATTTATCAAACTCGTTACCCTCTGCTAAAACACGCCTTTCTAAGTCGTCAAAGAAGCGCCTTTCCTCTGTATCAACAGAAGCTACAAGAGTAGGAAGCCGGTTGTCAGATTCAAAGTGCCCACCATATGCTTGTAAACTGTATAGTATAATAGACAAAAACGTAACCCTACTTATTAACGAGAGTACCATAGATCCCCCTTCTGTCTTATGCTGCAGGAGCAGATCCCTTAGAAGTATCTGTATATTTTATACGAGCGGAAGCAAAAAGATTTTTTTTGTAGTCTTCAAAGGCTCCTTCATATTTGCTTTTTCCTAGAATCGCTGAAATTTCCTTTGTACGTTCTTCAAGAGGAATCAATCGACGGGGCCTTTTAGAAACAAGCTGAATAAGAGAGATACCTTCATCTGTTTCTTGCACTTGCGTTACACTGCCTGGCTTTAGTTCTTTAATATATGCCTTCTCCGGTGCAAAGTCACTATCCTGCAATGTCACAGGTGGTGACCATTGAGTCATAGTATCAATAGTACCAGCTTCTAATGCTTGTTCTATTAAAGCCTTTTTAATAGTACGAGAACTTCCTTTAAAAGGTACGAACCCCTGTGTTATAGTATAACCAGCTTCTTCATATACTGGATGCTCTTTATAATATTTTTCTATCTCCTCTGTTCCTACATACGCTTTATTTCTCACCTTATGATCTTTAATCTGCTCTGCCATCTGCATATTTCTTAATTGATTGCGCGCTTCTTCATATGAGTAGCCCATACTTTTAAAAAGCTCTTTTGTCTGCTCACGTGTTAACTTATGCTGCTCTTCTACCTTTGCTAAGTAGCGGTCAATTTCTCCTTCAGATACCGTAACTTTCATTCTTTTAGCATCAGCAAGCATAAGGCGCTCAAGCACAGCTCCTTCAAGTGTCTTTGGAGCTCCATCAAGACCTGGACGCAAATCAGATTGCAATATCAAACTTGTTTCTTCTGTCGTATAAACAAGCGCAAGCACTTTATCTACTGTATAACACAGTACTGTGCATGGTAGTACAATAAAGCTCCCTATAAGCAGATATACTTTCATAAACACCCCTTTATATTGTATGAAAAAGGGGATTACATATGTAATCCCCTTTTTGTTGTGCTTCGTTACGCAGCAGCTGCAGGAGCTGGTTGTGGAGTAGCAGGAACTGCTTGTTCTTCACCATCACCTGGTTGTTGCTGTTCTTGCAATGCTTTTAATTTAGCTTGCATTTCAGCTTGGCGTTTTTCTTGCTCTTTAGCAAAGAATTCTTTGTTTTCTACTGCGCCAAATTCTTTCTTAAGCTCTTCAACACGAGTATTCAACTTATCTGCAAACTCAATTTGAGTTTTGGCTTGTTGAACTCCTTCTTTTACTTCAGCAAACGGAGCATATTTAGCTTCTTGCTCTTGACCTGCTTTAAGAACAAATGTTTGCTTCTTATCTGTTGTTGTTACCACTGCAGTATCACCCGGTTTCATATCACGAGCTTTAGATTTTACAGCAAAATCAACATTACGTGACTGAGCAGAAACGACACCAAGATCTTTAACATCTTTTTTCGCTGCTTTCGCTGCTGCTGCAATGTCTCTTCCTGCTTTTGCTAAGAAATCTTTAGCTTGTTTTTCGTCGCTAAATTGTACTGCTTGCAGTTTGATACCTTTAGGAGCTGCTAAGAATGGCTCTCTTTGGAAGAAGCTATTCTTATCTTTGTTTTCATTATAGAATTTCTCTAGTGCAGCATCACTAGTATCAACATTCTTTAAAACATCCTCTTGGAATGCTTGTAAAGCAACCATACGTTGTGCAAGTTCTACTTGTTTCTTAAGTTTCTTTTGATATTCAGCATCTTTATCTTTTCCAGTTGCACTGATCCACTCTTGTACAAGTTTCTCAGTTACTGCATGCTCAAAGACTTTAGTACGAGCGTCTGGTACAAATGGAAGCATAGCCTCTGCTTGTGGATCATTCTTTAAAAGATCTTGCCAATATTCTTCAAAAGAAGCTTGTGTAATAACAGGCTTATTTCTCAAAGTAAGAAGAGTTTCTCCGGGTGCTGCAGCTTGAGTACCATAAGTACTTTCTTTTGCTGGCTCACATCCTGGGCAACTTACTTTGCTTTTAAACCAATCACACGCTGAAAGTAATGCTAACGTAGAAAGCAAAAGTGCTACGTTCACTACTGGACGAAGAGAAGAATAATTTTTCATAAAGTATCCCTTTAGTTAAAGAAATAATACGGTAAATTGTGTCCTATTGAATTTGAATATTACCATAGAAGAGAGCAACTTGCAAAAAATCCTTACATTACCCGGCACGCAACAAATGCCAGAATTCTTTCTGGTTGTTGCTTGGCAAGCTCTTGTGCGACTGCTTGCAATGTAGCCCCTGTAGTCATAAGATCGTCTACTAAAATAAGTGTTTTTCCTTTACAACTTTCTTTTCCTTTATATAAAAATGAATCTGTTACATTTTGTTTGCGTTCTTGCGGTGACAGCTCTGACTGAAATCGTGTATGCCTTTTTCGTATAAGACCCTTAAGGACTTTTTTCCTACTTAAGGAACTTAGCTGACGTGCCATCACCTCTGTTTGATTATACCCTCTTATGGCATATCTTGTCCAATGCAAAGGAATAGGAACTATATAATCAAAAGAAATAGTATGCAACAAAGAACGTTGCCATATAAGATGAGCCAGCGCACAACTTGCTCTATAATCCGATCTTTTCTTTGCAAGTACAAGTGGCTTTATCGGATCTTTATAAGAAGATAGAGCATGTACAATTACAGAATCTCCTGAAACTAGAGATAAGGTATAAGAAGGAACCAGTTCTATAAGATTTGTACAGGTATCACACAAAAATGCTTCTGGCTCTATAAAATTTCTGCAATATAAACAATATGATGGCAAGAAAAAGTTTCTTATATAGCTTAAGTATCTCATATCACACGCATAAGTATATTAGCAAAGAGAGCTGCTACTATATCATCAAGCAAGATTCCCCAACTTCCTTTACATACTCTTTCTATATACCAAATACCACCAATCTTTGTAATATCAAAAAAACGGAATAGAAGAAAGCAGAGAATAGTTGAATGTATAGTTAATGAAAGACCATAAAAAGCAACTGTACAGCCAATTACCTCATCAATAATAATTTCTCGTGGATCGCACGAAGAAAAGTAGTGTAATGTTTTTTTAATAATAAAAAAACCTGCCACTACAAAGAGTCCGATACACCATGCTTGAGTTTTTACATCTAAAAAGTAATGCATCAAGCCTACAAGTACTAAACCTACTAGAGATCCACACGTTCCTGATGCAGGAAAATAGCCTAACGGACCTACTGTTGCCACTGAAAGTAATTGCTTATTCTTCATATAAACTCCAGTAAGCGCGAATGAGCGCTCGTCAGACTTTACGTTCTTTAGGGCGTGGTAATTGACTAAGCTGCTTAAAAAATAAAAGCGCTATACCTAAAACAACAGCACTATCTGCTATATTAAAGACAGGAAAATACCAATCATTATACCGTACACCAATAAAATCTATAACGCCGCCATACCAGAATCTATCAATAATATTAGAAAGTGATCCTGCAAGTACAAGAAGTTCACCAAAAATAGGTACTCCACTTTTGAATTGCTGATACGTATACCACGCAAACCAGAGGGTAACTGCAAGCACGAGCGTTGTTACGAAAAAGAAGATACTCTTGTGAGAGTAATTCAATATACCCCACGAAATACCTTTGTTAAAAACAAGCTGAAAATACATATATTTATTTAAAGCAAAGCCTGGTAAAAAGTTGTGTAGCGCATAAAGCTTTGTACTTCTATCTAAAAAGAGCACTATAAGAGGTATAAGTACCATAGAGGCGCTTATCTGACTGTTCCTTGTGAGCTTATGTTTTTCACTACAGCATTCCATACAGCATCAATCTCATCTTTCGTTAATGTTTTCTTCTCGTCATACACTATAAAACGGCAGGTAACAGATTTTTGGTCTTTCCATTCCGGTTTTTGATAAAAATCTAGTAACCGGACAGCTTTAATGCGCGGATCTGCCTTTTTAATAAGATCTTCTAGCTCTTTTACTGACACTTTAAGAGGTACCAGTATACTAATATCAAGATGCACTTCCGGATATTTTTCAAGAGGCTTAAACTCTAGCAATGGTGATTCAACATTCAACAAGAAGTTACCATCAAGCTCAAAAATAAATGCATCTCCTTCAAGTATTCTTTGTAAAAACTGCTGTGCTACCTTGCCTGCTCTACCTACAATTCTTCCTTGGTAGAAAAGCTCTGCAGTTTGATGCTCATTATACCAAGGATCAAGCTTCTGGGTAGGCTTTTGCCATACGACCTTTATTTTCAAAAGATCAAAGAGCGAAGAGAGCAATACTTTACACTCGTAAAAATCTACCGGTTTTTTATGTTCAAATAGTATTCCTGAGCATTCTTGAAGTTCTACAGGCTCTGCTTGATAAAACCATATTCTGTTAAATTCAAAAAAGCGCATTACTTCTGCTTTAGCCTGATTACTATACACACATTTAAGTATATTAGGAACAAGTGAAGTTATCAACCGCTGCCAATGTTCAGAAAGAGGATTAGCTACACGCAATGCATCTTCAGGTTCATAGCGCAACAAACGCAAAAACTCTTCATCAAAAAAAGCATATGTCTGTGCTTCTTGCATCGAGAGCGCAAATGCTAAGTGCTTCTTTATAGCGCGTAATCGGTGTACCCACTGTGTATTGAAAGGAGCCATAACGCGCGTAGGCAAATGAGGAATAATAGTATCATATCCTACAAAACGAGCTACCTCTTCGATAATATCCTCTGCAATGGTAACATCTTTCGTTCCTCGAAATGTAGGGACCGTCACTGCATACAAAAATGGCTCTTTTTGTTCATCAATTTTTACTCCA
Organism: uncultured bacterium; assembly: GCA_963848965.1. Lineage (GTDB taxonomy): Bacteria > Babelota > Babeliae > Babelales > Babelaceae > CAWKFG01. The sequence continues at coordinate 356,616 of CAWKFG010000004.1, forward strand.
AAACCTAAAGACGTAAGAGTGCGCTCAACGGTATCTGATGGTATATGCATACCTATCTTTTTATCAATAAGTTCTTGGCTTACTATAATAATTTTTTCTTCACTTAATGGCCCAATTGAAGCAATAGCATCGCACGCAGTGTACCTTACATTCATTTCTTCTAAGACCTTTAAATATCTTAAAATAGCTTGCGTATTTTGGTTAGGATCTAAACTTTTTTCAAAGCGAGCAGAAGATTCAGTTCGTTTTTTTATACGAGTAGAACTTTTTCTAATGATAATAGGATCAAAATTAGCACTCTCTACATATAAAGCATGAGTATCTTTACTTATAGCAGTTTCTTTGCCTCCCATAATACCAGCAAGTGAAAGCGGTTTTACTCCATCTGTAATAACATAATCGGTTGCTGTAAGTGTTATCTTTTCACCATCTAAAAGTTCAACTGTTTCTTCTTGCTTAGCACAGCGGCTCATAATAGTACGCGTTTTGATAGTACCTGCATCAAATGCATGCAATGGTTGACCAAGATCAAACATGACATAATTTGTAGGATCAACGAGTGCATTAATAGGCCGCGCATCTACCCGCACAAGCCGCAAGGCAACGTGCAGTGATGATGCTCTATTTTCAACTTTAGGAATATAAAGACCTGCAAGCCGCTTACATGCATGAGCACACATTCCAGTCTCCTGAGCAATTTCTAAAGTAAACGGATTGGTAGCAGAAACAGGTGCAACTCGCGCATAGTGCTTAATAGGTTTAGAGACTAAAAACATCTCTTCCGGCACTAAAGGTTTATGTAATATAGCCGCTATTTCACGCGCTATTCCTCTATGGCCCCAGAGATCTGGTCGATGCGTAAGCGATTTATTATCAATGACAAGGATAAAATCTTCTTTTTCAAGTTTTTCTTTCCAAGCGCCTTTAAGCTCCTCTTCAGGACACCATACACTAGACATTAATCCATCTTTTGAAGAACCAAGATCTATCATAGTTGCCCATCGATATGCTCTTCCTTCTTTCTTAAGAAGATATAAGGCACCTTCTTCAACCTCTTTACGTTCAGGCAGCTTAATACTTTTTTTAAGCTCTGCACTTTCAGCAGTAACACCGTGCTCAGTAACTTTTGTAATACGAGCAAGCGTAAAGTGTGCAGGATCTAGCGTAACGGGTACGACTTCTTCAATTTCAGCAGTAGTTGCATCGAACTTCTCTATAAGACGCTCAATATCAACATCCTTAAAACTTAGTTTAAGATGATCAAATATCCAAGCAAGTGATAGTCTCATAGTATACCTTGAAAAAAACAGAATTTTTTCTATAAGCATAAGCAAAAATAGTACTTTGAGCAACCTAAAAGTGATACATCACTCATTTTTGATTACTTATGACGAATTCTGTACAGACTGCTTTCAATTTTTTATAGGTGATTTTCCAGCTACTTAAAGCAATAAGCATTTTTGTACCGATAGATCAAGACTACCGGTACTATCTTTATGTTGCTAATCACCTTATTTTTTACAGGCATCCTTATGACGTGTCCACTGTTTAATTTGGCACTCTATTGAACAATAGTATACTTTTTGACAATAGGTACATGGATAAAGTGTTTTATCTTTTGCTTTACACGATTGACATATATGCTCGTAGACAGTTACGTGTTTCTTTTGCTGTGCCTGAAACATATGCGCTATGATATCTTTGTAGTTTTTTCTTACCGCTATCTTTAAAGCAGTATCACCATTAAAGTCTTCAAACTTAACATCAGCACCAGCAGCAATAAGCATTAACGCAATATCCTTATATCCTTTGTAGAGCGCTTTCATTAAAGCTGTTTCGCCGCAGGCATTTTGGATGTTAACATGCGCACCAAGTAATAAAAGAAGGTTCACCATATTTTTATCCCCTCTTTCTACAGCATGTATTAAAGGAGCATTACCTTCATTGTCTTGCATATCACCTTGAGCACCATGAGCTAAAAGCAGTTTTACTGCTTCACAATTACCCTTAGATGCTGCCAAGTTTAAAGGTGTAAGTCCATGTACATCGCACACATTAACTTGAGCACCTTTTTCTAGCAATAATTTTACTATCTCATGATAGCCTCTCTGTACTGCTTTTATCAAAGGCGTTTGTTCATATCCATTGCGAACGTTAATCTGCGCTCCTGATTCTAAGAAGTGGATTACGCGCTGTCTATCATTTCTATGTACTGCAAGAAAAAGCTCTTCTGCAAGATTTTTTTCCTTTTCTTGACTACCTAGTTTAGCTTGAATGAATTCTATTATTTCTTCTTTGTTATCACCATCTGCAAGATCTAGGGCAGTTTTATTTTGGTTATTCTTGATAGTAACATCAGCACCATACTTATTAATAAGCATCACAACCAACATTATATTTCCTTGTAATGCAGCATAATGTAAAGCAGTATTACCACTACCATCTTGCTTATTAACAGGTTCACCTTGAGCTACAAGTAGTTGAATCATAAGAATACATTCTTTTTGTACTGCTCTAATCAAGGCGTTCGGATCTTTAACGGTAATACGTGCGCCATGATTCATAAGAAGCTTTGCTACGTCATTATGACCATGAGAAAGAGCAAACTCTACAGCTGTTTCTCCTTGACGTGTAAGTGCATTAACATGAGCACCCGCTTTTATAAGCGCCTCTACCATAGGGATGTCTCTGTATTCTACTGCTTTAATGAGAGCAGTCTCCCCATGCTGATCTTGCATATCAACAGGTATTCCTGATTTTAGCAACGCAAGTACTTGTTGGATATTTCCGGTTTTTGCCGCACTTATAAACTCATTACACAGCTTCTGATATGCTTCCTTATCCTTGTGCCCTTGCTCGAGGAGTGCAATTATGTCGCCATTGTTCATTCTTTCTGCTCTTTGCAGGGCAGTTACACCATCATTATCTTGCATAGTAACATCTGCTCTTGCGCTTAAAAGCATATTTACTATATCTTTATGGTCCTGTTCTACCGCTTTCATTAATGCAGTTTCACCACAAGCATTTTGAATGTTAACTTGTACACCATGCCTTATAAGTAACTCTACTATATTTGTATACCCTTTATCTGCAGCAATGAGTAAAGGGGTATCTCCTTTTGTGTCCTGGTTATTCATGCCAACTTGTTTACCTAAGAGCTGAGTCACTTGGGCCAAGCTTCCATTGCTTACAGCAGCAAAAAGCTTATTACTTAATTTTGAAGACTTTAGAGCCTTCTGTTGAGCTTCGTCTCTCTTTTTTACATTCTGAAGCATAAGAGCTGCCAATACCTTATTATTTTCCTGTAGAGCTCTTTGAAAAGCTGTTTTTCCACTAGCATCTTTCATAGTAGTATTAGCAGATGCAGCTATAAGTAACGCTCCTATCTCTTTAAAATTTTTACTTGCTGCTTTCATTAAAGCTGTTTCACCATTGGTATTTTGCATATTAACATGTGCACCATGCTCTATAAGCACTTTTACGAGTTCAGTGTATCCCTTCTCTGCAGCAATAATTAAAGGAGTATTACCCCACTTATCTCGAGCATTGACATGAGCACCTTGACGCAAAAGAAGTGTCGCTATATTTTTGTTACCATAAAGCATTGCATCCATCAAAGGAGTAGCCCCTTTTACATCTTTAGCATCAATAACTACATTATACTGCAAAAGCAATTTAACAATATCTTCTTTATCACTACGTACAGCCCAATGTAAAACAGTACATTTGCCTTCATCCCTTACTGCAAGCAAGTCTTCTCTCATAACCTCTCTACTTATAGAATCCTGAGGATAGAAAGCCGGATCTAAAAGTATTTCTACTAAGCTTTTATAACCATTTGCTGCCGCAATCATTAAAGCTGTACAACCAGTACAAAGATCTCTATCACAAACATTTGCCTTTCGCTTTAAAATATTTATTACCTGTTCATTAAGACCTTTCTGTGTCGCAAGCAGAAGTAGTGAATATCCATCTTCATTTTTCTTGTTAATATCGACACCTTCAAAAAAGAGCTGAACCGCAACTTCTACAAACCCCTTATTTAAAGCAAATGCAAATGCTGTCTTACCTGCACTATTTACAATAGTCCTATCTGCACCTTTTGATAAAAGTAGGGTCACCGCTTGCTCATTGCCTCGCAATACAGCATGATGTAGAGCAGTATTACCTTGATTATCTTGAGCATTAATCTCAGCACCTCTTTCTATAAGAAACTGTAGCACACCGATATTACCTATTTGTGCTGCAAGTATCAAAATAGTAATACCTTGAGCATATTGAATAGTGATATCAGCATGATTATTTATAAGAAGCATCATACCTTGCTGATTATTAGTTAATAGAGTAATAGCAAGAGCAGTCATTCCTTTCATATCTCGCATATCAATATGAGCACCCTTATTGAGTAATAGCTGCAACATCCCATTATCTTTTCTTTGTGCAGCAGCTATTAAAGCAGTAGTACCAGCAATAGTTTGCGCATTAATATAACTATCATGAATAAGAATATCTGGCGCTAAAAGCCTACTTACTATATTTTTTTGTCCTGCAGAAACAGCAGCCAACAAAGCATTTTCTCCGCTCTCATTTTTTCTATAAACATTTGCATCAAAAGATAAAAGGAGGTCTACTACTTCTAGATGGCCATTACGAGCGGCTACTATCAAAGGGGTATCTCCTTTACTATCCTGCTCGTTAATGTCAGCCCAGTTTGCAATAAGCGCTTTGACCTGAGATGCATTACCATCTTGAGCTGCTTTGATAAGCTCTCTTCTATGTAAGCGAGGACGAGACACAGGTCTAGGACTCTTTGAAGAATTTTCCTGTTCCTCTTGCTTGTGCTCTTTTTCCATTGAAAATGAATATGATGTGAATAAAGAAAAGAAGAAAAGTAAAATATAATAATAGTTCATCACAATGGATCCTTAAACAAAATGGTGTATAAATCTTTGTAAACTTTATGTAAGAAAATGTGAGAAAGTGAAACTTTAGCCATCGGCAATTAATTACATGTTGAATTATTTTAGCATAAGGATGTAAGTTTAGCAAATATTCTTTTTACCCTGCTGTGCTTTCTATAACTTGTACTGAGCATAAGTTTTTTATAATAAGACTATACTTCTTACGCTCATGTTCTTCTATGTGGAGCAGCTGTATTTGCTTATCATCACAATATAATGTCCAGTAATAAAGATAGGGTAACCTTAATGAACGATGGTCGTAAAAGTAGGGGATATCACTAAGAGGATTTTCTTTATACTCAAATTGAGCTCGTACTGTCTTAATCGGCTCCGTGCTCTGCGTGTTAGTAATGAGATACCCCTTTACAGGTTGATGTTCATATTTTTCTTGTGGTCCAAAAGAGAGTTCAAGGCTAGACACTTTTTGATAAGCAGGAATAGTTAAAAAAAGACTCTGTGAACTCGAAGAGCCAATTGCTGTAATAGAAAGAGAAAGCTCCTTATCTGTTTGATTCTCTAAGGATGTGATAGTAAAAGCTGCTTCATAGTTTTGCTTCACACTCTCTCCCTATTAACTTGTAAGCATTTTGACAATCAAAAATATAAGAGTTTTTTCTAGCAATGCAAAGTTCTCTCATACTTTCTAGAAAGTCATTTATGATGTGTATCCATATTCTCCAGAGCATGTAATAACTTTATGTTATTCAATTGAGTAGCATATTCTTTTGCTTTATTTTTTAGTTCCATTCTTTCAGATGATTGTTCTTGAAGGTTATTAATAACCATATAAATAATAGAAGCTTTACCACTTAAAAACGCATAGTCCAGAAATGTATCTCTATGCAATTTCATAAAAGGTATGGGAGTATGAAGAACTGATTCATCACCTGCTAAAAAACGGTGTAGAATGTGAGTATGGCCAAATTTACATGCCCACGACAAAATTGTCATACTCCTTGCACTCTTTTTAGCTCCATAGTTATCATTATATAACTCTTTTGCAAGTTCTGGATTACAGTACTCTACTGTACATGCAGTAGATTCTCTTTCAAGAGAATGTTTTTCTGCATGGGCCATTGCTTGAAAATGTTGTGTGGTATACATCTCAGGATCAGCAAGATAATCAAAAAGATCTGGTGAGTATTTTTCACCCATCTGAAAAAAATGAAGAAGATATTTTTTTGTACTATGTTTAATACGACGATTGTTTCCATAAGGTATATTATCGATTACTATAGTCGGTTCGTAAGTACTTTCATTTAAACATTTAAGCATTTCACACCCCTGGCCAAATCCAAGAGCGTAAGTAAGCGCTGTTTCACCGTCGTTATTTCTTACTCCAGGATCAGCACCTCTTTCTAGAAGTAAAGCTACTATCTCGTTATATCCTTCTGCTGTTGCATACATAAGCGCAGTAAAACCCCTCCAATTGCATACATTAACAGCAGTACCTACTTGTAGTAATGCCTCTACCAACTTATAATTGCCCATAAGCGCAGCAAGCATTAAAGGTGTATTACCAAGACTATCTTGAACATGAGACTCTCGTATATAATTTTCTATACTACATAAGTTCTTATCTCTGATAATTGCTCGCAGAAAAGAGGCATATCCTTCAGTATTTTTTGCGAGCGTCTGTGCTAAAGTACATACCATTTTCCAATAAGCAACTCTTAAGGGCGAGAGGTAAGGAATAATTTTTACAGGAGCCGCATCTTTAAAAAACCACATAAGATCATTACGTCCTTTCACGCGAGCAGCTGTTTCAAGCGTTTCTAAAGATATACCCAGCGTTTTACATGCATCAATAAGCTTACAACGGGAATCTTCACGGGTTACTGCAAAAAGCTCTATAATCTCTTTGTTTGTAATTTTATCACTACGCTCACCTAAGGCTATAAGCCGCAAAAAAAGCTTATAGTTCTTTATGAGCAAAGCCATTTTAAGAAAGTCTTTATCTTGAAACTTTTGTAGAGAGGTAAGCAATAGTTCTATGAGTGAGTTTGGCTTAACATAAGAAAAACAGGTTTTTTTATACTTATCTTCGCTATCAAATTGAGCACCTCTCTTAATGAGTGTATATGCTCCCTCAAAGCTATTTTCTTGCACTGCTCTCATAAACGCTGTACAACCGTCTGCATCTTGAAGATCTCTAGATGCACCATTATCAAGCAGAAGATTTATTACTTTTATGTGTCCATTAGATGCAGCTTCATGTAAAGCAGTACGCCCTTGGTTATTCTTCTTATTAACCTCTACTTCTCTTTTTATAAGAAAAGAGAGCATTTCTTTATCTCCTTGGCGTGCAGCATTAATAAGAGGGGTATCTCCCGCATTATCACTGCTTTCAATAGAAAGCTTCTCTTTTAAAAAACACTCTAATACTGCAATCGAACCTCCTTTTGCTGCAGCAAGCACAGCATTCTCTCCATATATTGTAGTACAGTGGATATCTGCTCCTGCTTTTACAAGTCGCTCTATAGTAGGTAAATAACCTTTACGAGCAGCAAAAATTAAAGCACTTGTGTGTTCGCTATCTACAGCATTCACGTCTGCTGAGTGCTTAATAAGAAGCTCTATCAGACTTTCATTGCGACCTTGAGCTGCTTCATGTAAAGCAGTACGCAATTGCTTATTATGAGCATTAACATTAGCTCCTTGAAGTAAGTATACTCTAGCAAGTTCTAGTCTGCCATCTCTGACTGCACGAATAAGAGCTGTATCTCCATTTTCATCACTTGCAAATTCTATTATTTTCCTTGCTCTTTTTTGTACCTTTTGCATACCTTGTACTTCTTGCACAACGCCCATGCAGCACAAAAACATATAAAACATTAAAAGCATTGAATCCTCTCTATATGTTCCCTAGTTTTATAGAAGTAATATCTCTCCTATAGGGCGTGGTAATTGACTAGCCACTGTTTCACTCAATATTTTCTGCCTCTTTTTCTTTTAATAAAGCTTATAGTATACTAGAATAATATATAACAAAATCAGTTATATGCGTCAAAAATTATAGCTTAATAAGGAATCGATCATGATAAGATCTTTTTTCCTCTTTTTCTTCTTCACTTTAACACCTTTTCTTTATACTATGAAAAAAGCACTCAATGAATGGCCAGAAAGTTTTTACAGTCATATTAGTCCAGGGCTCGTGTACGATTTTAAAACCAAAGAGAAACTGGAGCTTTATAAAAAGAATGCTACTGATCCTCATTGCACAAAAAGCACAGCTGATACTTCTTCCCTCTCTAGTAAAAGCAGAATAGTATATGATTGGCTTTATACACTCGAATGGTCAAAAAAATATCTTCTTTCAAAACCATTTCAAACATGGACTGTAGAGGACCTCAATAACATCAATAAATGCTTAACTCGCTTAACCTCAGAAGAACCAGGGATATATCAAACTGAAGCACGCGAATTTACAAAAGAGAAGCTTTCCGCGACTGAAGAGTTTGGTCTCCAGCTTTTAAGAACAGCAAGCACTTTAAACACTAATTTTAACCAATTACCGTTTAGATATATTCTTTATTTTTATGCACATCCAGGTCAGCTATCACACTTTCTTCAATCAGCTCTTAAATCATACCAAACTTCTTTATTCCAATCCAAAGACACTGTGCAAGAAATCTTAGAAGCTACAGCAGAATTTTATCTTAGTACTGTATTTTTGCGCCCTTGGAAAAATGCCTATGTACAGACCGCTTATCTTATTATAAACATCGTCTTAGCACAGCATAACATTAATTTTATTATGTTTAAAGATAATGACAGGTTAAACAAGGCCCTTTCAACATGTTTTGAAGCACAAAACTCAATTGCTATGCAAGAACTCTTTATCTCTACTCTCAAGCAAAGTTGAATGCTCCCTCCTAAAGGGGACATTTAAAAAAGAGATACACCTTTTTATGAATTTATGCTATACTAGTGTATGCTATATAAGGAGAATATAACCACTTAAGATATTAAAAGTTATGGGAAAGATTTTACTATATTATAAATACATAGATATTCAGAATCCAGTACAGCTTATGCACGAACAACGAAGGCTCTGTGAATCCCTTGGGCTTAAAGGGCGTATTTTGCTTGCCCATGAAGGTATTAATGGAACTCTAGGAGGCCCTTTAGAGGCTATTGAAAGCTATAAAGAGCATATGTACCAGCACCCTCTTTTTCATGATATAGACTTTAAAGAAAGTGAAGGAGCTGCTGACTACTTTCCACGCTTGCAAATAAAGGTAAAAAAAGAAATTGTTCACCTTGGACTTGATCCTCAAAAAGTACGTGCTTCACAAGGCGGGCTACACCTTAGTCCAGAAGAGGCTCATGCTCTTATTGGGTCAGAGTCTCAAAATCTTGTATTACTTGATACTCGTAACGACTACGAGTCCCGCGTAGGCACCTTTGAACATGGTAAAGTCCCTAACATTGTTCCTAATACAAAGACATTTAGGGAGTTTCCAGAATATATCGACCAGAATTTAGAACAGTTTAAAGACAAAGAAGTGCTTATGTACTGTACCGGTGGCGTACGATGCGAACGAGCTTCAGCATATCTTAAACTAAAGAATGTCGCTAAGGCAGTCTACCAAATTAAGGGCGGTATACATCGCTATGTAGAAAAGTTCCCTGATGGGTACTTTAGAGGAAAGAACTATGTATTTGATGGCCGTGTAACAACACGTATAAACAAAGATATCCTTTCTACGTGCGAGCATTGCCACATATCGTATGATGAATATACTAACTGTATCAATGCAGAATGTAACAGACAAATTATTGTATGTACTACCTGCATTCATATCTATCATAATACTTGTAGTAAGCAATGCCTTGAGCTTGTACAGCAGAGTAAAGTTAATGTACGTACAGTACCTCATAAGGTTTCTCTTGAAGACAAAAATGGAGATACATGCAAAAAGTAAATCCTTCTCTTATTGAGCACTATGTTACACTCAAAGATAAAAATTGGTTTCAAACGGGCGGATCCGCCCGCTTTTTTTGTGAGCCTACTACAGAGCAAGAATTTCAAGAAGCTCTTGCCTACGCTTATGCTCACCATCTTCCTCTCTTTATCTTAGGAGAAGGTGCTAATATTCTAGTAAGTGATGAAGGATTTGATGGACTCGTTATACGTCCAAAACTCACTACCATAAAGCTTGTTGCTCAAGGTGATACTCATGCACTCGTAGAAGCAGGAGCTGGAGTATTGTTTGGTGATCTTATTGCCTGGTGTCTTAATAATAATCTCGCTTGCCTTGAAGAATTTAGCGGAATCCCTGGTACTGTAGGTGGATCAGTATTTATTAATATTCATTACTTTGAGTTTCTTTTAAGCCAGTACTTAGTAAGTGCGCGTGTTATTGAAAAAGAGACAGGAAAAATTTTAGAAGTAGATACAAGCTGGTTTAAGTTCGGCTATGACTACTCTCTTTTACATGAAGGTAATCACTATCTGGTACATGCAATCTTTAAACTAAAAAAAGTTGATGCCCTTACTGCTGCCTATGCAAAAGGAAGACGTGATGAAATTATCAGGCACCGTGTAAAGCGGTATCCTAATTCACATACCTGTGGCAGCTTCTTTAGAAACTTTCATGACCATGAAGTAACACTTATGAGCGCAGGCAGAAAGCTTATTTTTGTTGCTTATTATCTTGATAAAATTGGTGTAAAAGGACAATTAGCAGTCGGTGACGCCATTGTTTCGTATCAACATGCTAATATGATTGTTAATAGAGGAAATGCAACTACCTATGACATTATTAGTGTAGCACAAAAAATGCAAGAGCTCGTCTATCAACATTTTGATATTATTCCTCAACCTGAGTGTCAGCTGGTAGGATTTAAAGAATATCCTCTCATGCCTGAACCAAAATACTTGAAGGAGTCTGTAACAATCCAGTATACTGAAAAATAATCAGTTTATGGATAGGTTGTATGGATATCCCAATCTTTTTTAAAGGTATTATTATAGGTATATCAATTGCAGCACCTGTTGGGCCAATAGGAATTCTTTGTATTAAAAGAAGTCTAACGCGAGGATATGCAGCAGGTTTTGCTACAGGATTAGGAGCAGCGCTTGCTGACCTTATTTATGCCATTATAGCGGGATTTGGGCTAACTGCAGTTTCTTCATTTTTGATAAAGCAGCAACCGTTTCTTTATTTTATTGGCGGCTTAGTGCTTACTGCACTTGGTTTTAAAACGCTTGCTTCTCCTTCTATCATTCAACCTCTTACAACCAAAGGTAAAAGCTTTATCTCTACTACTTTAGAGACAATGATCTTAACACTTACAAATCCATTTACTATTCTTGCATTTGTTGCAGCATTTGCTGGCATTGGGCTAGGTGCTGAATCGCATGATTATAGTTCCGCACTTCTTCTCTGTTTAGGCGTATTTTTAGGATCTGCTTTGTGGTTTATTGCTCTCAGCACCACTATTGCCTTCTTTCGCTCAAAATGTAGCCCCTCTGTCATAGCTCGCATAAATACTATCTCTGGCTTCTTTTTAATAGGTGCCGGAATTGCTCTTATTCTTAATCTTTTCATTTCTCGCTTGTACCAAAAATAGGTAACTATTCACCAACAAATAGCATATATAAAATATGCTTTTCCCAATTGCTAAATAGATACAATACGGTACACTAATCATAATTGATAATTTCTCTCTTATGTAAAGGATACTTTATGAAATATACTTTTCTACCTCTTGCTTTATGTATAGCAATTGTTACAACATCTCATACATATGGTATGGAAGAGGTAACTATGGGATTAGATATAGTACTAGATATATGCGGTCCTCGATTATCTTTGTTACCTTCCTTAACAGAATTAGCCAAAGAGCTTTCCCAAGGCAATAGTAATGCAATAAACCAATTTATAGAACGTAGTTATGATCAACAATCTGCAAAAAATGATGTCTTATTTTTAGCTTCTTACATGAATGATACACAAGTAGCCTCGACTGCTCTTCAGTATGGAGCTGACATTAATGCTCGTAAACATTTAGAAGAAACACCATTAATGATCGCTACTCGTTGTGGCTACAAAAAGATGATTCAATACCTTTTAAATAACGAAGCTACCATAGATCTTAAAGATCAGTATGGACATACTGCTCTCTTTTTTGCTGCGGCAGAAGGTCATGCTTCAACCGTCTCTTTATTACTTGATAGAACTCTTAATTTGAATGTAGAAGATTGCAAAAGAGCTCTTTGTGCTGCTGCAATCAATGGTCATTTATCAGTAATTTCTCTTCTTATTAGTAAAACAGCACTACGACGCCTAAAAGATATATGTACTGGAGATACTTTACATAACGTCGATGTTAAAGAGCGTTGTACTAAAGAGTTAAAATATACTATCATTAAACGTCTACTACAATTAAGTTTAGATCCGGCTGTACAATGCTATCTTGCAAATCCTGTACAATACGTAGTAACAAAATGCCAACCTCATAACGAGTCATCGCTTTATATAGGGCAAGTACCTCTTCTTATGATAGCATGCATGTTCGGCCATACAAACGTTGTAGAGATATTAAAAAGTTACTCTATCTCATCAGGGTATCTTTCTTGGCACGAAGGCTATTATAGCTACATGCTCCGTACTTCTTTAGATGCATTAAATTATGCTTTTGCATGCGGCAACGACGATACTGCAGCTGCTTGCATTGAAGCATTTGGAGAGCACATTAGCTGGCTTAGCTGGAAAGGTGAACTTGATAGGCTTCTACAAGGAGCTCAACAACGTAAGAATCAAAAACTTATTAGTGCTCTCTTACATAAACAACATCGAGCGGCTTCGTAAACTTTGCTAAAGCTAAAATAGAAAGAATTACCTACGAGGGCAGTATAAAACTGCCCTCTTCTTTAAACTTTTGTGGTACACTGCTGACCAGTCTTTTTTGTTTCTGCTGCAATATTCATTGCTCTTAAAAGAGCCGCTTCACTAATAAGAGACATTTTAAATAAAGCATTCTCTTTATAACCTGAGCGCCTATAGTTCCACTCAAAGATATATCTAGAGCCTATTACAGAAATAAGGTAGGAAAGATCTTGTGAGGAAGAAGAAAACGTCCCATGAGGCTTTTTGAGCAGCACGTACTTACGAACAAGCTGCTCTCCTTGATACATCATAACCCGGCATGCAGCTGTATAGTTATAAAGTAGTGTATTTGAAAAGGCCGCAGAGTTACGTATATCATGCATTGAAAAGGTCATAGGTTTATGGAGATAGGGAATACCAGGAACTGCACTATGATAGTTCTTAGAATTGCCCTCTTCACAAAGTTTTATAAACGCTTCATTTCCTTGTAACATATCACATCTATTATAAATGCTTTGTAATTCTAAATATGCCTTAGCTGCTTGCAACGCATCTCTTGTATAAAGAACAGCTGCTTTCAGTGAAGAAATAACCTCATCCCAGTTTACAGGCTCTATCGTCTCTTCTAATTTACATAAGAAAGACTTTAATTCTTTCATAAATTGTGACCAGTTTCCTTCATCTATAAGATTTTTATGATATAGATTTATCCGATACTTCTCATCGCGCTTCTTTATGAATGCACTTTTTAAAGACGCCTTCACCGTAGGCATACTTGAAAAACCTTCACAAATGCGCTCAACTCGTGTTTTTGTCAAACATGTTTCTAGCCACTTATGCACATCTTTTGAAGAGCTTTCTTGTCTGTTTAAGAACAGTTCAGCTACGCTTTCTAAAACTGCCTCAGTAGGTTCTGCACAGGACAGTAGAGCATTGAGAATCGCGCTATCCAGGGCAACATAACACATAAGCTCTTTACGAAGCTCAAAAGGCAATGTACATAAATAATTGTTTTTATTATTTATTGGCTGGGAAGTCCTATAGGAAGTGATATACTCATAAAGAGTTGTAAATGATAACCATCCCGATTTGCTTTCAATTTTACTCTCAGTATGTGGCAATTCCATACAACTACTTTTTATACAAGACAATAAAAGTAGCGCTAAACACAAAACTTCTTTAAGGGACTTTCTCTTCATATCCTATTTTTCCTTCACATATGATGGTGCTTTAGTGCTATTTTATCATATCCTAAGAAAGCTCTTTATAATAGAACAGGTGGCTATCTTAATACATAGAATGTCTTATAATTGAAGTTTCTCAACAAACGCTTTCATGAAAGGCGCTTGGTTACGGAGCTCCTTAAAAGCTTCTTCATAATGAATAAGTGTATTCGGTTCATAGAAAGCAATAGTATCACAGAGTTCTGAAATTAATGCGTGTACTTCTGCTTCTTCTTGAGAAAGCATCTGCTCTTGTACAAGAAAAGCTCTTATTATAGCAAAAGGATGTTCTGTGCCATTTGCAGTAAAATTAATATCCTTATTTAATATAATCTCAGATAAGAAAGTAACCCAAAAGAAAGAAAAACGTCTTAAAGCACCATAATAGAAGAGCTCTTGTACTTCCTTCGGTTGATTTGTTATATCTTCTGATAACAAAATCAAAAGATGTTCTAAGCTTTGAGCACTTACTATGTACTTATCACTGTTCATGAGCATGCTCTTTTTGTTTTTCTATCTGCAATAGTTGCCATATAAGGTGAGTCATTGTTCCTGCAAACTCTACTATACATTGATAGTATCTTGGCAAATCACTAAGACTATCAATAAACGGCCCTGATTCCTGTGCATCCAGCCATCCTCTATCAAACCTAAAAATTTCCTCAGCTAGTGCCATTGTCGAAAAGCTACTATAGGCACCTTTATCAAGAACGGAGCTCGTGTATAAATCATGCAAAAAATCTACAAATGATTGATATCTTTTTTGCTCAGGATTAAATAACGTTTCAAGTAATGCTCTTAGAATAAGTACACATTCACAAAATGTATAAATTTGTGCATCGCAAGTAAGAGCTGCTCGAAAAGAATCACGGGATTTTAATGGAAATTTTAGTGTATTCTGATACCGTTCAAGTGAAGACTTTAAGTCTTCCAAATGCACTGCCGCTCTAAGAATTTGCTCTTGATTAAACATAAGCTCCTTTCTTCAGCACTTCTTTATATCCATAATAGCACACTGGTAGGTTTCCACAACTGCTATAAACAGAGGCTTTCTCTTACTGATATAAAGTTAAAGCTTTTGTGCACTTATTTCTACCAAGCACCGTAGCAAAACTTTTTGCATGCAGAATATTTACCATAGATGCCTTTGCCTCTAGTATCTCATACACAGTCTCTTCATCATCTTCTAATATAGCCGCGAGCAAGTGCTGTGTATAATAATTTTGACCTTGAAAGTAGTGTTTTAAAAAACGCATATTCTTTTGCTTTATAGCAGCACTGAGAGCTCTCGTAAAAGCTTCGGTTGAGATAGGATCTGGCATCTGCATACTATAGAGAGTATAAGTACCTATAACATGCATAAAGAGTATAAAAAATAACTTTTTCATGGTTCCCCCCGTTTAAAGTTACTTATCCTTAGTTTAATTATATTTAACAAATAGTCAATGAACCATGCATAACCTTAAATTTAGCCTGATTTACATAATCTACTAAATGTCCATCTATTGAAAATTATCGTTAAATGGTAGTAATATAATATAGATTTATTCAATGAAAGGAGCTTATGAAAAAAATAATAATTATAGTTCTTTTAGTAGCATTAGTACATAAAGCACATAGTATGGAAGCACCGACTTTACCTTCTCACTGTAATCCTCAGCCACATGTGCTTAAAAGACATGCCCATCTTATTACTGGAGCAGAAGGCTATTTAGTTTATTCAGGAGCCTTGAGCCCTGACGGCAGATATGCCTTAACAGGATCTGCAGA
This sequence comes from uncultured bacterium, assembly GCA_963848965.1. Taxonomy (GTDB): domain Bacteria; phylum Babelota; class Babeliae; order Babelales; family Babelaceae; genus CAWKFG01. Next base: position 372,408 of record CAWKFG010000004.1, read on the forward strand.
TCAGACAGCAATAATTTGGGACATAACCAATTTACCTTCTATTAAATCCTATAGATTGCGAAGTTCTAAAGGTTCAGTCCTTTCAGTAGCATTCAGCCCTGATAATAACTATATTATAACAGGGTTTCATAATGGGACTATACGACTATGGGATATAAGTGACTTAGATACTATTAAAGACAACGATTACTTGGAGCACAGACTCAAATATTATAATTTTGATGTACCGGAAGGCGGTGTTTACTCCGTAGCAGTAAGTCCTAACGGAAAATATATCTTAGCAGGATCTACCAGTTCTATTGTTATACTGTGGGATATACGTAATTTAAACAATAGTAAGTTCTATAGTCTCAAAGGCCATTACAATTCTGTCCTTGCAGTAGCATTCAGCCATGACGGAAAGAAAGCTATAACCGGTTCTCTTGATAGAACTGCACAGCTATGGGATATTAGTAATCCTGCTAATGCTAAACTTCTTGCCGTTTTACCTCATAAAGATGTGGTAACCTCAGTAGCATTTAGTCCTGATGACAAGCAAGTTTTGACAGGGTCTCGAGATAAGATTGCACGCCTTTGGAATATACAAGACCTTAACAATATCACATCTTATCCTCTTGAAGGCCACAAACATACAATAAGTTCTGTAACATTTAGTCCTCGCGGAACTTACGCTCTAACAGGATCTTATGATGGTACTGTAAAAATATGGAAAATAAGCGCCTTATCTGCTCTGGAACCATATTCTTTGGAAGTACCTGATAGAAGACCAATTCATTCAATCGCATTAAGCTCTAGTGGGCACTATATCCTAGTAGGGTTGGGAAGCGGTAGAGCAGTGCTCTGGGATTTACAATGTAATCTTCAGTAGAAGAGCTGATTTTATGAACAGCCACCTACCGTTGCTCATTATGCTCTTAAGAAGTTAGCGCTTTATAAATCAGCACAGATAATAACTGAGAATTTTGATCTACTTCAACAAAGAACAGGTATAACTCCTTTATTTATCGATGCTCCTACCTATAGTTCACAAATTACACCCGCTAATCTTCAAGAAATTAATAGTATCATATGTATAGGATTGAGCCATGATGACCGAGGTCTTCTTAACTGGTACAAAACACATAATCCTCATGGAACTCTCATAGCTATAAATCTTAAAGCTCCTCTTTACCTTGACAACAATAACTTTATAATTGAAGGTGATTTACAAAAGATTTTGGCAGAAGTTACAGCATTCTTAAAACTCTAACTTCTTTACGCATTTCCTACCAAAGCAAAGATTGTTTAAAACAAAAAACATAGAGGTACTCTGATGATCCGTTCAATTAAAACATATAGTGTTCTACTCCTTACACTTTGTAGCGCACAACCACATATTAATACAGGAAAAGAGGCTTCTACTGTAACTCTTGGCATAGGAGCAGCCTTATGCTTTACAGCAGGAATGATCGCACAACCACTGGTTAAAAAACTTATAGCATTCAAAAATTGGACTACACCAGTTACTGTAGAAAAAACTCGCATAGGATTCCTTACTATAGATTTGAAGAAAAGCATTTGGGATTACATGGCATCTTTTGAAGAGCTTTTTACGAATAAGAGCATTCAAGCAATTATAGTAATAGTTGAAGGCTCATCAGTTAATGAGTATGGTATAGCTACAGCACTTTTACAAACTATACGAGAACTAAGACAGCTTTACCCTAAACCTGTCATTGCATATAGCGAAAAAGCTATGGAAGGAGCATACTACGTAGTAGCTTGTGCTGCAGATACTATTTATACCTCTGCAATTGCAAAAAGCGGAGGTATTGGTGTTTTATGGTCATCACAACGCACACATGAAAAAGATAAAGAAGATGGTATTGATTACTACTACTCTTTTAAAGGAGATTATAAACCAGCAGGTATGGTCAGGATTCCCCTTTCACAACCACACAGAGCTATGTTGCAACAAGTCGTTACTGATCTTCATGAAGAAGTAACTAAAGATATCATAGAAGCTCGACCTTCCATAAAGGATACTCTACAGCTTTGGCAAGATGGCAAAATCTTTAGCACTCAAGAAGCTCACCTACAAGCACATTTAACTGATGGAATAGCAAATAAATTTGAACTTATAGGAGCTATTTGTAAGCGTATTCATAAGCCATTTGATCCGGCTACCATCGAACCAGTTGTAAAACAGGTCGTGCCACTTTCTCTTACTCCCGCCCAACACCCAATTCCTCCTCATAAAATAGGCATAGGTATCTACAAAATAAACAATCTAGAGAAATTAAGCTCTGGATGGGATTATATGCCAGATCTGCTTGAGCTTTTTACTCGTGCTGATATCAAAGGAATTATACTGGCTATAAACAGCGTAGGTGGCTTTCTTTGGATAGCACACTCTTTTCACGAAGATCTTCAACTGTGCAAAAAATATTATAAGAAACCTGTTATTGCATATATAGAATCCAAAGCTCTCTCTTCAGCATATACTATTGCTTCTGCATGCGATTATATTATAGCAGCCCCTGCTGCAGAAGTTGGCAGTGTTGGTATCTTTTTAGAAAGACTAGACCAGAGCAAAAAAGATCTTAAAGAGCATATACTATATGAGACTGTCAAATCGAATGAATATAGTGATACTTTTGATATTCACACCTCATTAAACGAGCAAAAAAAGCGTCTTTTGGATCATCTTGTCACTGAAGAATATAACTCTATTATAGAGAAAATAAAAAAAGCTCGACCCTGTCTTACTACTTTAGATGATTCCCAATGGAAAGAAGCTCAAAGGTTTGCAGCACCTCAAGCTTTAAAATTAGGGCTCATTGATTCTATAGGATCTCCTCTTGATGCTCTTGCATATATCAAGCAACAGCTTAAGCATACCTCTCTTTACAAAAAAAGCCTTGAGGATATTTGTTTTATTGTAAAAGACATCAGTACACCAAGCCCAAAAGCTCAACAAAAAAAGTGAAAATACTAAAAAATTGCTGATACTTCTATCATAAGCAGCCCGTTATGGGCTGCTTTACATAAAGTACCCACTACCTACTACAAATCTTTTTACTTCACCATTCTCAAGAGCTTTTTCTATTGGTTTTGCATAAACACGGCGCATAGCATTATGTATTCTGTACTCAACCCAACCACCACCTCGAGAGGCAGCTGCAATAACATTACTAATCACTGTTCTGCCTTCTTGATCTGCATTGCTCATAAAATTACGCCATGTCTGTTCAGTTTGTATACCATTAACTAAACGAGTTCCTCTGATATCATAGACAAACATATGAAGATCTCCTCGATAGAATTCGCTTCCTTGAGTAGAAAATAAACGAAATGCCTCTGGGGTAGTTTTTTCACGAATAGTCTCTAGTGCTCTATTGACCAGTGCTTGTGTAGATTGAATCTTAGAATCTGGATAGTACATAGCAGTTACAACAAAATTGCCCTCAGGAAGATCTACTCTTTCAACATACGCTATAGCACGTGTATTATAATCCTGTAATGCTACAAGCCCTTTACCATATTTACGCGCAGTTCTAATTATATCGCGTACATAAAACTTGCCTAACCCATCAGTTACATTACTAAGATTTTGTCCTACAAAGCTTGGATTCTCTCCACTAGCTACACAGATACCGGCAAAATCGAAAACCGTTACACCAAGGCCTCCTCGAGCAAATTTACCTACTTGATTTGAAAACTCTCCAAATGCCTCTTGTGTACCATGAGTTTTTATGTATCTTATAGCTTTTCTTACGTATTGTTGCACCACTGATAAGGTAATATTTGGATAATATCCTGCTGCAATCAAATAGGGCGTTTTTGTCTTAGGATCAACCACACGCTCTACATACGATCGCTTAAATTCATTGCGCCAATAATAATCAACCCAGCCCTTTCCTTTTGTACGAGCAATTCTAATCAGCTCCTTAATTAAAGGCTTTCCCTGCGAGTCCACTTGATCAATAAGGTTCTGACCAACAAGAGCAGCATTCTGTCCATGAGCTACAACTACTCCGTTAAAATCATAAGCAAATGTATAAATATCACCTCTAACAAAAGGCCCTTTAGGATTATTAATAAGAGCAAATGCAGCTTCTTTTCCATTTTGATTAAAATAAGCAACTGCTGTTTTGACAATACGCTTGGTAACAAATTCATCAGCTATAGGATAAAAACCAGAACCTATAATATAGGTTATTCCGTTTTTAACGACCTTTTGAATATACGCAGATTTATAAGCATTATCCCAAAGAAAACTTATACTTCCAGCCGATTTTCTTATAGTAAGCAACTCTTGAATAAGAGGAACTCCTGCGGTACCTTTTATACCAGAGATATTTTTCCAAATAAGATGGGTATCATCTCCATGCGCTAAACAAATGCCATTTTGATTAAAAACAAATACAAAGAGTTCTCCTTTACGCCAGCGTGAACCATGTACAAAGTCATTGCACGCAACTTCAAGAGAAGACCTTAAAAAATGGCGTGCTGCATTACGAGTCAACTGTTTAATTTCTCGGTACTTACGATTAATATCTGGCTCAAGTTGCGGATTAAGCTCTATATCATCCATAGCAGATCTATCAAACTCTTGAGCCCACACTCTTCCTATTACTAGCATTGCCATAAGGAAAAAGGCACCTATTCTCATACCTACTCCTTTTTATATAATTCGTTTTCCTAAGCTTAGAGAACTGTCAAGATCATCAGCAACAGTTTCCCTGAAAAAATACAGCTTCTTATCTTAATCTGCTATTTAGCAGCCCAAAACTCCTTGCTGAAAATAAATTTCCTAATTTTATATATTTTTATACTAAGGAAAAATTATACTGAAAGAGATTAGATTTTTTTTGAGTTTCTGGTATAGATAAAAGAAGTCTGTCTTTTTAAGGTTGAGGAATTATCTATGATTATTAGTATAAATCGGCATAATTTTAAGCAAGAGGTAGAACAAGCCTCAAAACCTGTAGTAATTGATGTATATGCTACATGGTGTGGTCCCTGCCAACATATGGCTCCTATTTTTGAAGAACTGGAAAAGCAGTATGGTGATAAAATTACCTTTGCTAAACTTAATGTTGATGAATCAAGAGAAATTGCTATCTCTTATGGCATAACTTCAGTTCCTACCTTTCTCTTTATCAAAAGTAACGACGTAGTTGATAAGGCTATTGGCTACATGGGCAAAGATGACCTTGAATCAAAAATTAAACAACTTCTTTAACGTATGTTATGTCGTTCGCTGAAACCTTGTGCGAACGACATAGATTTCTTTCTTACTATTTTTCTTACAAGTAAATTCCTCAGGTATCCTTACCCAATAATATCTTTTGTAATTTTTTGAAAAAAATATATACTAAGTACTGCTATTCAAAACAAAGAAATATTGTGATAGATATCCTTCTTCTGTAAATGAACAGAGATTTCATTATGAAATTTTATTTTTTAATCAGTATGCTTTTTTGTTTAGGGAGTCAATCTCTTTTTCCAATGGAAAAATCTACAGAGCTCACTCCTTTGCTAAGCAAGAAAAATGCCCAAGTTACTTATAATAGTCTATCAACAACACTGCCAGAAGATACTAAAAATCTACTTGCTTATCTTATCCTTCAACTTCCTGTTGATGTTGTAGCAGAGCTTGCTGACTATCTTCCAGGTAACAACTATTTTCTTAATTACTTTCTCTCACGTCGTATCAAGCCTACTACCAAAACAGCACAAAAGATACTGAGAGCGTTTATGACGCACCTTATACACAAAACTCATCCAAACAATCCAAAACGCATACCTCTCCCTTTTGCATTAGAAAAAATAAACTTATTTTTTAAAACAACTAAATTGAAACATGAAGACGATATTCTTTTTCATTATTGGGATTCAATACGAGATATTATACAAGCAATTAAAACATATAATGTAAATGAAATTCACAATGCACTTGAAGAACACCTTAAAAAATATATGGAAAACGTATCGCAGCCTCTACAAGTTTTTTCTAACCTACAAGAAGAAATATCTTTCGATCGATTCATACTCACTTGTTGTAGTGCCGTACTCAAAGAAAGATTTAGCAGCGCCCACGTAATAAGCGAAGGCACAAACTGCATTTATGCAGACTGCTGGTATGACAATGTTATAAAAGAATATTGGTGTATTAAAGCTGCACGAAATCCACATACACGTTGTGCCACCTATCAGGTCTCTTTTCTTCCTTGCCTCTGTGGTATACCAGGACTTATCTGTGTACTAATAGCAGTACTATCTAACAATCACACAGCCGCTGTAGCTGGAGGTTTTTTGCTAGTGTGTACTCTTATAAGTTGCTGCAGCTCTTTTTGTGCACTAATCAAAGAATGCAATAAGGATGTTTTCGAGTTCGGTAACATACAAGCAGAATACAAAAATGATGTCCAAGCTCTTTTTAAAGTGCTTATAGATGCTCATCATTTTTTACAAGAGCATCTTGAAAAGCATACTGCCTCTGCCCAAGAAATAGTATAAGGTCTCAAAGCTTTTTGTCTTGCACTTCTACACCAAGCTTTTTAAGCTGATCACGCAACTCATCTGCCCGTTTCCAATCTTTTGCTTTACGTGCAGCTTCTCGTTCATCAATAAGCTTTTGAATCTCTGGAGTAATAACTACTTCTTTTTCTGGTAATGGTTCAAGAGGCAATCCTAATACTTGCTCAATGAGCGCTTTAACAATACTTGCCTGTGTTGAATCTTCTTGCAGATTTTTAAGATTATCAAAAATGATACCAAAAAACTTTGCAACGTTAATGTCGTCACACAGCGCCCCAATAAGCTCTGCTACAATAGGCGCTTCTTCAAAACATAATTCAGAACTTTCTAGTGCATCAAATGGTTCAAAGAATGTACATAAGCGTTGATAACTTTTTGTAGCTCCTACAATATCATCATGAGAAAAATCTAAAGGGTTACGATAGTGATGTAAAAGGTAATAGTAGCGTACTACCATAGGATGATATTGCTTACATATATCATGAAGAGTCACGAAGTTGCTAAGCGATTTAGACATCTTTTCCTGATTAATACGAACAAAAGCATTATGGAGCCAATAACGTGCAAGAGGCTTGTGATGTAACCCTTCTGATTGTGCTATCTCATTTTCATGATGTGGAAAAATAAGATCCATACCACCACCATGAAGATCAATTGTTTTACCTAAATAAGTATCAACAAATGAAGAACATTCAATATGCCATCCTGGACGCCCAAAGCTCCACGGGCTTTGCCAACCCGGTGCTTTATCTGCCTTTTTCCATAAAGCAAAATCAAGTGGATTAACTTTTTCTTCTCGAATAGAAACGCGAGCACCTGCTTGTAATTCACTTAAATCACGCTTTGAAAGTTTGCCATACTCTGGAAAACTTTCAATACTAAAATATACATCCCCGTCTTCAGTAAGATATGCATTACCAGAAAGAATGAGAGAGTGAACGAAATTAATAATCTGAGAAATATTAAGCGTAACACGGGGCTCATATGCCGGTGGTAAACAATTAAGCGCTTTCATATCTTCATGAAATGCTTGAATAAATTTGTTAGCTAGCGAAAGATATTCTTCTGGATTACCAAGCTCTTTTTCTGCACGCTGAATAAGTCTATCATCTATATCAGTAAAGTTTCTGCAATACGTAACTTTATAACCAAGAAGCTCAAGTAAACGGTAGAGAACATCAAAGGTAACATAACAACGCCCATGGCCAATATGAGCATAATCATAAGGAGTAATACCACAAACATACATGGTAACATGTTCTGGATTTGCAGGTTCAAAAGGACGTTTTGTTCCTGAAAGAGTATCTGTTAACATAAGTGTGTAAGAATGATGTTCCACAAGAGCTTCCTTCTTATAATGAGAAGATTTTTTACGTTCTTTATTACTATCAAGGCTAGTCAATTTTTTTAAAAATAGTATCATAGAATCACTTATACTCAAAGCAATTTGTTTTAGGGACCCTGGAGTAAGCATGCCATATCTTACAGAGACTCTTAAAAAAGTCACTTTATTTTTCTGTATCCTCATAGTGTTCATTATTAACCTAGGAGGATCGTTCTTGTCTGCGCAAGAGCTCAATGAAGAAACGTCTCAAGAAGTGAACGATACTGTAGATGACGATATGCAAGAGGAGGAAGAAGCACCACAACATAAAATTATTCGATCAATTATCATTGAAGGTAATACACTTATCTCCCGTGAGGCACTCCTTATAAGGATTCCTTATACAGAAGGAGAAGTATTTAACCCTACAAAAACAGGCGATCTTATTAGGAATTTGTACGCTTTAAACTATTTTAATAATGTTACGGTAGATATTGAAGATGTATCCCCTACTGAACTTGATCTTTATATTAGAGTACAAGAGAAAAGAAGAATTGAAGGGGTTACCTATGAAGGAAACAGAAATCTTTCTTCAGATGAAATTGAAAAGAAATTACATCTATCAGATATACCTACCATGGATGAAGAAGAGTTAGAGCTATACGCCGAACAAATTAAAAGACTCTATATAGAAAAAAACTTTCATTCAGTTTCTATTACAACAGCATTACGACCTACTGAGCGTGGTACATTTATAGCAACTTTCACGATCTGTGAAGGAAGAAAAGCTCTTGTAAAGCGCGTATATTTTAAAGGGAATAAGTGTATAGCAAGTAGAACCTTACGTAAAATGATCTTTACTCGTGAAGATTGGCTTTTTGGCTTTGCTGATAAAGCAGGAACGTATCAACCGGAAGCATTGGAATATGACAAGTATGTTATTGAAACATATTATCAAAGTAATGGATTTTTAGCCGCTCGAGTAACCGATATTAAAGTAGATGTCGATCCGGTAACACAGCATATTGCAGTAACATTCTGTATAGAAGAAGGAGATATTTATACCATAAAATGTGTATCCGCTCCAGGTAATCAACTGCTCTCTGAAGCACAGCTTCTTTCACTTATTCTTATTCGTCCAGGTCAGCTTTACTCTCGTGAGCTTATTAGACAATCTCTTGAACGTCTTCGTACTGCGTGGGGAAGCTTTGGTTATATTTACGCAGATATAGAACCGATTGTACAGCCAAATTTTGAAACAAAAACGGTTGATCTTACTTTTAATAGTGAGCTCGGTACTCAAGTACTTCTTAATCGCGTAAATATCGTTGGTAACTGTAAAACGCGCGATTATGTTATTCGACGGGTACTTACTCTTAATGAAGGAGAATTACTTACAACACCTGCTATGGATCTTTCAAAAAGCAGAGTAGAAGCATTGGGGTTCTTTGATCCTCGTAATGGCGTAGAGTGGAAAATTAATAAAGTATCTGAAGGGCTCGTTGATCTTGATCTTATGCTTAATGAAATAAAAACAGGAAAACTATATGGTCAAATTGGCTATGGCGGTGCAGATCCACAGTCACCTTCACGCTCATTCCGAGTAAGTGGTGGTGTCTCTGATAGAAACTTTTTAGGAACAGGGATACGTTATAACGTTAATCTCAGTTGGTCTCGTGAAGATCGCTCTATTATACTCAACTTGTTCCAGCCATGGGTCTTTAATTACCCTATAGGAGCGGGTATTGATGCTTATCATAGAAAGTCTATCTATGAAGATTTTGTAAATATAGCACAAGATGCACCAGAAGAGCGAGTAACAGGAGTTAACGGTCAGTTAGTATTTGCACCGCAAAGCTATCCTGATTTGGGTATGGTATTTAACGGTGGTACAGAAAAAATAACGTACTCAAAAAACGTTTTAGCAGCTCCAACTGGAAACAAAGAACAAAACGTTGCTTTACAAGCGCTTATAAATAGACGGTTTCAACCAGGAATACTTAACTGGCTTGGAGGCAGTATAGGACAAGATCTTCGCAATCACCCTGTATTTCCTAGCAGAGGATATAATTGGAGCTTTTCTACCAAAGCTGGTTTAGGACCTCGAACGGGACAAGAGCCAACCTGTTTACCCTATGGTTTCTTTAAATTTGACTTTGATGCTACCTGGCTTACACCGCTTATTGGAGAATATGATCTTATTTTCCTGCTTCATGGTCACTTTGGATGGGTAAAACCATTTAATAACAGCATTGTTCCTTATCGCGAACTATATCATATTGGAGGACCAGCTACAGTACGTGGCTTTAACTACGGTCAAATTGGGCCACAAATTCAGTGCGATTCAATAGGTGCTCAAAAAGCATTCTGGGTAAACGCAGAGCTTATATTCTCTATTACGAAAGATCAGTCAATTAGAGGAGTGCTCTTCTACGATGGCGGTGCTGGCTGGGATACCCCAAATGCTGCTCTTTTCAAGGATTTGCCGTTACAAAACAACAGATTCAAGTACCGTCATTCTATAGGATTTGGTATTCGGCTTACACGCCCTGCACCAATTAAAGTTGATTGGGGCTTCAAGCTTGACAGAAATAAGAAATTAGGCGAAAAATTCTACGAGGTGCATTTTACGATGGCTCAAGAATTCTAAGGAGGTGCACTATGATCACATTACGTCACTATGCTCTCATTTTCCTCTGGATTGGATGTATTTTAGGGAGTATTGCCATACTCCCCTATGCTTTCAGCCTAGCACATCAATCTTTACATGCGCTGTCTTATTCAAAGATTTCTCTTGTAGTCGTACAAAGTGCTCTTCTGTATGGAGCACTTATTATTCTTGGCTACATTTTTGCACAAAAGATAGGATTTCAAGTTTTTCTCTTTGATCGGTCTGAATATAACTTTTATAATGAACTGCTTATTGGAGTAGCTGCAGGCACCGTACTTGGTTGTGGCTTATTAGTATTTGATATCTCTTTCTTTACTACTGCACTGCAAGCAACGTACTTGTCTGTTTCACTGACGCTTTTGCAGCCACTGCTTGCCTCTTTCTATGGAGGAATTAATGAAGAGGTGCTTATGAGGCTCTTTTTACTCCCATTGTGTATATTTATTCTTTCAAAAGCACTAAAAACAGAGCCTCATTATTGGATCATCTGGGCAAGTATTGTTATCACCGCCTTCATCTTTGGTATCTTACACTTACCTGCTATGCTTCAAGCTGTAAGTCCAAGCCCTTTTGCTATCTTACGAATTATTATTCTTAATAGTATTGGTGGCATCGTTTTTGGATGGCTCTTCTGGAAAAAGGGGATAGAAATAGCAATGGTCGCTCATTTTACTACCGATATTATCATTCATGTACTTCCACGACTTGTGCTTATTTTTTGATACACCCAGCTTCTCTTTTTATCATAAAAAGAGAAGCTTATTATCTAGATGGCAAGCAAAAAAGTTATAAAAATTATTAAGGGTTGCATTACTGCAACCCCTCTATATAGATTTACTATATCAAGAAACTTAAATAAATCTTTTCACTTCAGGATGATGGCTTAAGAGCTCTTCTAAAGCTTTTTCTGCACGGACTCGTTCTTGCAGAGTTTTTGCCTGCTCTATGCGCTCTTTTTTTTGTTTATAGAGCGCTCGAGACTTACTGGGACTAAAAGGTAAATCTAGTGAAAATTCAGAATATCTTTTTGCAAGTTCTTCTATTTGACGAGCTATTTTAAAATATTCTTCATCTGTAGTGACTGCAGAGAGCTGATTCATTAACTGATCTAAAACTTCTCTCACTTTGATAATTTCTTGAATATGCTTTTGTTTTTCAAAAGTACTTTGTTCTTCTGCCATCCCAAAAGTCTTAAAACAACCTAAGGAAACAAGGCCTAGAAAAACTATTATATGATATCTCATAAATCCTCTAGAATATTTTTAACGCATTAAGATATTTCCATAAATCATAACAGAAATAAATATTAAGATAAAGTATTTTTTCTCAAAAATTTAAAAATCAAAGGAGCTAATATAGCACCAGCTACACTAGCTCCTCCAACCATTTGCCTATAACATCTAGAAACGCTCGTAACTTAATTTCTATACAATCTTAAGTAGCTTTTGTGCTTGCTGATTATTGTTAAATGTAGCCCAATACAAAGGAGTATTACCGCTAAAGTCTGCTATATTCTTTCGAGCACCCGCTTGTAGAAGTAATGTGATTGCTTCTACATGGTTATGCCGAGCCGCCCAATGTAATGGTGTATAGCCGCTTTTATCTTGCCTATTAATATCAGCCCCTGATGCAATAAGAATTTTTAAAGAAGTTGGATCGCCATGCATGGCTGCAAGGTGTAATGCACTTTGTCCTAATCTATTAAGAATGTCAAGAGAAGCTCCTGATTCTACAAGCAATTCCACCAAAGCTGAATATCCTTCAAGAGCTGCTCTATGAAGTGGCGTGTTACCATAGATATTTTGAGCATTGCTATCTACACCTTGTTTAAGGAGCTCCTGAACACGTTGTTTATCTGCCTTATAGACTGCTTGGTGCAGTGCTGTCTCTTCTTGTTTATGGTGCTTGACTTTGTGGTCATAGCTACTTTTGAAAAAGTAGATACTAGAAGCTATCCCGATAAGAATTAATACAGTAGCAAGAAATCGAAATGGCCTTATCATAAAACCTGTCCTTTATCTGTATAGTGGTGCTCTTAAGAAGCATAGTACATTCTAATTTTTCTGCCATAGAATATTCTTATCTTTGTAGTATACTAGGATAAAGATAGAAAAATTCATTGTAGTAATAAGGCATATGAAATATTTACCTACTGATGTAAGCACCTTTAGTCTTATGATTGAAGGCAATTATCTTTACATAGATAAAACAGAGTATATTTATAACCTTTTTAAAGAAGGTGAATCTCGATACTATTTCTTATCTCGACCACGTCGATTTGGCAAAACGCTGCTTATATCAACGTTAAAGGAACTGTTCTCTGGCAATAAAGAGCTATTTAAAGATCTTTGGATTTATAAAAGTACCTATAGATGGGATACCTATCCTGTTATTCACCTTGATTTTTCGACCATGGATTATGCAACTGTTGAAGAACTGAAACTAAGTTTATCATGGACTTTATCACATATTGCACAAAGCTATGATATTGATATCTCACAAGCACCCACACCAAGCACTAAACTTACCTTATTAGTAGAACAGCTTTCAAAGAAAAATAAAGTAGTAATACTTATCGATGAATACGATAAGCCTTTATTAGACAATTTAAAAGATTATGAAAAAGCAGAAGCTCAAAGAGATGCTCTCAAATCCTTTTATGGCACTTTAAAAGGTCTTGATATTTACTTACGAGCTCTTTTCATAACTGGGGTAAGCAAATTTGCAAAAACATCAATATTCTCGGGGATCAACAATCTTAATGATATCAGCCTTAAACCAGAAGCAGCACAATTATTAGGATATACCGCACATGAAATAAACTATTATTTTAAAGAATACATACTACAATTTACTCGAGATCAACAGAGAACTCCTGAAGCAACCATTCACGAGATGCAGAGATGGTATAATGGTTACAGGTTTTCGGAAAATCCTATAAAAGTCTATAACCCTTTTTCAGTACTTTATTACTTAAAAGATCATAAGCTAGCAAACTATTGGTTTGAATCTGGAACCCCTTCATTTTTAATTAAACTCTTACAAAAACAATACCAATCACTTGAAGATCTTGCCTTAGTCGAACTGAGTTCTGATTCTTTAGGAACATTTACTATTGATAACATACCTCTTATTCCTCTTCTCTTTCAAGCAGGTTATCTTACTATTGCTGATTATAATTCAGTAACAAGAAAATTTACGCTTAATTATCCTAATCTAGAGGTTGAGGAATCGTTCAAAAAATATCTTGTAGCAGCTCTTGCCTATAGCAATCCAGTAACGGTTGATACTATGCTGTCTCGACTGCTTAGTGCTTTACATGCAGAAGATTTCAACACTTTTTGTACTTACTTGCAAAGCCTCTTTGCTCATATTCCCTATACACTTCATATACCACGAGAAAGCTATTATCACTCACTATTTCAATTTCTTATGAGTCTTCTTTCTTTAGAAGCAAGTTCGGAAATTTTAACCGATAAAGGCAGAATTGACTCAGTTATTTCTACCAAAACTACTATCTATATCTTTAAATTTAAATACAATACCGATCCAGAAAAAGCCCTTAAGCAGATTCAAGAACAAAAATATTATGAACCATATATAATTAAAGGAAAGCCTATTATAGCCGTTGGGCTTGCTTTTCATGATGAAAAAGAGAAGCTCATTATTAGATGGCAATCAAAAGAGTTAGCATTCACGCAATAAATTCTTTATAAGGTACAGCAAGAATTTGATCTCTACGCTCTAAAATATCTATGAAAAATTCTGGCGTACAAGAATCCAATCCTTCTTTGAGAGCATCTTCATAAATCATACTTAGTACTTCATAAGTAAGTTGTGTATACTTCTCAAGAGTGGATTTTGAATAAATATTTGTAAAGTTAATACGTGGCTTTAGAGTATTATCAGGATTTTCGGAAGAGCTCTTATAAAATTGAATCCATAAAGCATTATGCCACAAAACGATAGGCAACTGCGAAATACCTAGATTGTTCCAACCTTGGACAAATCTTATAGGAACGGTATACTCTTTTCCTTTAAGTCGCTTACTTGAGCATTCCAGCGTATCTAAAGATACCATAGGTGACTCTGATAATTTTCTTTTACGGGATTCACTTTCTGATACTAACTCACCTCTCTTTATCTCTATACACACGGGAAGTGTTATCCAAAACTCTTCTTCAAAAGGGAATGTTCCTTTATAAGAAAAGTGAGGCTCAAAACCAATCTGACGAATAAAAGAATGGTACCCATACCGTGTCTTACTCCAGGTTATTATTGCAGCGTTATCAATAAGCGCCAGCTTTGCTCTCCCCTTATGGTAAGCAATAATTTGGTTTCCTGCATGGTTATCCCATTGACCAAAAATGAAATAAAATAAGTACATATCACTTTTTTCTTTTTCAGAAAGCAGAGTAAATGCAGTTTTGTTGTGCCGTGATTTTAAAAGGTCAAAAGGTGATTCTACAAAAAATTGAAGGCTTCCTCGCTTTCCTTGATACTCTCTTAACACCGTAGGCGGTACTAAGCGCTGCCCTAGCCAGATGCTCGCTTTATATGCAGCAATCTCACCATAAGAAAATCGTAACTCATCTTCAGGCTTAAAAACAGCTTTAAGACCGTTTGCAAGTGTAGCAAGATAGACCTTTTTAGTGTAATGTGCTTTTTTATTTTGTTCGCTTAAATATTCTCTCATATCTTTAAGCGCTACAATAGGCTGAGTTCTCAGTTGTTCTTCAATGCTCTTAAGGTCTAAAGTATCGTCCCATAACGGTTGTACTCTATCAGGAGCTTCCATACCATATGCCAAAGAGAGAGTACCTAGTATACTGATAAAAGAGAGACATCTTATCATAGCTTATACCTTTCCTTTACACAGTATTACAGGTGACTATCAAAAACAGCTTTAAAGCTATACAGCTCTGTATAAACCAGGATACTACTGTTATAAAAACAAGCAAGAGTTATGGTACAAGCACTTTGTGCGATGCTGCGAGTATTTGGTTTTTTCGCTCTAAAATATCATTAAAAAAAGCTGGTGTACAATCAGCAACATTATGCGTTAATGCATCTTCAAATATCCAATGCAAAACATCAAGAGAAAGCTCTTTATACCGCTTGAGTGTCTGTTTTGAATATACAAATGGATACAAGAGCAACGAAGAATCTTTTTTATTCTTTGCTACTATTTTATTCCACACTATATGTCTCTTTCTCTTTACAAGAGAAGAGCTATCGATGATAGCAGCATGCCCTTTGCCATTTTTATCAATTGCTATAAGCTTGTTACCCCAATGAGCAGAGATTCTTCCTCTAAAAACAAAGTAAAAAAGAGCCATATCACTCTTAGTTTTAGCAGAAAGCAACTTTAAAGCACGCTCTCTATCTTCTTGCTTAAAGAGGTCAAAAGGAGTCTCTACAAAAAATTGTAAACTTCCTCGTTGTCCTTTATAGTCCCGCACTACTGTTGGAGGCACTAACTGTTGCCCCAGCCACAGACTCGCTCTATATGCAGCGGTTTCTCCGTAGGGCGATTGTTCTTTACTCTCTGGCTTAAAAACAGCCTTAAGACCATTTTCGAGTGTCACAAGATACACAGCATGCTGAAAAGAATCCTGTTTCTGATTCTCTTTCAAATATGCTCTCATCTCTTTTGACGAAACTATAGGCTGCGTTTTTAATTGCCTTTCAATTTCATTTATGTTTAAAGCACTATCCCAAACAGGTTGCTTTGTATAGTTTTCACCATTGACGTAAAACATAGAAAAAGCAAATATACTACAGAAAAGCCAAGAACTATAAGAGAGCATACTATTTCCTTTCGTAATAAAGATGTGTTCTTAAGGTACAAGTTTTTTATGTGGAACCGCAAGCATGTAGTCTCTTCCTTTTAGAAGAGCAGCAAAAAATTCTGGTGTACAAGAGGGAACTTTGTCTTTAAGCGCATCAATAAAAATTTCTTGAAGCACTTCAAGAGAAAGCGCTTTATAACGTTTAAGAGTAGCTTTTGAGTAAACAGAAGGCCATTCACTCTCTAGCTTTCTTGTTTGCAGCACAGGTGGCATCTGCCTTAAATGCTGTGTCATAATAGAAGCATTATCAATCAATGCAAGATGCGCTTTACCATCTTTGCCAAGAGCTACAAGTTGGTTACCAGAGTGCGATCCTTTATGTTTAAAAATACAACCAAAAAGCTGTGCATCACTTAACACTTTAGGCGATAACATACGAAAAGCCTTTTTTTCGTGTTTTGGATTTACAAGATCAAAGGGAGATTCTACAAAAAATTGGAGACTGCCTTTTATACCTTTATGCTCTCTTAATACTACAGGAGGAACTAAGCGTTGCCCAAGCCAGAGACTTGCCCTATAGGCAGCAAGCTCTCCATAGTGATAATTTTTTGGGCCACCTGGCTTAAACACTGCTTTTAAGCCATTTGCAAGCAGAGCAACATATACCTTATTGTGAAACTTTGCTTCTTTTCCTTGTTTTTTTAAATATTTACTCATGCTCGTAAGCCTAGCAATAGGCTGTGATGCTAAGTGCTTTTCTATCACAGCAAAATCAAGCGTATTATCCCAGAGAGGCTGTTTTACGTAATGCTTCTGATCACTTGTAGCATATACAGAAGCACACATAAGAAAATATAAGTAAAAGTGTTGTCTTATAAGCATAGTACTTCTTTTCAACATGAATTAACCTTTCAATGAGTAGTCTTCTTATTTAAGAAGAGCAAGTAATTGGTCTCTTCGTTTTAGTATGCTACTAAAGAAATGAGCACTACAATAACGAGTATGGCTCTTTATTGCCTCTTCAAACATCCAATGTAAAGCTTTAAGAGAAAGCTTTTTGTATCGCTTTAAGCTTTCAGGTGAATGGATATGAACTTGAGAAATAGAGATACCCTTATGCACTCTACTTAGCACATCGCAGGAATTCCAGTCATATTGAACCCATAAGCTATTTTTCCACATTACAACTGGCAAATGCGTTACATTGAGGGTATTCCAGTATAAAATATAATCGAGTGGAACAACATAGTGGGCTTCCTTATTAGTAAACTTTTTATAAGCACATAGTTCATTAAGACATAATCCAACATTTTTACGATGTTGCTGCAATAAGACAGTACCATTCTTCTCATCTTGCCCAAGGGCAATAGGAAGAGAGATGTAAAAGACTTCATTAAACGGAAAAGGTTCATTATATAAATCATCATCACCGTATGCAATTTCCTGAATAAAAGGAGGTTCGCCACTACGCACTCGTGCTGGTACAATAAAAGCAGCATTATCAATAAGCGCTAAATATGCTTTTCCATCTTTATCAAGAGATACAAGTTGATTTCCTGGATGCGGATCCCATTGCCCAAAAATATAATAAAAAATTTGCCTATCACTCTTAGTCTGCTCTGATAGAAGGCTGAAAGCATGATCTCTTTCGCTATCTTTTAAAAGATCAAAAGGAGATTCTACAAAGAACTGGAGACTTCCTCTCATTTTTTTATGCGTTTTAAGCACAGTGGGGGGAACAAGACGCAATCGAAGCCATTGACTTGCTCTATAAGCTGCTACTTCCCCATAAGCTTTAAAAAGGCGTCCAGCTTCTGGCTTAAAAACTGCTTTTAAGCCATTTGCAAGTGTAGCAACATATACTTTAGTTTTATAAAAAACGACTCTTCCTTTTTCTTTTAAATAATCTTTCATCTCTTTTAATTCAACAATAGGCTCTTTACGTAATTGTTCTTCAATACCAGCAAAATCAAGGTGATCATCCCAGACTGGCTGCTTCGTATGTGTAACGCCTTTAATACCATAAGTGCAAAGAGTAAAAATCATTAACAAAAGGTAGAGAGATCTATAAAAACACATACTTTCCTCTTTTATACTAACATACGTTGAATATTGCATAATCTTGCTTTTTTATTCTATGCTTTTTCAGACAATCTTTACAAGAGAAAAAAGGAGATTCTATGAAGAGAAAACTTTCGCTTACTCTCTTTGTGGGCATTCAGCTCTTCTTTGTCTTCTTCTACATTTATGATCAAAGTCAAAAAATTCAATTATCTTATCAAAAGCAGAAATATGAAAAACTCAAAGTAGAACTCCTTGATAAACGGCAAACATTAAAACAGGCATTACATGCAACTCATAATCTTACAGCAATTAAAGCGTTTGCCATAAACTCGAACATGCACAAAGTAAAACTTCACCAAATAAAGACGTTAAATCATGAATGTACAGCATAACAGCCGACTAAGCATTATTTTTATGTGCTTTATTACACTTTACGTTCTCGTACTCTTTAATCTTTATATTTTGCAGATCAGAAAGTCGGGCTTTTATAAAACATTGGGAAACCAACAATACCATGTAACTGTTACTATTATGCCTCCTCGTGCAGAGGTTTATGATCGTACTGGGATACAACCTCTTGCTATGAACAAAGAAAGCCTTTCTGCTTTTATTATGCCTTCACGACTTGAACATGTTAAAGCAGTTAAAACATTTTTAGCGCGCCATTTTCCGCTTGCTCATGAACGTCTTAAAAAAAGTAAGCATCTTCACTTTATGTACATCAAACGACGATTGAGCCCAGAACAATTGACAGCAATTGAAAAAAGCGGCCTTACTGATATTAAACTTTTAAAAGAACCAAGTCGCTTTTATCCTATTCCCTCTGTAGGGCCTCTTGTAGGTATTACAGACATTGATAACCACGGCATGTTTGGTATTGAGTTGCTCTACAATACACAGCTTTCAGGAAAACCTTCTACCTATCTTTTACAAAAAGACTGTCGGTCCGGTCACTTTTATTTTAAAAGGGAAACAAAAGTACAAGGAGCACAAGGAGAACCAGTTACTCTTTCAATAGATAGCGTCCTACAATTTCTTGCATATGAAGAACTTAAGGAAACTGTTGAGCAATTAGGCTCTCAAGAAGGATCTGTGCTTATTACTAATCCAGATACCGGCGAAATTATTGTAATGGCTCACTATCCTGATTTTAATCCTAATGAAACCGAACAACTTGATGTAGCTCATACAAAAAATCGTAGTATTACCGATGCCTATGAACTAGGTTCTGTCATAAAAGCATTTCTTGCCCTTGCTGCACTCGAAGAAAAGGTTGTCTCTCCAAATGAATATATTGATTGTGAAAATAAAACAGTTGCAACTTTAGAAGGCATTAAGTTTTCTACATGGAAAGCACATGGCGTTATTCCATTTTCTGAAGTTATTCAGTTTTCTAACAACGTTGGTGTTGCAAAAGTAGCACAGCGAGTAGGGACAAAACTCTATGACCATTATAGAAAGTTAGGATTCGGACAAAAAATTGGTATATTTCCTGGTGAAAATAAAGGATTTATTAACCCTCCAACCCAATGGTCTAAAGCATCTTTAATTTCTCTTTCCTTTGGTTACGAAATAAGCGCTACATTAGTACAACTTGCTCAAGCATTAAGCATCATTGCAAATGATGGTTACTTGATTCGTCCTCGTCTTCTTAAAATAGGAGATAATGAAGTAATTCAAAAAGAAGGACCACTATATAGTAAAGAGGCTATCACACAAATGAAAGAGATATTGCACAAAACAATTACTGAAGGAGCCGCAAAAAAAGCGAACATTCAAGGATACGATATTATGGGTAAAACAGGAACAGCACGCTTACTTACTAATGGTACCTACGACCCTAACCGTCATATCTTTACCTTTATGGCAATTGTACAGAAAGGAACATACAAACGTATTGTTATAACATTCTTAAAAGAAACAACGAAAAAGGGACTTTTAGCATCGAGCATTGCAGCTCCCCTTTTTGAAAAAATTGCTCATAAAATGCTTATCCATGACAAAATAGTATAGTAGCTTTTTATACACTTTTATCGTAAGATAAAAAAGTACTTCAACCAGAAAGGCTTTATGATGATACGCTTTCTTTATCTTTGTATCTTTATGAGTTATGTCTTTTCGCTTTCTGCTTTGGACACCATTGAGCAAGCTATATATACAAGTAATCCTAGTCTTTTAAGTTTTCTTGAAGAAACTCCTGAATATACTGTTACTGTATCTGAAAAGTCTAAAAATCAATACATTGCACAAGTTGATGAAACAATTACTAAGTACAAAAAAGCTTTGAGTGACCCTCTCTTGACTAGTGCACCTAGCCTCATAGAACGGTATATAACATTGCTCTTAACAAGTAGTGCCTTCATTTATATTACGTATATGATTAACAATCAGAACGTAAGATTACCAGTAACCGGTCTTTTTTTGGCTTGCACGTGGATTCATAGCATCTTTAATTTTATACAGATAATTAAAGCACACACCACTCTTCAACCAGAAGAGCTGTTGAAAAAAGCACAAAAAATTAAAGAGGTTCTCACTGCATTACCAGCATCTCCAGCATCGAGGAGAAAATAGCATGAAGAATATTATAGCTATTTTAAGTATCTGTATACCATTTTCAACAGCTCCTTATGTAATAAAAACAGCAGTTGATACGCTTAATCCGGAGCTTCTTTACTTTCTTGAAAATCAAAATGGTTATACCATAAAAATAAACGAAAAGCTTAAACAGCACTTTATACAAAAGCTTGATACCCAACTTCATGAATCAAAGGAGCTCCTTCATTCTCCTTACTCACAAGCAGAAACAATTGCACTTGTAATTGCAGGGCTCTTCTTTGGATCTTCACTCTATGCAATAAAGACCCTCATTGAAGATCCTATGCTGGCTCCGAGTGTACGGTATAGTACACTTGGAGGGTGGCTTACTATAAGTGCGCTCAGTACCGCAATGAGTTTAAAGCTTCTTAATCGCTCCGGCGTTAAAGGAATAGCTAAACGGTGTAAAAAATTAAAAATGCTTATTAATAAGTGTAATACATAAAGAGATGTTATGGAGCATACTACCATTCCAGCTGATATACCATGCACTATGCATGAAGAGTATGTCAAAAATTATCTTGCGCTTACTAAAGGTACTGATCGTCTTTTACTATTTGCTGCAGATCATAAGATTGAGCATTTAGATAAAGATTTTCTTGGCCCTTCTATCGCTTCAGAAGCTCATAACCCCGAATATATCTTTAAAATTGCTCATCAAGGAACAATTGGCGCACTAGCAACACAGCTTGGGCTTATAGCGCGGTATGGAAAAAAATACCCTCATGTTAACTATATTGTTAAGCTTAATTCTAAAACAAACATAGTAGGTACTGAACATAAGGATCCCTTTAGTAGACAGCTCTGGCATGTTGAACAAGTAATTACATTTAAGCAGTTTTCTGGCCTTCTTATCCGTGGTATTGGCCTTACTGTTTATCTTGGAAGTGAATATGAAGATCTTATGCTTGAACAAGCAGCACAAGCTATATATAAAGCTCATCAACATGGTCTTATTTCCATCTTATGGATGTACCCTCGAGGAAAATACGTTCAAGATCCAAAAGACGGAGCACTTACTGCTGGAGCTACTGGAGTTGCAACTGCATTAGGAGCCGACTTTACAAAAATTAATGTTCCTCATCCAACACACGAGCACTCGCGTACAGCACTCCTTAAAAGAGC
The DNA here is from genome assembly GCA_963848965.1 of uncultured bacterium. Taxonomy (GTDB): domain Bacteria; phylum Babelota; class Babeliae; order Babelales; family Babelaceae; genus CAWKFG01. The sequence continues at coordinate 394,507 of CAWKFG010000004.1, forward strand.
TGTAGAAGCTGCAGGAACTACTAAAGTACTGTGTGCAGGTGGCCAAACACAACCGATTAACCAGTTATTACATGACGTTTATGAACAACTTACTAATGGGGGTACTGCAGGATTGGGTATCGGTCGCAACATTTATCAACGTCCATTCGACACAGCTATCGCTCTTACACAGGCGCTTTCTGCACTCATTTACGATCACGTTGATACTACCACTGCTCTGCATATGGTAAAGAATCACCTCTCTACTCAACTATAAGAGTATCATCAATCAGTGATAACTTATTTATTTTAATGAAGAAAACTCTATACATAAGTATTGAACAAAAGTAAGCGAGAGGATTCCTCCAGCTTCTGTAAGTGGAAGATGAATCTGGTTAGGTGTTATAAGCGTTGCACAAGAGAGCAGCAAGCTTCCAATCTTCTTAACCATTACTTACTAACGAATTGATTGGTACCCTCCTAAAACTCCTTTTTTAGAAAGAACAAGCTGCCATAGTTGGGCACCACGTGCTCGGAAAAGTCCAGCACATGAAAGTAAATAGTATTTCCACATACGATAAAACTTGTCTCCGTAGGTATCTCTTAACGTTGGCCAGTTTCTGTCAAAATTTTCATACCAACTCATGAGCGTTTTATCGTAATCTGCACCAAAATTATGCCAATCTTCCATAACAAACAGATTTTCAAGTGCTGTACCCACTTGAGCTATTGAAGGAATGAGACCATTAGGGAAAATATATTTTTCAATCCATGGATCTGGTACTGTTGTAGATATATTACCACCAATGGCATGCAGTAAAAAGAGTCCATTATTTTTAAGCACTTGATGTACACGCTCCATAAATGTTTTATAATTTTTGTATCCTACATGCTCAAACATGCCTACGCTTACAACTCTATCAAAGATATCGTCTACATCTCGGTAATCTTGGAGCCTAATCTCTACAGGAAGACCCTTACAATAGTCTTGTGCAGTACGAGCTTGTTCTTTAGAAATGGTAACTCCCACTACTGAAACATTATACTTTTCTGCCATATAGCGAGCAAGTCCTCCCCAGCCACAACCAATATCAAGCACTTTCATACCTGGTTTTAGATATAGCTTCTTGCAAATAAGCTCAAGCTTATGCTCTTGAGCTTCATCTAAATGAGATGCATTTTTCCAATAACCGCATGAATAGATCATGCGCTTATCAAGCATAGCTTTAAACAGATCATCTCCTAAGTCATAGTGTCGCTCGCCTACCTCAAAGGCCCGTGTTTTTGTTTGTAAATTCATAAGTTGTGCCTTAAGATAAGCCCATAACCACGGCCATGTTAAAGAAATCTTATTGTAGAGCTCTGCACGCAAAATGCGAAAAAAGAAATCATCAAGCGCAGGGGTATCCCACCAGCCTTCTATATAAGCTTCACCAAGTCCAAGTGATCCTTGGCTCAATACACGATCATAGAGCTTATCATTATAGACAAGCATATCCCATGGGCGTGTTCCATTAATACGTATATCTGCTTGTTCTAAAAGGTTTTGTGCTAATTTTTTTGAATCATTTTGTGAAAAACCCCGGTTTTTTATTACCACCAAAGAAAAAATAAATACTAAGGTTGCTCCCCACCATACTGCTCGTACTCGTGTAGCCATAATACTTGACCCTTTTCCGCTCTCATTTTTATGTGTCTTCATGTACCATACAAAAATTTATTTCCTCGGTGCTATAAAATAATCACAAAAAATTCTTGTCTGTATGTTTTGCTGGTTGTATTTTCTTGCCAAGAACAACAGTTTTCTTGTAAAGTTTTAGTAAGAACCTATAAAGTAAAGGGCCCTTGTGAATAAAAACTATACTTCTCTTTTCTTTTTTACTGTCTTTACCCTTACTACATCAGCAGTTCCTCTGCCCTTAAAAAGAAACATTGTTATAGGTTTTATGGGCGATGTCATGATTGGCAGAACTGTTAATGAAAAAATAGAGCAAACGTCATATGCATACCCCTGGGGTAACATAAGATCCTTACTGCACAGCAACGACTTTAATATAATCAATTTAGAAACTACTCTTACTACAAGTACGACCAAAGTACCTAAAGTGTTCAATTTTAAAGCTAATCCCGATAAAGTACAAACATTGCTAGCAGGTTCTATTCATGTCGCTAATGTTGCCAATAATCATATCCTAGACTTTTCTCTAGAGGGTATGTTTGAAACACTCGCTACACTAGATCAAGCAGGTATTAAGCATGTAGGCGCTGGGAAAAATGAATATGAAGCACGCACTCCTGTTATTTTAGAAAAAAAAGGCATTAGGATAGGAATTTTAGGATACACAGATAATGAACCAACATGGGCTGCAGAACCAGACAAACCAGGAACAAATTACATTAAAGTAGGTGACCTTACTACAATCAAAGAAGATATTCAAAAACTCAAGAGATATGTTGATATCATTATAGTTTCGATCCATTGGGGCCCTAATTTTAGAGAAAAACCAAATCCCTACTTTAGAGACTTTGCTCATAAAATAATAGAAAGTGGAGCAGATATTATTCATGGCCATAGTGCTCATATTTTGCAAGGTATAGAAGTTTATAAAGAGAAACTTATTATGTACGATACAGGCGATTTTATTGACGATTATGCAGTACATTCTTTCTTACCAAATAACCAGTCTTGTTTATTCTTAGTATGCGTAAGTAAAGAAGGAGTACACAGGCTCCAGCTTGTTCCCGTTGTAATAAAAAATATGCAAGTTAATAAAGCCTACGCAAGAGACTATCATACTATTATAGAGAGAGTTAAAAAACTTTCCCAAGAGTTAGGAACACAGGTAACTGATACTGGAGAAGCCTTTATTAAAAAGCAAAACTATACCTTTTTATAAAAAAAGGGGTCAGGAAATCCTGACCCCTTCGTTAAAAACTTAGTACATTTCAGGCATACCCATACCACGGCCATGACCATGTCCATGAGCTGCTTCTTTCTTCTCTTCCGGAATCTCTGTAATAAGAGCTTCGGTAGTCAAAAGAAGACCTGCAATAGATGCAGCATTCTGCAATGCAGAACGTACTACTTTAGCAGGATCGATGATACCAGCCTTGATCATATCAATAAATTCACCGGTCTTTGCATCAAACCCAAGAGCACCTGTCTCAGTGCGCACTTTGTTGACAATCACAGAAGCTTCATAGCCTGCATTTGAAGAGATAATACGTAGTGGCTCTTCAAGCGCACGAACAATTATTTGTGCACCAAGTTGCTCATCACCTTCAAGCTTGAGTTTGCCTACTACTTCTTGTGCCCGAAGTAATGCTACACCACCACCTGCTACAATACCTTCTTCTACAGCAGCACGAGTTGCATGCAATGCATCTTCAATACGATCTTTCTTCTCTTTCATTTCAGTTTCAGTAGCAGCACCAACTTTAATAACCGCTACACCACCAGAAAGCTTAGCAAGACGTTCTTGAAGCTTTTCTTTATCATAATCTGAAGTTGTATTCTCAATTTGAGCCTTGATTTGCATAATGCGGCCTTTAATAGCATCTGGGCTACCAGCACCTTCAATAATAGTAAAGGTATCTTTAGTAATAACCGCTTTCTTTGCACGACCCAAATCGTGAATCATGATATTTTCAAGCTTAACTCCAAGCTCCTCTGATACCATTTTGCCACCAGTAAGGATTGCAATATCCTCAAGCATCGCTTTACGTCTATCACCAAATCCAGGAGCTTTTACAGCAACTGCATTAAGCGTTCCACGAAGCTTATTTACCACTAAGGTTGCAAGAGCTTCACCTTCAATATCTTCTGCAATAATAAAGAGCGGACGACCTGCTTTTGCAATTTGCTCAAGTACAGGCAATAAGCTCTTCATACTTGATATTTTTTTGTCATAAAGCAAGATAAATGGATCTTGAAGCACTGCTTCCATCTTTTCAGCATCCGTTACAAAGTAAGGAGAAATGTACCCACGATCACATTGCATACCATCAACGAACGCAATTTCACTTTCCATACTCTTTGCTTCTTCAACGGTAATAACACCATCTCGGCCTACACGTTCCATTGCTTGAGCAATTTGCTCACCAATAAACGTATCAGAGTTTGCAGAAATAGTAGCTACTTGCTGAATCTCTTTTTTATCACTTACTTTCTTTGATTGATCTTTAATATATTCAACTACTGCAGTAACTGCTTTATCAATACCGCGCTTTACTTCCATTGGATTTGCACCAGCAGTTACAAACTTATTACCTTCTCTAAAGATCGCTTGTGTAAGCACTGTCGCCGTTGTTGTTCCATCACCAGCTACATCAGCAGTTTTGCTTGCAGCTTCACGAACCATTTGAGCACCCATATTTTCAAGTGAATCTGGAAGCTCAATCTCCTTTGCAACACTCACACCGTCTTTGGTAATCGCAGGAGCACCAAACTTTTTTTCATAGGCAACATTACGACCACGGGGCCCAAGAGTTACCTTTACTGCATTTGCTAGTGCATCAACACCTTGTGCAAGCTTTTGACGAGCATCAGCACCATACAAAATTTTCTTTCCAGCCATTGTTTTCTATCCTATTTCGATTAATTATTATTCAACAATACCAAGAATTTCTTCTTCTCTGATAATAACAAGTTCTGAACTTGCTTCAGTACCTGCATACTTACCAAAGAAGACAACATCGCCTACTTTTACTTGCATAGGCATCGTTTTGCCATCGTTGAGCACTCGCCCTGTTCCTATGGCAAGCACTTTTCCTGTCTGGCCTTTCTCTTTAGCCACATCAGGAATAATAATTCCAGCCGCTGTCTTTTCCTCATGAGGAATTCGCTTGACCAATACTCGATCAAGAAGCGGACGAATTTTCTCTACCATGCATCCTCCTTATAGATACACAAGGTTATTACTTCTACTATATTTTTAGTATACCTGATAGGAAAAATTATGCAATATTTTATAGGAAGTGACTCATATTTTCTTATATAGTAGAGCTCAAAACTTATTTACGTAGATATAACTCCTCTAGACAATAATAAAAGACCTCGTTCACAATCTTATGAAAGAGACTTATCAATTATCCCGCGCAGTACGCAAAATACTACTAATAGCAGAATGCTTTTTCTCTTCTGCCATATCCAAAGCCGTCTTACCAGAAGAATTTCTACAATCGACACGAGCACCATAAGCAAGAAGTATTTTTACAATATCTTGATAGCCAAGTCTAGCTGCATATATTAAAGCAGTATTGCCACTATACTTTTCTTGAATATCGGCAGCTGCGCCTCTTTCTAAAAGTATTTGCACTACATCTTTATGGCCCTTTTGTACAGCTTCAATAAGTGCCGTTCTGCCTTCCGCTTGATTGTATAGCTTTTGCGTATAATCTAATATATACCATTGAGCATTACTATCAGCATTGTAAGCAAGCAGTAGTTCTACTATAGCTGTCTGGCCATTTTTTGCAGCCACCATTAGAGGAGTATTACCATTGTTGTCTCTGCTATTAGGATCAACGTTAACATCCAAGAGCATCTTTACAAGCTCTTCGTACCCATCATAAGCTGCCTGAGTTAAAGCAATACTTTTACTCTGAAGATCAATATGAGCATGGTACATCAAAAGGACCTTTACTACATTTATACATTTACCCTGTACTGCACGAACTAAAGCAGTCCCATAATTATTATCTTGTACATTAATATTGACACCTTGCTCAAGTAAATTTTGAACTATAGCTGCGTTGCCCTCTGTTGCTGCCTTTAAGAATTGGTTTTGTTGATTATTTCTTTTTAACCATATACGAGCTCCCTCAGTCTCAAGAGCCTTCATATAATCTTCTAATATATAGGCTGTATTTCTTCTATGCGTATTTAGAATGCATTTGGTAAGGAGTCTCGCAAAGTCTGGGCTATTAAAAAAAGGAGCAAGTACCTTATAGTCTGCTACTTCTTTTACTTTTTGCAGTGCTTCCTGAATGCTTTTAGTTTGTTTTATAAGTTCTGGTAACGAAAAGAGATGCTGAAACTCCGGCTCGCTAAAAAAAGGCACACATAGCTTAAGTTTCGCTATTTTTTGTAATGAGGTGAGTGCTTCTTCAAGTGAAGATGCTTGTATAACCGCCTGAGGAATGTAAAGAACGAGCAATTTCTTAAGATCTTGCGGCAGAGCTGCTAAAAAATCGCTTGGACAAACATATTCTTTTTTCTTATTAAAAGCACCTACAAAAAGCGAAAACCAACTAGTAGCTTGAGGCTCTTGGTGCTCCATTGCCTTAAGCTGTATAAAAGTAATAAGAAATAGAGCTATAATCTTTCTCATCGTAAATATACCTTTCTTTAGTAATCTTGAGCAAAAAACTATTTATAAACAGAGAGAGCATACCTTAGCAGTATACTTAGTAGTATAATTGTATTATATAATAGAAATAATTCAAGTTAAATTGCACCAAAAAATAATTTTTTAGAAGAGCTATTACCTTATACTACAATTCAAGCTTTTAACCTATGAAAAGCAACAAAGAACCATTTCTAGGAGATACAAAAAACAAAATATTAAAATAAGTTCTCCTTTTTTTTCAATTCTGGTGTAAACTTAAAAAAAAGATCTTTCAAAACCTTAACCAACTATACCATGAATGCCATCTATCCATCACTTATTTCAGCCAATCTCTTGTGTTTAGCAGAAGAAATAGAAACATTAGAGCCATATGCAGCCGGATTTCATCTTGATGTTATGGATTTTCATTTTGTTCCTAATCTTACCTGGGGTCCTGATTTTATCAATGCTATTAGAGCAAAAGCTGCCAAGCAGTTATTAGTTCATCTTATGGTAGAATACCCAGAAAAATATTTTGACCGTTTTAAGCTCCATCCACAAGATATTATTTCAATTCATTTAGAGAGCCCTTCTTTATATTCTTTACCAGAACTTTATAAAGAAATTACCTCTCGTGGCTGGATACCAAGTATTGCCATTAATCCTTACACACCTCTTGAGGCACTTATTTCTCTTACTATACCTCTTAAGCACGTGCTTTTGATGTCTGTTGAACCAGGCTTTTCTGGCCAAAAGTTTTTACCCTTTATCCTTAAAAAGCTTAAGGCTTTAAATGACTTTCGTGCTGCACATAATCTTTCTTTTACTATTAGTGTCGATGGTGGTATTACCACCGATATAGCCAAAGAATTAGCCAAAAATGGAGCAAATCAGCTTGCTATAGCCTCGGCAATATTTCAAGCGCCAAACCCAGTAAAAGCTTTAGAGCAACTTTCACAATAAACCCTTGCTACACTCTTTGAATTTTATTTATAATTGAATTAATAAAAGTATCGTATATAAACAAAGGGTGTTTTATGAAAAAATTATTAGTAGTTGGAGTATCATTACTTACTATTTCTGCCTTACAAGCACAAGATACTACTCCTGGATTCTGGGAAAGAACGAAAGAGGCTTTTCGTAGAGGGGTAGAAAAGGTAACTCCTGAGGAACATGGATCAGCAGATAGTGGCACAATAACCTCAGGGTCATATGGCACTTACGAGCCTACACATGTAGCATATGGCGCACCTACCACAGAACGAGCAGAAAAGGCTGTAGAACATGGCTGGGAGAAGACTAAAGAATGGACTCGAGAAGCATGGGAAAAAACTAAAGAAGCATTTAGAAATCTTGCTCAACGTACTAGAGAAGCATTTGGTGCAAGAGGAGAAAGGCACACTACACCTGTAGCAACTCCAGTTCCAACACAAAGACCTACAGATGCTCGATAACATAAGCTCACTGAAACTGCCCGTAGAAAGCGGGCAGTTTTTATTTTTGCCACTTTTCTAAGAATGCCATAATCTTTAGACGTAGTTCTTCAGTAGTTGGATTATCTGGATTTGGATGAGCTATAGCATGCATAACTTCTCGCAATCGTAGAGAAAGTAAAAGTTTGAATGTACTATCCGCCCGCATTAAAGGTGTATACCCTTGATCATCTATAAGCTGTGGGTTCGCTCCTGCTGCAAAAAGCAACTCAACAATAGTAAGGTGCTGAAATTCAAGCAAATGAGAACCTGCTATAATGTGTAAAGCAGTTTGATTACCATTGGCACGAGCGTTGGGATCAACTTTATATAAAAGTAGTAATTCAACTATTTTCGTATGCCCCTGATGCGCTGCCCATGTTAAAAGAGGATAATGCAAAGTATCTGTTTTAGGAGTAATAAGGGGATCTGCTCCGTACTCAAGAAGTGTTTTTACAATTTCGACCTGTCCATCATAAACAGCCTCAAAAAGAATAGTTCTTTGATCCGGAGTTTGAACATGTGTAAGAAACTTTAAAAATGAATTATCCTTTATCTTCCTTGCATAAGCAATAAACTGTTCAATACATGACCAATGGCGCATACGCCATTTTTCTTTACCAAGTGATCTAAATGAAGTACTTGTTGGCTTTTCAGAAGGACCTTGATACTCTTCTAAAAGAATAAACCAGAGAATTTTAGGAGCAATACCCATTAAAGATCCTGCCTCAATAGGATTTATAGAAAATCTCGTACAAAAAGCAGTGAGAAGCTTCTCAAGATACTCAAAATCATACCTGAGCCTCATTTTAGAACTTCCTACAAGGCCATCATGAGCCTGCATATATGCTTTAATAGTTTCTGCAACAACCTCACGTTCAGAAGAAGCTAATCTTAGAAACCTCTGAAACTTCTGACTAAATGTACTTTTACCCCAAACTATATCCACAAGAAGCTGCCCTCTGAGCTCATAAGGTAGTCTCATTAGAAAACTTGAATCATTCCTAAGTTTTTGTCTTTGCATACTAAAAAGTGAGCAGGGAAGAAACAGCAAAACTAATAAAAAGAATCTCATCATAGCTATTATCCACATTTAATTAATAATAGAAAATTATAATATAAGTTTAGCTATTTTTAAGCATCAGTCAATACTAAATAAAATGACTTTTTGAGAAATCCCATAAAGCCACTCTAGAGCTGTACATCGAAAAATAAAGATTTTCTTCGTGCTCATTTGACAAACACGAAATAAAGCTTAAAATATATAAGTGAAAATGCTTAATATAATGAAAAACTCATTCTGATCAGAGTTTTGATACACTGTATAGTTATTTATTAGCTTTATGAAACATATACTACATAATAAGGATAATTTTATGTCATATATAAAGCTCTTTGCTTTTTTTACTTTTTTAATCCCTCATGTAGGACTTTTAGGAAGAATGTGCAGTACAAAGCTCAGCTCAAGAAAATCCCTTACATTGCCCTTTCCTGCTTCTTTAGAGAAACAGCATGTAAAGAGGTTACGAAGCTTCTTAGTACAAGATGACGATTGGTCATGTGCTCTACGCTCCGTTTTTCATATACAAGCTATTGAAGATGCTCTTAAAGATCCTAAACATTTTGAAGAACGCCTTAAGGCTAATTTACAAAAGAAAAAAACTCTTCATGCTCTTGACACTTCTTATGGAATAGATCAAGGGTTTTTACCTCATGAGATTTACGCAGTAGCCAAGAAAGCAGGTCTTAAAGGAAAAGTTATCTGCTTAGATCTTGAAGAGTACTCTCAAGAAATATACTGTCCATTACATTGTAAACGTAAAAAGCCTCTCCAGGAGCTTCTTACACATCTTACTAACTGTGCTCAAAAACCACCGTGCGCTGTCTATGTTATAGCAGGAACAGACTATCATGCAATTTTATTTGCTTTTGTAAATCTTCCACAAGAACCAGCACGTCTCTATATGATAGATTCAATCAATACGGGCCTTACACCAGATAGAAAACAATACATCAAGCTTTTTCTTCCTTATCTTAAAAAGATAAATAAAGCTAAAAAAGAACATGCACAACTCAAAACATTTGCAGCAAAAAATAGTATGGATCACCCATTACTTTACGCTCTTTATCAACCTTATAGAGAGCTGAACACTGCACCTATGTCTGAGAAAGCCCCTTGACAATTGACAATTATGCTATAATATATATTTTAGTTGATTATATATTTTAAGTTGAACTGACAAGGGCCATTAAAGCTCTTTACACAGTTACTCATAACCATTTTTACAAAGGATTAGTATTATGCAAATACGATCACTCTTATTACCAGTATTGCTACTTGTAGGAGCAAACTTAGTAGGCGAAACTAACCAAGGATGTTCTGGTGGTGTATGCTCTCTTAAAAGAGCACAACCAGTAAGAACCGTTAAACCTGCAGCACGGCCGCAATCTTGTACTACGTGTGTTGTTCGTACACCACAACGTACACAAAAACCTGCAAAGAGATCTGCTCGTAGAAAGCATACCCAACGTAGAGCTTCACGATCATCTTGTAACAGCAAAGCTTGTAGAACAAAAAGAGTAACTGCACGTCCAGTACAAGCAAAGCCAGCGCAACAACCTGTAGTAGCTCCAAAAGCACAAAAATCAGGAGTACATCCAATTGCAGCAAAAGCACTTTGGTTTGCGCTTAACAATAAAAAGGCAATTGTTCCACCACAATCAGTACAATGCCCATTTGCACAACAACGTTTAGCAGCTCAAAAATCAGCTAATACCTGCAAGGCTTCAAATTCTTGCAAGATTGGTTCAGCAATCGCTGCAAAATATAGCCGCTAAAAACTATCGCTCCCGCTTGAAGCGGGAGCTTTTTTCTTTCATAGGAATCCCCCTCTACAACCTCCTTTATATGCCTCTTTAATAATCCTACCAGTAAAGTTTCTTTGGATTTCCCCTGTTCTTATATTTTTAGCTTATTGACAGATAAGAAATATTAGTTAAAATATATTATACTTAAGCATATTTTTCAAAATGCTTACACGTAAAATTTCTTTGAAGGGTACACGGGGGGAATATGTTACCGTTTATCTCTTTATACGTTATATCACTCATGTATTAAATCTTAAACATTTAAACAAGGATAACTATTATGAATTTAAGATTATTGGTATTACCGCTTCTTTTAGCTATTGGGTCAGGTACGCTGGCTCGTGTAACTAATAGAGTACTTGATTCTCGAGAGAGTCTTGTGCTACAACAACACCAAGATGTTACACAACTACGTAGCTATCTTGTTCAGCATGATAATTGGTCATGTGGACTGAGATGTGTATTTCATGTTATGGCCTTTGAAAAAGCATTACAAAATCCAAACAATTTCGAAGCTACTCTTAAACACCATCTTCAAGATGCAGCACTATTGAACACGCTCGATAGTAAGTACTGCAATAACCATGGCTTATCAAATAGAACTATTATGCATATGGCAAAAGAGCTTGGCTTTGGAAACAGATTGCTTTGTTTAGCAATGAATGACCGTAATAACATTCTTTATATGGATACCGTACGCATTCCCTGGGGAGCGTCAAAGGCTGATATTGAACATGCAAGAAACCAAAAGCTTAAAGAAACGCTTAACGATTTTACCTCTCGAGTAAAAAGAGCACCGCAAGCAGTTTATTTTATAGCAGGAACAGAAGGTCACTGGATCTTGTATGCTCTTGTAAACTTACCAAATAAACCTGCTCAATTATATCTCATTGATTCTTGTAACGTAGGACTCAGAGTACAAAGAAAACTATATGTTGATTTCTTTAAGCCATATGTACAAGAAGTTAACAATGGCAAACATATTCAACCAGCTCCTGCAAAGCCTGTTATAACTCCTGCTATTGCAGCACATATTGTAAAGAAGGTTAAGCCAGCTCAACAAGCACAACAGAAGAAGCAACAAAAAAGAGTTCCTAACAAGAAGCGTCCTGCAAAAAAACATATTCGCAGGCCAAAAACAACTCGTAAACCAAAACGGCATGTACATCGTAGACCTATAGCTAAACCTGCTCCACGTCCTGCACAAAGAGTGCAAGTACGAGTACATCCAGCTGCTGCAAAGGCGCTATGGCTTGCTCTTAATAAGCAAAAACCAGCACAAGTACAAAGAAATTCTTTAACTCCTTTTGCTTATGCAATCTTTCAAAAATATAGCAATCGATAAATAACCTGTCACCAACTATACTGTTGGCTTTCACAAAATAAAAAAGCTCCCGTTTTCGGGAGCTTTTTTTGTAGTTAAGTTACTTAATAATTTTACCTTCTTTAACGAGCTCTGTATTCTTTTTACCAACATAGAATGCTGCTAGGAGCCAAGCTCCTATAAGACCAAAGCCAAAAAAAGAGCCATAAGTCATAAGGTCTTGTGCGCTATGTTTAAACGTATTTGTCACTTGTGCTCCCGCCGATTTTGCAAAGCGACTTCCAAAAGTATCAATCCAGCCTTTAGATTTAAACTTAGCATCTTTGCTGGTTGGTATATACATCATCTCTTTTGTAGGATTATTAACTGCATAGCCTATACTCTTAATAAGTACCATAGCTGCAAAAGTTACCCACAATAGTATAGTAGGAGTGTACGTTCCTAATTGGAAATACCCCAAGAGAGCCCCGAGTGTAATTGCAAAAGCAACCGGATAGATAAGAAGGCTTACACGAACACCAAAACGCTTAATGATATAGCTTGTGCCAAGTAATGCTATAAGTAATGAAATAACATTAATACTTACGCCGTACCACGCTTGAAACTGAGCAAAGGCAACATCACTTACGTAAGTTGGCGACATACAAGCTTGTGTGTACATCTGATATTCTATAATCTGAGCAATCGCTTCATACACGGTAGAGACAACGAGCACTCCAAGCAAGTAAGGCCGTGTTACCAAAAGCGTAAAACCAGAGATAAACCCTTGTAGAAAGCCCTCTTTTTCCTTCTCAGTTGCCGTTGCTTCTTTATTACCTATAAGCTGTTCCGGGGGTATAACATGCATAAAATAACGAACAGAAGGAATTACAGCAAAAACAAAAAAACTTGCAAGCAATAGAATAGGCCATAATGTTCCAATATAAGGAGAAAAAAGCAACGTAGCAGAACCTGCAACTGCACCCAGTTGAGCCATTGCTACAATAAAGGGAAATCCTCTTTTAGCAGCCTCAGAAGTAGTTATACTGTTAGTAAACGACCAAAAAAGCGTTACAATAAGAGATCCAAAGCTTTCTATAGCAAAATAGCTTATCCATCCTGCTAGTGCTAGAGATAACTTCCCTACTGCTTGAACTCCAAGCCAATCCTTTGCAAGTAATACTCCAGCTGTTCCTGCAAATATAAGTCCATACAGCGTACATAGCACATAAAATAGCTGATGTTTCTTAAATATATCAACCAACTTTGAATACACCAGTACCAAAATAAGTACCACAAACGGAGACCAGAACTTAGCAACAGGTTGTAATAAACGGCCTTGATCTGGCAACCATCCTAAACTTTCTGGAAACGCTACTTTCAAGAAAATAGTATTCTTCAGTAAGCGTAAGAGCCAGTAAGTGCCAATAATAAGAAAAAATATAAAGGAAAGTAAACTGAATTTACGAAGATCTTCGTCTTTAAGATCAGGGTAAAAATACCGTGTAATATGCCCTATCATAAGGGGCCCTTTCTCATTAAGTATGATTCTAGCCTCTCGGCTTTTTAAAGCTTAATAAGGATATCCCTATATAAAACAGGAGCATGCTGCATTGTTAGCATCTCACAAAATTAACATTTTGTCAAAAAAATCTTTGCCTGCCATTAGAATAATCGATCTTTCTCAACAAGCATGCTTATACAAATTGAAATTTAATCAGTATGTAGTATACTAATAAGTGTTAATGAATTTCTTAATCGGAGTATAGTATGAAAATCAAACTACTTATAAGCACTCTTCTTTGCTTTTCTTTACAAGCAATGGAAAGTAATCAAGTTCAAGCTAAAGAAGTAAAAACAGTCTTTGCTCGAACACCACTTGTTCTTCATTTTTCACACATTTACGCTCAAGGTATAGCAACACACATTCTACAAGACAAGGCACTAAAGCTGGTAAAAGGATGCCCTTTAGCTCTAGAGCTACCTGCAGATAAAGAGCACGCTATAACTGCTGCCTTTACCTCTTTAGCTCAAAAAATGCCTGAGGGGCTTGTAAGAAAGATAGCCTTAATGCTCGCTTTTCATATACTCTTTAGTAAAGAGATATCGAGTGAAAAAAGCTCTCTTCTTTCATTAGTAATTCCTTACCTTACTCTTTCACAACAAACAATGTTTGACCATATTCGAATAACTATTTTAAGTACTTTATCGGTAGAACATCCAGATACTCTTTTGCCTATTGCCTTAACACAGCATACTACAACGCTTTTACATTTGGCTGTTACTATAAAAGATAAAGAGGTACTTCAAGCTCTGCTATCCTTTAACTGCACTGTTGATATACAAGACTCGCGAGGATATACCCCTTTACATTATACACAAGGAGAACATGAAACACTTAAATTGCTTCTTGAACATGGAGCAAACTGTACCATAGCTAATGGAACAGGTACCTATCCTATTGAAGATGCATTTAATAGAGAGGACTTTGCAGGCATAAAGCTTCTTTTGCAAAAATCAGTACTTACAAAAAATAAGGATTTACTTTCAAAAATAGCTTATCGTGCTAGCTTTATCCCTGAGCCCGAGATACCATCTCTTATTGAACGAATGTTCAAAGACAACGGCGTTTATGAAGAATTACCATTTTCACTAAAAGTATATCTTGCTATTGCAGCTCATAATCCTTATTTATTTAAGCTCTTTGATGGTTCTTATCATGAACCAGATGCCTTTTCGGTTTTGCCATTTGGCGATACTTTGCTTCATCTAGCAGTACGATCTGGCAACAAGCAAGCAGTAGAGTATTTCTTAAAAAATGGCTTTGATACAAATAAAGCAAATGAATATGGAAGAACGCCTTTGCATGACGCAAGAGCATTAAATAATACAGAGATCATTGAATTGCTTACACAAGCAATAGACGTATAAGCTTTGTAACTGGCTTTTAAGTCAGAGCCATAACCATGGTTTTGCTACGGGCTATCTTGCCGATGTAAGATAGCTTCCACTTGGAGTCAGGATAATTTACTTTTCTAAGCTGCTTCTTTTGTAAATTCTAAGAGAGCATCTTGCATTTCGCTTGGTAATATACCAATGAAAGATTTTGGATTAGATACTTGATCAGAATCTTGAGCTAGTGTAGTGACAACTTTTACATGGACACTTTTTTCAAGCATGTTTAGTATAGCGCGATACATAAGTTGCTCGCTCAGAGTAAGATCCGCTCGGCGCAAAATTCCAATTATAACATCGTACGCAGGAATAGGATTGGCTCTTGCTCCTAACAACACTTTTACCATAATATCTTTGCCTCGGCCTGCAGCCAAAACAAGAGCACGGGCCTTCTCTTCTGATGAGCATGTTCTCAATAAATTGTTTAATCTATCTAGGTTTCCATCTACTCCGCTAAATATTTCTGCATCTGCAGATAGAATGTAAAAAGATAACATATCATGAGCAAATAACTTAGAAGTATCTAATATAAGGCCACTTTTATGTATCTCATTAACTACAACCTTACAGGCATTGTCTTCTGTTAATAGTCCATAGAGCCTTCGTAGACCTGTTAGAGGATTAAATACTTGAGAAATCTCATAAGCTATCAAGTCACTTGTTTCTGGTTCAACTTTAGCTCCATAAATATAAAGAAGTCGTGCCATTTCTGAGGATATTTTATCGTAAGTAAAGAATACAAGTTCTCTTTCACTTACATAACTATTATAAGAATAACTCTCTCCTAAGTAGATGGGGCATATGGTGTTCCTTTTTAGAGCATTGCCTAGTGAAGCTCCCTTGCCAAGTAATAAAGAGGCAATCGATATGTGATTGCGCATAATTGCTATCCCTAATGCTGTGGATCCTTTTGGATCTTGCGCATTAATATCAGCTCCTTTTTTTAGGGCAGAGTCTACTTCTTCAAGAGTACCTCCAGCTGCAGCTGTTAGAAGCTTTTTATTATAAGTATCTTTCATTGATACTAAATCCTCCATTAATATCATGCTATAAATAGAAAAAGAGGTACACACAAAAAGTAATAAACTCAATACTAGTTTCATCATATCTTTCCCTTCACTTAATACCTAAAAGCTATAAATTAACCATTATTATATCCAAAAGTTTATATTTATCAAGAAAATACACGCGAAGTAATTTTACTTGCTGTGCTCGATAACATTTTGTATATTTTAATGTACAATTATTGCATATCTTTAAGAAGCAGGAGAAAACTAAAGACATCAAGCAGCTTCTAGAAGAGTTAAGCAACAATTCTTAAGCAGTCGCCTATTCTTTATTCACCATTTTACACAATTTTAAATTTAAATAACTTGGATTTTTGCTATTTTTTAAGTTATAATAATTCAAATAGAAAAATAATTAACAGAAAGAGGATTCCATGACAAAATATCTTATTTTACTATCCCTAACCTATACCATAGGTATTAATAGTATGAGCCCTGAAACAACCCAGGAAACTCTGATAGGCCTATTACCCATAGAGCTACAGAGCGAGCTTTTCAAGTTTAATATTGGAAACGCTCTACATCAAATACAGACCGCTGCAACTATAGATGAGGCTATAAAAAGGTCAAAAGATCTACCAATGACAAATCTTGCAGTAGCAAGTACTATTATTGAAGCTATTTTTAGGAAATTTCCTGCAACTCAAATAGGAGAACTGGGACCTAGAAGGAGAGAAGCACTCATGTTTGCATCAACAAAACGGGGAGATATCGCTAAAAAATTAGGGGCTCAAGTATGGCTTGATGAACAAGCTATAAAAGCTCCCAATGAAGATCAACTCATAAAAGCTATTAGAAGCGGATCAAACGTAGAAACAATAAAAAATCTCATAGAAAAACAACACGTAAACTCGAATGTACCCTTTAGTACTGTAGGTGAATCTGCACTGAATGAGGTAATAGACTCAACAAGCTATAGCTTAGAGCAAAAGTTAGAACTTCTAAGATATTTACTTGAGCATAAAGCAGATCCTAATCAACCCTATGGACAAAGCACGTTACCCCTTATTCACGCAATAAAAAAATTGCCAGAAGCAGTACCATTGTTACTTGAATATAAAGCTAATCCTTCTTTACAGCTTTATCTTTCAGGGCAAACAGCTTTAGATGTTGCTCAATACTTAGGAAAAACAGAAATTGTTAATCTCCTAAAGGAGACATTACAAAAAACAAGTGCGAAAGCCTAACCTGATTAAGAGCTCCAATTTTACAATTGGAGCTTATCTTCTTAACTCATCTCAACACTTTCTTAATTAAACAGGGTAAAATTTACAACAATTCTTTTAGATGCTACAATCTTATCAAAATTATCACCAACAAAAGTTGAAAAGGTTTATGCCTCTATTATTTCTTGCGTTTCTAATTGGACTATAAGGCTTTCACATTTGATCACTACATCGGCACCTCAGCACAAACAGCTTGTTTTATAAATAATAAAATAGTAAAAATTTATTTAACACTATGCTTAAATAAGCTTATACAATGAAAACCATAAAAATTGCTATAATCGGCAATGCTGGTTCAGGCAAATCAACATTAGCACAACAATTACGCGATATTCTGAACCTTCCTTTGTACCATTTAGACCAATACTTTTGGAAACCACACTGGACTCATCCAAATATTGATGAATATAAACTAATTCATGATACCTTATGTAACCAAGAGATGTGGATCATCGATGGCATGAATCTAAAATTTTTAGACTATAGAGCGAGTAGAGCAGAAGTTATCATATTCTTAGACATTCCAAGATATATATGCTTGTGGCGAATCTTTAAACGAACTATCAAATACTACGGCAAAGAAACAGCAAGCAGCGCCCAACAGTGTCCAGAGAGGTTTAACTGGAAATTTATAAAATTTCTAAAATGGGTCTGGGATTTTAAAGCAAAGTATCCACCAAAGATTAGGAAATTGTTAAGTATTTATGAAGATACCAAAGAGGTCTATATTCTTAAATCATCCACAGAAATCAATCAGTTACTAGAAAAGTTAAATAAAAGCTTATTGTAACTTGTTTTGTCTCAATAATTAAGTAATCTTAGAGAAGTCTCTTGTATGTTAAGAGATTAAAAAATAGAAGAGAAAGCCTTTTTAAATTAGTTAGGACTTTTATGAAACTAAAAATAGGAATTTCATTTTTTCTCATAGCTCACATCTTGAGCCTATATAGCATGAAGCGTCCTATGGTAAGACACGAAGAGGAATTGTTAGAGGCAGTAAAAAAAGGTGAACTCAATCAAGTACAGCTCTTACTTTCTGGTGAATGTGATCTTACTGTGCGTGATAAAAACCGTGCTACACCATTAATAATAGTGGCCAAGCACGGATTTGCGGAAATTGTAGCTCTTCTATTAAACAAAGGCGCTGATATTCATGCAAAAGATCAAAATGGTAGTACCGCATTACTATGGGCTGCAACTAATAAGCATATCAGTGTTATAGCAGCACTGCTTGCCAAACAAGCTGAAATGAATGGTCATAATATAAGAGAAACTTTTGAAATGAATGGTCATAATATAAGAAAAACTTTTGACTTGTTTCTGATTGCATATACTAAATATGAGGAAACACTATTGCTATTTATAACAGCAGCTCATGTTGTTGACAGTAAGCATTGGTTTGAAACGGCTTTATTATGGTCAACACTGTATGTCTTTAGTGATATAGTAAAATTATTACTACCAGATAATGCCTACATTAAAACGGGAGATGTTGCTACAGATCAGTTAAAAATAACAGAGTTTCTTATAAATGCAGGTGCCGATATTAATGCCAAAGGCATGTATAGTAAAGATGCATTAACGTATGCTGCATGCGATGGCAACATAGAAGCTGTAGCACTCTTATTAGATAAAGGTGCTAACATTCACGCTCGCGATGACGAGGGCCGTACTCCTCTAATGTGGGCTGCAACTCAGGCTAAAGAGCAAACAGTTATTTTACTTCTTAAACGAGGTGCTAATATCAATGATAAAGAGCAATATGGTTATACTGCACTCTCAATCGCTTCATGTTATAAGCGTTGGGAAAGTTATAATGGAACAATAGAATTGCTCGAACTTTGTAGCCAAGAAGGAGTAGATGCATATCTTAAAGATCCCTTACAATTTGCTCAAAGTCATTCAGTTTTAGATAAGAATTTAACAACACTGATGCTGGCATGCATATTTGGTCATAGAAATATTGTATCTCTTTATAAAGAAACTTCTATTGCATACCTGAATACTCGAAATTCCTTTGGTCACACAGCCTTTGATTATGCTTTGCGATACAATCCTGACATTGCAGCTACTCTTATTACCTATTTCAATGCCAAAATTAATCAAATGAATACGTACCAACCTTCTAGCTTGATAGATACTATCCGTGCATATATACCGTTTTTTGGTAATAAAGTTTATAAAGGACAAGAGCTTCTTGAGCAAGCAATAAAACAAGGAAATATAAATTTAGTTAATGCTCTCTTAGGCCTCGGAGTACAACCAACCATTGAACTTGCACAAATGGCACGTGAATTCGGTTATTTAAAAATCATGCATAGACTTCTTTTTGCTACTCTTGCTTCTTTACCTGAAGATACAAAAAATCCCCAAATTTTACTTTTAAGCAGTTTATTTAAGTGATAAATTTACAATAAATCTTTTAAATGGTACAATTTTATTAAAGCCGTTACTTAAAAAATAGTTGTTGATACTTATGCATATACTTTTGTTTGCTTTTCTAAAAGGGCTCGTTTTTGGTATCACTATGGCGGCGATACCAGGTCCTATTTTTTTCCTGATAATACAACGAACATTATCTGATGGGGCACGTATAGGTTTGGCTTGTGGACTTGGAGCAATAACTGCTGATACAGTATACGCACTTATTGCAGCTATTGGCCTTTCTTTTATTATGCAGTTCCTTATCACTTATCAAATATTGATCACTAGTGCTGGAGGACTCTTTCTTCTCTATTTAGGCATTACAACAATGTATCGTAAACCTTCATATCAAACAACTGTCGTACAAAATAACAAACTTATTACTGCTTGGTTTTCCACTTTTCTGCTTACTCTGACTAATCCAGTAACTGTCATATCCTATTGTATTATCTTTGCCGGACTTGGTATTGATGCTGTACAGCATAATCGTGGGGCAATTTTTTCCTTAGTTGCTGGACTAATAACTGGAGCAGCTTGTGTCGTACTAGTGCTAGTAGGCTCTCTTTTATACTTTCGACAAAAACTATCAACTTCAACAATACGCACAATTAACAAAGCTGCAGGAATTATATTAATTGTTTTCGGAATTACTGCTATTCTACGTAGTATTAGGTGTTTTTGAATAAAGGTATAATGTTTAAGCTAACCGCAATTTCAGATAAAGAGACTTTCTCAAAAAAGATATAATCAAACTTTACGGAATTTATGATATTAAAATATCTTCTCTTACTTATTGGAGTTACTTTTGCAATAATGCTTTGGTATATATCACCAATTTTTAAGCCATTTCCACAACCAACTGGCGACTATGCAATCGGTACTTTAACCATGGAATTAAAAGATCCAATTCGCAAAGAACTGTATTCGTCAAATCCTGATGATATTCGTAATCTCATGGTCAGATTCTGGTATCCTGCACAGCCTTCATCTAAAAAATATCTCTATTTAGCAGATGAACTTCCTTATTTTGTACCACAAGTAGCACAGCATTATCATATCCCGCAATGGATAGCTAAACAAATGCTGAGCTCTATTTCTACTCATACCTTTACCGATGCACCACTTGCTTTAAAGCAAGATAAATACCCTCTTGTACTTTTCTCCCATGGGCTGTTAGATAATACACCAAGCATTATGTCTCTTGTAATCTTTGAAAATCTTGCAAGCAATGGGTATATTGTTGTTAGCATTGATCATCCTTACTTAAGCGGTCTTAGTGTATACCCTAATCACAAAGTTATAAGTCCTGAAGCACTAGTTGTACAATTTCAAAAAATGTCGCCGCAAGAGCAAAAAGAATTTCAAAGCCAAGCAATAGAAATATATAAAGCAGATATGAAATTTGTCATAGATCAGTTAGCACATTTGAACGGAGATCCTAAAAGCATTTTCTATAAGCGCCTTGATCTTGATCGTATTGGCGTTATGGGCCATTCAGCCGGAGGCACTGCAGCAATCGAGTTTTGTAGAATAGATAACCGATGTAAAGCTGCAGCTAATTTAGATGGTTGGTATGATCATGTAATTGGACATGAACCCTTAAAGCAACCATTATTGCTTATGTTTGGATCAAAGAGTATTGAAGTAGCAGAGCCAACACTTGACTATCTTAAACGTAAAGAATTAACTCGAGAGCAGTATTATGAGCGAGAGCGAAAGATTACTGAACATAAAGAAGAACTTTGTAAAGAGTCACAATGTTCTACAATAATAATTCCTGGAGCCTCACATGAAGACTTTAGTGATTTAGTACTATTAAAATGGCCATTGCGTTCATGGAATGAACCTAATGGATACACTATAATGGCATCAATTAATAAGTCTATCTTAAAATTCTTTGATTCCTACTTGAAAAAATAATTAACACACCTTTGTACTAGAGTAACAGATTGCAAAGCTTTTGTTCCATTATTTTAATGAAATAGAGCAAGTCTTATTTAAGCAACTTGCTCTATTTCTAGTAAAACTATAATAGATATAATCTCTTGTATATAATAAGTTTTAATTATATAATAAAATAAATTATAATTAAAACTAAAAAGGAATTTCTATGTTTAAAAAATACTTAAAAATAGTTTTTTTTACCCATGTTACTTCCCTCTGTGCTTCTGAACCTGCTGAATTTCCTGAATCTCAGCAATACTATAAAGGAAGTTACCTTGGTATTCTACCGGCAGATATCTTTAAATCAATTCAGCCATATAGAATTAAGGCACAAATAGAACACGTTTTAGCACCTGCAGATATAACGCTTGATAACGCTCTCAAGAACTTGAGCGAATTGGAGCGACAACCAGAAAATGATCAGTTTTTTGGGAATTCTTCTTTCATTGAAGATCTCCTCATTACCTTATATAAAAGGTTTAAAGAATCTCCTTTTGCTATTGCTAAAAAGCCCACAGCATCAGATGCTTTTTTGGACTGGTCAAAGGTAGTGTGGCCCAAGTATTTAGCGCTTACTATGGCAATAAAAGAGAGAAAGCTAAAGGAAGTACAAAAGTTAATAAATGAAGGACTTAAAATTGATATGCCTGATACTATTGGTTCCACTCCTCTTCATCTAGGAGCCAGCCTTGGTCTTCTGAATATAGTTCAATATTTACTTGAAAAAGGAGCTGATATTAGGGCGCGAGATTTACAAGGTCGCACTCCTCTTATAGCTGCAGCTGCAAACGGTAACATTAATGTAATTAAATACCTTCTTGAAAAAGGAGCTGATAGTAATGAACAAGATCTCAAAGGTAATACTCCTCTTAACTATGCAATATTGAGAAATAACCATGATGCAATAAACCTATTACGTGCTCATACTAGGAAGTGAAATATTCTACGAAGATGTAAGCCTAGCTGTTAACGCTTGGATTATACGTTTGCGATCACTCAGGCACCCAAAACGAGCCACTGTACGATGAAACTCTTCCATAATACCTTTACTACTGATTAATTCAAATCCAGGTTTGACAACAAATTCTTACACTTCCAAAATCATAACACTCTAGAATTTGTTAGTATTTCACGTAAAAAATTTTCTAGCCTATTTTACTATTTTTTAGGTTGAGGCGGTGGAGGAGGTGGGATAAAAACACATTTGTACAATTCAATACCAATACCAAAAAAGCCAAAGGTTATCGTTGAAGCACAACCTATCTCGCATATGTTTTTAATTTTTAATGCCATAAACTTCCTTTATCATAAACACTTACTAGTTCACGGATGGTAACGTTCTAAAATATCTTTTATAGCCCTCACAAGATCTGGATTACGCCTTAATTCTTCAGGTAATTCTTGAGCTTGCATAAGCTCTTTCAACTGACCAAAAGCGTAATTAAATTTTAGAAGTTGTAAAACATTTTCTGCTTTACTAAGTAGCTCTCGATCAAAACCACGCTCTGCTAGTACTTTAAATGCAACCGATTGTCCAGATATGCCAGGTTCAAGTCTATAGGGATAGGTAAGTCTGTCTTGTCTATCGTCAACTGCTACTCTATAATTACTAAACAAAGGAGCTGGCCCACTAGTAACCAGATGAGGCAACTGTTGAAAGTGCGTTATAAGCAAAGAAATATTATGCTTCATAGTAGTAAGCCTTTGCATAAAAGCACATGCTAATGCTTCCCCTGCCTTAGCTTCTGTACCATCAAATAACTCATCAAACAGCGCAAGAGAGTATTCACCTTGAGGAACGGCAGAGATATCCTTTTGAATATCAACAGCACGCTGCGCTATAGCCTGAAAAAGTGATTGCCTTCTTGTAATATCATCCGCTATATTTAAATAGCTACGAATCTTAGAAAATGGCGTAAATTCCATCCTTTGAGCCGGACAAATACCTAGTGTTTGAGCCATAATAACTGCAAATACAATACTTTTCATAACAGTTGATTTACCACCTCCATTTGGCCCAGTAATTACTACATTTTGTGGTAAATTTTGTGGTAAATGTCTTCCAATGGCCAGAGAATTGACAATAGCATTATCGCCCACCAGAGGATTCCAAAAATCTTTAATTGCCAGATAAGGCGATGATGATTGATTATAAGTAGGTAAGCAAAATTTTAGATTACGTGCTTGATACTTTTTATAAAGGCGAGCTATAGACATATACATATCAAGTTCACCAACAGCACCAAGTGATTGAACCAACTTATCTTTACAGTCATTCATAATACGGTATGTAGCAACTATACGACCAGTATAAGAACGAACGCTAGGATCCCCTTGAAAAGTATCTGTATCTAGATTGTTTAATAGACTATCTAGATCAGATAGTGTACTTACTTTTGCCCACATTTGACTAACTATATTAGTTGCACCATGTAATCGTGCAGCATGAGCATCCTGTTGTAATTTCCCTATATTTAATGCTTCTAAAAATGGTAACTTATTCTCAAGCTCTAGAGCATCCGTTTTAACAAGAGTATAAAGCTCTTTCATTTTAGCAATATACTGAACTACAAGCATAAGCTTTTTTTGTAAAGCAAGGCGCAGCGTAATCATATCTTTCATAGTATCTGCATTATTCACCATTGATAAAAATTGGAATCCATAACATGCTAGATATCCAGCTGTAGAGCCACCGAGTGCTATAAGAGGTATACCTGCATAAGGAGCAGCTTCGCCTACCGCTGCTCCACCCAATCCAAACATATCTTTTATAAAATCTAGAATCTTATTTTTAGTTAGATTGAGATACGATTGAAAGTTTTGCAATTCTATAACTATTTTATCTTTCAATTGTCCTGCTTTTGAAACAAGTATCACCAAGAGAACCAGTGGCCCTTCTCTGAGTATTTCAACTGATAACGACCTTTCACTTAACCATTTAGAAAAATTTTGCCATCGAGGAATATCTATTTCAGTACTTTTTAGCCATGAATTAAATTCGTCAGCACCCCAAAATGAGAGCATACAATTTTCTCTTTCAAGATCACCAAGCTCTTTAAGACATCTGTCTATTTGGTTAAAATTGCGATGATTAATAAGAGTTGTAAGTACTTCCTGCTGCTGTTTTAAAAAGGTACTATTATGAGTTGGATATACTATCCTTTTATACAGAAGAGCTTTGCCCAATTCGGTTACTGTTTGATCAATACACGAAGCAAAAAAAGAAGGAAGATTTGATCGAGATCCTGCTATTATTTCAAGATCTTGCCATGAGCGCTCATCTAAAGCATCATTGAAGCCAAGCATATACTTTTGTTTTTCATAAGCTCTTGCCAACGTAAATGCAATACGCCGTTTCTTACTCGGCATCATCATAAGCTGACTCTGCAAAATACGTTCTACTAACGAAATTCCTTGAACTTTTACGCTTAGCATATGCAGTTTATCTGCTTCAAGCAACGTCTTAAGATTCTCTTTTTCTACTGCACTATATAACGTATCTGTTGACTTAGCATGTTCCAATAGCTGAAGAGCCTTTTCACAGGTATATGTTTCTACACCCTGAAAAAGTGGTAATTTAAAAAAACGGAGCGCTTTTATTACTTCTGCTTTCTTATCCTCTGTATCTACAGAATATTTTGTAAGTAGTTCGTCAAGACCTACATACGTTTTTGTTACATCTAGGTCTAATGCTTTAACAGCTTCGTAATTTGTAAAAAGTTCTGTTATAACCTCAAGAGTAAGAAGAGAAAACGGGGTATATATGATACACTCTTCTTCATTTAAAAATTCAAGCCATATTTCTTGCTCTCCTTTCTTATTATGAGCTAATTCCACAAAAAAGGATGGTTCAAAACAACTTTTTAATAGCGGAATACTAGCACCCTGCGCTTCTTTTGACTTGATAAAAACAGTAGTAATTTTATCAAGTAAAGTATACCAGCCCATTCCCTGAAAAAGGACGTTTTTAGCTTGATATGCCACCATATCCGCAAGTGAAGAGCGAGGTCTTTTATCGCCACGATCGCTCTCACTTTGCTCTTCAAGTTCATGTTTAAGAGCCATTATCTCTAAAGACTGAGTAATTAAAAGAAAAAGTAATACAAGGATTCTTATCATGGCCATAACTTTCACAAAATGTTATTAGAGATAACAACTCTACTTCACACGTGTTTCATAACTGAATTTCCCTTTAAGTAAATAACTTTAAGACTCTTATACGTAGCAAATATAGCTCTACAAGCTTTATGCCCCTCTTCTTCGAGTTTATGGTTTCTGAGATCTATAACTGCTATTTTGTCCTTACATCCAAGCTGTATAAGCAAATCGTCCATTCCATCAAGAGAGGTTAATTCCCAATCAGTTAATAAAACAACTATGTCATCAGATTGACAGTAATTCTCAATTTGAAGCAGTTTTCCTACCATCTTACCCGCAGTAAGTAGTTACTGGTATCTTCTTTTCTGCTTCTAATAGATCGCGTACCGATAGTGATAAAGAGGTCCCTTGAGGAATAGCTAACTGAGCATCGTACTTTAAAAAATACCACTTAGCTATCTCTAACTTTATAGCTCTATCTCTTTCTGGATCTGTGTGAAATTGATAATTATTCAGATAAATCATGCAGTTCGATGCTTTTTCAACATAGTAACGTATAGCTTCTGTAATAATCTTCTGCGGTAAAGAAAGGATTACGAGCGTCTTTAAAAACTCTGGCATATCTTCAAAACGTATATCGAGTGTAACAAATTTTGTCATACCAAACTGAGCATTAACTTTAGACTCCATTCGTACAAAATTACAAAACTTAATAAGCATGAAAACAAACTCAGGAGAAAGAGTCCTAAACCATTGGCGAACAGGCTCATTCTGTAATTGTTGTGCTATCTCCTGTGTTAACCAGGCTTGTGTAATAGGTATAGTCTTATCGCCTTTAACACTTATAATAATTGAATGAGAGAGATCCATACTTAAAGCAGATACTATTTGTAAAATCAGAAAGAGAAAAAGCAATAAACGGTAAAGCATGCATTCCTCATAAAAAGTTTTAGCCTGATGTGAAGAAAAATTTGAAAAAATAAAATGGTTATTTTATAGTCTAGATACCGGCCTTACAGATGTCAATGTGCTTGGTTTCTTTGCTCTCTGTTTATTACAGTACCTACAACCAAAATATTTTTGAGCAAGAAAAGCATAAGAACTACAGTATTTAATCCCATTTACAGGAGTTTTACAATGAAAAAGATCTTTGTTTACAAAAAGCAAACGAAAAGTAAACCTAAAGGTGCAAAACTCCTCATTGAGCTTGGCACATCCTCTCTTCTTACCCGCGGATTTCCAGGCACTGATGTTGAAGGCTATAGACCCTTTCCTGATTTTGATGCTTAAAGTAATACAGAGGAATAGTATATGCTATTCCTCTTAAGCAAAACAGACATTAGAATCTTTCTCATTGGCCTTCCCTTCTTAATAAAGATATAAGACTCGCACCTACCGCTCGCTCTAATGCAACGAAAGAGCGTAATGTAGCCGAATATGTTTGAATAAACTTTTTTATGTTTTCATAAAAAGCTGTTCGTGTTTGAATAAGAAGCACGGTAGTTATTTGCATAAGTGGCTCGAATGTATTCACGTATTCTAGACCTTGCTGTGCTGCATGCAAAATCGTTTTTTTATAAATAGTAAGCTGCTTTTCCAGTGCTCTAAAATGTACCAGTGCTTGCCGTACTTCTGCGATGACTGTGCTTTCTAGTGCCTGAACTGTTTTAACTGCTTGCTCAAGCTCATAACGAGCACGAGCAATCTGTGCTTGATTTTGATCGAATAAAGGAAGTGTTATACTTATTTCTGGACCTATACCAGAAGCACCATCAAACTCACGTTCAAAAGAGATACCCGCCTTTATATCTTTAAATACACGAGCTTTTTCCAGCTGAATCTTGTGTTCTGCTTGTTGTACTCTCATGCGTGCTATATGCACTTCTGGCCTATTGTGCAATGCTATATGCTCTAGGTACTTTTGGTCAATCTCTTGAAAGCTAATTTCTTGAAGCTGTATCGATAATAATAAAGGTTCATAAGAAGGTTCAAGGCCAATTGTTCTACGAAATGTAATATAAGCACCTTTAAGTTCTGCTCTGTTTCTCTCTAAAGCAACTGCAGAAAGCCCAACTTGTACTTGTAGCAAACTTCTATCAAGATCAGTTGCCAAGCCAAATTGCTGCCGGTAATCAAGCTCTTTTTTTAATGCTCGTGATTCTTTTAAGAGCTTTTGTGCACTTTTAACCTGCGCTTGATACAGTAAAATAGCATAATACTGTTCATGAGCAAGAATCATTGTCTCAAGAACTTTTTTGAGTACTTCTAATGAGGCAATTTCCATCTGATCAGCAACTACCCTTTTCTGCAGAGGAACTCTCCACAAATCAGAGATAGAAAACAAGACACTCGTTTCATTTCTTACATCGTTCCCTTTCAGAGGAAAATTAAACAACGTACTTAAAGAAGGATTAGTAAAGAATCCAGCTTGTATAAGGTCAGCTTTAGCTATACCTAACGATGAAAATGAGACCTGTAAATCTGGATTATACATAAGCGCTAACCGTGTAGCTTCTTGAATCGAAAGAGGACTACTAGTATCTGCTCTTTCAAGAGCCTCTTGGCATGTATCTGCCGGTCTTACACTACAACCTGTTAATTTCTGAGTACAAACATTAAGAGCAGCGAG
Organism: uncultured bacterium; assembly: GCA_963848965.1. GTDB lineage: Bacteria > Babelota > Babeliae > Babelales > Babelaceae > CAWKFG01. The sequence continues at coordinate 422,801 of CAWKFG010000004.1, forward strand.
TTCCCTACTTATTGAACTATTACGACAACAAGGAATACATAATAAGCTTAAGAGCAATAAACAATAGAACATGTTACTTCTTATGTGATTTTATCTGATGATTGTGCTTGTGGTCACGTTTCTTAAAACCATACGCATTTGTATCTCTTTCTACCGAACCTTTTATTCCTGGATATGACCATGGTTTTGATACATCGCGAGGGATAACATTAAACAGACTAAACATTCCTCCATGTCCCATAAGTCCCATAGGAACTTCGGCATGTGCATTCATAACATGATGCATTTTGTGGCAATGAAATGGCCACTGTCCTGGATTCCATGCTACAAACTCTACTGCCCTTGAAGTACCAGGAGGAACATTAACGGTTGAACCTTTCCAGCGAGCAGAAGGCTTCAAAGGTCCGCCTTCTGTACCCACAACAAGCCAATCGTGCCCATGCATATGTATAGGATGACTATCCATAGAAACATTAGCTAGATGTATACGAACTCTCTCTCCCTGCTTTACGTTAATCATAGGAATACTGGGAGCAGCATGCCCATTAAACGTAAACCAGTTAAACTCTGTAATTGGAGCTACAATATTTGGATATTCATTGCCGGGAGCAATTGCCCATTCTTCAAGCATAATTGCTATATGGCGATCAACTGATTTATCATATCCTTTTTTAGGATGAATAATAAACATGCCTGCAAGTCCTGAGAGTTCTTGACGAGAAATATTAAAACCTGAATGATAAAAATAAGTACCAGATTGGTAAAGCGTAAATTCATAGATGTGTGTTTGACCAGGTTTTACTGGTATGCTTGATCCATCTTGAGCAAAGGGAACTGTTAAACCATGCCAATGAATTGTTGTAGGCTCTGGAAGCTCATTCTTAAAAATAATACGTATACGGTCTCCTTCAGTTGCCTCTATAGTAGGCCCTGGAGTTGAACCGTTATATCCCCATGCTTTTATCCGTTGATAAATAGGCATCATTGGCAAAAGGCCCATAAAATTCTGCACCTGTGCTATCAACGCGCTATCGCTATGCCGACTATCAGTAATCACTTGCTCAATAGGCTGTGCTATAAGACAAAATACTTTAACTTTTCCGTTCATCTCATAACCAAGAGGAGGAATTCCTGGTGTTTCTACTTTTCCCATTTGCTTGCCAGTCAAAGACGGCAATGGAGAAATAGGAATATGTGGATTTGACCATGCATACCTTGGACGATGCATAGCTATACTATGCGCTGCTCTACGACGGTGTTTAACTGCTTGTTCTTGAGCTTCTAAACAGGATGTAAGAAAAAGAGATACCATGATTAGCTTCATTGTAAAATTCCAATAAGCGCGGAAACCGGGCCTTTTAAGGCGCGCAGGAAGCGCAGGTTAAATAATTATAACTATAACCATCACATGCATGAATAAGCTTACAATACTTGTAGCTTATACCTTGTATTGTAGAGCTATCAGTGACAATATTGAAAAAGCCATTAGCTCTTATTGCTACCTTGCCTTTATAGATTCCCTTCTTTTTACCTTTAGTTACTACTGCTTGTATATGGTCTCCTGTCTGATAACCATAACACTTCTTTGCTCCTTTAGCACTTGTGCGAGGAAAGCCATACTTATCTGGCCTACACATTTGTCTTGTACCATGGCCTGTAGCTTTAACAAGTAAGAGATTGATATCTTTAATAGAAAGGGTTAAAGGAGTACTAGCTCCAACACAAGCAGCATCGAGCCAATGAGTCTTTGGTAGATTGAGCTTTACTCTATTATACTTAGTCCTTCCTCCTGTCCCTGTCTCTACCGCTAATCCTAAAGAAAGTAGGTTTTGATACAATTGCCACCGTGTACTATTTACTGCCGCTGTGTCTCTTAGTGGTACTTGTGCTTGCTTTTGCACATAAGGAAAGCCAAATTCTTGAGCTGTTTTATTACCTTTCCTTAGATTACAAAATCTACAGGCAAGAGTAAGATTAGAAACACGATTAGTTCCTCCTCTACTTAAGGGTATAATATGCTCTATCTCTAGAGGTATACCTGAAGTATGACAATAAGCACATTGGCGGTTAAACTTTTCAAGTACATACTCACGTATTTCATAACCAGCTAGCTCTCCCTGCTGGTATTGTATACCAGTAGTATCAGGATTTTGTATAAGCTGAGTATCAAAGCGTACTAACTCTTGGCTTATTGCTCCTAAAGGACAATAGCGAATAAGCTTTTTTACCCATGTTAGTATGTTAGCTATTCTGCTCTGTAAAGATGGGGCTAACCATCCTGCTTGCTTGCATCTATTATTAAAGCGAATCTCTCTATAGCGAGTATGCCTATTCCTTCTGCTCCGTCTTATTGTTCTTCTTGCTAAAAGCTGCTCATGAATATACTGACCTCTATGAGTAAGCTCTAAAGCAAAAATAACCATACCAGAGGTATCATTGATGATAACAATACCGGTGGTTTTGCTTCCTGGATCTATCTTAATGCGAAGAAGCTGAACATCCATGCATGTTCTTTCTTCCTTAAGAATAATAACAAAAGGAAAGCGTCTAAAAATAGCAGCTTTACCGTGCTTAAGCAGTATTCTTGCTACAGCTGGATGACAAGGGTTAAGAGGTTTTTTATTGTTATCAATAACGAATACGTATGACATAGTATCCTTTATAATAATCTCCCCTAACGGGGGTAAAGTTTGCCTCACTCATGTTATAAGGCGGTATATAGTAAGAGCACTGACTTATACCCTCAATCTGTTTAACCCTTACATTACAGAGCATGGAACTGGCAAGTATTCCATGGTGTGATCTTTAACTCTCCCTTATAACGTAGTCAAAAGCTGAGGCCTTTGACTTGAGCTGGTCAACGTGAGCTTTTACAAGCTACGCCCTTTAGAGAGCGTGGTAGTTGACACCAACCTTTTCTTCAAGTTATTGCGTGAGAGACAGTATAGGTAGGCAGACCTTCTTTGTCAATACACAACATCCTTCAATATGTTCTATTATTCGCCATGCTAAGGAAACCATGCAACATAAGCAAGCACAAGTACATTTACGTTACGCAACGCTCACTTGCGATACCGAGAGAACCAATCAAGTATTGTTTTATGTATCTCTTCTCTGTGAGCATCTATCATATGACCACCATCAGTATACAATATAAATTTAAATGTTTTACCAAATTCCTTGAGCTTAGCAACAAGATTATGTGCTTCTTCTACGTTCACAATAGGATCATCTTGAGCATGAATTAAAAGAATTGGAACATTCAATTCATGAGCCCAACAAACAGCTGAACGCTTGGCATACTCTTCTTCCTTATGTGTAGGCATTCTCGGTAGATGCTTGTAAAGAATCTCTTCTTCTGTCTCTGGTCTATGACGTATAAATGTGAAAATATCATTTACACTTGATACAGTAGCAACAGCTCGTAGTGGCATTTTATGTTTTAATGCTAGAAAGGCCATTAATCCTCCCCGAGAAAAACCAAGCATAAAAATATTATCTAGATCAATATATCCAAGATTTTGAGCTACTTTGTAAAGATTTAAGACATCATTGATATCTCCGCCACCTATCTCATCTTTACCTTCTGAGCCATCATTACCTCTATATTGAGAAGCAAGGACTACATACCCTTGTTTTACTAAAAAATATATATCATCTTTTAAAGTACATACTATAATTTTACCAGAATCTCCGCTACCACCCCTATTATAGATAACTAATGGATAGCGTTCTTTTGTCATATGTTTAGGTTGCGCTAGTATACCAACCACAGTAAAATTATCACTTTTATACTTAATTTTAAAAAATTCTACGTCAGTACATTGGTTATACCATGCTATACAGTTTTCATAGTCATTTTCACTAATTACCTGTTTATAAACACTATCTAATGATTCGTATTTATGTGGTATAAATAAAGTTTTGCTTATAATTGTTCCATCATTTTCTTTAAAAAAAGTCATGCTACGATTGTTCCTTTGCAGTAATTAATTCATTAGATACTATAAAACATTTTGAAATTCCAGTAAAACTATAATAATAAATGTGCTCTAGAATTAAGTAGACAAAATCACTTTATTTTATTCGTTACTGGGCTACAGAACTGAGATAGTATCTATATACCCATCCCATGCCTTTCTAAGATTATCAGATGACAGCTCCAAGCCAATAAATGGTGTACCTCCTCCCATGTTTACTAATGGCTCGTCAAATACTGGGGTGTCTATAACTTTCTTTACATTTTCTGGTAACCCAAAGGGAGAGACCCCTCCTATAACATATCCAGTACTATCTTGTACTTCTTTTGGCGTTGCAAATCTTAGTATGCTAAGATTAAAAAGAGCCTTAATATTTTCCAATGATACTTCTTTATTACCTTGAACTACAGCAACAACTGGTTCTTTATTGCTTATAAGCACCAGTGTTTTTAAAATTTGCTTAAGAGAGCATCCATAAAGTCTTTTTACATCCTGAACACTAGAGGCCCGTGTTGTAAGATGTAAAACCTTATATTCTATATGTTTGCTATCTAAATAGCACATGCTTGGAAGCTTGATATTTTCCATATATTCCTCTTTAATCTAATAATACAGTGGTACTACTGCATATCGCTGGCATAGCCAGCTGTGACAGCTTATATAATTGCTTGCTCAATACTCTTAGTAGTTCTAATGTATGAGGGTTGGAGAAAGAATTTATAAACCCAAGGATAGATGAGCTTATGAATAAAGATTAGAAAAGAGGCCATGCTGAAAGCAGCACTGCTATAAGAAAAAATAAGCGTTTTATAGTCATATAAGTACTACTGATTTATTTAAAACAAACTATAGGATATATTATTATATATACCATATATACCTATTTTGCAATAATTTTTGATGTAGGCATTAGGCAAATTATCTTCAAGGCTCATACTTATTTTGCGGTTGATTAATCTGTAGAGGACATTATAATTGAATACGATTCTCATAAAGCGTAAAAGCAAGTCTTGAAGCTGAACTTACTGGAATGTAGATGAAGAGAAAAGTATTACTAATTATAGCAGCTATCACCTTATTTTTTGCTAGACCCTATTTGTGGAACCAACTATTTTCTCACAATAAAGCAAATACTTTACATAGTAGGTTAAGCTTTTCTCTTATTGACCATAAAGAAAAGATAACATCAATAGCATTTAGCCCTAATAGTACCTATGCTCTCATTGGCTCTGAAGATTACAACGCTCGTTTATGGGATTTAACCAATCCCGATAATATTATTTCCATTCCTCTTATTGGACATGCTGATTGGATATCTTCAGTAGCATTCAGTTCTGACGGTAAATATGCTTTAACTGGATCTTATGATAATACTGCCCGCCTATGGAACATAACTGATTTGAATGCTATCTCCTCCATAGAACTTAAAGGCCATACATGTTATGTAACATCTGTAGCTTTCAGTCCTAAGGGCAACTATGCTTTGACTGGTTCTTATGATCACACTGCTCGTCTATGGGATCTAACTGACCTTAACAAAATTTCTTCTAGAGTGCTTAAGAGTAATGAAAATACCGTAACCTCTGTAGCTTTTAGCCCTGATGGTAGGTTTGCTGTAACAGTTGCAGACCAGACTTTTTTATGGGATTTAGAGAACCTGAATACTGCCATTCCTCAATAACTACGGAAAGGCTGCCTTTTTTCTAGTCATTCCACCAACAAATGATCTAGAATGTTAACGTGCAACACTAGGATAAACTTTAACATTCTAAAGTTATAACTGATCTAAAATTAATTATAGCCTGTCAAAATCGTAAAAATAATCAATTAAAATCGACTATAATTTTATTTTAATCACGTCTACAATAAGAAAATATTGATTAGAACAGAGTCAATATTCTATAATTATAAAAAGAATTTTAAGAAAATATAAAAAAAGGAACAATATGCTTAAAAAATATCTAATTTTACCTCTAGTGGTAGTAGCTACGAGCTTTGCAGCACAACTACCTGAAGCTCAACAGCCTTTTAAAGAAACTTTTCTTGGCAAAATACCTAAAGAATTATTCTTTAAAGCACAACAATACAAAATTGGTGACCTTATTTCAAACGCAGTTCAAAAGGCTCAAGATTATGATCCTCTCATGAAATACTTAAGTGGTTTAGCCAAAAGACATACTGGACCCTTTAGTGACCCTAAATTTATAGATGACCTTATAAATATAATAAACAGAAAATTTGGATTCAATCCATCTGCGATTGCTCAAGAGCTTGACACAGAAGGAGCAATAAGATGGGCTAATAGCATTAAGCCTAAACGGTTAGAGCTCTGGCAAGCCGCTACATCTGGTAATTTAGAGCAAGTCAAAAAGCTTATCGAAGAAGAGTCTCTTTATCCAGACAGCACTACAAGTCTATTAGGAACTACACCACTTATGGCTGCTGCAAAACGAGGGGATATTTCCTTAATGAAATATTTGGTTTCAAAAGGAGCCGACATTAATGCAAAAGATGTAAATGGAAAAACTCCTTTACAATTTGCAGCTGAATCTGGCAATTCTGCAGCAGAGCAGTTTTTACGCGAACAGAAACCAAGTAAGTAGACCATTGAGTATTTTCTATCTTTGGCTTTAACAAAAGAGAGCGATAAGCCCCCTATACTCTATAAGTAGGGGACGAGCATCCTCCGCTTAGTGCTATAGAAGCTAAAATCGCAAATAAGATGTGTATTATAAGCTCTCTTGGTTCTTTTACTTAACCATCCTATTTCGTAAATGCTGTAGTTTAGAAGATATACCATGTATATTCTGATAATACTCTATGATAAAAATAAGGATTACATGTATGAGATATACTAATTTATTTATAATGACAATACTGTCTTTTATATCTATGTATTTACTTATGTATGCAATGGTTGACCAGTATGCCAATATCTATACCAACTTAAACCAGGTATATATGGCGGGACTAATGACAGTACCTATGGTAATAATTGAACTCTTTCTTATGGGATCTATGTATGGTAATAAAAAGCTCAATGCTCTCCTTGTACTAGTAAGTGGTATTACTTTACTAGTACTTTTTGCTCTTCTTAGAAAACAAGTAGCTATAGGAGATCGAGAATTTTTAAAATCAATGATCCCGCATCATGGAGCAGCACTCCTTATGTGCAAGGAAGCTCCACTACAAGATCCTGAATTAAAAAATTTGTGTAAAAATATCATTGCAGCTCAACAGTCAGAAATTGATTTCATGAAAGGTAAATTAGAAAAATTAAGCAAATAAAATTATAATCGGTAGTATTGGCCTTTTATCGTAACTCTTACTAGGAGCCTCTTTTCTGAGCTTCGCCGGACAAGAGCGCTACGTCTATCGTAGCCAGTAGACGAAGATGGGTAGCCTAGGCGTAGGCTGACGCCCGCTGTCATATTTCAAATAATATTTTTGCTTGGTTGTTTAAACTATTGATTTAAAAGGGTATAAAGAGTTAATTTTTATATTAGTAAAATATAACACAATCTACTACAATATGAGGGAATTTTGAAGTTGCGCATATTATCACTAGTAAGTGTAATTACAATTACGGTTTTTATATATTCAATGGAACCGGCTTCGATGTCTCTACAATCTCAAGAAATAGTAAAGAAGCTACTTGCTATCAGAGAAGCAGAGAGAGCTTCCTCAACTGATTATCCAGAATTAATGGTCTCCTTAAGTGATTATTATCAAAAATTATATCCACAATATGAAGCAAACTTTAATAAATATAAGAAACTAATTCCAAGAAATCCCGTTGCAGGTAATATAAACTACTTAATGAGTCTTGATGAAATAATAGCCGAGACTATGGCAAAATTTAAGGATATGTATCAACAGGGCCGGATTATGACACAAGAACAATTTGATAAACAAAATAAAGATAAATGGTTTTATAAAGGTTTTGATTTATCAAGAATATGGGGAGCTGATTATTTAGCAAGAGGCTTTAAGGAGAAAGGTATGAGCACTAGTAGCGTACCTAAGTATATAATTGTAGTAAAGGATCTTCACAAAATACAAGTTAGAATTGTCCTAGGTAACTGTTTTCCTCAAATAGCGAATATTGAAAATGGAACAGTATATGCTGAGACTATAGCTGGAGTACCTGTAGCTACAATGATAGGAAAAAGTGGTATTGATTCTACTGGGCTTGGATATACCGATTACTCTGCCGCTGGTAATATAATCCGGTCTTCAAATGGTATTGATTACTATGTTGATACTGAATCTAAAAGTTTTTACAATGGCGATCCCGGCGAATATTTCTTTAATAAATTAGGCCATGACTGGAAAACGATGTGCCAGTATTTTAGAGAGAGGTTTCAATTGATAAATAATGCACCCGGCCTTAGTAAAATTATCGAGTTTTCTGTCACTTCATAAGGTCACCAAACTTATAATTCTACTTTTTCGAGGATTTCAGGTACAAATTCATTCATTTTTTGGGATAACTTGACTTTCTTCCATATAATGCGTTTTAGTCGAAATCTCAAGAGTATAGATAATTTTTTGTAAGATTAAAACAAATACCATAATGAGCGTACTCTCAAGGATAAAAGAAGTATTTCTAGAGTCATTTGTTGATTATACGTTACCTTAATTTCTAGGCACCCTAATTAATTTACCAACAGGCTGTTGGTAAATTTAAGCTAAACTATTGTTATGTAAGTATTTCATACTCTGATTGCTGCATTTTTCGCAACATTTTGCAAATAAAATATGAATTTAAGAGATTTAATTCGCGCAGCTGCACAAGAAGTACGAGACAATTGTTTCACAATTATCACTTACCTCGAGCAAGAGCAGCAGCGTAATTAAAATCAAAGAAATATTGTTGCCATAATGCGTCAGAGGTATTGTACTCGTTATCATAGACAAAATAATCTACTAAAGCTTCACGCACTCGTAGAATTTCCTTAAGACGCGGTCCTTTATTTTTAGGATCCGCGACTGTCAAATCCAAGAGTTCTAAAGCTCTTTCAAAAGCTTGCTTACTATACTCGAGATTACCACTGTTTTTCCAATAAATAGTTCTTTCAATGTCACACCCAACATTTGCTAGCTGTTCAAAAAGCGAAAATTGAAACCAGTGGCTCGGCGTTAGAGTTTTATGTATTTTCATGGTACAACCAGTTTATTTACAATAGTTCTTATTATTTCTTGGGTTTTAGGATCATCTACGCCACGACTTCTATTACCCCAACTTGGGCGAAGATTTATCATAGAATCGAATATAATAAAGCCTTCTTCATTTTCATGCTCAGGGAGAAGATTTATACCCCATAGATTTTCTTGTTTGGATCCTTTTTCTAAAAGTAGAGATTCTTCGTCTGCATGAAGATCTGCATCTACAACCATAATTTGTTGTTCAATATCAACTACAGCCTTTACTAAACTTCCAAACATCTTCTTCGACATTACCTTAAGTTCTTCTAGTGAAATCTTTTCTTTTTCACTTACAAACTTCATAAATCCCCTTTGCAAGCCCTTATTATTCTGTAAAATGAACATAATAGTACTCAAACTTCTATCTTACTTCCTAATTATTATACCACTTTTAAACTTTCTATAAAACTATTCTAGGATATCGCGTACCTTTATTAATGCTTCTTTTCTGTAACCTTAGCTTCAAGAATATTTTCAAGCACTATTAAGAGTATTCTTAGATCTTCATCCATTTGTCCAACAGCCTGTTGGACAATTTTGGTACAAGAACAATCCTAAGCTTCGAATAACAGAGAAAATATAAGGTCATATCTACTTTTCATTCTTATTTATTGAACGCAATAGCAAATTTAGTAGAACAGTATTTTGTTTTAAAAACTACAATAATCATAAATTATTGAAAAATTGAATAAATATATTTTAATATAATAAATAATAAATCTTTAAGGAGAAGTAATATGATATATAAGTATTTAAGCCTCACATTTTTGCTTCTAGGGCTCGGCACTCGTCTCATGGGTATGGAAGCTCCAGTACCTGCAGGTCATCCCCTGAATTTTAACCTCAAGGTTATTAATAACTCTGATACTGAAATGACAGTAGAACTTACTTCTTATAAAGGAGTAAGAGCAACTCGCCGTATAGAAGAGCTTGCAACGTTAACAGACATGCTCCTAATTCTAACTAAATATCCTTCTACGCTTGCAAGGGCTGCTGAGGCAAAGTTTGGTGAAGCCTATACAGTTACTCTTAGACCTCATGCATCTGTTACAATTGAAGATTTACTATCAAAAGAAACAATCCATGTAAGTAGCCCTGGGCTTCTTTCTGGCATACCTGGATTGCGCTGGACAAAAGTACCTTTAGAGGAAGCTTATAAACTAGGCAAAGCAAATGCCGGGTCAAGAAGGCCCGTTATTATAGTTGTTACCCCTACAAGAACTGGATTTAACTTTGAGACCTCTTTAGGGACTGAAGCTCCTGAAACTAAGCTCGAAGCCGGAGAGCAAACAATTGAGGAAATACCATTTGAGGTAGTCACAGAAGAGCACGAGCGCATAAAATGAAATTTACCAACAGGCTGTTGGTAAATTAAGGTTAATTACACTGTATAAATAGCAAGTCTAAATGGACAAAAAAATTGCAAGGCCTTCGCACCGCTTTTTTATTTCTTTGTAACGACAAAATCTGGCGATTGACTACTAAGAAGTATCAACTTTTTATCTTTTAAATAGTAATCAAAAAAGTCTACAAGTAAAGCACGAGTGATTTCAATGCCCTTAAGAGGATTCTTTCCATTTTTGAAAAGAGGGCTTTTGATGAGTTTTGAATCGACAAAAGTTGCATGGTCAGCATTTTTTACCGTTACATAAAAAGAATTATCTTTTAATTGATCAAAAACTTCTTTTGAGCGTCTTCCTAGCAAGCTATCAAATTGTTCTATGGTAAGCCCTGCATGGAGAGCTTCTTTATGCGTTAGCAGTTTTTCCGCTACAACGAATAAACTTGGTGTTTCAAAGGGCTTATCCCAGTTTGATCCAAATAACATGCCATCAAGATTTACCATGGCCTTAAAATCATTATTTTGTCGCACAGCTTCAGTTGCCGTGCTGCCGCCAAATGAATGGCCAAATATGCCCATGCGCGGGAAGTCAAGTGATTTTGTTAATGGTTGATTGCGCAACCAATAGAGAACAAATTCAATATCTTTAAGCCATATTTCTTGAGCCATATCAAATGTTTGCAAGCACGATCGCTCTTTGTTGGAAAATACATTCGCAAGTTCTGGCAAAATTTCTGGGCTAGACCCATCAGGGAACATTACTGGCCAACAGGCATCGGTATGGTTAATTGCAACCACAACGTATCCATGACTAGCCATTTCTTCAATCAAAGATGAATATAATTGTGCTGCCATAAAAAAACCATGAGAGAAAAATAGCACGGGAAAGGGAGAATTCTCTTCATCGATTGGAGTATCTGGCATGGCCCAATCGCTGATCCTATCTAAATACTCTAGATCTTCTGGTAATATATTAGAGGTATGAACAAGCTTCTCTTTGTAGAGATGCATAGTATCAGAAAGATAGGGAGGATATTCTTTTTGTATTTCTATGGCTGGATAATAAAGTTGTACCAAAAGGGGACGATTTTTTTCATTGTTATAATAGCGAGATATATCTTTTAAAAAATGAGTCCTCACACCAACGTTATAGGAACCTGTTGGCCGAGGTAATTGAATTTTCTCTTGTACCATTATGTAAGCTCCAAATGATAAGGTTAATGCATAATAGTGTAGTATCTGCATTTCGAAAAAACGTGAGTAACTGAATAGGGTGACCGTGATCTAAAGAGAAGGCCGCAGATAAAGCAAAGTCATCCTTATTATTCTAACCCAAGGCTGCAGGTATTACAAGATCTCGCGCAGCGCTCTATTGGGTTTTGCTTTTTTGGGGATTTTGCCTGTTCGCCATATGCCCCAAGAACATTCCTCTATTAATAAAGAGAGCACACTATGGTTAAAAGCACGAGAGTTTGATCCTCGCGATATTGGCCAACTTAACTTCTATATATCAGCAGTTGATGATTTAGTACGTAATTCAGAAGATAAACCAACTATAGGCTTACTCCTATGTAAAACAAAACGAAACTTTACTGCTGAATATGCTCTACGAAACATAAACTCTCCTATTGGAATTGCTCAATATACTACTCTAACGGAAAAACTACCAAAAGAACTCAAAGGAAGTCTTTCAACAATTGAAGAAATTGAAGCTGAGCTTGAAAAGCAAGAGATTTTACTAGAAAAAGAATAGGACGAGCTTTAATATCTTAGTTAGAAACCAAGTAAATAAGCTAAAGATTTTATACTATAAGCTTGTGATATAAGTTTGTTCAAATCTTAACTTTGATATAATTATATGACTAATAAAACTATCTGATCAAGGTTCTAAAGAAGACTGGTGTCTCCTGCTATACATGTTTCGGAACCGTGAGCTACTCTTTGAGGTCTATCTCACTAATATTCAAATCCCTGTAAATAACTGTCAGAGATGTTAAAGAGTCCCTAAACTAAAAATAGTAAAAGTAAGTATTTCATATAATCTTCTTAAATTTCTGCATGCTCAACCGATTCAAATATAAAAATCTGGCGATCTGCATGCCAGGTAAAGGTGGAAATTGATTCATTGGTTAATGCCGGCAATTCAGCTACATCATACCCTAAATGAGTAAGTAATGAACCAAGCACGTACCCATGAGTCACCACAGCAACGTGCTGCCCTTCATGTTTTTGCGCGATTTTATTCAGATAGCTCATAACCCGTGCCACCACCTGATCGCGCGGTTCAGCTTCAATTATTGCTGGCAAAGAGTCATAATGAAAAGGACCATACAGCGCGCGAAACTCTTTCAAAGTAAGTCCTTGGACTTTTCCAAAATGTCCTTCACGCAGATCAACGGTAAGAGTAATTTCTAATGAAAACAGTTCAGAAATCTCTTGCGCAGTTTGATGTGCTCTTTGCAAATCAGATGAATAAAGCGCGCCAAGCGAAACTTGTTTTTTCTTGAGAAATTGTGCTACTTTTTGCGCCTGCGCTTTTCCGGTTGCATTAAGTGGAATATCTTCATGCCCTTGCATTTTACCAGCAAGATTCCAATCAGTTTGGCCATGGCGAATAAGCAATAATGTTGTTGAACTCATGGAAAATCCTAAGCAAACGTTAAGCCAACATATAGTCAACGGAAAATTCTGGAAATACTTCCTTTATCTTTGAAAGCATTGCTAGTGTAGGATTACATTTGCCAGCTTCTAGCCTTTGATAACTCCATATTTTGTCAAATCCCATACGCTTTGCCAATTCTTGTTGAGTAAGGTTATGAGACATTCTGAAATATCGTATAAGAAATGAAAAGGCTATATTTGGATCTACCGGAACTTCTACAACACTTTTTGATGTCTTTATAGAAGCATCAGGAAATGGCGCTAAGTCTTTAGAATTCTCTGGTTCTTCTATATAAAGGTTTAAAGCTTCCTTCATATTAGCATAAAGCTCTTCCAAGCTATCTGCTTGCGTAACACAACCTTCTAATTCCAAGCAATGTGCCCAAAAGCCTTTTCCTTCTTTATGAATTTTGAAATGATACTTCATGATTAGTTCCTTATTGAGCTGATTTTAATAATTTTCTAAGGTAATGTTCTGTTCCTTTTGCTAATTCTTTATGGTTCGGGATAATGGCTTGTTTACAGCCCTTCTTTTTGAGCTTAATATGACTTCCTACTTGTCCCTCAATTCATAGCCAGCCTTTAAAAAAAGCTTAACCATATCCTTACCACTAATTGGCACAAGTCCTCCTTTAATTAATAGTATAATTCTACCAAGTTTAATTGGCATTTGTCAAGGAGTTTAAATATGATATGACAAACTATCCTAAGACAATATTCGTCTATCTGCCTTCACTCGTCTATTTGTAGAAAAAGCAACTTCACAAATTTATGATGCAATAGAAAGCAATCCAAGGTAGCATATATAACAAAACGCCAACATCTTATTGCTTGGATCATAGACACTACTAGGATGCTAACACGGATGCACTAGGACGCCACAGTACATCCTAGTGAATTACCAGGCAACAAACTAAAGATAAAATTTTCTATAGCAGTTAGAGCTATGCTATAAGTTTGTTCAAATCACGATTTTGGTATAAATTTATAACAAATATATCGATATATTAACGATTCTTGAGAATATTGGTGTCCCTTGCTTACATGTTTCGGAACCGGGAACTTGAATATGAGCCAAACATATACAGCAGCTTGGAATCATTCTACTCATCGCTTAGCATTTAGACTAATAGTTGCTAACACTTAGAGGTTTATCTATCAACGCTTGCACTATATCAATAAGTTTTTTACTCTTGAGAAAGTTACTCAGCAGACTATACTAGGCTATATAAAACTTTTATGACCTAAACTATGGACTTATAATTTTATGGTAAAGATTAAAAAAGCAAAACCAAAATCCACGATCTCACTTACGTTAGCTATGGGAATATAGCAAAGTCACCTTTCATAATGAAAAGCATATACTATCATAATTAATTTAACCCTATTGAGAAGCGATTATGACTATTACATACAAACAATTTGAGGATGTAGATATTAGAGTAGGTACTATCGTAAACGTTCAGGATTTTCCCGAAGCACGTAAGCCTGCCTATAAACTCTCTATCGATTTTGGCAAATCCATTGGTATCAAAAGATCCTCTGCTCAAATAACACATCATTATACGAAAGAGCAACTGTTAGGGAAGCAAGTTTTAGCTGTCGTTAATTTTCCTCCTCGCCAAATTGGTCCTTTTATGTCAGAAGTACTAACGCTGGGCTTACCTGACGAATCCGGTAATGTGGTACTTATTCAACCAACATTGACAATTCCCAATGGAGGTAAACTTTTTTAAAAGCTAGAGATTATTAAAGCCCCTTATTCCTTATATAAGAAAAAATTTATTACTGCGATACCGTCGTATCGATTGACGTATGCTCTAAATTGGCGCCTTGAAGATTCAGATTGATTAAAAAATTTACTATGCCTCGATTAAAATCTTGAACCATACTAACTCTTCCTCCAGGTAAAGAATCTCCCAATAATTGTATCACAAGTGCGCGAATCTTTGGAAAGTAATTAAATTTATTTGTTAACCTCACTGTATCATCTATACCTTTAATATATAAGCTGACTGCTTGTTCATTAGCTTCTGGAAGTATATCTGCTGGTTGCCATTCTGAGCTTAAGTTGAATCTTGTTGAGTGCCCAGATTTTAATAATTGCGGTCGCTTGAATTCAGTCGAGATTATATAATCGTTAGGTGTTTTATTAGAAACCTGTACAACAATATCAGGATATGCTCCTCTTAATGCAGCTATTACCTCTTTATCTGGTTCAGGCTCCATTCCTTTAATAGATAAAGGTAGAATATTTAGTAAACCAAAAATACATAAAAAAATTTTATTCATATTGCATCCTTTTTATAAGCCCTATTAACAAATAAATATATATAATAAATTACAGATTAGTCAATATTAAACTAAATTTAATTATAAACCGTTGTCAGCAAAAGTTCTTGTTTAATTAACCCATATTTGATATAATGGGAAATATAATTATAAACGAAAGGATCTTATTATGAAATCCATTTACGTAAAGGTTGATGAACGCAATCGTATAGCTTTAACTAAGGCTACTAAAACTCCTTACAAAATTTACAAAATTCGCATGGAAGGCGAAACTATAATTCTCGAGCCAGTTATAGAGGCGCCAAAAGAGCAACATTGGTTATTTAAACCTGAGAATAAACATCTTTTGGCCCAACTTGAAGAGGGCTTAAAGCAAGAAGCTACCATATCTCGTGGTTCGTTTGCACAATATGCGACTGACAATGAAGAAGATGAATGAAATACGCTTTTCTCCTCGAGCTGATAAAAACATGCAAGATTTGGAAGATGATCCATCCAAGGAAAGAATACTCAAAGATGTTAAAAAAGCTCTAGGATTTATGGAAACTAACTTAAGGCATCCTTCATTGCAAACTCATGAATTTGATGAAATGACAGGTCCTAATGGAGAAAAAGTCTTTGAAGCTTATGCTCAAAATAAGACACCGGGAGCATATAGGATATTCTGGTATTATGGACCGGGAAAAAACGTTATATCAATCATTGCAATTTTACCACATCCTTAATAGGAATTAACAGTCATCAAGCCAAGAGATCAGAAAAGACCATTTATATACTAAAAGTGTCTTAATTAGAGCTTTTGATACATTTTACACCGAGTATATCGATCTAGAAATGGTTCTAAAGCAAGCTGGTGTCCCCTGCTGTACATGTTTCGGAACCGTAAACTTGAATGTGAGATTTGTTTAGATGACATTAAAGTAATTTTTGTACAACCTATTAAACCTTAATCTCTTTTAATATATTAAGTCCCCAGGCTGTACTCTTTTCACTTAATGGGAAATGAATATTGCCTGGGAAAATTACATACAAATGATCCAGTCTCAAATCTTCAAGTGCTATATGCATAGATTTTGTCATTTTAGGTGTATCACTGTACTTAAATTCAAAGCCTAAACGCTTTCCACTTTTAAAGACAAATAGATCCAGCTCTGCTTTATTAGAAGTTGACCAAAAATAACAATCATCTGCTCTTATTTGCAAACAATTAATAACTTGCTCTAAAGCAAAACCTTCCCATAATGCCCCAATTTTAGGGTTTTTTGCTAACTCTGTAAGAGTATGAATAGAGGATAAGGTATTAAAAATACCACTATCTCTAAAATAGATTTTAGGCGTTTTTACTTGTCGCTTTTTTATATTTTCAAACCAAGGCTGCAAAACACGTATCATAAAAGTGCCTGCCAATATATCTAAGTATTTTTTTATTGTTTTATCTGACAACATTAAAGAATGTGCAATCTCATGAGCATTAAAGTACTGCCCATGATAAAAACAAAGCATCATCCAAAAGCGATGCATTATTTTTGAGGGAACATCAAAACCAAAGTTTGGTAGGTCTTTCTCTAGAAAAGTGTTGATATATCCTTCTCGCCATAAAAAACTATCTTCCTCTGATTGAGCTAAATAAGATCTCGGAAATCCGCCACGGATGAGTAACTTATCTGAATGATCAACTTCAAAAATGGTAAATGGAGGCAGCTCTATGTAGCCAATTCTTCCAGCTAATGTTTCTGATGATTGATGTATTAATTCTCTTGATGCGCTTCCCAAAATCAAAAATGAGTATTTTTTTTCTGGATCATCAACAAGTACTCGTAAAACTGGAAAAAGGTCTGGTCTACGTTGAATTTCATCTATAACAACAAGAAAGTTTTCATACTTGCTTAATGTAAGCATTGGATTTTCTAAGCTTGCTAAATGGATAGGATTTTCTAAGTCAAAAAACTCAACCTTACCAGTATATTGCTCAGAAAATTGACGCGCTAGTGTTGTTTTTCCTACTTGACGTGCTCCCAGAATTGCACATATTGGTTGTACCCTTAAATGTCTTTTAACTTGCTCTAAATATATTTTTCTTAGCATATTTTCCATGCAAATTCGGAACTATAGTCCAATATTACATGGAACTATAGCAAAAGTCAAATGACTAGAATAATCTACCAGACATTCCAAGAAAGGCTGCTATCCTCTGCTTGGCATATTTCGGAACCGAGAGCTTTTGTTTGAGATTGATTTTAAAGAGATACAAGCACTTCTTGCTTTACCTTTTCATTAAAATACCATTGTACTTCTTTTATCTTTATTAAGCTTGCTAAGATATGGCCTTAAGAATCTAATAAATTTTTTTTCATTTGCTATACCTTCTTGAGTATATAAATTAAAGTGTGCCAATGAACGTTCATCTGAATCAATAACCAAAAGAGTAACCGGCCTTTGAGGTAGATTTACTAAAGAAAATAGTACCCAGTGGTCACCTACGGTTACAACAAAGTATATTGCTTGTGGCTCTCTCTTAACCATGGCCATCAGGCGATTAAGTTCTTTATGTAATAAGTCATCCAAGTCTAAAGAAGTCTCTTTAGAATCAAGCAATGTGATTTCGTCCTTCTTTGCTGTCAAACATATGAGCTTATTTCCAATACCATTTTTATCTGCAAGTCTTTGTATGTGATAGTCCCAAAGGCCCTTATCCTTTCCATACTGAGTATATAGTTTCTTAAGTGCTTTCTGGTTTCGTAAACCAATTTTTAACACTTCTTTAAAATTACGTGGAGTTTTAAGAGCCTTTTCTATTGCAAGTGCATGAAAAACAGCCCGCAATCCACAAGACCATTCATCAGCCTGAGCTAGATAATTGCGTATTTGAATTACATTATGCCTAGTAAATTGTTTAGTAACAGTTATTACAAGCGGCTTACTGAGGGAAATAATATAACTTAACGGCTTGGCCGCTATTTCTGCTATAACTATTAAAAGAGATAAAATAACTATTACACTATTCATAATTATACCTTTGCCTTTAATAAATCACGCTTGCTTTGGCTCTTTGGTACTTTAAGAAAGCCTATAAACTGACAAAAAAATGGGTTTATTTACAAGATTTTAAGCTCTATTTCAAAAAAGGTTGGAATCTTTTGCGCTTGCTCAACTGCTAGAGCATGCAAGATGACATAGAGGTCACAAAACTAATTATCGTCTTGTGCTAACCTATAGCATATGCGTTCAACATATTTTCTTCGTAATTTATTAAATAGGATAATAACAAAAGTATTAGCAAACTCAAACGCTTGGCTTATTCTTAAATTTTAATTAAAATAATCGATAAATTTAGCAAAAGCACTATTGAAAACATAGAGGGATAAACTTGCTTCTTAATTGGAGCTAACGGTTCTATTAACAACAATAATTTGGATGATATAGAAGAGCATGCTTAAATTTTACGATTAACCCCGAAAAGAATAGTGGCTCCATAGGTTGGGTATTCTTTATCCCCATAAAAGTAAAACGATAAAATCTTTCAATGGTGATGCTTGATGGACGAAAAACACCAATAGAAGACTCTAAATTAAGGAAGTCAAATAGCCATCCTTGAGATGGCAACGCCCATCAACCACTGCATCTTGCAGCGCACGTTGATTTAGATTTTTATTTGCAAATAAAATTGACATCTATTTTAATATTAGTTACTATAAGTAAGGAATTTAATGTTTTTATAATGTAAGGTCTAACTATGAAGATGTATGCGAAATTTCTCGTAACTGTATGCAGCCTAATGGCTTTCAGTATAATTGCTATGGAGAAAACTGCCGATCAAAAGAGCAATTACCGCGGACTAGCCATATCAATGACTGATGAGGTGCTACTAAGTAAGAGTAAAAGCACCGATCGTGAATTTATCAACCTTATCCAAAATGCATATCCTGAGATGAATTACTTGACCTCACCAGCGCATGCAAGCCCTGAAGGTCAGGCTAGTGCTCATGAATCTTCTCCTTCAAAGCTTCTATTTGGGAAGCAACATATAGAGTATGATCGTACTATTGTTGGTATTCTTGCTTTAAAATGGGTACTTGTAGACGATTATGATCACTTTGTTGAAGGGCAGCCGGAACATATTAAATTAAAAAGAGAAAGCTTTAACGAGCTGCGCACCTTAACGCTCAAGGTCATTAAAAATGGTATGCTCAACGCTTTAGTAACCTCGCTGGTCATCAACGATTTAGGTAAAATAATCTCTTTTGTTAAAGAGGTTGAAGGACGAACGGGAATGAGTGAAGTTGACCATGATAACATTTTATTTACGGCCTTATTAAAGTATCCAGAACTTATTCCTAGCTTTACTCATTTAACAAGTGACCAACAAAAAACGATTCTTAAAAGTCTTGGCGCCCAGTTTAATTTAGGTCAGTTTGTTCGAGCAGAGAATCTTCCTGCAAGTTTAAAGGGCTTACAAGGGCTTAGCCAAGAAGAGCTCGATTTTAACAATATCCATGTATTATACGACCTTGCTGGCGCACGAGGTCACATTTCAAGTCAAGGTTCATTATTATTAACTGAACCTGTTTATCAATCCTTTATTACTGCTTTTAAGGTGTTTAATGAGATTGCACCTATAACATGTAACCAAGATTTAACGCATATATACAATGCTTATCTAGCTTTACGAGCACGATCTTTAAATAGTAAGGATTCACTTGCGATACCAGAAAGCCGAGCTTTAGTCCGTATTGCATGTATGGTAGGCTCTAGTAATGATGCTGAGTTTACTAAAGTAAAAGATGCTTTTAATAAGTTATCCTATAAAGAACAAAAGATACTTATTGATGAGCTTAATAAGACAGGTATTAATGATGTAGGTATTTTGCTCTATTATGCGCCAGCTATTCTTACTAATGCACGATCTACATCTCCCCAAGATTCGGAGTATAGCCTCCAAGTTGGGCTAAGATACTTAGCCAAAGTCTTTAAATTAGCACGAGCTTCCATTGCCGATGGACAGCAAGGCAGAGTGTATACGGTAGATTGTGCAGCTTTGGCCCAGGCAATAAAGGTCCCTCAAGAACTTGGATACTGTACCCTTGAGCTTAAGCCTGTAAATAATGATGCTCAAGTGGTAGTGCATGCTAAGCTATTAGGCGCTCCCTATAATTAAGCCTTATCCTTTGGTCTTATTTCTATCTAAAGCTTGAGCCCTTAGCAAAAGCCCTATCAGAACCGAGAACTTGAATTTGAGGTTACCCTTCATAACGATCTTGAAGCTTTCCTAACCCTTATTCAGGCTAGAATGGTAAATACTTAACGCTATATCCGAACTCCTGATACGTACGCTTGCAATATATCTATAATTTTTTTACGCTTAAATAAACATCTGACAGACTTTTATTAGGCTAATAAAGCTATTCCTATGGTAAAGATTAAAAAAGCACAATTATCAAGTAATAAAGATTTAGGTTCCTTGCTTAATGAGGATTACTTTCAGACCTTGGAGGATCTCAAACAAAAGATCAGGCAAGCTCAACTGAGAGCATCCCTGTCCGTGAACTTAGAACTTATTAAGCTTTACTAGGAAATCGGCCACACTATTGTCCAAAAGCAAGAAAGCAACGGTTGGGGTGCCAAGATCATCGATAGTTTTGCTAAGGATTTGCAGGCAGCTTTCCCCGGAATTGAAGGATTTTCCTGCACTAATATCTTCTATATGAGAGCCTTTTATCTATCTTGTGAAATTGTCCAACAGCTTGTTGGACAATTGTCAGATTTACCGTTCTTTAAGATTCCATGGGGCCACAATGTAACGCTAATCAGCAAGCTCAAACATAACGATCAGCGTATATGGTATGCTAAAAAAGCAATAGAAGATGGGTGGAGCAGGCAGGCACTTGAACGAATGATTAAATCTGATCTCTATAGCAGACAAGGTAAAGCTATTACTAACTTTAATGAAAAGCTTCCTAATCCTCAATCTCATCTTGCCAACGATATATTAAAATCACCTTATAATTTTGACTTTCTTACCTTAACATCTGAATATGATGAACGAGAGCTTGAGCAAGGGCTAGTAGATCATATACAAAAGTTCCTTATAGAATTAGGCAAAGGCTTTGCTTTTGTAGGAAGGCAATATCATATAGAAGTTGAAGGCAGAGATTATTATATAGATTTGCTCTTTGTGCGATCCGCAAGTCTTGCGCTTTCGATGCAAGATGAACTACTGACACCGTGGTGGCTCAATTCCACCTCCCTTGATATCGGGGTAACAGTATGACCCACACATTAAGAACTGGTAAATCTTACTGTGCAAGCATGGGGCAAAAAGGGAGTAACTCTGAACTCAACAGAGAAATCCTCTCAAACAGAGTTAGACATGGTTACGCGAGAAACCTGTGTCTGAACCGTCGTAAGGTCGTGATGTGCGAATGAGTTGATACGCACAAACCAAAAGGTAATGAGGTGCAAGAGGAGTCAGGAATGAATAGGCCTGATTAAGATATTCTCGAGCCTCCGGCGGAAAGCAGGAACCTACATCTAACGCGAAACGGTATTCAGTGGAACGGAGTAACCATTATAACGCTCTTAAAAAAAAAATAAGCAGGTACCAGCCGCATGCGCTATAATGGAGGGATTATCTCAGAAGCAAATGCCTAGAATAACAGCTAGGATAGGCTAACAGAGATACAGTAACTTAGAAGGTAAAGTTATGAGTAGCGGTACAAACGTCATGAACCAATCAAAGATTAGGTATGAATGGAAAGACATACCATGGCAAAAAAAGCTAGAGGTATCAGTCTTCAAGCTGCAAAAGCGAATTTACCGAGCCTCACAACGTAATGATACCGTTATGGTGCATAGGCTACAAAGACTGTTGATCAAATCAACAAGCGGAAAACTACTTGCGGTCAGAAGAGTAGTGCAAGAAAACCTGGGCAGAAAGACTGCTGGGATAGACGGTATTGCAAACATCACACCAAGGGAACGTCTACGTCTAGCCGAAACGCTAACTCTCGACACTGATAGTAAACCAGTCAGGCGCGTTTGGATACCAAAACCGGGGAAAACAGAAAGGCGGCCTCTGGGGATACCTACAATCACAGATAGAGCGAAACAGGCACTTCTAAAACTGGCTCTAGAGCCTGAATGGGAGGCCAAGTTCGAGCCAAACAGCTATGGGTTCAGGCCTGGACGGTCATGCCATGACGCTTATGGAGCAATCTTCGAAGCTCTCAAAAGAAAAACTGCATACGTACTTGATGCAGATATATCTGGATGCTTTGATAACATTGACCACAACGAATTATTGAGAAAGCTAAACACGACGCCAACGACGCAACGAATAGTGAAAGGATGGCTAAAGGCTGGAGTAATGGAAGGGAGTGTGTTTCAAACAACTGAGCGAGGAACACCCCAAGGGGGAGTGATATCTCCATTACTAGCGAACATAGCTCTCCACGGAATGGAAGACGACACGAAGAAAGCCCTTGCCAACGAGCTCTTCCAATATGCAAAAGGAAAACGAGGCAAAACGGCCCATCTTCATGCACAAAAGACCATCAGCATAATTCGATACGCCGATGACTTCGTAATAACTCATGAAAGCAAAGACATTGTACTAAAGGCTAGCTCCTATATTGAAGGATGGCTCAACAATATTGGCCTACAACTAAAGCAATCAAAAACTAGAATGACTCATACTCTGAATTGGAGCGAAGATCAGAAGCCTGGCTTTAACTTCCTAGGCTTCACAGTCAGACAGTTCTCGGTCAAACAAAGCAAGAAAGGCTACAAACTATTAATCAAGCCAAGTCGAGAATCAATGAAACGACACGCAAAAGCGATCAAAGAAATGCTTCGGTCCGTAAGAGCGGCACCACAAGAAACCGTTATCAGTAAGCTGAATCCCATTGTGAAAGGGTGGAGCAGATACTTCGCAGTTGGCGTATCACGCAAAGCATTCGAACGGTTAGACCATGATATGCATCACAAGCTTTGGCGATGGGCAAAGTATAGACATCCGCAAAAGGGAAAGGGATGGATCATACGAAAGTACTTCCGCAAGTATGGCAATGACGTATGGAGATTCATGACTCATGAGCAAATGTTTCTTGCTCGCCATAGCGACCAACTGATAAGGCGACACGTGAAGGTGAAAGGAACCAAATCACCCTACGATGGAGATATGGTATACTGGGCTACACGGCTGGGTAGATCGCTAGAGCTACCAGTAGCGATAACAAAACTACTGAAAACGCAGAAAGGCAAATGCAAAGTATGCAGGTTCTGGTTCAAAACAGAAGACTTGATGGTAGTTCACAAAAACACAGGTAAAAGCAACAAGAGAGAAGATGTCAAACTTATTCACCAAAGCTGTCATTAATAAAAAAAATGAGGTATATGTATCAAAATACTAAGCTACTGAGGAGCCGTATGAATCGAAAGATTCACGTACGGTTCTGGAGTCGAGCAGAGAAAGTCGCCTTTCTCTGCTTAGATAACTATCACACAAAGCTTAAATGCTATATAGTTGTAGAATTAAAGGCACGAGAATTTGACCCTCGCGATATTGGCCAACTTAACTTCTATATATCAGCAGTTGATGATTTAGTACGTGATTCAGAGGATAAACCAACCATAGGTTTGCTTCTGTGTAAGACAAAAAGAAACTTTACTGCTGAATATGCTCTACGAAATATAAGCTCGCCTATCGGGATTGCTCAATATACTACTCTAACAGAAAAACTACCAAAAGAACTTAAAGGAAGTCTTCCAACAATTGAAGAAATTGAGGCCGAGCTTGAAAGGCAGGAAATTTTACTAGAAAAAGAATAGAGTGAACTTTAATACTTTAGTTAGAAGTCAAGTAAATACGCTGAAGATAAGATCCTCTAAGGTAAGTTTTTAATATAAGCCCGTTCCAATCTTAATTTTGATATAGCACCATGTCAAATACATTCATCTAATCAAAATTCTAAAGAAGACTGGTGTCCCCTGCTATACATGTTTCGGAACCCTAAGCTCTTGTTTGAGGTTGACCTTAAAGAAATTCCGGTGATTTTAAACCTGCTAGAAAAGTAATTTTGATATAATAAGAACTTAGTCTTTTAAGCAAACAGTCCCTAAAAAGTATGCTACAAACTACAAAATCGTACACAAAAGCTATTTATCGCTTATCGTATAGAACCTTGAACAAATTAATTAAACACAGTATTATAAGTGATACGATAATCTGGGAATTGGATTCCCAGATTGCAAGCAAGGAGTTTTATATGATTAATAGAGAACTAAACCACTCTTTGGTTAAAGCAGCAAATGAATTTCCTGTAGTTGCTGTATTGGGCCCACGGCAATCTGGCAAAACAACTTTGGTTCAAACAACTTTCACCGATCATAGGTATGTCTCCTTAGAAGATTTTGACTTGCGGAACCTAGCAAATCGAGATCCTCGAAGATTTTTACAAGATTACCCTAGTCAAAGCGGCATTATTCTAGATGAAGTACAACATGCTCCCCAGCTTCTTTCTTATATTCAAACCACAGTCGACCGTGAAAAAAGAAAAGGATATTTTATTCTCACTGGCTCTCAGAATTTGCTAATGAATGAGGCGATAACACAAAGCCTTGCTGGTAGAATTGCACTTTTAGACCTTTTTCCGCTATCCATAAGTGAACTTGAGCATGCTTCATTACTACCCCAAAAAATAGAAGAGGTTGTTTTTAAAGGAAGCTATCCCAAAGTTTATGCAGAGGATCTTTCTCCTGAAAAAATATATGCTAATTATATCCGAACCTACATAGAAAGAGACGTTCGTCAAATTAAAAATATTACAGATCTTACTCTCTTTCAACGCTTTGTTCAATCATGCGCAGGAAGGACTGGGCAGACACTTAATCTTTCATCATTAGGTAATGATGTGGGAATAGATCATAAAACAGCACGTGCTTGGCTTTCTGTACTTGAGGCTACCTATATTGTTTTTTTGCTCTACCCTTACTATAAGAATTATGGAAAACGCCTTATTAAAGCACCTAAACTTTATTTTGTAGATACAGGGATCGCCTGCTCACTTTTAAATATCAGGTCTCCAGAGGTTATAATTGAACACTACATGAGAGGTCATCTCATTGAGTCTTTTATCATTTCAGATTTATTTAAGCAATACTATAACCTCGATCAAAGGCCATCCTTATATTTTTGGAAAAACCATCAAGGTAATGAAATCGATTGTATTATAGAGGAAGCCTTATACACAATCCTCATTGAAATTAAAGCAGGTAAAACTATCGCTAGTGATTTTTTCACAGGATTTGGTTATTGGAAAAATATAACGAAATCTCCTTCACGTAATTTTGTTATCTATGGCGGTTCAGAAAACCAAAACTGGCCCGAAGCAAAAGTAATAAGCTGGCAATCGTCCGGCAGCCTGATCAAGAACATTAATAAGGGGCAATTTTGAAAACAAAAAGCCTTCAATAATTCATTGAAAAGCGATTAAGTAAAGTCTAAGCTGCTGAGATTTAAGAACTGTCTGGCGTTCTAAAGAAATTTACTGTCCCCTGCTATGCATATTTCGGAACCGAGAACTTGAATTTGAGGTTGATCTTAAAGATATCAAACACTATTTTACACTATAAAGCTCAGCAACTGCTTGCTATGTTTCTAGACAGTTAATCTTGCACTTTTGGTTACTACTTCCCACCAGATATCTCTTTCCTAGATTTCCAAGGTTTTCCTGGTAGTAGGCTTACCAATTGCTCACTAACCATTTGGAATGCCTCATTTGAAGACCATATTGATTGATCAGCAATCAAATGTACTATATCATTTTGAAAATCAGGATTTTGTTGTTTTTCAAATAAGTTCTTTTCAAACTCCGCGCGAGTAATTGATAGCCCTTCATTACCGCAATACTTTTTAAAGATACTTATTACAGCTTCACAATCAATTAACTCTTTTTTCAAGACAAACCATATATCATAAAGATCTCTTCCTTTACTTCTTTGATATAATGCTCTTAACTTTGTTCCAATAAGTTCATTAAGCTGGTAAGTTTTAATAGCTGACTTACCAGAAAACCATGTGCTCGCTATAGCAAACTCATAATCTATTAAATCATAAACACTAAAATGTTCTGTTGTGTTTATTTCGATTTTTAGTTTGCGCTGTATATTATCGATAGAGCTATATTGATAGGTTAACTTAGCACTTCTGTTAGTAAGTTTGCCCTTAGGCTGCCCCAACCAAGACAAAGCGGTACGGATCTCGAGAATAAGCGGCCCTATAGGTTGAGAGGTAATTTGAACAAGATCAATATCCTCACTATAACGCAATGGAGGCTTAAAAAATAACTTATTAAGAGCTGTTCCTCCTCTAAAAACTAAATTTTCCCTAATTTTTTCACGCTCATATAAGTTTATTAACGCTCGACTGATAATTAAATCCTGCTCTACTTGATAATCAGCTATCCATGGTACATGCTGTCGCCATTCTGATAAGTAAAAAGTTTCAATCATATATCACCTTCTAGCTTGGTGTTTTCAATGATTTTCCAAGTTTCATTTCTTTTTGCTTTACTGAGTTTTGCCTTAAGGCCAGTATGAAGCATCACATAATTAACTCTTGGTTGTTTTGACAAGTGCTCTTTTATTACGCTTGCCAGGTTTTTTGCTCCAATAAATTCCAAAATATAACCTAGGCGTTGTTTCCAAGGAGTTCCAGGTAGGTTCTCTATAACTGATTTTAGCCCTTCCTCGGTCATGCTTTCTTTAAGCTCAGCAAGAATTGTGGTTATATTGTTTAAGCCACCACTTTGTTTTACAAATTTAATAAGATCTACTGCTGTAGCTTCTGGACTTGAAACCCTAAGTTTACTCTTCAGCGTAGAGAACCAAGTAACAGGAACCTTTTCAATCTCTTGGTTCTTGATAAAGTTAATTTTAACCTTACCGCAAACTACAGAGCGCAATTTCTTTTCAGTAACTACTTGAAAAACCTGAGGAGCTTGATGTGATGCTCCGTAATAGCTAGCGGCTGTAATTAAACCTGCATAGTACTTATACCCTAAGTATTCCATTAAATAGGGAATAAACTGATCAGCGGGAATACACTCAAGAATCTTATATTCCGGTGGTATTATCACGTAAAACCCTTTTACTGGACTAACGATTTCTCCTTTACCAATAAGGCGAGAAATGGCATGAAGTATAGCATTCCTAGATTTATTGAGCTCTTTATAAGCACTATTTATAGTAAAGTAGCATCTACCATAGGCAACTTGCTTGTTTAAATATTCCTTAATCTTCATAATTAACAAATTCATTTTAATAAAATGCCTAAAATCGGCATTTTGTGCAAACAAAAACGAAGCTAATACTATAATACTTTATGGGCTAAATTTGTCAAAAAATACTCAAAAGTACGCGTTCCTTAACCCTCTTAGGAGAAAATAAGTAGCTTTTGCTGAATGATTTAAGAACCGAAAATTTTATCTTTGCAACGTCGAAGAAATAATAATTTTAACAAGCCAGATCTTACATTACCTAGATGTTCATGAAAAAAGCAATTTTACAAAATATCAGCACTTTAGCAATAAAGCTTCATATTTAATAAATATGCATTAAAGCGCTTCACGAAGACCTTATACTATAATTATATAGTGAATTACATTGAACTGATCTAGTTTCTAAAGAAGGTTGGTGTCCCCTGCTTGTATATTGAAATTATGTTCCTAAATTTGAGACGTTAAGTTTAGGAAAGCTAGCAGGAGCCTGTTCCCCTGCCTGGTTTTTAAAACCGAGTGTCAACTTAGGACCTGCTAGCATATATAGTACAGCTCGAACAATCGAGTGGGACAAGGATCCCGTATACAAAACCGAGGCACTATATGAATACTATATCACATATTTTTGTCGGCATCGATATCTCTAAAAAATTTTTAGATATTCACTTACATCCTGTGGCTAAAGACTTTAGAGTTGCTAACTCACAAGCTGGAATCAATAAACTCATTCAAGTACTTTCTGCTTATACTGTCGTACAGATCGTTTTTGAGTCTTCTGGTGGTTACGATTTCCTTCTCAAGCAAGAACTTAGCATTAATAATTATAATGCTTGGCAAGTTCAGCCTAGACGCATTAGAGCCTTCATCATCTCTGAAGGCATTAAGGCTAAAACTGATAAAATTGATGCTCAAATGATTGCTCTCTTTGCTTCTCAAAAACGGCCTAAATATCATGAGATTATTCGTTCTCAAGACGAGCTAAAGCTCTGTGCTCTCGTCAAATTCAGGACTAACATTGTCCGAAACATTGTTCAAGAAACCAATAAATTGCAGCATCCTCAACAAGTTTACTGTAAAAATTTTCTTGAAGCTCATATCTCCTTTATGGAAAGACAGTTACAGGAAGTTGAACAAGAAATTGAACAGCTGATCCAAGACAATGAATCTCTTAATAAAAAATGCCATATTATTGAGTCTATGCCTGGTATCGGCAAAGTCACTGCCTGCTCTTTGCTTGCAGAAATGCCTGAGCTTGGCAAAGTCGGTAATAAGCAAATAGCCGCTATTCTAGGTGTAGCACCTTTTATTAAGCAAAGTGGTGGATCTAAAGGCACTGCATCAATTAGCGGTGGTAGACAAGCTACCCGTGATATCCTTTATATGGCTACATTAGCAGTTATCAGATTTAATCCTGCACTTAAATGCTTTTATAAACGGCTACGCACTGTTGGTAAAAAAGCTAAAGTTGCTCTCATTGCTGTTATGCGAAAGGTTATTGGTATTTTAAATGTTATGGTTCGAAAAGGAGAACAATGGCAAACTACTTAAAATAATTTTTAAACTTGTTGACTTTTAACACAATCGTTTACATGTTTCGGAACCGGAAGCTCATTTTTGAATTTGATCTTAAAGATATTCAATCAATCATTGCTTCATACAATTTTAGCTTATATTGAAAACTTATATAATAAGCTTTCGATGGTTTACTTCTTCTAGGTATCAGCATTAGAAGGATAAAAAAGGTAAAACTTCTAGGGATTTTACTCTTTTGCGCCATATTTTTTAAGTAACTCTACTATATCTGAATGACCTTTTTCTGTAGCAAGCATTAAAGCAGTTTCGCCAAACCTATTTCGTACATTAACTTCAGCACCTTTAGCTAAGAGCATTTGAACTATATCTTTATGGCCACCTCGTGTAGCATGCATTAAAACAGTACTTGTATACAGATCTTTAGCATTAACATCAGCACCAGCCTTAATCAGAAGTTCTACTACCTCTTTATGACCATTTCTTGCAGCGTCCATTAAAGCGGTAAATCCCACAATATTATCTCGAGCGTTAATATCAGCACCAGCTTGTATAAGCATTTCTACTATTTCTTTATAGCCTTTCACTGCGGGCCTCTTTAAAGCACTATAATTATCTTTAGTTTTAACGCCAATGTTAGCATCAGCCCCTTTCTCTAGAAGCAACGCTACAATTTCTCTATAGCCGTTTTGTGCAGCATAATACAAGGCAGTGCAGCCAAACATTTCCTCTTGAGTATCAATATCACTAATACCTTTACTTAAAATATCTCTTACTTTTTCAATATTTCCCTTTCCAGACGCTTCAATAAGCCTTAAAGCATTAGGATGTAGCTCTAGCAATTTTTGTGCACTTTGAACTCCACGATTTTCAAGGTCTTTTAGTATCCAATTGGGTTTATATTGTCGAGCATACGCTTTTCGTTTTAACTCATTGAGAAGGAATCTCACAAGATCTACATTATCAAATAAGGCTTTATAGTTTTCATTCCTTGCCAATTCTTCTATTTTCTTAAGAGCTTCAGAAAATGTTTTTGATGACTCTAGAGTTTCTTTGATACTACACTCTAAAGCCTCTCTGATTTTATTATATACTACAAAATGGTTCAGCTCTTTCCTCAGCTCTTGCGGCAAGTATTCTAGATAACTCTTTTGCTTTTGCATCCCAAGACCAGACGTAAAAAATCCTAACAATAAGATAACTATTACCTTTTTCATGCTTAATTTTCTTTCCAATATTTTTACTGTTATGATTTTATTATAGTTCATAAAGGCACAAGATTCAACTAGCAATTAACTTCTAATGTTAAAAAGAATAAAACCTTATGCGTTCTAGTTGATTTTAAGAAACAAGCTAGATAAAGGATCTTTCATTAAGCATACGATACAAAATACTCAAATTAGTGATCTTTGATGTAAGCCTATGCTAGAAATGTTTTTCTATTCAAGGTTCTAAAGAATATTGGTGTCCCCTGCTATACATGTTTCTGAACCAAAAGCTTGAATTTGAGACCTGTTTAGATGATATCAAACAGTTTTATCTAGCCTTCAACATTTAGTAAAGTAATTTTTAATATCAAGATCTAGCAAAAGCTAGTAACTTTGAATAATCACCTTTGTCTGCATATTGTAATGCTTCAATATATAGTTTCCTAACAGGAGACGAGTTATATAAACTTTGATTTAAACCCCAACTAAAGCGATCATAACCTTGTTGTGTTATGAGCACATCAGCCATTAATCGAGCATGCCTTCCATTACCGTTAGGAAAGGGATGAATCCATACCAATTTATAATGAAGTCTGATTGCTATCTCTTCTTTAGAGAAGGACTCATGTAGCAATTGGTAACTAACGTCATCACACAATTTTCTAACTTCCACAGGAATCAAATACCAACTAATACCAAGGTTTTTCTCAGTCTTACGAAACTTGCCTGCCCACTTCCATGTTTGATTAAACATATGCTTA
This sequence comes from uncultured bacterium, assembly GCA_963848965.1. Taxonomy (GTDB): domain Bacteria; phylum Babelota; class Babeliae; order Babelales; family Babelaceae; genus CAWKFG01. The sequence goes on from CAWKFG010000004.1 coordinate 454,058, forward strand.
TGCAGCTGCTGTATAAATTCAACAGATAAAATACCATGTTGTTTAAATGCCCATTGTTGAGCCTTGAGAATATTTTTTTCTTCCCAAGCATTCAACTCTTCCTGAGTAGTAATATGTACAGGTAGTAAATCAGCTAACTCGCCAGGATCAATTGGTGTCGCACCCTCAGGATAATTAAACATGACCTTTATCCCATAAGTTTCTTGGGTTACCTTGTAACAGCTCTTCAACTAAAGCATCTTCCTGTTGCTTTAATTGCTTTGGATTTAAACTTTGCTGTTCCAATCCCATTGAATGATTTATTAATTTTATCTGTTTTTGCGCTACAGTTCTAGCTTGATCTTCAAGTATCTGATCGAGTGGCTTTAAAGGCACAAGGCAATAAACCAGCTTACAGTTCATAGCAGCTGCAGCCTGTTCAAGAGTCTTTAAGTTAATAGTTCCTTTTTGTTCACTCTGTTCCATAGCAATAATGTTAGACTGGCTACATCCAACCTTTTGAGATAAGGCGTAACTTGAAAGTCCTAATGATTCACGTATAGCCCGTATCCATCCCTTTTTAGGAGGTGGCTTTTTAGTGAGTTCTAAAAACTTACTTGTAGTCTCTTGAAGTTGCTCTCGCATTAACTTTCTAAAGATATTTGTCATACATAATAACCTATAATTTATCAAATCATCTAAAATTAATCAATTATAGCTTATCAAAATTGGATAAAAAAATCAATTAAAATTGATTAAAATTTCGTCGAAACTATACTAAGGATACGTAGTAAAGCACTATATTCTTGTAAGAGTGACAAATTTACTTAGAGATTAACTTGAAAGTACTTAGTTGTAGATATAGCACGATATGTCAAACTAAGTTAAACTATTATTGTATAATAATTCTTCGTTTTAATGTGAATTGATAGGCATGAACTATAAAAATAAAAGTATGATCAAATATGGTGCAATTGGTATCATAATCATATTAGTTGGAGTATGGTTATTTACTTATTTGGCAGCCCCTATAAAAACTATACATTCTTTTAATGAAATTAACTTTAATAAAATAAAGCCTGGCACACTCGTAATTTTTGATGTCGATGAGACGCTTATCCAACCTCTAGATAGCTATTATATAAATGAACATACGCCTCAAGCCCACGAATTTAGAAAAAAGTTATTTATGAAGCACCCAGAAATTAAAAATTGGGATATCTATGCCGATATTACTCTTAAGGAAGTAAAGCGGCCATTAATTGAGCCAATGGTTATTTCCAAAATAAAAGAATTAGAAGGGAAAGGAGTCTATGTTATTGCCTGTACCGCTATGAATACAGGCAAATTTGGAACTTTAGAAAGACTGGAAGCATGGCGCTATGAACATCTTGCATCATTAGGATTTCAAGGACATTTTGGAGATTTAATTATAGACTTATCTTTAGAAAATCGAAAGCCTGTATTTTATAAAGGAATCTTGGCAACTGATTTATTAACTAAAGGACTAGTAGTTTTCGCTTTTCTCGATCACATTCACCTTATACCCAAAGAAATTGTTATGGTTGATGATAGCATAGAATTTTTAGAATCAATGCTCCAAGAATGCAAAAAAAGAAATATCTCTTATCAAGGATATTTGTATCAAGGAGCTCGTCAAAAATTTTGGGATAAAAAGTTAATTGAGTTTCAGTCAGAGTATCTTATTAAACATAAGAAATGGTTAAGTGATAATGAAGCTCGAGCAATTTTAGCAAAGTCGTCTCAATCAATGCTTTAATTAGGGACTTTTATACATTCCAATAACTAATATAATTATACAATCGCGATTCTAAACGAAGCTGGTGTGCCCGGTAGGATTCGAACCTACGACCTACGGATTAGAAATCCGTTGCTCTATCCAGCTGAGCTACGGGCACTTCAAGATGTTTTTAGTATACCTATTTATCCTCGTTCACGCAAGATTATTATCATGCAGGAACAAATAATTTAGAAAATTCTTTTGCTATCTGACGAAGCTGTTGCAATTGTCCTTCAGTAATATCTCCTGTAGAGAAAATACTGTCATAGAGCTCTCGGTAAACTGAATGTACATAACTTATAAATTGCGTCGCAAATCCTTTAACTTCTTTAAGATCAAGCGTATCTAAAAAGTTATCTCTTAGTAAGAATAACATTAATGCTTGATCTACAAAAGAGTAGGTTACATATTGCTTTTGCTTTAAAAGCTCATAAGCAATCGCTCCTCTAGCTAATCTACGCTGCGAAATAACGTCAAGCTCTGTTCCAAACTGGGAGAATCCAAGAAGCTCTTGGTACTGTGCAAGTTCAAGACGTAATGCTCGTGTCATCTGCTTAATAGCTCGCGTTTGTGCTGCTCCTCCTACACGAGAGACTGAAAGCTCTACGTTTACTGCGGGCCGAATACCATTATTAAATAACTTGGTATCTAAAAATATCTGCCCATCAGTAATAGAAATAAGGTTTGTAGGAATATAAGCAGTTATGTCATCACTTTGTACTGTTACTATAGGCAATGCCGTAATAGACCCACCTGCCGCGAGCTTTCCTGCTCGCTCTAATAAACGAGAATGCAAGTAAAATACATCTCCTGGATATGCTTCTCGTCCTGGCGGACGACGCATTAAGAGCGACATTTCGCGATACGCTACTGCATGGTTACTTAGATCATCGTAGACAATAAATACATCAGACTTTTGGTCTCTGAGATACTCTGCCATAGTACAAGCTACATAAGGAGCTAAGTATCTATCCAGCGCAGCTTCGCTTGCATCAGCACTTACAATAATAGTATACTCTAAAGCGCCATTTTCTTCAAGTAATCGAACCGTTCTTGCAAGATTTGCTTGTCTCTGACCAATAGAAACGTATACACAATAGACATTTTTGCCCTTCTGGTGCAAAATTGCATCCATAGCAAGGCCAGTTTTGCCAGTTCCTCTATTTCCTACAACAAGTTCTCGTTGCCCTTTTCCTATAGGAACTAAAGCATCAATGGCAAGTATACCTGTTTCTAAAGATTCATTAATAGGAGAACGTTCAACTATACCTGGAATAGTAACTTCTATAGGACGATACTCTTCAACTTGAAGTTCTCCCATATCATCAAGCGGCTCTCCAACAGCGTTTACCACTCGACCTAAAAGGCTTCGTCCTACCGGAGCTTTAAATACTCCACCAGTACGACGCACTATCTCAAGCTCTGCAACAGCAGTTTGTGCACGAAGCAAGAACACCGTAACAAAGTCTTCGTCTAGGTTCATGACGATTCCTCGATTACCGCCATCAAACTGCACAAGCTCTCCCGATACAGCTTTATTGAGCCCGTGAATTTTGCACAGAGTATCTCCTACTTGCACAACAAACCCGATCTCATCTAAATTACGTTCAGGAAGATTTGCTAAAGCTTTTTCAAAAAGCGATATAAGATCGGTACTTTTAACTTCCATAGATATCCTTTATGGTGCTGCGCGCAAAGCTTTGAGCTGCTTACGCACTGAATGTTCCCATCCATAGCTATCGCTATAAAGCTTTATACCCGCAATTAAGCGCTTATCAATAAGCGCTGTATACAAAATCTTTTTACCCGTTTTTTCGCTTAAAAAATCTACTATTTGGTTAAGCTCAGGCTCATTTAAGCGATGTGAGCTTACAATAGTAAACTCCATAATACCATGTTGTTCATTATACAGTCTAACAATATATTCTAAAATTTTTGGTAAAAGAAAAAGGCGCTGCTGTTGTTCCAAAAGATTAATAAGGCTTTTAAACAAAGAGTCAAGGTTAAATTTTATCAAAAGATCGAGAAAATCTTTTTTAGTCGTTTCGCCATCTAAAAAAGAAAGCTGCACATAGAAAAGTACTCGTCTATGCTGACCTAAAAATGTCGCAAGACGCTTTACATGCTCCATTTCTTGAGTATCAAGCTTATCAATGAAAACGTTTATAAACGCTTTAGCATATTTTCGTGCTAATGTATTATCTTGCGTATTCATAGTTTCTTCAACTTCTCAATAGTAGACTGTATATATTCATCTACATGTGACTGATTAGTAAAATATTCAGTAAAGTCTTTCTCTAACTTACCTGCCACTAATACAGAAAGCTGTACTTGTGTCTTCCTTAGTGCATGATTATACGATTGGATACGTAACCGTTCTTGAACTGCATGTTGTATATGCCGCTTTTCCTCTTCTTTTTGTGTATAATGGTTATAAACTTCTCCTCTCCAGTGATCTATTCGCTTTACAAGATTACCACAATCAACTTGCTGCGCCTTTATTTCCTCTTCTAATGCCTGCTGTGATACAAGAAGTTGATTATGTTCTTCATGAAGATTTTGCACAACAAGCCGTTCTTGTTCTAATTTTCCACGAAAGGTCGGTGCTAAAAAGTTTCTAAAAATGTAGACCACTAGAAAAGCTACAATACCCACATTAAGCAGCTGAAATAAAATATCAATCATGAAGTACCTTCGATTTTAAATCTAAAACAACTTCGTCGCTCAATGCATCTAATTCATCATGTGTAAGCTCTTTACCTGGAGTTATGCTAGCAGCTCTTTCTACAGCTCTTTCTTGAGGTCTTTCTAATACTGGACGATTCTTGTAAAAATACTCTTGGCAGTCTTGCCATCCTTGATGCTTACGTTCTTGCTGTAGTGCAAGATACTCCTGCTCATGTACAACACGAGCACGAAGGTCAGAAAGCTTTTTTATCTCTGCTTGTAATAGACGGTATGCAGGCTTTAGCAAAAGCCGTGAGATAAACCAATATGCAACCAAAAAGTGAAATGCTTGAATAACAAGCGTAAAATTGAGTGATAGAGCCATAGGTTATGTAAATAAAATAAGCATCATTGCAACAACAAATGCATAAATAGCACTTGTTTCAACAATACCTAACGCAAGAAACATAGTCGTTCGTATTTTATTTGCACTTTCTGGATATTTGCCCATATTTTCAACCGCTTTTGCAGCAATCATCCCCTGCCCTAAAGCTGGCCCTAGAGATCCAATACCCATTACTATTGCAGCCCCTAAATAGGCAGCAACTTTTACGTAGTTAGTTACATCAGCTTGCATGCCGAAACCTTTCTGGCCTTATACGTTGATCTTTTTCTCCATTCTACCTCAAAAAGCAAAACAATTACAACAGCATCCTTGAACTTATAGCAAACTCATTACTACTATTTTTTTGTTTTCTTATAATATAAAGAGCTCCTAGATGGTCTTTTCCAGGAGCTCTATGAATTTTATAGGCAACAAAATACGATGATATTAAACAACTATATACGGCGAGTGAACCAATGTGCTCTTTGCACTCACTGCAGTAGGAATGCTATACTGTACTTCCAAAAACTGTGCAATTTTTGCCATATGTTCTTGTTGAATACGGGGATTACTTTCAAAATCTTCATCACAATGAATAACAAGCACAGGAGTATCTTTTAAGTAAGGAGCAACACCCTCCTTTTGTACAAGCCATGATTCATGCTTATCATGTAAAAGCTTTAAATATTCTTTTGATACACCTGCTTCTTCAGAACGATTGCGTTTTAGTAAGCGTTTATAGCATATTTCTGGGTCGGTTTTCATGTAAATAAAGCCACTTGGCTTTGCCATATAGTTATCAACAAGCCAGCTAAACCATTCTTGATACAATTTCCACTCAAGAGCATTCATCACACCCATTTCATAGCAATTTTGTGCAAAGCAGTATCTATCTGAATAGACAGACCGCTCTAAAATTTGAAAAGGACTCGTACATTCTTTTGCTTGCAATTCTCGCTCAAGAACACGAGTTACAAACGCATATGTCTGAAATGTATATGCCCAGCGTTGAGTATCTGAATAAAACCGTTCCAAGAGGTTTTCACCACCTACATTTTGCCACTTCTGATGAGGCTCATACACTACTTGGGCATTAAGGTACTCGGTGATGATGCGCAAGAAGGTAGATTTGCCCGCTCCAATATTACCCTCTACGACAAAATATTTATGCTCTGGTTGAGCGTGCATGAGAGACTCCTTTAAAAGAACGTACATAATCTTTCCAACTTAGTGTATCTAAGTATAAAGAGATTTCAATGCAAAAATTTTTCTTCTTTCTACGTGATGACGCAAACTCTTTGTATATCAGATAAGCCATTTTGAGGAAACAGAAAAATGGCTGCACATTAGTAACCTCTCGTATATACAATAAAAAACCTTTGATTAAAAGGCTATTTTGTCAAGAAGATAAAAGCCTGCTAAACTTGAAATAACTTTATATCGAAGCACTTACTCTTTAACTTAGGTACGAAAAAAAACTTATGAAAAAAGGACTTTACTCACTTGTTCTGTTGAGTGTACTTTCTTTTACAGCAGATATATTGTCTGACTGCGATTGTACTGATGGAAGCTCAGTTGATGCACTCTTTAATCCAGACACAGAAGTACCACTACGACCATTCGCACCTCCTGCTGCTGATGATTGTCAAACAGCAAGCGATATTTTAGCGCTTATTACACCAGGAGATCCGCCACCGCTTATCGACGCTCCTGCTCTATTGCGCGAGAATCTCTATAAATCGACAGTAGGTCCTGTAACACGCAGAAGTTTACTCGATGAACCTGCCTTAATGCCAGACTGGCTTGCAACAGATTGCTGGTCCATTTTTATGCAGCCTTTTTATAATTTTACTCCTCATGTATTTTTTACAGAAAATAGTCCCTTTATTTGTAACTATATTAATCTAACAAACGAAAACATTGTTAACGAGCTCAGTAACAGAGATTTTGTTACCGTAAACGTTCCTGGAGTCCTTGGACTATTTACCCAGATTAAATTGCAACAGCATCGAGCAGGTTTCATGTTTGGCCTGAGTAAGGTGTTCAACAGATGGGCCTTTAACTGCAAGATACCGCTGTATTATCTCCTTGAGCATTTCTTTCTTACAGAAGCAGAGCTCGATCGCATTAAAAACAGCCCGTTTATCGAACAATTACAACTTACTCAAAAAGATCCTAGTGGTTGTGACGAGAATGAAGCAAAAGCGAAAGAGTTTGTACTTCAGCATCTTGTAAGCGATAAGGTAGGTCTTGGAGATTCACGTTTAAGCTTTATGTGGACCCCTTATTGTACTTCACGCAGTCAATTGTGGTTAGGAATGCGAATGACTCTTCCTACAGCAGCTACTATGGCCTCTGCTTTATTAGGAGGCCGCTTTGTAGAATGTTCTCATATACCACCCTTTAATATAAAACGCTTATTTAATACGTTCTTTTGTGCAAACGGTGCCGTTGAACAAAAGCTTGCAAATGAGGAGATTCAAAGAACAGTTACTGACTTTCTTGTAGGAGCTCTCGATAGACTTTCTACCATTCTTATTAATACACCGCTTGGCAATGGTAAACATTTTGGAGGAGGACCTGAAGTAACATTTAAATACAACTTTAATGAGTGCTTTAGTATGCAAACATATGTAGCAGTAGAAGCATTTACCAAACATAAAGAGCGCAGATTCTTTTTAGTAAGAAAAAATCAAAGTGATTTTGATAGAAATTTTAGAACTGACAATCCCGTAGAAGCAGATGCGAATCTTGCATTTCTTAATCAACAAGTTATTAATACCCTTTACCCTCGTGGTGTAAAAATTGAAGTAAAACCGGGTCTTGTTGCACAAGTTAATCACTCTTTTCGGTATGATACTGAGCATTGGAATGCTTACCTAGGATTTGACTACTGGCGACAAGGAGGAGAAACGTTAGGAGCTATCCTTAAAGGTCCTCATGTTCCATTAGTAATTGAAAAAGGAATTCGTCCTCCTGCACAACAGGGTAAAGTGTTTGGTGGTTTTGGATACTATGGATGTACACACTGCAGGGGATTAGGGTGGCACATTTTAGTAAATGCTGATGCTACAGCATTTAATAGAGGCATTGGCGAAAGTTATACTCTCGGTATACTATTAGGTATAGATTTCTAGCATTCAAGGAGTTATCATGAACTATTTTAATATATTGCTTTTAACCTGTATCAGCTTCAACCTTGCTCTCCGGGCAGCAGCCCCTACTAGCGATAAACTTGATAAGCCTATACGCTTAACAGATCCTATTCTTGCTACAGTCGATGGCAGAGTTATAAAAGCAGATAATATTAACAACTCCATTTTGGCAGGACGTATGCTTTTAATTTTCATGGATGGAGGAAATCTTCAATCACTTCCTTCAAAAGATATTGAAGTTCAAGGTAAGACGTATCTTTTAGAAGATCTTTTGGCTACAAATTTTCGTGGCAAAAAATCTACGCTCAAAGAGCTTGTACAATACGAAGAGAAAGCAATAACAGATCAAGAAAAGAAAGAAGTTAAAGATGCTCTTAAAGAAGCCAAAAAGAAGTTTAATCTCTTTATGAATCGCTCAATGGCAGAAGCTCGTGGAACCAAGCAGATGGCACAACAACTTATGACCGACTCTTTAAACAAAAGAAAAAGAACAAATAGTCCCTTAAGCACATATGCTAAAGTTGAAGAAGGCAAAGAAGAAGAATCTTTAGAAAAAGAGATAACTTCATGTAAGCTTCTTTACATTCTTTGTCATGATCTTTTCAACTTTCTTCGAGATGTTGTACATAGCTGTCCTAAAGCAGTAGCAGACTTTAAAGCACGTCAACAGAAACAAAGGTAATTATGCAGGAGCTTGAAACACTTACTGGAACTATTGAAAAGTTTCTTTTCCAAAGCCCTGATAATGGCTTTGCCGTATTTGTGCTTCAGGCTCATGCACATTCTGCAGTTACTGTAAAGGGCTATTTACCAAATTTGCAAGTTGGACAAGAAGTTCAAATAAAAGGGACATGGGTCTTTCATGCTAAGTTTGGCAAACAATTTGAGGCACAACATTGTATCTCTGTAATTCCTACAACACTCGTAGGGCTTAAAAGATATTTAAGCTCTGGCCTTATTAAAGGTATTGGTCCGAGTTATGCTGATAAGCTTGTTAATTATTTTGGTGGCGATGTTCTTAAAATCATAGATTCTGCACCAGAAAGGCTCAAGGAAGTTGGGGGCATTGGTGATAAACGGCTTGAGACTATAACAGAAGCATGGAAAGAGCAAAAAGAAGTAGCCAATATTATGGTCTTTTTGCAAGAGAAGGGTATTACAGCTTCTTATGCTGCTCGTATTTATAAGCATTACCGACATGAATCGCTTGCAATTGTACAAGAAAATCCATATCGCCTTGCAGATGAAGTATGGGGTATTGGATTTAAGACTGCAGATGAAATTGCAATGAAGCTTGGATTTCAACCTCAGGCGCCACAACGTATTGCAGCGGGTATTCTCTATGCTATTAGTGTAGCATCACAACAAGGGCACCTCTATGTTGAACTTCAAGATCTTAAAGCAAAGACTCGTGAGCTTTTAGAACTTCCTCCAGACATGCATGACGACCTTTTAAAGCAAGCATTACATACTCTTTATAATAAAGATAAAATTAAACTGCTTACTGAAGATGGCGTACATTATATAACTCTTACGTCATTCTATTTCTCTGAGCAAGGTGTTGCTCATCGTATTACAAAGCTTCTTACAACGCCTATCTCTTTTTCTTTTGATATTGATGAGCTTTATAAAACTTTACGAGCACCTAATGAAGGCGAACTGTATCTTAATGAAGATCAGCAACGTGGTATTATGAGCTGCTTACAAAATAAGATAACGATTATTACCGGTGGTCCAGGAACAGGAAAAACGACCCTTATTAAAAAATTGCTGACCTTACTCGATTTAGAGCGCGTAAACTATAAACTTGCTGCCCCTACAGGTAGAGCTGCTAAAAGAATTATAGAGGGCACTGGCAGATATGCAATGACTATCCATCGCTTATTAGAGTTTGATGTGAGCACTATGAGCTTTACGCATAATGAACATCATGCTTTAAAGCTTGATTTTCTTATTATTGATGAAGCATCAATGATCGATATCTTTTTAGCTCATGCTATTTTAAAAGCATTACCTCACAATGCTCATCTTGTACTTATAGGAGATGTTGATCAGCTACCATCTGTTGGCGCAGGAAATTTCCTTCAGGACCTTATTGCAAGTAATAAGATTGCCTGTGTGCGTCTTACACAAATTTTTAGGCAGGCACAAAATAGCCTTATTGTAGTTAATGCTCATAAAATAAATAAAGGTGAATTTCCTGTCTCATTCTTACCAGAATCCCGTAGAGACTTTAAGTTTATTAAAGAAGAGAATGCTGAAACTATCATAGAGCACCTTAAAAGTATTTTGTCACTCGAGCTTACCAAGCATGGTATAGGTGTTGATGATGCTATTGTGCTTACTCCTATGAATAAAGGAGCAGTAGGAACTCATGCACTTAATCATGCACTACAAAAGCTTCTAAACTCACATCCTACTCACGAACAGGTAAGCTATGCAGGAACCATCTATAAGCGCAATGATAAAGTTATGCAGATTCGCAATAACTATGATAAACAGGTATATAATGGAGATATTGGCAGTATAGAAGAAGTAGATATAGAAAATCGTGAACTCAAAGTTAACTTTGGTGATCACCGTATTATTGGCTATGAATTTGAAGAGCTCAGTGAGCTTGTGCTTGCCTATGCCATTTCTATACATAAAAGCCAAGGGTCTGAGTATTCTGCCGTTATTGTACCACTATTTACACAACACTTTATACTTCTTCAGCGCAACCTTGTCTACACAGCTCTTACACGAGCTAAAAGACTGTGTATCTTTATAGGACAACCTCGAGCACTTGCTATAGCACTTAACAATAACAAAGGAACTAAGCGTATTACGTTCTTACAGAAATTCTTAACAAGCAGTGAATTTAATGCATAAGTCTCAAGCGTTCTTATTAAAAGTAATACCTATATAAGCAGTTTTGAGATATACAAAAAGCATGCTATACTATTCTATAAGAATTAAATGTATTATAGTGTTACTTAGTGTGTTTATGCATTTTATAAAAATTTTATTCACTGCTTTCCTACTCGTTATGCTTCCAGCACAAGCTTGGTTTTGGTTTAAAAAAGACCCAAAGCCTGAAAAAATAGAAAAGCCTCAACCACAGGCACGTATTTTTACGCTTATGATTCATCCTGCAGATAGTCATACACCTCGAATGATAGAAGATACGCTTGAGCGCACTATAACATTAGAATGTGCTCAAGAGATAAAAAGAGTATTAGAAGCTCGTATTCCTGGAGTCTATGTTGTTTTAACACGAAATGCAGCAGATATGGTAGAGCCTTTGCAATGTGCATCGCTTGCAAATAGGCTTAATGTAAATTTTTATATAAGTCTTCATTTTTATCGAAGTAACGAAAAAGTAAATAAATTGTATCTTTATCATGTGCTCTATAATCCTGTTACCGATTTTTGGCAAACAAGAGATAGTGAGCTTTCGCTTATACCGTGTGATAAAGCATATAAAAATAACATTAAAAAAACTCAGGCATGGGCAACACGTATGCTTGAAAGTCTTAAGAGTGCTCTTGGCTTTAGTTGTCAAGGCCTTTTAGGAATTCCCTTTAGACCCCTTAAAGGGGTGCTTGCTCCTGCACTTGGTATAGAGTGCAGTATAAAAAAGAAAGAAGATCATAGATTACTTGTAGAGCCGCTTGTTACAGCTTTACATGAGATTATTAAGCACTATGAACCTGAGAAAAAAGATGATACAATCACTCAAGCCTTTCCATTACCTGCTCATATCACTTAGTGCTCTATGCGCAGGCACTATTTTTTATGGTATGTATAATGATTTTATTATTATTCGGTTTCCACTTAAAAACGTACCATCAGCCCTTACTACTACTGCTCAAAAAAAGAATTTTAAGCTTTTCTATTGGGCTCAAGGTAAATGGCATATGGAAGAAAAAGAATTATTAGCTCAAAATGCTGTTAAAACCCTTACCTATATTATAGCAAGCTGGCTTGCTTTGCTTGAAGATGAGCGTGTTATGGATAAAAAAGTTTCAGTTCAATCTGTTCTTATTGATGCATTAGGTACCGAAGCTTATATTTCATTTGATAGAAATCCTTTTTCAAAAGAAAGTTCTATATACCAAAAGCTCATGTGGATTGAAGGACTTCTTAAAACTATCCGTGAAAATGGTATTCCTCTAAAAACTATACGATTTTTGGTACATCATAAACCACTACAAGACCAACATCTTGATTTTTCCTCTTCATGGCCCATTTCAGGGTATATTCAGCCTTCTTGATGAAATTTTATTAGAAAATTACATTACCTTATAAAAAAATATATATCACTATCTTGAAATAATGGTGAGACTTTTTTTATACTAATGTAAAGATATTAATGTCTATAAATCATAAGGAGAAAAAATGACTAGACCACAAAGATCAGACCAAGAATATCAAGAAAAAAACGGTATTGCTCGAGAAGCTCGTGATACAAGAGAAGAAGCAGGAGAAACAGCTCAAGAAACAACTGCTCGTTTTAGGCAAATGCGCCCTGCTTATCAGGGGTATCTTTTACTGACTGTAGGTACATTACTTTTTCTCTTTAGTATAGGCCTTTTACCTATCCTAAGATGGGCAATGGTAGCAGCTTCAGTAGGATTAATCATATGGGGAGCAATGCGAGCAAACCTATTCCAACAAATGAATGATTATTTTAGGCACATGAGTAAGAAAAAAAATCGGTAAGTTTATTAAAAAACCTTGCCCCATATTGGTGCGCTACCACACCACGCAGGAAACCAACTTTACAGCTGGTTTCCTTTTTTTATCCTCTTGCGATTACTTATAAGGTATAGTACACTTTTTGTGCACCCTTTTATTGCGCAAGAATTACTATCATGAATCCAGTTCTTACCGTACATAACTTAGTAAAAATATTTCCAGTTCAGGGAAAGCGCTTCTCTTTTAAAGCAGATTCTACTTTTACTGCACTAAACAACGTTTCATTTTCATTGCAAGAAGGTGAAGTACTTGGACTTTTAGGACCTAATGGTGCAGGAAAAACGACTACCATTCATATACTTCTAGGAATTCTTACTCCTACTTCTGGATCTATTGAATATTTTGGTAAAGATTTTTATCTTCATCGTACAGAAATTATGCCGTTCCTTTCGTTTGCCAGTACGTATGTTAAACTGCCTGGTAGGCTCACTGTATGGGAAAACTTAGATATTTATGGAAGATTATATGGGTTATCCTACACAGATCGGCTCGCTCGTATTGAGAAGTACTTAAAGTTTTTTGGCATGTGGAACATTAAGGATAAAGAAACGGGCGTACTCTCTGCTGGCCAAACAACTCGTGTTATGCTTGCTAAAGCGTTTTTGCCTCGACCACGTATTGTTTTGCTTGACGAGCCTACAGCTTCTTTAGATCCTGATATAGCCCATGAAGTTCGCAATTTTATTCTTGAAGAGCAGAAACAGAATGCTACTTCAATTTTAGTAACATCGCACAATATGGATGAAGTGACAGAGATTTGCGATAGAGTATTGGTATTAAAAAGAGGTACTATTATTGCAGATAATACCCCAGAGAGCCTTGCAGCGAGTGTAGCACAAACACGTATTCATTTTATTTCAGAAGATCTTTATAAGCTTGAAGAGTTTGCGCAACGACGTGGTATAAGTTATATTTTAGAAAAAAATGGTATATCTCTTGCTCTTGATGAGCAACTTTTAGCTTCATTTTTAATAGAGCTTGCTCATGAAGGTATTCGATATTCAAGTATAGCACTTGATAAACCAACGCTTGAGGATTATTTTTTGTCTATTGCTCAACAAGATGAGAGAAATGTATGATAAACTTTCAACATGTATGGGCTATCGTTATACGTCATTGGCGCTTAACATTTCGTGGTTTTGATAGAATCTTTAATGTATTCTACTGGCCTCTATTAAATATTGTTATTTGGGGTATTACGAGTGTTTGGTTACAGCAGCAGGCTAAGCAGCCGCATATTGTTGCTATGATTTTAACAGGGCTCATTTTCTGGCAAATTGTGTTTAGAGTTAATTTAGAGACAGCAAAGAGTCTTTTTGAAGAGCTTATTAATCAAAATCTTGTTAATCTCTTTGCTACGCCTCTTACACTGTATGAATGGATTGTCGCTATAATGCTTCTAGGCATTATAAACATGATTCTTGTCATGATGTGTGGTATAACCGCTGTGTGGTTTCTTTATAATTTTAATATGCTTGTCTTAGGGTGGTCTATAATTCCCTTTATGCTCTCTTTATTAATATCAGGCTGGTTTATTGGTTTTTTCATTTGCGGGCTCCTTATTTATTGGGGCGTTAAAGCGCAAGATTTTATTTATACGATAGGATGGACATTTGCTCCTTTTAGTGCAATCTATTACCCTCTTGAGGTACTTCCACAGTGGGTACAATATATTTCGAGGCTTTTGCCTATGACGTATGTTTTTGAGAGTATGCGTTATATGTTAAAGAATGGAACAATTCCTCTGTCTCAACTTTCTCTAAGTTATGGCCTCAATGTGCTCTATCTTATTGGCTCATTATTATTTTTTAAGCGTATGTTTGAAAAGAGCAAAGAGAAGGGTCTAGCTCGTCTTGAATAAATTTACTTTACTCTAAATGTCTCAAATTGCCACATATCTTCTTCTGAAGGTATTTTTTCGTCTTTAAGTTTATTAAAATGGTTAACTCTATTTTTAAGAGGATTCCAATTTGTTTGTCTGGACGAACATGTTCCCAGATACGGCTCTGCTACTTCTAATATCTCTTTGTATGGTAAATCATCCGGCACTAAAAAGCCTCTGTGCGGATTCTTTATCATCCAGACAAGAGCTCCGAGCATTGCTGCTGCTACTTGAAGCGTAGTTGCATTTTGTCCCTCTACTAGTGCTCGTGTTTCTTGGATGCTTAGGTGCGATCCGGTCCACCATCCGTTAAGATCATGGCCAAGAAGAAGAACTCCGAGCTCATCTCGTCCATCAATAATATCGTCATTCATGATTCTCATAGAGTGTTGAAGTTTGTAATTATGCATCTTCATTTCATACAATGAGGCTAAAGCAAAATCTGTGGGTAAATAAACGTAATGTACGGTAGGTCGATAGATGGGCTTATCACCATCCCAGATAGTAAGATATTTGCTAATACTATAGGATTCACCATGACGAATGAGCATACCTATAATTTCCCCCGTAGGAATCCATGATCGCATAAGAACATTCATGCCCATCTCGTTTAAAAATATTTGATTTCGTGGCCCAAAGAAGGGAACTTGGCCACCGTTAGGTATTGTTTTTTCATGAGTTCCCCATCCGAGTTCTGCAGGAGCAGTAGCTTCTTCGTAAAATCCTTCGATTGACCAGGTATTTACAAACTCATTTACTTTTTTAGGATTAGTACTTATTTGCATATCTCGTTCTGCTATATGAATTACTTTAGTGCCTGTGATCATTGCAAGAGAAGGAAAATCCTGAGTATCTAAAGCATTCTTTAATGCTTCTCTTCGATTTCCGTAAGGAATAATTTCTAAAATGCGTTCTGTTATACTTACAAGAGCGCTTTTAGTCCAGTGACTTACAAGACCTGGATTGGCACCATGTTCTACTATAGTAGTAGGGCCATTAGATGGCCATCTTTTTGCTCGTTCAGAAAGAGCCATATGGCGCATATAAAGAGTTCTGTCTACAAGTTGTTTTGAATGTTTATCTGCATAAGGGTCCCACCATTCAACTGAAGCATTGAGATACATAACGCTGTACTCTTGGCACCAATCAATAAGATCGCTTGTGTCCAGATTAACAGTAAGGTCGATAAGAATATCTCCTGGCTTGAGAAGTGAGCCAAAAATTTGCGCATGATTTTCCGAGGAGATAGTTTGTTGTATAAAACGTGCACCATGCTCTACAAAAGCCTTCATACGTTCACGAGTATCACGTGTGTCCATAATAGTTATACGTGAAAAGTCCATAGAAATATGGCGTAGTATAAGGTGCTGCAAGCACTGGGATACAGCACCTGCACCGATAATAAGTATATTACCTTTAAATTCTATGTTCATACTTTTCTTTCTTTTTATTTATTATTTTTATCGTAAACCAAATTCTACTAGTATGGCAAGAAAAATTATAAAAATAAGCTTAATATCAACATGTAATCATATTTTTTTTCTTTTTGAAACCTTAATTATTCGAATAAAAGTACCTTTTTTATTAATTTTACTTATTACCTTATTAATGATATGCTCGAGAATTACTTCTAATTTTTATTATGATAGAAACAGACATGATAAAACTCTATTATTTTTTCTTTAATATTCTTAACTGTAATGCCATTATGGCTACTGTAAGTGCTTCGTGCATATAATAGTATAAAAAAAGGAAATCTTATAAAACTAAAAAACTCTTACAGCTTTTATCTAGTAAATTCTCTTATAAAAAGGAATACATGAATTGTAAAATAGCTATTTTACTTCTTTGGTTTTGTTTTTCGCTCTCTGCTATGAAGCAGAGTATTTTTCACCTTACAGCTCTATCACAAAAGTTTATAGAGCGTGCACACTATGGTAAACGGGAAAAAGTTTATACAATGCTTTCTGAAAATTCTGCTATTGATGATGCAGCAAAAGAGATAGTTTTTACTATAGCAGCTGCACATGGATGGGTAGACATCGTAGAACTTCTTATAAACAAGGGAACGAATATTCATACAGACCGTGATGAAGCATTCAAGAATGCTGCTCGTAATGGGCATAGTAGCATTATGCAAATGCTTATTAAGCAGGGTATTACTCACGAACATGCTGCTTATCATCATGGCCTTATAGCTGCAGCAGCAGGAACTGGCAATCTAGAAGTTATAGATATTCTTTTAGAATATGGGGCAGATCCACAATGGGAATATGAGGCTGCAATAAAGAATGCCGTTCATAATAACCATAGAGAAGTAGTCTCTAAGTTATTGAAAGCTGGTAGTTCTGTAGATGCAAAAAATGGAGATGGTGAAACACTGTTGATGATTGCAGCGCAAAAAGGCTATTTAGAGATGGCTCAGCTTCTTATAAGCAATAAGGCAGACTGCTCTCTAGCTTCACCTCGAGGTGATACAGCTCTTATTTATGCATGTAGGCATGGTCATACTGCAGTTGCTCAGTTGCTTATAGAAACAGGAAGTGCTTTCCATCGACATAAGGCTCTTGTAGCAGCAGCTTCTTGTAGTCATAAAGCACTAGTAAAATTGCTTTTAAATAGGGATGCTTCGCTTCAAGCATATGAACATGAGGCTTTAAAAGCTGCAATTCTTTATGGTACAAAAGATTTTATACGTTCCTTTATATCTCGAGTAGACTTTGTATTGAACAAAGATGAGTTATTTAAGAACAATAAGCAAGTAATCTTTCAAGTGCTTTTAAAACTTATTGAAGCTGGTATACACCTTACATTACAGGACTATACTTATGCTTTAACGCTTGCTCGAGAGTCTCATGCGCAAGGTATGATCTCTTTCTTGGAGTTTTGTATACAGCCAACAATACAAGCATACTGTGATGCAGGATATGCAAAGAAAATACCTCTTGCGCAGCTCTATGCAGATAAAGCTCTGCAAAAATATGTTCTTAATCCTTCTCATTACTTGCAGGAATATAAAATCACATACCTTGATCGAGGGTATTATGCTCGTTCATGTGTGTATGAGCGTAGTTGGGCGGAGAGCTATGTTCCTTATTGGTATCAGTACAATTCATATAATCACCTTACTTGTAGTCATCAAACGCCTTTAGTGTGGGCATGTATATTTGGTCATCAGGAGACGGTTACGTCTCTTTTATCATATAACTTACCTTTGTTCTTTATCAATGCTCGTGATAAGAGTGGGTATACTGCGCTCGATTACGCTGCACGGTATAATTTTGAATCGCTTGTTCTTCTTCTTTTAAAAAATAGGGCTATGCCAACGTTACGAGCAGTTAAGCAAGCAGTAAAAAAAAGAAATTACTTTATAGTTGTTGAGCTTCTTTTAGCATTAAAACAGATTCCTCTTTCAATACTTGAATAATAAGCCTATTGGTAGCTGCCCTTATAGCTGCAATGTTTCTGTGCTTATAACTAGTATATTTATTTCTACCAAAGATAGTTATGTAAACATGGTGTCGTCGGAACAGGTGCGTTCCACCTGGACCGGAGACTCGCGTAGCGGCGTGCAACTGCAAAAAATCGGTACGATTTTTTGCTTTAAAAGAACCAGCGAGGAGCTTTAGCTCTGAGCAAAAAGGGTTGCAAGGGTGCGCCCTTGCTGGGGTTACAGGGGCAAAGCCCCTCATAGTTGAGCTTCAGTGCATAAAGGGGTACAGTAAACCAAGCAAGAGTGGCTGATGAGCGAGATATACAAGCAGAGTATGCTTGCCAAGAAAGCTTAGTGTTCGAGCAATAGAAGAAGTAGGCTCCTGAGGAAGCTTAAATTGGCGCTGAGCATGAGAGTATGCAAAGGAAGCAGCTAATACGCCAAGAAGGTATATACTCAGCCAAGGAATAAGGGGAAAGTGATCGAGTGAATAGAAGTCTGCAGGTTCTAGGCCGAGCCAGACGAGATAAGGAAAAGAGGCAGTTTGTGCTTGGACCCAGGGAGTACAAAGGAGAAGTACTGATGCTGCTGTAAAAGTGAGTAGCGGTTTATTGAGAAAAAAGTAGGCAACAAGAGGAGCAATGGCAAGGAAGTGGAGGATACCAAAGATGATAGTTCCTTCGCCTATAAAGAGCCAGGTAGAGAGTGAAATGAGAGCACCAATGCCAAGGAGCTTTGCTGAACGCGCTAGAAGCTTTGGCAAGAACGGGCTGTTAGTAGTAAGAGATTTTTGAAAGCTTATGGCAAGTGAGATGCCTGAAGTAAAAATGAATGTTGAAGCAGCTAAGCGTGCAATGGACCACCAGAGCCATGAATCGAGGTTAATGGGTACTTGAACGAAGAATGCGATATCGAAAATGAAGTGAAAGAAGATGACAAGAAGTATGGCACTGCCTTTGATAAGATCGAGTTCCCAAAATCTCATACTACTCCTACAAGGAAAAACCCGCCAGAGCTTGTAGCTAAGGCGGGTCTCTCTTTTACATTTGTGCTGCTGTATATGGTAATAATGCCATAATACGAGCATTTTTTATTTGAGCAGTTAAAACACGTTGGTGCTTTGCACACGTTCCTGAGATGTGTGACGGTAATATCTTGCCTCGTTCTGTGATAAAGTTTTTCAGAAGTTGAGCATTCTTATAATCTAATGCTGCTTCATTCTGTTTATTAGCACAGAACTTGCATTGCTTTGCGCCGCTAAAGGAGCCACGTCGTGCTCGTTTCTTGAGTAGCCGGCTACTTACTTTTAATTTAACTTTGCGTGCCATAGTATTCCTTATTATTCTTGTTCAAATTCTTGTTCCATCTCTTCTGACTGGCGAGAGCCTGAAGATTTGCTTAAAAGTCCTGTCATCTTATTTTCTTTTAAGAAAGTATCAACATCGCGTGTTGGTACTTCTTCAAGTGATTCTGGGCGCTTATATTCTAAAGAGCCTTGTGAATCAAGACGCATGATAACATGACGCATAGCGAGATCAACGTATCTGACAGCAAATAAAATGCGGATAGCTTCAAGAAGAGCAGTTTTGTGTTCTTCGTCGACTTCAAAGCGAGCAAGAAAGTAGACACCATAGTCGTATTTTCTTATAGGATATGCAAGTTGATACTTGCCCCATCGCTCAAATGAGATAACATTTCCTTTAGCATCACTGACAAGTTTATCAAACTGAGATTCAAGCTCAGCTGACTCATCAGCAGTGATTTCTGGAACTGTTAAAAAAAGTGTTTCATAACGTAGCATATAAGCTCCTTCTACTAACTGGAAGTGTTGTTTTTACACTATAAAGCAGTAAGCTGCTTTATTTAGCAGAGGCGTAATTACTCAAACCTTTGATGGCGAGCAATAACGCGTCCAATAATTCTAAAGTGGTCTTTTCCACGTACTAAAGCAATAGGTGCAGCCTTATGATTTACTGATTCAAGAACGAGGAAATCATCTGTATAGGTTACCTGCATAATTGCTTTTACGGGTGTTTCGTTACCATATTCAACTGCTGCAATGTCACCTGAACGGGCCCATACATCTGGCGAGATGATAAGGATATCACCTTTATCAAATGTTGGTGCTAGTTGGTTACTTGAAAGTGCAAGTGCAAACATAGAACCATCATTATTATTAAGTACAGGAACAAATACATCCTTGAATCCTGTCGTTAATTGCATAAGCTGATTATTATATGGTGACGGGTTTGAAGGAATATCTCCTACAACTGGTACAATTTGTACTTTTAATTGCACATCTGACTTTTCTGGCATACTCACGTTATTATCGATATCGTCAGTACGTTTACGTCGTTGTGCAAAGAGGTCAATAGGGCTTACTTCAAACGCATTAGCTAGTTTACGCAATGAATCTTCATTCCAACGGCGTGTACCATTTTTAATGTGCGTTAGATAGCTCTCGGACATACCTGTTTTTTCTGCAAGAGTCTTGGTAGTCCACCCTTTTTCTCTGAGCAACTCTTTTACGCGGAGTGCTGTTGATGACATAATAAATCCTTCCCTTACACTAGTTATAGTTAGGTTTTCTGGTTTTATACACTGCATTATTCTCATTGTACTAAATTAATTATTCTTGTCAAATGGAAAACATAGCTCTTTTTCTCTTTTTTTCTTATTCACGCTCTCCTTAAGCAGCAAAGCTCTTTAAATAAGGTATTTTCTCATTTTTGCTCTTTTGATTGTCGAAAAAATAATTTTGAAGTACATTATTTTGTAGTATAAAATGGGAGAATGCATGGTAAAACCGTTTGGCGAAGTAATAGAAAGTTCATTAAGCATAATTAAAGCTCAGTGTTGGAAGTGGGACGATTTTCCTTCTTTTGGTTCTTTGGTTACTATAGAGATACAAAAAAGGACGCTTTTTGGACTGGTCCATCATATTCAAACGGGGTCACTCGATGCTCAGCGAACAGTATTTGCTTATCAAAAAACAGAAGAAGAGTTACAACAAGAGCAGCCTCAGATATTTGAGTTTCTTTGTACTACCTTTTCTTGCTTGATTTTGGGATACAAAGAGCAGGGCAAAATTATATATCAAGTACCTCCAGAACCTCCTAAGATTCACACATTTATCTACCGAGCAACAGAGCTTGATAGTAGTTCATTTTTCTCACATGAGCACTATTTGCCTCTTCTTTTTTCTTTTGCACATCATACTTTCTCACTCGATGAGCTGTTGCTTGCTCTTCTTAAGAATATTGCCAATACTAAAGCACTTACTCCTGAAGCGCTCAATAACTTTATACAAACATTCTCACTGCTTACTGCAAACGATTATCGACGACTTAAGCTCTTTCTTCAAAGAGCACAAGCAGTTATACAGCTCTCTTGAACGATGTAGAAACTCTTTGAAAACTCCCAGTTACTCACGATCAAAGAAGCTATTCTTTAAAATGCTTCTATGCACAAATTTTTTTAGTTACGCACAGGAATGATACTGATCATACGAACGATGTCTTCTGCTTGTCGTGCATCTTGATCGTTGCTTACAGCAATTAAAACGGAGAATAACCGTAAACATCCTAGAATTACTAGAGCGCCACCAATAGTCAAGGTTACAGGTGCATCTGAAATATAAGCTCCTACATTTGCTTCCATAACATGAGAATTGGCTGCAGACTCTTTCAGGCGTCCTGCACCACTTCTTATCCAATTACCAACGAGGGGTAAACCATATACTGTGTTAGTAAACCAATTGAGTCCCCGCCCTAGCCTTACTATCATTATGCCACCTACTACTGAATACAAGGATTTTACTGCTCGTTCTACTTTATCACTCAAAGGAATCCTTTTTTGGTCACATAAAGTGGCCCGATAGCGTGCGATATCCAACAGTTGTTCCTTTTCTTGCGCCGATAGTGATTCATGTTGTGCTAACATAGAAGTAACCAATGGAATATTGAGTGCCCAAATAGCTTGATATATCTGCGAGTCTAATGAAGAACGTGCACGAAATGAAGAACTTTCTGTTCCTCGTAGTACAAATAGCATACAGCTAACAAGTACAACAAGCCATTTTCTATGCTGCATAGAACCTCCTTTATCTATAAAAGCACCTTCATTATACAAAAAACCCCCATTCTAAATAAATACTTTTACTCTCAGCTATTGAGCGACTTGTAAAAAGAGGTTAAAGTAAGTACCATACTACTTTAAACGGAGATTTTTATGTTTGGGTTTATTAAGAAAGCATTAAGTACTATCTATCAACAAGTTACGAGTAAACTTACTACTCTCTTTACGCGTCAGCATATTGATGAAGATACACTCAAAGAGCTTGAACAGATCCTCATTAGTGCAGATACTGGTATCCATACAACTCGTACTATAATAGCAAACCTCAAAGAGCAACTGTACCGCGGTTCTTTACAGAAAGGTTCAGACCTTCATACAGCTCTCAAGCAACAACTCAAATCATTGCTCACTACTCATCCATACGACTCGCAAGCGGACATCTATCTACTCATCGGAATTAACGGTAGTGGCAAAACAACCTTTGCAGGTAAATTAGGCTTCTGGCTACAGCAGCAAAATAAAAAGGTCCTCTTTGTTGCAGCAGATACATTTCGTGCTGCAGCTACTGAGCAGCTGAGTACTTGGGGCCAGCGTCTCACTATTCCCGTTATTACCGGTAAAGAAAACCAAGATCCTGCTTCTGTCGTCTACTCGGGCTGCGAACACTTTAAACAAGGCGCCTACGACAATCTTATTATTGACACTGCCGGCCGATTACAAACAAAAGTTAATCTTATGAAAGAGCTTGAAAAAGTTAAACGTACTATCGATAAGCAGCTGAGTACCCACAAAATCTCTACTCTGCTTATCATCGACTCTATGCTCGGGCAAAATTCATTTGAGCAAGCAAAAATATTCCACGAAAGTACGCACGTTGACGGTATAGTACTCACCAAGATGGACGGAACAGGCAAAGGCGGCATCGTATTCTCTATAGTCCAAGAACTCAAGATACCTATCGCCTTTATCTCCTTTGGCGAACAACCAGAACAACTCGCTCTCTTCGATGCAGACACCTACGTTGATCAACTACTCAGCTAGCTAGTAAGGAACGCTTTGAGGGGCTCTGCCCCTTGTACCCCGCTAGGGCCTAAGGCCCTAGAACCCCTTTGCTTCTTTTTGTTCTTTTTCTGCGTTAAAAAACGCTCAGCGTTTTTTAACAATAGCAGTCGCTACGCGATTTAAGCAACCAAGGGAACTCCCTGGTTGCCTGTTGCTGACTTACGTTTTACTTGCCTGTAATTTAATATCAATAATACTTCTGTAACTATAGTGTCATCAGCAGGGGTGCGTTCCACCCCTGATGGAGACTCGCGTAGCGGCGTGCAACTGCAAAAAATCGGTACGATTTTTTGCTTTAAAAAACAAGCGAAGAGCTTTAGCTCTGAAGCTAGAAAGCGGGTTGCAAGGGCGCGCCCTTGCCAGGGTTAAAGGGACAGCGTCCCTTACAGTTAAGGCCCCTAGCTATTACAGGCTCGTAATTTGCACAAAAAGCACTCAAGATTTCAGCTTTTGACAAAAAAATTGAATTCTGTATGTTATATAAAAAGAATAAGAAATTAAAAATAATTACAGATTAAGAAATGAGACATGCGCTCATGCTCTTATACCCTATCGTACTATATAATGGAGGAACCGTATGAAAAAGATAAGCATATCGCTTTTAGGTACTATACTGCTTATTGGTATATCAATAAGTGCTATGGAACCAGATCCGAGAAAAGTAAATTCTCATCAATCAGAGACATTAAAAAGAGTAAAAAATACTATACGAAAAGTTAATGAATCAGTAGATCTTAAAAAGCTCCTTATTCGTATTGTAGAAATTGTTACAGACTTTGTAGATGATAAAGATATAACGTGGGAACAAGTCGCTCTTTTAAATGATTGTATACAAAACAAAAAGCTAGAAGAGCTTGATGGTAAATATATTAATCTTGAGAAATTTAAGGTTCTAAGGCTAAGAGTTGGCATGGGTCAAACACCAACAAAAGCAGAGCTATTTGAAGCAATTAAAATCAACAGAGTTATAGAGCTCTTCGGTTACGAACCTGAAAGAGTATTGAGATATGTCAATCCTGAACAGCTTGCACGTGTTGTCTGGGATCACTATAGTAAAGATGGTGAATTGAAACCAGAAGTTATGCAAGCAGTTCTTGAAAATGGTATAGAAGTAGAAAGGCTTCCAGAGCTGTTACGACAAGATCAGCTCAATACCATAAAAAAATATTTCCATCCTGGCAAACTGCTTAAGCTTATTGCTGTTGATTATAGTAAGGGTACTATCAGCAAAGAAGAGTTTGTTAAAACATTGAGATTGAAAGAGTTAGTACAAGAATTTAGTCCATTAAGAGAATATGGCATCAAGCTTGAAAATTATGTTGACCTTGAAAGATGCACACTCAATCTCATAGAGTTTGGCGGTATGTGGCTCAACAATCGTCTTAATAGAAAAGAGATGCTTGTTACTCTGAAGAATTCTATTAAAGGAAAAGCATGTGCTGAAGCCGTCGGAGTAAACGAAGATATTTTAAGAAAATATATTTTCTGCGATGACTTTGAGCGTCTTATAGATAAAGTCATTGAAGGTAATCGAGTTACTAAAAGAGAGTTTTTAGGTATATTTAACGTTCGAGCACTTGAACATGCAGGTATAAGTATAGAAATACTTGAATATTATATAAACTTTAAAGAGCTTGTAGAGGTCTTTAATGATCTTCCTACAGAGAAGCTTATTACTCGACAAAGAGTTTTAGGCATCTTTAATATACAGCAGCTCGAAGAAGACTTATGTTTACCACAAGGAACAGTAGAAAGTATATTAGATCCAAGAGTTCCTGTAGCATATCAGCAAAGTAGATTAGAGCGGTTTATGGATAGATTTGATCCAGAAACATTATACAAAGTACGAGATCGGCTTTTGAGAATGGGACTTCCGCTTATTGCTCTCTGGTCTTTAGGACATGCAATTTGCCATCCATGTATGGAAGCCTTTGAACCACAATCATTTAAGGCAGGTATGAGTTTATTTGCACTTACTGGATTAGGTATGTTTGTAACTACGCGTGTTATTCCACAGCCACTACCATGTATAAGAACACTGACACTTAATACGTTAGTTCCGCGATTTACACGGTGGATGTTCGGCAACGATGACAAAACAACAGCTAAAGATCTTATTGATGCTACACATCCACTGTACAAAGAATTTGATGCCTTTGCAGATAGTTTAGAAGAAAAGCATATCAAAGCATTACCACAGCCTTATATTCTTGGCCTTGCTCAACATAATCCAAGTTTGTTAAAGAGCCTTACTAACTGTAGATGCAAGAGAAGCGTTCGCTCTCTTTCTAACTGCCAGTGCGGCGGCCTAGAAGAAGAGAATCATCCGTGCTTCATTTGCAGATTAAATCACAATCAACTAGAGCAATTGTGGACCCTTATTGAAAAAACAGAACTCTTAGAAAAGCTTAATGTAGAACTTCCTAATTTTGTTTGTTACTACAACTTTATACACAGCTTAACGCTTGAACAAATAACGGAGATTGCTAAGATAAAGGAGTTTAAAGAAGCTAAAACAGAAAGTATTCTTGTTGCAGGACAAACTGATCCAGAAAGCTTGCTTAACGACAATAACATTAGCGAGATCCTTACTGTTGATCAAAGAAAGCTTTTAGCAGAGATTATTACAAAGACAGCTATTTTTAACGCACTAGAATCAGGACGTATAGGATTCAAGGACTATACACAGTTTATTGAATCACTTACAACAGCACAGATACAGCTTCTATCTGAAGACATATTTGTAAATGCTCAAAATAATCCTAGGCTGCTTTTAGAGCAGCATAACTTTGTTTCTAAACTCTCTGCTGAACAAAAAGAAAAGCTGAAAAAGCTTATTGAAGATCTTTAAAGTAAATACCGCCGACTCTGTCGGTAGTTCTGTCAAAACTAATAGGCGCCTCCGGGCGCCTATTTTATTTACTTAATGTTTTTGCTCGTGCTTGTAATGCACTAAGTTGCGTTGTAAAAGAGCCAAGGTAATGAGGCTCATAAAAAACCTTTTGAGAAGCTTGTATCTTATATGGTTGTGCATATATATAAAGCGAAAGTACTCCTGTTATATCTTGTATACCAAGCCTAGAAAAAGCGAGTTCTAGAGCTTCAAGTCGCACTTGTAAAAGTTCTATATTGATAGTTTCTTCATCTGGTGACAAAAGAAAGATACCGTACTGCTCACACAATGAAAGATATTCGTGAAAAAGAGGGACAACTCTGTTATTAATAATAAAATGAGAAGAAGCTACCATAGAAGGTAAAAGTCCTTTAAAGAGTCCAGCAATAAAACCGGTAGCTGGCTCAAAAAGTGTAAAGCGTGATAAAAGAAGAGGATGCAGTACTTCAGTCATAAACTTTTTAAGAACAGAATAAGTAGAAAACTTGTTGCGTAGCGATCTATCGATATCTTGTATATTAGGTATATACTGAGCGATATCTGCACTAGTTCTTGTTATTTTCTGTTTAATAAAACGATCCAGTTTTCTATTAATAAGCTCTGAAACTATAATCTGCCTTTGTAGAGCCTTTTCTTGAGCAGAAGAAAGCTTATCTTGTAGTTTTTGCTTTAGAATTTTAATTCGGTTATTATAAAGAGACTCTGATGGATATGCAATACCTACTAACTGTACTTGCCCTACATAAATACAAGGATCATGAGTACTTTGTTGCTCCATTGCTTTTAAAGAGCTCATTATGATTATAAAAAATATAACTTTTTTCACGATAACCTCCATGAAATCATGAACACTATTGACGAACTGCTTTATAGAATCATGCACGAACTAACACCTGTATATCATTCAAAAGAGCATGCTCTTTGGGTCGCTTGGTGGATCCTTGAGCTTGCCACAGGTCTTTCTCGTACTCAATTAGTTGCAAAGGGTTCTTTAGTACTACAGCCTGATCAAGAGAAAAAATTAACTTTTATTTTAGAGCAGCATATAAAACATCATATGCCTCTCCAGTATCTTGCAGGCTCTGTTCCTTTTCTAGATCTTTCTATTACCGTGCGTCCCCCTCTACTTATTCCACGGCCAGAAACAGAATATTGGTGCTCCCTTATTATAGAATGCCTTAAGAAGCTAAAAAATCAACCGCTCACTATTTTAGACCTTTGTACTGGTACAGGTTGCATTGCCCTCTCTTTTGCTCATACATTACCTGCTGCTCACGTATACGCGGTTGATATAGCTGCGCAAGCATGTGCTCTTGCTCAAGAAAACAAAGAGAAAAATAGCATATCTAACGTTACCATTATTCAATCAGATTTATATACATCATTATCATCAGGTCTTTCATTTGATCTTATTGTAAGCAACCCACCATATATAAGTAGAAGTGAATGGCAAGCATTAGAACCTATGGTAAAAGAATGGGAAGATCCACAAGCACTTATTGCAGAAGCCCATGGCCTTGCCATCATTGAAGCTATTATCCAAGAAGCTCCTCAATGGCTTAAAAAACCAATTCCGAATATACCACAGATAGTTATAGAAATTGGTCATACTCAAGGACCTGCTGTAAAGAAGCTTTTTGAAGCATCGGGCTTTAAAAATAGTGTAGTACATCAAGATCTTCAAGGAAACGATCGGTTCGTTACTGCATCAATAAAAGAAAGTGCTCACTTTTGTACAGATATTATGAAATGAACATTGCAGTATTTTTCTACTAATATTATAATCAACTTAATGAATTTCGAACAGCTTTTAATGAAAGAGGAAAAGATGATCAGACGGTTTCTTTTTATCTATTGTATTCTTTCCTTAGCATCATTTTCTTCAAGCAATGCTATGCGGCTACAAAAAAGTCCTCAAAGCTCTATTGAGGATGAAATTCAAACTCTTAAAGAACAATCAGATGAAACTATAACACTATTTATTAATCAACACCTGATACCAAATGATGCACTAAAAACAAGAACTGAAAAACTTTGTCGCCACATTGTAAGTTATGGTGGTTCAGAAGAATTGGCGCATTTTATTCTTGCTTTTGAAGTTAAGTTTAGTCTTAATTTTTCTACTAGTTCTTCCTTGTCCGAAGAAGAGTGTAAGGGTAAATTATATGGTTCAATCTTTATGAAGGAATTTGGCAATTACTTTAGATGGAAACGAGTTACACCTGAACAGATAAACCATATTCCGCTGGCCTTACGTCCTGGTATGGATTTTCGTTTAACCACTGGTATGCTTGAAGTTATTGTCAAAGAGATACATGGCTTTCATCATGACATTCTTATAGAACTTTTTAAGCTCCATTCGCACCCTGAGCTTACAATTGAATTTAAAAATGAATTCAGAGAATATTTAACGTTCTTATGTAATGAGGCAATTAAACGTAGTAAATTGTTACATCTTATTCGGCCTTTTATTTTAACATGTAAAGTTATTTTCAATAAGGTACATTTTGATGCAGAAGAAGAAAGTAAAGGCACATAAAAAGACGATCGTATAATCTTATAAGTATGTACTCATTATCACCCTTTATTAGTATTATATGTAGTGATTCTGCGCTTATATGTAGTAGTATTATATTAAAAAATAATATTCCTTTTATAGAAGTACAGCAACAGTATATGCTTGAAGATTATAGTATTGAAGGATACTTGTTTAATTATAGTAAGGTTCTGCATCAGCTTTCTACTTTTATCTCCGATCACCATCTTAAAAATCCAATCATTGCGTTGAGTCTGCATAATTCTTCAGTGAAAGAAGAATTTCACCGCACGTCATATGAAAAAGAAAACACCTACAATGGTTACTACTGGCAAGAAGTACAGCTAGAACATGATCTTTTTTATAGAGTAGGCATTAAACATGAAGTACTTTTTCAATATCATCTTCTTATGTTTACTGGAAAATTAAATGTAGTAGTACTTACTACACCATTGATGGCTCTTATTTCTTTTCATAAAAAGTATAATGCTCATATTCCTTTACCCCAGTGTTTATCGGTCAAAGACTTATACTCATTTGTACTCAAAACAGCAGAAGCATCTCTTTACAAAGATTCTTTTATTCAAGATAGGGGTATACTTTTAGAAGCGGTAGGATTATACTCGCTAGCCAGGAGTATTTATGAAACCAGTTAATTTTATCTTCCCTTTTATTACCACCTCTTATTCAGTACGGCAGTGGCTCGTATATTCATTATGCATTATAGGTATAACACTATTAGGCATAACGTGGTTAACATATTCTCAGCTGTGTATTTTACTTCCGCTCAAGATTGAATGCACAAAGCTTGAGAAGGAACAAGCTTTACATGAAGATGAAGCTCCTTCAAAGCAAAAGCTTATCTTTCAATACAAAAATATAAAAAAACTCTATAAGCTTCTTTCTACTAAAGAAACATTGCCTTATAAGTTTTTACTATCGCTTGCACAAGCTATTGGCCACGATATGTGGCTCGATGAAATTCATTGTATCCGTGCCAAAAAAGTTGTTCTTAAAGGACAAACGTATAATTCATTCTCTCTAGCACCCTTTATTACAGCGCTTTCTGAAAAACTACCGCAAGCAAAAATCTCGATGAACAATTTTACTAACAAAGAGAAGTATTTTTCCTATGAGCTTG
Organism: uncultured bacterium; assembly: GCA_963848965.1. GTDB lineage: Bacteria > Babelota > Babeliae > Babelales > Babelaceae > CAWKFG01. Next base: position 483,809 of record CAWKFG010000004.1, read on the forward strand.
AAGTACTTTTTAGAGAGATACGTTAATTGATACTGCAATTACCAGCAAACAAAAGTAAACTATCTCATGCTTCAAATCATTTCATTGCTTACAAGTTAACAAACTACTTTTCTATAAAATCATAATACTATTGATTACTTTTTTTAATTTCTATTATAATTAAAATTAGAAATAAATACGTCACCAAAAAAGGAGAAGCATGAAAAAACAGCTCTTATTTCTTACGTTTGGTTCTTTAGTAAGCACTTCTCTCTCAAGTATTGCCGCACAATACCAAGAAGCTGAGCCAGCAGGTACTACAGAATATACTGATGTAGAATACACGCCTGGTGCTTACAGAAGCTACTATCGTCAAGGAGCTCCATGGTTTGGAAGCTCTCATGATCGTTGGGGTTACCATTGGCGCCATGCAGATACGCCTTATCGTACCGGATGGCATGATAAGAGGCACCATCGTAAATGGGGCCGTCATGGATTCAATGGAAGACAGCACGATTGGCGTCATAAAAGCCACAGACGTCATCATGGTAGCCACAATCACCACAGTGAACATCATAGCGGTCATCACAGACACTAATAAGAAAAAGGGGCCCTGTATAGAGGGCCTTCTTCTATACCTTAGTTAGTAAAAAAGAAACAACTTTGTAAAGAGTATGTGAAAGTGACCAGGCAACAAAAATAAGTTTTGAAAAAGCATATCCTAAAATAAGAAGTCCTATATAACGAATGTATGGCCTGCTATAGAGTATTCCGTAAGCACATAACAAAGCTGAACAAGTACCATAATATAAGGTGAGCATACATGCTAGTATCTCCTGCTTAAAGCTTGTAGAAAGTGCATAAAAGAAATGCTTATCATCAATAACTTTGTGTAATGCACCATAATAATCAGCCCATCCTATAATATACATACGAGCCCATGCAAATAACGAAACAAAAAGAGCAGCTCGACAGCACACTAAAATCCATAGTCCCTTGCGATTCAGGGGTGCAACACGATTGAAAAAGAGTGTAAGACTTAAAAATACAAAAGAGAAAGAGCCAAATAACCAAGTAAACTCAGAAATGGTCTGTAATGATGATGCTATCCAATAATACATACCAAAAAGATAGAGCCCCTCTGCAAGCGAAAGTATCCCTAAAGCAAAAAGTAATCTTCTTTCATAAAGATATCCTCCCATTATCAATAAAGATCCATAAAAAGCACACGCTATTGATAGGTAAGGAGTATGTACATGTGTGTTTAACCAATAAAAGCCTACAAGCGTTGCAGCTGCTTCAAGGAGCTCTGGCAAAAGAAGCTCTTGGTTACTTAATTGATCTTTAAAACGATGAGCAACTAAAGAAGTAAGCCCCAACATTCCACCGGTCATACCAAGCGCTAAGGAAGTATTATGATAAAAAAGCGATGCTACTTCTTGTTGATAAAATATATGACTTATAAGTTGAAAAAATGAGCTCATCCATACAAAAAAAGAAAAGAAGCGCAGATATTTTTCTTGTATAAGAAAGCTTATCCCAAAAAGAACAAGAGCATAACTTTGCAGCGCAATAATAAGAGCTTTTGCAGTAAAATGAAGACCAATTACTCCTGTATAGAATCCTACTGCCAATGCTAATGTTGTACTTGTTAACGCCCGAGGAGCAGAAGTAAATACATGCACTATTACCGCTACTATACTATAAAGAGTACCAAAAAGAAGACATAAATATTTGGCAAATTCTAATGAAGGACCTGTAGGTAAGAGTTCAAACAGTCCTGTCTGCATAAGAGTATAACGACAGAGCTGTACATGAAAGAATAAAAAACTTACCAACGTAGAAGATGCAATAAGAAACACGTTAAATAATGAAAGTGTTTTTGGTCGTACTAAAAGAGAGCAAAAAGGAATACCTGTACACACAAGAAATAAGAGAGTACCAAAAACACTCATATAAGGTACTGACAGCGTAGCACCACTCATCCCATATACTGCAAGTCCACCAAGCGAGAGAAGCTGTACGTATCTCCACTCTTGCCAAAAAGAAACGCCAAAAGCACTTATACCTGCTGCAAATACGCCCATAAGAACTTGTAATGAATCAAGCCCTGGTATTACTAATGGCATTACCACTGCTCCAATAGTACTAAATGCTAAAGGCACAGAAATAGTATAGCGCAATGTAAAAATAAAGCTCACTATCCATGCTCCTACACTCAAAGCTACAGCTGTAACAGGACTTATTAAAGAGTAATAAACACTTGCACAAGTAGTAATCCACAAAAGAGCGCTACTTGCAGTAGCAGTATAAGAAGTTCCTTTATAAGAGCGGTTTTTTGCATATTCAGCACTTACACCAAGCATTAGAGCACTTGCTAAAGCACAAAGCATCTGTGCAAAAGCAGACGGTAGTCCATAACTCATAAAGTAGCGAAGAGAAAGAAGGCCACATCCGATCGTCCCTACTGATACCATAAAAATAAAACTGTTTATCTTTTTTATACGATCAAACACAGAGGCTTTTTTAGGAACCTGCTCTTGTTGAGTTTCCTCTGCAATCGCTTCACGCACTACAATAGATTGTAACTCTTTAATAGTTTCATACGTAAATGTTGCTGCTGGCAAAAATTTCTCAAGATTCTTAAGACGTTCTTCTTGCTCAGAAAGTTTTCCATGAAGCTTTTGAAGAGCATCAAGTAATTCTACGGCCGTTCTTTCTTCCATTGCTTTTCCTACCCACTCTTAACTTTTTTACTTACTTCATAACCATACTCCAATTAAAGTGCGTTTGCAATCCATCTTTTATACCTTTCTTTTTATCTTCTATGAGTAGAACTACAAGCAAAATAAGCGAGGAAAGTAAAACAGTTTCACCTTTTGTTGACAAATGTTGTTTAATTCTTACTTATTAAATGCAAAACATAACTAAATTATTATAATAAAGTAAGCTTAAAATCTAGCAGCACTTTCTATTCGTTTTTCTTTTGAAGGATCATCATCAAAAAGAGTTGTAAAAAAATTCATGCTCCTTTAAAAACCATAATTAAAGTTTTGAACATACTGCTTTTATGGTAGCCAGTTCTTGAGCTAATTTTCGAGTCCAGTATTTAACCGAGTTAAATGTATTAAAATTATCTTCTAAAACAGTAGCAATAGGGAGCCACAAGACTTCACTTGATTCAACTTGATTTAACACAAGCTCTTTTGTGCTTTCTGCAACCGCTAAATAAATGAAATCTATATGCTCACGAACACCAGGAATAACAGGATTAAGTTGCATACCATATGGCCTCATAAGCCCACCACCTACAGGAGAACGTTCTCCTATGAGTGTTATGTTCACCCCAGTTTCTTCAAAGCATTCCCGAACAGCTGCTTCATCGGGCAGCTCATTTGGGTCTACTTTACCTCCTGGCGGTAACCATTTTCCCAATTTACGATGGTTAAGAAAAAGCGTTTGTGTACCTTCTTTATCGAACACATACACAGTTACACAAAATAGTCTTTCCATTGATTCTTTCCTTGCTATAGCCTCACTTCTTAAGCTCTATACAACTTATTTTCCCTCATAAGATTCAATTTGGCAAGTCGTTTGTCCTGCTTAGATATCAAATAAGTATGTGCTATACTAAGTAACAATAAAATTTTATAATTTATACAAAGTAATTTCTTGAAAGTATACTATGGTAACAAAATTATTTGCTCTTATTTTACCTTTATCATGTTTTATGCCTCTTCTTAGTATGGAAGAGCCTGTAAGCACCTGTGCAGAAGTACTTATCAAAGCAGTACGTGAAGGAAATACTGCTCTTGTACAATCTCTTATTGAACAAGGAGTAGATGTTAATAACTGCAACAAATACAGTTCAACTGCTCTTCATGAAGCAGCACATAAAACGAGGCCCCACCCTAAAATGTCACTCAACCATTCTCACACTGAGGTTGAAGAGCAAACAAAGCATTGCAACTTTATCAATGAACAAAAGATTGTTATAGCTCAGATCCTTATTGCATCAGGAGCCGATATTAATAAACAAAATACTTCAAGAAGCACTCCTCTTATTAATGCTTCTTCTTCTGGCAATGAGCCTGTAGCTCACTTATTACTACAACAGCCTGGTATATTAGTTAACGTACAAGGCGCTAATGGCGACACCGCTTTTGAATGGGCACTTATTAATCACCACTATAGTATTGTTGATTTGATTATGGATCATCCATCATTTGTTCCTCATCCTGCAAGCCCTTACCATAGATCCACTGTCTTACATCTAGCTGCAGCACAAGGTGAACACAAGATAGTAGAAAAGCTTTTAAAAATAGCACAAGACAATCTTACTACAAAGGATCATGAAGGGAATACACCCCTGCATCTTGCAGCCATCACTGGTAAAGATAAAGTTGTAGCAGCACTTATAAAAGACGGTAGTATAGATATGCAAAATAATAAAGGGAATACTCCACTACATGAGGCTATTTTAGGAAACCATATAGCAATTGTTACCATGCTTGTTAATGCAAGAGCTCGAACTAACCTTAAAAATAATAATAATCTTACGGCAGTAGAACTCGCTACACAGCAAGTAGGCTATTTTGATTGGGCAATCAACCAAACTCGTCGTGCAATCTGGCTTTTAGTATCTTCAAAAAAGCCTTAAATAGCTCTATATAAATATTATTAATTACTACAAAGAGCTCAGTTTCAACGCTTTCTGGAGTCTATTATGAAAACAATACATATAGTATATACCTTATTAACACTTTTGCTTGTTTGTCCTCTACAGGCAATGGAGCATACCTCATTAAAGCACCTTAATACTCTTCTTATTCAAGCATGTATAAGGGGATTTAAAGAAGAGGCAAACAGTCTTATCAACTTGGGAGCTGATATAAATCAGTGCGACGCTCAACGTGGGTTTCCCCTTATGTGCGCAGCACATTTTGGACACACCGAACTTGTAAAATTTCTTTTGTTAAAAAAAGTAGATGTCAATACTACATTTAAAGGTCTTAATGCACTTACTTACGCAATAGTTGGCACCACCTATCTTCAAAAAGATAAACATATACCTTCTGATAGAGCAGAAGAAATAATGCTAGAAATAGTGGAAATGCTTATTAATGCAGGTATTAATGTAAGACTTTATAATGAAGATAATACAACAGCTCTTCATTATGCAACACACTATGGAACTGCACGTATTGCACAAGTACTTATAAATGCTGGCGCAGAAGTTAACATACAAACAAAGCAACTAAAACTTACTCCCTTAATGGAAGCAGTAATATCAGGACATGTAGATACGGTTAAAGTACTACTCAAGGCAGGAGCATCCCTTGAGGCAGTAACCTTATCTGGTAAAACGGCCTTAGATATAGCTCATTTTGAAAAGCATAAGGATATCGCTGATCTTTTAAGACAGGTAAGTCAACAAGGAATGGGGCATATACTTGGAGAAAGAGAAGTACAACATCTTGAGAAACAGTGCATGACATGCAAAAAAGAACCGTGTTCTTTACTATGTAGTATTTGTAAAAATGCCTATTACTGTTGCAGGAGTTGCCAAGTTAAACATTGGGCTATTCATAAAGCTATCTGTAAAAGACAGGATTCTGTACATACTTCATCTTGTATGCCTCACTCTAGCGATTCTACAAAAAATATCACAGAGTATAAACAACAGTTTTTTCAAGCAGCACTCGACGGCAATGAACAAGCTATAAAGACGCTCTTTACCAAAGTAAATATCAATGCACAGGATAAAAAAGGGCGTACTGCTCTTTATTTAGCGGTAAAAAATAATCATTATTCATTAGTTACATTTCTTTTTGAAGCAGGAGCATCTATAGAAATGGGTACCAACAAATGTAATGTGACACCCCTTATGAAAGCATTAAAAGAAGGCTATGAAAAAATTGCGCTTTTTTTACTAGAGAAAGGAGCCCGGATAAACGCCACAGATATTTATGGTACAACTATGCTTCATTGTGCTGCAAAGGGTGGCTGCCAAGACGTTATCTCACTACTTATAAAAATGGGTCTCACGAGCAATGCCACTACCATAGAAGGTATCTCAGCCTTAGCGTGTGCTACAAGAAGTAATTCTTTGGGTATTATAAGTAGGCTTGTGGCAGCAGGCGCTCATCTTACTATTGAGCAAATAGTAGAACATGCTTTTACTAGAAATGAACAGAAGCTAAGCAATAAGGTAGAAAAGATATTTGGTGATACAACAACTGGTATACAGCTTAAAGAAACTATCCAGAAAGATTTTTCTCAAGCAAAAAATCATGTGTTTAACACTATGCATAAAGATGCTTTAGAATTTATAAAGATGTTAAGCAATTATCATATTCAAACCTATCTTAAAGATCCGCATGCTCACTACAATTCTCTTGCTTCTACTGTATACAAGGAGTGCTTTAACCAAACAGTACTAATATGGGCATGTGCTCTAGGCCATAGTGAAGTTGTAGAAACTGTTTTAGGAAGAGCGCCCTCTTATGAATTTGTTCATGCACAAGATACTTATGGCAGAACTGCTCTTATATACGCGATTATGTGTGGTTACGATACTATTGTTGATGCATTATTAAGTATTGTACATTACTTACCAGAACATCTTAATATTCAAGACAAAAAAGGTAATACTGCACTTATGTATGCAACTGCACAAGGAAACTTTAGTTTATCACGAAGACTTATACGAACGGGAGCGCTCTTTGCTCCCGGTGATATTGAACGTGTCATACAACTTGCCACAAAACCAGAAGTACAAAAGATGCTTAATTCTTTTCTTGTACTTTCTCAGTTGCACATGCTTTATAATACGAAAAATACGCACAGACAACCCTTTTCTCTATAACTCTATGATAAAGGATTCCCTATGAGTATAAAAAAAATGTTATCGAGTATCCTTATAGCTTGTGCCATATCTACTATACAGGCCATGGAAAAAGATGAAAAACAATCGTTAAAAAAAGAAAAGCAGGCTGAACGCCCTGCGCGACAAGATTTTGCAGATATTATCTGGAAGCTCTTACAAGATTCAGTAATAAATTCTTTAAGCATTCTTTACTCAAAAGCAAAACAACAGCACACATCAAGCGCTTTAGCTTTATATGAATTTTTTAAAGCAGTTCAAGGAAAACATAAAGTAAGTAATGCAAGTATAGGGATTTTAAGAGACTATGGCCTAAGCGATGGTTATGGTACTATTCATCCAGATATAGCAGAAATAGCTCGTAACGTTCGGTTTGCCGATGATCAAAAAGAGTAGTTTTACCTGATCGATAAAAGCATCTGGGGTATCTATCATTTATAGCTCGCAATGACTCTAGCTTATAATAAATGCAAATTTTTGCTATAATTAACTGTGTATTATAAGAAAATTTTCTATACCTTTTTATTCTGATAGTTATACTATGGCAAAAATTAAACAGCTATCTTCAGTTGAAGCACAAAAGATTGCTGCAGGTGAAGTTGTAGAACGACCTGCTAATGTTGTTAAAGAGCTTGTTGAAAACTCTTTAGATGCAAAAGCTACTGCTATTACTCTCTATATTGAAGATGGTGGCAAGCAGCTCATTCGCATTATTGATAATGGGTACGGTATGGATGCAGAAGATGCTCGTATGAGTATAAAGCACCATGCAACAAGTAAAATTATTTCGGTAGATGACTTAGAAACTTTAGCAACATTTGGCTTTCGTGGAGAAGCACTTTCAAGCATCTCGGCTGTAAGCAAAGTTTCTCTTACAACCAAAGAAACAGATGCACAAACAGGTATCTGTCTTGAAATTGAAGCAGGTACTGTAGTAAAAGAAGAAGTAATTGCAGGCAATGCAGGGACAGATATCGCTATTGTAGACCTTTTTTATAATGTTCCTGCACGGAAAAAGTTTTTAAAAACAAAAGAGACCGAATGGCGCGCTATTGTACAACTTTTTTCTGCCTTTTGTCTTGATTATCCACAGATACATTTTAAACTTTATCATGATGGAAAATTAGTACATAATTTTCCAAGCGCAACCGATTTGAGCATGCGATTAGCCCAAATGTATGAAAAGGCACTTACACAGCATATGCTTTCAGTAGATATCAAAGATGATAAGATGAATTTGAGCATTAAGGGCGCTATTTCTACACCACAGTACCACAGGTATGACCGCAATCAGCTTTTCTTTTTCGTCAATCAACGATGGGTAAAAAATCATAAACTCTCACAAGCCTTGTTACGTGGCTACCAAAATATCTTACAAACAGACCGGTTCCCTGTTGCCTTTATTTTCATCTTGCTTGATACCGATGCTGTTGATATCAATATTCATCCACGCAAAGAAGAAGTACAATTTTTGCATCCTCGAATTGTAGAGAGCCTTTTAGAAGCAGGAGTGAAAAAACGGCTTGAAGAGCATTTTTCTCACACTCTTGGAGCCTCACCGCTTATAAAAAGTACTTTCAGTATACCACAATCTCCCTTTTCAAAACCTCTTGAATATACCTCTCAAGAAGCAAAGCAGTTAAAAACTGCTGCAGAACAAGCTCAAGATGAAAAGGCATTTTTAGAAATACTTGAAAAAAGCTTTGCAACAGAGCCATTTTCTCCAGCAACTACTCAGTTGGCTGCGCAGTCATCTGCGTCACAAGCTATAGCACAACAATCAATAGCCCAAACAACGCTCGCTCAATTACCTCATGAGGAAGTTCACAGACTTCAGTATCGATTACTTGGTCAAACACTTTTAACATATATTCTTCTAGAAACTTCAGAAGGACTTGTGCTTATTGACCAACATGCTGCACATGAACGTATACTATACGAAAGGCTTAAAAAGAATTTTTCTCAAGTTCCTCAAATAAAGCTTTTATTTCCAGAAATTATTACTCTTTCTACACATGATATTACTACTTTAGACCCTTATTTTGAGCTTTTTAAACAGTTTGGAGTAAGCATTGAACAACTGAGTCCTACAGAACTTGTCGTTCAAGAAACACCAGTGTTTTTAAAGAATCAAAAGCTTGATGACCTGGTAAAGCAGGCTCTTGGATGGATCCATGAAGCTCAGCATATTGAGCCTGCACAGCTAAAAAAAACTATGCAAGAAAAATTGCATGCACAGCTCAGCTGTAAAGCTGCAGTAAAAGCAGGTGATGAACTTTCTCATGCAAGTATGCATGAACTTATTAAAGATTTATACGCTAGTGAAAATAAACTCACCTGCCCTCATGGCCGCCCTACCGTATGGTCACTCACTAAGGCAGAAATAGAAAAGAAATTTAAAAGAGACTATAGATAAACATGAATACAGAAAAAAAGCTTGATCTTATTATTGCAACAATAAAAGGAGATGTAAAAGCTGTTAAAGAGCTTATTGCACAAACAGTTCCTGTAGATGCTCATGACACTGATGGCAATACTGCACTTACGCATGCAGCACGTGAAAACAATAAGCCTATAGCTCGTTTGCTTTTACAAGCTGGAGCTGACCCTAATAGTAAAAATAGTTATGGACATACCCCTTTTGCTTTTGCACTTCACCACAAGGATCGCACACTTTTTAAAGAAATGGAAAAAGCAGGTGGAGATCTTACAGTATGCCCTTATATACTCATTTGTGCCATAGAAGGAAATCATAGTAGGCTCATTACCTCTTTGATAAAAGAGCCGCATACTCTTTTGCAACGTGATCAAGATGGAGCTACCCCATTGTTTGTTGCATGCGATCTTGGCGATAGCACAATCGTTAAAAAGTTATTACGAGCAAAAGCTCCTCTTAATGATCAAGATAAAGAGGGCAATACACCTCTTATAATAGCTATAATTCGCTATAAACTAGAGGTTATTAAGCTTCTTCTTTCTGCAGGCGCTAATCCTCACATAGCTAATAAAGAGGGAATGACTGCGCTTGATATAGCTGCAACCGAAAGTAAAGAGATGGTAGAACTGCTTTTACAACATTGCTCATATACCACTATTGAAAAAAAGAGAGCGCTTACACACGCTCTTAAAACTAACTATAAAGAAGCACGAAAAGCTAGCAAACTTCTAGAATCAGTAATTGGACAGTAGTGTTACTGCATGCTGTATATTAAAATGTACACAGATTTTCGTATCAGAGAAGTTACTATGCACTTATACCCTCTTAACGCAATTTCATTAACCAATAACGAACGAGTAAAGTAAGTGGCGGTAAACGCCGTAAGCCTAAACCGTAATTGATAAGAATAAAACCGAGTACAACTTGTAATACAGAAGCTATAAAAGGACTTATACCCCATATAACAAGAAGTGCTCCTCCTATAATAGCAAGCCAACTAATAATAGTGTCTGACTGACGATAACGACTCATAACATCCTTTAAAAAGAGATACAATAATAGCTTCCTTGAGTTTAATAGCACATTGAAAAATAGCAAGGCCTCTTCACTCAAGCATAGATAAAAATGTGCTTTTATGCTATATTAATTAGTATAATAGAATTATATACCATAACGCTCTACTAGTAAATATTCTCAAAAGAAAGGCAGCATACTCGATGCTGAAAAAGTAATGGAACCACTCGCTTCAAAAATACGACCTAAAACGCTTGATCAGTTTATTGGCCAAGAACATTTAGTTGGTCCTGGAAAGCCACTTAGAAGAGCTATTGAAAACAAGTATATGTTTAGTTTTATCTTATGGGGCCCTCCAGGAGTTGGCAAGACTACTTTAGCTCGTATTTATGCACAATCTTTAGATGCTGCTTATTATGAACTTTCTGCAGTATCAGCAAGCAAAGAGGACATTAGAAAGATTATTGAAAGCAAAGAAGAACAACCTAAAGTGCTGTTTCTAGATGAAATTCATAGATTCAATAAAGCACAACAAGACTTTTTGTTGCCCTATGTTGAATCAGGAGAGTTAACGCTCATTGGTGCAACAACTGAAAATCCAAGCTTTGAAGTTATACCTGCCCTTCTTTCTCGCTGCCAAGTATTTGTGCTAAAAGAGTTATCTGAGCATGAGCTGTTTACGATTATCGATCGCAGCGGTTTTACACTGAGTGATGATGTTAAAGAGTATATTGTAAGAGTAGCAAATGGTGATGCTCGACAAGCACTTTCTCTATTAGAAAAAACCGCTCAACTGTACGATACTATTACCTTGGAGACCATACAAAGTACCTTACAAAGCGCTCACTTGCGCTACGATAAAAAGACGGAAGAGCATTATAACACTATCTCAGCATTTATTAAATCTATGCGAGCATCACAACCTGATGCAGCCTTGTATTATCTTGCTCGTATGGTTGAAGCAGGTGAAGATCCTAAATTTATAGCACGTCGTATGGTTATCTTTGCCTCTGAAGATATTGGCCTTAAAGATCCACAAGCCTTAACTCTTGCTAATGCTGCATTTAGAGCAGTTGAGATACTGGGTTATCCTGAATGTGCAATAAACTTAGCACATGTAGTATGCTATCTTTCTTACGCTCCAAAAACAAAAGCATCTTACTATGCTTATTTTAAAGCTGTCGATGATGTTAAAAAGTATGGTAACCTTCCTATTCCAATGAACATCAGAAATGCACCTACGAAGCTTATGAAAGAGCTAGGATATGGCAAAGGATACGAAAAGTATACTCGAGAAGACTTATTGCCCGAGAAATTAAAGGGTAAGAAGTATCTTACTGAAGAGTAACTCATTGTCATATACCAAAATCCTCTGAAATCTATCTCACAATCTTGACTTTAACGCGCTATACAGTATTCTTATAAAGATATTATTTCTCTTAATTTCCCTCTTATATGTTCATTGGAGGCGTTGTATGAAAGTTCTTACTTACATCATCTAAATTGCTAACAAAGAGTTCTTAACTCTGGGCCTTAGCATATTCTTATTATTTTCTATACATCCCTTTAGGGATAAGTAATCTTTATAGCATTAAAGGATATTCAATGCATTATGCTTTTTGCATACAGGCATCTTTATGCCTTTGCATAACAACCTTTGCACTAGAAGGTTCTGAACTTCAACATACAGAAAGACCAAAAACAATGAACAATCAAAAAGAACAACTATCACAGTGGCTCACACATATTCAAAAAACAACTTTCTATCACGGATCATTTACAGCTCAAGATACATCTGGCACTACTATTACCTTAGAATGGGAACGAATCGACGGACAGTCTGCAAAACTTACGCAAAAGGTTAAAAGTTTTGCAGAGATTTTTGCTCACACGTATACAAAGCAGGAGATAGAATTTGCCCGAAAGCATCCAGAAAGAGTCGTACATGAGCACTTTCTAAAAGTGCTCGAACCTCTTTTTAAAAATGGTAACGATAAAGTAGATTGGAAACAAGCAGAAGAACAACTCTTAGCGCTCTTCAGACAAGTTTTTACAACTACAGATTTTGCCCAGTTTTCAGGTTCTGACGATATTCATCTATTTGTTATAGCAAAAGAAAAAGAGATTCCTCTTGGAATAATTCAATTTCTTATTACACCTGAATATGCTTATGGTACTATCAAAGCTGGCTACTTTGGTATAGAAGCAACTGCACACAATCGAGAGTTAGAAAAAGAGCTTATGGGCTCAATCTTTAAAATACTTCCCGAAACTCAGCGTATTTTCCTACATACTCGTTCAACGCATAAAAAAGCTCTTAGTATGTATCAATCTTGGGGCTTTAAAGAAGTTCAAGGTCCGTTACCTTATTGGACTGATTTAGAATACTCTACAGCACATTCTTCTCAATTACAAAAACAACTTGGAGAATAAACTAAATTCTTTGTAGAGCAGCTATAAGCTGCTCTACTTTCTGCTATACTAGATAAAAACTCTTTACCAATTTTGCAAAGATATAACTATGCACCACCCTCTTCTACATGAACAAGATCAACAGATTTTGTATGATGCTTTACATTACATGAAAGTTTCGGAACTGAAAAGTTGTTGCCAGAGCCTTAGATTGCCTGATGTAGGAAAAAAAGGCGAACTAATACAAAGAATTATGAACTTTATTAAGACCGGTACAATAAAAGAACAACAACAAATACCACCTTCATCACATGCAAAGCACCATCTCCCTCAGCCTATTTCCAAGCATGCACTCATGCTCTATGTAAGCTACAAAAACGACACAGAAACTCGTATATTTTTCAAATCGCTTATTGGGCCTCATTTTCATTTTACCGCCTTTGGTATTGACTGGCTTAACGAAAGGTGGCAACAAGGCAATCCTCCTACATACCAAGAATTTGCTGATTTCTGGATCACAGAGACTGAAAGACGTAAGCATACGAAAGCAGAACCAAAAAAAGAATGGGCTTATATCAACTTTCTCCAACAAAACAATGAACTCTCTGCATCAGAAGCAATTCTTGCATGGAAAAAGTTGCGTGCTCAGAAAGCACTTCTTGCAAGAACTATTATTACTACTCTTACAGCACAAATAGTTACCTAAACTTCAAAAACGCTTAAGAGCCTTTCTAATACATGGTAAACCCAGGCAAACCTTTTCTATTTTCTTATATATGACTTTCTTCTACATCTAATTTACGATAGACAAAAAACATATTTTTGATATTATGAAAAATATGTTTTATTATAAAATAAAAATTAAGGAAGCTATATGTTGTATATATTTTTTATTTTTTCTCTTTTTTATTGCTCTTTCCAATTGCAGTGTATGGAGCAGAGCACTAATACACTATCTTCAGAATCTTTATCAAAGAAGCAAATGGACACCTTACTTATAGAAGCAGCACAGCTTAAAGATCTTACTGAAATTGAAGACTTTCTTCTAACAAAACTAAAAGGCAACAAAACTCTCTATGAGCAAAGAGGCTATACGGCTTTAATGTGGGCTACATGGAATGGCTATACCGAGTTAGTAAAACTACTATTAAGTAAAGGTGATGATCCTAATAAAAAAAGCAAAGAAGGCGCTTGGACTCCTTTATTATATGCAACACAAAAAGGCCATAAAGATATCATAGAGTTACTTTTAGCTCATGGAGCCGATGTTAATACTCAAGACAAATCTGGCAAAGCTGCTTTAATGCTTGTTGCTTATAAAGGTTATAAAGATATTGTAGAGCTACTTTTAGCCTATGGAGCTGATGTTAATACCAAAGATAAGAACTGGGAAACAGCCTTAATGTATGCTTCACTATTCAACCATAAAGAAGTTGTGGAGCTCCTCATTAATCATAATGCTCCCATAAATTCTCTCGACTGTTATGGTGGTACTGCTTTAAGTAAAGCAGCCCAAAACAAACATAAAGAAATAGCTGCATTTCTTATAAGCAAAGGAGCAGATGCTAATGCTAACGTACATGATAACGTCGCACATGGCTTTACCGCTCTAGATTATGCTCGCATAAAGGAATGCAAGGAACTTATTCATCTTTTAGAGTTATGCAATGATGCTGAAGTACAAGCATATCTTAAAGATCCTCAAGGATATGCTGAAAAAAAACAGTATGTCACTGATACCGTAACAACACTTATGCTCGCATGTGCCTTTGGTCATACTAACATTATCTCCTACTACAAAAATCACCCTTCCGAGTATATTAATGCACAAGATAGTAATGGCTACACAGCCTTTGACTATGCTTTACACTTTAACAAAAGAAGCGCTGCTACACTTATTCATACTTTTGGAAATAAAATTGATAAAGTAAAAAATAACAAACAAGAACTTCTTAAAGATGCAATAGAACAAAAAGATGTAGGATTAATTACAGCTCTTTTAAATGCGGGAGCAGCACCTCTAGGAATAGCTCAAACCCAAGAAGCTGGATTTTTAAATATTCTACCAAAAGATATTTTTGCTTATCTTCTTCTCTTTTTAAACAGCACAACAAAACCAAAAGATAAACCTCAGAACTCTCCTGAATAACTATAAGCGAGGCCACTATTTTATTAGTGGCCTCAATTTAAGCTATAATTCACTTTTAAGTCTGATTTTTATACATATTACCACAAAACTTACCCTGATTTTTATACATAATTGACCAAAACTTAGTCTGTTTTTTATACATGAAGGGATTCAATGAAGAGAATAATAGACTCTTTTTTAATGGATTGGAAAAATCAAGGAAATAGAAAGCCTTTACTCTTAAGAGGAGCCCGACAAGTTGGCAAAACTCATGCAGCAAGAAAACTTGGACGATCTTTTCCTCATTTTGTCGAAATCAACTTAGAGTCAAATGAAGCTGCCCGAAAAATTATTGAAAAAGATCTGGATATTGATCGTATTATTTGCAACTTTCTGAACTGTTACAACTCTCCCTATGGAATACGATTTTGGGCACACAATGAAGAAATTCAAAGTAAAATACATTTATATCCTTTATACGTTATAGCCAAGCCATTACTTGACGGTAATGGACATATGCATAAAGCTATAAAGAGCTTGGTAAATAGCATCTAATATATAATGATCAGAGCATATCAAATTTGAAAACAAGTCTTAAAATCATAATTACCCAGCAAAGCAAGTAATAATCCTATCAGAGCCTAAGCAGCTTGACACATTACAAATCTTGTGAAAAACTAATATTAGTCATTTTATAATTGAAAGGTATTTATGAAAAACGTTTTATATTTTATGAGCATAATATTTTTATCTTATGCACCTATTTGTCATCCAATGGAAAGAGACATAACTACTAACCAAGCCCTAGCTGAAGAAGTTATTAAGGCTGCACATACAGGCAATGTTCCGAGGCTCAGAAAGTTAAGCAGACAGACTAATATTGCTCATGTTGTTGACGAAACTTTTGGAGCAAGTCCACTATTCTGGGCAATTGATGCTAACTCAGAAGAAACAGTTAAATTTCTATTAGATGAAACAACTATAGATGTTAATAAACGAAATAAATTTCTTACTACTCCATTGCTATTTGCTGTTGAAAAGCCCGGTAAACTAGCTATTGTAAAGCTCCTTTTAGCAAAAAATGGTATAGATCTTGAAGCAAAAGGTAGTGGTAATGTAACTGCATTGCAACGAGCAGATGCAGAGTATAAAGAAATATTAAAAGCTGCTGGTTCAGATATTAGCTGGAATCCCTATGAATTAGCACAAGCTATTAACTTAGGTCAAATAGAAAAGCTCAGACAATTTATTAAAGAGCATCGCTCAAAATTCACTAGCACTCATTTTATAGAAGCCATTTTAGTTGCTAAACGACATCCTGAATCGCTTGAAATTCTCTTACAAGAGTTTTTTGGATCTACACTAGTACGCGTTATGTGGTCTGCAGAAGTAGCAACACACGAAAATTTTGATCAATTATTTGATAAATGCACTGAAATTGGAGAGCTTGTATTGTTAGATCATAACTTAAATTTTATCGCTATGTGGTTGAGACCAGAAAAGATGAATGGTATTGATCAGGAAACTTATAAAAAAAATGTATTGACTGGTAGGGTACTACAATCTCCAACAAATCCTAACATCCTCATACTAATAACAAAAAAGATTTGATAGCGGTATAAAAAGATACTATAAGGAAAGAGCCTCAGTAAACTGAGGCTCTTTTTATTTTACGTGTTAAATAATCGAGGTAATTTTGCATCAGCCTTAGGATGAGTAGCATCATTAACTAAAGCACCATAAGTTTTAGCAGAAGCAAAGAGAAGATTCATCATCATCTGTTTGTTTTGCAGACGCGATGCAAGCTCTATACATTTTGTTTGTACTTTAGCTCCTCTGCTTAAAAGAGCATTAACGAGCTTTATATCTCCTGCTTTTACCGCATAATATAACGCAGTATTATCATACTTATCTCTTTTATCAACCTCCACCACAAAAGATTCTAATCCATCCTTGCCTTGAGTTTTTAGAGATAGTAACTCTTGTATAAGAGCATAATTCTCACAAATGATAGCATACATAAGCGGTGTTCTTTTGTGTTTATCTCTTGTATTAAACAATGTTCTGAAATGAGGATACTGTTCACCCGCTTCTTTTATTAGTTTTACTATATCAGCATGATTAAAAATACAAGCTAATTGTACAGGGTTGCATTCTATCACATTTACCTCAGTAAAAAAATGAGCGGCTATAAATGCTTGTGTAAAAGCTTTAGGATCTTTCAGATAGTGCCTTACCTGCTCTTGTGCACAGAGGTTCATAATATCTATCAAGTCTTTATTACCAGTCATCTGTGCAAGCTCAATAACATTTTTCCTCACTATACCAGTTGACCAGACCTTGTTAGCATCAGCATAAGTATGAACCTCAACATGTGCCTCTGGTTTCTGGATATCTGCACCAGCTGCTAAGAGTATAAGTGCTGTTTTAAGCTTGTTCTTTTTGACTGCGTATGCAAGCGCTTTATCCAAATCTTTACTACCAGCTTTTATAAGCAAATGAACCATTTCACTGTGTTCGTTTCTTGCAGCTGCGCCTAACGCGCTCACCTTTCTTTCATCTGTTTCATCTATACCAGTACCTCGCTCTATAAGCGTTTTAACGGCTTCAACATGTCTTTGTTCTGCTGCTAGTATTAAAGGTGTAGCATGCCAATGAGTAACAACATTAATATCAGCTCCTGCATCAAGCAATGTTTTAATGAGCTCTGTATCTCCTAAATATGCTGCACCAAGCAACTTTTGATTATCACTGCTAGTAAGTTGCATTAACCTTTGTACTATATTTTTATGATTGCGCATTATAGCAGTCATCATAGGATTTTCGTCGTAATCTCTATCTAATACGCTAGATACGTCTGATTCATGCTCAACAAGAGCATTAAGTATCTCAAGATTACCGCGTGCAGCTGCATGATGCAAAGCAGTTACCCGACGAATGTTTTCATCTGGCGCTAAAACATCCGCCCCTGCATCCAGAAACTTTCTTACTGTTTCAGCATTTGCCTTCTGATTCTTGTTAATGTAACCTGCTAGTATATCTGAATCTTGACTCGCATCTGCACCATTATCTAAAAGAAGATTGATCAATTCTTCATCATTATCTAATTCAAATATTGTCAAATCTAATGGTGTTCTATTATCATTATCGCTTGCATTCACATCTGCATTAGATGCAATAAGCATTTTAGCTATAGCTTTGTTCTTATTAATAATAGAGCATATTAAAGGGGTCTCTGAGCAACTATTTGAGTGTCGCCTATAAGTAAAAGTAAAATTAGGAGTTGCTCCACTACGCAAAAGAAGCTCTACTATCTCTGCATAATTCTGCATTACAGCTAAAGACAAAGCTCTCTGCCCATTTTTATTTTCAATATTAACATTTATTCCGCTTGCAATAAGTGCTTTAATAACTGGCATATCTTTTGCAAAAACTGCATGCATAAGAGCAGTTGATCCATCATGCCCTTGGGTTAAAAACCCTGCTTGTACAAGCATCTTTATAAATTCTGGTCGCCCAGAATCTAGAGCACTTTTACATGCAATATAGTCAAGAACACTAACAGGATAGCGCTTAAGGCACTCTTTTACGAGTTCTATATTACCATCACGAACAGCCTGTATAATATGTGCCATAGGCTGTGTAAGTTGAGCCATTGCATTATTAAGAGCAACTTTTTTACTTGGTTCTTGCCTCTCATCTTGATTACTCCTTTTCATACAGAAAGAGTTACTCATTATGAGCGATAAAACTATAACACTACTTAGTATATAATGCATATTACTTCCTTTATTTAAAATGATATATATAAAATAAGGTCTAAAAGTAGGGATTTGTTAGTTTATCACATTTAACAAATTTATCAAGTATAAATTAATATAACAACGCTCTTTTCAATTTGTATTACGAAAAATAGTGGGCAAAGTCCACAAGATATACTGCTTAGCTTAAGCCACTAAGCTCCCTTTCATTAGAAGTTAGCTATCTTCTGAATATTCTAAAAGATCACCCGGTTGACAGTTAAGCGCTTTACATAGTACTTGTAGTGTGGAAAACCGTATTGCTTTTGCTTTTCCTGTTTTTAAAATAGATAAGTTAGCTTCGGTAATATCCACAAGCGTAGCAAGCTCATTAAGTCGTATCTTACGACGTGCCATCATTTCATCCAATTTTACAATAATTTTCATAGGACCCGCTTATATAGTAAGATCTTGCTCTTTTTTAAGCTTACTTCCCTCTTGTATAAGCGCTGTAATAAGCACAAAACAAATAAAAATAACTATATTAATAATATCTCCTGTGCTCACTTCAACAGCTAATACACGGTTGCCAGAACCTTTATGGAGTGTGGTAATTACGCTTAGTAGCATTTTTCTTAATGGAGAGTAAAGTACCCAACATAAAGCAATTTTGCTTAAAGTATGTAATACTTGTATAACACGTGAAGAGAAAAACTCACTTGTCTGAAAATAATTTATAAGACGGTAAAAGAATACCACTCCTGCACATAGTATACTAAATGCAATACCATCTACCATAAGCCCAAGCACTCTGTGAACAAAGGGAATTGCAGATAATTGTGGTACCCATGATTGAGAATCAAACGTATATGAAAGTCGAAGATAATACTCTTCTAAAGGGATACCAGGAACCATGTCAAAAAACCACCGTACGCAGGTAACAACAAACATACAAACAACAAATGCCACACTTATAATTTGAAGGGCATATGTATATTTTTGCAGCTTATTCATAAAAACTCCTTTTAAGGTAATGACGTAAACTTTGAAAAACAATAGCACATATTTTATCGAATTTCAATAATTTTATATCGTTAATCAATAAATAGTTGAGCGGGATTCCTTCCTCAATAAAATTGTCTTCCTAGGTAAATGATAGTATAAACTTATAGTACATAAAGTATGAGCGCCTTATATCTTTAAAAAAGAACCGGTTCTTTTTGAGGTCAGATTTAAAAAAGAACCGGTTCTTTTGTTGACTTACTGCTTTTAAAAGAGTATCCTTAAAAATAAGGAGGTATTACAATGCAACGTACCTGTATGGTTTTTCTTAAGGAATGGCTCCAAGCAAGTAACCGTAAACCGCTTGTCATTCGCGGAGCACGACAAGTAGGCAAAACATGGCTTGTACGCCATTTAGCAGAATCACAAGGATACAATCTCATAGAAATTAATCTTGAAAAACGGCCTAGTCTAGCTTCACTTTTCTCGACAAACGATCCTCATCAAATACTCTTGAACTTAGAAGCTGCACTCAATGAACGCATTGATCCTAACAAATGTTTACTATTTATTGACGAAATTCAAGCAACTCCAGATATTTTAGCTAAACTGCGCTGGTTTGCCGAAGATATGCCAGAGTTACCTGTTATTGCAGCAGGCTCTCTTTTGGAATTTGTTTTAACTGAGCATACTTTTAGTATGCCCGTAGGACGAATCAATTATATGCACCTTGAGCCTCTATCATTTGAAGAATTTTTATTGGCATATAATAAACAGCATCTTATTGACTACATAAAACAGTATACACTGGAGCATGAGATACCTTATGCACTTCATGAACAGTTAATGATGCTGTTTAAAGAATACATAATTATAGGAGGGATGCCTCAAGCTGTATCCAGCTGGGTTACCACACAATCTTTGCAAGCAGTAAGCCAAATACATCATGATCTTATAGCTACCTACCGAGATGATTTTGCAAAATACAGTGGACGTATAGCAACGGAACGATTAGATGAAATAATTATGGCAGTTCCCAAATACTTAGGAAAGAAGTTCGTTTACAGCAAGATTAATCCAGTAACACATAGTACTACTATCAAACGGTCGTTGAACCTCTTATGTAAAGCAAAAGTCTGTCATTGCATATTTGGCAGCGCTGCTAACGGAGTACCACTGGCAGCAGAAATTCAAGAAAAGTACATAAAAGTAATTCTATTGGACGTAGGATTATGTTCAACCCTCCTTGGACTTTCATTTGATCAAGTAAACACAACTGCTGAGCTCGATTTAATTAATAAAGGCAGTATCGCTGAACAGGTAGTTGGACAACTTTTGCGCACTATTACTCCTCCTTATATAGAACCTGCTCTCTATTATTGGCATCGTACAGAAAAAGGTTCTGATGCAGAAATCGATTATGTTTTTCAACATGGCGCTCATGTAGTGCCTCTAGAAGTTAAAGCAGGACGCACAGGAACTTTAAAATCATTACATCTCTTTATGAGATTAAAGCACCTTTCACTTGCAGCTCGTGTTAACTCAGATATACCACGTACAATCAACGTCACCTTAAAAGACAATCAAGGTAGTCCTGTTAATTACGTTCTTTTATCTCTTCCTTTTTATCTATTGAGTGAGCTACACCGCCTTCTTCAAAAAGCTTTTCAAAGCTAAGAATCTAGTCTTTTGACCTTTAAAAAGCTATAAATCAGTATGTGTTCTTCTTTTTCATTTAGATGCCATAGCAATTTATTGATTTTATGCTATACTGTAATTAGATTTATTAAAGAGTATTCATCATTTCTTAAAAGTTAAAACTCTTGAGCACTCAACGTATTGTAAAATTAGTACCTCCTCGCATTTCTCCGGATCACATTAAAGAAAAAGTTGTCTGTATTCGCGCACATCGTGAACGTATATTTCAAGTATTTGAACAAAAGCATGAAGGTAAATGGATATTCCATAATTATGGGCACGGTGGCGCTGGATGGACATTTCTTTTTGGGTGCGTTAATGAATCTATAAGGCAATTTGAACAACGATTAATGCAGGACAACAGTTTAAAGAATAAACAAGTATGCATTATTGGTGCTGGATGTTATGGCCTTTTAACTGCAATTACCTTAGCACGCAAGGGACATACCGTACGAATTATTGCAAAAGATACTGCTGATATCCCTTCTTATAAAGCTGCAGGATTCTTTTTTCCTCGAGCACGCAAAATGTCAACACCAGAAGAAATCAGCATCTTTCAAGCACGTGGTATGGAATCATATAGTACATATTACAAAATTGCACAAGGGGCTCACCCTTTTATTCAAGAGGGAGCAAAGCTTTTGCCGGGATACTTTGGACTTAACATTGATCCTGGATTTAAACCCTATATTGAAAAAAAACTTATGCCAATTCCAGAAGAAGTTACTATCGACTTTGGCAATGGAAAAGCATATAAAGCTCAAGAATATAAAACAATTTTTATAAACTCAGTTGTAATGATGCAAGAATTGCACACTACTTTACGCGAGTTAGGCATTACTATTACCAAGGCAGAAATAGCTAGCTTTAGTGAAATTTCTGAAAACATTATTTTTAACTGTGCTGGATTAGGTGCCAAAAAGCTTACTGGAGATGAGCGTATAATACCTGTACAAGGTCATCTTATCACCCTTAAAGATCAACCTCCTATAGAGCATTTACAATATATGATCAATGCTCAAGTTACTATGACCAGTATTCGTGGTACTCTTCGTGATGAATTAATCTATTATGCACCAAAAGATTCTGGTATTCTTGGCATTACCTTCATGCGAGGACAAGACTCGCTAACCGCAAACTACCATGAGTTTGATCGACTTTTACAGCGATGCCAAGATTACTTCGGTGCATAATAATTTTATTCTACAAAACTGATCGCTTGTCCTACTTTATCTGCTCGACCGGTTCTACCAATTCTGTGAATATAATCTTCATACGTTTGAGGCAAATCAAAGTTAATAACGTGAGATATATCTGCAATATCTATTCCTCGAGAGACAACGTCTGTTGCTAAAAGGATTCTGAGCTTATTGTCTTTAAATAATGACAAAGCCTTAGTTCTTTGCGATTGTGTTTTGTCTCCATGAATTATGGCAATTCTAAAGCCACGCTCACTTAGTATCTTTGACAGCTTATCTGCAGCTCGCTTTGTTCTTAAAAAGATTATACCTTTTTTAAACTCTTTTTTAATCAATAAGTCATGAAGTAAGTCAACTTTATTGTTTTGACCGACTTGTATTACATCTTGATTTACATTTTCAGCGGATTGCCTTGTCTTTACGCTTATTGAAACAGGACTTTTCGAAAAACCAACCATTAACTCTTTAAGAGCTGTAGGTATAGTTGCTGAAAAGAATACTGAATGGCGCTTTGCTGGTAATCTTTGAAGAATATATCTTATATCCTTTATAAACCCCATATCAAGCATTGTATCTACTTCATCTAAGACAATAGAAGTATATCTATCAAAATGGATACTATTGTTTTTTTCTAAATCGAGTAACCTACCTGGTGTACCTATTACAAATTCAGGATCATGTCTTAATTCCTTTATTTGCTGAACAATATGTGTTCCACCAATACACACAAGTGAAAAAAGACCAGTTTTATGTACAAAACTATCAAGTTCATCTTGAATTTGATGACATAATTCTCTTGTAGGAGCAATAATTAAAACTCTCTCAGTCTTTTTTGTTAAAACATTATTTATTAAAGGAATTAAGAATGCTGCTGTTTTACCTGTACCAGTATTGGCGGTTGCTATAACATCTTTACCTTCTAACAAAACAGGAATTGCTTGATCTTGGATTGGAGTAGGTATTTTATATCCTTTATTATTAATGTTTTCCTTCAGTTGCTCTTCTATTAAAAAATCTACAAATGAATTTTTAGGAGTATATACAGCAGACGGCGCTTGCTCTTCTACTCGCTTCATAAACAGTGAGGGATCAAACTTTTTAGCCACTCTTTTGGATTGGCGAGGATAACGGGAGCCCTGCGATCCATAGGACGCTCTTGTACCTCTTGTATTACTATTTTTTGTATTGTTTGCTTTATAATAAGTCATTTTTAGCCTTTTCTTTAATTTATTTGATCTAATTCTTAACACAACATTCTGTTTTTTAAGAATTTAAAGTTAATTCAATGCATTTCTTGCTATAGAGATAAGTATTTCAAACTTATAGGTTTGAACTATAACTCCTTCTCTAGTCCTTACTTTGCTGTATACGATAGACCATCATAATTATAGATAGTTAAGGCCCTTTTAGATTCTTAATCTGGCACTTTAGGCCTTTTAAGAATTTATTCTAGACCAAACTCTATCATTTCTGTCCACTGTCTTTATGCACTAGTCCCTTTAGTGATCATAATTTTTGCATCTACTAATCGTTCTGATAGATGCTAAAGACGTCTATAGGCAGAGGTATAATTGTGATAGTCAATAGAGATTACTTAGTTGATGTGTTTAGGAACGATCAAATAAAATTTGAGAGAGCCTTCAAGACATGAAGATAGTTTTTTCAACTAGCTTACGATTAACCTAAGAATAAAGAACATTCTTTAAAGTATACATAATTAAGTATACACCTATTTTATATAAAAGCAACGAAATAAAAGCCACGTTAGTATTATTATCACTAACAGCTTCGAGGACATAAGACCGCTCTAAAGTATAAATGTGGAAAAAACCTTACTCTTGCATTAAGGTAATCCTGATATTTATGCTATTCTATGAACCATTTTTCTAAGGAGTGCGTGTATGGAGAATCGGTCAAATCTAGAAATTGCTACTTTTGCCGGTGGCTGTTTTTGGTGCATGGTGCAACCCTTTGAAACACAGGAAGGGGTTATTGAGGTTATTGCAGGATATGCAGGCGGTACAGGAGAAAACCCTACCTACCAAGACTATGCAGAAAAAGGATATACTGAAGTGGTTCAAGTCACTTATAATCCCAAAAAAGTGAGCTATGACACGTTGCTTGATATCTTTTGGCGTCAAATAGATCCTACAGACGTCGGTGGACAATTTGCCGATAGAGGACCAGGATATAAGTCTGCCATTTTTTACCATACTCCTGAGCAGAAGCAGCAAGCAGAAGAATCAAAACAAAGATTACAAGACTCAGGAAAATTCTCAAAAAAACTTGTTACTCAGATTATTGAATTCTCGAATTTCTACCCTGCAGAGCAGTATCACCAACAGTATTATAAAAAGAACCCTGAACATTATAAAATTTATAAAACTCTGTCAGGAAGAGAACGATTTTTAGAAAACGTTTGGAACAATAATCGAGCGCAAGAGGATCCGCTACGAAAACAACTTACTCCGCTACAATATGACGTTATTTGCTGTGATGCAACAGAACCTCCATTTAATAATGAATACTGGGATAATAAAGCACTTGGTATTTATGTAGATCGAATCTCTGGTGAACCACTGTTTAGCTCGTTAGATAAATATGATTCTGGTACTGGATGGCCAAGTTTTACCAAACCTCTTGAGCCTACTAATATTGTTGAAAAAGAAGACATTACTTTAGCTATTCCACGCACTGAAATTCGTAGCAAAAAGGCAGATTCACACTTAGGACATGTCTTCAATGATGGTCCAAAGCCTGGTGGATTACGCTACTGTGTAAACTCAGCAGCACTCCGTTTTATCCCTCTTGAAGATCTAGAAAAAGAAGGTTATAGAGAGTATAGAACGTTGTTTGAGTAATATCCCTCTCACAATTCTTACAAGATTCATTTTAAACTATCTTGAGCATTTTTTAAAAATGTTCGAAAAAATTTTATAGTATAAAATGCATTTAATTATAAAAATATTTACTGCCTGTCAATAAATTTGCTATGCTTCACTATAAATAACTCGCAATACAAGAGAGTACTTATAAAGAGCTATAAAAACTAATTATTAATAAAAAGGAGTTTCTATGAACCATATATATAAAATGATGTTTGCTTTATTCTCTATAGCAGGCATTAACCATCTAGCCTTTGGGTATGAATATACCTTTTCTAACCATATTCCGGACAAAACCATTGAAGTTCAAATTAAACTTTTAGGTGTAAATGAACCTTGGTATAAGCAAACAATTAAACCTAATACAACTGCAACCTTCTTATGGAAAGCATTCAGCAAAGATAAAGATCCACTTGAATACGCAGAATGGAGAAAATCAGGACTTTGTTTGCAAAGTATTCAATATAGAACAGCAGGAACAGCTTGGAGAGAAACTGACATAACTTTTGCAGATTCAGATGCATACAAGAGAATAGTAAATGCTGCTGAAAATCTAGGAGAAGGAACTGCTAGTGTAGCTCAATTTGCAGCAGCTGTTTCAGGAGTTCCTACTGAAAAAGTAAGTGGTGGCTCTTTAGCAAAAGGTATCGCTGAGCTTATTGGAACAAGTGCTTGCCGCGATAGACACTTTGATATTGCTCCAGATAAAACTGATCCTAAACAAATCGCATTCTATTCAATTGCAAAATAACGTATAGCCCAGCAAAGCTGGGCTTTTCTACAAATAATTCTTTTCACTTATCTTTTCTGACAATCACATTTTTCAAAAAATTCAAAATCATATTGCTTGCAAATTGTATTTAATATGGTAAAATGCTAATTAGCCAATAAAAACAAAAATTAAAATATTTACCAGGGGTTAATTATGTATAAAAAATTATCATTCCTCTTTCTTACCGCTTATATGGCAGTAAACAGTTTACAGGCAATGGAACCGGCAAATCCAGAACCAGCTAAAGACATGTATATACCTCAAACTGCATGTCCACATCCAGTATACCTTATCAACGATTCTGATGAAGATTTGGACATAACAATTATCATAGATTCTAACACTGTAACAGAACAGAATGCTTATATTTTAAAAGCTATTTTGGCAGGAATTACAGGATTTCTTCCGTGTCATGACTTGGAAGAAAGAACAGATCAAGCTATTGTAACTAAGTTTAAAGGCGCAAAGTTTGAATTTACTATCAAACCACATGACAGCCTTTTACTTCCAGGTCTTGCTACAGGACAAAAAATTGCACTTTGGAAAAAGAGATGGGGTATAAATACGCTTGCGTATCAACTTCCCTTACAGGAAATCGAAGAGCTTGTAAAATCCAGCCATGGAGATCGAAAAAAAATTGTACAAGTCTATGTCAAACCATGCCTTGGTCTTAATTATGGTTTTAATTTTCAGCAATGTTTAACAGAGCAAGAAGATAATTATAATCTAAAGCAATTGAATCAAAGAGCTATACCTCTTGATCCTGCAGCTATAGCAGATGATATACCTGTATGTCTTGATCCAGTTAGGCTTTTTAACAAGAGTGAGGAAGATTTAAATATAAGAATTATAACCAATCCTAACAACACAATAACCAAAAATGGTAATCTTCTTCAGTTCATCTTGGTTTCACTTACAGCAGGCTTAAACCTTGATGATATGAATGGCATTATGGCACAGAATATACAAGACAAATTTAGAAAAGCTGAGTTCGATTTCTCTATAAAGCCAAGCGATAATCTTTTAATTCCTGGTATTGCTGCAAAGCAGGAAATCCTTGTATGGAAAAAAAGAGGCGGAACAGACGTCAAGTCTTATTCTGTTCCTCTTAACAAAATAGAGCAGTCACTTAGTGTTATAAATCGTAAAGACATGAAGAATACAGTACATGTATTTATCACCCCAAGCATTTATCTTTGGGGCTTCTATTTTGATGTGTCTACAGTACAAGAAAAAACTGCATAAAAAACATCTTTATTGAGTAAGAAGGGCCTATAAGGCCCTTCTTTGTTTACATAGTACAACCGAATAAATGCATAACGATATTGCTCTTATAATAGATAATGCTAAGCTTACAGAAACTTTTTATCTATATAAAGATGCCTCATATAAGGATGGTATAAATCATAGCCAAGATCCTCTTGCCAAAGAGAGAACCATTTTAGCTAAGCAAAAAGAAAAAACTCAAAAATCATAAATTTACGATGAGCTCTTTTATTTGCTGAGCTATCTCTTTGGCACTATTTTTTTGAGAGTTTACCCGTAAATCATAGGTTTTTGTTCCATAGACGGTAAAATAATGACTACGCGCATGTCCTTTAGGAGAAGTTCCACGAGCGTCTTCACGCTGTTCTAGCGTTTCTAAAGGAATATCTACTGCAATATAATAGGTTTTAAAGTCTTTAAGTTGCTTTTCAAGGTCTTGAAACCACTCTTTCTTGTAAGCAATATAGTCAACAATAACATTGCAACCGCTCTTGGCATATGCTGCAATAGCGCTATTCATACCGTATGCTACCTTATCTCCTTCTGGGCCTACAAAAAGTGTGATAACGTTACTACCTTCAGCATCCTTTGAGCTTTCTATCCAACGGATAGGGTTTTGTGACTGCCAAAAATTCATATTCTCTAGATTAATCTCTGGCAATACACCGTCAAAGAGACTATCAATACCAACTCTAATCCATAAGTTTGGCATCATAAGCTTTTGAAATTCCTTTTGTATAGAACTTTTACCTGATCCTGAAGGACCGTTAAGAATAATTACGCGTCCCGATATCGTTTTCGTTTTGTTAAAGCTGAACATAGCAATAAGCCCTATAGTACTTAAAGCGAAAAGAAAAATTATAATATTTTTCATAAGCTCCTCTATGTTTTACTTACTTTATGCTTATATTTAACTTTATACCTTTATTTAAAAAAATGTCAAAAATCAATTCCTATTGTTTAAGTTAGCCTTACAAGATAAAAATTGTTCTAACCGTGCTAATACCTCAGGCATATTTGCTCTACCAAATCCTATTCTAAAATGATTTGATGCAACATTATAGACAGAATCAGGGAGCAAAAGAGTATCTACTTGTTTGGCAATTCGCTGACAAAAAGAATCAACTGATTCTGTACTCTTGTACTTTACAAAACCAGTACAACCTCCTTGTGGACGAACCCATCAAAAAAGATCTGCATAGTGTTCAAAAAACCTATCAAGTAACGTAAGATTGGTATGCACAATAGCATTATTGCGTTTTAATATGATATCTTTGTTTTGAAGTGCAATTAAACTAAGAATCTCTGAAAGACCGCCATTACAGATGGTTATATAATAGCGATTTTGCACTATTTTTTGTAATATCTCTTCATTCTGAGATACAATCCATCCAATACGCAAACCAGGAAGACCAAAAGATTTACTCATAACATCTAACGATATTCCTTTAGCATAGAGGCAAGCTGCAGGTAGAGCCCATCCTTTTTGAGGTAGCCTACAACACTTCTAAGAAAATAATCCTAATAAAAACTTTTTATATCTCTTGTTTTAAACATTTAAATTTATTTATACTCTAGTATATAATTAATAACAAAAGGGGTCTCATATGAAAAATTTTTATTACTTTATTTATTTATCTCTTACTTTTACAGCAAGCCATGCTCTCTATAGCATGGAACCGACTCGACCTTCACTATCTATTGGGTCTGAGGAATGGCTTAAAGAGCAAGCAGAAATACTTCGTAAGAATGTAATAGAAAGGGGTATTATTAATATGTATATAGACCCGGCGAAAGCACACTCTATACAAGCAGCTTCACCAAGCATAGGCATTGAAGATCTTTTTAGCAAACTTCAACCATCTATAGAACTTACTAAAGCATTTACTCATATTACACCTTCTAAAGTATGGGTAATTGGTACTCGAGGACCGGATGCCCTATTACTACTCTATAATCAAATGGGTCAACTAGATACAAGTTTTTTTAACCCTCAGAAAACAGATCATTATCTTATGCCAGGCGTTATGACTATTAACTCTGTAATGTTAGGTATAGATCCATCAACTATTAAATCAATAACTATAACGAATATTGAGGAAGATTCTACGACAAAAACAGTAAACGGAACCCTTCAGATAACTCTTAATCCACCGCATAATCAAACCATAACAAGGTATTTTACGTTATCTTAATAGATTACCTTTCACAGCCAGATCTAAAAAGTAAAATGTGCGCAAAGTCAAAGAAGTGAAGCATAGGAAAGGCTCATTATATACTATGCTTCCTCACTGAGGTTATGCTAGACGAAAAAGATTCATTTAAAATGAATCGTTCTAACTGTGCTAATGCTTCGGGCATATTTGCTCTACCAAAACCTACTCTAAAATGATTTGATGCAATATTGTATACAGAACCAGGGAGCAAAAGAGTATCTACCTGTTTGGCAACTCGCTGACAGAAAGAATCAACCGATTCAGTGCTCTGATATTTTACAAAACCTGTACAACCTCCTTGTGGACGAACCCATAAAAAGAAATCTGCATATTCTTCAAAAAACCTATCAAGTAACGTAAGATTGGAATTCACAATAGCATTATTGCGCTTTAATATAATCTCTTTATTTCGAAGTGCTATGAGGCTAAGAATTTCTGAAGGTCCACTATTGCAAATGGTTGTGTAATAGCGATTTTGAACTATTTTTTGTAATATCTCTTCATTTTGGCACGCAATCCATCCAATACGTAAACCAGGCAAGCCAAAGGATTTACTCATAACACCTAATGATATTCCTTTTGCGTAAAGAGATGCTACAGAAGCAGCCCAGCCCTCTTGAGGAGCACCAAGCAGGCGATACACTTCATCAGAAAATAACCAAATACCATGATCTTCAAGTAATGTTACCAGCTGAGTCAATTCAGCAGGCGTCATTACCTGTCCAGTAGGATTGTGTGGAAAATTAATAATAACGCATTTAGTGTTTGGCTTAATAGCCTCTTTAAGAGCATGTATATCAATGCGCCAGTTATTTTCTTCCTTAAGCTCAATCGTCGTAAGCTCGGAACCCACAAACCTTGGTATTTCCATGAGAGACTGATAGCACGGTGTAAAAACAATAACATGATCTTGTGGTGTACAGAGAGTAAGGAGGCTGCAAAAAATTCCTTCTTCTGCGCCTGCAAAACATAAAATATTACGTGCATTTAAACCTGGATATAACTGTTGTGCTATGGTTTCACGTAATAAGGGGAGTCCTCTTGTCTCTGTGTAACCTAACCGTTGAGTATCCCACAATAACTTCTCTTCTGAAGTTGCCATCTCTAATAATTCTTTAAGAGACCAACTTTCTGCGTCTGAACTACTAAGCATATATTTTGTTGTAAACTCGTATTTTGCATAATAATCTTCTAGTTTAAAAGTCTTAAATTGCATGATTATCCTTTTTAAAGTCTCGTAAATAAGTGAACTATCTCCACCTAAGAGGTGGAGGCTGCCTAAGAACTCCTGAGCAACCTCAGGATATTGATTAGGCTATCCCCGTGATCCCCACGGTTCTAATATTTCTAGCAGCATTGATATCTCTCTCTTGAGAGTACCCACAATGCTGACAATCATACCATCTTTCTGATAGTTCTAGACTTTCTTTTATACTACCGCATGAAGAACACATCTTTGATGAAGGAAACCATTTGTCTATCTTTATAAGCTGTTTGCCTCTCTCTGCCAATTTATAGCCAAGCATAAAAACAAATTTGCCCCATCCGTTATCATGAACAGATTTGCCAAAGTTTAAGGCCTGGCTCATTGCTTGCATATTAAGGTCTTCTAGTATAATGGCATCATATAACTCTACTAATGTATAGCTCAGTTTATGAAGAAAGTCATTACGTAGACACGTTATGTGCTCATAAAACCGTGCAAGTTTAAGTCGAGCCTTATGCCAGTTTTTACTTCCTTTTACTTTACGAGAAAGAGATTGGCACAACTTTACGAGTTTCTCTTCTGCTTTACGGTAGTATCTTGGATAATTGGCTTTCTTACCCTCACTACTTACGTATAAAGAAGTCATTGAATAATCTAATCCTAGTACTTTATCTAAAGCTATTGGTACTTGCTCTTGGTATGATATACCTTCAACAACAATGCTTATGTAATAATTATCAGATGCTGTTTGTGTTACCGTACATCTTTTTATCTTTTCATGAGTCTTTATCTGCCTATGCATAACCATCTTAACAAAACCAATTTTAGGCAACCGAATGTAATTACTTTCAATACGAATAGCGTCTGATGCCTCTTGGTTATTCGTTGTATAACTCTTCTTAGCATACTTTTTATTCTTGAAATGAGGAAACTGCGCTAACCCATTAGAATAACGTTTAACAGCTTGTTTAAGAAAAAGCTGAACATTAGCAAGAGCAAGGCTATCTACTTCTTTAAGAAAAGAGAATATATTTTTAAATTGAGCAGGAGTAAGAATAAAGCCATGCTGGATAAGGCAAGCAAGGAGCTTATTCCAGATAAAGCGAGTACAACCAAAAGTCTTGGCAAAGAGTATGCGCTGCCCTTTAGTAGGCAAAAGCCTAAATTTGTATGCTTTATTATACTTTTTCATTATTTACCATTCTTGCAAATAATTAAGCATATACTAGTAGTTTATAGCAGTAATATGAAAGAAGCAATAGGGGTTCTAGTGCACATTTTTGCGATTCATCCCCTACTTACAGAAGATAGGGGACTGCTCGCTTCCCCTTGTTAAAAAACCTTAAAGTTTCCTTGTAAGAATGTAACAAAATATGTATACTTATTTGTATACAAAATCCAACTAAAAGAGGCTTTTATGTCAAAAATGGTAAGATTATCCCATAATGCAGCTGAAGATCTTGAAAACATATCAAATCTAACAGGTAAATCCAAACAATCAATTATTGAAAAAGCTCTCAGTAAATTATATAGAGAAGAATTTTTAAAAAAAACAAATGAAGAATTCGAAATCTTAATAGCTGACCCTCAACTATGGGGAGAAGAATTAAAAGAGCGTGAATTATGGGATGCCACATTAAATGATGGGTTAGACCCTTATGAATAATAAAATAATAGTACGAGGAGATGTGTGGCTTGTAGATTTAGATCCTACAGTAGGCCATGAGCAGGCAAAAAAAAGACCGTGTATTGTTATTTCTGCAGATTTATTTAATAAAGGCAAGCACGGATTAGCTGCAATAATGCCCTTAACATCAAAATATAAGCCTTTATCTTGGTTGGTAAAAATTGAACCACCCGAGGGTGGTTTAAAAGTAGTCTCTTACGCTATAGGCTACCAAATAAGGGTAGTCTCAATTGATAGGTTCCTTGGTAAAAGCCTTGGGCGTTTACAACCTAGAACTATACAAGAAATCGAGCAAAAGCTCCGTATCTTATTAGCTCTTTAAAAAAGAAAAAGCTCAAATTGCAGAGCGTCTGTCAAAAATAAAAACTGACGATTATTTCGGTGACCATAAAGATGTTGCTGAGTATATTTGAGAGTTAAGATGGAAAAATGGTCGAAGGCTTTATTATGCATACAAGAAAGATAAGAAATGTAGTTTACCGGATTATGCTACCCATGTTATTGGGGTTGCAGGCTTAGTAATTGATAAAAACAGTAATGTTTTAGTTGTGAAAGAAAAGTATAAACCTGAATTAGGGTACAAACTACCTGGAGGTGGCGTTGAAAGAGGAGAAGATCTCTGGGCTGCTGCACTAAGAGAAGTAGAAGAAACAGGAATTAAGACAAAATTTTTGGGCGTAATAGCTTGGCGCCAAAGCCACCCTTTCGCTAATGATCATGTAACTGACCTTTATTTTGCCTGTTTACTAGAGCCTACTACCGATAAAATTATCATACAAGAAAGCGAAATAATAGAGGCTTTATAGATGCCTTATAATCAATTCAAAGCGTTAGCTAAAAATTCCTGCGCTCAATTTTTAGCTGCTTACGAGGCTACTCAGCACCCTCAAATACTCTTTAAAGTTACACTAGATGGTTCACGATCCCAGATAGAGCTTTATGCTCACCCTGAAACTAAGATATAAGTATTACGCACCAAGCTGACATATATTTGCTTGCGTTACATTTTGCGGCAACTTTGACAATGATTCTTTTACTTCGTCTTCACTTAACCACTTTTCGTGCTTGACTAAGTAATCCAACTGAAATTTTGCTATATCATAATCTAATGTATTTGCTATAGTGTCAGCCCGTGTGTAATGGAAACCCTGAAACGAGATCTTACGCGTTATGGCTTCATCTCTTACTGATAGCACGTTTTCCAGCCTATCATCAAAAAAGATTATAGTGCCCGGTTTATAGTTTAGCTCATCAAGGAGAGCTCCTAAGACTATCCCTTTATCTTCTTCATTTGAAAGTAATATACCGTTATAAAAAGTAGGATAAGCATTAAAACGCCAAGGAAACTGCTTGAAAGTCAAATTTTGACTAAAGCTTGAATGAAAATTTAAGCCTAATCTTTCAAGTTGAGCGAAACGATATTCTGCCAAACTCTCAATCTTGCCATAAGGCCCTGCCTGCATTTTCGTTAATGCGATAACTTTAACGTTTTTATCCTGCAACATTTTTATTGCAGTAACAATATGCGGCTCTATAATCTCTCGCTTTGCT
Organism: uncultured bacterium; assembly: GCA_963848965.1. GTDB lineage: Bacteria > Babelota > Babeliae > Babelales > Babelaceae > CAWKFG01. The sequence continues at coordinate 517,888 of CAWKFG010000004.1, forward strand.
TGCAATAAGACATTGCTCCAAATATGTTCAACTCTGTCACCAACAGCTTTTTCAAATTCTTGCTTAAGATCTCTCCCTTTACCCTCTAAAAAGAATTTGGGTAAATGTATCCTATCAGTAGGTATAATTAATGTCTCATCTACATCAAAAATAACAAGGGTTTGGCTATCTACTTTCTCTAAGATATGTTTTACTTCCTCTATTGAATTTATCTGGCTAATAGTATGATCATGAGCTACTAACATACAAAAGAACATCAATACGGTAAGCAAAACCAGAGTCTTTAGTTTATACAGAGAGAGCGTCTCCATTTAGATCCTTTCAATAGAATTTGCATATAGTTTATTAAGTGGCTCTGAAGTTAAACTTTCAGCCTTGAAGCTTTATTGCCTTTACCAAAAAATCCTTCTTTCGGATTAGCTTTAGCATCACTGAAAACTTTAAACCGATAATCAAGCTTCGGCCTTGCTCAAATACACTATTGTTAGGTTGTATTGTAAGGCGATTCAACACTTCCTGGTCAAAATCGTACTTACATTACTTAAAAAAAGCAAGGCTCATCTATTATGCGTTTTATGATGCTAGCTTTGAGATAATCTATATCTTGCAAACGGTAACGCTTAGAAATAATACCATTTCTTAAAGCATAGGCATTTTTTAATGAGTGTGAAAAAGTCGCGCAAGCCGCGCGATAATCATATGGCCTATCTATTTTTACTATTACTCTGGGCCAAATTTACAATATCCCTCAAGTGACTAATTCACCTAAAAAATCAGCATATCCTAATGAGATAGCAAAGATCTGCGTTAATTTCTGCAACCAGCGGTTGCAGTTTTATTTGTTTAGTAAAGCACTAGTGATTTACAGCCAAAAGCTATGAAAGTATTTTTGCAAATAAATTGATTCCTCTTTCTGCGCTCTTTAGGGCTTCCCTCCTACGCCTATTGGGCTACGGCGGTTAACCTTCGCTTGGGTTATCCATATTATTCACTACTTTAAACCAATCACTTAAAGAAACTGGCCTGCCAACTGAAGCTTTAGCGAAGGTTGGCGTTACTTAGTTAATATGTTTAGAAACAACCAATTTAATGGATGCCGCTTTCTTTAACCGGCCAGGTGTAGTAAAACCGTTACTTGAACATGATGCTGATATTACTATTAAAAATGACGAAGGTAAAACAGCGTTAGATATAGCTCTAGAAAAGGGTAATAAAGAAATTGTTAAGCTTTTAGAGGATGTAATGGCTAAACAACAAAAGTAAGATAGAGGCTAGAGCTATAGCCCTTTTTTTATGCATGGTAAGTACCAGGATCCTGTGGTTAGGAAGATTACTTGATTAGCCGAGGGGCCACAGGTATCTTAATGTAAAATCCAGAGTCCGATTTCGAATTTTACGAGAGGATATAGCAAGCGTTCCCCCTAGAGCTCCTATGTCCCTTGTGCTTTGTCTTGAATATTAAATTGGTAAAATGGTATAATAAGAGCTGAAGGTAAGAATTTTTCTTACCTTCAGCTTCCAAATTGGTAAAAGTTAAAAATTAAGTGTAGAAGTAATAGGATCTACAGCTTTAATGGTTGTATCAAGAAGCAATTATCCTCAAAGAGTACTACAAATAGCAAAACTGTTACTTGATCATGGTGCTGACTCTAACATCAAAAACCGAGAAGGCTTAACAGTGTTAGATAGTGTCCAACAAAAAGGTAATCAAGAAATTATTAAACTTTTAAAAGAGGCGATAGCTAAATGGCAAAAAAGTAAAACAGGCTAGGATTATAAACCTTATTACCTTGATTATATTCTGATTATTATGCCCGGCAAGTGATGCTGATAAAAAGGTGGTGATTACCGTAATTTATGATATTAATTATCAGAATTTGCACATCATTAAAGGATAGGAAGTTTTTGCTTCTCCTTGGGATCTTAGTAGGAAGAATCCTTGAGGATATTTAGCTCTTGCTTTGTTGCTGTTTAACCATTGCATCTTGCAGTATTTCGATCATTTCCTCATTATGATTGTCTTGAGCTTTGCGTAATGCAGTTGTGCCAAACTTGTTTTTGATATTAGGATTAGCTCCATGCTCAAGAAGTAACTTTACTATATCAGTATGATTATATAGTGCTGCATTTATTAAGGCAGTCCATCCTTCACTACTTTGAGCATTGACGTCAGCTCCATGCTCAAGCAAAAGTCTTACAATTTCTAAATTTCCCTGTAGTGCGGCCTCCATTAAAGCAGTCGTGCCATACATATTTTGAGCATTAACATTAGCTCCATGTTCAAGTAAATATTGAGCTGCCTCTAAGGAAGATCCTAAAGTTGCTTTTATAAGAGGAGTGTTTAAGTAAACCCCTCTAATATTAGGGTTAACATGTTGAGCTATAAGTTGTTTTATTGCATTCATATTTCCTTCACGTACAGCCTCCAAAAGTTGTAACTGTTGAGGCCACACTTCCTTAAGCCAACGTTCTGCACCTTCAACGCTCTCCTTTTTAAGAGCTTCAGCAATCTCATTTGGAGCTACCTTGAACTTTATGGCTAAAGCGTAAATAATCGGTTCAAGAGATTTTAAATCTTTAAAGTAACGGGCATGAATTTTTGGATCAGCAAGCACCTTTAGCTTTTTAATTGCTTCTTTAAGGTCCTTAGATGATTCTATTGCTTGACGTATTCCAATAAAATGCTGTAGTTCATTGATAAGTTCTCTTGGTAAAGTACTTAGATAAGAGCTTTGCTCTTTCCTTAACTGTTCAAGTACATACTCTTGTTCTTCCTGCATTGGTTCAATGATTTGCTTCATTCCAAAGCTAAGGCTAGGTAGAACTAAAAGTATTAATATCAGATATTTCCAAATCATACTATCTTCCTATACAATAAATTTTACTTATTAATTACCCTTAGTATAATCAATAAAGGTAAAATAAATCAATAAGTAATAAATTAGAATCAGGATAATGGCATTAAAAATTTTGCCTTTAAGCATTTTTGTTGGCTTAGCCAAAAAATAGATAAAAGAAATTTGGCGAAGCTTTTAAAAAAAGCATGCTACTTAAAAAGCAATTCGCTTTAATAATTCTTCTGCTATTTTTATATCTTGAACATTCCTTTGATAACCTACATGTCGCTTATCTCTTTCCATTTCTTGTCGCATATAAGAGATCTTAAATAGCATAATCTCAAAAAGATAGGCAGAATCCCAATCTTCATCTTTCCATAACACTGGAAACCAGGCAATAAATCTTTTTATTCTTCTATATCCATTGCGAAAGTAGTATGATGGAAATCCCATGAATTTTAATCTCCATTTTTATAGCGTTTAATAAGACAAAAGAAACGTTTAAGTTACCATAAACGTTTCTTTGCAAATGCTCTACCTGAATGTGACTTTAAGTATTTTTCAAATTCTAAAGCCTTTTGTTGATCCCTAAACGCAATGTAGAATATTAACTCCCACGGTCTATCATCACTTGTATAAACGGATCCACCGGAATTATGAGTTTCTAATCTTTGTTTCAAATTAATGGTATAACCAATGTAAATTTTATCACTAGACTTTTTTGATTGGATTAAATAGACGTAGTACATTATAGTATATTTGATTAGGGCCGGTCCGTCTACGCTTATAGCTTCGCCGGACAGTCTTCGCTTTCGCTCTCAATATCAAATTATTATAATTTCCTTTTACTGGCCTGCCAGGCGTAGCTCCGAAGGAGCGAAGACTGGCGTTACTTAGTTGATATGTTTAGGAACGATCGAGTAGAGATTGAAATTAGTCTTCAAAGTATCCAGACAGCTTTTTCAATGTTGAAAATTCAGCTTAGTTAAAAAAACTTACGCTTAAACAAGGACTACTCCCTTCGCTTTTAATAAAACGCGTAAGTGTAACCATCTTGGTAATTATATCTTTAATTTAGCAGTATCTTAGTATCGGCAAACTAAGTACCATTTCTAAGAAGTTTTACCATAACCTGAACCCCGAAAACAACCCCGAAATTCTACTCTCTAAAAATTTCGGGGTTAATTTTAAGTGTAGATCATAATATTCAATCAAACTCCCGATGAATCGATTATAGGCTAATTTTAAGAGGGTACTTTTGAAATAAATATAGAAAAAAATATTTAGAACCCCGAAAAATTTCCCTTAATATTTAGTTATTTTTGATTAAGGTAAGTAAAGATTGGGGTAGTTTAAAAGTTTTATAAGGATCAAAAGCAGATGTTGCTAATTCAACCAATAATCCTTCATCTACCATTTGCTTTAAGCGTTTTGTTGCAGTTCTATCACTTACTTCCCATAAATCTTGAGCCTGCTTTGGTGAGATTTCAACATGCTCTTTCAAAAACTCAATAATAGGTAACTGCCAGCTTTCTCTCGGTAATAATTGACGTGGAGCATTATAAAGAGTTGCTCTAAAAAAAGTGCCTCTTTCCTCGAATTTTGGAGGTTGCACGCCTTGTTGCTTAGATATCTGTATCATTCTTCCCAACCCAGATCCCCAACGCTCAATAAGATCAAGTTCTCTAAATACGTTACCGATAACTTTATTTCTAAGTAAGGATATACCATTAAGCGCATCATCTAAAGTTAGCCCCAGTGGCAACGCCCCAGGATTAGTAACTTCAATTCTATCATCAAATATAGCAACGGTAATCGAAGCTCCTTGAATTGAATAATCTGTATGAAGGAGAGCATTAATTATTGCTTCTCGAACCACTTGTGTATTGTATTCAGGGATATCTATTCTTCTCATTTCACCAAATTTGGCAGCGGTAGAAGTATGCCTTTTTATAAAATCAACTATAGGATCCAGTGCTATAGAAATAGGGATTTCTAAGTCTTTATGGTCAAGGATTTCAGCTTTGGTTAGACCAATAAATCTACCCAACCGAATCATTGCGTCAGGAAAAAATTCTTTAGGGTTTCGTCCAAAGAGTAGAACTGCAGCGTTTGAAGGAAAAGGCTTGCCTTGATACTTCACGATCAAATCTAATGATTGGGCTGTTTGCTCTGAAAAACTTTTATGGACTTTTTCAAATAATTGTTTTGCTAAATCGAATTGAATACGATCAAGTGGGCATTCAGCATTGGGCTGTCCATCAAAAAATCTACGCTGCTTTGATTGTCTAATTTCTTCAATCATATGCAAATCTGCAGGTCTGTTGGTTGAACCTAACCGCATAAAAGTACTATGTTCAATTCCCTTCGCTTTTAGATAATAAGGACCAAAACTGTGATCTACAACAATAATAAGAACATCACGCTTTCGCCATGTATATCTATGGAAAGTAGGAATCAATAAAGGCTCTATAGATTCTGCGACTGCATTTGCAATTTTTTCTTCATCTTTTTGTATATCTTGCAAACCTATTACTTCTTTGGTTTTATCTTGAACGCCTACAATAAGTGTCCCACCTGCAGTATTTGCAAAGGCTATTATAGTTTGAATAATCTTTTGAAGCGATAAGGTATTTTCTTTAAACTCAAGAGTTTTGCCTTCGTCTCTGACTAATAATTCTTCAAGCATTGTAACCTTCCTAATGTTTTTAAAAAAATAACTTAGAAAGCTAAGAACGTCAAAGACTTGCAATACCATAAGTGGTGGTTTCGATTTCTTTTAATTTCTGCCACCGCTGGTGGCAGTTTTTCTTTACCCTTTGAAAATCGCATATTCCCAGCAAAAACTACCATAATCGTTTCTTTGCGAATGCTCTACCTGAGCCAGACTTTAAATATTTTTCAAAGCTAATTGCAGCAGCTCTCTCTTTAAAAGCAATACATGTTATTAGTTCCCAAGGCTTGAATGATGAAGTATGCACTGAACCACCAGAATTATGCGTTTGAAGTCGCTCATTGACATTATCTGTGTAGCCTATGTATGTTTGATCTGGATTATTTATTGATTTGATAAGGTATACGTAATACATAATACCTCACTATTGATTAACATTCTAGGGACGGTCCTCCTTCGCTCTTTAGGGCTACGGCGGACAACCTTCGCTTAGGCTATAAATATCACCCCTTATTTTAAATCAATCCTTTAAAGAAATGGTCTGCCAACCGAAGCTTCAGCAAAGGTTGGCGTCCCTAAGGGGATTCGAACCCCTGTTTTCGCCGTGAAAGGGCGATGTCCTAGACCAGGCTAGACGATAGGGACATACTGTATACCAGTTATAGCTCAAAGAGCAAAAACTGGTGAGCCGCGTTGGATTCGAACCAACGACCCACAGCTTAAAAGGCTGTTGCTCTACCACCTGAGCTAGCGGCTCATTATGGTAAGCATACTGTATTTCAAGTATAGTACCATTATAGATTATAATTATGCTTTTAGCAAGCTTATTTTTCAACAATAATGAGCTAGAAGCGAGCTTTTTGGCTCACTTTAGTGCTTACCATTATTTTTAGTATAACATAGAATAAGAGCTTTTTGAAGCCTCTTAGTAACCTTTCTTCTCTTGCATTGCTCCACCTCAAGCACTCTAAGTTCTTGACTAATCTGTCTTATGAAAGATTTTTTACTTTTTATGATAAAAACTCAGGTAAGAGACTCCGCGAGGTAAATACTATACTTCTGTTTACTATAATAAAGTTCTTATGAATCTATTGCAATTTTATTATCTCAATTAGTATTATTAAAATAATAAATTCAATTACACCCAGGGAGTCCTTATGAAAACCTTATATTCTCTCTTTATCGGAGTTTCCTTCTTTAGTACTAGCTTTGCTATGCAACCTTCTTATTTACAGCTTTTACCTACAGATATAGCAACTGAACAACTTACTCGTCTTATAACTGCTGCACCGACACGTGAGGAAGCAATAAATCAAATAAACACATTAAGTAAAGTTCCAAAGTTTAGCGCAAGTCCCTTGTTTAATGATGCAAAAGGTACTGCTCTGCTTCTTGATGTTCTCTATACACGGTTTCACCTACCTCAAGGGCCGATAATAAGGCCAGAAGAACTAGCTGCAAGAATTACTACTCCAGGAGCTCAAGAATGGTTAACAAAGATACGGCCTCAAGAAGAAGAACTTTTCAAAGCAGTTCAAGCAGAAGATTTATCTAAAGTAAAGAAGCTTCTTGCACAAGGGGTTAATCCAAGTGCTCGACAAGATGTCCTGTATAGAACTGCTCTTATGAATGCTATCAACAGGAACTATTTAGATATAGCCCAAGAACTACTCAATAAAGGAGCAGACGTTAATGCTCAAGATATTAAAGGAGAAACTGCATTAATGCGTGCTATTAATAGCGGTAATGCTTCAGCAACAAAATTACTTCTTGACAAAGGAGCTAACCCACATATACGGGATTACAACAAGAAAACTGCACTTGACCACATTCAAAATATTCTGCCTGTAATTCCTGATTATAATCCTGAAGTAATTAAAGCAATTCAAGAAGCAGAAAAACGTACATCAAAATAAGTACTTTTATAGGATTTAATAACCAAGAATCAGCTGACTAATAGTACAATAAATGAGAAGACCTAGAATATCCATAATAGTAGCAAGGAATGGACCTGCAGAAAGAGCAGGATCTAGATTAAATCTTTTAAGAACGAGAGGAATAAGGCTTCCAAGCATAACAGAAACAAGAACTATAACACCAAGAGAAAAGCTTACAGCCACGTTACCCCATACATTACCAGTATGAGTAACATACACACGGGCAAACGAAACAAGCCCGAGACTTATACCAATAGCAAGAGCCATAAAAAATTCGCGCCGTAAAAATTTAATCATATTATTATCACTAATCTCTCCAGAAGAAAGGCCTTGAATCACTAATGCAGAAGTTTGACTACTGCTATTACCTCCTGTGCTTGTAAGCATAGCATTAAACTTGATAAGAAAGCCCTCAAGGAGTTTTTCATAACGAGTAATAATGATAATAGAAAACGTTTGCATTAATAAAAGAATAACCAGAATGGATGCACGCTGGTAAAAGAGACTCGTAAATGGTGTCTCAAAATACGTATTTTTAATAGGCGTTAATGCAGAGATCTTATAGACGTCCTCAGCTGCTTCTTGCTCAATAATATCTACCAACGTATCGCTTGGAATCACTCCCAAGAATACCGATCCGTCACCTACTACAGGCACTGTCATTAACTTATAACGAACCATCTTTTGTGCTACTGTTTCTCTATCTTCTTCAGATTGTACTACAAGCTCGTTTTTACGAAGTATTGATGATAATCGTGTTTTTGGATTTTTAAGCAACAGGTCTTCTAAGTTTACGTGCCCTACTAACTCATTGTCTTGATTGGTAACATAAATTTGCTGATGAAGCTCTCTACGTGGCTGTAAGCGCTGAAGGATTTGAATCCCCTTTTCAACAGTAAAATCTTGCATAAGCGTAAGAACATCAGTATGCATTAACCCTCCAGCAGATTCTGGATTAAAACGCATTAAAGAAAGCACCTGCTCTCTATCTTTTTTGTGTAAAAGCTTAAGGTATTTTTTAAGCTCTTCATCAGAAAGTTCATCAAAAAAATCGGTAAGCTCATCAAGAGGAAGACTGCTTAACAAGTATCCTCTATCATAATCACTTAAAAATGAAAGACAAAACACCTGCATAGAAGATGAGAGGTACGAAAATACTTGTAATTTTAAAGAGAGAGGGAGTTTTGAAAAAAGTGCTTGTGCGCTAGTTCTTTCTTGGTCGCTAATAAATTGTGCAATATCAGCGGGGTGTAATGAGATAAACTCTTGCCAAATATGCACCGCCTTAGGTTCATTTTGCGCTATAACTGCATCCAGGTTCTCAGAAACTTCTTCTAAAACTTTTCTTGTGTCCATAGTGCAACTCCCACCGATGACTATTTTACTTTCCTTTTACCAGCATCTTCTTTATTAGAGTACCTCATTAATTGCAAATTGTCCATTTGACTTTGCCTCAAGAATGTTTATCTTATTAGCAAAGAGCCCTCTCTCTTACTATAATTTTTCTTAATTGAAAATCAAAGGAAAGTGTAAGAAAGTTTAAAAAATGGAGAAGCCACAGCTTATTGCGCCAGAGACCACTATTATCGTACAAGTAGAGTCTCCTGAACCGCAGCGTATTGACCTCTTTTTAACAAAAAAGTTTCTCCCTTACTCACGGAGTTACTTTCAAAATCTTATTGAACAATCACTTATAAAGCTTAATGGAACAGTTGTAAAAAAGCCAAGTACTTTAGTAAAACTACCTGATAGCATAGAAGTTTTCTTTCCTCTAGAACGTCCTTTAGAAGGGCTACCCATTACACAAGATCTTGGAGTTAGAGTTGTTTATGAACATCCAGACTTTTTAATTGTGTATAAACCACCCTCTCTTATAGTACATGCTCCTACTCATAAAAGCACTATTGTCACACTTGTCGATTGGCTTATTCATCACTTTAAAGAGCTTAAAAAAGTAGGTCATGTAGATCGTCCTGCTATTGTTCACCGATTAGATAAAGATACATCAGGAATTCTTATTGTACCTCGCAATAATTATGCGCACACTATTTTTGCCTCACTTTTTAAAAATCGTTGTATCGACAAAACATATCTTGCTGTTGTACAAGGTCATCCGCCACAAGAAGGTGCTATTGAATTTGCTATCTCACGCCATCCTGTACATAAACATAAAATGACTCATACATCAGGTTGTGGCAGAGAAGCGCTTACGCATTACAAAGTTCTTGAATACTTTGCAGATAGCGCATTAGTTGAAGTACATCCTGTCACAGGAAGAACACATCAAATTCGCGTTCATTTTGCTGCCTTAGGACATCCACTCATTGGTGATACAACATATGGTTCATCATCAAAGCTCATTAACAGACAAGCGCTCCATGCTTACAAGCTCTCATTTATGTACGAAGAAAAGCTTTATACTTTCTGGTACGAAATGCCTGCAGACATGCGAGCGCTTATCTCTACGTTACAAAAACAATCTTCTTAGTGTGTAGTGTAAACTGGCTTTTGACGAGCACGTGCCTGTACTTGCTTAAGCCATTTATAGAACACTATTCCTGCAAAGCCAACTCCTAACGCAGCTCCAACCCGCTTAGACCAAAAATTAAGATTGCTAGATCCTTGAGATGCTTCGCGTGTTGACGTTCTATGAGGCTCTTGCACTCCTGCAGATGACTCATCTTTATGATGGATCTGTGGTTCCTGAGAGTCTAACACTGGTTCTTGCTGTACCGAAACAGGTTCTGATTGTATTGAACTAGGTTTCTGTGGTTCAACTTGAGGGACTTCAGGTAATGGAGCATTTTGTACTGGCACAACTTGTGGAGCTACTGCTGGAGCTACAGGATCTGCTGCATGCGCACCTTGCTCTGCTTGTTGTCTAATAATGCTTGCTACTATAGCAGGTGGAATAATACCTTCTGGACTTGGATTAGGATGAGCATTAATCAGCGACTCAACTGCAGGATGTACAGAGATAGGTGCAGAAACTTCTATTGATTCTAGCCCACTATGTCTTTGCACAGGAATTGCCACATGCTTTATACCCTGCGCAACTTCTCCAGCACCACTAGGTCTAGCTGCTGGAACAATATTCTGAGCTAGTTGCATCTCATAAGAAGCCTGTACTTCTGGAGCAGGAGCTTGCGGACGCTCAGGTACATCTAAATTGTGTGTACTATCTGTAGGCTCTGCTGGTACTATAGGCTGTAAATCAAAAATTGTAGATACTCGCTTTTGAATAGGGTCAGTAACTGATTGTCGTGTCGCAGTCTCAAAAATCTTTTTTACCTGCTCGTATCCGTTTCTCGTAAAAAGATGGGCTATCGAAAGGTAATTTTTTTGAGGGGGATATAAAGTAACATCTGCACCTGATTGTACTAAAAATTTAAAGAGATGTTCATAATTTGAAATATTACATTGCTCTTTTTGACTTTGAAGCGCCCAATAAAGTCCCTTTATAGCACAACATATAAGCGTTCCTTTCTCTGGATCAATTGTATTTATTGCATTCGGATCTGGGTTATTTCTAAGAAGCTCTCTTATACAAGCTATATCTCCATTTTTAGCAGCCTCAAATATAGATACCTTTTTCTTTTCTTTACGAGGTCTATCGCTCCGTACTTGTTGACTGCTTTGCTGTTTTGGGGGTAAGGAATTTTGGGAAATGCGCGCGCTTCTTCCTGTAGACCTTCCTTCGTTCTCCATCCCAATTACATAACCTTGTATACAGCTTGATAAAGCACCAATAATAAATATTTTTCTAACCATTAGTTCCCCATGTGTGTATGTTTTTACTTTATCATTAGCTTATAATAGCTTCTGAATTTCTCATTAAGATCAATAAGTTGCTAAAATTGACTTAAATCATACCATTTTCCCCCAAGTAGTACAATAACTCTTGCCTACAATGCACTCTCCTTCATTTCTTTATGGTTTGTTGCATCAGCACAGTGTAGATTAAGAGAGAGTACACGAGCACATATTTTTACTGTTAAAGTAGAGCACCTTGATAGCTTGTACTCTCTAGCACAAAATGCGCCCGCATACTTCTACGCGGGCGCTTGTCGATACATTACAAAAGCAAAAGTCTTATACTCCACCATGAATTGGCTTCTGACGAGCACGTGCTTGTACTTGCTTAAGCCATTTATAGAACACTATTCCTGCAAAACCAACTCCTAATACGACTCCAATCCGGTTAGACCAAAGGTTTAGATTTCTAGATCCTTGAGAAGCTTCTTGCATTGGCGTTGGACGAGGCTCTTCAACTCCTGCCGATGCTTCATCCTTATCATGAATATGTGAAGTTTGCATATCAACCACTGGTTCTTGTTGCACAGAAACTGTTGGTAATACATGAGGTCTTTGTGGTGCCCCCTGTGGCATCTCAGGTAATGGTTCACTATGTACCATTTGTGGAACTACCGGTGGCACTATTGGCTGTACAGCATGTGCACCCTGCTCTGCCTGTTGTCTTATAATACTTACTACAATAGCAGGAGGAAGAGCACTTTCTGAAACCGCAGATGGACGAGCATCCACTAACTTTGAAACCATCGGATGAAGCGATATAGATGCAAAAACTTCTACAGGTTCATTCGGCCTTTGTATAGGAACAATTGGTCTTACAACTTCAAAAGCATTACTTTGAACAATCAGAGCCTGCTCTTCAAGTACTGGTCTATGTAAGCGCTCAGGTATATCTAAGTTACGCACGCCATTTTCAGGTTGAGTAAATTTTGCCCTTCTTGCAGCCTCAAAGTCCTCAAAATAAACAGCTTTGCTAACATCTACATGTGACAGATCTACAGAAGCAGAAATATCATTCTGAATAACCGGCATACGATGAGGAGCTTGTATTTCTGGCACTGAAGTATCTTGATGTATTTGTCTATCTACAGGTAGTAGAAGTTCTGCCGCTGGTAGAGGTACACCCAATGCTCGTTCGGCATCAACACGGTCCTTAAAATAGAGATTCGTTCTAGCATCGATTTGTCCTGGAAGTATATCTGCAACTATAGGGATGTCTTCCTGCTCTATTAGAGGAAATACCATACTTTGAGCAAGCAGATGAGGATTATTAACTGCTACAGGCCGTTCCTTTTCAACAAACGGTTTTTTCAGAGTCGATGGTACAGGATCTTGAAATAAACGTTGACAAACGGAAGCTCTTCGTTTACTTATTGTAGATTCTGAAGGAGAAAGGATTATACTGTGAGCAGGAGAAGCACAATCATTCTTGCTAGATGATGCCGAAAGATCTTGGTCTCCTAAAAATTGTGATCGTGCAAGATCTGTTTTTTGTTCTGCTTTATTCTCTTTATTATTACCATTTTCAAGCTTTTGTTCTACCCATGAACTCTTTGAAGCTGAATTTTGTGCTTGTGCCTTATCATCATCTAGTAGTACAAACTCCTCTACATCTTTTTCTACGCTTAATGTTTTGCAAAACAATTCTTTTATTTCTCGATAATGACCTGGCCACTGAAGGAGTTGGAGCACGCTTACTGGTGGTGGCTTATGAGGTCTGGTCTTCTTAGATACTAATTTTATATCTGCTTTTCGCTCAATTAATAATTGAAAGAGGGCTTTATATCTTTCTAGAGGAATAGGCCTATTATTAACTTTAGCTAAAACAGCGCCATGAATAGCGCAATGCAAAAGTGTATTACCATGGCTGTTAAATTTATTTATTGCATCTGGATGTTCATCTAAATATTTTTTCACTTTTTCTACTTCACCTTGAGCTGCTAGTTGAAATGAAGAAAGCTCTTTATCTACCTGTGGAGAAGAAGGAGATTCTACAGGAGACTGAACTTCGGCAGAAAAGGAGGCTTTTTTTCTTTTTTTCTTTTTAGGATGAGGGGTATCTACTCTTGGCTGCACTAAACTTTGATGGGGAGAAAGTTGCTCACCGTTACCTGCTGGTTGCATACCAAACAGTGCTTGAGAGAGCCCGCTTAGTAAACAAATAAAAAGTACCCTTTTATATGCCATATGCCCCTCCGGAAATAAGAAAGATAAGAATTTTTTTCTCAACTTTCCTTAGTATGCCATAGGATCGTAAACTTTACTACTGTTACCGAAAGAATGTTTTTTTAGCAGTATTGCCTAATTAAGAAAAATCTTTATACTATGTCAATAGCTATAACTCGGCACAAAAGAGTTAGCTACATCCTTTTGCTAGGATTTTAAAAAAATTTATAGTAATCCCTTGATTTTTTTCTCAAGAAACAATAGCATAGTCCTAGCTAGGAAGGAATTGTAGTAATGAAGCCCTTGCAGTTTCTTCTTATGCTCTCTTATAAAAACACCTTTCCAGAAGGCATTTTATCACTTTCATTATGGAAAAAATTAAATTTTAGAAAGTGCTGAAACCTACAAAAAGTGTATTTCCTTACCAGAGCTTTAAATTATTATTTTATATCGGAAGCCATCTTCTTAGCTCTCTCCACAAAGATTGTAGACCTTTTGTGTCAAGACCTCTGTTTACCGTCTCTGACCGATATGCTCCTTGGGGACCACTTATTAAAAGAGACCGAGTCTTAAGTACTTCAAACTGTTTAAGATATTGTTCTGCAATACGTTTATTATCAATAATAAGAACATTTTCTTGATTTCGTGTTGTAGCACGCACTGTAAAATTATATGATCCAGTCCATACAATAGTTTTGTTCATGATATTATCTTCAAAAACACAAAACTTATTGTGCATTAAAGAAGCTTCTCTATCAGCTCCTGTTTGATAGACCCACACAGGAATCTTATCATTTGCAAGAAGCGACACTTTACTATATCTATCACCACCATAACCAGGATCTACTACACATTCAACACGTACACCCCGCTTGTGTGCACTTACAAATGCTTGTGCTATATCTTTATAAGTAAGCGTATAAATAGCAACACAAATACGTTTCTTTTCTGCAGCAATAAGACTTATTAAAAGTGATTTAATATCATCATCAGGCGCAAAAAATGCCTTTGCAATGTTTTGATTTTCATCAACAAGTGTTTTTATCAAATACTGTTCAGGATCTTGAGCTTTATGAATGATATAAGCAATAGTACCAAATCCTGCTAGTACAAGACAAAACACTCCTACAAGAATAAGTCTACGAAAAAGGGAAATCATAGTTTTTTCCTTACCAATACTTCCAAGCATAATATATAAAAGTAGTGTACCGTCTTTAAGACCTTGCAATCAACAATTGCTGCTACTCAAATTAAAACTTCCAACGCATCTCTACTTCACCTGAAAGCGTTCCTTTATCATCCTTAGTAGCTTTTATGCTTACATCATCTGAGATGCTATACTCTACTTCAACTTGTGTATCATCTGAAAAATTAAGATTATTCTGTACTTTTGCTCGTAATCGATCGTTAACGTCAATCTCTAAAGCTCCTTGGAACCCTTTACCCTCTGCAGTTTTGTCGCTCAACGTAGGAATAATACGCACGCTTTTAAGAGGTTTAAGCATACCTTTTAGATAACGCTGCACTTTTGATGAATTTTCATCTGATCCAAAGAGCAAGCTTTCCATATTTTGCATTATCATATTTGGCATCACAAGATACAGGCTTCCTTCTTCAGAGCCTGAAAGTAAAAGTGTGATAATCTGCTCTTCCTGCAAGCTTGGTGAAGAGTCAAACGTAATTTTTGGCTGCTGCAACGATCCTGAAGCATGTAAACTTACCGTATACTTTTTAATTTTATTTTTCGCATGTAATTCAATAGAAGGATCATCAAGCTGATGTGGCATAAGATGAATCTTGCCACTTGTTATATACAGCGGTTTATAAGGAAATCCAAGCGATCCTTCAAAAAGCTCAATAACTCCTGAAAGTTCCGGATTAAAAAGAGTTCCTCTAAGCGCACTATGAACATGTGCTTTTGTTTCAAGAAACGGTGTTTTTACCTCAAGTGGATTACGTGTGTTGAGCTCTATATTAAG
This sequence comes from uncultured bacterium, assembly GCA_963848965.1. Lineage (GTDB taxonomy): Bacteria > Babelota > Babeliae > Babelales > Babelaceae > CAWKFG01. The sequence goes on from CAWKFG010000004.1 coordinate 533,294, forward strand.
ATGCACATCTTTCTTATATGAAGTTAGTGAGCGTACAGTACCCCCTACAAAATTACGTTGCACTTGTGAAGAGAGAAGGTTACTTCTAAAAGTCGATTTTTCAAGTAGTATATGTCCCGTACATTCAGAGGCACCGTTCTTATTATAGGTACCAGTAACAGCTCCTGAAAGAAGTCCAAAAAAATCTTTCTGCCAACTTACAAAACAATTAAAAAGAGTAAGCGGCACATGGGCATACACAAGCTCTCCATCCTGAGAAAAGGTAAGAGTACTACAAAGCGATCGAGCTCTTCCCTTGTGAAGATATACAATAAGATCTTTCATAAGCACTGTATTATGCAATAAATCGACTTTTATTTCAGTTTGCGCTCCTTTTACAATATTATAAGTATAAGGTACGCGAATATTACTGTTTTTAAACGTTATATGACCTGTAAGAACTTTAGATTCATAGTCCCCTTTAACATCTACTTGCCCCTCTCCTGGTAATTCATAGCCATACAGAGCCTTGACAAAAGATTTTATAGCGCTGTATTCAAGAGTCCCTTCAAGCACCTCTTTTCTCTTAAGCTCTATGAGCGTTTTACCTGTAGTATCTTTATAGTGCAGTGCTGTAAGTTTTTGTTTCTCACTATCTCCACTAACAATATAGGTACCTGAAGCATGTTTTCCTTCAAGAGAAAAATGATTCCCTTTTAAGTGCCCTGTTCCTGAAAGCATATGCTTACCTAATTGTGGATGAGATAGCTCTACTGTATAGCGAGTAGAAAGATCAGTATCATGCATATCTATATACCACTGTGATCTTCTTTGCTCAACACGCACCGAGCATGGCAACTGAATCGGCTGTGTAAGCATAAACTCACCAGTAAAATGCTTTTCTGCAAACGTATAGTTCCATGACCCATTACAAGAAACATTGTATGCTTCACCTAACTCTACACTTCCCTGCGCTTGTGCACTATCTCCTTGCGCTATAAGGGTACATTTTTTGATCGGTACTTCTTTGTAAAGTATATTTTCAGCAAAGCAGCTTCCTGAATACTGTAACTTCCCTGCTTGATATACTATATGGCTTGAAAAAGAGCTATCTCCTTGTGCCTGTTGTAATGCCGAATCTAAAGAAAAAAGCTGAGCAAACACAGGCAGAGCTCCTTGTGCTTGTATATCAAAATCCCATTTACCATTATGATACTCCATATGTATTACCTTGGCGTGTATTAAACGATCGTTATGATAAAACTCTCCAGAACCACTACCATTCTTATACGTGCCAAAACAGATAATTCGTTTCTGAGTAAGATTAAGGTAAGGAATATCGGCTGCAAGATGAAATTTAACTCCTATATTTCGAGGTTGTGCATCTGGTATATCGAGCGTACAGGTACCTGAAATTTTTTGAGCATATGCAACTCCTTTTTGCTTAATAAGACCATCTACACAAAAGAAGTTTGTAGAAACTGCTGCTTCACGATTTGAAGTTGTGCTTGAGAAAAGCAGAGTAAGCTCTCGTGCTGTCTCTTTTTCATAAGCCTTTAAAGAAGCTTTTTGCACAATACACTGCTTAAGCTTTAAAGGAACAGATGATGGCGCATTTATCAAAGCCATAAAAGGCTCATTAATTGCAAGCGCAGAATCCTTTATCTCTGATTCAACTGCCGGCTGATAAAAGGTTATATTCGTAGAAAAGAGAGAGTGCATAAGAAAGCTAAACCAGGAAAAGTGGACACTCATAAGCGGACAGGTAAACGACCACCTTCCTTGTGGATCTTCTGCTTTAATATTCTCAAAAAAGACCTCTCCTGCCAAAAGATTAATCTTTTTAATAGTGCAGAGAAAGGGAGCACGAATAATTTCGCTAAAGCTATCTCTTAATGTATGCTCAAGCTTCGTTCTGAGCCATACATCTTGCTCAAGGATAATAAAAGCACAGAATAACCCTAATAAAAGGGCTCCATGAACTCGCACAATAACTTTAAGATATCTTTTCACATTTGTAACCGATCTATAAAAAACACCTACTATTCTAGTGTAAAGGAAAGGGGAAAATTGAGCAAAAGCAATAAAAATGAGGAGGATGTACTTACTCCTGATTCAACAAAAACTTAAAACTAATAATTATGTGCTTATGATTGTTATCTCCTTGATTTGTTCACGTCCAAGATAGTACGAAGCACCCATAAAAGTTATAATTACACTATCTATTGTGCATGTTCAACAGGATTCTTTTTTGACTAAATTAACAAATTTAACTACAATAAACAATAAATTATTTCATGTTAGTAAAAATTGGGTATGCTATGTATTTTTTTAACAAACAAAACGTTCTCTTATCTATCTTATCTCTTTGCGCATTATGGAACATACGTGCAATGGAAGTAGAAAAAACTCGTGACGAACCTATGACCTTAGTTGAGGCTCTGAAAAGCCGTAATCTTAGCAAGGCACAATTTTTCTTACAGCAAAGTGCTGATATTAATACGCCAGACGAGCAAGGTCAAACTCCTTTAATGCTTGCTGCTCAATGGGGAGAAGATTCCTTAGTAAAAAGTCTTATAGCACAAGGGGCACATGTAAACGATAAAGATATGTGTAAGGCCTCCGCCTTGCTAAAAGCAGCAGAACAAGGTCATAAAGATATAGTAGAGGTACTTATAGCTCATGATGCTGAAATTAATACTCAAGATATGTGGGGTAATACAGCACTATTATTGGCTACAAAAAATGACTGTGAAAGTGTAGTAACTACCCTTTTACAAGCAGGAGCAAATAGCACCATAAAAAATGCACTTGGACACACTGCCCTTTTAGAAGCAATAATAAGAAAGCGGAACAATATTAGAAGAAGAATTAAAGGAGGTACATTAGGAGAACTACTTATCGCTCATGGCGCAAATGTTAATGCTCAAGATAACAAGGGCCGCTCTGCTCTCATGGTCTCCAGTCAAGATAATGATGTAAAGCTCGTTATTAAGCTACTCAATGCAGGAGCATCCCTCTCTTTACAAGACAACGAACAACGAGATGTTTTCTTTTATGCTTGTCATAATGCCCTTATTACACGTTTATTAACTTCTTGGGTACATAAAGAGCATCCAGAAAAAGTGCTTATGCATATAGCACAAGAGGGAAACTACCAACAAGTACTTCAGCTCATACAAGCAGGAGTAAGCATACGAGAACTTATACACTCAGAAGAAGGATTAAAAGCCCTTTTTGCAGCAACTACTTATAACAATCGCTTCCACTTAGGACAACTTCTCATTAATGCAGGATTTAGTGCAGAAGACCTCTATGAATTTGCTCGAATACACAACTATACTGAGATACTACCGTCCGTTACACCACCCTTTTCGCATGAAAAATGGGGCTACCTTACACGGTTACCACAAGAGCTACGATATGAACTTTCTTATTACTTACAACCGCCTTCTTACCGTATTACACAGATCAATCAAAAATATTTGCAAGCAGCTCTTGATGTCATTTCTTTAGTGATTCATTCAAAACAGTATGCTCTTTTTAATGCTATTCTAGCTGGAAATCAAGAAGCCTTAAATACCAGTGCTCAATTTTTTGAACTTTTGACATATGCAGCTCTTTTAGGAAATCACGATGCAGTTAAGTTACTTTTAAAGCGTACTAACAACCTTGATGCAGCCACTAACTCCATACTCACACCACTTATTGCTGCAAGCGCTGAAGGACACTCAGATATAGTAAAGACGCTCATAGATGCAGGAGCTGATGTTAATGTAGGAAATTACCAAGGTAATACAGCTTTCACCTATGCAACAGAATTTGGCCATACTACTTGTATAAATCTTCTTAAGGCGCATATCATTGACAATAATCATCATACTACCTCTGCTCTACCTCCTTTACTTTCTATTTCAGAACTTATAAAAACCCCTGGATTTTTACAGTATGTAGAGCACCTTGAAATTTATCTAAACATTGATAAATCTTTTGAGAGAACCAAGCGTACTGCCGAGGGTGCACAGAAAGGGGTAAACACTCTACTTAAAAGAGAAGCCATAAGCAAACAGACAGTGCTTATGTGGGCCTGTATGTTTGGTCATACACAAATAGTACAATCGCTGCTTAAGCGAGGGGTTCCTCAATGGTATATTAATGCCCAGGATAAATATGGTCGTACAGCACTTATGTATGCTATACTCTTTGGAAGAGCTGATATTGTGAAAGAACTTTTACCTTATTGTGGAAATGGCGCTAACCTTAAGGACTTTACTTATAACAGCGCTCTTATTTATGCAATAAGAACAGAAAACATGCGTATAATAGAGGAACTTTTAAGGGGACGAGTAAAAGTCTCTGTACAAGCACTTAAGCTTGCAGCCCAGATGGAAAATAATATCGCTACTATTTTAGTTTTCCGTCATTTAGGATTACCACGCATATTTTTCTAATGTGCTTTGCTCAGTAGACTATTCTTTTGAGAAAGATTCTTACTAGCGCCAAGAACAGTAAATTTTGCTGTTCTTGTAGTTATTCCTGTATTATAAACCTGCCTTGTAAGAGCTCATCACAACAAGTGCTACTCAAGCAGTATCCATCTATTTTTATAGGTATAGCGGCGAAGGTAAGGAACCTGAGAAATACCTGATGTAAGTGCATACAAACAAGAATGTTTATGATCTGTTAAATACACTGCACCAGAGCTTATAGTACCATCAGGATAGAAAATAGCTTTATGTTCTACAAATGTTATAGAATCTTTAAGAGTATATACAGCATCTGAAGGTGGTCCTTTGACATCCTTTCGAATACCAAAGCGTACAGCTGGAGTAAGCTTAGTGCATTGTGTATCAGCAGTATAGCTATGCTCTTTAAGATTGAACGTGAGAACTTTTTGTTTCTGCTCACTACAAGCTCGTGCCTGCACGTAAAGCATGCAAGCACGTAATTTTTCTAGCTCTGCTCGTACATAAGCAGTATCTGTTACCCTTATAAATGAGAGTGAAAAAGCAGTGATAATACTAAACAGCATTATTACTACAAGAACTTCAAAAAGAGCAAATCCCCATCTCACGCATCTACTCTATCTTGTGAAGATGCAACAGAAAGCACTTCTTCAATAGTAGTAACACCCTGCTTAATTCTGCGAATACCATCATCAATCAAAAGAGACATACCATCTTTTACAGCTTGTGCTTGAATAAGCGCTGTATCTGAACGTTCTAATGTAAGACGTGCGATCGGTTGTGTCATTACCATTATCTCAAAGATAGCCATTCGTCCTTTATATCCCGTTTGTGAACATTCTTCACAGCCTACTGGCTCATAGAACGTAATATTCTTAATCTCTTTTGGATTAATAGGAAGTCGCTTAAGAGCTTCTGGTGTTGGCTTATACTGTCGTTTACAGTTTTCACAGAGTCTACGCACAAGACGCTGTGCTACTACTGCAATAATCGTAGAAGCTATAAGAAACGGCTCTATACCCATATCTATTAAACGAGTTATAGTCGCTGCAGCACTATTAGTATGTAAGGTACTTAATACAAGGTGACCAGTAAGTGCTGACTGAATAGCAATTTGGGCCGTTTCTTGGTCACGAGTTTCACCGATCATTATAATATCAGGGTCTTGTCGCAAAATAGAACGTAATGCGGCTGCAAAAGTAAGCCCTATACTCTCTTTTACCTGCACCTGGCCAATGCCTGCCATTTGATATTCAACAGGATCTTCTACTGTTACAATATTTACTTCAAGAGAGTTAAGAGTACCTAAGATTGAGTAGAGAGTAGAGGTTTTACCAGAACCAGTAGGACCGGTGATTAAGAGAATTCCGTTTGGCTGCGAGATAGCATTTTTAATAACGCTATAATCGCGCTCACTAAAGCCTAGTCTATCCAGAGCTCCAAATGTTCTCGTTTTATCTAAAAGACGCATAACTACCCGCTCACCAAATGTTACTGGAAGAACGGATACACGAATATCAATAGCTTTATCTGCTATTTTAATTTGAATACGACCATCTTGAGGAATACGTTTCTCTGCAATATTAAGATTCGCCATAATTTTAATACGAGAAATTAAGGCTGCCTGTGCTCGCTTTGGTGGCGTAAACGCAGGATACATAATACCATCAATACGATACCTTATACGCACCTCTTTTTCAAAAGGCTCTATATGGATATCAGAAGCACCGCGCTTTACTGCTTGATAAAAAATATGGTTTACAAGCTTAATAATAGGAGCTTCGCTTGCCATACCAAGAATATCTTCTTCTTGAATAGTACCAAAATCAAGCTGATCAGCAATTTCTTTTTCCTCTTCAAGCTCTTCAATCATTTGCTTAGTGCCTTCAAGAGGATAATATCTATTAATTGCATCGATAATGATATTACGTGTAGATACTGCAGTGCGCACATCACCTTCTAGTAAAAGCGTAAGCTCGTCTATTGGCTGAAAATCAGTAGGATGTGCAGTAACAATAGTAATATGATCATTATAGAACACAGGTATAACACTATGCTCTCGCAAGAATCTCAGAGGTATCTTTGACAATAAGTCTGGATCAGCCATTTTTTCTGAAATACTTTCAATATAAAGAATACCAAACTGCTCAGCATAGGCTCGAGCAAGATCTTCATCTTTAACTAATGAATGAGCACGCAAATAATCTTCAAGCGACCGGTGCTCTGCATTACTTGCATTTTGATAATCTTCTATTTCTATAGGGGTAAAGAGTTTTTTATCAACAAGAATTTGTGCTAAACTTTTTCGTACCATACATTACTCCATTGGTATGTTCTTGGTTAACCATACCATACTCTCTTGTTTGTTGATAGAGAGTATCTTACACTTTTATGGATCTTAGTATTATTAACCTTACTATTTTATAGACTATATGTTCATAAATAAGCAAAGCTTTTTCATAGCCTTCTCCTTCTTTTGTCTTCATACAAACCTATTCGTATATCTAAACAGTACTCCCTACATCACGCTTCTTATGAAAGCACAAAAGCAGATCTGCCTTATATAAAAATCGACTTAACAGGTCACAAGCCGATTAATGATCAGCTCTCTTCTAAAGCCGAAATCTACAGAGCAAAAAAACATTTTTAGACGCTCGTCCTACAGCTTCACGATTAGATCTTGTAGAAACTCATATACCTTCACCGCAAGAGCGTTTTACACACGAGAGAAAAGAGATAACAGAATGGAGCAAAAGAATAAAAGAACAAAGCTAAGCTTATATGTATAGTATACTATTTTTTTAAAAAAATGTCTATACTGAAGAGCTTTCTCCTCAAGTTGCTCACACTGAAAAAAGCAAAAAAGTCCCAGAATTATCTGAGGCTCTTAGCTCTATGTTTTCAATGAGCAGAAGACATGCTATGACTAAGGATTTCTTTGATCTTATTCACTTCTTGTATAACGCTAAAAAAAGGATCGTATTTTACATACATTAAAGCGGTTAAACCTTTCTTATCTGTAATATGAGGATTTGCACCACGAGCTAATAACAGTTCTATGACTTGCGTATTATTATTTTCTGCAGCAATCATAAGAGCTGTCTTACCCTTATTGTCTTGTGCATTAATACAACAATCTGCACCACGATCTAGTACTAATCTTACTATTTCTTCATTGCCTTGAGCTGCAGCAACCATTAAAACAGTTAAACCTTCATTAGTTTTAGCAGCAACATCAGCTTTATTATCTAAGAACATTTCTACTATGTCTTTACGTCCACTTCCTACAGCATCCATTAAGGCACATCCAGCCTGACTTGTTCGTGCATTAACATGCGCCCCTTTCTTGAGAGCTAGTTCTACTACTTTTTCATAGCCTTTTGCTGCAGCAACCATTAAAGGAGTAATGCCATCTTCGCTAAAAAAAGAATTTGATTTATACGTAATATTAACATCTGCACCGGCATCTATAAGCAGCAGTAATACCTCTTTATTATCTACATTTGCTTGTGCTGACAGTGCAAACGTCAAAGCTGTAAAGGTATCTTTTGCTCTATGATTAACATCCGCTTTTGCTTGAAGAAGAAGTTTTACTATCTGCAGGTAATTTCGACCAGACGCTTCCATAAGAGCAGTATAGCCTCTAGAATCACATGCATTCACATCAGCTCCTGCTTGCAAAAGCAATTCTACTATTTTTACATGACCTTCGTTACATAGCTTTCTTGAAGCAACTGCCACTAATAAAGGAAGCCTAGCTTGGTCATTGAGATCATGTGCAAATGCAGCATTAGGATTACCACCTTGCTTTAGGAATTGCTCTAGTATCTGGGGAAAACCTCCACTTATAGCGGTAAAAAGGTTTGAATGATAGGGAACTAGATCCTCTTTGCTTATCTTAGGCTTTTTACAAACGTCAGTGTACTTAAGTTCTCCTTTATCACTCGTTGTCTTGTCTTCTTCCATACCCCACATATACCAAGAAGCGAGAAAAGGAAGGACAAATAGTATTATTTTTATCATTATAGAGCCCTTTTTAATTATAAAGATCCGAAATAATCATTTTTATCTATCATTCTATGCCATTTATCATATTTGTCAATAAATCCATGCGACTCTTTTTTAAGGAATTGAAGCTGAAAATCATTCCCTACTTGCTGCAAAGTTAATCATGTGGTACCTTAAAAGAAAGATAATTAACTCTCTAACTAGTGTAATTTATGGATAAAAATCTACGTGCTTTACTTTGTATTACCCCTCTTATTTTACTTACAAGTTGTACAACAAAACAGACAAAATTTTATCAAAGCAACTATACTCGCAGTCACCAGCCTGGTGGCAGTCAAGAAACTACCACAGAGCCAGCTCCAACACCACTAGCTCATGTGACACGGCGTACAAAGCAGAGTTCTTTTACCCCCATAGTTCACCACGATCCACACATAAAGGCTCCTTCCAAGTCCATTAAAGATATGAGCTTTAAAGAAGCTTTACAAGCAAAAGCATATCATCAAAAAATGCAAAATTCTGATATGATGATAAGATGTGCGCAACGGATGCTTGCAGTAGGTGGTGATCCTGAAGAGATGCGTAAAACACGCTTAGAACTCTCAGAGCTGTTTTTAGATAAAAATGATTATAAAGAAGCTGAAAAGTATGCACTTGAATATCAAAAGCACTATCCTGGAAGTACTGAAGCTCTTGTTGCAGGATATACTGCTATTAAATCAAACTTTTTATCAAAGTTAAGTTCTGATAGAGATCAAACAAAAACAGAAGCGACTATAAAGCTTTCTCAAGCATTTCTTGAAAAATATCCGCAGAATACTGAATATACGCAAAGCGTTAAAGATATGATGGAAGTATGCTATAAAGATCTCCTTGAAAGTGAAGTACATGTTATTAAGGCACAGCTTAATAAGTACAACATCACAAAAAGGGAAGCAGTACTCAGTGGTGCACATAAACGCATAGCGTATATCAAGGAAAAACTTCTTCCTCATGTACAAACTGAAACACCTCGTATTTTAGAGCTTGAGCTTACACTTGCACAAGTTACTGGCAAGCAAGAAATCATAAAGGCAAAAGAAGAAGAACTACGCGCTAAGTTTCCTGAACATAGCACTCTGCTTGCCCAAGCTTCTAAAAAATGGTGGCAGATATTTTAAAGCACAGTTTTAATATGCTCAACTGCTTGATTAAGTTGTACCATCTGTGCTTCAGTCTGGTTGCGAGCTTTAAGCTCAACACTGTTTTGCGCTAGTGTTTTTGAACTTATAATGACTCGCCATGGCATTCCTAAAAGATCTGCATCAGCAAACTTTTCACCTGCTTGCACATCTTTGCGGTCGTCATAAAGTACCGTAATTCCTTGTTCCTGTAACTGCTTATAAAGCATTTCTGCTTTCTCTTGCTCTTCTGGACTTTTGACAAGTGAAATAAGGTGTACTTTAAAAGGAGCTACTGAAGCAGGCCATATGATTCCTTTATCATCATGGAGTACTTCTACAATTGCACCTACCAAGCGTGAAGTGCCCATACCATAACAGCCCATCATTACTGGGCGTTGCTTACCTTCTTTATCGGTATAAGTAAGCTCAAATGCATCAGAAAAACGAGTCATAAGTTTAAAGATGTTACCAACTTCGATTGCTTTGCGCTCAATAAGCTCTGCTGTTTCACAGCCTGGACATGTCTTTTGGTCTTCAATTATCTCTTGGTTAATAGCAAGTTTGCATTTCTCACAGACAAAAATAATATCTTCACCATAAGGAGTAATCGTTTGAAATTCATGTGAGTATTTACTAAAAATACCGCCAGATGCATAGGTTAAATACGTAATATCTCCAAGACCGCAACGAGAGAAGATCTTTTTATACGCTTCTGTAACTCTTTCATAATAAGCATCAAGATCTTCAGCATTCGTATGAAATGAATAAAGATCTTTCATACGAAATTCACGACCGCGTAAAAGACCAGATTTTGGTCGAGCTTCATTTCTAAATTTTGTTTGTACCTGATACACAGCTTGTGGTAAATCTTTATATGATTGTATATAAAGCTTTGCAAGCGGTGTTACTATTTCTTCATGCGTAGGACCTAAAGCAAGCTCTTTTTCTCGAACTTCAAGTTTGTAAAGCACATCTACTTTGTCCCAACGTCCGGTTTTTTCCCAATTCTCTTTAGGTTGCAATGCAGGCATAAGCAATTCTTGTCCACCTACAGCATTCATCTCTTCACGCACAATACGCTCAATGTTATTTAAAACTTTTAAGCCTAGTGGTAAAAAAGTATAGACTCCTGCCATAAGCTTAGAAACATAGCCTGCTTGCTCTAAAAGCCGTGCATTAATACTAGGCTCTTGTTGTGAAAGAAATTTTTTTGTTTTCGTAAAAAGGTGAGATTGTTTCATTGTAAACTCCAGTAAGCGTGAAAATTGGGTCTACAAGCAAATGCCCTCTAAAGGCACATCAGCCTGCGACTACAGCCGACAGAGAAAAAGCGCTTGTTAATATTATTATTCTCTTAAAGATCGCCTTATGACAGCACTTAGTATATCACTTTTTATAAAGATGTAGAGTATGCAGTTATATGTATCAGGCTCTATTTTCTGATAACCAGAGAAGAAACACTCCATAGCAGAAATACATCAAGCAGCTTGCTAGATACCCACTAGGGGTTACTATAAGCGTTTGTATTGCATTCATAGGCTTTGAATCTTTCTTATGAGGAAGCTCAAGCAACTTATAATTTTGATAGAAAAGAGCTGCGAGTATAAAAAAGTTTGCCATATGAACACTGGACTTTATCTCTTGAGTTTTAGCACCACTACCTACGAACGTAGGGAATGCTCTATGCAAGTTACTCTGTACAAATTCATGTACCGATTTATAACCAGCGGGACTGTTTATATCAATCAAATTCATTTTGCTGTTAATAAGTAATGTTTCAAGGGCAGTTAAACTTATAAGAGATGCATATCTTACTGCTCTATTTTCTTCGTATTTTTTACAAAACTGCTGCCATAATCTCTGCATCTCTCCATGAGATGTTACAGAAGAGGAAAGACTAAGTACAAGCACCCATAAAAAGATCTTACTAAAGCTTCTGATCATTATTTCCCCCTACATTTTAGCTATTTTCAAGAATATTATTATACAATTGTATAATAAGCATCAATTTATTCAAGCAAGAGTAGATGGACTACTAGAATGACTTAAGTTATTAGGAAGGTTCTTACAATACTTTGAGCTTCATCAAAATTTTTATATGTTTTTAAAAAGAAAACTGGACATTCTTGCGCAGATATACCGCGTATCATCCAACTCATACGTTCAAGCACATGTTCATGCACAAGACAAAGAATAGGAGTAAGCGGAAGTCCTCTTTGGGGCTTTAAAAGAGCACGTTCAATTTCCATGCCAACACCGTGGCTTGGAGCATTAACAAGTGCAACAAAATGTGTAGCTTCATCAATCCAATTAATATCATTTGTTCTTACTGCAAACCAAGGTTCCGGATTTTCCCATAGTTCTTGTATGCTTTTTCCTGTTCTGCGAGCAAGAATAGCTCTCATCTCCTCTGGATTTCTCGCAGCTACATGCTCACTCAAAACCTCTGCACCCTCTTCAATCATATAAGAGACAAGATGCCACGCAAAAGCAGGATCAATCTCTGATGCTCCCTTAATTGAGCCAGAATAGTATACTTTTAATCCTGCAAATAAGTTGCCTTTTATGTGTCTTTCTTTATAGTGGTTTTGATACATAGTATCCTTATAAATCAAAGATTGATGACAAAATTATACTATAAAATTGTGCCACGTACAATTTGAATACTACTTGACCAGCCAAGAGCTTTCTTAATTGTGAGCAGTAAAGTAAGCAGAATACGTGCGATAAACCAACAAAAATGTAAAAAGTATAGAATCTTAAAGATAAAGACTAATAGAGGTGACTGATGCAATTACTACATCGTTCGATAAGGATGAACAAAAAATTTCTCTTGCTGTACATACTCTTTTTCTCTTCTTGTAATGCAATGAACTATATAACTACTCCTATTGACAAAGCATGTTCTCTTCTTAATCAGTTAGGCGGCCATATTGGGCATACTTTTTACTCAAAAGGAAAAAAGCTCCGCCCATTAAATCAACAAGAGATACAAGAAGTTAGTGAGGTTATGAGATTATTAGATATCAATCAACCTATTTACTGTTTTGCGGATCTAAAGCCGGACAAAAAAACTAAAGATGGCTTTGGTTTAGGTGTTTTCAACCACATATACTTTCCAATAACCACCCTTCAACTGCTCTCAAATCCCAAAAAAGCTACTATTGGTCATGAGCTTATACATGTAAAAAGATACCATTCTCTTAAACGCTTTGCCAGAGGGATAAGTATTCCTAGTTTAGCAAGTACGTGCTTTTTCTGGTTACTTCATAGAAATAATGTTCCTCTAAAGATAAATATTCCTTTAAGCGCATTTGTATTTTTGCTCACTTTCCCTATACCCTTTCCTTTTGACAAAAGAATTAGACAAGGCAGAGGAAAAACAAGCAGATAGAGAAGCTTTAAAAGTACTAGGTGTAGAAGTTGCCCGAAGTCTTATTGATATTCTTAATACGTATGCTAAAGGAGATAACAAAGAAGAAGACAAAAAGCCGTTTTTAGAAAGAATAGCATACATTAATGAGCTTTTTCCAAAAACAGTAGAAGAGTCCCCTCAAGAAGTTCCACAAGCAGAGGAAGATCAACCTTACGAAGAGCCAGAAATGATAGCTCCTGCTCCAAATCCAACACAACCCTTACCCGCTCCTTCAGCTAAAAACTCTTCTAAACCAAAAAAACGTGGTGGAAAACATAGAGGAAAAAACAAACAAGTAACTAACAAATAGTATGCTCATTTGTGTGCAATTAGAACCTAAGAACACTTACGATAAGGACTAAACATGAGTACACGAGAAATTATCCTCGGCAAAAAAGGTGAAGAGCTTGTAGCTTCTTACCTACAAAAGCAAGGGTTTATTATACAAGCTATGAATTATCGAATAAAAGCAGGTGAGATTGATATTATTGCAGCTAAACATGAGGTCATGGCTTTTGTAGAGGTAAAACTTCGCCAAAATCCGCAATTTCCTCTCTCTGAACTTATAGTGCCTGCTAAGCAAAAAAAGATAATAAAAGCTGCACTCTGGTACATTGCAAGTAAGCGCTTACAAGATATGGTATTCCGATTCGACGTAGCACTTTTAGAACCACAAGGAAGTGAGTATACTATTACTTATATTGAAAACGCTTTTACTGCTTTTGAGTATTCATGAACGAACTCACAAAAAGAACGTTAACAGGTATAATTTTACTAGCTCTTCTTACGTATTCTATTCTCTATGCTCCTTCTTGGGTTTTTCCACTATTAGCAGCGCTTATTCTTGGCATTATACTTCTTACCGAGTGGCCACGCCTGTTTGATTATAAAAAGCCTCTCTTTTGGCTTATGCTACCTTATTTGCTCATTCCCTTTTCTCTTATGAGTATCCTACAATTAGAGGGTTATAGATTGCTCAACTTTCTTCTTATCTTAATGGTTGCAGCACATGATACTGGTTCTTATATTATAGGCAAGCGTTGGGGTAAGTATAAGATTGTTCCTACCATAAGCCCTGGTAAAACATGGGAAGGTTTTATTGGAGGGTGCGCAGTGACTTTTTTGGTAGCACTTCTCTTTTTTAGTTTTTATCAATTACCTTCTTTTACGTTTCTCTTTCTTTTTAGTTTAACAGTATCTACTCTTGCTTTTTTGGGAGATATTTTTGAATCCTATCTTAAAAGAAGAGCTCATCTTAAAGACTCTGGCACTATTTTGCCAGGACATGGAGGACTTTTAGATAGAGATAGATAGTATATTATTTGTTGCAGTCTTTATATATTTTATGCATAAAGTACTCTGGAGCTTATTATTATAGAAGGAGAAGTATGTTTGAAGGATGGTACGAGACTCTTAATTGGCTACTTGGCCTTGATCAACAATGGCTTGAATTAAGTCATATGATTTTGCGTGCTCTTATTGTATATGCTTTAGGTATAGTGCTTATTCGCTTTGATAAGCGCTTTATAGGAGAGCGTACTGCATTTGATACGATTTTACGCTTTTTAATAGGCTCTGCTTTAGCAAATGGTATTACTGGTAATTCTTCTTATTTTCCTACTGTAGGTATGGCATTATTTCTTGTTTTTTTAAATCGATTTATTGCATGGCTCAGCTTTTATAGTAAAGCTGCTGAAAAAATAGTTAAAGGATCTAATGATATACTTTATAAAAATAACGATATTCAATGGCCAGCAATGCAACGTAATCTTATCACCGAAGACGATCTTTTAAGCGACGTACGCAAAAATGCTGGTTTATCTGAGCTTAAACAGGTAAAAGAAGTAATATTTGAAAACAGTGGTGATATAAGCATTATACCAAAAGCATCTCAACGTACTTCCAACCATAGACGCAATCAAGAAGATGAAGGCGAATAACCTTTTGACAATCTTATATTCAAGCAATTCCGCAACAGGCAATCATAATTACTACATTTGTAGGATTAGCTATCTTAGTATGGTATTTTAATGCTTTACATAGAGTATAAAGTAAGCCCTGGAAACCCAGGACTTATTTATTGCATAAGCTGTGTTACAAGTTCTTTTTGTGGTACTTTTTGTTCTGCGCCTGTTATCATATTTTTTACTGTAATAAGCTTTTGAGCTTGTTCTTCTGGTCCTATAAGAAGAGCATACTTAGCAGAAAGTTTGTTTGCTTTACGCATCATACTTTTAATTGACTCTCCTTCAAGAAGTATCTCTGTGCATAGTCCTCGTGCTTGCAGTTCATCTGCTATAAGTAATGCAAGTGATTGTTGTTCAGGAGTAAGCGGAATAATAACATGAAGTGCAGGTAATTGTGGCAGTATCAGTTTATCTTTTATTCTTTCAAGCATTAAAAGTAATCGTTCTATGCCCATAGCAGCACCAACTGAAGGTTGATCTTCTTTACTGCCAATAATCTTTGCAAGCTGATTATATCTACCACCAGCACAGAAAGCATTTTGTGCTCCAAGTTCTGTGCTTACAAACTCAAATACTGTTTTTTCGTAGTAATCAAGGCCGCGCACAAGTGTTGGGCTATAGGAATAGGAAACTGAAAGGTGCTCTAAATTATTTTTGAGTTCTTGCCATTCTTTTTCGCATGCAGGACATAAATAGTCTGCTATCTTTGGAGCATCCTTGTATAATATTTTACACGTTTCATTTTTGCAATCAAAGATGCGCATGATATTTTTTTCTTTACGTATCTGGCAGGTAGGGCAAATTTGTGATGCTTTATCGCCTAAGAAGGCATACAATTCTTTTTGATAAACGGCTCTGTCAGCTGCACAACCTAAAAAGTTAATAAGCAAACCATAGGTATCTAATTTAAGTACTTCAAAGAAAAATCTATCGAGCATCTTAAGAAGTTGTACATCCTGGTTAATGGAACTTGAGCCAATAACTTCTATGCTTGCTTGATGAAATTGCCTATATCTTCCTTTTTGTGGACGTTCGTGGCGAAACATAGGTCCCCAGAGGAATACTTTCCATGGAGTTTGCATTACTCCATTGTTTACAAAGGCTCGTACAATTGCTGCAGTTGCTTCTGGGCGTAAGCATATTGATTCTTCATCAGAATCAGTTTTTACCACGTACATTTCTTTGGTAACAACATCAGTTTCTGTGCCTAAAGAGCGCTTGAAAAGCTCAAGTGGTTCTAAAAGAGGGGTTGCTATCTCTGTAAAATTGTATGTTGTAAGGTGCTTTTTAAGCTGCTCAATTAAAAAATTAAATAAGGTAAGGTCAAGAAAATCTTGAGTTCCTTTGATGCGATTAAACATAGTTTTGCCATTTATAAAAATAGTTCGGTCTTTTTTCTTAATGTACCTATTTTAGCAAGATAAGTCGAATTGCCAAAAGATAAAGGGGTGCTTAAAGGGAAAGACTTTCTCTTTCCCTATCAAATACTTAGTGTCCTGCCTTAGGGATGTGTTTAATTTGAACTTCTGGGTTAAATTGGATGTGTTTACCTTTACCTTGATCTTCGGCTTCCGCTATAAAAATAGCGCCATCGGGATCAATAGTAATAATAAGAGTTGGTGTTCGACCACTTGGTTTGTAGCTAGCAGTATGTTCTCTCTTTTGAGAGTCTATAGTAATAATCGTAAGAGGTACTGTTCTTATTACATCTAGATTAAGCTTTTTATCTTCACTAGGTTTAACTTGAAAAGTCTCTTTACCTACATGTAGTCTAACGTTAAACGGAGAAAGATTATTAACGCGCTTTATTACCACTGATTCTTCTGGTTTTGCAAGAGGAGGTTGTATTCGTATAGCAGTTGCTAATTGATCTGCTGGTTGTATAGGCTCTATGTTAGGCAAATCAGTTTGATAAGCGCCTGTCCCTCTTGGACCGTTGACTATATAATCTATTGCGCCTGTTCTTCCACTAGGGGTATAGGAAGCTATGTTTTTTCCTCCTTGAAACACTTTAAGAGTATATGAAGGAGTTAAAGGTAAATTAACAATCTTTCCTTTTTTCTCATCTACATTAACTGTGTCTAGTACTGTCTTATCTTTCGTAATGAGTATGCGTACTACTTCATCAGAAAGATTAATAATTTTATGGAGCTGCGTTTTATTTGGTTCTCTTTCCATGGCACAGATTCCAAAAGTTGTAACATAAACACTTATTATAATAAAATATTTAATAAACATGCGTTCCTCTCTTAATTTACTAATACAATTTTTACAAGTATAGCAAAAGATGGATGTAAAGTATAAGCCTCTTGTGTTCTATGTGCTAGTTCATCTTTTTGTAAGAAGTTTGAGTATCTCTGGCTGTTCTGTAAGTCTTATGGTTCTATAGCCATAGTCGTCTTGAGTATTGGGATTGGCACCCTTGTTTAGAAGAAATTCTACTATATTTTTATGTCCGCCTAGGGTAGCACTCATTAAGGGTGTAAATCCTCTATTGTCAGGCTTGTTAACGTCTGCTCCGCGTTCTACTAGGTATTGAACTATAGGTAAATGTCCTGTATATGCTGCTCGCCCAAGTAGAGTAGATTGTCCAAAATTACGATTAGGATTCCATTTTTGTTTTTCTATAAAATCTTTTACTTGGTCTACATTGCCTTTATTAATAGTAGAAAGAAGTTGTTCTTCTTGGTTATAGTTATTTTCCCATTTCATATGGCTAATGGCTGGTAGAGCAAGTCTTTGAGCTATGTATGGTTGTTTATTAACATTACGGAATTTTCTATCTAAGTAGTTGATGAAGGCTCTTATAAATTCGTCGTTATTAAATAAGGATGTATGTTCTCCTTGTGCATTTAACTTCGTTACAATGTTCATAGCTTCAGTTAAATCTTTTGCTTTATCTATAGATTGTAGTACTGCTTGTAGATCTGGTCCTGTTTTTAGTTCTTCTGGTAGGTATTTAAATGCATCTTCTTGTATTTGTTTATGTTCTGTTTTCATAGCAAAAGTGGTGCTAAAGAAGCTTCCTACAATCGTAATAATTATGTATTTTTTCATTATATCTCCCTCTCTTTATATTATAACTTTTATTATTTTAATATAAAACATTCTATTTGAATTATTCAAGAATTGAGGGTTTCTGTTTTATACATAACAAAGATAAGTATAAATGGCTATTATTATAGTATATTGAGCATGCTTGATTAATGTAGGAGTGGCAATGGAGAGAAGCAGTTGCTTATAACATTCTATTTATTAGTATGGACTACTAGAGGATAAAACGTGAGTTGGTGACGGGCAACCAGGGGGTTCCCCTGGTTGCTTGACTTCGCGGAGCGACTGCTATTGCAAAAAATCGGTACGATTTTTTGCTTTAAAAGAACAAGCGAGGAGCTTTAGCTCTGAGCAAATGCGGTGGAGTGCAGAGGTGAGCCTCTGCCGGGTTGCAAGGGCAGCGCCCTTGCCTGAAGAATTGACTTTAAGAGTAAGAAGGTGGTACAAAAGAACAAGGCTTAGTTTTCAAGGAAGGAGAAAATCATGTCAAAGCTGCTTAAGATTTTGGGAGTAACTCTAAGTGTTTGTTCGGCGATACATCCGCGTAGTGTTGTATCGAGTCATACATTCTTTTCGATAAGGCCATTTTTTCAGTCGGGTACGCCTTTGCGAGTTTCATTTTTTAGAAATGATTTGTTGGATGAAACGCAGGGTATTGGTGGTGCATTTGAAACGGTGGTGTATGGTGGTCAAATTGATAATGTGGGTGTCGGTAAGATTGCACGGTTCTTTTTGCCTGGCGGATGTACTGCTTGTTGTTTGAATGTAAGGGAATTTAATCCTACGGTAGAGGCTAATCCTGCAAATACGGAAGATGGTAGTCTTACAAAAGATTTGGAAGCACGCCATTTTAATATTCATACGGTGAATGAGAATTTTGCAAGTCGTGTTTGTTTTAGGCCTGAGCATAAAGTGTTTGGTATTGGCTTTGCTTATAAGCAGGTTCTTACACGTCGTTGTGATGGTGGTGCTCGTTTTTGGTTTGAGCTTGGTTTTCCTGTAGAGCGTGTAGAAAATAGAGTGCGAGTGCGCGAGAGGATAGAAAATAATGGTGGTGGTGCTCGTAATGAAATTGGTTTAGATAATAGTCTGCGAGTAGGAACAATGCGTGAAGCATTACGACAGAAGAACTGGCTTTTTGGCAAAATCGATTCAAAGTGCCATGTAGAATGGGGAGTTGCTGATGTTGAACTGAAGATAGGCTACAATAGCATTACTTGTGAAACATGTACGTTGAGTTCTTATCTTGGAGTCGTCATTCCAACAGGTACAAAAGTACGTAGCCATGTGCTTTTTGAGCCTATTGTCGGCAACAACCATCATTTTGCATTTCTGCTTGGCAATACAATTGGATTTGAATTATGGAAAAAAAGCTGTTATAATTTATCAATGTATGTTGATGGGGTTACAAGATATCTGTTTAGAAACCATCAAATACGTACATTTGATTTAATAGGTAGACCGTGGAGTCGTTATATGGAAGTTTATAGAACTTCAGAAGACGCAGCTACTGCTGCAGCAACTAACAATCCTAACAGTGGCACGTCAGGTATTAATGTATTTACGCAGTGTGTAGAAGTAAGTGCACATCTGTCAGCTAATTTTAATACAGGATTTGTATTCTCATGGCAAAGGGATTGTGCAAGTTGGATAGCAGAATTTGGTTATAACTTTTTTGCACGTCAGGCAGAAGTAGTTGAACTTGAGGGAGATACCTCTATAAGTACAGTAGCGTTGAAGGGGGTGAACGGAAACGGTACTACCACTGCAGCACGCACCATTAAAAACAATTTCCAACAATCAGTATTTACGTTTGCAGAACGCTATCAAGCACTGACAAATTGTGATATAGATTTAGAATCTGCAGCTCATCCTGCTACACTTTCGTATACGTTGTATGCTTCATTAGGATATAAGTGGGAACGTGAATGTCCGCTTTTTGTAGCATTTGGTGGTTCATATGAGTTTGCAGTAAATGAGATTAATACAACCCCAGATAGATGGCTTGTATGGGGTAAATTTGGATTTACTTTTTAATATATAAAGGAAAACACTATGCAAAATAAATTGTGGCTATTTTTAGGCTGTACAATACTCTCTACCAGCCTCTTTGGTGTGGTGGGTATTGACGACTTTAGAAAGTCGTATATCGCCCCCTCTGGTATGGTAAACAGAAGTGAGCTCATTGCTGAGTTTAATCGGCTTTCTCCGCTGAACCAGAGATTAGCAAATGCAATGCTTATAAACAGATTTAAGAAAAATATTACCCAATTACGGCAGGAAGAGCTTGCTGCAATAAGAGCTGGAAGAGCTCCTGTATTCTCAAGACGTGCTCCTCGAGTTGCACCTAAGCAGGTTTTACCTGTTCAACCTTCGGTAAAGGCTGAACGCCCAGATAAACAAGAGCGTAAGCAAAAACAAAAACATCATCAAGATAAGCATGACAAGCGTAAAGCGAGAATCGCTGCTTTACAAAAGGCTGCAGCACGCAAAGCAACACTTGCTAAAAAAAGAGCTGCTGCTCGAAAAAAAGCGCATGCTTATAAAGCAAAACAAAAAGCTCAATTAAGAAAAGCGAAAGCAACAGCTTGTAAAATAGCTCGTCAATTACGACAAGCACAAAAAGCACGTGAAGCTCAAGAAAAAGCAGCTAGAATAAAAGCTGCTCAAGCACTTGCTGCTCAACAAGCTAAACAATTAGAAGCTGCACGTAAAGCACAAGAAGCACAGCAAGCACAATTACGTGCTGAACGAGAAGCTGCTAATCAAGCGGTAGTAATTAAATTACGTGAACAGGTAAAAGAAGCTTCTGTACACTTAGCTCAAGAAGTAAGCAAAAAAGATGCTATCAAAAAAGATCTTGAACAAAGTCTTCTTGACGTAAGAGCACGTCTTGCTGTTGGTCCTCAACCGGATGTTGTACATATTACTAACGACATTACTAATGCACAAGCTCGTTATGCTCAGTATCAACAAGCTGTTGCAGCGACTGAAAAAAGTGCTTCAGATTTTAACTTCTCAGCACAGCTTATAATTCAAAATCAGCATGTTCCTCGAAATGAAAAAGAACGTGCTGTTCAACAATCTGCACATGCTCTTAAGGGTGCTCAAGAATCGCGTCACGACAGAGATGCTAAAGCACAAGAACTTAAAAGAGTTCAAAAAGAGTTTGAGAAGGTAAAGACCCGTATAGGACAAGATGAAGCACTTCGTGCTGAAGTAGAAGGCCTTATGCATATGGCAGAAAATGTGCGTAAAGACGTGCAAACGGCTTTAGCTGGTATGAATGCTCTTTCTATTGCAGATTTAGACACTAGGCTCAAAAAACTTGATACAACGAAGAAGGAACTTGTAAGTGCTCTTGGCAAGGCTCTAGAAAACGTTGAAAAAGTAAAACCTGCTCAAGAAGTTAATCTAAGAAACGCTCTTGAAACTGCTCGCAAAGAGATTGCAGCTCTTGATCTTTCTCCTCTTGCTAAAAGAATTGACGTGCTTAAGGCTCAGCAAGCAGAGCTTGAGAAGAAAGCTGTAGAAGAAGCCAAGCAGGTTGTTGAAGCAGTAAGCAGAAAGGTAACTGATCTTGCTGAACGATATAACCAATTTAGAGAAGCAAAAGGTAAACTTATTGGCTTAATGAGCGGTGCTCATGTAACTCATGATAAGCTAGAAGAAGCTATAACTGAATACAAGAAGCATGTAGGACCGATTACTGCTCGCCTTGAAGATCTCGATAAGGATAACGCTGTGATCAAGCTTCGTGCAATTGAACCACATAGCGAACTTTTAGATAAAATAGAACAAGTAAAACTTGCTATTCAACCTGGACAAACAGAGGCACTTATACATCGAGCAGAGCTACAAGCAAAGGCACAGTTATTGAAAGCTCAAGAAGTACCTCCTGTACCAAGTAGAAGTGCTGCACCTGCTGTTGCTCCTGCTTCTTCTCAGGGACCAGTACCACCTGCTCGAGTAACGCCCGTAACACAACCATCGCAGGTTGTTATTACACTCGATGCAGCAGCACAAAATACTCCTACTTTTAAAGCAGGTAACATAACTCTAGATGCACATAAACCAGAAGAATTCATACAGCTTATAGAGAAACTTGATGAAGGTACTGTTGATGCTTTAGCTAAAGAGCTTATTACAGCTACTGATAAAGCAGACAAAGACGATACTCGCTTGAGCGCCCTTTATAAACTTATGGATATCTATGGTCTTGCCTTCCAAAACAAGCAAGAAAAGGTTAAGGAAAAAATGCGTCGTCTCATGACACCAGCGTTTAATGCTGTAACAAATACAGGAGATAGTCGTTATATTGGAATACAAGGTCAGATAATACTCTAGGAACTACTATGATAGGAAAAGCACTTTTATACTCTCTTATTTTCAGTATATGCTCTTTGGCATATGCTCTTGATGATCAATATTGGAATAGCATCGTTTGTACAATTGTACAAAAAGGCGACGCCAAAGGAGAGAAATCAGAGGTTGATAAAGACTTTGCTCTCCAAGCTTATCGTAATATAAGCTCAAAGAGCATCGGTCTTGCAGCGCTAGCAGGCGAGTTGATTAAACGAACCTTTAACATTGCTGAGTTACCTAAACGGTTTGACGAGCTTTCTCAAGAAGAAGTTGCAAACGAAACGCAAAATCTTCTTGTAAAGCCAAAAAGCCACGGTGGCTTTAGAGACTTTCTTGAAGGTCAAAAGGTAACTATTGTTGAAGAGCAAAAAAACTCTCAACGAGCAGTATCTGTTAAAGTCAGTTAAGTAACTACTTAAGAGCCGAGGGAAGTTCCCTCGGCCTTTTTTATGCTATACTAGAGCCCGTTAGTTTCACTCTTTACCTGTGAGGGCTCTATGAAAATACTTTTTCTCTTCTCTCTATTTCTTTGTACTTCACTCTGTGCATTAGAAGAACCGCCAGTACTTAATGGTATTGATGTGCTTGTAAAAGATCAGTATACACAACTTAAAGGCCATACTATAGGGCTTATTACCAATCATACAGGTCATAATTATCAAAGAACAAGTACCATTGATTTACTGTATAAAGCGCCTGGAGTAACACTCAAGGCACTTTTTAGTCCAGAACATGGTATACGTGGCCTCGTAGATACACAGGTAGATGATAGCAAAGATGAAAAAACTGGACTGCCTATTTATAGTTTATATGGAGCTACACGTATTCCACAACCAGAACAGCTTAAGAGGCTTACTGCTCTTGTATTTGATATACAGGATATTGGATGTAGATTCTATACGTATATCTCTACTTTAGGCCTTTGTATGGAAGCTGCAGCAAAAGCAGGATTAAAATTTTTTGTGCTTGATAGAGTAAATCCTATTAATGGTGTTACTGTCGATGGGCCTGTGCTTGTCGATAAGCCAAGCTTTACAGCATATCATCCAATTGCAGTACAGCATGGTATGACAGTAGGAGAATTAGCATGCATGTTTAATAAGGAAAAAGAACTGAATCTCGACTTAGTGGTAATTCCTGTACAGGGATGGAAAAGAGAGCAGTGGTTTAGTGAGACAGGACAGCCATGGACAAACCCTTCACCAAACATGCGTAGCCTCACACAAGCTACGTTATATCCTGGTATAGGACTCCTTGAAAGAATGGCCCTCTCAGTAGGACGAGGAACCGATACACCATTTGAGGTAGTAGGAGCGCCTTATATTAATGAGTTACAGTTATACGCTGAGTTGCATAAAGCAGATCTTAAGGGTGTTACTTTTGTACCTGTACAGTTTACTCCTAGAGGAAACATATTTAAGGATGAGCTCTGTAAGGGCGTCAACATTATTGTTCTTGATAGAACGCTTTTTTCTGCCATAGACGTTGGTATTACACTTGCACAAGCATTATACACGTTATATCCAAATCAGCTTAATTTTTCACAATTTAATACATTACTGTGCCAATCAAAGACCTTGAAAGCTATTGAGAATAAAGAATCATCTAAAGAGATTCGGGCATTATGGGCTCTTAGCTTAGAAGAGTTTAAAAGAAGAAGAAGATGCTATTTACTCTACTAAAGTAAACTATTTTCGACATAGTCGGTGATTCTGTCAAAATTAAGAGGGAAGCATAGCTTCCCTCTTCTGTTATTTCTTACCGCAGCACTTTTTATATTTTTTACCGGAGCCGCAGGTACATTCATCATTACGACCAACTTTATCAGCAGTTCGCTGATGAGTTACTTGAATATCTGCCGTTGGATCTTCTGGTCCCATAAGATTAAGCTCTTCAAATTCGCGCTCACGTCTTCTTTCAAATTCATGGTAGTTGAAGTGCTCAATGTTAATATGGAATACATGATGTACAACTTCTGCCCGAATTTCGCGCATCATATCTTCAAACATAGCAAATGCTTCACGCTTATATTCAATAAGCGGATTCTTTTGACCCCAGCTACGTAAGCTAATACCTTCTTTTAAGTGATCAAGGTTAAGCATATGTTGCTTCCATGATTGATCAATTGTTTCAAGCATTACCCACTTATGAGCTTCGCGCATCATCTCTTCTTTCTGTTGTGCTCGAGCTTGTTCAAGAGTAGTATTGTAGCGTTGCAAGAGAAACTGGAGCAGTCTATCTTGAAGTGCATCTGGTGCAGTTATGCCATCAAATCCTTGGCTCGTAAACTCTTTTTCATCTATACCTGTCATATGAGCAATTGCTTTTACAACTTCTTGAGCTGCTTCTTGAGTAAGCGTACGTCCTTGTGCATGGGCTGTAACAACATCTAAAAGAGCACTTTCTATCATATCATGGACAAGCACTGCAATATGCTCTTCGCCTTCAAGCACTTCTCGACGAACCTTATAAATAACTGTTCTTTGTTGATTTAATACATCATCATACTCAAGAAGGTTACGTCTAATATCAAAATTATGTTTTTCTACTTTCTCTTGTGCAGCCTCAATACGCTTAGAGATAAAGCCTGATTCTATAGTTTCTTCTTCTGTCATACCAATACGCTGCATATTCTTTTTAATGGTATCTCCAGCAAAGATACGAATAAGGTCATCTTCTAAAGAGATATAGAAGCGCGATTCACCAGGATCTCCTTGACGACCAGAACGACCACGAAGCTGATTATCAATACGGCGACTTTCATGCCGTTCAGTACCAAGAATATAGAGCCCTCCTGCTTGTACTGATTCTGGAGCAAGCTTAATGTCAGTACCGCGACCTGCCATATTAGTAGCAATAGTCACGTGGCCTTGTTCACCTGCATGAGCTACAATTTCTGCTTCCCGCGCGTGATTTTTAGCATTAAGAACATCATGAGGAATATTACTAGCAGTAAGAATCATACTCAGCAATTCAGAAGTCTCAATTGCAATAGTACCAATAAGTACCGGTTGTCCTTTTTCATGGCGCTGTCTTACATCTTCAGCAATTGCTTTGTATTTAGCATTCTTTGTTAAAAAGATAAGATCTGCTTGGTCAATTCTGATCATTGGTTGATTAGTTGGAATACTAACAACATCCAGTTTATAAATTTTATGAAACTCTTCTGCCTCAGTGCTTGCCGTACCGGTCATACCCGCAAGCTTTTTGTAAAGCCTAAAATAATTTTGAAGAGTTATAGAAGCAAGCGTTTGTGATTCACGTTCAATACGAACATTTTCTTTTGCTTCAATTGCCTGATGCAGTCCATCACTATACCGTCTACCTGGCAAAATACGCCCAGTAAATTCATCTACAATAAGCACTTGATCTTCTTTTACCACGTAATGTACATCGCGCTTAAAGAGTGCGTGCGCTCGTAAAGCCTGTGTTACATGGTGCAAGAGCTTTAAATTTTCAAGAGCATAGAGATTTTCAATACCAAAGAATGTTTCAATCTTGTCATTACCTGACTCAGTTAACTGTACAGAACGAGTTTTTTCATCAACTTCGTAATCGGTTCCTTGCACAAGGTTAAACATCGCTCTATTTGCATCTACATAAAGCTTACTACTTTCATCAGATGATCCTGAAATAATAAGCGGTGTTCGTGCTTCGTCAATCAAGATAGAGTCAACTTCATCGACAATACCATAACTGAGATCTCGTTGTACATAATCTGCTAGCCTGAACTTCATATTATCACGCAGATAATCAAAACCAAGCTCATTATTTGTAGCATACGTAATGTCAGCATTATATGCATTTTTACGATCTTGATCAGAAGATGAATTTTGAATAATACCAAGAGAAAGACCTAAGTGGTTATAAATAGGGCTCATCCATTCAGCATCACGACGAGCCAAATAGTCGTTAACGGTAATTAAATGAACACCTTTTCCTGTAAGTGCATTAAGATACAAAGGCAACGTAGAAGTAAGGGTTTTACCTTCCCCTGTTTTCATCTCTGCTATTTTACCTTGATGTAATACCATCCCACCAATAAGCTGTACATCAAAGTGGCGTTGCCCTATCTTTCGTCGTGCAGTTTCTCGAACAACAGCAAATGCCTCAGGCAGAATATCATCAAGCGATCTTCCTCGTTCAAGGTGATCTTTAAACTCACCTGTTTTTGCAGTAAGCTGCTCATCTGATAATGTTTCAATTGTTCGTTCAAGTTCGTTAATTCTACTAACTAGTGGCTGCAACTTTTTAAGTTGCCGCGCGTTATTTGTTCCAAAAATCTTTGCAAGTATTGCTGCAATCATCTCTATCCTTAATTATAAATTTTTTATTCTCCAGAAGATAAATACACACTATTATATCATACTCTTACAAGCGAGTCACTACTCGAGCAGTTATTTAAGAGCTACAATAGTAAGCTGCCGTGCTGCTTGTGCTCCTTGGCGTCTATGTGAGCAAAAAGACTCATGACATATTGTACAAATATTATAGTTACAATGGAAAGATTCTTTTTTTACTCCGTATGCTTCAAGCAATAGCTTATTAAAAAGAGGCAAATCAAAATAGAGGTCCTGTCTATGGTAAAAAAGTACCTGATCAGTAAGATCAAATCCTTTAAGATTATTTTCAAAATCAGGAGTCACTTTATAACAACAACCACGGGCTGAAGGACCAAAAAATATTCGTATATGCTCAAGCTTTGTACCACATTCTTTTTCCATTGCCTGTACTGTCTTGATCGCTATGTTGCTTACTGATCCCACCCATCCTGCATGGCAAATACCAATAGCATGTGAAAGACTATCATAAAAAACAATAGGAAGGCAATCAGCAGTATATACTCCTAAGCCTATATGTCCTAATTGTGTAACGAGGTAGTCACCCTCTTCCTTATGCTTGATAAGCGCTATTGCCTTATCTGGAGATACCACTATTCCTTTATCACTGTGTGTTTGCTTTAAGAACAGAAGCTTTTCGAGCTGCATAAGTTTTTTAATGCGATTTAAAGAGCTGTTTTTCCACAACTCTTCTTGTGCACAATCTTGTGTACATACATCACGTGCTAGCCCTGTACGAGCATCACCAAAATAAATGGAAAGTAAAGGATCACTATGTAAAATCATGATACAACTAAAATCAATTGCATAATAGTATTTTTATAAGTATACCACAGTTGTCTTACTTTAGCAAATTGGCTCTCGAAAGCAAGCATCACTTTTTCTCTTCATCCTGTTTTTTGTAACGTTCTTCAAACTCTTTTATCCTTTCTTCGAAAAGAGCTTCACCTCCACCATCAAGATTAGCTTTTTTACAACATTCTTCTAACTCTTGCATTTCTTTTCTAGCAAGACTGCCAACGTCAAGGATCTGTCGTACTTCTGCAAGTTCTTTTTTGAGCTTTGGACCTTTTCTTTGTAGTTTCTTCATATGTTGTGTAAGAATCTTTTTAACTCCTATAGCACTAACTTTACCTGCTAAATCAATTGCATCAAAGCCATCTTGATTTTTCAATTGCACATTAGCTCCCGCTTGTAAAAGAAGCTTTACTAGTTCTTCCTGCTTTTTTGTAGATTCTACCGTTAAACTAGAGCCTAGAGTTCTATTATCACATGCAAGTATAAGTGCTGTATTACCTATTTTATTCTGTATATTAATCGATGCCCCTTTTTCAATAAGATATCGCGCTACATCTAGGCGTTGATTCATACAAGCAAATAGTAATGCAGTACATCCTTCTTTACTAACTATATCAAGCTTTGCTCCTTTTTCTACAAGAAGCTTTACTATATCATACGAGCCACGCTCAGCTGCGCCCATTAATGGTGTACCTCCTGCAAAGTTCTGAACGTTTGGACAAGCTCCTTTATTCAGTAAAAGCTGTACTATGTCTAAAGAGTTTACTTCTACTGCCGCTAACAAAGGATTGCCACCAAACTTATTTGATTTTTCTATGTTTGCTCCTCTTTCAAGCAATAAGGTCACAAGCTCTTTATTTTTCTTCTCACAGGCACCAATAAGTGGGGTACCTCCTAATTTATTTTGTTGGTCTATATCAGCACCTGCATCAAGAAGTAATTGCATAAGTTTTTCATCCTGTTTTTCACAAGCTACAAGCAGCAGAGTCCCACCTTGTGTGGTAAGTCTATTAACATTGGCACCATATTCAAGAAGAAGCTTAACAGTTTCATAGGACCCCTGTGATAGTGCAAGAATTAAGGGACTATTACCATTATTATCACATCCTTCAACATCTATATGTGGAAGAGAAAGAAGCAGTTGTACTATTTCTTCATTACCTTTTATAAGCGCTTGCATTAAGGGAGTCATACCAGCAGTATTTCTGGCATGTGGATTTGCACCTGCTTCAATAAGGCACTTTACCACTTCCGGCACACTGCTATCACACGCACAATGAAGAACGGTATTGCCATTAGGTAAAACGTACTTTGGATCTGCTCCGTGGCAAAGCAGCATTTTTACAACGTCTCTATCTTTTGTTTTTGAGATACATGCTGCACTGAGAGCAATTGCTCCGCAAGGATCGCTTTCAGTTATACAAGCACCAGCACGTAAAAGAATTTCTACAATTTCTCGTGACCCTTGAATACATGCAGCCATAAGGGGAGTCCATCCACGTTTATTAACATGATGGATATCTATAGAGGGTACTTTTAAAAGCATTTCAACCACTTCTTTTGATTCTGCATCGCAAGCATAAGTTAAAGGAGTTGAGCCATCTTTGTCTTGGATGTTAATTGGTAGGCCTTGTTTTAAAAGAAATTCTAAAGCTGTTACTTTGTTCCTAATAATGAAATCTTTTAACTCTTCACTAAAATCTGATATCGTGGATATATCTAAATTTCCTTTTTGTACAAGCAGCTCAGCTATATCCCAAGCATCCACTGCAAGAACAAGAAAGAGCATTTTATAAGTGGCAGGAAGCCCATAGTCTAAACAGAGCTTTATGAGATCATAGGTAACTCCATAAGAAAAAAGAAAGTTCTCCACTTCTTTACTTTTGACAAGATAACCATACTTCGCCTTATCAAAAAGAAGTCTAAGTGCTCCTGTTTTTTTCTCTTTAATCAAGTACTCTATAATTTCTAGTTTGTGTTTATCATTGAGCAATTCAAGAAAGCTATTCCTGTTAAGTGTCTCAAATTCTTCACCAACAGATTCTTGTGAGAGCTCAGTTAATTCTGAAAATGCAGCTAATTTTCTACAAAGTATTTCCATTTCACGCGTTTCAGCCTGTTTTACGAGCTCTTTGAGCGTTTGGGGAATCCCTTTAAAGTTAATAAGATCAGAAATAGTTTTGCCTGCCTTATTTCTACACAAAACTGAAGCTCCACTTTGAACTAACATACTACTTATCTCATACCTCTTTCCTAAAACTGCATAATGAAGAGCTGTACACCCTTGATTATCTTGTGTATTAAGCTCAAGATGTGGACATTCCAAAAGCGCTTGAACTGCTTCTGTATTGCCTTGTTGTACTGCAACTATTAAAGGGGTTATCCCGCGCTCATGTACATAGTTAAGATCACTAGTTATACCTTGCCTTAATGTTTGATGATCATTAAAATAGGCTGCTATCATTGCGTGGCAATAGCCTTGTGCTTTAAGTTCCTCAGTTACCCTCTGCCTTCGTTCATGTTCTTGTGCTTGCAACGCCTCTTCTTTTCTTTTTTGCTCAAACTCTTGCAAACAGGCAACAAGAGGAGTCTGCGATTGAGCATAATATAGAGCAGTATGTCCTGCTTTAGTTTTAGCATGTATATCAGCTCCCGATGAACACAACACAGTAACCATTTTTATATTATGAGATTTTACTGCTCGCATTACTATAGTTTCTCCGTGCTCATTAGCATAGTCAAGCGCACGAGGATAATAAGTAAGAAATGCCTCGACTATTTCTACAGAACAGGTACTTACAAGCTCTAAAAGAGCTTCTCCTGCTTGCTGTACCCCAAACTTAACTATTTCCTGAGCAAGACATAGATTAAAGAGACTAATATCACCTTCACGAGCTATATTCAAAATCATTTTATATACTAACGTAGGAAGCTGAGAAGCTATAAAACGAACGAGTTCAATATCTTTGTTATCTAACGCTCTTTTACAACACGTAAGTATACTTTCCTCTCTTATTATCCCATGTTCAATAAGAAGTTTCATACTAGCAGTATCTCTATTGTCAAAAGCTATAACAAAGGCATCACGTTGTTTATCGTCAACCGAAGATGTGGAAGCACATTGTAGTTCAATTATTTGCTGCGCTAATTCATACTTCTTCTCTCGGATTGCATATAAAAATGGCGTACAGCCATCTCTGCTTATCTTTTTATTCTTAAAAAGAAGCAATGCTGCTTTTCTCTCTTCAGTTAAAGAACCCTTACGAATATCTGATTGCAATACCTGATATTTCTGTTGCAGAGCTTCTTTCTCCTTTTGCTCTCTTTCACGCAAAGGTGCATTAAGCCCTTCTACAACGGTTAAAAGCGTTGAAGCAATGAGCTTGCTTTTATGTTTTTGAGCATAATCACAAATGCTTATGCCATAAGGAGATAGTATACGAGGATCTGCTCCCATTTGAAGAAGTATCTCTACAAGTTCCTGATGCTCATGTTCTACTGCATACATGAGAGCAGTTACATTATACTCATTATGCTCATTGACATTAACACCTTGAGCAAGAAGTTTTTTTACTGCGCTTACATTCTTAGTGTGTACTGCATACATAAGTTCTGTTGCTTTGTTTTCTTCAAGCCATGCACGTTTTTTTTGCATAAACTGCTCAATGCTCTGTACAATGGCTTTACCGTTATACTTTTTAGCCAGCACTAAAGCTGTTTCTCCTTTTGCGTTTACCAGACTAACATCTGCACCATAGTCTAACAAAAGGTTTACTAAGGACAATCTATCAAGCATAACTGCATGCATTAACGCAGTATTTCCTTCGCTATCCTGTGTATCTACGTCTGTATTATGCTCGTGCAAGAGCTCAATAATAGCTTTGCATCTGTCATTATCGTCTTTCTCTTCTTGCAATGCTTGTACTGCTAACATTAAAGCGGTTCTTTTATACTTATCCTGTATATGCGGGTTTGCACCAGAACGGAGTAATAATTCTACATTATCAATATGTTTATAGGTAGCTGCAAGCATAAGCGGTGTATGGCCGTCATTATTTTGCTTATTAATCGTATCTAGATCACAAAGCATTAATACACAACGGAAACTCTCTCCCTGAGCTGCATAATGGAGTGGCGTAGCGCCTTTTTTATTACTTGTAGCACATGAAGCTTCATGCATAAGAAGTAAAGAAACGAGTTCAGTATTACCTGAAAGTGCTGCTCGCATAAGAGGAGTAACTCCCTCAGAAGTAGTTACCTCAGGATCCGCTTCAATAGAAAGCATATTCAACACCTTTTGATAATCCTGTTGCTCTACTGCTTCTATAAGCTTAGGAACTTTTATATAACTTGCCACTTGTTGTTGCTGTGAAGGCACCTTCTTAGAGACATTATATGTTTTTTGCCGCTGCACAAGCTCACGTATATCTTGTTCAATATGTGGCAACTTTTTGTTTATAAGAGGAAAGAGCGTAAGAATGTGCATGCTTTTACTAATACGAGGGCATCCCTTTATTACCATCTGTACTGGTACATCTTCATTATTACCAGAAGCAGGTATAACAGTAACGATATAGGTTTTATACATGCTACAGCTTTCACGTTTCTCTTCCTGTATATGTACCGTTCCCTCTGTCATAAGACGATGTATATAGGCAATGACATCTTTTTTTTGCCAACCAACTGGGAAAAATGTTTTTACGTCTGCTACCCCTTGATGTATAACATAGCCTTGATGAAATTTTCCGCTATCTTCTACGGCTACAACTTGATGTAAAGGGGTAAATGTACCAAGCGTTACTCCTTCTTTTAATAAAGACTTATGGGGCGCTGGTGCATATACATGGAAACCTGAAATCGTATGTACGTCTTTTGATACACATATTTTCTGGCATCTTACAACGTGATTAAGAACATCTTTTAACGGTAAAATGTGATGATATCCATCAAGAACAAGCTCTACTGAGCTTTCACTTTCTATAATGGGAGTTTGTTCTTTCTCCATTGCAAAAAGAGCACTGCTCACACTTAAAAAGATAATAAATTTATACATAGCTTATCTCACTTATTTTTTCTTAGCACGTATATGTTCAAGTAAAAGAGCTTGAATTTCTTTATGTTTTAACTCAGACGCTAGAGTAAGCGCATCCTTCCTTTGGTTATTTTTTATAGAGCAATCAGCACCATGCTGCAAAAGCACCTGCACAACCTCTTTACGATTATTCATAGCCGCATGCATAAGTGCAGTATTGCCAGAAATTTCTTGTATATTTACATCTGCCTTATACTTTAACAAAGAATTGACTATTCTTAAAAATCCATGAGAAGATGCTGTAATTAAAGCAGTACAACTTTGAACTCCCTGTATATTAACATGAGCGCCAGCTTTTAGTAAATGCTCTACTGTATCTGCACATCCACTTGCTGCAGCACACAACAGAGGGGTATTTTTATCTATCCCTGCTTTATTAACATTTACACCATACTTAATCAGAAGCTCAACAACAGAAGCAGTATCTTTAAGAGTACATAATCTTATTAAAACAGGATTTCCCTGCTTATCAAGTGAGTTAGGTGAAACTTCTGCTTCCAATAAAAGCTTAATTATTGGGTAATTACCAAGGTGACAGGCAGCAACAAATGCCATAGCTTTATACGTGTCTTTTATTTCCTGGGATAAAAGATACCGCACAACTTCAACTTGGTCTGCCGCTACAGCCGATATAAGAGGATTAAAATTTTTATCAACAGTATGTACATCAGCACCCTTTGCTATAAGGAATCGCGCTAACCGTTCATGCCCTTTAGTACATGCATAGGTAAGAGCACTGTAGTTGTCTTTCGTTACAGCGTTTATTAAAGCTCCACGAGCCAAAAGTAGTATCACAATATCTTCATGATTCTTATCACACGCAACTGTTAAAGGAGTTCGTCCATCTGGAAGTTTAACGTTAGCGGATGCTCCTCGATCTAAGAAATACCGCACCATATCAGGCCTATTTTCTAGCACAGGAGCAAAGAGGATATGTGAGGCCTTTTTTTCATCACAGCTATCCATATCTAAGCCATGGCTCAATAAAAATTCTACTACTTCTTCATTACCTCTACAGCTTACATTCCAAAATATATTACGCCACATATGATCATTCTTATCTACAGAAGGATAGTAAGAAAACAGTAAACGTGCTATTTCATTCGTTTTTCTATCAATAGCAATTCTAAAAGCATTTCCGCTCATGTTATTTTTTATAGAAACATCCGCACCTGCTTGCAAAAGAAGTTTCACAACTTCCGTATGTCCCATAAAACATGCAAGATGAAGAGCGGTATTTCCTTCATTGTTTGCACAATTAACCCGAGCACCTTTTTTAAGAAAGAACCTTACCAGTGGAACTCGTCCTGCCTGGCTTGCCACCATAAGCGGAGTACCATCATTCTTATCTGCCATATTAACATCGGCTCCAGCATCAAGTAAAAAGGTAATAAGCTCATCCTGCTTTTCCATACAAGCAGCTAACAAAGGAGTAATGCCATCAGTCTCATCACAACAATTGAGAGAGACACCTTTTTTTACAAGAAGTTCAATAAGCCCCTTAACGTTGTTTATATGAAGGAGTCTATGAAGTATCAAGCCAGGAAAATCATTTCTTATGCGCCTACAGAGTTCAACCAAAACATTCGAAGCTAGCTGCCTGTTTTCAGATACAGATTCATGACAATATTCAATTAAGAACTTTATAGTATCTTCAGAAAAGTTTCTTTGTATAAGATTCAGAAGCATGCGCCATGTAACAGGAGCTCCATATCTAATAAGCAATTGAGCTTTTTCAAATGCACTTTCATCTTGCATTTCTATATTCCAGGTTTTTAGCATTGATAAATGATCTGTTTTTTTAAGAAGTATTTCAACACTATCAAGATGACCATTATTCAACAGAACCGCAATAATTGTTTCTTTAAACTTTGTTCTAAAAAAGTTAAAAGGCGTACGAGCATTAATCTCATCAAAGCGTTTTTCTTTTTCTACAGTTGAAACATCTTCTGACAAACTATCAATAATTGCTTGAATTTCTCCTACTTCAGCTGCTAGAAGCAGTTCTTTTATATGAGTGGCTGTAGCTTTTAAACTTACTATATTCGATGCTACTTTAAACAGCTCTTCCATCTGCACAGCAGATAGTTTTAAATTAAGCATGTCAAAAGCCGTTCTTTGGTTATTATCAACAATTAAAGCAGCTACTCCACTGCGCACTAACTCTTCTGCAATAGTATGATGCTTATTAAGCACAGCATACATAAGAGCAGTTAAACCTTGGTTATCTTTTTGGTTTTTATTACATCCCTGTTTTTTCACAAGCGCTCTTATTGCCTCTAGATGTCCTTTTTGAGCTGCTATCATTAAAGCCGTTGTACCATCTTTAGTAGCGCAATTAACATCACATGTTATATCATTCTCAATAGCTTTATCATCATTATAATGAGCAGCTATCATTAAAGCTGAATATCCTTGGATTCTGAGCCCTTCAACTGTCTTTTGTATGTGTTCTCGCTCTTGTGCTTGAACAGTTGTTTTCACTTTCGCTTGCTCAATCTTTTGTAATAGCATAAAGACAGGACTTTTAGAATGTGTATAATCAAACACAGTACGCCCACTGGTTGTTCTACTTTCTAAAGATGCACCTGCATTGTATAATCGAGTTATAACATCTTCTCTCTGAACTTTTGCAGCTATCATAAGCGCTGTTTCTCCGTACCCATTAGCATACATCACAGTAGCAGGATAGCATGCAATAATAAGGTCAATAATAGCTGTAGTAGATCTTTGTACTGCAGCTACTAAAAGTTCACCTGCCTGCACCTCATCAAGTTGTAGACCACTATGCTCTAAAAGAAACTCAACGCATTCTTTATCTGGTTTAGAAAGAGCATTATATAACATCTTTATGAGTACATAAGGAACAGTATGCGCAAATACCTCTAATAAAGCATTTTTTTGGGTAGTCATTGCTTTTTGAAAGCACTGTTCTATAGTACTTTCCTTTGGTATACCATGGTTGAAAAGAAGCTTAATCATTATAAGATCTTCATTATCGCATGCAATAGAAAGAGCGTCTCTCTTATTATCATCCAAAGCATACGAGACAAACTGCTCTTTTATCATCTGTTCTACGAGGTTATATTTCTTCTCTCGTACCGCGTATAAAAATGGCGTACAGCCATCTTTAGATATCTTACGCTCTTGCAAAATAGAAAGCGCTTCTCTTCCTGCTTGAGTTAAACAGTCATGAGCAAGATCTGATTGCAAAGCTTTTAATTTCTCTTGTAATACTATTTTTTCTTTTTGCTCTTTCTCTTTGAAGGAAGCAGCATATTTTTCCATATGTCTTTCTACAAGAAGCTTTATCCTTTGGTCTATCTGTGTGCTTTCTTGTACATACTGATATAGCGGATATTTATAAGGAGTTGTAAGCCGAGGATCGGCATCAGTCTCTAAAAGTTGTTGTAAAAGTTTTATGTTATTGGTTTCTACAGCAAAAAACAGTGCTGTATGACCATAAGCCCCTTGCTCATTGCTATCTGCACCTGAGGCAAGCATCTTTTTTACCTTATTTTCATTACCAGTAAAAACAGCATACATAAGTTCCGTTGCTGCGCATTCTCGTAACCACTCATGCTTTTCTTGTATATGTTTTTCAATACAATGTGCAATAGCAGTATATGAACGCTTTTTTGCTAAACTTAAAGCAGATTCTCCCTTTTTATTTTTCATCTCTGTATCTGCATAAAATCTCAAAAGGAGTTCAACAAAAGATAAACGGTCAAGGTCCGTTGCATGCATTAAAGCCGTCATCTCGTCTGTATCATATGCATCTCTATCTGCTCCGTGCATAAGCAAGAGCTCTATAAGAGCTTTACACAACAAAAGATCTTCTTTCTTTCTATGCACTGCAGTTACTGCCATACTTAAAGGAGTTCGCTTATAGGTATCTCTGCAATTGGTATCTGCACCAAAACGTACTAAAAGCTCTGCAATATCAACAAGTTTCTGATCAATAGCAAGCATAAGTGGAGTTATACCTTCGTTATTAGGCCTATTAATAGTTTCTTTATCTAAAAGGCTTAATACACAGTGGAAATCTCCTGAGAGTACTGCATAATGCAATGGAGTATTGCCTTTATGATCTCAAGCTGTTTTAGATGCATTGTTAAGAAGCAACAGAGATACAAGTTCCCACTCTCCACTTCGTGCTGCTTTCATTAAAGGAGTTGTTCCTTCTTGAGTAGCTCCTTCAATATTAGCTCCTAATGAAATAAGATGTGTTACACGTTGAAAATCTTTTTGCTCTATAGCTGTAAATAATTTTGAAACTTTAACTCGTTTTTTCCTTTGTGCTTGCTGGCAGGGAAGCCTTTGCTCAAGCAAATATTTTTTTTGTTCTTGTATACAAGCATGAACGCTCACTTCAAGAGAAGAAAGATTTCCTTTAATAAGAGGAAAAAGAGTAATAATGCGCATGAGTCTTTCTGCTTTTGGACATCCCTTAAGAACCATATATAAAGGAGTATCTTCTGAGTGCGCTTGAGATGGCACTAAAGTAACTTGATATGTTTTAAAGCTGCTAGAGCTTTCTTGAGCCTCTTCTTTAATTTTTACAGTTCCTTCTGCCATAAGGCGATGTATATAGGCAATAATATCCTTTCTCTGCCATCCTACAGGAAAAAATGCCTTAGGGCATGCTACGCCAAAGTAGACAACATATCCCTTATGAAACTTTGTTATATCTCCTAATGCTAGTACTTTATGAAGAGGACTAAACGCACTAATAGTCTCTTTACCATCACTTGTAGTCTTTATTGAAGGATATACATGAAAGCCAGAGATAGTAAGCTCTTCTCTTGATTTTGGCACTTGCTGGCAACCATAGAGGTGATTGAGGACATCTTTTAGTGGTAAAATATGATGTACTCCATCAAGAACAAGTTCTAGCGAACTTTCTGCTTCTATAATCTGCTCTTGCTCTTTTTCCATAGCCCAAAGAGTCGGCACTATGCTTAAAAAAAGCGCTAATAATATATACATTATGTGTCCTACAAATTTTAGGATTTATTTTTTAGAGTAAGGGCTGTTGCGATTTAAGCAACAGCCCGCTTCCGTTAGTGTGGTGGTTGCTCGGCACTTGTTTGTTTTGCATATTCAAGAACGAGTTTTTTGATCTCTAATGCTCGAGCGTCCATGTCTCTTAACTGATGTTTTTTATATCTTTGAGCGTACGTCATATTTCCTGTACCTGTATTAAAAGTAAGTGCCATACCTCCATTATACTTACCAGGTCGCACGATATCAAACACAGTGCTACCCTCTTTATTTTTAAGCGAAAGATTTACTCTACGCGTAGAGAGTAATAACTGCACGATTTCCTTATGATTATTATAGCATGCGATTATTAAAGGAGTGTCCGCTTCTAAAATAACACAGACTGCCTGACTTGTAGGGTTCATAAAAATATACGCTGGCATCTGCGAAGAATATGTCTTAAGTCTTACTTGAGCATTAACATCTGCACTTGCTTCAAGTAGAAGCTTTACAATATCTGCTCTTCCTATAGAACATGCTTTTGCTAAAGGAGTAAGGCCAGCTTCATCTAAAATATTTGTACGTGCACCAGCTGCTAGTAAAAGCTGTACTATTTGAGCGTGGCCTCTATCACATGCACACCGTAAAGGAATCATTCCTGGACTGCCCTGAGCATTTACATCTATTCCTTTTTTAATAAGATAGTGCACTATTTCGGCTTCTCCTACTGCACATGCTAAGCAAAAGAAATTGATAACATCTTTCTTAGTTACATCTACCTTAATAGCTTCAGAAAGTAAAAGCTCTCTAAATATTCTTCTACTTTGCAAATACTTTTCATCAAAAATATGCAGCTCAGAAATTCCTTCTTTATAATGAGCATCTAATGAAGCACCAGCTTCAAATAAAACCTTTACTATCTCCTTATGTCCGCTTAAAGCAGCAAGCAAAAGAGCTGTATGAGCATGATCACACGTCTGATTAGGATTTGCGCCCAAATGTAGTAATAATTTTACTGCCTCTAGATTGCCTTGTTCTGCTGCAATAAGAAGAGCTGTATGACCATCAGCAATTTTACCATCTACGGGTACACCAGCTTGTACAAGTTGATATACGATAGCAGAATGATTGTTAACAATTGCCGAATATAATGCCGTCAATCCTTTAACATCAGAAGTATTTACATGAGCGCCTGCTTTTATAAGCGCTGCTACTACATCTGCATATCCTTCTTCAGCCGCATGCATTAACGCAGTACACTTTTCCTCATCTTGAGCATTCACATTCGCTCCACGCTTAAGAAGTAAAGAAACAATCTCAAGGTTTCCTTTATTTGCAGCATCTTGTAAAGCAGTCCATCCTTCACTATCAGCCTGATCAATAGAGGCGCCTGCTTGCAATAAAAGTTTTCCTGCTTTTTTATTACCTACCCGGCAGGCAACACCTAGAAGATGAACACCACTATAGTTGTGATTTACGTCTTTTATATAGCCTGTAATAAAGCGTGGTAGGACAACGCCTTCTTTGTCATGTTCACAAAGTGCTGAAAATATGCTAACACTCTCTTCATTACCACCCATTTCTACAGTACCTGTATTTAATAAAAGCTGTGCTAATGCAAGTTTACCTGCTTCTAAGGCAGACAGTACTATCTTAGCAGGAATACAAGTATAATAGTTTAGAAGAGTAATAACGATCGCAGAATCATTACATTGTACAGCATATTCTAAAGGATCAAGAAGCGCTTTTTCCTGCTTTTTTTGTGGATAAGGCATAACATTAAGAAGCATCTTAAGCATATCTGCTCGACCTAATCCAACAACCTGATTAATAAGGTATATTTTATCATCATCATGCAACTTCCTTAAATGAAATTTAAATCTATCAAAATAAGTTGCAATTTCAGCAGGAACAGACATTTTTGCTCCTAAGCTTAGATATATAGATAACTCTTGCCGCAGTTTTCGTTTTGCAGATTCTTTAACAAATGGAGGAACTTCTTGCATCTCAAGCAGTTGCATAATACTTTCACCAGCTTTATTTACAAAGCATACAACCGCCCCTGCAGCTATAAGAGCTTGTGCAATTTCATAGTGCTTGTATTTTACTGCATACATTAAAGCAGTATTGCTTATTACATCTGCCTGATTTACCTTGACACCTTGTTTTGCAAGAAGCATACGAACCATATCACTCGCTCCTTGACAAGCTGCAATCATAAGAGCAGTCTGCTTTGATTTGTCACATGCATTTACGTCATCATTACTACGTTGAACAGCTTCTTTTTCACCAAAATGAACAGCTATCATTAACGGAGTACACCCTTCTTCTTCGAGCTTCTTTTGTACAAGCTCTTTAGTTTGTAAGTGTTGTACTCTCAGAGCTTCTTCTTTTTTCCTTTTCTCAGGAGTTTCTAATAGATTGCATAAATGAGCATTATATTTTGCATGATCTAGAGCACTAGCACCATCTTTATCTTTCAGATGTATATTTGCACCAGCATTAGAAAGCAGTTCAACAATACTATAACGCTCTAACTTTACCGCTCTCATAAGCGGAGTTTCTCCTCTTTCATAAGCATAATCAATACCAAAAGCACAGTATTTAAGCATGATTTTAACTATACTTTCATCTAAGCTTTGAATAGCTTCAAACAGAAGTTGTCCTGCTTGCTCTGGTGTAAGTTCAATAATATGTTCTTGAAAGATAAGTTCCACTGTGCTTACTTCATGCTTTGTTATGGCTTTGCGGATAAAACTATAGACAGTGTACAGTGCTTTTTGGGCAAGAAGTCGTGCACGTGCGTACTTTTTATGTGTAAGCACAGCCGTAAAATTATGCTCTATACTAGATCCTCTCACTTTTCCGCTTGCAATAAGCAAAGATACCATTTCACTATCTTCATTATCAAGTGCAATACAAAGAGCATCTCTATTGTTACTATCTTCAGCTTGAGTAGATGCTCCTAAAGCAAGTAATTGAGATACTGCATTATACTTGCGCTCTCGCACTGCATAGAGTAAAGGAGTACAGCCATCCTTACTCATAGCTTGATTATTAAATTGCGAAATGATCTCTAAAGGAACTTTGCTTACATCATTCTTCATAATATAATCATGCAAAAGAACAAACTTTCGTTGCCGCTCATTATTTTCTTTTGTCCTCTTTTCCTTAAGAAGAGCACGATACTCTTGTGCCGCTTGCTCTATTACCTCTCTTACTGAAGGAAGTATTTTTGAGTTCTGATGTACATAATGATCAATGCTCTGAGCATACTGCGTTTGAAAACAAGGATTCGCTCCTTTTTGAAGAAGTACTTGCACAAGTTCAAGATTATTATTATCTGCAGCAAAAAAGAGAGCTGTTCTTCCTACGTTATCTTGCTCATCTATTTCATGTGATACTACAAGCTGTTTTACCTGTGCTGTATTATTGCTATACGCTGCATATAAAAATTCGCTTGCTGCATAGTCTTTCATCCAAGTATTTTTACGCTCAATAACACGCTCTATACATTTTAAAAGAGTCTGATCTGCATTCTTTTTAGCAAGAGAAAGCGTCGATTCACCTCTGTTATTCTTCAAAGTATAACCTGCATGAGCATTTAACAGAAGCTCGACAAGAGGTATTTTATTGTGAAATGCAGCATGAATAAGAGCACTGTCTCCTGCCTTATCTTGAGCGTCTATTTCCGCTCCATATTTTATAAGTAATTCTACTATAGCCTTATAGAACAGAGTTCCTTTAGGATCTACCTGAGTCACTGCATGCATAAGTGCAGTTCTTCCAAAAGCATCTTTTGCATTAAGTTCAACATGCCATTGAAGAAGTAAGCTTACTATATCAACATGTTTATTTATAACAGCAAGCATTAAGGGAGTTATTCCTTCATTATTCTGAGCATTTAAAGTTTCAGGACTTATAAGTCCTAAAACACAGTAAAAGTCTCCTGATTGTACTGCATAATGAAGCACTGTATTACGTTTGTCATCACACGCTGTCTTTGAAGCACCATATTCAAGTAAAGTATTTACCAAACACCAGTCTCCAGCCTTTGCACACATCATAAGAGGAGTAATGCCTCTTTCATTTGCTATAGTAGGATCTGCCCCTTTTTCTAGAAGCTCTATCACTTTTGATACATACCCTTCCTCTACAGCCTGTATAAGCTCTGGCTTTCTTTCTACTTTCTTTACCGTATTCAAGCCTTTTGCTTGCTGTACAGCAAATGATTCAAGGTTTGCCAAGGGATAGTCTTTGTGTTGTATTTCTGGATATACCGTAAGTATATGCATACTCTCTTTGACACCAGGACATCCAAGCACAAAAAGTCGCAGTGGCGTTATCAATCTACTTACAGGCAAAGGAATCATCTTAACACGATATACCTTATAGCTCTCACTTGTACGTTCCTTACGTTCTTTTACCTGCAATTCGCTTTCTTGGTGCATTCCCTTAATATAGTGAGCTATATCATGGATGTTCCAATTACACGGAAAAAAAGTTTTTGGCGCTTTACAGACTTTTCCTCGATAGATAACATAGCCTGTATGAAATGAATAGATATCTCCTAATGCAACGATCCACAGTCCTGGCGTTAATTTGCATAACGTAGCACCGTTTCCAAGATCTATCTTTTCTGCAGTAGTACCATACCAGTGGAATCCTTTAACACATATCTCTTTGGTCAAAGGATCAGTGAGTATCTGATAATTGCAAATATGGGCAAGCACTTTCTGTAACGAGATAGTATACGGAACACTTTCTAACTTAAGAGTAACACTCATGCTATCTTCAGGAGCTTTTTCCATAGCACTTACAGAAGAAATGCAGAGAAAAAGACTCAAGACGAGCGTCAATAATTTCTTCATACTTATTCCAATAGAAAATTTGTTAACTTTACATTTATAATTTAGAGTAAGTATATAGTATTATTTAATTATTTATTTGTCAAATAGATAGGCGTGGGGTTGATAGTAAAATAGGTAAGAAGCCAGACTTTCTTTCTAGCATAAGAGAAGGGGCATACGCCCCCTCCTTATTTCTGAGGTATTACTACAGTTTCTAATTTTTTCCGCTGATCTTCTAGCCATTTATCTAATGCTTTGTTAAAGTTTGCATACTCGCTTTTTGGAAAGGCCTTTTTTAATGCATCAGCAAGACCCACTGCTGGATAATCTGGAAAATAAGGTTTAAGTAAATTAATTATTCCCTCTACATATGCCATACTAACCGGCTTCTTGATAGTAAACTTAACAAAAAGCTCAAGAGCTGATTGTACAAAGCCAAAATCTTTTGCTACAGTATACCCTCTTGCTGGTCCTCCTAGTAAATAAGCTTCAAGATATTGAGGTATCCCTCCAAGAGCAATTTCTTCATCCGGAGTTAATCCTTTTTGACCAGCGCCTTCTTCTACCCATTTAGTAAACATTTTTGTAAAGTAGGGATATTGTTTAAATTTTTCTGCCATCTCAGTAGTTATATAGGTACGTTCAAGACTTGGATACACTTCTTTAAACGCACTTACTATTGCATCAAACACAGAAGGCGTTGCAAGTGCCTCTTGAGCAATAATAGGTTCTAAAAGATTAAGAAGAGCATCTAACTCAATGAGCACACTTTTAGTTCGCATCTCTCTAGGAGCCAATCCTTTTTCATACTGCTGAAGGATATCCGATAAATGGAATCTGATTGTTTCTGCTCTAAGTTCTAGAGGTAATCTTAAAAGAAAAGAAGGATCAAGCTCTTTAGGCTTTATAATACCAAGCTTTTCAAGACCCTTTTTAACTTTCCTCATACCAAAGAGTGAAAAGGGAGCGCTCCCTATAAAAATGAAGAGTAAAATTCTTTTATTCATACAATCTCCTTTAATGTAACTATTTATCCAATTAAAATAAGAATACTATAAAAGCAGTTATTATTTCAAGATTGTAAAATAATATACAATTATATGAAAATTACAGGTAAATTTACTCTGGTAAATATTTTTTTAGATAATATCGTATAAGGAGCTATATCACTGAATAACTCCTGGCTAAAGCCAGTGGCTTTCTTGATCTTTAAGTAAAACATTTCTAGCAGTGATGTTTCTACGTAGAAAGGGCTCCCTTAAGGAGCCCTTTTTTATCGTTGTTTTTCTTGCATCATTCTGCGCATAATGGCAGGAATATCAAGATTATTAAGATCTATTGTTGAATTTTCTTGTGCTGGAACTATATTGATAGGATCTGGAGCTTTGGTAGCAACAGAAACTGTGTGTCGCTCTGCAACACGAGCTGCTATTTCAACAGCAGGTTCAGAGTTTGTTTGAGGAAATCCTGTTGCAATCACTGTTACCGTTACTTCATCACGTAATGATTCATCAATAACAGAGCCTAAAATAATAGTAGCATCTTCGTGCACCTGCTCATAAACAACAGATGCTGCTTCACTCATTTCATGAAGTCCTAAATCTGAACTACCACTAATATTAAGAACAACACCTTGAGCTCCTGTTACACTCATTTTATCAAGAAGCGGAGAAGAAATAGCCTGCATAGCGGCTTCTCTAGCTCTATCTTCACCTGAGGCTCTTCCAGTTCCAATAATTGCAAACCCTTTGCGTTTCATAACTGTTTTGAGATCTGCAAAGTCAACGTTAATATGCCCTGGCTTGGATATGATGTCTGCTATTGCTCGAATAAACTGATTAAGAACATTATTTATCTCTTTAAATGCTTCTAAAAGAGTCACTTTACGCTTCGCTTTATCCTCTTTATCTAAAAGCCTTTGATTTGGTATAACAATAAGCGTATCAACCTCTTTAACCAGTTCATCAAGCGCTTTTTGAGCTACCTTCATACGCCGCATACCTTCAATCATAAACGGCTTGGTAACAACAGCCACTGTAAGAATATCTTTTTCTTTCAAAGCTCGTGCGATAAC
Organism: uncultured bacterium; assembly: GCA_963848965.1. Lineage (GTDB taxonomy): Bacteria > Babelota > Babeliae > Babelales > Babelaceae > CAWKFG01. The sequence goes on from CAWKFG010000004.1 coordinate 577,848, forward strand.
AGGTAATGCTCCAGAACCAGTTCCTCCACCAAGGCCGCCAACTAAAAAGACAACATCCGCATCTTTTAAAACGCGTACAAGAGTACTTAGATCTTCTTCTGCAGCCATACGGCCAACATCAGGATTAGCACCTGCACCTAAACCTCTGGTGGATTTAATGCCCAACTGTATCTTATGCGGAGCATTTGATAATTTTAATGCCTGCGCATCAGTGTTAGCAACCATAAACTCTACATTTTCATAGCCAGCATCAATCATGCTATTGACCATATTGCTACCGCCGCCCCCTACACCAAGTACCTTAATACGAGCAATAGGCATGCTTTGGCTCATGATTTCAGATTCAAAATCTATCATTCTACTACTCCTTTCCAGACAAAGCTTGCTATGCCTGTTTTTTACATTAGAAGAAATCTGACACCCATGACTTCATACGCCACAGGATACGGCTAATAAGCGGTCCCGTCAACTGTTCCATTGAAACTCCCTTACTTGTTTTCATCAGATGCAAAAGCAATCCGTATGAAGTAGCATATAAAGGACTTTCAAGCGACTCTTTAAACATGTGCGGTACATGGGGGATACCTATGCGTGCCGGAGCACCAAGCATAAGTTCTGACACTTCCTTCATTCCTTTTAAAAGTGCTCCACCACCTGTAAGCACAATACCAGCTGGCATAAGATGCTCAAGGCCTTGTTGAGTTATTTCCTTTTGTACCATTACTAAAAGCTCATTTATTCGTGGCTCTATAATATAAAATAACTCATGTGCGGTAACACGTTTATTTTCGCCGCCATGAACCATCTCTACTTCGAAACTGTCTTTAAAGTCAAGAGTCAAGTTATTTGTTGTACCAAATTCTTGCTTTATACGCTCAGCATCCTTCAAAGTAGTACGCAAGCATAAGGCAATATCGTGAGTAACGTGATTTCCAGCAATAGGAAATATTTTTGTATACCGAATAGTACCTTGTTGATAAATAGCAAAATCTGAAGTACCACCTCCAATGTCTAAAAGAGCTACTCCTAATTCCCTTTCATCTCTACTAAGCACCGATTCGGCAGAAGCAAGCGGCTCTAATACTACATCGATAACCCCTATCCCTGCCATTTGGCAGCACCGTATAATATTTTGTACAGAGGCAATAGAACCAGTAATAATATGCACTTGTGCTTCTAATCGAACACCAAACATTCCTACAGGGTCCATCACCTTCTGCTGACTATCAATCATAAAATATTGTGGTAACACATGTAGGATTTGCTGCCCTTCTGCAATTACTACTGCTTTTGCAGCAGAAAGAACACACGCAACATCATATGCTCGAATTCTACCATGCTTGATAGGGATCATACCATGAGAGTTAATAGACTGAATATGTGCTCCAGAGATACCAACGACAGCAGATTCAACCTTACAACCAGCCATCATCTCTGCCTCTTTAAGAGCAAGCTTAATAGCATGTACTGCCTGAGCAATATCAACCACTACCCCACGCGCAATTCCATAGGAAGGAGCCTTACCTATCCCTAAAATAGTAAGACTATTGTCGCCCACCTTTTGCGCTATAAGAACGCAGATTTTTGTTGTCCCTATATCAACAGCTACCAGTAGATTATCAGACACTATTTGACTTTTCATAGTTTAACTCCCCCCCGAGCGGCCCACAAACTACTGAGCCTTTTAAACGAACGTCAACCCTTATCCCCTTTTTATAAAAATCTTTCCTTTCTTCATAAATACGCTGCGCATAAGCAAGCTTTTCTTTTGCATGTATACTTAGAGTATCAGCAACAATCACAAAACTTTTATCTCTTTGTGAACGCAATAAGATCTCATCCTTTGAATTCCACGTTATACTAAAATGTTCAAACAATTCTGGTGATAATGCTAACAAAGATGTATATGATGATGGCACCTTAAGATGATGAAGGTATTCTGGCGTTTGCACATGCAGAGTAAGAATGCCTTCTACCATATCACTATTAAAGTACTTCTTTTGTACTAATGACCCTACGTGTGTAAGAATATACGGCGTACTTTTAAAAACAGGCTCAAGTTGTATTCGCGGCTCATACGCTTTTACTTGTACACAAGCTACTTGAGATCCCCTATAAGAGATAGATACACTTGATATGCATGGACATTCTTTTTTTAACTCTGTATAAATACCGTGCGCTCCTAAAGAACGAACTGGTACTTTGCTTACCTTCTCTTTAATCCACTGTTGTACTTTATAGCTTAATCTGTTATCACAAGTAACAAGCACAGAGTGCGGAATAACTAAAGAGTAGAGCTGCCAGCAAACTGCTCCGCTCAACCCCATAAGAAAAAAACGATGAATGTTTTTTAAGATCCCCTGTATGATCTTCATTACTTTCCCCCTATTTTACTATCCTTATAGCGCATTAGAGGTTGCTAAGTCAACAATTAGCCATAAAAAAAGACCAACCCCTTATGCTCTTGACAGCAGTACCGCATTTTGATACTATTATACTAAAGCCCTTAAGAGGTTAAAAGTTTATGAATAATAAACATAAGAGTATATTAGAAGCGATATTCAAACTACCAACTCAAGCAAATATAAAATGGAAAGATATTGAAGCATTATTTATACATTTAGGTGCTCGAGTAGTAGAAGGTAGAGGATCAAGAGTAAGAATAATACTTAATGGTATTCCTGCTAACTTTCATAGACCTCACCCTCGCCGAGAAGCAACTAAGGGAGCAGTAGAAGCTGCACGAAGATTTTTAAAAGATACAGGAGCTTACAATGATAAAATATAAAGGTTATGTAGGAAAAATAACATACGATAGCACTTTAAAGGTATTTCATGGAGATGTTATAGGTTTAAACCATGTGATTACTTTTGAAGGAACAACTCCGAAAGAAATAGAACAAAGCTTTCAAGATGCTATTGACGATTATCTTGAAATGTGCCAAGAAGAAGGTATACAACCAGAAAGGACTTTTTCTGGCAAGTTTATGCTAAGGCTTTCTCCTGATCTTCACGCAAAACTTGTTCATGAAGCAACGCTTCACAATAAAAGTCTTAATGAATATGTTGCTGATACTTTAAGCTCTCTACATAAATCATCTAAGTAAGACCTACAAATTCAATATGACTTGAATTACTTAATCTTACGAAGATGCCACTATAGTAAGCTTGACTACCCACAAGATTTTAATTGTTGTTAGGCATGCAAAAAGAGAAGAGCGGATCCGACCTTAGATTACAAATGTTCAAGAGAATGTCAAAAGAAACATTGGATCAATCATAAAGCATTTTGCAAAGTAAAGCTACACTTGATACTCAAGCTACTACTTAACCTTTATATTGAAAACTCAACAGCTTTGAAGTTTCTCTCGTTATAAACCCGAAAGTTCTTCACTTGCAATTGGTCTTGCTGTTATTGGTGATGAAGCATTTAGTAACTGTTCAATTCGGTTATACAATTCCTTTTGTTCTTTATCTTGAGAGCGTGCGCTCAATAGCCTTGCTCTATGCACTGGATCTTGCTTAAGGAATGCATTTTTTCTTCGCAGAGTAAAGAATAAAGCTAAATATCGAACAACTGGTACATGCCCTTGAGAGACTGCAAAAAGCAGAGCTTCTTGTAATACAGAAAGTTCTACTTGTTTTTCCAATAGCAGCCTCTTTACTTCATTTACATCTCCTTTTATTGCTGCAAGCTGCAACGGATTATCTAGTATAGTGCCAAGAGTCTCGATAAGTATTGGATCGGTATTGTCTACTAAAGCACCGTAATTTAAGAGCAATCGTACAATAGCTGTATGACCCTTTTTTACAGCGCTTTGCAAACTTTGTTCTAAACCATTAATACTATTGATATCTGCAAGAGTCAAGAGAGCATGAACAACATCTGTATAGCCAAACGTTGCTGCAATGTGCATAGAGGTCTTTCCTTGCTGATTTTTAGCATTAAGAGAGGCTCCTTGCTTTAATGCTTGTCTAACTTGTTCAACGTCACCCATTGCTACGGCAGTAAGCAACTGCGCATCAAACATTGCTGCATCAAGCTGTGCTGGTACTCCCCTACATAGTGGACATCTACTACCAGATTTTATCACAGTACTTACACAGTGTGGATGAAATACATGACCACACGGTAAAGCCATTAACTTTTCACCCTGTTGGTATTCTTCAAGACAAATCGTACAGTTTTTTGCATCTTTGTTATCTTGGTTATTGCTCTTTGATACAGCAGGTGAACTGGCAAAATTTTCCGCCTTTTCTTGTGAGCTTCTTGGTTCTGCCTGAAAAGCTTTATGTGTGCGGATGCTCTTAGTATGTTCCCGCAGTACATGCTCTATGTATTTATACCGATCTTCCTCACCGCCATACGCCTGTGCGCGCTCTAATAATACTATGACATGACGCAAAGCAGTTACTTCAAGAAAATTACTTGCCCCTTGGTTTATAATAAGGGGTATCAAGTATTCAACAATATGACCATGTCCCTGTCCAATAGCAAGCATTAATGCCTCTTGTAAAACAAGATAGGAAGTTTGCGCTGTTGCCATTGCTTTTACCGTAGTATAATTGCCTAGCACTGAGGCCAAAAGTAATTCTTGCTTACCAAGTATTTCTTGTATTATTTCTATAACCAGAGAGTCAAAAACGTTTAATTGTGCACCATGTTGCAATAACATTCGTATACTATCTAATCGCTTTTTTTCTAAAGCACGATGTAAAGGTGCTTGTCCCCATTGGTCTTGCAGATTAATTTTAATAAGCGGCTGTGCTAAAAGAACTTGCACAACGGGGTTATGCCCATGCCAAACAGCTATATGTAACGGGGTTGCACCATGATTATTGTGAGCGTTAACATCACTATGAGGAACTGCTAACAATGCTTGAACAATAGCTTTATGTCCCCAAGATGCAGCAAGCCAGAGTGCGGTTTCTCTATTACTATTTTGTGCTTGAATATCTGCTCCATCAGCTAACGCCCGTTGCACTTCACGGACATCCCCTTGTTGAGCAGCTTGTAGAAGCCTTAAATTAGCTGATTCTTGAGAAGTTGAGATCAGTGGCACTTGAGACTGTGATTTATTTTGAAAATTCTCTCTATCAGACTGCACGCTCTTAGTTGGCAATAAGTCTGTTTTTGTAATAGCTGTAAGCGTACTCGATCCTACTGCAGGGCTTTCTTGGATCGATTGCTTTTCAATACTTGAAGAAACAGAAGGCATATCCCTTTCTAGAAGGCTCGCCTTTATTTGTGGCTCTTCGTGAATTTTTTGTATAAGAGGAACTAGGTCTATCAATAACTGTTCTATATGTTTATATTGTTCCTGCCTTTTTAATTTTCCTATATCTTGATAGAGCTTATCTTGATTGTGCTTTTCTTGTTTCAACAATTCTAACTTAGACTGAATTAATTTTAAGCGCGGATCTTTCTTTTTTTCTGACGACTCTTTAAAGAGGCCTTCCCCATCTCCACCGAACAGTTCCCCTTTACCCAAGGCATTCATCCTTTCAATTGTCTCCATCTCACTTTTTAATTTTTTTATACCCATTTCTAATTTTTCAATACTATTTTTTAGTTTTTCTTGATAGCGTTGCTCTTCTGCTTTAGTCATAGTATATGTTGAAAGTAATTGTACATGGAACAACGCCTCTTGATGAATAAAATCCTTTGCCTCTCGTTTTACCAGAAGAGGAACAAGGTATTCTATAACAGGAATATGTCTTTGCCCTATTGCATAAAGAAGCGCTTTTTGAAGGAGCCCACTATGTGTTTGTTCTGTAGCTAAAGCTTTTACTTGATCAACAGAACCAAGCACTGAGGCTAAGAAGAGTGGATGGGTACTAAAGAGCTTTTTCAAAGCTGGTATAACATTGTTATGGTCAGCAGGGCTGAGCAACGCTCCATGGCGTAATAGAAGTTGTACAAAACTCCATTTTTCCATTTTGACAGCCAAAGACAAAGAGTCTGTTCCAATGCACATACCAGGAGTAGCAAGCAGAGCCTTAACAATTCTTTCATAACCTTTATTAACAGCCACATCTACTAGCGCTGTTTGCGTACTCGTACTATCAATATCCGGAATGGCAAGAAATGCCTTAACAATTCCTTCATAACCTTGCGCTGTAGCTAAAAACAATGCTGTAGATTTTTCTTTATTTAGAGCATTAACATTAATACCGGGAGCAGCAAGGAGAGCTTTTACAATAGTTTCATGTCCATTTTGAGCAGCTAAATGTAATGGTGTATAGCCCTCTTTACTTTGAGCATTAATATCAATAGTAGGAGCTGCAAGGTCATCTAATGAATTAACAGCCCTATCATGAATAGCAAGAATACTTCTCACAACTTTCTCATAACCATATTGAGCTGCATAGCGTAATATTTCCTCTACTCTGCTATCTTGAAAATTACTAAGAAAGAGCGATTCTGGCTTTGCGTTATCCAGTTTATTACTATTGATTTCAGCGTATTCTAAAAACATTTTTATCGTATTTATATCACCACTTTGTACCGCAAATTGCCAAGGAGTCCATCCATGCTTATCTTTACCATTAACCTTAATAGAGGGAACAGCAAGAAGTGCTTTCACTATACCTTCATATTTTATACCGGCCAATCCTGAACCCCTTGCCGCCAGGTGCAAAAGGCTCTGTCCATCATTATTTTCAGCATTAACCTCGATTGCTGGTACTGCAAGAAGTACTTTCATTATACTTTCATAATTATGGCTATAGACTGAACTGCTTACTACCTGATGCAAAGGAGTATTTCCATAGTTATTTTTAGTATTAACCTTGATCGTAGGAACAGCTAAAAGTGCTTTCATTACATCTTCTCGCTTTAGCGATACTGCATTATGCAAGGGTGTACTCCCATAGCAATCTTGAACATTAACTTCAATAGAAGGTATTTCAAGAAGAGCTCTCACTATTCCTTCATCTCTACGTGATGCATTATGCAAAGGAGTACTACCACCCTTATCTTGAAGATTAACGTTGATAGTTGGCACTGCAAGAAGCGCCCTCGCTATGCCTTCATCTTCGCTCGCTGCATAATGCAGGGGAGTACTACCACGCTTATCTTGAAGATTAACGTTGATAGTTGGCACTGCAAGAAGAGCTCTCACTATACCTTCATCACCCTTTAATACTGCATCATGCAAAGGAGTCCTTCCTTCTATATCTTGAACATTAACATCGATAGTGGGAGCAGCAAGAAGAGCTTTCACTAAACTCGCCGCTTTATTAGAGTAACATGCTATATGTAGAGGAGTCCGCCCCCTATCCTCAACATTAACATCTGCACCAGATTTAATTAAATCTTGGATAATAGAGAGGTCACCATCATCTTGTACTTCATACATAAGCAACTCGCCAAGTTTCTGAGCGCTCAGTTGCTTCGACTCAATCTTATCTTTAATACTTTTTTTACGCGTCTCCTCATATTTTTTTAGCTCCTCTTCGCTCGGCCCTTTCTCAGACGGCCTGTAAGACATAGCCCTCCACGGTACTTGATGAGCAGAACGCACTTTCTCTCTAAACATGCCATTAATAAAGGCGCTTGACACAAATAAAGTAAAAAGTAGCAATTTTCTAAGCATTATGATTTCCTTCTTTCTTTTTGCAAAGAGCCTACTGAATGTTATCGCACATAGATAACCTTCAAATTACCTACATCTAATACAGGTCGATATCTGACCATGGGCTATTAGTACCTCTTGCGCGAGATCCAAAAAGATAGATCTTAGCATCTGATATAAGTGCTATAATTTTTGCTTTGCTTTTTTCCTCTACAGGAAACCGCATACTACTCTCGTCTAATTTATCTTATGCTTGTTTAATAATGCATGATCATTCTTATACTTGTCATCAGCTTAGCATATTCATCAGTAACCTGCAAAAATCTAACCGCAAGAAATAAGGACCAGCAAACAGTGTGGTGTCAATCTCAAGTAATTTCTTCTGCTTTTTGGATATCAACTGAAGGCATAATTACTCTTTCCTTAAAGGGGGTGGAGTGGTCGTATTTCGCTATGATAACGAGCTACTCCACAACCTACTTGCTTGAAATACACGGCGCTGACGTGTATTGTTATAATTTTTTTCAATTATTTATTCCAATATCTAGCCAAAGCAGTATTATGTTGCTCTCCTGAAGATCGGAGCGAATAGCATCAAAGAATGTTAATACTCATGAAAGAAAACAAATAAAAACAGGCTCTTTTTTCCCATTTCTTCACGCCTTTATTCAAAAAAAAGACCAACCCGTCGGTTGGCCTTATATTCAGTACTTTTTACTGCGCAAAAACTTGTAAAATTTCTGGATCCTGTGTAAGAGAAACTGGGCTTTCTTCAAAGTCATTACGTTGTAAAGGATCAGCACCTGCATCTAAAAGCATTTTGATAATTTCTTTATCTCCATATTTTACTGCCCCATGTAACGCCGAGTCACCGCTATTGAGATTCTTAGCTTTTACATCAGCGCCGGCTTTTATAAGCATAGAAAGAATTTCTTTTTTGCCTCTGCTAGCAGCTTCGTATACAGCTGTTCTAAAACCTGTAGGCCAAGTATCTGGTGAAAGACCGCCAGAAAGTAGACTAGCCATATCTTTAACCCTGTTTTCTGCAATAGCCCACCACATTTGTTGAGGAAGGTTATTAACATCCATACCATACGATAAGAATGAGAGTGAGCACAGTAGAATGAGCGCATATAAAGATCTAGTAACCATAGTAATACTCCTATTTAATCTACTATTTATTAATTTATGCTATAGCATTTATTCGATTAAGTCAAATAAGCAGTTATGCTAGGGTATTCTGCTTTTCTTTGATCAGGTTAGTGAGCACACTTATAGCATGACTTAAAAATCGGCAATGTTTTTCAAGCAATTGAGCACTTTGTGGTAGACGATCAACTGTAGAATCAGATTTTACTGCATATATGATGAGACCAGCTAAACATACTATACTTGTTGAGAAAAATGTGGCAAAAGAGGAAGTAACATAAGGTTCATAACGGGCATCTCCGCCTGCCCATATCATTGTTGCAATCATAACAATAAATAAGAGTGGTACGGGAGAAAAAACTGTACCAAGTGTATAAAAATCTTTTTTATCGTGCCCCGCTATATGTTTTTTAAGTACTATGCGACAAGCATCAAGCTGATTATAAAGCTTTTGGAGATTATTTTTCAAAGTAAGTATATCTTCTGTTGATAATTGTAAGCGAGTACGAAGCATATCATGAGTAACTGGTCCTACTATTGGGCTCTCTAATACCTGACTCCAATAAGCAGGTTTTACTTGAAGTAAATTATGTAAAAGAGCAGCAAAAGGAGCATAATCTCTCTTTCTCAACGTTGTTTCAAAAGGTCTTTCTTTTGTATACTCTGTCAGAGCTTCTTGTAGTTTTCTTGAAAGTTCTGTATGTGATTTTGCAGTTTTAAAATGTGCTACTATCATCTCCAGTCTCTGCGTATCAGCAGGAAAGATATGCTCTTGTTCCATAAAGCTCTCTACAATCTTTTGCGCTATTTCTGGAGTTAATCCATAGAGCCTTACAAGGTAGTTAAGAGCTGGATCATTTCCTTCAAGATATTCACAAATTTTAACCATAATATCTTTTGGCAAAGAGGAAACCTTGGGTTCTTTTTCCATAGCCAGAAGAGAAAAGCCTATGCTTATGGCACATAAGCTTTTTTGCCATAATTTCATAAAAAACTCCTAAATTTATTTTTTATTATAAATTTATATTAGCACTTTATAGAAATAAAACAAGCTCTTTTTCCTTATTTTCTTAGGCCTTTTGCGCTCTTTTTCTTTTTCCCTTATCTTAGGAGTTACTTATTAAAATTATAATTACAAAGGAACGTGACCATGAAAGCACAATTAAGCACCCTCGGATTCATAGTCTGTAGTGCACTAGCTTTTATACAAGCAATGGAGAGCATGCCTCGTATAAACCCATGTTATCCAGCAAATGAGTATAGATATACTATTAGCATTGCCGGTATTTCTTGCAAAGATTTCAAGGATAAGGTACGAGGCTGTGTCTTAGGGGCAGCTTTAGGTGATATGCTGGGAGCGCCAACAGAATTTATCTCTTCACGTGAAGCTATTAATAAAGTATATCCACCCTCTGGCATTACAGGTATTGAGAGCTTTAAGGAAAAAGACTTTACAAAGGATGCTTCTGGCAAAAAAGTAGCTCCCTATACTGACGATACTGCCATGAGTATTCTTGTTTTAGAAACTATTACATGTTTTAGCAGATCGCAGTTTAACCCTCCATCACAATGGAACATAAATGATGCTATGCATGATCTTGCATTGAGCTTTGTAAAAGATATGAATAACCCTGCCGGTTGGGCACAACAAAGGCGAGCTCCTGGGCTTACCTGTTTACGTAATGTACAAGAGCTTGCCACACGGTTTGAAGCAATGGCCAGGAAGCACAATAAAGATCCTCGTTTTTGGGCAGTTGGCAAACCAACAGAAGGTGGTTGCGGATCTGTTATGCGAGCACATCCCTTTGGCCTTATTTTTGCAGGAAATATAGAAAAAGCAATAGAATGGGCAGTAGAACACTCCAAAATTACTCATGGAGCTCCTATGGCTTTAGCCGCCTGTGCCGCAATGGCATGCGGTGTCGCTCATGCTCTAAGAAACGAAAAGCCAGAAGCAGTTGCTCAAAGAATGTATGAAGTTGCAAAAAAATATGATAGTTATACAGCACAGCTTATAGAACGAGCAATAGAATATGCCTATGATGCTCGCAAGCCAAGTGATGAAGTATTTAAAGAGTTTCAAGGATGGGCAGCTCATGAAGCTATTGCAGCTGCTACTTATGCATTTTTAAAGCATCCAGATGATCTGAAAAAAGCTATTCTCTTAGGAGTTAATACCCCTGGTGATAGCGATAGTATTGCTTCAATGGCAGGAGCTCTTGTAGGCGCTCGCATTGGCGCACAACAGATACCACAGGAATGGCTTGAAGTACTTGAAGGGAGTCAAAGACTTATACAGCTTGCTGATAATGTTGCAAATTTATATAAGAAATAGCTTCTAGCGCTTTTTTGCAATAAGTACATCAATAAAATCGAGCGTCGCCTTTAACGATGTACATTGATTCTGTAAAAGTTGAATAAGTGCTGGATAACTTGTAGGAATTTGTACGTTAAGACGTGCATCGTCTTCTTTGATGAAAATAACATAAACCATATCACCAAATACCAGCATAAATTGTAAAAGAAGAAGCCATCGTGAGAATGAAGCATATGGTTCTTCTAAGGAACCACACGCTATCGATGTAGCGCCTACAAAAAGCCATAGAGGCATTTTTAGAGTAAGCGGAGCACCATTTCTAAGACGGTGTGTTCTTTCAAGAGCCTGCTTTCTAGAGATAACAATAGAAAGAAAGTTTTGCATTTCAGTATAAAAAGCTTGCATAGTATGACGCATCTCATGCAATCCTTCAAGTGTGAATTCACGTAACTTCTCATGCTTAAAGATCTCTGCTCGTCCGGAAGAAGAGAGTTCAATGAGTCTTCTAAAATCGGTTAAATCTGTCTTATAAAGCGCAGTTTTCAGTGGAGAAAATAGACGATATGCATTAAGTGCAGCTTTAATCTTTGCTGATACATCAGCGTGAGGTTTAGCTTTTTGAAAGCTTTTTAATATGATTTCATCTGCTTTTGCGGTTGTTGGATAAGCCTTCGTTTTCTTAATAAAGCTTTCTACAACTTTTTTAGCAGTAGTTGGAGTAAGTCCATAAATTCTCATAAGATAATTAAGCGCTCGATCATCACCCTCAAGGCACTCAAGAATAAGCAAAATAGCATCCTTAGGTAAATCTTCAAATGAAAGCTTTGGCTTTTCCATAGAGAATATAGAAAAAGTAGCACATGTTAAAAAAGAGAACAACCCTAATCTTTTAAAAATAGTCATAATAGCAAGTCCCTGAACATTTATTTAAAATTATAATATCTATTTAATTGTAACGAATATGCTATTTTTTTCAAGAAAACTTGTAAAACTAAGGAATACATTAAATCTTCTTATTTGCATGAGCAATCAAAAAGAGCAAAATCCCTGCTGCAACTGAAGCATTGTATGAAATATCAGTGGTACGTTGGGGCAACCGTACCTGTTTGCCAAAAGAAAGAAGATTTTTTGCAATCCCTATTGCTTCATTACCAATAACAAGACAAAGAGGTTCTTGATAACTCATAGCTGTAGCATCTTCCCCTTCTAAAGTTGCTAGATAATTACTGTATCCGGCTTTTTTAAGCTCTTGCATAGCTTGTAAAGATGAAGCTGCTTCGTAAATTTCTAAATGCTCAGCAAGGCCTGCTGATGACTTGAGAGCAACAGCATTTAATGGTGCCGCTCCCTTAGCGCTCATAATAATACCATTAACTCCAGTACAATAAGCAGAACGTAAAATAGCTCCTAAATTACGAGGATCTTGAATGCCATCAAGCATGAGTAAAAATGGACTTTTTGCTGGCTCAAAAAACTTACGCCGATAAACAAAAGGAGCAGCCCATGCAACCACACCTTGATGGTCAGTTGTTCCTGCAATACGCGTAAGTATATCACGCACTACATATTGAATTTGCGTTTCTTTTCCAAGTAAGGGAGCAATCATATCCCACGCCTTGGGAGCAGGTTTAGTAGTATAAATCGTGTAAATTTTTCTTTTTTTAGCCTTTAACAACTCAACGATAGGATGAATACCAAAGATAAGTTCCTGATTTTTTTGTTTTGTCATACGTTCCACTTTCTTGCAAAAACTCTAGTATATTTATTGTATCATAAAGATTGTTTACCACAAACTAAGAAACCTCATTGCCTAATCACCTTATTAGTATAACAAGATTTATTGCATAGAGTTTTTTAACGACCAGAGAAATATTTTATAGACCTACAATACATAAAAAAACTTTATCTTAACTAGCACTTTATAGTCTTAAATAATCCTAAATGTACTAATTTTAAAACCCCTTACTTGATTTTAAACAAAAAATCAGGTATAAATTTAAGTGTAAATACCGTGTTAATTACTAGTATTTTACTTTAACCTAATCCCAAAGAGGAGGTTTTTTATGAAACACATACTTACATCGCCAAAAGGGCTTTTTGCATTACTTTTAGTGTTTGGAATGAGTGTATCATCTCAAGCACGTATGCGCCATTTTGTTAATGACTTTTTTGAGGATGATTTCTTTGCTGATGCATTTGAAGATCACTTTGAACGCATGCAAGACCATATAAAAGAGATGAGAAAGCGTGCTGCCAGTTTTGGTCCAAGCAAAGAAGAGCGTGAAGCATTAAAAGAGGCACATGAAAATCTCTCAAAAATAAAAGCTACGATAGACAGTGATGATCACAATGTCTATATACGCTTTACTTTAGATGGAGTTACCAAAGATGATATTAAAATCGTTAAAAAGTCTAATGGCTTTTTAGGTACTATTCCAGCTAAAGATGGTCAAGTAGAATTCTTTGTTTCTCCTCACTATCTTGAAACTGCTCGTCATATTGAGCTTAAAAAAGAAAATAAAGATAGCAAGGATGCTAAAGAAGATAAAAAACAGGAAAAGAAAGCTGTGTACTACTACAGCACTTCTGCAACTGAAGTACAAAGCCTTCCGCATACTGTTGATCTTTCTTCAGCGCAAGCACAGACAAAAGACGCTACTTTAACCATTACTATTGCCAAGAAAAAAGAAGCAGTGCTTCCTATTACTCACGGATAATACCACGAGTATGGCACATAATACTACTTATGATAAGGCCTTGAGATATCTCAAGGCCTTATTACTTCTAGGATTTGCATGAACAATTACCGTACCTGGATAGAACTTAGTAAAGATGCCCTGTTTTACAATATCGCTCAACTTAAAAAAGCAGCCAAAGAATCTGAACTTGCACTCGTTTTAAAAAGCAATGCTTATGGCCACGGAGCTCAGGCTATTGCTTCACTTGCCGATACACATCCAGATGTCTCATGGTTATGCACCGCAGGACTTAAAGAAGCACTCTCTTTACGTAGCTACGGCATTCAAAAACCACTTATTGCTCTTTCATATCTTGATGAAAGTTTTGAAGCTGCAATTACTCAAAATATTCATTGCTCTGTATACACATATGAAGATGCTCAACATTTAAGCGCTGTTGCACAACAGCTTGGCAAACAAGCTTATGTACATGTTAAAGTAGATACGGGTATGTCTCGTCTTGGAGTCTTAGCAAGTGAAGCACTACCATTTATTAAAGCACTACAAAAGTTACCTCATCTTGTTATTTATGGAATTTTTACTCATCTTTGTGATACTTCTAATTCAGATCAAAGCTTTAGCCAGTTACAACTTAAGAGGTTTGATGAAGTCCTTGCAGCTTTACAAGAAGCACATATTTATATTCCTTGCATTCACGCTCAATCATCGAGCGGCTTATGTGTTCTTCCTGAGCGCTCTTATACGCTTGTACGAGCTGGAGCTTCTGTATACGGTATATGGAAGTCGCCACAACACAAAAAACTTTTACAAAACTGCACTGAGGTTGACTTAAAACCAGTAATGACCTGGAAGACACGTATTATTCAACTTAAAAGAATTCCTGCAGGATCATATATAGGCTATGACAGGACATATAAAACTACACGGCCTACAGTTATAGCACTTGCTCCTATTGGCTATTGGGAAGGGTATCCGCGAAGCCTTTCTAACAAAGGCATTGTACTTATTAATAACACACTGGCTCCCATTCTAGGTATTGTAAGCATGAATCTTACTGCTTTTGATGTTACTGACATTCCAGGTATTCAGCTTGGAGACAGTATTACCTTGTTAGGAAACCAATCTCCTATAACAGCTCAAGAGTGCGCTCAACGAGCAGGCATTATAACCAATGAGATAGTAACTCATATAAATCCAGAAGTTCCTAGAATTATTGTTTAACCTTAAGGAATAGACACATGAAAAAGCATATTATTTTTATTTTTCTCATTTCTGTGCTAACACAGGAAAGCATAGTAGGTGAAAAAGCAAAAAATACTTTAATAATTTTTTAAACAGAACTAGCAGCGCTGGCAAAACCTCTCTATCAAAAGCACTTCACGACATATGCATAGAGCCATTACTTTATACAGGTATTGATTCATTCTTAGACATGTTTGCACCTCGCTTTATCATAACAGGTAAAGAAGCGCAACAAGGATTATTTTTTGAAGTTATAGCAGACCAAGAGAAACCATTTGTTAAGATTCACATTGGTAAATATGGCAAACAGCTTTTAGATGCGTTACCTTGGAGTATAAAAGCCATTGCCGATTGAGGTAACAAGCTTATTATTGATGAAGTTTTATTTCACCCAGATCGGCTTAAACCATATGTTAAGGCACTAAAAAAACATAACGTATATTTTATTGGAGTAAAAACTCCTGTAGAAGTTATAGAAACTCGCGAAAAAGCTCGAAAAGAGCGCGTAATTGGTCTCGGCCGCTCGCTTATCGATATAGTACATCCACAAGGACGAATCTATGATCTTGAAATTGATACTTCAAAAGTAACTCCCGAAGAAGCTGCTCATATCATTTTAGACTATGTTGCTAAAAATCCTCGCCCTCAAGCGTTTAAAAATGCTTATAAACACAAGTAAAGGCTCTACTTGACTGAAACCGTTTTTCCATTGGTAAGATCTTTCAGATCTGCAGAATGTAATTTAAAAACAGCATGAGGAGTTCCAGCTGCAGCCCACAGCTCTTTAAACTTAAAGAGCTCTTCATCAATGAATGTCTCTATTTTTTGCTTATGACCCACAGGTGGAATTCCTCCAATAGCAAAACCAGTTACTTCTTTAGTAAAATCTGCTTCTGCTTTTACAATCTCTTGCCCAATATATCCTGCAATTACTTTTTCGTTAACCCGATTTACCCCACTTGTAAGCACAAGGACTGGTCTTTTTGTATCCTTTGTACGAAAAATAAGAGATTTAACAATCTGTGCAACTTCACAACCAATTACTGCAGCTGCTTCTTGTGCAGTACGAGTACTCGCTGGAAACTCAATAACTTTCATCTCGAGCCCTTTTTCTGAAAGCGCATCTTGTATACTTTGCGCATGCTTGCTTAACACAGGGGCTCCTTCATAAATAGTCTCTTAATAAATAATCTTTGCATACATTGTACAGTTTTTATACGACGAGCACAAAACCCTTACAAGAATACATAAAGGGCTTTCTTAATTTCAAAATAACATAAAAGTTCATTTTTCCTTATTATATCTCTCAACTTCGAAAAGCAAGAGTGAATCGTATTTTTCCTGCATAAAAAGTATATTCACAAGAGCTTAAAAATGGTATAATTATAGTATTAACCTTTAAAAAATTACTTACCATTATAAGGATCTTATGTATATCGTTGAGGGAAATATTGGAGCAGGCAAATCTACATTTTTAAAGCTTATACAAGCTTGTTTACCTCATATTAGCGTTATTTTAGAGCCTGTAGAAAGTTGGCAGAATAAAATAGGTGGTCAGTCAGTACTTGCCAATTTTTACGAAAATCCTCAACGCTGGGCTTATACTATGGAAACTCTTACTATGATAGGGAGAGTACAAGAGCATTTAAAAGCGCAAGAACATCCTAATCCTTTTCGCTTAATGGAACGTTCTATCTATTCTGGCCACTATTGCTTTGCAACAAATGGATACCAAACAGGATTCCTCACAGAACTTGAGTGGAAGCTGTATCTATCATGGTTTAATTTTCTTATTACTGACAAATGTAAAGTACCTCATGGATTTATTTACCTTCGTGTAGATCCCGAGGTTGCTTATGAAAGAATACAAAAACGGCAACGGAGTGACGAAAGTGCTATAAGTCTTGACTATATCAAGCAAATTCACCAATGTCATGAAAACTTTTTACTTGAAAAAATTAACGTACTTCAAGAACTCGTAGCAACTCCTGTACTTGTGCTTGATTGCAATGCAGAGTTTGAAAAAGATGGAGCCCAATTTAGAGCTCATGCTCAAAAAGTTGTAGAATTTATGCGTGCACATGTAGGAATGCAACGATATCACGGTTCCTGTACGTACCCAATCTTTTCATAGAGGAATATTAGACCCTCTTTTATGCTTCAGCTTTCCTTGAAGATCTTCCTCTTCGTGTAGAAGATTCCTGGCCTGTTGCAGAACTTTCTTCTGAAGGCCCTTTGCTTTTTCTAGTTGAACTTGCAGTGCTTTTTCGCTCTGGTTTAATTTTTCGAGGTCCTGCTTTACTCTGTTTTGGCAAGATGATTCTTAAAACGCCATGATCAAGTTCTGCTCGTGTTTGCTCAGCAGACACTGCTACAGGAAGATGAATAACTCGCTCAAAACCCCCGCGACGAATCTCTTTACTAAAATAGTTTCTTTCTTCAGTTTCATGCTCTTCTTCTCGAGTACCAGAAATTCGTATATTATCCCCTTCAACATGAATATCTACTTTATCTGGCTCAATACCTGGTACTTGCATCTCAATGACAACATTACCATTTTCTTCATAGACATCTATTGCTAAATCTTTACCTGCAAACCCAGCTCTACCCAATTCTTCAAAAAGTTGATCTAATTCTGCCAATGGTCTCCATCGAATAATAGCCATACTCTCTCCTTTTTATTTTTATTATTTTAGATAATTTTAAACGAGATCGACAAGTAAAATCAATACTATTTGAATTAAGTTGCTCGTAAAGTACATTGCAGAGCTCAAAGTTTAATTTTATCTAGGAGGAAACATGAAAAGGGCTATAAAAAAAGGCACCCTATGAGTGCCTTTAATCAAAATAAATTTTAGGAAATAATACGGTAGAATCTATGTTTACCTACTTTTATAAACATCTCTGGCTGCACCGCTATAAGCGCTTTAACATTGGTTACTTTTTCGTCACCAATATGCACTGCTCCTGCTTCAATGAGCCTGCGTGCCTCTGAATTAGTCTCAACAGCTTTAAGATGCCTTAACAAATCCACAATCCATACTTCTTTATTAAGCAATTCTGCAGCTTCTATAGGTTGTGCATGAGTATAATCTTTTTTCTGGAAAAGCTCTTCAAAAACATGGCGTGCTTGTGTAGCCTCTTCTGGCGACCAAAAACGAGCAATAATGCCAAAAGCCATAGCCTTTTTAAGATCCATAGGATGCGCTTTGCCTGTTTCTACATCATGCTTCATAGAAGCAATTTCACCATCTGTTTTATGCAAGAGCACATGATAATAGCGCCACATAAGATCATCAGAAATAGACATAAGCTTTCCATACACCTGATCTGCAGGCTCTGTAAGACCAATAGCATTGCCAAGAGATTTAGACATCTTCGCTTGACCATCAAGGCCCTCTAAGAGCGGCACTGTTAAAATTGCCTGCGGCTCTTGACCATAATGTTCCTGGAGATACCGTCCCATAAGAAGATTAAATGTTTGATCAGTTCCCCCAAGCTCTACATCTGCATGTAAAGCTACAGAATCATACCCTTGCATAAGCGGATACAAAAGTTCATGAAAGCCAACACTTTGATGCTCTGCTATACGAGTTGCAAAATCTTCACGCTCAATGATACGAGCAAGTGTTACTTTTCCACAAAGCTCTACCCACTCTCTGCTTGTTAATTTGTCAAGCCATTCTGAGTTATAGCGTACTGTTACTTTGTTTGGATCAAGAATTTTGCTTACTTGTTCAAAATAGGTTTTTGTATTATGAGCAATTTGTTCTGCAGAAAGCGGTGGCCGTGTTTTTGACCTTCCTGTTGGATCTCCAATAAGTGCTGTAAAATCCCCAATTAAAAAGATAACTTCATGCCCTAAATCTTGGAACTGCTTAAGCTTTGAAAGAGCAACAGCATGACCTAAATGCAAATCTGGTGCAGTAGGATCCATACCCAATTTTATACGTAATCTTTTACCCCATTCTAACTTTTTACGAAATTCATCTTCAGGAATAATCTGCTGAGCTCCTGCTCGTAATTGCTCAAAAGCGCTTTTAGTGCTCATAAATGATATGCTCCAAACAATAATGCGATTTTACAAGCTCCCCATATGGTAGTTTTCAAAAGATAATAACCAAGAGGGTCTGCAAAAAAGTAAACAATAATAAATGGTCCAAAAAATGAAAGATAATCTGCATATTCAATATATTTATACCCTTTTTCAAAACCAATTATAAGTGCATACCGCAGCCCATTTAAAATAATGCTAATCGTTGCAATAAAGATATTAAGGTACACAAGAGAAATTAACAGAAATGCAAAGATTATCGAGAATGTAGAATAATCTCCTTGAAATACCGTTGCTATATTCAAGTGAGGCGTAGAAGAAAATAATACTGTTAACGATTTGGCATAGTATCCAAAAAGCTTAAAAACTAACGACATAGTCATATCATGGCCAAATGTTCCTACAGAGATTACTAAAGCAATAAGCGCTAAAAATAAGCTTACAAGCGCTTCAGTAATATGCATAAGAGCTAATTTAAGTAACCGAAAACGACCACTGATTGCTAACGGGTTAATCGGCACCATATGCGGCCAACCAATACGAAAAAGTACTACTGCTAAGAAACTAAAGATATCAAAGTGCACTAACGGATTAAGGCTTGCATATCCTGCTTCATAAGCAGTATCGTCACCCATTTTTAAAGCAACCCACGTTTGAATTACCCCATTAATAGTAATAGATATAAAATATGCAAGTAGAAGAAGAACAAGAGAAAAAAGTGATTCTGCAAGAGCAAGATTGATCATAAAAACAATACACAATGTTAAGAAATTTTATAGCAAGTTCCTCTTTATTATAGCATAATGCATTATTTTTGCCAACTACACTCAGCTTATTATCTCATAGATACGCTCATATATTGACAATGCGTATTCCTTCTTAGCATGCTAAAATTACTTTCATTTCATAACAAAAAAGGAGTGTATATGATTCACTTTTTTCTCAGCATACTTGCTTTATGTGCATTTTCTTGTCTGAGCGCAGAGCAGAGTAACGAGCAGCAAGGCATACCTTTAGAACAAGAAGTATCTACACGAAGCTGCAAAAAACACTGCTCTTGTAAAAGAAAGAGAAAGTGTACACAGTTTCAGGGCTTTGTTCCATGCAATGGACTTCAGCTTTTTACAACGCTCCAGGGGTGCGGTAAACAAACAATTGTATTTTTACATGGCTTTCCTGCAGATTCACAAGTGTGGAATCAACAAAGACAAGCATTTAATAACTGCTATAGAACATTAGCATATGACCAAAGAGGATTTGGTAAATCAAGTCAACCTGCTGGACCCTATGACATTGCTGCATACGTACAAGATCTCCGTTGCGTTTTAGACCACTTTGGGATACAAAAACCGATTCTAGTTGGTCATTCGTTTTCAGGAGAAGTTGCTATTCAATTTGCTTCTCTCTTTCCAGATAGAGTATGTAAGCTTGTACTTGTGAGCACCAGCGCTAAACTTGTTGCGAGCCCTGATTTTCCATTTGGCGCATCTCCTGAAGCCATAGGACAAATTGTAGCACTTATTCAAAAAAATCTACGTGCAGGGCTCACTGCATTTGTTAGTGCCGGCTTTCCAGAACCTAATACCGAAGCTCTACAACAACAAGTGATAGAACAAGGCTTACAATCAACTCAGGCAACTGTTCTAAGTTTCTTCCGTGATACAAGTCCTACTGATGTACGTCCTCTGCTTCCTTCAATTACTGTTCCAACACTTATTGTTCATGGAACAAGTGATAACATAATTCCCTTCCCAGCAGGACTATTTTTACGAGACAACATTAGAAACTCTCAATTTGTTGCCTTTGAAGGTAAAGGTCATTTTCTTTTCTTGACCGATCCTACAAAGTTTACACAGGTAATGACAAATTTTTTACGTACAACCCCTGCTTGTTGCAGATAAACAGTACCTTTATACTAAAAGGAGGCATATTCATGCCTCCTTTTCTTTACTAACTTTTATGTCTTTTATTAAACTTGAGCATCAGTACTTGAAGGGTCTTTTTCTTTGCTTGAAAAACTTATATGCGATTGTACTGGCTTATTATTCAATAGATCCGTCCATATGTTGACAATAGCTATTTCTTCTTAGCATGCTAAAATTACTTTCATCTTATAACCATAAGGAGCGTATATGATTCATTTTCTTTTCAGCATACTTGCTTTATGTGCATTTTCTTGTCTGAGCGCAGAGCAGAGTAACGAGCAACAAGGCATACCTTTAGAACAAGAAGTATCTACACGAAGCTGCAAAAAACACTGCTCTTGTAAAAGAAAGAGAAAGTGCACACAGTTTCAAGGTTTTGTTCCATGCAATGGACTTCAACTCTTTACAACAGTACAAGGATGCGGTAAGCAAACAATTGTATTCTTACATGGCTTTCCTGCAGACTCACAAGTGTGGAATCAACAAAGACAAGTGTTTAATAAGTGTTATAGAACGTTAGCATATGATCAAAGAGGATTTGGAAAATCAAGTCAACCTACAGGACCTTATGACGTTACTGCATATGCACAAGATCTTCGCTGTATCCTAGATCACTTTAGCATACAAAAACCGATTATAGTTGCCCACTCATTTGCAACAGAAGTTGTACTGAAATTTATTTCACTTTTTCCTGATAGAGTCTGTAAACTTGTGCTTGTCAGCGGAAATGCAAAATTCCTTGCAAGCCCAGACTATCCTTTTGGTGTACAGCCTGAATTTTTACAACAGTTAGTAACACTTGTACAAAGAAGCTTACTTGAAGGACTCACTGCATTTGTAAATCTTTCTTTTCCTGAACCTAATACTGAAGCTTTAAAAAAGCAAGTTCTTGAACAAGGTCTTCAGTCAAGCCAAGCCACTGTTTTAAGCTTTGGCCAAGGAATAGCTCCTACAGATGTACGTTCTGTTCTTCCGTCAATCACTATTCCAACGCTCATTGTTCATGGGACAAACGATAACATATTCCCTTTCCAAGCAGGGCTATTTTTACGCGATAACATCAGAAACTCTCAATTTGTTGCCTTTGAAGGTAAAGGCCACTTTCCTTTCTTAACTGATCCTACAAGGTTTACACAAGTAGTAGAAAATTTCTTACGCTCAACTCCTGCTTGCTGCAGATAACAGTCTATTTATAAGAAAAAGAGGCATGAATATGCCTCTTTTTCTGTGTAGCTTTTATGCTTACAAGTGCTATTAATCTAGAGCATTAGTGCTTGAAAGAGCCTTTTCTGGTTGATTAAGGAGTGATGCAATTGACATACGTAAAGCCTGGCTTGGTGCAACAGATCGCTCTGTTCGCGTAGGTAAAGTAGGTATATCACGACTTGCTTCTTCTAGAGCCTGAAAAAATCTTGGCTCAGTTCCACGCGCTTGCTCACTTTGAGCTACACTTGCTAAAAAAGATAACGCAGGTACTTGCTCTATTACACCTGATTCAATAATTTCGTCTTTTTCTAGCATCTGTGCTTTTTCATGCCGCTCTTTATGCTCATTTAATCGGCCCAAGCTATTAAAAGCACCATTACAATAATCACACTTATAAGATTTTTCTTCTTGTCCTTGATGTACTAATACAACGTGTGTTTTAAGATCATTTGTTGCAAAAAAAGTATGTCCACAGTCATCACATGTATAACGACGTTTCTTTTCATGTACCCGTTTCATATGTGTTCTTACGTTTCCTTGCTGGGTAAATTCTTTTCCGCATATAGTACAAGGATATTTTTTGCCTGTATGCGCGTTCATATGAATTTTTAAAATACCTTTGGTTCCAAAAGTTTTACTACATACTTCGCATGGATAGGTTTTTTTACTCCCATTTTCTTGTATAGTTTGTTTGCGCTCAGCAATAGAAGGACTTATCTCCATCCCATATGTTTTTGCAAAAATGCACATCAGCATTATAATACCATAAAGTACTTTCATCATTATCCTTATATAATATAAAATAATATTTTATTTAAGATTTGCTTAAGCAATGCAAAGTACTTATTATATTATCTATTTTAAAATTTTAGTCAAACCCCAGAGTACGTTATCTGCTTTTGTACGAGGATAAATACCTATTTTTGCTTTCGCTTTATACCTATGGTATAGTAAAAGAGAAATTATTTATACGCTCTTTGATTATGTAATAAACGATGGATAAAAAATACGATCATTTAAAAGCTGAAGCTGAAGCACAAGAATTATGGCACAAACAGGATACTTATGCTCTTGAGAATAATCCTGGTCCCCTCTATAGCATTGATACACCACCGCCTACAGTGTCTGGTTCATTGCACATAGGGCATATTTTTTCATATACACAAACTGATATTATTGCTCGCTATAAACGTATGAGCGGTTTTAGTGTTTTTTATCCCTTTGGTTTTGACGACAATGGGTTACCTACTGAGCGGTATGTTGAAAAAAAGCTTAATATTAATGCACATGCACTTACTCGCTCTGCTTTTATTGAACTGTGTTTACAAGAAACAGTTGCTATAGAAAAACAATTTGAACAGCTCTGGCGCCGTATTGGCCTTTCTGTTGACTGGAAACTCTCTTACTCTACCATTGATGAACGAGCACGTAACATATCACAGCTATCATTCATTGAGCTTTATAAAAAGGGCTTTATTTATCGTAAAAATGAGCCCGCTCCTTATTGCACTAATTGCAGGACATCGGTAGCCCAAGCTGAACTTGATGATGCTCAAAAAGCATCAACATTTAACGATGTTATTTTTACTTCAAACAATGAAAAATTGATCGTTGCTACAACACGTCCTGAACTATTACCTGCAGTTGTAGCACTCATGTATAATCCTCATGATACTCGCTATCAACATCTTAAGGGACAAATA
This sequence comes from uncultured bacterium, assembly GCA_963848965.1. Classification (GTDB taxonomy): domain Bacteria; phylum Babelota; class Babeliae; order Babelales; family Babelaceae; genus CAWKFG01. The sequence continues at coordinate 601,720 of CAWKFG010000004.1, forward strand.
GCCATTACTCCTTTATTTGGCCAAGAAATACCTATTTTAGAAGATGAGGGTGTAGAGCTAGATAAGGGTACTGGTCTTGCTATGGTATCTACCTTTGGTGATAAAGCAGATGTACAGTGGTTTAAAAAGCATAATCTTCCTTATAGACCTGCTATTGGTCTTGATGGAAAATGGTTAGAAAGCACAGGACCTCTTGCTGGCATGCGCGTAGCAACCGGCCGAGAGACAGTACTTAAGCTGCTTCAAGAGCACGGCCTTTTAGTAAGCTCACGACCTATTAGTCATGTGGTCAATGTTCATGAACGGTGCAAAAAAGAGATAGAGTATCTTGCATTACCACAATGGTTTTTATCATTATTGCCGTATAAACAAGAATTTCTCAGACTTGGCGACGAGATTGCCTGGTATCCTGAATTTATGAAAGCGCGGTACAAAGATTGGGTAGAAAATATTAGCTGGGATTGGTGTCTATCACGACAGCGTTTTTATGGAATTCCCTTTCCTACATGGCATTGCACTGCATGTGGAGAGATTCTTTTAGCTAATCCAAATGAGCTTCCTGTAGATCCTCAAGAAAAGCCTTATGAAGGTCCATGTCCACGATGTCATTCACGTGATATTAAGCCTGACACAGATGTTATGGACACGTGGAATACATCTTCGCTTACTCCCTATATTTGTGCAAGTCTTTACCGCAAAGAAACTAATGATCCCTTTAATGTTACTCATGCATTAGAATTTTTACCAATGACAATGCGTCCACAAGCACATGATATTATCAGAACGTGGGCCTTTGATACTATAGTAAAAGTATGGATGCATAATACTACTATACCATGGAATGACATTGTTATTTCTGGCCATGTATTGAGCACTGAAAAAGAAAAAATTTCTAAATCAAAAGGAAATAGTCCTCTTGCTCCTGAATCTCTTTTATCGGTCTATCCTGCTGATGCTATTAGATATTGGACTGCTTCCGGAAGTTTAGGATATGATACTGCGTTTTCTGAAAACCAATTAAGTATTGGACAAAAGTTGCTTATTAAACTGTGGAATGCATTTAGATTTGCACAGCCTTACTTAGAGCATTTTAATCCTAGACATGATACCCCTGCTTATCTTGGCCATGTCAATGAGTGGCTTTTAGATACTATCAGCGTTAGTTATAAAACATATATGAAATACTTTCAGGTATACGAATTTAGTCTTGCTCTTGATACTATTGAAAAGTTTTTCTGGCATACATTCTGTGATAACTATTTAGAACTTATTAAAGATCAGCTTACTAATCCCGATAATTATTCTGCAGATGAAGTATATGCTACAAAATGGACATTATATCACGCTGGATTGCGTATTTTACAAATGTATGCCCCTTTTGTGCCCCATGTTACCGAAACTATCTATGGAATCCTTTATAGAACAACTATGCAAACGGCATCACTCCATCAAACAAAGTTTGATGATCATCAAACTTTGTATACCTTTAAAGAGAGCACAGCGGCTATGGAAAAAATGCTTTCTCTTATTTCTCAAGTACGCAAACTTAAAAGCGAACATCAATTATCTTTACGAGCAGATCTTGAAAAGCTTATATTTTACCCAACACACAAAGAAGATGCTCTTGTACTCCTTAAACAAGAGGCTCTTATTAAGGGTATTACACGAGCACAGACAGTTGAATATAAGTTAGAAAAACCAACAACTTCTACCCTTGAAGAACATGATGGTAAGTGGTATGCACATATAGTCCTATGATCACTATTAAAAACACACAAAAAAAAGTAGAGCTTGATAAAAAGAAAGTACAAGCAGATGTACAAAAGATTTTAGACATTCTTAAGTACTCTGATTTCGATATTGGTATTTGGTTTACTGGTAATAAAACTATACAAAAGTATAATCAAACATATCGCTCTAAGAATGTACCTACTGATATTCTTTCATTTCCCAATTACCCCTCGCTTAAACCAGGAGAGCGCATAAAAGCTCAAACAGAAGATGATCGCAATTTAGGAGATCTTATACTTTCACTAGAGTATGTTCAAAAAGATGCTCAACGGTTAAACATCTCCTTTGAAGATCGGCTCAAAGAACTTTTAGTGCATGGCATGTGCCATCTTCTTGGCTATGATCATATCGAAGATAAAGACTATAAACGTATGCGAGCAAAAGAGGTATATCTTCTTAAACATCTTTAGTATGACTTGATGAGTAGCTGATAGCAGAAGAATAAGATATCTTTCTCAAAGCACTTACAAGTGTAAATACTATCATCACGATAAGTAATAATACAACTGAAAAACGCATATCTAGCCCCCCTATCTGATAGAACAAACACCATTTCTAGTGTAGTCACTATCCTTTTTTTGTCAATTTAATTTAGCAACTTGCAAGCTTTTAATATAAGCATTATAATTACATTAATTACAAATAATCTATCTAATAAGCTCGGGGGGGCCACTATGAAATTTATATATAGATATATTTTTATACTACTTTGTACTTCTTATGCGTATGCAATGGAACAGGATAAAGAACAGAAGTCGCGAGTACCATCTTTGTTTACTCTATGCCAAAGACAAGCAATTACTGTTCTTTCTCAAGGACGGCTCAGCTTACGACAATTAAGAGAGCTTTTAGTTCTTTATAAAGATCTGCCTGCTAATATACTGACCCCTATTATTTCATCGCTTGCTAATAATAACATCCTTCAACAAAACCATGGAGAAATTCCGCTGCTACTTGCTTTAGCAGAGTATTGTGCTTATCAAAGTAACAATACCTGTTTGGAAAAAAACGCTCAAGAGATAAAAGAAGAAAGAAAAAAAGGTGAAGTACATAAAGGGGTAAGCAGAGATCACCTTCTTAGACGTCTTAATCAAGCAATGGAACTGCCAGATACGTGTCCTTATGCAGCCCTTTTTATTACTCTTATCTCTAAAGCTCTTTACGCTGTCCAAGTACAAGATAGAGCATTTGAACAACCTTTGGTTACCGCCTGCCTTTATGATTATAAAACAGTTGTTGATTACCTTATTGCTCACCACACACGATTTCTCGACTTTACACATGCTGTAATACAGCTTATGGAAAGAAACGAAGAAAAAGCTTGTATACTTATCAATCTTTTGAAAGATCGTAAAAAAAAGTTACAGACTCAAAGTCCCTTCTGCTTTGATAGTAATAGTCTCTTTATACACGCCTTTACACACCGCTATACAAAGGTTCTACATTTGTTAGAAGCAGACATAGATTTTAAGGAGCTCCCTCTTGGATTCGTTCAGACTAATTATCTTTTTCTTAATAGATGGGCAGAAGATTGTATTTTAAGAGGAGATATATCACTATGCTCTCAGCTTATTGAGCGCATTAAAGCAAAGTGTGATATTAATCGTGTGTTGCTTCAAGTACCGGAATCTGGTTTTGCACATTCAACTCTCTTGTCAGCTGCTTTGACAAAAGAGTATGTAAAACTCGCTGCTTTATTACTTTCTCAAGGCGCAAATCCTAATAATGCATTACATGGAATACCTCTGTTGTATCAGACATGTCTACAAAATAATATTCTCCTTACTCAGCTGTTACTTGAATATGGTGCTAATGTTAACGCACGTTACCAACCAGAACAAGAAAATGAAGATACAGGTAATACAGCATTGCATATAGCAGCTCAACAGGGAAATGTAGATTGCGTTCGACTGCTTATAGAACATGGAGCACATATTACTATCAAAAACGAAGCAGATGTTACACCTTTACATAAAGCATGCTTCTATGGACACAGTGAAATTGTGCAAGAACTTTTACAAAGAGGAGCAGAAGTAAATGCTCAAGATATAGAAGAAAGCACACCATTACATACCGCTTGCAAGCGAGCAGACCTTGAGCTTGTTAAGCTCTTACTTAAGCATAAGGCAGAAGTAAATAGTAAAACCGCTCTCGGACATACACCTCTTCATTCAGTGCTTTATGAACTTTTAGCAGATGATAGCAAAAAAGATCTACAAAAGCAGGTTATAGAGCTCCTTTTAGCTCATGGCGCTCAAATAGATGTAATGAACAATGATGATGATACTCCTTTAGATCTTGCTCAAGACTATGAAGATCCTGAAATCTTAGCTCTTTTTAAGGACAAAGGAAAAAAAGAGTAAGCATACTGGGCCCTTATGTAGAGCCAGCACTTTCATCAGATGGAGCAGTTTCTTGAGCAAAGCTCGTAGTTTTTGAGAGCCACATAAGCTGTAGGTCAAGTATCTCTTCTTCTGAAAGCTGCCATGGTATTTGCGAACGTCGTAGTCGCTGTACAGTTTCATACAAACAAATGGCAACACTCACCGATATATTAAAGCTTTCAGTAAAGCCGTACATCGGAATTTTAGCAAAAAGATCTGCATGCTCAAGAGCATAGTGGCTCAATCCTTCTTGTTCAGTACCAAAAACAAGCGCTACTTTTTGAGTAAGCGGAAGTTCACTGATTAAAAGATCGTTTTTATGAGGCGTTGTTGCAACAATCTTATATCCTTCTTTTTTAAGCGCATCAAAACAGACTGCTGTATTATTAGTTTCTTTCTGATTATAACGCTTGATAGTAAGCCATTGCGCCGCTCCTTTAGCTACGCTCTCATGAACATTAAATGTATGCTTTTGTTCAACGATATGCACATCTTGGACACCAAAGCAATCACACGAGCGCAAAGCAGCACTTGTATTATGTGCCTGAAAGATATCTTCAAGCACTACCGTTACATACCGAGTTCGCTCTTGTGCGTTTTTTTCTATTTTTTCTCTGCGTGAAGATGTAAGGCGCTGTGCAAACTGATTAAAAAGCTCTTTTTTACGAGTAAGATCCATATATATGCCTAAAATTTAAATAAAAAATCATAAACATATCTAATGTACCAGTGTACAAACTTTCTGTATAGAATCCGATAATTCTAAAATAGCATAGAATCTCATTCAAATAGCAGGACGGCTGAACTTGGTCTATATCCTGAGATTGCTCAGGAGTTCTCAAGAAGCTCACATCTCTTTAGGCAGAAGCAGCTCACTCAGAAATTTGTTGCCACAAGGAATTAATAGGTAATGCAAAAAGATTTTCACCAAATGGTATATATTGAGAACCGTTATATAGGACAATCCCTTTAATGAACTTCTTCTTCGCTTTTTCCTGTAAATATTTTAACCCTTTAAAATCTTGCGGAACCACTGTTTCACTATTTTTTACCTCTATGCCTACTATATATCCTGAACGATTCTCTAAAACAATATCGACTTCTTCACCACTAAGAGCTCTAAAATGGTAAAGCTGTACCCTTATCTTACTCCAGGTCATCTGCTTTTTTAATTCATTAACTACAAAGTTTTCAAGTAGTTTTCCTGCAACACTATCTATTAAGACCTTTTCAAGAGTAACATCAAGCAAATAGGATAAAAGCCCAGAATCAATCAAATAAACTTTGGGAGATTTCATAAACCGTATGGTAAAATTTGCGCTCCATGCTTGAACAAGATTAACAATGAAAATGGCTTCTAATAATGCCAGATACCGATGCACAGTCATAGTAACGATTTTAATATCTCGTGCAATTTCGGCTACATTTAAAAGATTTGAAGTTCTGTGAGATAAAATATTTAACAGCTTAGGAAATTCAGTTAGTTTCTCTATACTAGCCAGATCTTTAACATCCTTTTGTAATAATAGGTTTAAATAATTATACATCCATGCTTCAGATGATTCTTCATCCGTTTTCTGTACTGCAGGATACCCTCCTGTAATAATTCTTTTGTACAGATTTTCTTTAGATAACTTTTCCTTAGGCGATCTAAGCTGTTTATCGTTAAATAGTGTTTCAATAAATAGTTCATCATGGTTATATATTTCGCCCTGTGATAAAGGCATAAGATCAATGACTTCCAACCTGCCAGCAAGTGAATCACCAAGTCGAGGAATAAGTAATGGATTTGCTGACCCAGTAAGAAGATACCTTCCTGGTATACGATTTATATCTACATCCCTTTTAATAGCTAAAAAAATTTCTGGGACTCTTTGAATTTCGTCTATTATGACAGGTTTTTTTAAAGATAAAATAAATCCTGAAATATCACTTTTAGCAGCTAAATAAGTAATCTCATCATCAAATGTTACGTAATTATAATCTTTTTCTTGAACAAATTCTAAAGCAAGAGTTGTTTTACCAACTTGCCGAGCACCATTGATTAGAACCACTGGGCTACGATTTAATGCTTTACCTAAGATAGGCTTAATCTTTCTTTTAAACATATTCTAGAAGTTTTTCTCAAAAAGTAACAGTTGCTGTTATAAATTATAACAGTTGTTGTTATAATTTACAAGAAATACCATTAATCACGTGTGTAGTACCTCAGGATCATAACAGGTTTTCTACTTCTTTTAATCAAAATTCATAGATCTTGGACAAAATTTACCATTTTTTATGCTCTTATACACCTTATAGTTAGCCGTTTTCTTCAACTGTTATCAAGAGAACAGACCTAGATTTATCATACTCAACATACTATACTACTTTTGGTACTTTCTAAAGGGGCTCTATAGTTATGGCAGACAAAGTGACAATTTTCGTTCATGGTACACTCTTTCCTCTACTCAGACAGCTTGTACAAGCTTTTGACTGCCCTCTTGGCCTTATTCCTGCCGATACACGTCCTAATAGGTATCTCTTAAGCCGTATTCCTTATATAATAAGTGAAGCAGCTCCGCAAAACTACCCCTTAAGCTCCTTTTATCTCTTTGGCTGGTCAGGAAAATTACGGGTACAAGCACGCATAAAAGCAGCTGAAGATCTGTATCTAAAAATTCGAGATCTTAAGGGTTCTCTTACTATCATAGGACACAGTCATGGAGCTACTGTTGCATTACTCCTTGCTTATATAGCACAAAAATATAATGATAAAAACTTTAAAGTTGATAAGCTTATTTTGCTTGCATGCCCTGTCCAAGAAGCAACTGCACTATATAGTACTTACCCAGTATTCAAAAAGATTTTTTCACTGTATTCTTCTACAGATCTTGTACAAATTGCTGATCCACAAGGCTTGTATACTCCCCATACCTTATCCTTTTTTTCTCGAAGAACATTTAACCCTGCACCTCAACTTATACAAGCACGGGTTCTTATTAATGGACATAATCCTTATCATATAACTTTTATGTTACAAAGATTTCTTAAAAAATTACCTGCTGTTATAGCACTTCTTGAAAAAATAAAAAACACACAGAAATTATATACTGTTAATATACCAACTTCTGAAGAAAAACCATCAATGGTAGAGTAATCTATACATCTATAAAAATGACTTTATGTACACCTTTTGCTCACTCTTGTATTACTGTTTTCAAATACGATATGATAAAAGAGAGGGAGAGAAAAGACGAGGCATGAGCATGATAAAAGAGATACCGTTTATTCATATACTAGTACTACTTATTCTTGTAGTGGCACCTATCCGTGCAGATAAAAGAAATACCTGGCACTATAGAAAGCGACCAGAGATTAAAAATGCTTTTTTTATTGGTCCTTTACCACAGGGGCCACTTACTGTGTTTGTTCATGGCACTAAAGAATCGCTTATCTCTCGACTCGTTCATCGTGTTAACTATCCTTGGGGTATTGTTCCTGCATCTTTGCAAGGAAAACATTCAATACTAGGATGTATTCCTTCTATACTCCATCAAGCATGTCCAGAACAATTTCATATAAATTCATTTTATCTATATGGGTGGCATGGGCGTTTATGCTTTAAAGCACGTAAAAAAGCTGCATTAGTATTGTATAAAATACTCAAAGATCATCAAGGACCTATCACACTTATGGCTCATAGTCATGGATGCAATGTCGCTCTCAATATAGCACAGGTAGCAGAGCTTTATAAAGATAGGAATTTTAAAATAGACCGCTTAATACTGCTTGCCTGTCCTGTACAAGCAGTTACTGCATGTTATGCAAAGTCACCAGTATTTAAGCGAGTATACTCGTTCTATTCAACGGGAGACCTTTTACAGATAGCAGATCCACAAAGAGTTTATCTTGAATCGAGGCTTCTTTGTAGAATCTTAAGGGCCCCCCTTCCTTTGTTTTCAGAACGACTCTTTCCTCCTTCACCCAATCTTATCCAAATACGTATATTACTTGATAAAAAGAGTCCAGGACATATTAACTTTTTGTTAAGTCGTTTTTTAAGAAAGCTTCCTGCAGTAATCTCATTAGTTGAAGGCGCTCATGCAACTACACAGCAAAGTCACTTTATCGTAAATATACCTCGTTTTAATGGTATACCGCATCTTATAGACCGTAGTCAAATATGGTATATCCCACGTACTATTTGGCGCTAAAGCTTATACAAGAAATTGCATACAATGTGAGCATAAATAACTTGATTGATAAGCAAGAGCTTCTTTACGGGTAAGAGAACGAGAGCACAAGGTACATTGTACTTGCTCTTCATCCGCTTGCTTAGAAGCAGCCTGTTCACATCCTAAGTCTAACATTGAATTATCACCAAAGATAGGTGATGAGGGAAGAGAAAGTAGTGGTTCAGAAGGAATGAAACCGAGAAGTTGCTCAAGACTCATATCTTTTGCCCACTCTGCTATACCATTTTTTGATTCACCAAGGCCTTTTTTATCAGACAACTCTTTTTCATCTATGTTCTCACCTAAAAGCTGTAGTAATTCAATAAATGCAGACTCTTTTAAATTAATACTGTTATGAGCAGAATTAGAGACAACATAAAAACGTTCTTCTTGGTTTTTATTTATCACCACTGTTATCCAATGAAATGTAGTAAACAAGCAAACACAATATACACCTTTTGAATGGGGATCCTTCATCAATTCTTGCAACTTGCTTAAGTTTTCGTTGAGCCCCTGTTCTACTTGCTCTTTGAGCGCCCCATAGGTAAGACGGTCTGCAAAAACAATAAAAAGATCTTTAAAGAGAGCATCCGGTTCTACCTGAGTAAAATGGTGTACCAAAGAAGCTATCTCATCACTTGTAAGCAAATTTCCAACTTGACGTTCTTTTATTTTGTTCCATTCACTATCTTCAAGCTCTACAGATCCTTTATCTCTTACTGTATGATCGTTTATTGCATTAGCTTCTCCACTTAAAAGGATCGATGTATTGCTTGATAGTTCTGCAACTGAGTAAGGAGTAATAATAAAGCGCATCGCAGCTAATTGAGGAAAGTAAGCATTTATAGCATCGTCTGTAGAGAGTTGCTTATAATCAAACTTAGCTTCATCTTCCGTTCCAGCATTACGCTTAACCTTATTTTCTATCACCTTCTTTAATATAAGGCGAATTTCATGCTCTGCCAATTGTACAGATTGAGCTTTTAACAAGCCATTACAAATACTATGATCAAGAAAGAACACTTCATTAAATTCCTTAAAAATAGAATCAAATTTCAAACGTTCTCTTACTCCATCGCTTATACATTCTGCTAAATAAGATTTCACGTTACCTATAACATGACGAAACGCCTCTATTACAGGATCTTGGTTTTCAAAAGCAACTGCACCCTCGTTAAAAGCAAGAGTATATCCTCTCTCTACTTTTTGAGCACCCTTCAAACTCAGCAAAAGGCGATTACACACAAAATTTGCCAGCATTTTTCTTTTTCTAGCTTTAGCGATAATGTTTCTCCAAGCAGCTCTTCTGTCTAAACACATAACCTTTATTAAAGGCACGTTTGTTAACATAGTAGCAAGCGTAGAGCATGACTGTTGCCCTTTTAAAAAATTGGCAATCGAAACACCATTTAACAGTGCTGTATAACCACAGCTTAAATCCTCTTGAGAAGCGGTAAATTGATCTGTAACTCTTATCTGTACCGCATTGTTATGCTGATCAAGAAAAAGATTGTTTCTCTTAAATTCTTCTACCGCAGCTGCCAGAGATAAGTGCACTGTACCAGCAGGTTCTTCATGAGATGATTTCTGCGGCTCTATTTCAATAACTTCTTCTATTTTACGCTTACGAGACTCCTTTTCAACTTCCATACCATACACAGGAAGAGTTAAAAAGAGTATACCGAGTATCTTATTTACATTCATTGACAAACTCCTATAATCTACTTCACCAGCGGCAAAGTACTCAGAAAGCAAATTTAACATGTATAATAGTATTATCTAATAAGGCAAAATTGTCAAGAAGGCCACTTAGTCAAAGTATATGATTTACTAATTTGCAAACTTCTGCGAGTCCACGTTTGCACACGTGCCCTCCTGTTGCACTTCTAATGGGTTACGCATTACCGCTTGCGACTGTTGAGGAACACATACTGAAAGGCGATTAATAATAGCCTCAATCGCAAGTGCTTTATTATGCTTTAAAATACGGTCATAGCGAGTTAAACTAGCATAAAGATCTTTTATACCTGAACAACAGGTAACTGCTCCAATACTTGCTAAAAGCCATTTTACTATGAGAGAACCATACGTATGGTTCTCTAAAATAGTTACAGTCGTAGGAGCTGTAGATTCTGCTCCTTCTGCTGCCGGAACTTCGGAAGAGACCGTATGAGCAACAGAAAAGGTACCTGCTTTAAAAAACTGGCGGCTCATGAGTGCAGCAGCCGCTCCTAACACAAGCTTAAAACTTCCTTTCAGCAAACGAACACTGTCAGAAAGGGTAAACTGCTTTTGCATCTCTCCATAAGTCTTATTGGTATTATCACATGCAAGCTTTACATATTTGGACTTATCATCTAAGCACAAAATAAAGTGCGGGATAAACAATCTTTGCAATTTAGATGGCTCTCCATCATTAATTGCCTCTTCAATAGGATCATAAATACCTACTATTCGCACACTATATGCTATTATTAATCCCACTAATACGATTCTTTTCATCGGTTGCTTCCTTCTCATATACTCAAAGGTATAGAATGCCCTACCTCTTTAATGTACACCTGAAACCTCTTAGAAAGCAACCATGAACACATAAAAAAAGCCCCTGCTTATGCAGGGGCATCTTTACTTTTAATATGGATAAAAGCGTATTTTAGGACTTTTACCAAGTGTATAATTATGAGTTCCTTTAAAGAAGGATTGCATACTGCTTACAAATACAGGCCGTAATGGAATATATGCTTTATGCTTTTTACCATTAGGCTCTACTACTTGTGCAGCTACATATATAGGCGCAATAATTCTATTGTTACTATCACGACGAGCATTTGCTACCGTATGCTCAAGATCAGTCCAACGGACCCAAGCAAGTTTATCTTTTTCTTTACTTGACCATTTACGTGCCTTACTACGCGCTGAATAAAATCGCTTTGTTAATGTTTCTAAGCTTCTTGGATGAAACTTAGTCACATACACAGCAAAACGCTTATTCACCTGTGCAACAACGGTATGAGTATTTCCACTATTTACATCAATATGCTTTTTAAGCTGATGCGGGCTACCTAATACAAATGCGCTCTCTTCTGCACATTCTCTACTTGCTGTTTCAACAGGATGATTCTCTCCTGGGTCTCTGCTGCCACCAAATGCATCGTAGGTCCCTTTGTCTCTTCCTCCAGCTTCCCGTGATAAAAGGAAGTATGCTTGACCTTTAGGCTTTGCTTGCCATCGAGTATACGGCAATACCGAAGCACCCATAAAATTAAATGAACTCAAAGCCGGTGCTGCTTCTACTGCAGATACCATAATACCTGCTATAAGCGCAAGCACATTGAGCTTACTATACCATAATTTCATTATTAACCTTTCTATGTGCGTGATATTTAGCGATAATTATATATTTAATAATATAGAATATATAGTATAATTGCCAAATAATCAATAGCAATAGAGGGAGGGTTATTTCAGTGCCCACTTTTATTTAAGTGGCGCTTCTTCGCCTTAAAGAGATGGTTCTTAATTTCTCTATTTTGTTTCCGGAGTGACTTTCTCTCTCCAATGAATTGAAGAGCATCAATGAAGATGCAGGTGAGATTCGTAGATCATATGCCAATCAAGGTTAAAAGACTTTGATTGCAAGACTACAGGGCTAGCCACATGCCCACTACTCTCATTACTAAGAGATACATACTTCTTGAGTATATTTAACGCTCCATTACAATCTGCCTGCATTTGCCATCCACACGTACACTTATACCATCCTCTTCCTTTTCTTTGGCTCTTGGACACCTTACCGCAAGCGTAACAAGTTTTAGAAGTATAAGCTTCATTTACAGTTATCACTTTTATGCCTAAGCAAGCGGCTTTATACGTAATCATATGCTTTATCTTTGCATAAGCCCATGCATGTAAACGCTGATTAAGGCGATGGCCCCAATCGATACGTTCTCTTATACCGGTAACGTCTCCTACTACTATAGTATCAACACTTGAATTATAGCACTGCATAACAAAATGCTTTGTAATCATATGAAGCATATGGTCTATCTGCCCCTCTTCTTTATGCGCAACTTGAGCGAACCTTTTACTCTTTCTTTTGCCTTTAGAAGGAGGTTTTAGGCTTGCTCTTACTTTTTGCCAATACCTACGGATAGACTTTACGAACATGCCTTTATAGAGCAGAGCTGTACCATCATCAAAGACTGCTGTAATTAAATAAGTCTCACCGAGATCTACAGCTACTGTACGAGAGCCAAGAGGTTGACAAGCGTTAATGTAAACCACTAGATGGGCACAGAGTCCATTATTTTTATCGTAAGTGAGTACTACATTAATAACTTTTGTAAACGTAATATCTTTACGCATGGCAAGCTTAAGGTCTAGATGCTTAATGCCATCATCTCGCTTTGTACCTAAGCTTATAGTAAGTACATCATCTTCTAAGGTAAAACCAAAACCATTATGGTAACGTAAAGGAGAATAAGAATTTTTAGGACGAAAGCTAGGTTGTTGATGCTGAGTATATCCTTTAGCCTTAAGAGCCATAAAACTTTTATGTGCTTGAATAACCTCATCACGAGTAGCTTGTGTAGAATGAGAATAGTAAGCCTTGCAGGCAGGCAAGAGCTTAAGACAAGCATTGAGATCTTTACGGCTAGGCTTACAATTACCTTGACGGATATGCCAAAGGAGACCATTGTATACCTTAGTAGCATACCACAGAGCTCCCTTTACTATGCACTCAGTATAAGCATTTGTTTCTATCTTTGCTACAATAGTTAATAAAGGCATAACTTTCTCCTCAATCTTTAGTATAACTTAAGAGCGAGTTCTTGCAACTGCCTTGCGCCTGGAAGGCGCTCGCCTTGCCTGTCCGCCATAACTTTAGTGAAGGCTGGATATCTCCCCTATAAATAGAGGTGGATTACGGCAAATTCTCTAAAGCGAACATGTTTACCTTTACCTTGAACTTCAGATTCTGCTCTGAAAGGTAAGAGCTCTCCTAGCCAGCACTTCTTATCTTTGCTAAAGCTAGGAGAGGCAGCTTAAGTTTCTTTTGTTGGCATACGTTCAAGCAAATGCTCAAGAGCTATGGCTTTGTAGTATGCAGTAAAGCGGAAATGCTTTGTGAACACTTTGTACAGTTCTCGTATACCGAGCACAGTAAGTGTAACACCGCCCAAGCTTATGCAAAAGCTGACGCGTTCTTCATGTAGAGTAGAATAAGAGTTTTTTATAAGGTACGCCATTGCTAGCGAAAGAAGACCGGAAGTCGTAAGAGCAAGGCCTCGCAAGCAGGGTATAAGTTCTTGTTTAGTAAATGGGCCAGTGTAAGTTAAGAGAAAGAGTGTTTACGAGTATATGTGCTTGTTCAAGATAGCGCTTTTTTTCTTTGGCAGAGAGTATTCCTTTTTGCGAAAGATAGGCAAAAAGTTTTTCTGGTTGGTTCTTGTGTAATGCCTCTTCTAGAGGATGAGCATAAAAACCAAAATTTAAAAAATGAGAGGATAAAGCGAGTATGAGAAAGAAAAATCGATAATTCATAGTATTTTCCCTTATAGGTTATGATGTTTGCGCGGGCACCTCTTCAAGTATTTTTAGTACAGCACATGCTCTCATATAAATAAGATCTTGAGGAGTATATTCTCTACGCTTCATTATAAACTTTGTTAAATTGGCCAAAACTTGTGCAGCACCAATCCCAGCAACTAAAGGCCAATCATGCAGCACATTTTTGCCACGCACTACAATTATGTTAAGATCTTTTGATAATTTTTGCATATGCATGCCTATTAAAATAAGAAGACTACCGCATATAATACCAAAAGGTGGAAATAAACAGAGTTTAGCACCAATAACAAGAGGATGCTCCTTTTCATCAAGAGCTTTCTTTACAAAACAGTAAGCAGAAAGATCTCTATTTGCCGGATATTTGGCACTTTCTACGAGCTCTTTTGCAAGTTTTATATAGCGTTCTTTGTCCATTGTAGGAAGAACTTGTTTTTCGGCAACACAATCTCTAACCTTTTTTGGATCTATCTCTTGTATTGCTTGTTCTAGTAAGTAGTCACAGGAAGTAAAGGTTCCTTGTAAAAAAACTACCATAGCTAAAACACTTTTTAACCTTACCATTTTACAGCCTTCTTTGAAGTATCTTTAAAATTACCACAAGTATATTTTATTTTTATTTTTTGTCTATAAAGCATTACTGCAGTTAAGAAAAATGTGCAACTTGCCGAGGTCCCTTCACATGGTAAAAGTATTTTTCAATACAATTAGGCTTCAAATGGTATTTTAGCTTATCAATCATTAGCAAATGAAGTACTAATTTTTATTAGTATATCAAATTACTAATAAATAACTCAATAACAAGAAAGGCTAGGTTTCATGTCTGGAGAGAGTTAGTTATGCTTTATCTTTTGGAAATCGATATAGCTTCGGATTGACTGTTTTCAGGAGGAAGAACTCCTTTGCTTTTTGGTGAAAGAGTAATTGTAGCCTTACAGTCTTTAATATCTGGACTTACGGTTATTACAATATACTGGCCAAGTAAATTTAATAATTTAAATAACCTATCAATTGAGAATCCAGCAAGTTTCCCTGTACTTAATGCTGATACTTTAGGTTGGCTAATACCTAATAGTTTAGCTGCTTGGGATTGATTTAAGCCTCTTTCAGCTATAGCCCTATTAACTTCACTAGCAAGTTGAGCTTTTGCTAATCTTTCTTCAGGATTTGGCAACCCTAGGTCTGCAAACACGTTACCAGAGCTTATTTCGTATTCTATTTTTTTATTTTTCATGTTTTATATCCTTGTAAATTTTCTCTGCCTCTTTAAGCCTTTGGCGAATTAAATCTATATCTTGTTTAGGTGTTTCTATTGCCTTTTTAGATTTCTTTTGAAAAACATGTAGTACAAATACAATATCGGCAAAGTTAACAGTATAAACTCCTCTATAAGTTCCACCTCTATCATGAGTAATAATCTCAAGTACTCCAGCACTCCCAAAGCCTTTTAGTACATAAGCGTTAGAAGCCTGTCTGCCAGATTGAGCTTCGCCGAGGCCATAACCTATAATGTCCTGGACATCTTCTGATAGAGCAATTAAATCTTTTTTAGAAGAACCAAGCCAAATCAATGGCTTTCTTGTTTTTCTGTTCATATATTATATTATCCCATATTTGGGATAAATTTGCAATAGATGTTAGGTATGAATCGAATTGTGAAATCGTTTTTTCTCTGTGGTCGCCAAAAAGCCCTTACTTATAGTGTTTTTCATATATCAAGGGTTGAGGGAATTTAGCAGATAGAGATATTTATTGTTCAACAGTGAACACAATTTATAGAAAGCAATACAAAAAAATAGTTAAATTCTCATTCAAAGGAAATACACAATTTTTTTCCGAGAGCTTGAGCAACCTTATCGAGAGTATTTGCTGTGATTTCGCTTAACTGGAGAACTTATTCATGAAATTGATAGAAATTGTCCGAACTTCAGAGTACTACTATTGACGTACCCGCTCTCCAGGAGTGTTCTTAAAAAATGAAAGCCATCGTTGAAGGTTACTTTCAACAGCAAGAGCCTTGTAGTATTGCATAAAACGATCATGCTTGGTAATCCCTTTATGCACATTACAGGCACCCATAGTTGTTAAAAGGCTTCCAACAACTGCTCCTACGAGCGTACAAAGGCCATTCATATCAGTAAAGCTAAACTTTTTAATTTCAGCTGGTACTGCTGTAGGTGCTTCTTCTCCTTCAACCACTGGTAATGCATTAATAGTTGCAGGTTGTTGCATATATGGTTTTATATGCTGAGTATACATAACATAAAGAGCAGATAAACCGAGAGCTAACATACTACCACCGTAGAGTAACCGTGCAGAGTCTTTTATATCAAAGCGAGCACGTAATGCTTCCCATGCTCTATCTGAGCTTTCTTTTGCTTTGGTAATATAGTCATTTTTATTTTCTACTAATTGCGCTAATTCAACTGCACCGAGCTTGAGCAATCGTTCTGGCTGATGATAGGCTATAGCTTTTTCTATTTCTCCTGTATTTGCTATAAGAGCATAAGGAGCTGCTATAAGCAAGAATAATACTAATCTTTTCATGAAACCTCCTGCTTTACCTCTTTAATTACATCTCTTTTCTAGTGTACTCATTTTAAAGAGACCAGCAAATGGTTAGCGATCTTTCTTTTTAGAGAATCTTTTCTTATGTTCGTTGGCCAAATTTACCTTCAAAAGCAATTTCTTCAACCTTTTTACGATCTGAAGGCACCTCACGCTCACGCAATTTATCAGAAAGTACGCTTGTAGGACCTCGTTTTCCTACCACATACATTGCTTCAACATCATATCCTTCAGGGACACCGAGTTCTACACGAGCACGATCATAATCAAATCCTTCAAGTCCATGCACTACAAGGCCCATAGCATATCCTTGAAGAGAAAGATTTTCTACAGCAGATCCTGTATCAAAAGAATGCGTACGTGAAGTATAGCCATTGTACTCAAAATATCTGTGCGATAGTACTAAAATAAGAGCTGCTGCATTTTTAGCCCACTCTTGATTGGCAGGAACAAGCAGATTAAAAAATGTTTGCCAATAAGGAGTGTTTCTTAACGCATAAACAAAACGCCATGGTTGATTATTATACGATGATGGAGCCCACCGAGCAGCTTCAAAGAGCGACATTAATTCTTCATGAGAAATTTCTTCTCCCGACATTGCTCGTGGTGACCATCTATTTATTATAAGATCTAAGACTTTATGATCTGCTTTACGCATAATTTCCCCACCTTTTCATAATTATAAAGTAGTTATTCTCCCAAGCAGAGTGTGCCACAACAGATAAATATTTAACAAGATTTAACAATAATTTTTCTAGCTATTACTCTGCTCATAAGCATAAACAAGCTACAAAAATCTTGCATTTTCTTTTTCTCTTCTTGTAGGGTTGAAAAAACATATTTTAACTTTACTTAAAAGAGATACCATGAAATTTTACAATGCTCTCTTTTTCATTATGTATGTAAGCTCTCTACACTGCGGTATTTTTGATTGGTTTAAAAAGACACCGGAGAAAATAGAAAGGACTTTTGAAGACTTTAAGAAATCGCAGCTACCCCGTGATTCTGCACCCTTCTCAGAGAAAGTACAAGCACCACCGAGAGTCTCTACACAACAAGAAGCTTCACAAGCAAAAAAGCCAGAAGTTTCTGCTCAAACTATGCCTTCAGCACCGAGCTTTGTAAATGTAAGTATTGTAAATACTCAAGATAATAGTACACAAGAAACACCTGTAGACCAAATTCCAGAACCAAAACAAGAAGTACTAGAAACTCCTGCTCAAGATATACCAGCTTCACCTCATGTCTCACCACAAACATATTCTACAAGCAAACCAGCACAAGCAAAAGTTGAACTTCCAAAAGTAGATCCAGTTTCTAATATGCACTCTCAATACAATTTTAGTAAGCTTAAAACAATAGGTTGTACTATTGCAACTGTATATGCATGCCTCCAAGGATACTTGTGGTACTTATCTCACACACTTGCCAAAGCTTCAAGTTGGTCTCTCTGGTGCTTTCATACCTTTCCAGAAGGCGTACGAAGTGTATCGCAAGCAGATATTAAAGCAAAGCTCTCTGAAGCACTTACAGGTACTTCTTCTAATCCCCTTCAACTGCGATTTGATATAGAAAAGGAAGAAGAACGCTTAAAACGGTATCAAACTCTTGTACAAGTACTACAAAAAATCTATGTAGGAAAATTGTTTTCATATAATGCTGTTCTGCTACAAGAGATACCTCGCAGACTGTATAGATTAGAGAGGCTTAAAAATGCTTATGCTCAAACATATGCAGAATTAGGTTAACTGCATTTTGTATATTAAAATACATAAGCTCTTTCTGGTAAAGAAAAGTACTTCTTATTAACCTAAGATAGTCTATAGAAAACAGTCGAGAAAAAGGCAAAGCCAAGCACCTCTTGCAAGGTTCTTAGGTCTAGAGCAATCAAATTAGACTTTGACACAAACCAGCCGTCCTGATAGAATATAATTATCATGCATTAAACAATAATAGTTTTTATCATAAATTTCTAACGAGCCTTATTCATATGCCACCTCCTGGCATAAGCTATAAGTATTGTAGGCTTATTCATGCATGTAATGGTTATAGTTATAATTATTTAACCAGCGCATCCTCTGCGCTTACTGGAATTTTACAATGAAAAAATATTTTTTACTTATAAGTATACTCTCCATTGCATGCCACTCTTTACTCTTTGGAATGGAAAAAACAGCTCAACGTCAAGAAAAAAAGATATATAATGGAACTGAAGAAGAGTATATTGATAAAGTAGAATCATATCATAAGAGACTATCTTTAGATACGTTACAAAGAAGTATTCCCTTATTCAATGCCATTTATGCCCATAATATCAGCTTTTTAGAACAAAGGTTACAAAAAGACTCGATTAACAACTTTATACTCATGGACTTTGGTGGTTTTACTCCTTTAATGCTTGCTTGTTTAGCAGGAGATCTTGAAATAGTAGATTTTCTTTTAACACAAGATGCTGATGTTAATAAACACAACAGTCGTGGTTGGACACCACTAATGTTTGCTGCAAAAAAAGGTGCGACTGCCATAGTAAAACAACTTCTTGAAAAAAAAGCTTCTCTTAATGTTACAGTAGTAAACTCTGGTTGGACAGCACTAAATCTTGCCGCAAAAAATGGTCATAAAGATATAGTAGAACTACTAGTTGATAATGGCGCTGACGTTACTTTAAGATCACAGGATAGAAAAAGCGTTTTAGCACTCGCAGTAGTGTATAAACATAAAGATGTAGTAGCTCTACTTCTTAAAAAAAAGGTACCTTTAGAAACTAAAGATGAACAATGGAAAAGTCCACTCTTATTAGCTGTAGAAAGTGGTGATGAGGAAATAGTTTCCTTACTACTTGATAATGGTGCTGCTATCGACAGTGGCTGTCTTATTAATGATAGACCTGGAAATACTGCGTTAATGCTTGCAGTAAGAGCAGGTAATCAAACAATGATCGATTTACTGCTCAAACGTGGAGCATTTATAAATGATTGTAACTCACAAGGTCAAACGGCTGCTACGTGGGCAGGACTAGCCGGTGACGAAAAAATAGTACAGCAGCTTATAAACGTTGGTACTTCAACGGGGGAGATTAAAGCACAAGCTCTTTTAGGAGCAGCTTTTAAAGGACATACAACGTTAGTAAATACATTACTTAAGCAAGGAACTTCTGCACATACAAAGGCTTCTGTTAATATCAGAGCAATGAGCGAAGATGTTCTTGATAAAGTAGTAAGCTCTCAATCAGACTATAGAGCAGAAGAAAGCGCTTTAACCCTTGCAGTACATAATGGCCACACAGAAGTAGTAAAATTATTGCTTGATAATGGTGCTGATATCAACTATAAAAATGAGCGCGGCGCTACCGCATTAGTAATAGCTATAGAAAAAGAGAATACAGAGCTCGTAACATTCTTATTAAATCATGGTGCATCTCTAACTATATCTGATAATTACAACCAAACTCCTTTTAGCCTCGTAGGAAAAATAGGTAACGAAGCTATACTATCTCTGCTCCTAGAACGATGTGAAGATAAACAGACAGCTAAAGTACAAGCCCTCTTTGGAGCCATTACTTCCCATAATATAAAATGTGTAAGGATCTTATTAGCTATGAAAGTAGATGTTAACACCAAGAATCAAGGCAATACTCCTTTAATATATAGCATCAAAAGAGGATGTCCTCAAGAATTAGTAGCTTTACTTCTTGCAGCAGGAGCACATGTTAATGATGAAGATAACAATAGCTGTACTGCATTAATACTGGCAGTAAATAAAGGATACACAGAACTTGTAGAATTATTGCTTAAAAACCGTGCAGATACTAATACTTGCACCAGCAAAGGTGATACTGCTCTCATACTAGCTGCTCGCAAGCATTATTACGAGATAGTAAAAATGCTTGTTGCTGCAGGTGCAAACGTTAACGCTCAAAATAGTGATGGTAATACAGCCTTTCTAGAGACCTTAGAACAGTGGAGCAAGATGGATCGCTCTTTTAGCATGCATCCTAAAGCAATAGTTACCTTACTTTTAGCGCATGGAGCAGAAACAGCCACCCCCAAAAAGAGCGTTCATTCGTTTATAGGCCAGGTCATGAGCAAAAATTGGCATGAAATTATTTCATTTTTTATAGCAAATGACATAAATATAGGTTCTTTTACCATATCAAATTGGCCTTCTGTTAAGACTACACAGCGTTTGTCTTCTCTTATGACACCTGAACTTATGTGTGGTATGATACTCGTTAAGTTGGTCTGGGATTACAAAATACAACATTATTTAGCAGATGCTTCTCGTTACTCTACAAATAAAGAATGGCTAAAAAATCTGGATCTCATGTACCGTAGCCCAAAAGGACAGACTCTTCTTATGGTAGCATGTATGGTAGGTCATACTGAAATAGTTAAAGGCCTTAAAAGTTACATAAACGAAGGGTATCTTAATGTTGTAGATGACTATGGATACTCTGCTCTTGATTATGCCATGATTCTTGGTCAAGTAGAATGTGCTACTGCGCTTATAGATACCTATGGTCATGCGCTTAATATAATCAAAACAAAATCTTCTGAGTTGCTCGATCAAGCTATAAAGAGAGAGAGCTTACAATTAGTTACGGCCCTCTTAAAAGTTGGTGTTAAACCTACTATTGAGCATGTAAAAAGCGCAGCAGATCAAGGAAAGCTCTTTATTATGTTTAAACTACTTGCAACTTTTTCCAAGGATAATGCTGATTTTGTTAAAAACCTACCTATAAAAAAAACTTTAAAAGGAGCTTCAGCACTTTTTAATTAATAAGAACTCTGCTTCTCAATAACAAAGATACTTTTGTTAGCATTAGCTAAACGATTCCAGTTCAACCGCTTAGGAATAAAATAGTGTATCTCTGGAATAATAGGACCTGCTATACAAAATGTTTTCATGGTATTTTTCGCATTTATGACTCTACTATAGCTTTAATATAGCTTATAACGAATAACAAAAAACATACAGTAGTTATGCTCGCTTAAGCAAAGACGTCTTAGGACCTTGCATTTATTTTTCCTTACATATGCTAATAACAAAGACGCTTCAAATCACAATCATTAAAGTACACACCTGCGCCAACAAAGCCACTTTTATTATGCTTACTAATAAAGTCTTCTGCACCAAAAGTAAGATATAACGACGGAGTTATAAAGAGCCTGTTAAGCCATTTTAAATGAGGGCGAGTATCAGTACCTATACGTCTATTACCTCTGAAATCAAATGCTTCGAACGTTGTAATCCATTGCCATTGACTAAGCGGAATGCGCCAATCAATACCAAAACCAACAGAGCTTTCAAAAAGTCCTAAACGTACTGCAAACGAATCATTAAACACTTTACCAACTTGAAAGTTAACACCTACAGAAGTACGTTTTTCTTTGAGACTCGTTTTGCTTTTACCTGTTTTACAATCGATTGTTGTAGTAATTGTCTTTTTTGCAAAGCCCTTATCAGAAAGAGCAACTCCTCCTAAAATAAAGGCACTTGGTATAGGATAGAAATACAGGTCAAAATAACCTTTAATACGCGGCTTTGTAGGACAATCTAAACCGATGAGTGGCTCTACATAGCTATCTACCGCAAATGACCACTGCGAAATTCTGTTAAGTGAATTACAGACACTCTTTACCGAACACTTTAAATCTCGATACATCTCATCTTCGTTAATAAGCTTACCAATAACTCCTTGACCTTGATTTAATTTACGTACTACTTCAGCACCATCTTTGAGCGTAGCATCAGTACGTTTAATACGTTCATCAAAATGAGTTGTTGTCTTTTTAATAGAATCAAATGTTGATTCAAAGCATGTAACAACACGATCAACACTAGAGCTAAGTTGCGATTTCATATCTCGTACTGAATCTGCAAAGGGTGCTATATTGCCTTTTAAATGAGCAGCTATATCTCTTACTTCTTGTGCAGTATCTTTTAAAGAAACTGCAAGCTCTTGGACACTCTGAGAAACTTTGGCAAAGCTATAAAGAATTTCGTCCATTGACATAAATTGTCGTGCTTGATAAGAAATCGTATCACCCATATTCAGCGGCTGCTCAAGAGGATCGCCAGTCACAAGCTCGAGAAACTTAAGGCCAAGCATCCCTTCTTGCCGTACAATTGCATAAGCGTTTTTATACAAAGTATAGTCACGTAGGATCATGAGTTTTGCCTTTACCGTTTTGCCATCAGGTTCAAGCACTACATCATCTACCCATCCGACTTTTACTCCTGCAATTTTAACATCAGCTTTCTTTGCAAGTCCTGCTACATCTTTAAAAAGAGCATAATAGGGTGCATACTTAGAAGTATCAAATCTAAAAGCGCCCAGTTGGACTGACATATACAAAAAAGAGCTGATAGCAGTTACGATAAAGATACCTATTATTGCTTCTGTTTTAAGATTCAAGATCTATTCCTTACAGCCAATAAAGTTTTGAGACTTTAAATATAATACTTTTTGGTGAAAGATAAGCAGGAGGTTCTGTAACTTCTAAAAGAGCAGCTACTTTTTGTGTAACACCCCCTACCTGAGCATAGGATACCACAAAAAATGCAGTTGCTTCAAATTGTGCTCCAAAAAGCGCTCGTATTTCTTGCGGTATATTTGCAAACTTTTTACCATAGAATGGTGCAAGTATTTTGTCCCATTCAGTTTGCCAGTTCATTGTTGGTTTTAAATCTTTCACAAACTCTTTATTAATTTTAACCTCTTTATTCTCCTTAAATCCAAGAATAGCCTTAAGGCTATTTGATAAAAGCCATGGATTTAATGTACCAGAACTAGAAGCTGTGGTAAAAAGGTCTGTTACAAAAAGTTGCTGCTTCCCTCTCTGTTGCTGTGCAGTAGGACGAGTTACAAAAAGCTTATCCTTAAGCGGCGTAAATGATTTTAGCGGTACAAGTTCACTAAAGTCTTCAAGTGGTCGCTTATACTTTCCTTGTGCTTCTTTAAGAACTTGTCTTATGCTTACTTCCATCTCTTTTTTAATAAGCTCATCAAACACAGTTAATAGATTCTTTGTCTGTCCAGGTTGCTGAGCATTTGACTGCTGTCCATTTTGTGGTGGTGCTTGCTGCTGAGCCGCTTGTGCTGCTTGTTGTTTCTGCTTACTTTCAGATTCTAAAAGCGTACTAAGATGCTCAAGACTTATTTTACCTTGCTCAGAAGAGATATAAAACGATAGAGTACCAGTAATACCCTCCTTCTCTGTAAGCTCAATTGTTTGCCACTTGTTGAGCACAGGAAGAATTTGTAAAAGCCACTGCTGCATGGGAGGTGGTTTTTGCCACCCTTCTTTCTTTTGAGCTTCTTCCTTTTGTTGGGCCTGTGCAGGTGCTGCTTGAGCAGCTTGCTC
Source organism: uncultured bacterium (assembly GCA_963848965.1). GTDB lineage: Bacteria > Babelota > Babeliae > Babelales > Babelaceae > CAWKFG01. The sequence continues at coordinate 625,615 of CAWKFG010000004.1, forward strand.
TTTTTCTTGAGGTGCTCCTTTAGGAACAACAAGACAAATTTTGCTTAATGCTATCTCTAAAGAACTTAAAGCAAGATTCCGCGCTTGCTCTCGGTCAAGCATAAGACGAGCCTGACGCTGATAACTCATTGCCCGCTGAATAACAGAGGTCACAAGTATTACTGCCATTGAAATAATCATCAATGTCAGTGGTAATATATACCCTTGGTTTTTTTTCATACTTTACCTTATTCTAGAGCATTCGCTGCATTTGCCTGAGCTTGTGGCTGTGATCCATTTTTAAGGAGCTCTGCTCCTCGCTTTTTCATCCAGTCTTCTAAATCTTTTATAGGACCTCCAGATGCCGGCGTTTGTTGTGGTGCTGGTGGCTTTGGTTTATATTGATCATAGGCATAGACTTTAAACACAAATTCAAAGGGATATTCAACAGTACCAGCCGGATTTACACGGCTTCCTCTTATAGTTACATAAGCAGGAATAAGCGATTTATACTTTTCCCACACTTCAGACTCTTTCCATTCTTTAAGCGCTGCAGGAGGTGTTTTGCTCTCTGCTGGTTTCTGCTCTTGTTGAGCAGTATCCTTTTTCTCTTCTGGAGCTTCATACACCGTAAGTTCTACAGAGAAATTTTTTATGCCAGAAGCAATCTCATACGATGGAGAAAACTGCGGGGCTCGTAATGACTTTACATCAGTACGATCAGCTTCGTACCGATACATTAAACGCAAAGCAGCTGGGTTGTTAGGATCCTTTTCTAAGAGATAAGCAACTCGTCTTACATACGGAACAACTACCAATTTGCCATCTTTATCAAGCGTTTGTAAGCCACCAGTTGTAATAAATGTCCAAAAAAGGTCAGTACCTTTTTGTTCTATTATGAGTACAGAATCTTCAGGAGCCTTTTTTTCTTGTTGAGCACCTTGTGCTGGAGATTGCTGAGTTGCTTGTTGTGCAGCTTGCTGTTTTGCTTGCGCTTGCTTTTTCTTCATCTCTTTTTCCACATAGGGCTTAAGAGCTTTTTGAGGAGCAAACATACCAGTTACATCTTTTTCAAGCTGGGTATACAATGCCATTAAGGGAACATCAACATCCATAATATCGGTTATACGAGCAACTCCACGACGAGTTTGTGATAACATTTGATATAAGCTTATCACCATCAAGGAAGATATAAGCAGAGCAAGCATAAGCTCTATAAGCGTAAAACCAGATCTCATGACTCAGTACGCTCCTTTTCCTTTGGATAAAAACGAAACATAGTAAACGTTTCTTTTTGGTCACCAAGTAGTCCTGGCCACTGTGCTTCTACGTGTTCAATAACAAGATGTGGATACGCTTTAAACTTTTGAGCATCGGTAGGAGCTGCAACTGAATATCGTAAGGTTGTAACAGGATCCTCAATTTTTCTCTCTTGTATTCCTTCTTTTTCATACAATTTATCGCGATCTGCCTGGACAAACATACTTTTTATATAAGGAATACGGTCAATAATTCCATGTGCGCCAAAAACAGCACGTGATAGTACCCCTTGAAGGCTTAAAAGAGAGGTCACAGAGATTCCTACAATTAAAATAGCAATCATTGCCTCCAGTAAGCTTAGGCCCTTCTTATGTACAAAAAATATTTTTATTATATACATTAGCGTAATCTAAAAACTCCTGTAAAAGGGTTTAAATAGAATTCATAGTTCCCTGCTCGCTGATTTTGAGCACGCACACGATGATCAATAAGTGTCATAGTTACTTCTTGACTGATACCATCTGGATTTAAAAGAAAGTAGACAGTACGTTTCTCGCCAGCGGCAGTAAATTGGCTTTTTCCATTAATGAGTACATCACCTATTTCAACTACATCAGGTATAGCAATAGAGCGCTTAACCTTATTATCATTTACTCCCTGTAGCTCAACTTTTTTAGCCATTATATTAAAAAGCACTTTTTGAGACTCTTGGGTCTGTAGGGCCAATTGCGCGCCATCCTGCACTAAAGCATTAAGGCGCGCAATAAACTGTTCACTTTGTGTCAGTGTTCCTCTGGTAAATCGAGGAATACCCAAGGTCGCCACTATTCCAATGATAAGAATAACGATCATTAGCTCAATAAGTGAAAACCCTTGTTTCACTGTGCTTTATCCTTCACGTGATACTGGTGAACGGATTTGAGCGTTTCCTGTCGAACCGATAGAGTAGAGTTCATATGGTGGACGAGTCCCTTTCGGATTCACTTGATATACAAACTCCTGGCTCCAGCCATCTTTAAGATCATTTTCATTTGCAAGTGGTTCGCCCCATTTTCTTTGGAGTTTTGCATCAGAAGGACCTTCTACAAGCTCTCTGAGTTCGGTAGGATATTGCCCCAAACGTAAGTTATATGATTCTAAAGCACTATCGAGTGTAGCAAGTTTTGAATCTGTAGCAGTTGCCTTAGCACGTTGTAAAAATGCAAAGCCTCCAAAAGCAACAGCTGCTAATACACCGATAATTAAAATCACAATCATAATTTCAATTAAACTGAAACCATTTTTGTGATTTCTTCTTTTCTGTAAGCGTTCTTGTGAACACGTAAGAGAAATAGCCATGAAATTCCTTTCTTAAATAAATGGTATCTACTTCAATTTGTCTACCATACTTGTAAGATTTTGTATAGGAAGCATTACTGCAGCTATAACAAATCCTACAACAACAAACATAATAACGAGCATTACAGGGCCTAATAAAGATGAAAGCGTATCTGCAGTTTCTCGTAAATCATCTTCAAAGTACCGTGCTACTGTTAAAAGCATTTTATCTAATTGACCACTCTGTTCTCCTGTATTAATGAGGTAGGTTGCAACAGGAGGAAATAATCCTGTCTCTTTCAAGTAGTGAGCAATCTTACCTTGTTTAATAATATTTTCACGTGCCTTTTCAAGAGAATTGGTAAGCACTTTATTATCTACAATTTTTACTACAATACCTAACGCTTCTGCTAAATTTACACCACCTTCTATAAGCATACCAAGAGTACTACTAAATTGCACAATAGCATTGGTACGAGCAAAATAACCAATAAGCGGTAACCGTAATTTAATTTTATCAAGAGTATAAGCGCCTGAAGGAGTAGACTTCCAAAAACGGAACGCTAGTATAAGCGTAATAATAATGAGCCCTAAAGCAATATAATGATTCAATATAAAGTTAGAAACAGCAAGTAATGCTCTGGTTACAAAAGGCAGAGCGATATTTTGCCCTTCAAACACCGTTGCAATTTGAGGAACTACAAATGTAAGAAGCCCTACCACGACAAGAAGAATAACTCCCAGCTGGAAAAGAGGGTACCGCAATGCTCCTCGTACTTTCTTACGAATTTCTTCTGTTCGCTCTAAAAAGTCAGTAAGACGTTCTAAAATAACTTCTAGCCTCCCAGTTGCTTCACCCGCTCGTACTAATTGCACATAAATAGTATCAAATACATGAGGATACTTTTGCAAACCATCAGCAAGAGAACGCCCCTCACGAAGATTATCGCGCAATACTATAACAATATTTTTTAATGTTCCTTCTGTCTGTTCAATTAAAAGCTCAAGAGCTTGCACAAGTGGTATCCCTGACCGTAGTAGTACTCCTAATTGTTTGGTAAAGAATACTTTATCCTTAAGACTTACACCACGTTGAAAAATACGTTTATAAAAAGGAACAGAGGTCGCTTGAGTGTGCGAAAGTTCTATTTTAGTAGGAAATATACCCATACGAGAAAGCTGTTCACGCGCCCCTTGAGTGGTTGAAGCATCAACATATCCTGTTACTCGTTTTCCTTCACGTGAAATTGCTTGGTAAAAATATAATGCCATTTAATACCCTTTAAGTCACACTTGAATAACTTTAAGCTCCATGCTACCCTGAATCCCAACAAGGGAATTTTATAGAAAGGAGCTTTATGAAACTACGCTATATATCATTTATTGTATGCGTTTGTTCCATTTTTTTAGCAAGCCATTTTACCTTTTCATTTTCTAAAGATAGCGAAAAGAAAGGGGATAATCAATATATGCATACATTAGACGATAGCCTTCCAGAGATATTCTTTGCTCCTCTTGAATATACTCGAGCAAGCATCGAACAATTTCTTGAGCATACGTATAATCATCCTCTTTATGGCCCAAAGTTTTTTGCCTTAAATCTCTTTCATGTAGCTGAATTTCTTAAACACGCACATAAAACAAGACAGCCAAGACGTTACATTTCAAAAGCTTTACAGCGTTTTATTCATAAGGAACATAGCCTTATCTATATTAATTCTACAGCATTTTTTGAACTTTTAGAACAACTACCTGAATTTTTAAAGCCTTATTTTGATAAAAGTAAAGAAAAAAAAGAAATACTTTCAGACATCAAACGGTGTGCTTACAATTTTCTAGCACAAGAATTTCATTATCTAAAATCTGACCCTGACAAAGCATTAGATAAATTTGCAGAGTCCCTATATGAATGCACAACTAACAGAAATAAAGTAAAATCATATGATATTTCTAGCACACGGTTACAACAAATTATTGTAGAATTTTTAAAAACATCTTGTAGCAAACTTATTTGGAGCGCTGTCGATCAAGAATGGTCATGGAATCTTGTAAAATCATTTTCCTGTAAATTTGTAAATCTGTATAAAGCAGGCATTATTACTCCAAAACAGCTTAATGAACTGTTATGGATTCTTTTGTACCGCTACTGTTACTTTTTAGAGCTTGAGGGTGAAAAACTGTCTCCTGAATTTTATGCTCATGTCCGCAAAGATCTCGAAACAGAACAGGTACCTCTATGGTCAACACCTGAACGTAATCAGTATGCTATTAAAAAACTGCATTACCTTCAGCAATCTTTGATGGAAGCTGAAATTTTTGCACAAGCATACCATTCAGGTTTAGTAGCTAAAAGAGCAGTTTAACGTACAGGCTGTGTTGTAGTCACTGTCGTAGTTGCCACTGGTGTAGTACTAGCTCCTACTGTACCTCGAATAACAGCACTTGTATCTGCTATTGTACCTGCAGTTGTTGTAGCTGCTGTCGTAGTTGCAGCTTGAGGTATAGTCGTTGTAACAGCAACGGGTGCTGCAGTAACTGTGGCTCCTCCTGCAACTACCGGAGTAAGTCCTGCAGTAGTTCCTGTAACTACGCCTGTTGCAGCAGCAGGGGTGCCGACAAGAGTTGCAACTGGTGTTGTCACTGTTGTAACAGGAAGAACGGGTGCTACTGCTACTGCACGTGCTTCACATCTGTTATGCTCTGCACAGGCTTGCGCGCATGTAGTGCGAGAATCAAAAGCTCGTACTCCACAAAAACCACTTGGAGAACAGCAAAAAAACATAGTTTTGGAAGCAGTTTGCGCTACTGTATCCTTTAAACAGAATCCTATAAGTAAAAATAAGATAACTTTTAGTATAAAATTTTCCATCTCTCTTCTTTCGTGTTACATTACATATACTAGCCTTTGCGCCGACTCTCACCCTTCATTCACCATGTGGCTAGGGGACCAAGACAATTACATCTTGCCCACTATAAACATAAGAAGGTTGAGATGTATTATACCTACTTCCGACATGCAATAAGCCAAGAGGAAGAAGCTATAGCACAGGCAGAGGGCGTTTTTATTTTCCGTTATTTAGGAGTATACTAAAATAAATGTCTTATTTGCAATAATATGATATTTAAAATAATTTTAGCTTTATTTTAAGCATAATGAGGAGTCTTCGATGTCAAGAAGGGCAGTAAAAGGTAAACTTGAAGTCGTGTGTGGTTCAATGTTTTCAGGCAAAACAGAAGAACTTATTCGTCGTTTAAGACGAGCAGAGCTTGCCCAGTTAAAGAGTTGTGTTTTTAAGCACCGGCTCGATGATCGTATGACTATAGAATATATTTATGCGCATAGTGGTGACAAATTTAAAGCAATTGCACTTGATAACCCAAAAGATATGGCACTTTTCATTACCGATGATATTCAAGTTGTAGGCATTGATGAGATACAGTTCTTTTCTTCAGATATTGTACCTGTTATTCTACAGCTCATTGATAGTGGCAAACGCGTTATTGCAGCAGGGCTCGATTTGGATTTTAGAGGAATTCCTTTTGGGTGCATTCCTACGTTACTTGCTATAGCAGACTGTGTAACCAAATTAAATGCTGTATGTATGGAATGTGGCAATGAAGCACATTTTAGCCAACGATTAATCAATGGTAAAGCTGCAAAATTTAATGATCCTATAATTATGATCGGAGCACAAGAATCATATCAAGCACGGTGCCGTGATTGTTATATTATTGACCAAACTCCAAATGAGGTGATTATTACACGATGAGTAAACAAAAAACTGCCTATAACTGTGGAAACTGTAGCTATCAGACAATAAAATGGCTTGGTTGTTGTCCTGAATGTAAAGCATGGAACACCTTTGAGCCAGTAACTGTTGCGCGAGAGTATAAAACAGCTCTTAAAGCTTCTGTTCCTTTAGTGGACCTTACTACTGTAACGACGCGGCCTATGCAGCGTATGCTCTCAGGAGTCAAAGAGTGGGACAGAGTTACAGGAGGCGGTATTGTTCCCGGTGGATTTTTGATAGTAACAGGAGACCCGGGTATTGGTAAATCTACATTACTTCTTCAGATTGCCTACCGCTTGGCTCAACATCATAAAGTATTTTATTTTTCTTCAGAAGAATCTCTTGAGCAGGTAAAATTACGTGCAGAGCGGCTTACTTGTATCTCATCAAGCCTCTTGTTTTCAGATCAAGCAAATCTTGATGAGATTATCATAACTGCCCAAACTCATAAACCTGATATTATCATTCTTGACTCTATTCAAAATTGTTATATCCAAGACCAACAAACAGTACCTGGCAGTATTGGGCAACTCAAAGAAGCTGCATTTAAACTTATGCGCCTTGCAAAAGAGCATAACATTGCTGTTATTGCAAGCGGGCATATAACAAAAGAAGGTGTCATTGCAGGACCTAAAATGCTTGAACATATGGTTGATGCAGTATTCTATTTACAAGGTGAAGATAGATGGCAAACTCGCGTGTTACGATCAGTAAAAAATAGATTTGGAACAATCAATGAACTTGGATTCTTTGAAATGCAAGAACAAGGACTTCAAGAAGTTCCTAACATCAACCAATACTTACTTGAAGAAGTTTCACATTCTCCTGGTTCAGTACTTATTAGCTTTATGGAAGGCTCTCGCCCACTTCTTATTGAACTTCAAGCACTTGTGCTCTCATCAAAGTATGGGATGCCACAACGTGTTGTATCTGGTATTGATCAAACACAGGTTGTACTTATTGCAGCAATTTTAGAAAAGTATTTACAAGTAAAACTGAGCGCACATGATATCTTCTTTAAAATCAGTGGTGGCTTTAAAATTAAAAGTAATGCTGCAGATCTTGGCATTGCACTTGCACTACTTTCAAGCTATTTTCAAAAACCACTGCCAGAAAAAGCTCTTGCTTTAGGTGAAATAAGTCTTACAGGCCAAATTAAACCTATTAACTCTATTAATCTTCATGTAGGAGAAGCAGAAAAGTTTGGTATTGAGCGCCTTATGCTTGCAAGAAATCAAAAGGTAGAAACTGGCGCCAAAACTATGAAGTTTTATAATGTATATGAACTTTTATCCCTCTTTGGAGACTAAAAAAATATTTAGGTTCTTTTAAAAACAAGCTATGGGTTATCATTTTTATAAACGAAGGTGAAACTCCCTAAAAAAATTGAACGTAAAAACTACTTTAAAGCTTTTAAAGTCAATACAGAAGAATTAGAGTTTGATAGAGAAGAAGCTAATCAACGTTATATTCTAATATTAGAATATAATGAAAATTAAGGGCTGTTTCTTCAGCCCTTGAAAAGTGAAATTTTACCGTAATGCCTTAATAATTTCCTGATAGTTTTGTGCTTGTACTTTAGCACCTTTAGATTGTACAGCCTTTAATTGCTTCTCTGCTAGACTTAAAGCAGTATTACCATTTTTATCTCTCAAATCTTTTCGAGCTCCATGATTAAGTAAAAATTTTACTGTATCTACATCTGCCTCAAATGCAGCACTCATTAACGGAGTAGTTTCATCGTATTCAACAGCACCATTAACATCGACACCCGCTTTAAGAAGATTTTCTAAAGTTTTATACAAAAGAGAGTTAAGCACTTGCCTCTCTTGCTCTTTCGATTTTGATTCATATTCTTCTGGATGTCGCATACGCCTATTTGCACTTTCTCCTAATTGAGTTACAATTTTAAAAAATTGAGATTGCGCTTTTCTTCTTATTGCTTCATCTTCACTTATTTGTTTTGTGAGCCACTCTGTAACCTCTGGTATATCTAAAGATGCTGCAATCTGAGAAGCTTCTTCCTTACTAACCTCTGATGCAGTAGAAATAACTGCCCCAATATTCTTTAAAAAATCAGGGTGACTTCTATAACTTCTCAATGGATCTAAAATTGTATAGTTAAGATTTAACAAACGTGCACCTGGTTGATCTACTCTTGCTTGAGGATACTTTTGCATCTCAGCCTTAAGCTTTTCTGAAAGTAAGTTTAAAAAGCTTTTTTGCTCCATACCCTGAAGCCCCGTACAACCTAAAAAAATAAAAAAGCCTATCTTTATATACATACCCCTCTCCTTCATTTAATTTTTGTCATTATATCTAATATTAAGTATATATTATTTTTAATTGAAAAATAAATTATTGAGACAAATAAAATTAAAAATTCTTGGATTTTATCTTAAATAGAAATGATACAAAAACTTAAAAAGTGTAATAAGTCTCCAAGCAGTAGTAGAGATGCAGGTATAACCTTTATGTAAAAGAAGATTCAAAGCTCTTATTGTCTAAACATCTTTTTTGAGAAGCTCGATAATCTTTTGATATTTCTTTATTACCGCCATAAAATCTAGATTTTCAGCTGGTATTGCAGGAAGGACAGCAGCCATAAGCTGAGCTTCTTTAAGACGCAGCTCTGCTATATCTAAAGCAGTATGATCACTATTATTTTTCAAATCTTTTCGAGCTCCATATTTGAGCAAAAATCGTACAGTAGTAGAATCGCAATACCCTGTCGCTCTTATTAAAGAAGTTACCCTCGTAGCCATTGTACGATCATCTTCTTGCGAGTTAATGTCAACACCAGACTTAAGAAGATTTTCTAAAGTTGTATATAAAAGTTTCTCAAGAGCAAATCTCTTTTGTTTTTCATCAGCTGTCTCTTGCTCGTGCGCTCTAATTTTGTTCCACGTATGTGAGTATTTACTTTGCCCTAAATTATCGCCTACAATGCAATAAAACTCGTAGTTGGCGTCTCTCCTCGTGACTATGTTTTCAATAATTATCTGTTTTTTAAGCCACTCAGTAACCGCAGGTATATCTAAGGCCGCCGCAATTCGAGGAATAAACATACTTTCACCTTGAGATAGTATACAAATAACAACCTCAATACTCTTTAAGAAAATTGGCAAATCAAAATAAAGCCTTAAGGGACTTAAAATAAATTCTTCTAGTCGCATGAAAGATGGTAGAACATCAGAGACTTTGAATATGGAAGCTGATAAAATGTCATACTCTTTCTCTTGACTAAACTTAGATTGCTTTTCCAATTGAATAAGACTTTTCACAATAAAAAAGATCAATTCTTTTTGAATATTTGGAGGAAGCTGGTCTAAACGAGTAGGCGCATATTTTTTTAATTCAATCACCAAATCTTGAGGCAAAAGATCCAAAAAGCTTTCTGCTTTCTTTTGCATTCCCTGAAGCCATGTATAGCTTAAAAGAGTAAGTAACACTAACTTTATATGCATATGTTACTTACGATTATAAAATGGCTGTATAAATCGTGAGTAAACAAATTTAATATACGGTATATGACATCGCACAGGCCAGTTTATAGAATCACACACAATCATAACGGGGTTTCTGTCACGTAGTTTTACTACTGAGATAAGTATATAGTGTGATCCATTGGTAGTCTTATAATCCTTAGAAGGGTCTCCTACTGTCTTACTAGCCCATCCTGATATACAAGATACAAAGTGAAGAGCATACGGCACATTACGCTGTACATGATCACGGAACGTATTTAAAAGCCGATTACACATGATAGGTCCTATATCTAATATACCAGCTCCCTCGCCACCCCTTACTAAAAGTTCCGCACCTGGACCAAACTCGTTTATCTCAAGCTGTAAACCATGCTCGCGACCTAAGTGGTATCCTAGATAATAAAGAGTTGTATCAGTTCTACCTGGAACAAATAATTGTAATGTAGGATGTTGAGCTAAAATAGTAAGATGTTCAAACGTTGGAAGGTTCTGCCTTCCTGGTGCTTGCAATCTTACCACTCCAATGCCTATTTGATGAAGGATAAATTGATGTAACTGCCAATTAATAACTGCATCATGAACATTCGGCTGTATATGAGTGGTAATATGCTGTAGCATAGTACGCGGAGTAAGTATCGGATTGGCACCTGCTAGTATCCCCTTCATTGTAGCAGCATTAACCAGTGACCAGTAGCCACAACTCCATATATCTTGTTGAGGAAAAACTTGAAAATAATGAATACGTGTTGGATCAATTTCAGGATCACCATACAAATCTGCTGTATCATTTAAATCAACCACAGCACCAAAAAAGAGCTTTAATTGCGCTCTCTTTATCACTTCTTGTACACGAACGCGGGAGCAACTCTTATTATTTTGATAAAGCTCTTTAACAGCTTCTCCTAACTCAATACCTATTTGGTTAACAGCTGGAGCCGGAATGCGGGGCTCTCGTGCTACTACCTCTTGAAGAGTCCTGTCTGCAAGCTCGAAAGCCTCGGTTATATTTATTTCTTGTGAAGGTGCCAAAAATAAGATAGGCGTAAGAAATGGTTTAAAAAGAAACATAAATTGAATCCTTGGATATTTAAATTAAACATTTACTAATTGTAATGTTTATTGACTAGTGTTTTTCTTCTTTCCCTTCACGCATCTATAACTACCGTGCAAGCGCTTGCTTGAAATAGGCAAAAGCACGAGGAAGAATATACCTGTAGTTTGTATATAATACTCCTGCTCCTGCAGCATATGCTGAACCAAAAATAACTCTTCTTTTAAGTGTATTAGCAGAAGAATCTACTTTTGAATGAGGAGGAATGCTTATAAAAGATTTTCTTCCATTTTTTCTCTCTACCTCTCGTAACGCATCTTCACACTCTTGATCGGTGAGAGGAGCTGCTTGTTTAGCTCTATCTATCCAATAGTAGGCCCCTAAAAGTGAACCTAGGCCCACACAGGTTGTACCTAATCCTTTAGCAAAGAGAATACAGCGATCATACACTGTTTTATGATACTCTACATTAACAGTGGGAGTAACACTGTATAAAGAAGTAAAGCCTATCAGCAGTAAAAATAAAATTCTTTTATTCATAAGGCACACCCCATATAGTTCTGAGATGTTCTAGGCTTTTTGTACCTAACTTATAAGCAGGTACTAACAAGCATGCTGAAGCAAGCAACTGTGATAACCGTCTCATAACGTCCTTTGTATATACTCCTTCTTTACAGCCTGTTCCTAAACCAGCTAAGCCACAGGTCCAAAGATATGCTGATATTAAACCAAGTCCAACACCTTTTGCTGTCTGTATATATTTAGCAGAAGAAGTCAGCTCAGGCTTTACTTGGACAGTTTCTGCCCCAAAAGAAGCACACGGTATACAAAGAACAGATACCATTAATAACAACTTTTTCACCATGCCCCATCCTCCATGATTTATAAAAACCTCTATCATAAACACTTTATAATTTCTTTTTTGCAAACTCAAGAAATATCTATTTTTCAACACAATATTTTATAATAATATATAACATTGACCAGTAATTGCAAAAGCATCAAAAATATCTATGAGAATGCGCTAACACAACTATGAAATGCTTACTCTACAAACTACTAAGAGTTCATAAGTAAGCAGTGTGCTATTGGGTAAAGATAAGTTTTAACAAAAAATAAACGAGAATTCTCCTACTTCTGTAAGTAGGAGATGAATCGTAAGAAACATTAACACCCTTTGCAGTATTCTTTTCATGAGGTATATTTATAGTTATAGAGCATTATCATAATCATTATAGGAGAGGCAATCTATAATGAAAACGTATAACAAGACCTATAAGATGAGGTTACTGCCTAACAAAGAGCAAAAAAGCTTCTTTGCTCAAACTTTTGGTTGTGTACGTTTTATTTGGAATAAACTTCTTGAACATGCTAACAATTCCTATAAAGAGCATGGTAAAGCGCACTTTATTACGCCAGCCTCTTTCAAACAAGAATTCTCTTGGCTTAAAGAAGTAGATAGCTTGGCATTAGCTAATGTTTGGCTTTTTCTTAAACAGGCATTTACTTCTTACTTTGAAGGTATTACCCAGTATCCTCGCTTTAAAAGAAAAGATACTGCAAAACAAAGCTATACAACAAATAATCAAGAAGCATCACAAGCTATTCGTATTGAAGGTACCTTTATCCGACTGCCAAAAGTAGGCTTTGTTAAGATAATTATGCATAGGCAGATAAAGCCTCATGAAAAGATAAAAAGATGTACGGTAACACAAACAGCATCTGGTAATTATTATATAAGCATCACTGTTGAAGGTATATCTTACCAAGAGGTACTACCAATAGCTTTAGATAAAGTACTAGGATTAGATTATTCAATGACTTCTTTATACGTAAGTAGTGAGGGTGAGAGAGCCAATTACCCAAGATACTACCGTAAAGCAGAAGAGAAACTTGTAAAGCTGTGCCAATCTCTTTCTCGTAAAGTAAAAGGAAGTAAAAACTGGCATAAAGCACGCCGTAAGTTAGCCATATTTTATGAGTATATAGCTTTTCTCCGCCATGATTTCTTGCATAAGTTAAGCTTTATGTTAGCCAAAAAGTATGATGCTATCATTATAGAAGACTTAGATATGCATGCTATGAGTCAAGCATTAAACTTTGGTAAATCGGTAGGGGACAACGGCTGGGGTAAGTTTGTTACACTGTTAGGCTATAAGCTTGCAGAAAGAGGCAAACAGCTTATAAAGATAGACAAATGGTTTCCTTCATCAAAGATGTGTTCTTCATGCGGTAGTATAAAAGAAAGTCTAGCGTTATCAGAAAGATGGTATAATTGCCAGCATTGCGGGTACTCTCAAGACAGAGATATCAATGCTGCTAGAAATATTAGAACCGTGGGGATCACGGGGATAGCCTAATCAATATCCTGAGGTTGCTTAGGAGTTCTTAGGAAGCCACCACCTCTTAGGTGGAGGTAGTTCACACAGACTTGTGTGCAAGTTGTAGAAATTTTGATTCTGGATCTTTATCTGCCTGAGCAATTTTAAGAGTAAGTAAGCTATCAGCAGCAACCAAAATCAAAAAAATAATAGTTATTTTAAGCTTCATACTATTTCCTTGATTTTTTGTAATAATTTCTTATCTAAAAGACTTATATATCTAAGATACAAAAAATAATAGTTTTTCTGCAATATTTTTTACCACTTTTTCTTCATAAAGCATATTCTTCCAAGAAAAAGCCTTTTAAGAGCTATAATTGTGGTATTTTCTTTATCTTTAGAATATAACATCCTACTTTTACTAGTGCTCTTATGAAAACTGATGCTATACACAAAAGCAGTAACATTGCAGACACAGTTGAGCTGAAAGAAGAACCCATTTATTGATCGTAGAACTTTCCAGGTATGCCCATTATAGCAAAAGACCATAAAGATTAGAAAATTTCCTGGTTATTGAAGCTCTCTTTGTAAACTAAGAGCAAAGTGAGGTGATACCATAAACAATAATTGTTCTTGCAAACATTTGTTCATATGGCAATTGTAGCTTGAACTCGAACGCCTACATAAGGAGTTACTGGGCTTAACCGTTTTTACGTTGTTAAGCCCTTAAATTTTACTCGTTATCTTCACGCTCTAAGGCACTAAAAGAGATAAACTTTAAAGCTTCTTTTTGTATTTCGTTTGGCACTTTAGACCAATAGGATGCTGGATCTTCCTTTAAGGCTTTTAGCAGTTTTGAAATTTCCATTAACTTTTTTACATCATTAATTGGTACTGCGTAAGACATATTTTGACAAGCATGAAAACCACCGACTGAGATAAACTGCGTTACAAACATGTTAACTCCTATTACTCTTCTCCATGCATCAATAAGTGGCCCACCACCATTACCAGGAAAAATGTGTGCTGTACTTGATATATACTCATTCCCATTAATAAACTCTCGGCCTGCTATTACTCCTGGTATACTATGCACACTCCGTAATCCAAGTGCGTATCCTAGAGCCGTTACATTTTGAGCACGAGTAATTTGATCAGAGTCTCCAAGCTCTAAATGAGGGACTTGCCCCATTTGCACTCGAATATACTGAAGGCTTGCATCTGTAAGCTTTAAAAGTGCTATATCTAAGCTTGGATAAATATCCACCACAGTAACATCAAGAGGGTAACCATCGATATACGCTATATTAACAGAGAGTCGAGCATCTGGTGGTAATGGAGCACCCTGTAGCAGCTGATGGCAGCTTGTAAGAATGTGTCCTTCTTGATTAATAATAAAGCCAGTCCATCGTTGTTTTCTATCTTTTATGGAAGCTGTTATCTCTACTACAGCATTATGAGAAAATAAAGAAGTAGCACATCCAAGAGCTATAAAAAGACTTAGTATATATATTTTCATAGAATCCTTTATTATTAAGCATCTTTATTACTTTGTTCATTATTTCATTATAGTAATAAATAGAATATGGGCAAGTACCTCATGCCTTAGGGTAGCACATAAGATAAATCTCATTGGTACTTTTGACCACTAGGATGTTGGATCTTCCTGCAACGCTTTGGCTTCCTTATTTAGAGAGAAAAGATGCGAATACTTTATAGGCTTTCGTCATTTCTTCGCGAAGCTCTAAACTTATAGGTTGACTCATAAGGAACTTAAAAATAGAACGCTTCGCATCATAGAGCGCTCTATGTAACGGAGTCAAACCACAAGCATCTTGTTCTTCTAGTGAAGCACCACATTTGACAAGATACTTTACTATCTTCTTTTTACCTGTACCTACTGCTTCATGTAAAGGGGTACTCCCCTTACTATTTTTATAATTTACATCTGCGCCAAGCATAATTATACGCTGTACTAAGGATATGTCTACGATACTACATATTAAAAGCGTGTCTCCATAGCAGTCTTCACTATTAATAAACTGAAAAAACAAAGACCCAAAAAAGCTTGTAAGTGAATCTGTATCTTTCATAAGTAACTTTAATCTTGCAGAAACAGGCAAATAAAAAATAAGGAGATTAAATAGACTCTGATGGTCCTCCTGTGTTTGCTTGCTCAGCATTTCTACTGCTTTAATGAGTTTGTCTGTCTCTAAAGTAAGACAATATATTTTTTCACCAAGTCCTGTTACTCTTTCTTCAACGTTACCTTGTGCTTTTTCAATCAACAAATATGCTAAACGTTCATGTACTTTTGGTATAGCTAACCTTAAACTGCCTTTTTGTCTTTTATATTGTACTACTTCAGAACTTTTTTCATTAAAGATCTTAAGTAAATCCTCATCGTTCTGTGCAAGCTCAAGGGCGGTATAACCTCTGTTATTGCATATATTTGCTGTAGCACCAGCTTCGAGCAGAAGTCTTATTATATTTTTATTTTTTAAATAAACTGCATAATGTAGAGGTGTATCACTACTCAGTTTATTAACACTATTTACAGAAGCATTGTATTGCAACAAAAGCCTTACCATATCTTCATTATCACGAACAATCGCTTCTCCGATAGGATAATCAGATTTTCCAGAGAACCCATCAGCAGAAGCCCCTTTTTCTAAAAGGAGCTTTACTATCGGTATACTACCCTTTGAAACAGCCATACCAAAAAATGGAAAAGAGCTTTCTTTCATTATAGCTATCCCTTTCATCTCACTTAATAAAAATTGGAGCAAAGACACGTCATTCTTGACAATCGTTTGCTGAAGCATCTGTTCAACTAATTGTTTACACTCTGCCAGATCTGCTCCATACTCTATAAGTAACTGTATAATAGTTTTATTGCCTGCGCGTAACGCATAAGAAAGAGGTGAATATCCTTCTCTGCTTTGTACATTAACCTGTGCACCAGAAGCCAAGAAAAGCTTTACTAAAAACTCATTACCACTAATAACTGCATGACATAAAGGATTTTCTTCATTTTCACTTAATCCTTGAGTAAGTGCCCCTTTTTCAAGCAATAATTGGCTAAGCTTGTTATTTTCGTAAGCAATTGCAGAAAGAAGAGGAGAATAACCATCTTCATCAAGTACATTTGGGGTTGCTCCGCTCTCAAGTAACAAATGTGCTATCTCCTCTTGATTAAATTCTATTGCTCTATGAAGTACACTACGGCCACCGACAGTGCGAGCTTCTATATCTTCTCCATGTCGTATAAGCCATTGAATAGCTTCTTTATTGCCAAACTGAGCAGCTATATGAAGAGCTGTGATATTACCCAGTTTTTGAGCATTCTCATCATCACTTACAAGAAAATTTTTAAATGTAGGATCAAAGAGCGTATAAAAATAAGAATCATGAGCAGCAATAGCTAAGTAAAACTTTATGATTGGTAAAAACTTATCATACCATCTACACGTTTTAAGAAATGTAATAAAAACAGTAATTTGCGCAAGATTCAGAGAACTGGACGAAAGAATTTTTACTGCAATTTTTTGTGCCACAGAAAATTCTTTAATATGCTCAGTAAAAAAATTAAATTCCAGATTTGAGTTTTTAAAAAAACTATCATGCTCAAGAGCCACCTCTAATACAGTTGCTCCCTTGTTATTGATATTTGTTACACGTGTTTCTTGAGCAATAAGAACTTTCATTACCTCCCAGGAGCCAGCAAGCGCTGCATAATGCAAAGGAGATGATCCTTGAGCATCAGAAGTCATGGTAGTTCTCTTAAATGACAAAAGAAATTGCGTTAACTCTTTATTGTTAAGGTAAGCCGCTATATGTAAAAGCGTTATATCTTCGTTTGAATATCCTATTTCATTAGTTACCCTTCTAAACGCACCCCTTAGCTCAACTGAATCAACATGCTCAAAGAATACTTTACTTTTTATTCGTGTAGTGGGCCCTTTTATATCTTGATAAGACAACACCTGATTACACATAAGAGAAATAAATTTCAGATGTTTTAGAGAAACGCTTGTTTCTTTTTCAGTTGTAAGTAAGCAATTTCGAAGAACCTGACTTTTATCATGAGCAGATAGCTTACTAAAAATAATATACAAAGCAATCATCACAAAAACATCATCTTTTATTTCGATAGGTAATCTTTCTAAATGTTCGAAACTTTTGTCAAATTCTACAGAGGGTATACCAGAAACTTTTAATGCGTTTTCTTTCAAAAAAGGTGTGGTATATGTCTGTGCAAGAGCATGTATAAGATACGTTCTTAAAGAAGTCCTGTTGTGTTCAAAGTGAATAAGTTCTTCAGGAGATTCATTTTGTAAAGGAACTGATACTTCCATAGCCCAGAGAGAACTTCCTAAAAATATAAAAAATACTTTTATGTTTAACATTGTGCCCTTTCAAGCACCTGTTGTGCTTCTGTCAAAAAGACGTCAGAGAAGCCTTCTTCTTGTAAGATTTTAAAGGTAATAATTTGATTGGATATCCCTTTTTCTAGCTTATACGGATAGTGGATCTTTTGCCCTTGTACGTCATCGACAGCTACTCTGTAATTAGCAAAGGTATCAGTCTCTTGTTCAAGCTTTGTAATAAGAGGAAAGTGAGTAGCAGTCACACAGATATTTTGTGGGCTTGTCCCTAACATTTTAAGCAACGTATAAGCAGCTGCTTGACCTTCTTGGTATGTTGTTCCATTAAACACCTCATCAACTGCTGTAAAAGCAAATTCATTTTCATTTAGTTTTTCAACTCGAGTGAATAATTCTCGCGCCCGTAATACTCCTGCTTTAAAAAGAGAAAGATTCGCAGTAATATCATCGGTAATATTAAGATACGTAGTGATAGCAGTGAAAGGAGTAAAAGCAAGCTTTTGTGCTGGAGCAATACCAATACTTTGAGCCAGAATAATACTCATAATAATACCCTTGAGTACCGTAGATTTGCCTCCTGCATTTGGCCCTGTAATCACAGCATTATGCCGCTGCCCGTGCACTCCAAGTGCCAACGAACTTGGAATAACTTTTGTTGGTTCAATAAGAGGATTCCAAAAATTCTCTATCTCAAGCGAAGGATACGATACCTCTGTACGGTATTCGGGAAAGCAATAACATACTCGCTGGCGTTCAAATTCTTTGTAAAGTCGTGCTATAGACATATACATATCAAGTTCACCTACAGCAACAAGCAGGTCAATGAGCCCATCTTTATACTTATGTAAAAGTTTATAGGTAACTAATATTTTGCCAACGAATGAGAAAAATGATGGTTCTCCCTTAAATGTGCTACTATCTAAAAGCTTTAATAACCGCTCTATTTCAGGAGCTAAAGGGTGCCCAGATAGAGCAGTTATATGTGGCAAAAGATTTTTGAGCGTTTGGTGAGAGTTGATAAGAGAAAATATCTTTTTTAACGTAGAAAAATAGGTAGCAACATATATTAACTTTTTTTGTAAGCACCTATTGAAAACAACATCAATATGAAGGCTCTGTTTAACCTTTGCAGCAACGAGACCTCCTGAAAGTCCTGCTGTAATATTTTCTCCTGCTTGAGTATATTTGTTATCGTACAAAGAATTGATAATAAAATAAATAAACCCTGAGATACTTACCATACTTAAAGCACCTTTGATACCCAGCCAACTATTAACGTTTTTTACTACAAATTTTTTCTCTTTTAACCAGGGATACTTACTTTCTAAAATAAGAGAGAGACCATACAGCGGTAATGTTACCGATCCTATAGTCATTAATATTCCTCGCGCTGCAGTTATAATAAAATCAAGTCTTTCTCGAGCATCACTAAAGAATTCATTAGTATCTAAAGCTGTCGCAAGATCTCTTAGAAATTTTATTCTTTCTTGAAATGGCATAGTAAAAAGATCTCGATCCAGACTGTGTTTAAATTTATCTTTTTCATCCCAAAAAGAAAAAAGAGCGTTTTCTGGTAGCGGTAACTCTTTTAAAAGCACATCAAGCTGCTCGAAAAGCACATCGTTTGCTACAAATTCTTTTACTACTTCTTGCTGCTTTAAGAGCTTTTCAGTAGTACTACATGGTTGAATAATTTTTCGAAACAAGGTCAAGCGCCCTATCTCAGTTGAAGTTCTATCTACTTTTGCAGCTAAATAAAGCTGAGGATGAGAATGAGGGCCACAGAGCATTTCTAAGTCAAGCCAGGAACGCTCATCAAGAACAGACTCTATTGTAAGATTATGTTTTCTTTCATAATGCGATAACAAAGTAAATGCAAGGCGACGTTTTACTTCACTCTTTGGATGTATATGCTCCTGTACCATATGCAGTAGCGTCTCATAAAATGCACTACTTTCTTCCTGTACCTTCTCTTCCTCTACAGTAATAAGCGATCTAAGATTTTCCTGCGCTATCTTGCTATAGAGAGTTTCTCCGCCATCATAGCCAAAAAGCGGGGTACATGCTACAAAACAAATGCTATATAGTAAGGTGTTCATTACTCTCTCCTCATGCTTCTTGTGTACTACATGCCTATGTTATCAAAAACTCACCGTGAATGTAACACCAAGCGTATTAGCAAGGAGTGCTCGCTTACCATTAAAGCCCCACTTAAACCAGCCAAGAATTGAAGGAATAAGAGGACTTTTTGGTATATCACGAGCAAAATCATAACTAAGCCCTACAATAAAGCTATGTGCTGTCCAATCTTGAAGACTTTCAGCACCGTTAGCAATAAACGAGTCAACGCGATCATTACAGATAAAAAGTCTGTCTTCATTACGCTTGAGATACTGATAATTAAGTTTTAACCGAGCTCCTCTGAAAAAATTACATGTTTCAAGAAAGATATTATATTGCTGACTAAAACCAAATTCTTTAAATGCTGTAGCTTTTGTTAAAAATAAAAGGTCTGTTTGATGACAATCAACTCGAATACGCCTATTTCTTGTATTACCAAAAAGGTACAAGAATTCTACATCAATACCGCCACGCAAATAATGACAGAATGTTAAGTTTAGCCCTCCTGCAAACTGTAAGCCCCATGAACCATCATTTCCAAAAGGTAATGCTAAAATTTTATCTTCATCTGCTTTCTCACCAGTAGGAGCGCTTACTCCAAAGCGCAACTGAGTTTGAACATTAGTAAGCAAAGGCCGCGCTTGAGGAAAATCTTTTGTCCATGAAATTTGAGCAAGAAAATCTCCTATCCCTGTTCGTCTCCAACCTCGAACGCTTAATCCAGAAAGATCACAAACAAGCTGCGTAAAATCATCCTCTAGTCTATTTTCAAACACTTTATTATTCGACTTTTCTTTCCATCGTACATTAGTAAGCTCCATGGTATAAACAGGAAGAAAAAGACCACAAGTAATACCATGAGGAAAGTTATAACGAGCAGCAAACATAAGATTGAGCGGTACCTTAAAGCAGCCTTTTGGAATAAAGAGACCTTGCGTACCATTTTCATCATGAATGTTAAAAAGTTGTGCTAACTGTCCTTGCCTTGATTGAATATCACATCCCTTGAATGCTGCAAGCACGTTCTGCTTATTTTGATAAATCTGAAGAACATTCACTTCTTTATCTTTGTCAGTTGAACATGTTCCTAATTGATCACATTCTTCATGGTCATCTTGAAAACCACGAATACTAAGAGCTCCTTCATATCCTACAGTAAATTGAAATGGATGGCATGGATCTCTATCTGGAATTAAAAAAGGGTCTGAAGGTCTAAACAAGTTAATCGGTGGCAATGCGCTGCTTGCTATACTATAAAGTATGCTCAGCAGTATACTATATCGAACTAAACGTATCATGCTTTATCCTTGTATTCTTATACCAAAGTCACCTGACAGTAGCCAGCATCCGGTACCAGAGCAGTGTACCAGTTGACCTATAGAACGCGACTGATCTTCTTTTTCTAAAAATCTTATTCTTAATCCTCTTGCTGTACCGAGTATATGGCCACTACGTAAACGAGGCGCTAATAATTCAAAAATAGGTTGTGTTTGACCATATGCACTGCGAGATACTGCAGTAAGTGCACCGTCAGTAACGATATAATTACGATAATCACTAAAATCAGCAAAAAATGTTTTTATATCCTTTATAAAGAAATCAGGATAAAGACAAACTGATGAATCTGTTACTTCTTCAGCATTAACATGTAAAGCTAAGCGGTATACTTGTGCTTGTGAAGTTCCTACATGAGCATTAAGAGCCCATACAGTTCCTCCTTGTGCAACAGTTTTTTCTGTATTATAAGGACTTATAGCAAATAACCTGCTTATAGGACCTTCTTGGACGTTTGATCCAGCAGATTCTGGTAAAGGTACTAAGGTCCACCCAATATCAGTCTTGTCTTTTCTTATATCAACACCATTTCCCGAACGAAATAATCCATTACTTGTTGCAAGCAATGCCAATGGTCCAGAAATAATCATATCAGAAAACGAAGTTACTCCGCTCATTAGCTCTTTTGCAGCATGAGCAAGTACTACTCGTTCTAAAGTACTATTCTTTATCCCCTCTTGAGTAAGCATTACACGTTCAAGCGTTGTAGAGGTCAATACATATAAATAGTTACCTTGACTTACAAGCTTACGTACATTTTTATAAGTGCAGCACTTTTTAAATGCCATAAAAGGAGTAAGTCCTTCAAAGCCGTTCTTAAGAGTATCCCATCCAGAACCATCTATAGAAGCCTGTACCGCAATTCCTTCTGAACCCCCTACTACAAACCAACCTTGTGTTCCATCAAAGACAGTATTAACACAGGTTATGGGCCCAAGCTCTTGTAAAGCACCTCCTGAAAGTACCAATGTTTGTGCACCTGGCCTAAATAACGCTAAAGTGCCATCAATTGAACGATAGACATTCTTTTTATTAAACTCACAGGGCCCAAAACTCATATCTTTATCGCAACCTGTTTGCATAAGTACTACTTTTTGAAAGCCGGTGTATGCTGTCAGTGCAATACGCAATCCTTTAAAATTTGTAAATCCGTCACTTGTGTAAGGAAAATCAAAGATGCCCTGAACACCTCCTGCACTGCGCTTAAATTCTTTTGCAATAAACTTTTCAAGGGGCTGCACTATCTGGCCAGTACTCCACACTGTTCTTTCTACAGTACGCCCACCATGCACTATATAGGTAAAAACTCCTATATAAGGATCATAAGCAAATCCTTGTATTTTTTGTGCAGTATGAGCAGCACGTCGCCATGTAGTCCAGCCGCTAATCTTGCCTGTTTCATCAAATAAAGCCTGTGAATGAAAAATACCTGCCTGCATGTCCCCATCTTCAGCAACTGAGACGAAAATTGCATCATCAGAAACAGCGATATCTGTGATATCTCCTGGAAGTTCACTAAAAGCACCTACACGAGCTTCTGGTGAATGTGTAGTATAAAGGTCATCCGGCTGCTGTGCAAAATCTATAAATGCACGAGCTTCAAATACCTGTGGCTCTTGAGAGCTAAAGATAGTAACCGGTTGCTTATTTTTAGAAGCTACTGTTCCATGGAACGCCGATTTAATATTATCTACTAAAGGAAGAGCAAAAACTTCACGTTTTGATGCCGTTCCCCCTACCACTATAAGATATCTTAAATGTGTTCTTGTTTGCATAGTACGTACTTTATGAATAGCACTACGGCTGTAAGCACCACGAGTACCTATAATTTTATCGAGTCCTTCTAAAGCACTATCAGGAACAATAGGAGTAAACACTAGTTTACCTTGTACAACTTGTCCTACTACAAGAGAACGTGCCCCATCATGAGCATGAGCTCCTGCTTGTACATCAAGACCAATATAAAGTCTTCCTAGACTTCTATCGTAAAACATATCTACAGCTGAACCAATTGCAGACACATCATGTTCAATTTTAACAGCGCTCGTTGTTTTATCTAGCGGAGCAGCTCTATTTCCTTGAAATGAGAACGTTCTTTCAATTTCAGGCTTCTTTGTGCCCCCTTGTGGCCCTGGTCTGCGATGATGCTGTTTTTTCTTAGGTTCTTCCTGCTGTTCTAGCTGATTTGGTGCTTTAACGATATATTCAGAAGTTCCCTTTTGAGCATCAAAAATATCCCAAAAAAAGCGATTTTTTTTGTCTTTTATTTCCGATTTAAAGAATGCAAGAGCAATACCAGAACCATTACCATCGAAACCTCCCTGCTTATTTGCAAGAGCAACGAAAGCAGCCATCTCTTGTTGAGCTCCTCCCTCCATAGGCTCTACAGGCGCAGGCGCACTTGTAGTAACAGCAAGTACACGACCATTGGTATTTCTACGAGCATCTGCAAGAGGAAGAGAAGCTGTTACAACCACACGATTTACTTGAGGATTACTTTCATACATAAAATGATCAACACAATAAAGTGATGAGTCACCCTTTTTTACAACGATAGGCCGCATACCTAACATCGCTATATGAGCAATCGCAGCGCCATAGAGAGGATTATGCTGTCTCTTCTTATTATTAAGCACTACATACCGCGGAGTAATACCAGTAAGCAATGGTATAGTTTTTCCTCTCTCTGTTACGGTAATTGCATAGGCATTATCTTTTATAGCCTCTTGAGCTCCAAAATAGCTGCGCCCATCAGGAATATAAAATGCATGCGATCCATTAGCATAAGAGAAGGTTTCTTCTGTATGTGTAGGATCAGTAAACAATTTTTCTGTTGCATAACTTATGGTACCTAATGAGTATATAAAAATAAAGGAAATAAGATGAATATATATCATGAGCTGGCCCCTAGCGTAACCCGTAATTTTGTACGCTCAAAGTCTACACCAAAAAGAGAACTTTCACCAGGTCGAAAAGCATAAAAGAGCACCAGTTTTTTAAATATTAAAAATATGGTAATATTTAATTAAATAGAAAACGCTCTTTTTGCAAAAAGAGATTTTTATATGCATACTAAAATTTTTTCCGCTACTACTATTGGAGTACATACACATACCGTTGAGGTAGAAGTTGACCTTACGTATGGATTACTCCAATTTTTTATTGTAGGTCTTCCAGATACTGCTATTAAAGAAAGCAGGCAACGAGTACAAACAGCTTTAAAGAATTGCGACCTTAAACTCCCTGAACGTAAAATTACTGTCAATCTAGCACCTGCAGATCTTAAAAAAGAAGGTACTACCTTCGATCTTGCAATCGCGCTTGGTATTCTTCATGCTGCTGGCACGGTTGCTATTGATCTGCTGTTTCTACAAGAAACGTTTTTTTTAGGTGAACTTTCACTCGATGGTACCATAAAACCAATTAAAGGAGCATTACCTATTGCGTATGATGCACCTGCACTTGGCAAAAAGCGTGTTATACTCCCTCTACAAAATGCGCAAGAAGCAGCGTTACCAGGACATATAGAGGTTATTGGAGTTCAAACATTACAGGAACTTCTTGGGTATTTACGCAAAGAGATTGTTCTTACTCCTACTCAAGCTGCTTGTCCTTCACAATTGACAAGAGAGATAAACAAAGATTTTCAGCAAGTAAAAGGACAAACCGTTGCAAAACGTGCATTACAAATTGCAGCTGCAGGACGCCATAATATTCTTTTTATAGGATCTCCAGGTTCTGGTAAAACAATGCTTGCAGAGCGTCTTTCTAGTATTATGCCACCGATGACGTTTGATGAAATTCTGCAAACAAGCAAAGTATATTCAATAAGCGGCAAACTTGATAAAAAACCACTTGTTACAGAACGGCCCTTTAGAAATCCACATCATACTATTTCACAAGCAGGATTAGTAGGAGGAGGTACCTACCCACAGCCAGGAGAAATCAGCTTAGCACACAATGGTATCCTCTTTTTAGACGAGCTTACAGAATTTAAGCGAGAAGTACTCGAAGTATTACGACAACCACTAGAAGAACAGACCGTATGTATTGCCAGAGCTCAACAAACAATACGCTTTCCTGCATCATTTATGCTTGTAGCAGCATTAAATCCTTGTCCCTGTGGATTTTTAGGAGACAAACGCAAACAATGTATATGTACTCAACAACAAGTTAAGCGATATGTCGCAAAAATTTCAGGACCTCTGCTTGATCGTATAGATCTTCAGGTACCTGTACCTTCAATTGATTATGATACAATTGTAGATACTACAGTACCACACACAAGTTCGCAAGAGCTGTATACCGCTGTCGAACAAGCAGTTGAGATACAAAGAACAAGAAACGAAGGCCTATGGAATGTACATTTACCTGCACAGATGATTGAAGTCCACTGCGCTCTATCACCATCGTGTAAAAGCTTAGTAAAAAAAGCATTTGATAAATTGCATTTGACTATGCGCGGCTATCATAAGCTATTACGTATAACGCGCACTATTGCAGATCTAGAAAAAAGTGAAACCATTCAAGAACATCACTTAAAAGAAGCCCTTTCTTATCGGTCTTTAGATCACTCATTAGAAAGAGAGACGCTATGATAAGTGTTG
This sequence comes from uncultured bacterium, assembly GCA_963848965.1. Lineage (GTDB taxonomy): Bacteria > Babelota > Babeliae > Babelales > Babelaceae > CAWKFG01. The sequence continues at coordinate 651,273 of CAWKFG010000004.1, forward strand.
GCATTGATGCAGTAGAAATAGAACGGTTTAAAGATTGGCATACTTATTCAGTAAAAAAGTTGCATCGCCTCTTTACAGAAAAAGAAATTGCCTATTGTATAAGTATTCCAGAAAAAGCTGCTGAACGTTTTGCTGTACGTTTTGCTGCTAAAGAAGCCTTTTACAAAGCTCTGAGCTCTCTTCATGAGACACCTTTGTCTTTTCTTAAAGTTTGTAAATACACTGAAGTACAAAAGAAACTACATGGAGCAGCTTTTCTTTCTGTTGATTGGAAAGCTTTAAGATTGGCTCCTTATGCTTTATCTTGTTCTCTTTCACATACAAATACCACAGCTCTAGCAGTTGTCATTATGTCCTAAAACTCTCTATTAAAAAATAAATAGACTCATCTGCCAATAAATTATTGCTATTTTTTTATAATTTTTTGTATTATAGAGTGTAGTTTAAATAATTTAATTAAGGAGCTATGTATGTACTATATATTACTTTTTTTTACTCTTTTGGCACATATGGCACTTCAAGGCATGGAGCAGGAGCAAGGAATCAAAGGCTTTTTGAGTTTATTGTCTCCAGATTTAAAATCTGAACTTACAAAATACGCTGATACCAAGGTAGACCTTTTACCTAAAGAGCTTCAAGCAGAACTTGTTCAGTTCCTTGTGGGACGGGCTGCCCAACCATTTGTTAAGCTGGATTGGCAAGAGCTTATAGAACTTGCGCGTAATCTTAAACCCATTTTCTTGCAAGCAACAGATGCAAAGAAGATTGATCAGATTTTTTCCCAAGCGGGTTTTGGAATGCCTGAGAAAGGTAAAATCGCTGGTTCAGTAAAGTATGATATATATGGTGCTTATTTGATCGCTTCTGTTTTAAATATACCTGCAGTAACTGCGTGGTTAAAAGATCAATTGAAAAAGAGTGCAGAATGGACATGGAACGCGCAAAGCGTACTCGTAGATATCGTACGTGAACTGGGCAAGTTAAAGCAGGAAGGAGTAAAGGGGACAGTTCTTTCAGAAAAACAAAAAGAGCTTGTATCAACTTTAGAAAATAGTATAAAAACCCTCCTTGCACTAGGCGTCAATGTTAATAGTTATCATTCTCCACTGTACCCAGTTTCTCCCTTGGCAGCGGCAGCAGGTACTGCTGACTTTGAAACCGTACGTCTTTTAGTAAATCACGGTGCAAATGTAAATTATCATTATATACGAGAATCTGGGGTATCAAGATATGACAGAGGACCTACTCCCTTAGAAACAGCCTTAATGGGTCAGCATGATGCAAGACAAAATCATCAAGAAGAGCTTGTAAAAAAGTTTGACGAAATCATTAAGTACTTAAAGAGTAAAGGGGCTGTCGAATAAAGCACATTGTTTAGGCCAAATTTCAAGGTATTACCGTAAGATTTGGCCATACTTTATTCCAATCTTCTAATTTTTTCATATATTTCGTAGAGCTACTTAAAAGTACAGCGCAAAATGACGACAATTTGTATACCCTTTTCTCTACCTTAGGCTGTTTTCTCTTTACTTACAATAAAGCCTTTAACTATAAGCTGCAATAGAATAGCATTATCGTCTGTTTGTGCAATCTTTTTAATAAGGTCTATGCCTGGCCGCGCTCCTGCTTGTATAAGTCTATGAGCTAGTTCCTTATTTTCTTTCTTTAAAGCATAAGCAAGTGCTGATTTACCTTCTGCATCACAAATATTGATTGCTCTTTCTGCCTTTTCTAATTCTTGTTTAAGAGCAGCTTGTTTTACAGGATTTGTCTCTTGCTTTAAGAGAGTACTTATATCTTTTATTTTTCTTTCATAGGCTTGAGCAAGAAGTTGTACAGCATCTTTATGACCATACATAATAGCATATATTAACGCTGTACGACCCTGAGGATCTTGAGCATTAAGATACCATAATGGTATATCTACTCTTAGCAGCTGTTCTAATGCTTCTTTATGTCCAAGCATACTCGCCCACATTAGTACTGTCATATGAAAGCAGTGCGTATGATCACCCGTTTCTTTTTGTAGCAAATAGTGTGTTGAAGGGTTAACCTGACACAATCTGATGTATTTACTCTTTTCAAAACAATGCTCTCTATGCCATTGTGCATAAGATACCGGTTCACTTCTATAAAGATCTAGTACCGGTAGACTATAACAAGCGTTTAAAAGTAGTCGACTTTCTGCTGGAAGAGCACCAAAGCGCGGTACTCTATTCATATCATCACGTGTAAACTTTGCTGAGTGCTTAAGAAGTAAAGCTACAACCTCTGGATCTGATGCTTGCATTAAAGCAGTTTCCATAGAAGCAGAATTGTCGCGCATATTAACATCAGCTCCTGCCTCTATAAGCATTTCTGCCATTTGTCTAGATCCTTTACTTGCAGCAACCATTAAAGCACTTCTACCATTCTTATCCTGAATATCAACACGAGCACCACGAGTTATAAGTATCTTAGCTACTTGCTGATGACCATGTCTTACTGCCAGCTCTAAAGCACTAGTTCCAAATTCATCTTGAGCATTAACATTTGCTCCTGCAGCTATTAGTAGCTCTGCGAGCTCTTCAAATCCCTTATCTCCTCCTTTTAGAATATCATGCTCTTTAAGACTATAACTTGCTGCTTCCATTAATGCAGGATCACCCTTACTACTTTGAGCATTAACATCAGCACCATGAGCTAGGAGTAATTTTACCACTTTTTTAAATCCATACCTTGTAGCAATTCTTAAAGGTGATTCGCCATTACGATCTTCCACATTAACAAGGGCACCTGCCTTAAGAAGTATCTTTGTTATTTCTTCATCACCATCCCACATTGCAAATAGTACAGCAGTTTGCCCATCACTATGAGCTTGTATGTTAACGTCTGCCTTTTGCTCTATCAATATATTTATTACTTCTTTATAGACACCCTTAGCACAATATTTCACCATAGATCTTACGGCATATATCAAAGCGGTCCAGCCATAAGTATCTTGAGCATTAACATGAGCACCGTGGGCTATAAGGAGCCTTACCAGCTCTTTGTGCCCCTTTTTTGCAGCTAGCAGAAGAGCAGTGCGTCCTTTATCATCAGATACCTCAATAGCAGCTCCTTTTTCTAAAAGCCTTAGAACTTCAATGCAATCTCCCCTTTGAGCAGTTTCTAATAAAGCTTTATCACTGCTATTTTCTCTTTTAACTCTCTTAGCTTGTATCTTTTCATCTTCGTACTCTCTTTTCATTGCCTCTGTAGAGAGAAAGACACTTATACAACACAATGCAAAAAACACTTTATACATAATTTACCTTTTAATAAAATTAAATCTTATTAACCAATTATAATAAATTTTCAAAAATAGTATATTCATAAAATATAAGAAAGCCCTCTCAAGAGCTTATTTTTTCCCCTTTTGCAAAAAGGCAAAACAGCTCTTATTCTAAAACGCTCAATATGTCGATATACAGCAAAAAATTTGACAAATCATAAAAATCATTTAAACTTAGTAATGTATAGGTAATACACCTAGAAAATTCAAAAGATTCATCGCGGGGTAGAGCAGCCTGGTAGCTCGTTGGGCTCATAACCCAAAGGTCGCTGGTTCAAATCCAGCCCCCGCAACCAATTTCTCTTCCTTAATGATACATCTTTAGGAATTACAGTGAAAAACTCACTTCTTTTTGTTACTACAAATACTGGTAAATTTGAAGAAGTTACACGCTGGATCAATCAACTAAATCCAACTATTATACTTGAACAAGCTTCTTTAGATATCTCAGAACCCCAAAGTCTTGATATCCATACAGTTGCCCTTGCAAAAGCGCAAGAGGCCTGGAAACTCCTAAAAAAACCACTTCTTATAGATGATGGTGGTATCTACATTGAAAAGTATAATAACTTTCCGGGAACGCTTGCTAAATATGTGTTTGAAGGGATAGGACTTGAAGGTATATGGACACTGGCTAAAGAAGATCCACGTACCTACTTTTTAAGCTGTCTTACCTATCTTGAACATCCATGCTCTTACCAATTTTTTGAAGGAAGATGTTATGGAAAGCTCATTGAGCCTCAACATGAAGTAAAAAGTAAGCACTTGCCTTATACTGAGATTTTTATACCTGATGGTAGTACAAAAACACTTTCAGAGCTTCGTGGTACAGAAGAAGAAAAAGCATTTCACCACAGGTTTAAAGCACTACAAGTACTTCTTTCTTGGCTTAAACATCATTAACTACGATGAAGAGATAAAAATTTATCAGCCATTCGTAATATTTGTTGAGCATTCGTATAGGTTAACTGCTTAACTGCTTCACGAAGAGGAAGCCACTTAAAATATAAGTGTTCTGACGAAAGAGTTACCTCTTTTGTAGAAGCTTTTCCTACAAAGTAAGTTACTGTTTTATATACAAGCTCATTAGTATGATCTTTAAAAATGTAGGATAATTTTTGCTCAAAGCCTGGATGTACTTCTACCGTTAATCCAGTTTCTTCACGAAGTTCCCTTACTGCAGCTTCTTCATTGGTTTCTGAACTTTCTAACTTCCCTTTAGGAAGATCCCAATAGCCTCGTCGTGAATGTAAAATAAGATAATTACGCTGAATCTGGTCATTAACTATCTCATTATAATAGGTAATAATACCTGCTGAATATTCGTTTTTCATGATTGTCCGCTGTAATCAAAAGTTTATGACATTGAGTAGTTAGTATACCAATGCAAAACAGAGTGATCAACAGCTCTATTGTTTTTATACAGCATGTTGCTCTAAAAACTGGTCTGCTTTACTTACAGCCTCTCTATCTTTTTCATACGTCAAATGTATAACAGCATCATGAAGAGCAAGCCACTTAAAATCTTCATGTTCATCAGACAGCACAACATCAGTACTCAAAGCCCGTCCTACAAAGAAGGTAACCTCTTTGCGTATAAGCTGCCGAGATTTATCTCTAAAAATATAGGAATGAGATTCTTCAAACCCAGAGCGGACTTGAGCTTCAAGTCCAGTTTCCTCTTTAAGCTCACGATGAGCTGCCTGTATCTTTGTTTCACCATGTTCTACTCTTCCTTTAGGAAGTCCCCAATATTGTGGATGGTAACACAAGATAAGATACTTTCGTATCCCATCAATTTCGTGATACACAATAATGCCAGCTGAATACTCTTGTTTCATGTTTAAACCTTAATTATTATTATGTTAGCAAAGCAGTAGTAATATAGCTCCCATCCTCAGATGGTATCATCATACGAATAACGTTTGCTAGCATTTTCCATTGCCCAAGCTTTCGTGCTAACCATAAAGTTCTAGCAGGTACCTTTATAGGGTTGTTTGCCTCTCTTGGGAGCATATGAAGCATATCATTAAAGATTCCTAAATTTTCAGATCGTAGAGCATGATCAAGCGCACAATCTTCACTATCATCTTTAAGATAGAGCCCATTACCACTTTTAGGTATAAGGAGACGCGCTATATCAAAATTTTTGCATAACAGTGCATACATAAGCGCTGTATAACCGTATTTATCTTGTGCATTCACAAACCATTGAGGGCATGTATCAACAATTGCTTGCACTACATCTCCATCTCCCATAATACTTGCCCACATAAGCACCGTTTGTTTACAACTCGTTCTTTCATACATTCCTTGAATACAGCTGTTAATTACATCATTTGATGTTTTATAGTTCTTAAACTCAGGAGATTGAAAGACATTAACAAGATAACACACAAAGGGATATTGATGCAAAGAAGATTGAATCTGGTTACAACTATCAAACGATGAACAGTCTAAGCCGTATGAGACAAGATAAGCAAGTATATCAATCTTCTGATAAGCTATAATATTAGTAAACCAATCAACAGGAACCGTATTAAGATCAATTTTTACATACTTAAGAAGAATAGCAAGAGGCTCTAGTCTACCAAAGAGAAGTGATTTGATAAATATATGCCACATAGCAGCGTCAGACGTAATTTTTAACTTAATCACCTTTTCAAGAGTATCATTATTTGCATATAAAAGAAGCTCTTCTACTGCTCGCTCAGAAAGAGGCACCCCTAGGTCTATAAGAAAGCAGACAAAACCTTCTCTTTTTTTCAATACAGCCTCTTCTAATACTTGAGTTAAATCTCTGGAGAAGCATTACAAGCTTTTGACTGTAAAAGAAGTTGCATAATTTGCGATGTACTATTTCCCAATACTTCTAATGCTTCTCGGATATCAGATCTAATAACTTCAGCGGCTCGACGAGTATGAGTAGGAGGTACCAAAGAAATTTTTGCACCTGCTTGTATCAATCTTTGAATTATTCTCTTATCTCTTATCTTTACTGCTTCTATAAGAGCATCTCCCTGTTTTACGTTTACTTGTGCTCCCGCTTTTATAAGCTCATCAACAACGTACAAATGCCCGCCTTTTATTGCAGCACACAAAACATATCCTTCATGCACTTTGCCAACATAATTAATATCTGCGCCAGCTGTAATAAGCAGCTTTACTGCATTTATATGTCCTCGAGAAGCTGCATGCGTAACAGCACTTATATAATCGTGTGAGATCCCATTCGGATTTGCTCCATAATCAAGTAATTTTTGTATAACTTCAACGGAACCTCCACGTGCTGCATATGCAAGAGCTTGGTTATGCGAGTCTCTAACATCAACACCCTTTTTAATAAGCCTTTCTACAAGGTCAACATCACCTAGTAAAGCAGCATAATTAAGAAACGTTTCTTCTTCGTCTTGTGGAATCTCTTTAATACGATCCATAAATAGTTTTACAAGCTCCTTATATCCTTTAAAGGCAGCTCTACCAATAGCAGTCCAATGCTCTGTATCTGTAACATTAAGTAAAGCACCTGCTTCTAAAAGAGCCAAAGCTGTCTCTAAATATCCATATTGAGCAGCTTCTATAAGAGCAAGCGAAAGTTCTCTTTTATTAACTTGTTTTCCATATGCTTGTATAAGCATTAAAACAATTTCAGTATATCCACGAGCAGCTGCATAGAGCAAAGCAGTAAACCTATTATTTTTAGCATCTATGGTAGCATGTCGTTCTAAAAGCAAAGAAACAAGGGCCTTATGTCCATAGCGTGCAGCAACCATTAAAGGTGTATCGTTATCACTATTAAGACTATCAACAGATATACCGGTATCAAGCATTTTCTGCACTTCTTCAACATTGCCCTGCACAATTCTTTTAAATAGTTTATCTTGAAGAGCTATATACCGTTGATAGTATACAGAGCGTACTCTATCATAATCCGAATCTTCACCTGAATCTTCATCGCTTGAATACTCCATACAAATACTAGAGAAACAAATAGTTATTACTAATAAAAAAGCAAGAAATTGTTTTGAATTCATACACCAACCTATTGCGATATAAAGTTATAGATGTATCTTACGATAAAGCAAACAAAAAATATAGATAAAGACTCACAAAATCTTTTAAAGATTCCGTATGACGAGTTCTATATACAATCTTTAGTATAAGTTACTCTAAAAAATGCAGCGCTATCTTAAACTGCCGCCGTAAGAGGTATAAAGCTCCAAAGAATGCAAGGGACAAAGGTCCTATCCACAGCCAAAGCCCTATGCTATGCAAAAGAAATTCACTATACTGCGGGACAAGAAATTCAATACCTTTTACTATTACTTTATATGTAAGATAAAAAGGAAGAGAAACCACTGCCAGTTGTCCCAAATACCTCAAAATAAAGAGAAGGAAATTATTGGTATATAAAGCAAAATTAAATTTATAGCGCAAAACAAGAATAAAAAGAATTGACTGAACTACTGCAGAAAGCGGTGTAGCAATAGCAATACCAAGTGCTCCTAAATAAGGAACAAACAGACGATTTAAGAGAAAGTTAATAAGCGCTCCTATAAATGTAATAAACGTAGGAAGTAACGTTTCATGCATCGAATAGTAGATACTTAAAATTACTTTGTTTAAAGAGAAAAAGAAAAGACCTAGTAAAAAAGCCTGCAATAGAAGTCCTGCTTCTTGTGCTTGTTCTAAAGAAAAATTTCCTGCAATCTTATAAAAGATAGTATAGAAAATATCATAAGAAAAAAAGCTCATTAAAAGCATTACTGGAGCAGTTACCCATAAAATAAATTTAGCAGATTCTAATAAATAAAAACTTAATCGCTTAGGTGCATACGTAGTTATACGTGAAAAATGGGGAAGCAAAATAGAAGAAAATGCTACAGCAAATGCACCAAGAGCTATTGTCATAAAACGTGAAGATAAATTAAGCAATGTTACAGAGCCTGCTGGCAAATCTGAAGCAAATCGAGCGTCAATTAAGAGATTAATTTCTACAGCACTCACACTTATAAGTGCAGGAAAGAATTTTACCATTACTTCTTTAAAATACTGCCAGGCAATAGCATCAGGCCACAAAAAGCGAAATTTAAGCTTTAGATAAACAATTAAGTAGACAAGTAATTGTATGAGTGCCCCAAACAGAAGAAAGTAAGCAAAATATTCTACTGGTAATCCATATCTAATTGCTATTATAAGGCCCCCTATATACACAACGTTCAATAATGCAGGGCCCCAGGAAGGCACTGTAAAATGATGCTTTGCTTGCATAGCCCCAGCAAGTAATGCTCCACTAAAAATAAATAAAATAAAAAAGATAAGAATACGAATAAGATTGATTGCAGTTACTAATTCAACTGTTTTATGCATAAAACCAGGAGCAAAGAGCAAAATAACAAGGTGCGGAAAAAAAAGTACAATGATGCACAACAGTATAATTACTGAGCCTATTACCATATGAGTAAGTGTTAAAAGCTTACTTGCTTCATCTTCATTCTCATTTCTCATTATTTTAACAAGTGTAGGAACAAAAGCTGCGCTTAACGCACCTTCTGCAAATATTTTGCGCAACACATTAGGAATCTTAAACGCTATATTAAAGGCATCAGACAAAGCACCTACTCCAAGATATTTCACTTGCAGCACTTCACGTGCTATACCTAAAAACTTACTTAAAAGAAGTGAACTTCCTACCTGTACTGTTTTTTTTAGAATAGATTTTTTGTGTAACCGTGTTTGCATAAACCCTAAAAACCCGTATATCTTTTTATTTTTAAGCATAGCAAAATACCTATATTTGTAAAAAAGGCGTTATTTTATTGCTTTTTGAATTTTTTAATATTTATACTAAAGATAAAGGAGACCGTAGCAAGGATTGTCATGCGTTTTAAAAGTGCCATCTTACTAATAAGCATAAGCTTTACACTATCGGTGTTACCGTATGATGTAACATTAGTAGGATCTTTGCAATTTGGTGATGGTCTTGGCAGATTAGCAATAGGACTTATTGAACATTTACATAAGAAAGCATCTATTAACTTTATTCCTTCACGTGGTAACGTTAACCTTCTAGATGTTCCTGACGTTGTTAAAAACATTATCGAAAATGAAGATAGAAATCCTGGCAATGTAGCACTGCTCCTCGATCCTTTATGGCATCTTTCATACACAGCAGCCTATTTTGTACCGCGCTCACCTATAAAGATTGCTTATTCAATGCTTGAATCTACTGCAATTCCTGAACGCTGGGTTGAACTTCTTAATAATGAGTTTGACGCAGTCGTTGTTCCTGACAAGTTTTATGTTAACGTGTATGAGAATTCGGGTGTTAAGATACCTATTTTTGTTCTTCCTACAGGTCTTTATTTAGAAGAATTTTTAGAACAACCGCTCAAAACATGTGCAGGAAAACCATTTACCTTTGGTATGTCTGCAGGCTTTTGGCCGCATAAAAACCACCAGCTTCTTCTAGAAGCATTTATTCAAGAGTTTGGCAATTGTCCTGAAGTACAGCTTAAACTGCATGGCCGCTTTGGTGACCCTGCTATACAAAATGCACTTATACAAAGAATACAAAAGTCAGGTAACACCAATATCTCTTTTCAAACAAAATTATTTTCACGTAAAGAGTATTTAGACTTTGTAAAATCATTTGATTGCTATGCTTTTCTTTCACGAGGTGAAGGGTTCTCTAATACCCCTCGTGAAGCAATGGCACTCGGTATTCCATGTATTTTAAGCAATAACACTGCTCATACAACTATTTGTAACACAGGTCTTGTATACAGTGTACCTGCATCTATTCGAACTCCTGCAGATTATCGTCCCTTTTTTGGAAGCTTTTGTGGAGAGCAGTTTCAGTGTTCACTCACCGATGTACGTAAAGCATTACGCGATGTGTATGAACATTATCAAAAGCATTTACAAAAAGCAGCACAAGCTCGTGCTTGGGTAAAGCAGTATTTATACCCTCAGCTTGCAGATAAATATCTTTCTCTTTTAAAGCCCAAGAAAGTCCTTTTAGGTACTACTAACACTATTACCGACTGGGGGTTAATCACCACCTCAAAAAAACTTTACAATAAATACCAAGCTCTTATTAGAAAGTCTTTACCTCTACAAAAGACAAATCTTTCATTGTGTGCCATAAAAACACCGCATGATTCTTCTCTATCTTCTTATTTCTTGAATCTGCTACAGTCTCTTTCTTGCGCATTTACTTTACTAGAATCACAAACATTTTTAGGAACAGCTGCAGAATTCTTTAAACATGAGCTGAAAGCACTTGAACAAGGAAAGAAAAAAGATTCTCTTATACTCATTAATAATATACGTCTTTGTGATGATAAGCTTTCACCGCTTAAGCATCCTACACTCGGTGGGTATCCATCACTCCAAGAGATCAAACAGCTGCTTAAAGCTATTAATCCTTGCTATAAGGTAATTACCATAGGCGACACTTTAATTGCCTATCCTCCAACAGCAAACTTACAACCATCATGTATCGCTCAAGCATGTACCATTAGTCGATTTTACGATGGTATAACTATTCCTATAAGCACTGTCTTGAAAGCAGAAAAATGTATTGCTCATGCACGAGGAGCTGAGCGCTTTTTTCTTCAAAAGCTTTTTGCAACTTGCTGCACCTATGAAGAAACTGTTAAATATGGTGTGGGGCGTCATTATATTTTGTGGTATGGTCTTATGGCATTCCATGAAAGACGGTACAGTGACGCGTATATCCTCTTTACCAATGCATATAATCATGGCCTTACTCATTGGCGTATCGCATGGTATTTAGCACAAGCAGCTTATAAAGCTGGATTTTTAAATAATGCACAGTATCATATACAAGAAGCATTAAAGCAAGCTCCTGACTATAAAGAACTTAAAGAGCTTCGCAATACAATTATACAAGCTCAACACGAACGTTCAAAATGCGCAAGATATTCTCCCTATGACCTTACAATACTTGGTGTTATCCGCTATGCAGACGGGTTAGGTCGATTACCCATTGGTATGATTGATATGCTGTATGATAAACTAAAAATAAACTTTATAAATTCAAGAATTAATAAGTTTGCATGTTTTGATGATGTTTCAGAAGCCGTAAAGGCTGTTGCCAAAGACATACAAAGGCGACCAGGCAAAGTAGCTCTCTTTTGTGACCTTCTTTGGGTAAATTATGATAAACCATATCTTTTTATACCGTCAAGCACCATTAAAATAGCATATACTATGGTTGAATCATCTGCAGTACTAGTTCAATGGGTAGAGATACTTAATAGTTATTTTGATGCAGCAGTTGTTCCTGATGAATCGCTTGTTGAAGTATATAAGCAATCTGGAGTAAAAATACCCGTTTTTGTCTTACCATGTCCTTTGTACCTTGAAGAATTTTTAGCAAAAGAGCCAAAAAAGCAACAGAGTAAGCCCTTTGTATTTGGCATTTCTGCCGGCTTCTGGCCACGTAAAAATCAAAAAATGGTCATAAAAGCATTTATCAAAGAGTTTGGTAATCGACACGATGTACAGCTTAAGCTTCACGGCAGGTTTGGCGAAGAGCCTCCTAAAAAAGAGCTCTTGGATCTCATTAAAAAACATACAGTAACAAACATTGAGTTTATTGAAAAAAGCTTTACAAGAGCAGAGTATCTTTCTTTTATGGCTTCACTTGATTGCTACGTTTTTCTCTCTAAAGGAGAAGGTTTTTCTATTACTCCTCGTGAAGCTCTAGCACTAGGAATTCCGTGCATTGTTTCTTATAATACAGCACAAAAAACTATTTGTGCTACAGGCTATGTACGCAGTGTGCCCTCTTGTATAAAAGAGCCTTCATATTATTCTCATGTTGGAACGCATGTAGGATACGAATTTAACTGTACGTTAAATGATGCACGAAAAGCATTGCGCGATGTATATGATAACTATAAGCTTTATCTTCAAAAAGCTCGACAAGGAAGAGAATGGGTCAAACAATACCATTATACCAATCTTAAGCAAAAATTCCTTTCTTTAGTAAGGCCTCAATCTGTTCTACTTTCAGATCGTAATAGCATTGAAGATACGTATATCGCTACTACTTCAAGGGAACTTTACGAAAAGTATATTTTTTTAGGTATTCCTTAAGGAAAATTCTTCTTTTTCCTTATAAATCAAGAGAAATTATTGACTTATTAAGTTTTATATTTGTATTTTCAATATAAGAAAATATAAAGTATATAATATTTAAAGGAAAGGAAAAGTCATGACAAAACTTACATTAGCATTACTTTTTAGCGTTACAGCATATGTTGCGGTACAAGCTATGAACAATGACAATAATACAAGCGGAACAACTAGCACAGAGATGACCGGTACTACATCTGGAACAACTGGTACAGCAGATGCAGGTATGACATCAACTATAGGCGCACATGGTACAACTGGTACAGAAATGACCGGTGCTTATGGTATGACAGGCGTTGGTGCTACAGGAAGTTATGGAACAACCGGAACAACAGCCGCTGGTATGACAGGCGCAGATGTAACAGCAACTACGGGCACAGCTACTACAGCAGATGATACAACAGGATCAACAGCTACTGGTACAGCTGCCGATACAGGTACAACAGAAACAACAACTGGTACAGGTCAAACTGCTGGTGGTACAGGATCTGGGGCAGCATAAGCTCTAAAAACTTTTAATGCCCATTATATCAAGCCTCTTCTTGTTTATTGGGCATTATTTCAATAAAAAAGGAAGACTATGAAAAAAGTTATTTTGTCACTAGTATGCAGTATAACAGCCTCTTTAGCACTACAAGCTATGGAACCAGCTCATAGAGGAGCATATGGTACAGTTCCCCCTGCAACGGGAGTTTATGGAGCAACAGGTGGTGAAGTACGCGGTACTCAGATGAGCAAAGATTTTTGGACCAATTGGTTTGAGTCTTAATACTAGATTTTCCAAGTTCAAAGGTCTCATGTAAGCATGAGGCCTTTTTTATGACTGTATAAGCACCCCATTATGCAATTTAAGCACTTTATCTTTCGCAGCTATAATCAAAGAATCATGAGAAGCAATGATAAGCCCCATCTGCCATTCTTTTTGACATGTTCGTAATAGCTCTACAATTTCTTTCCCTGTATGCTCATCAAGATGAGCTGTCGGCTCATCTGCTAATAGAAATAGTGGTTTATTAAAAAGCGCTCGCGCAATAGCAACTCGTTGTTGTTCTCCTCCAGAAAGAGTAGTTGGCACTCGAGAAGCTTTTGAATCAAGTCCTACGCACGATAGTAAATATAAAGCCCTCTGTTGAGCTTGTTTATATGACTGGCCTTCAATGAGGCCCTTAAGCATAACATTTTCAATAACTGAAAGTTCATCAATAAGATACGGAGACTGGAATATAAATCCAATAGAACGATTAAGAAACTCTTGTTTTTGCTTTTTACTAAGCTCTGTAATATCACAGCCATTAAAGTAAATAGAACCTTGTGTAGGTACATCTAAACCAGCAAGAAGATGTAAGAGGGTAGATTTTCCTGTTCCTGATATGCCAGTTACTATATAGGTCTCATTTTGTTCAAATAGTATAGTAATATTCTGCAATATTGGTACAAGAGCGGTACCTTGTTTAAACGATTTAGATAGCCCTTTAAGCTCTAAGCTGTATGGTCTATAATCCATAATAAGCCCTAAAATAAAAGAGTTTTTCGCCTCTCTTTAATGTACCCTGAAATGTTACAATTGGAAAGTGTTGTGTTTAGTCTTTGACCTCAGCTAGAATCAAGATAAGGGAACAAATAACCACTGAAGGGGGAGTGTAATGAAGCCACTAACTAAATCACTTTACGATACAATACCAGACATGCTCCCAGTTGTGCCAACGATGGATGTCGTGGTATTTCCTAATCAGATTGTACCACTTTTAGTCCTTGATGAGCGTATTATAAACGGGATTAATAAAGCTTTACAAGAAGAATCTAAGTTGGTACTCTTGCTTGCTTCTAAAAAGCAGTCTGATACACACCAGGGAGCAATTGGTACAAAGGACTTGTACAAGGTAGGAACTGTTGCATCGGTTATGCGACTTATCAAGATACCTGAAGGAGGCATAAAAATTCTCGTGCAAGGAATTGCTAAAGCTTCAGTTGCTGATATTGTTGCAGAAAACGATATACTACAGGCTGATGTAGAGCCAGTTATATTTGAAGATTCTGCACAAAGTTCTGAAGTAATCGCTCAACTTAAAAACATAAAAGATGTAGCTGAGCGTATTTCAAGTGCAGGACATGCATTAAGTCCAGATTTCCACATTATCCTTACAAAGATGCATGATCCAGAAAAAATAGCTGACTTTATTTTGTCTCATCTAAACTTACGTGTAGACCAAGCACAAGAGCTTCTTGAAGCACGTACACACAAAGATTTTCTTGAAGGGCTCTATAAGCAACTGTCTAAAGAGCTTGAAGTAAGTGAGATTCAAGAAAACATTAAAAATCGTGCTCGTGACTCTATGAATAAATCTCAGAAAGAGTTTTATTTACGAGAGCAATTACGGGCTATTAAAAAAGAGCTTGGTGAAGACGAATCTGATGATGTTGACCGTATGCGCAGCAAAGCAGCAGAGTTACCATTACCAGATGATGTGCGTACTGAAGTGCAAAGACAGCTTAATCGCCTTGAAAAAACATCTCCTGATTCTATGGAAGCTGCAGTTACTAGGAGCCATCTTGAATGGATTTTAGCATTACCGTGGGGCAAAGAAACTACAGATAACTTAGATATTGCACGTGCAAAAACGATCTTAGATGAAGATCATTATGGCCTCAAGGAAATTAAAGAGCGCATTTTAGACTTTATCTCTATTCGGCAACTCAAAGGAGATAGTTATTCACCTATTCTTTGTTTTGCAGGACCTCCAGGAACAGGTAAGACATCACTTGGCAAATCGATTGCTCGAAGCCTTGGAAGAAAATTCTTCAGAGTTTCATTAGGTGGCGTAAAAGATGAAGCTGAAATACGAGGACATAGAAGAACGTATGTTGGCGCTATGCCTGGCCGCTTTATCCAGGGTATTAGAAAATCTGGGTCATATAATCCTGTCATTATCATAGATGAGCTTGACAAAATAGGTGCGGATTTTAGAGGAGATCCATCAGCTGCGATGCTTGAAGTACTTGATCCGCAACAGAACAAGAGCTTTTATGATAACTATTTAGGGATACCTTTTGATCTTTCTAAAGTGCTCTTTATTGCAACTGCAAATAACATAGAGACTCTGTCAGAGCCATTAAAAGATAGAATGGAAATTATTAATCTTGCCGGCTATACTCTAGAAGAAAAGCTTGAGATAGCACAGCGCTATTTAATAAAAAAAGCGAAGGAAGAATCTGGACTTCAAGATCAGCCTCTTACCTTTACTCCTGATACGCTTACTGATATCATTACTAATTATACGCGAGAAGCAGGTGTTCGCGAATTAGAACGACTTATTAAAAAGTTATGTTCTAAAGCAGCACGTGCTCTTGTAGAAAAAGGTGAAACCCTTTCATTTACTTCTGATACGATTGAACTCTATCTCGGGCCACGCAAGTTTGGACAAATAGATGCCTATAATGAAAATCATGTAGGTATAACAAATGGTCTTGCATGGACAGCATACGGCGGAGAGATTATTCGTATCGAAGCAGTAGTAATGCCAGGAAAAGGAAAACTTATACTTACAGGATCTCTTGGTAATGTTATGAAAGAATCTGCAGAAGCAGCTCGGAGTTATGCTCGTGCACATGCACAAGAGTTTAACATTGATCCAAAAATGTTTACGCAGTATGATCTTCATATTCATGTACCTGGTGGCGGAATACCAAAAGATGGTCCATCTGCTGGAGTAACATTACTCTCTTCCATTTTATCTGCACTTACTGGCCGTCCTATAGACGCTCGGTATGCAATGACTGGAGAGCTTAACCTGCGAGGAAACATTATGCCTATTGGTGGCGTAAAAGAAAAGATTCTTGCAGCAAAAAGGAACCAAGTTCCTCATGTAATATTACCGCATAAGAACAAAAGCGATCTTGTCGGTGCAGAAGATATTACAATAGGAATTGAAGTTATTTGGGTAAATCATGCAGATGAAGTATTAAGTAAAGTACTTTTGCCACTTGAAGGAGATACCAAAAAGGATTTAGGTCGACATTAATGCATAAGATACTTGTACTTGGAAGTGCAACACAAGATATTTTTATTATGTATGAAGGTGCAGAAACTCTGCACCTTCAATCAAAAAAGGGCTCTCGCTCTTTTTTGATTTTAGAAGCTGGCATCAAAGCTAATGTGGAACAGCTTTTTTATGCAACCGGAGGAGGAGCTACAAATACTGCTGTCTCTTTTAAACGGCTTGGCTTACAAGCTATTCCTTGCTTTAAACTAGGAACTGACACTGCAGGTACTTTTATTGTAGAATCGCTTAAAAAAGAAAATCTTGATCTTTCTCATATTAGTACCTCATCTACTGTTGATACTGCACGCTCCTTTATTATTCCTACACCTGAAAAGAATCATGCAGCACTCTGTTACCGAGGAGCCCAGACAGGACTTACTCACCACGATATACCATTTGAAAGTTTACATACCTATCGCTGCCTCTACATCTCATCACTTTCTGGAAGTTCTTTACAGCTTTTACCAACTATTGCTCAAAAGGCCAAAAAGCTTGGTATTCTTGTTGCTACTAATCCAGGAGTTCAACAAATTACAAGTGAACATGCTGAGCTTTTTAGAGCACTTTCTTCTCTTGATATTCTTATTTTGAATGCTCATGAAGCACGACTTTTTATGGAAGCACTCCTTAATCAGGTAACCATACAAGGAACTTCTTCTACAGACGCTTCATTACCCCCTCTTTTGCACTTTTTTATTGAATATAAAAGTGTTCGCTATTCACTTTTTGATTATTTTAAAGTACTTATATCGCGAGGGGTAGGTACAGTAATAGTAACTGATGGAGTTCGCGGAGTATATGTAGGAACAGCGTCCGCTGTTTATTTTCATCCAAGTATTCCTACTTCTGTTCTTACTGCAGTAGGAGCAGGAGATGCTTTTGGTTCTAGCTTTGTAGGATCACTCATTGTAGGAAAATCCCTTGAAGAAGCATTAGTATCTGGGGTAATTAATGCATCATCTGTTATAAGCTATGTAGATACAAAAACAGGATTACTTTCTTTGAAAGAGCTTGAAACTCGAGTAAGAGAGCTAGGATTTACACAACTCCAAAAATTTGCATTATAAACCTGAAGTACTTAAAGAAAAGATTCGCTGTAGAACTCTTTTATACACTTAGTTACTGGTATTTTCTTGTAAATTATAACACTTACTGTTATAAATTATAACAGTAAGTGTTACTTTTTTAAACGTGCCTCTTTCTTTTACATCACTGATGTAAGCCACTCAATATATCTTTCTCGTTTTTGTGGATCTCCGAACCACCAGTCATTTTTACCTTTAACAAGTTTGAAGGTGCGATGGAATGTATGATCATCTTGTTCAATGAGGCCTACATGATAGTTGGTAAATTCACCATTGGTTTCTTCTTCTAAGTGTGCTGGTCGTTCAAAGTGAGTAGCAATAATACACATACTTTCTGGTATATGTGCTATAGCTTTACCAAATCTATGAAGACGAACAGAGCCTTCTGCTTCCATAGTACCCTTAAATACTTCATCCATAACAGTAAAGCTCAGTTGCCCTTCCTTAAGTCCTGTAAGTACAGCAAGTGTTTCGTCAACACGCTTTTTCTCAGCCATAAAGGTAGATTGACCTACAGCAAGATCTTCTTTAATGTTAGCATAGCTATTAAGCTTGTTAAAGATTGTTATACGAGCTTTACGTGCAGGAGCTATGCCAAACGTCTGTGCTAGAATCATTGAATATGCTACGGATTTCATGAAGGTAGATTTACCGCCACCATGAGGGCCTGTAAGCATAATGTTATGAGCATGTTCTGGTTTGCCAAAGGTGATAGTCTCTGTAACTGCTAACTTGCTATCAAGCAACGGATTCCATACATTAACAAGCTCTACATACGGAGTTTTATTGTCTACAAACTCTACAAAAGAAAACTCTACTCTCTTATCTTTATGCTCTTTTATGACATGAGCAACAGATAGATATGCTTCTAACTCACCCGCAGCTTCAAGTATATCAACAAAGAGATCTTTAACTTCATGAAGTAGCGTGTGAGCGGCAAGTACTTTTCCTAAATTAGAGTACCATTGTGCTTTATGTTCAAATACAGGATCATTCAGTAACGTTATAAGCTTGTCTAAATCACCTGAAAGACGATACGGATTCTCTATAAATATCTCTAACTTCTTAAATGCTTTAATACCTGCAATAAGACCTTTGTGCGGAGAGACTACTTCATATATCTTTGTTAAAGCACCTATAATCTCTCTTATACTCCGCATACGTTCATGAAGAGTATACGTTATGTAGTTAGTAAGTTTAACTTCATCATGCAATTTCTTCAGCATAAAAATGCCTAATGCATCAGCAATGCCTCCGACACCCAAAGAAAAGAGAGTTGCACCAAGAGGAGAAAAAGCTTTCACAGACCTCTCTCTAAAAGTGTAATTAGCTGCATCGTACGTAGTTTCTGTACGTCTTGCGAAAAATGGATAAACGTGCAAGAAAGCCATACCTGCTAAGAATTCTACAGTAGCTAAGCCAGCTCCTACTAAATTAAGTGTTCTTACTGTTTGTAAGGCGCCTGGCTTTGTGTTAAATCGGGAAAACCAGCCTTTAGGAAAATAAACGCGCATAGTAAGCATAGGATCTAACTGAGCAGAAGGGCCCCACAGATGGAGAAGGTTGCTTTCATGTTCTCCTATAAGTTTGAAAGCATTATTCAAAGATTCTGCAGTATGTTTATTGTCTATGAGTGTTTTCACCATGTTTTGCCGTTGGGTTAATAGAGCCTTATCTACTTGAGGTTCTGCAATCATACGAGCGAGAACTGCTGAACCAAAAGTAGTTTGAGTTTTATTAACTTGAGAGAATAAGTTGAGCTTCTTGCTATTTTCGGATCCGCAAATAACGTTCAACTCATGTAATACATATGGCTCAATAACATTTACTGTTTTTTGTAATTGTCCTTGACGTGCAAGCAAATTGAATACAATTTCTTTCTTATGATTAGAGCTTAGAGGCTTGATCATCTCACTGACCTTCTCTTTATCACTCTTTTCTTCTTTCTTTTCACCTTGCGTAGTAAGTACTGGCTTTACTACATGATCTTCTGCTTCTAGGACCAAATTACCAACGGTGATATACAACGATTCAGGCTTTGAGCTTTCTTCATTTTCACAAAAACTAATAGCGCTCCACAAGAGAGTCGTCCATACTACACTTTGTAATCTCTGTAACATTCTGTCCTCCACAGTCTTAATCCATTGTCTTTCTTCTAGAATATCCAAAAGCACATTTTATGCAAAAGCTACGCATCTCTGCATTCACACAAGCTGCTTATTAGGGGCTTTGCCCCTCTAACCCCAGCAAGGGCACACCCTTGCAACCAGCTCTCTTTGCTCAGAGCTTCCGCTCTTCGCTGGTTCTTTTAAAGCAAAAAATCGGTGCGATTTTTTGCAGTTGCACGCCGCTACGCGAGTCTCCATCCCAGGTGGAACGCACCTGGTCTGACGACACTCTGTTTACAGAGATATCATTGATATGAAATTACCAAAGGGTAAAACGTGAGTCGGTGACAGGCAACCAGGGAGTTCCCCTGGTTGCTTAAATCGCGTAGCGACTGCTATTGTTAAAAAACGCTGTGCGTTTTTTAACGCAGAAAGAAAACAAAAAGAAGTAAAAGGGTCCAGGGGTAAGCCCCTGGCAGGGTTAAAGGGACAGAGTCCCTTACAGTTGGAGCCCCCGGTGAGTGCAAGGCTCCTAGAGATCGCTTGCAATAGATGCGAAGGCTCATTATACTGGGTTGTGAAATGTTTAGAGAAAGAACTACAAAAAATAGCTAGGTATAGTATGTTATCAGAAACTTCATCACGGAATAGCTCTCAAGAGATGAATCAGGCTACTGGAACCATCTTGCAGGTGAGTGGCACCGTTCTTGACGTTCAGTTTCCGCGTGATGCAGTTCCCAATATATTTAATGAGTTAAAAGTTCTTATTCCACAAGAGCATGATGATACATATAAGACAGCGAGCATCGAAGTAGAGCAGCAGCTGGGTGACGGTGTTGTACGGTGCATTGCACTTGAGAGCATTTTTGGTATATGTCGTGGCCTTAAGGTGGTTGATACGGGTGGTCCTATTGAAGTGCCGGTAGGCAATGAAGTGCTAGGACGCGTATTTGATGTACTTGGCAGAACAATTGATGGTAAACCTTCGATTGATGTTAGTAAGCGTATGCCTATCCACCGAGCGCCGCCGCCTTTTATTGAACAGAAGATCGAGAATGAGATTCAAGAAACGGGAATAAAAGTTATTGATCTTATGTGCCCTTATATGAAAGGTTCTAAGATCGGTCTTTTTGGTGGTGCTGGCGTCGGAAAAACCCTTATAGTTACTGAGCTTATTCGCAATATAGCAATTGAACATGGTGGCGTTTCTGTATTCACGGGTGTCGGAGAACGAACAAGAGAGGGTAACGAGCTGTGGCTCGATATGCAGCGATTTAATGTGCTTGATAAAGCAGTGCTTATATTCGGTCAGATGGGCGAGATGCCGGGAGCTCGGTTACGGGTCGGTCTTACTGGCCTTACAATGGCAGAATATTTTAGAGATGAAGAGAAGAAAGATGTTTTATTGTTTGTAGATAATATCTTTAGGTTCGTGCAGGCCGGATCTGAAGTATCTGCGATATTAGGAAGATTACCTTCAGCAGTAGGATATCAACCGACGTTAGCTACCGAGATGGGTGCTTTTCAAGAGCGTATCACGAGTACGATTAATGGTTCTATTACGTCCGTTCAGGCAGTGTATGTTCCTGCTGACGATATAACAGATCCTGCACCTGCTACTACGTTTTTACATTTAGATGCAAGTACTGTACTTTCAAGAAAATTGGTTGAGCTGGGTCTGTATCCTGCAGTAGATCCATTGGATTCTAACTCTAAGGGGCTGAATGCCCAGATTGTAGGACAACGGCACTATAGTGTTGCACGCAAGGTCCAATCTATTTTGCAACGGTACAAAGAATTGCAAGATATTATTGCTATCTTGGGCATCGAAGAGCTGTCTGATGAAGATAAGCAGTTAGTAAAAAGAGCAAAGAGAATACAGAGATTTTTAACACAACCGTTATTCTCTGCAGAATTCGCTACTGGTATTCCTGGTAGGTATGTACCTAAAGAGAAGACTATTGCTGATTTTGAGCGTATTGTTAGTGGTGAATGTGATAATTTGCCTGAACAAGCATTTTATATGGTAGGAACATTAGAAGAAGTATTTGCTAAAGCAGAACAGCTTGCTCAAGAGGAATAAGCATGAACTTTACGCTTATTGGTCCTACAAGTTCGCAGACATTAGAAGTAAAATGGCTTGAAGTACAGACATTGCAAGGCAACTTTGTTATCAAGCCTGGCCATGCTCCTATGATTATTATTCTTGCTCCTAATAAAGAGATAAGTATGGAATTGAAAGATGGCTCTACAACGGTTATGACTGTTGTAGGTGGAATGTTAGAAGTTACACGAACAGATGTTACCTTATTGTTAACTCATGAATAATATACTTGGTCATATTGTATCTGGATCACTTGCAGATGGGCTTATTATGAGAGTGAGTCCCCATGCGAATCTTGAAACGTTAAAAACAGGAAAGTTTGTTTCAATTCATGGTGATCATAATAAATTTTTCTGTCTGATTACTGATTTAAAGCTTGAAGTTACACATCCTGATATTCTGTTATTCCCTCCATCGCATGAAGAAACACTTTTAAAGCAGGCACTGAAAACTAAAGATATGTATGCGACAGCTGTATTAAGGCCTATGCTTATGTTGAATGAAGAGAAGCCATTACCGGTAAAGACAATTCCGCCTCATTTTGCACCAGTAAAAGAAGCAACTGAGCAGGATATTGCTCATATTTTTGGTGATGAAAAAGAGCCGAGTAAACGGTACTTTACTATTGGTTGTCCACTTGATATGGAAGCTCCTGTCTGTCTTGATCTAGAGCGGCTTACAGAGCGAAGTAATGGCATTTTTGGAAAAACGGGTACCGGTAAAACGTTTTTAACGAGGCTCGTTCTTGCAGGATTGGTACACAATGATAAAGCAGTAAATCTTATTTTTGATATGCATAGTGAATATGGGCTGCAAGCACGTAAAGAAGGATCTCATAATTCATTTGTTAAAGGGCTTAAAACGCTGTTTCCAGATAGGGTTGTAATATTTTCGCTTGATCCTGCATCTACACGTAGACGTGGCGGTATGCCCGATGTTGAACTCACAGTATCTTATAGCTCTATTGCAGTAGAAGATATTATATCGCTTGATACTGAGCTTAATTTGCATCCTACAGCGTATGAAGCTGCCTATTTAATTGCTGCAAAGTACAAGAAAAAGTGGCTTGAAGTATTTTTAGCAAGTGGG
This sequence comes from uncultured bacterium, assembly GCA_963848965.1. Classification (GTDB taxonomy): domain Bacteria; phylum Babelota; class Babeliae; order Babelales; family Babelaceae; genus CAWKFG01. The sequence continues at coordinate 674,180 of CAWKFG010000004.1, forward strand.
GACCGGCTTAAAGAGTTTGCTCAAGAGATTGGGGCACATCCAGAATCTATAGCAGCACTGTATAGAAAGTTGAAAACGATTGAACGGTTACCGTTCTTGCGAGTGTCAGAAGAGCAGAACGATGTTATTGATAGAATGATAGAGTATATCGATAGAGGTATCTCTATTATTATTGAATTTGGCAATTTTACTTCAACGTTCTGTTATTTGTTGATTGCTAATATCATAACAAGGCGCATTCACAGTTTGTATATGCAAAAAACTGAACATTTTTTAGGGACACAACGTAAGCAGGATGAGCCTAAAAAGTTGATGATAACTATAGAAGAAGCACATAAATTTTTAAATCCGCAGGCTGCTCGACAAACGATTTTTGGCACTATTGCACGAGAAATGCGAAAATATTATGTTTCGTTGTTGGTAGTAGATCAGCGCCCTTCTGGCATAGATGCTGAAGTTCTGTCTCAAATTGGAACAAAGATTATTGCACAGCTCAATGATGAAAAAGATATACAAGCAGTACTTAATGGTGTGAGCAATTCGTCGCAACTTCGTTCAGTACTTGCAGGTTTGGAGACAAAGAAACAAGTAGTGCTTTTAGGTCATGCTGTTGCAATGCCTGTTGTCATTCAAACACGTGAGTATGACGAAAAGTTTTACAAAGCAGTAATGCAGCCAGTACATGTTAAAGGCATTGACGAGCTTGTAAATGAGCTTTTTTAAAGGTATAATAACAATAATAGTCAATATATCGTATAGTTTTGCAAGCCTATGCTTGCTGAGTATATTTCTCTTACAAAATAAGGGAATATTATACATAAGGGGAACCACATGAAAGTAACATTTAAGCATATACTTACCATTGTATTGCTTATTCTTGGTACAAAAATACTCATCGGTTTTACATTCTTCAATGGTAAAAAAGTAATCAAAGAAGAAATTGTTGAATATACGCATACATTAATACCGGGAAGCACTGTAGAGATAAGCAACAGACTTGGTGACATTTCTATTTCTGGGTGGAATAAAGATACTATTTATGTTAAAGCAATAAAGAAGGCACCTCAAGATGAGCTTGCAGGTATTAAAATAGAAACGTACTTTACTGATAAGCAGGCACGAATTGTAACGCTTGGAAAAAGTTCAGAAAGCACACGATACTCAATCTCTTTTTTTTCATTCAATTTTTCAAAAGAAACCACTTCTACGCAAGTCGATTATATTGTCAAAGTACCTTATGACGCTCTTTTAAAATCTATAGCTACTAAAAATGGTGATATTATTATAAAAGATATAGATAATGTGGTTAATGCAACAACCGCTTTGGGAACCATAAAGGCTGAAAATATAAAAAAGGAGCTTTCTTTAAAATCGCAAAACGGTGATATAACATGCACTACAGTTGGAGGCCCTGTCGTTATTGAAACAGCTCGGGGTGCTGTATCTGTTAAAGATGCCCTTTTATCGCTTACTATACATACAAGCAATGGTGATGTAAAAGTAGTACATAGTAAAGGACCACTTACTGTTGGAACGGCACTAGGAAGTATAACTGGTTCTGATATTGAAAATGCAACCTTCCTTACAACAAAAAATGGCAATATAGAGCTTGAGCATAGACATGGACCTCTTACAGTAAGTACTGTACGAGGAAACGTAAAAGTACACAAACTTGATGGTCCTTCTACTATAAGTGCTACTAATGGAGATGTCTCTCTTACACAGCAAAGTCTTTCTAACACAAAGAAGATAGATATTCAGACTGTGCGTGGCTCCATTAAGCTTACTTTGCCAAAAACAGCTCAAGCTTCTCTACAAGCAAAAGCTCTTTCAGGAACTGTTAAGCTTACTCACTTTGATACAGCTCTTTTTAAAGAAAAGAGCTCTCGTGAAATTGAAGCTTTTATAGGAGGAAAAGAGATACAAGAACCAAAGATTGTTCTTCAAACAACCAATGGTTCTATTACTGTCGGCTCTTGAAAGTACTCAACTCTTTTGTTGGTTACCAAAAAGAGTACTCCACGTTTCTTTAAGAGAAAGAAGCAACCGGGTTCCACTAGGTAATTTTTGATAATAAGCATCAAGTATCTGTACAATTTCGGGTCTTTCATACGTCTGAGCATACATGAGTGCTGTATAACCATAGATATCTCGAGTAGTAATATACTCTAGGGAAGGCGCTTGTTCGAGGATGCAGTTTACTATGTATGTATTTTTAAATATACAAGCCCATATTAAGAGCGTTTGGTGAAGCTCATTACATGAAGAAGTAAAATCGCGTTGCAGATGCATCTGACAATACTGTCTTGTATTTTCAAGGTATGCTTGTACATCATCTCTTTGAAGCAATTTTAAAAGCAAGCACAAATCTTTGTATCTCTTTTCTCTCTTCAGTTTTGTAAAGGTATTATACAGTTCAATATCCATAATATCTTCGCGACCAACAATACCAGCTTCTTTATCAAGTAAAAGTGTTGCTATGTCAAGAGCATCTAAAGCTGCTGCATATGATAAAGCGCTTTTACCATCCTTATCAAACATGTCTATATGTGCTCCAGCAGATAAAAGAAATTCTACAAAGGGCTTATTTTTATGTTTTACTGCATACATTAAAGCTGTTTTACCACTTCTCCCTTTACCATTAATGTCTACTCCTAGTCTCACTAGATGTTTCACAATATGTGCTTTATTAGCGCTAGAATATTTTAAAAATTCGGTATTTCTATGCCTTTGCTGTGTAAGATCTTTGCCTAAAACTCTGTGCATAATTGCTCGATTGCCTACTCTCAGAGCTAAGCTTACAGGAGTTTCTCCTCTTTGATCTTCACTATCAATAGAGGCACCATGTTCTATAAGAATATCTACAAGCTCTTTCCATTCTGCTTCTATTGCAATCATGAGCGGCGTTTTGCCATCTTCATCAGGGGTATCACAGCTGATCCCTCGTTTTATAAGAAATTGTATCATATTCTTTTTGGCTTCGCTTTTCTCAACTCGTTCCCTAAGAAGATTTTCATCTTCAGTAGGTAGATCTAAAAGAAAGTTTTCCTTCTCTTTAGATACGCTACGTGGTGTATATTTTAATATACACATTTGATCTCGAAGAACGCGTACTACCAGTGGTTCCGACTGCGCATGAAGATCTGCACCTAACTGTAGCATCATAGCTACTAAAGGGATGTGCCCACAAAATATGCCCACTGTTAAAACTGAATTGCGCTCTTGCGATGTTCTTGCCAGCACTGCTGCTAGATCTGCATTACCTTTTTCAGCAGCATACATAAGAGCTTCTTTGCGGTTATGTAATGGTACATGATCAACAAGCAAAAGTGCTATGTCCTTATTGCCTTGAACTACTGCTGATGTTAAGGCTTTTTCTGCTCTTACATCAAAACTCATAAGATTTCTAACGTGTTCAATCTGTCCTTTATACACCGCTCTCTTTAAAGCTTCTTCTACAGTACTGGTCATATCATAGGCATAAGGAGAATGTAGTTGCGACAGTTTCGCTACAATGCGCTTATGTCCTGCTTTTGCAGCACAAGTAAGAGCCGTATCTCCATCTAAAGACTTAATTGTACTCTCTGCTCCTGCCATAAGCAGTAAATCTACAACAGATTCATGCCCTTTTTGAGCAGCAAGCATTAATGGTGTTACCCAAGAATCACCATAGTGGCAGCTTTCATCTACGCTTACAGTATGCATTAAAATTTCTTTTACTGCGCTTGCATCACCTTTTCCGACTGCAGTCATGAGCTGTGCTTGCAAAGATTTGCTCTGATAGGCATATGAGCCTCTATTATCAAAAACATCGTTAAAAAGCCTTTGGGTATCAACAGATCTACTTGCAAGTATTTCTAAAGCTCTATGCTGCTCAAAGCTACCCTTTTGCACTACCTCAATGAATGACTTACCGTGTAAAATGCTTGTAAGCTGCTCATTATCCTTTTTTTGTAACGCTCTCTCTAAAGCTTGTATATTGTGCTCATACGCATGCAAGAGAATACCACGACACTTGTCCATGCGCTCTCCTCTCTCTTTTGTATAGTTTAGACAGCGTGGTAATGTGTGCTTTGTCTTTTCCATACCATAAGAAAGAGAGGTAAAAGTAATGAATAAAGCTACGATTTTCGTAACCATAATAAGCTCCTTTCATTGAGTTTATAGAAGATAAGGAACAATTCCTTGATTTGCCTCTTTAGCACGTTCACTTGCTAAAAACAGAAGTGCCCGTAGTATTTTTAAATTGTCTTGCTCTGCAGCAAGCTTTATTGCTCGAGCTATAGGCCGTGCTCCTTGGCCAAAAAGAGCACTTACTAACGCTTCATCGCCTATAGATACTGCATAACATAAAGCAGTGTTACCTTTATTATCCTTCAGATGTATCCCGTTATCACAATATCGTGTAAGCAGTCGAGCAACTTCAGTATGACCGTATAATGTTGCATACATTAAAGCCGTTCTTCCTAAGCAGTCTTGTGCATTAATAGAGCATTGAAGAACCGCCATTTGCAAGAATAATTTTACGACTTCACTGTGCCCTACCATAGATGCCCACATAAGCACTGTTTGATTCTTAGTATTTTTTTGAGGCCTTGAATTTGCATGAGGAATATAATGTAAAGGATTAGCAAGATATGCTTGCATATCCTTTGCTTGAAGTAATTTTAAAAGCTCTAGGAGATGCTCATATCTTTCATAAAGATGTACTAAGGTACTAGCCTTTTCTTTGGATAGCACAGCTATGCGTCCTTTTATGGTTACCAATTTATCTTCAACGGCTGTACAACAGGAGTTATTTTCTTCCCTTTTTAAGAATATACGTGCTTCTATCGAATCTTGTGCTATAAGGTGTATTGCTGTCTCTATTTGATTATTACTTATAGCTGCTTTGAAAGCTGTTATGACAGTACCTACAGGAAGATGCTTTAGAAGAAGCTCTACTACTTGTGTTTGCCCTTGACATGCAGCAAGCATTATTGCGGTTCTTTGATAATTATCACGTGTGTGAAGAGATACCTCTCTTTCTAAAAACATCTGAACCGCTTCATAGTGACCGCTTTCTGCAGCAAGCATAAGACCTGTAGACCCATTACTATCCACCGTATTATTCATATCTATATGTGTATCAGAAAGCTCTTTTATGATCGATATCTTACCCACTGTGCAGGCCTGAAGAAAAAGAGCTTTTAAAGCAGCTCTTTTATCATGTTCATTTTCAAGTTTTTCTATAAGACCGAAGAGTATGTTCATCCGATCAAGTTTCAATGGTTTCAGAGCTGTAATTAAAGCAGCAACGTCCTGCCTATTGTTAATTTTGCTCTCTCTTTCAGAATGTAAAAGCATTAAAACAATTGCTTCATGGCCATTATGTACAGCTTGCATCAACGCTGTAAATCCTGCTTGATTACGAATAGTACTATCTGCTTTATGAGCCAAAAGCGTTTCTACTACTTCCTTGTGACCATAGAAAGCAGCATAGAGTAATGCTGTATTTCTATCATTACATTGTGCGTTAATATCAGCACCTCGAGCTATTAACAATCTAGCAATTTCGTTATGCCCACGTAAAGCAGCATACATAAGAAGCGTTTTACCTTTTTCATCTCTAATAGTGCTATCTACACCAGCATCAAGCAGCAAGAGAACTATTTCTTTAAAGCCATAGTATACAGCTTCTGTCAAAGCACTTGCACAGCACCTGTTATGCACATTAATACCATTTTTCAAAAGTAATACTACTAGCTCTTTGTATCCTCTTTCTACCGCTTTCATAAAAATTTGCACGAGTATATTATCAGAAAGTTTCTGTACTAAGCCATCTGCGATTACCGTTTCTAAAAATGCCGTATTACGGCTGCTCATAGCATGAGAGAAAACATAGTACAACGTAGATGCTTTATCTACACTATGTTCAATGATCTTTCTTACTATGCTGTTAAAGTTTTTATTTATCGCCTCTTTTAAGAGAGCACAGTCATCTTTACTGTCTATAGCAATGGGATCCCTTTGGTGTACCAGTACTTCTACTAACTCTTCATCATTCCTTTTTATAGCCTCTAATAACGGAACATTACCATAAGCACGTACAGAGATCCCCTGATCCATTAAGAGTTTTACAGCTTCGGGACAGCCATACTGAGCAGCTAGATGTAAAGCTTTTTTACCAAGCTCACTTTGAACATCTATAGCAACTCTATTTTTTAGAAATACTTCTACAACTCGAGCATGGTTATTGTTAACTGCGCAGCTCAATGGAGAACGGTTCCAATAATTTTTAGCAGTAACGTCTGCACCATGAGCAAAGAGTGTTTCTACTACATCCTCATGTCCATGTTCTGCTGCACAGAATAAGGAAGTTTCTCCTAAGCTATTGCAAATATTAACATCTGCCCCTCCTTTTAGTAACAGCTCTACCACATCTTTATGACCATTTTCTGCCGCACTTGCCAATACCGTACTATATCTGCTCTCAGTTTTTGCATTACTATCTGCTCCTCTATCGCAAAGCATTCGTACAATATCATAGTATCCACCTGCAGCAGCCAGTAACAGGGGAGTACTAGTTCCTTGGACATTAACATTGGCACCTTTTTCTACAAGTACTGCAGCAACTTGCAGATGGTTAGTCCTAAGAGCTACAATTAATGCAGTATCTTTTTTACTATTTTGACAATCAATAGCTGCACCGTGTTCTACAAGTAGAATTGCCACTTCTTTATGCCCATGACGTGCTGCATAAAATAAAGGCGTATTTCCTTTTTTATCTGTAGCATTAACATGTGCACCATGTTTTATAAGCATATCTACTACTTCAATTGAACTTCCTTGTGCAGCATACATAAGTGCAGTTATACCTGCTGCATCTATCGCATTACTATCTGCCCCTCTATGCAACAAAAGTTCTACTACTTTTTTACAGCTTCCTTGAACAGCTACAAAAAGGAGCTTATGCAGTTTCTTTACATCACAGTTTATTATCTTTACCAGCTCCTTATCTTCTGCTAACTCGAGCAATAAAGCAGCTGCTTCTAAGCAATCGTATTTTACTAAAGATAGGAGGCACTGCTTTTTATAATCATCTGAAAGAGTAATAATGTGATGGACAATCAGTTCTCTAGACTCTTTTGGTGCGTCTTTTATAGCAGTCGCCAACTCATTGCTATACAATACGACATCTATTTTTATCTCTGCTCCTTTGTTGAGTAGTATCTCAACTATTTCTCTATGATTTTTCTTTGAAGCATAATCTAAGGCAGTTGTACTTCTACCCAAGTGATCTTTTGAACGTACTTGAGCTCCTTTTTGTAAGAGTAATGTTACAAGCTCTTTATTTCCTTTCACGGCTGCACACATCAAAGGTGTTTTACCACTAGAATCTTTCATGTTAACATGTGCGCCTCTTGCAAGAAGCTTTTCAGCTAAAACAGCTCGACCACCCATAACCGCTGCTAGCAAAGCTATATTCAAAAGAGTTTTATCGCCAGGTTGAGAATTGAGTATAGCACCCACTGGTAGTGAACAATATAATCTTTGTTCTATAGTACCATTGCTAGCACAATCTTTTTCATTAAAATTTTTATCTAATTTTAATAACTTTTCTACAAGTGCTATACGGCCCTCCTGCGCAGCTCCAACTACTGCAAGTGCTAACGCTAGTCTTTTATGAGAACTTCTTTGTATAATAGTATAGATAAAGTCTTCAGATCCCCATTTTGCAATTTCTGTAAGCACAGTAGTACGAATATCATAATTTTCGTTCATATAATCTGCACCGCGCTCTATAAGAAATTGTGCAACCTCTTTATGTCCATTTAAAGCAGCACAGAGAAGAGCAGGTTCACCAAAAATCTCTGTGCCATTAACTTTTGCTCTGTTTTCTACAAGAAACTTTACTGCTTCAAGATTACCAGTTTCAGCAACTCTCATGAGCGCAGTTTTATTATTATAACATGTACGTTCCCAATAAGAAGTATTACACTGTAAAAGAGATATAATTGCTCCTTTACATCCAGCTTTTATAGCCTCTTCTAAAAGAGCATAGAACTGTTCAAAGTTAATTTCTATTTGTAAAAAACTATTTTTCTTATGCGTTTCTGCTTCTTTTGAACTTCTTTCTAAAAGCAGAATAACTACTGTATAGTGATTATTTTTTAATGCCAACTCAAGAGCGGTATCACCTTCAGTATCGCGGGTGGTACTATCTGCACCAAGATCCAACAGCTTCTCTACTAATTTTATTTTTCCTCCTGCAGCAGCTTTAAGTAAAGCAGTGCCTAAAGCTTGTTTTTTATTTTTACTGCTCTTTATAAAAGCAAGCACAAGGTCTTCATAACCATTATAAGCAGCAGCACTCAGCGCAGTATCTCCAGTTTTATTACATAACGCACTATTTGCACCTTTTTCTTTAAGAAAAAATGCTGTTTCGCACTGGCCTGCTTTTATAGCAAAAAGCAACGGAGTATTGCCTTCCTCATCTTGACTATTTATGTCAGCACCTATAGCAGTAAGCCTCTTTATCTGCTCAATATCTCCTTCTTTTGCAGCATTTCTTATGTGTTTGTGTATTTCCTTGAATGGATCATCAAGTTTAAATACCTTAAAGACCTTAGGAGGTCTATTCATACTAGAGGCAGGGAAAGCACAAAGGAGTGGGAGAAGGATTAAAAAATATACCATTTCAGCCCTTTCTTTTTTAATCATAGAAAAAGGTACTGTGCTATACAATTACTATAGTTCTTATCAAACAGGTTTATTATATAGAAAGAACTGAAAACTACAAGAGTTAATTATTTATAGCGCCAATTAAGACTATCGCTTATTGATACAGCTATTAGGGATACTTTTTTTATGCAACAAAAATTCTTTTGGCATGAAAGGAGCACATAGCAACACGTTATAACCTTATGCCACCGTTCTTTTAAGCGTAGGTAAAAGATTCTGCACTATTCTTTATAAAGTAGTGCTTCTCTTCTTCTATTGCTTGAAAGAAAAGGCACCTCTATATTCTCTAATAATCCTTAAAAACTAGATTTTACTTAAAAATAGCTGGAAGATCTTTAAGCTTAAACAAAATACGAATAACAATGTCACTCCGCCCTTGTGCTGCTGCTATTTTAAGTGCAAGTGCAGCTTTTCTTTTATCTGTAGAGAGCCTTGCATTTGCTTTCAAAAGATCATTAATGAGGTTAAGATTCCCTTTTGTAACTGCATAGAACAATGCTGTATTGCCTTGAGTATCAGAAAGATTTATGCCAGAAAGCGCTAAAGCTTTCTTTTGTGCTTCTAGGTCATCTTTATAAAGCTCTGCTATACGCTCACTATCTTGCATATACCACTTAAGTAATATTTGAACACATTCAGTATGACCATAGAGAATTGCATAATGTAATGCTGTACGCCCATAGATATCCTGTGCATTAATGAACCACTGCGGCATATCACTTTCTATAAACTGTCGTACTACTTTAGCATGACCAAATATGCAAGCCAGCATAAGTGGCGTTTGCAGTAAAAGATTACGTGTGCGTTTTCCTTCTTTATATGTTTTTAGGTAATCAGCACATAATTGCTCTTTTTCTATAAGATAGCTTTGAAGTTCTCCTGTATCTAATAGCTTGATAAGAAATAAGAGCTCTTCATGGCGCTCTTTTGCTAAAGACTGCATAAAATTATTTGGTCCTTGGGCCCTAGAGTTCATCAAGAGTTTCCCTAATTCATGCTGAAGTTTAGTTTTCAAGCTTTCAAGATTGAGAAACTCCGTTGACATGTCTTTTGATCCTGCAAGCAATGCAAACGATTCAAGAGCACATATTCGTACTGCATAATCAAAAACAGTGTAATTAACAGGATTCTTTTTAGTAATAAGAGCACCATGAGAAAGCAGAATTTTTATTATATCTGGAGCATTACCACAGACAGCTGTCATCAAAGAAGTTCTATCTTCAACAATATCATTAACATCTGCACCTAATGTAATAAGTTGCTCTATCAATGCTTTCTGTTTACCCTTAATTGCTTCATGTAAAGCAAGCGATAAAGCAAATTGTCTATTTAAATGTACATCTACAAGCAGTGGCACAACCTTATGAATGCCTCTAAAAGCAGCAACTCTTATTGCAGCTTGTAGAGTACTTTCCGCTATCTTATCAGAGGCCGTAAGCAAAAGCTTTACAAGAGTTTCATCTGCTTTTTTTGCTGCAAGAGAAAGTGCAGTTTCACTCTTTCTATCCCACAGGTTAATGTCTACACCATACTTGAGCAAAAGCTCTACGACAGGTATGTGTTCATTAATAACTGCGCGCATTAAGGAAGTTCTTTTTTGAGCATCCTGAGCATTTCTATCAGTACCCTGTCTTATAAGGTCTTCGACCGCTGTTGCATCTCCTCGAGCAGCAGCTTCTAAGAGCGCCTGTTGCTTTTGATATTTACCTGAAAGCATTTCTTCAAGCATATGCACTATGGTTTCGTGACCATTCTTTTTGGCATAAAAAAGAGCTGTATAGTTATGAGCATCTTGCAACGTAACATCTGCACCAGCCTCTAGCAAAGTTTTAACACATGCTTCATGGCCCTTTTCTGCTGCTAACATTAAAGGAGTCCGCTTGTCTCTCAATGTTTGGTCATTGACAGAACCTCCTTGAGCTAAAAATAGCTGTAAAAGTTTCAGCTTACCCAAATGTGCAGCAAACAACGTTGCGTTATTACGAGCTTCTTGAGTATGAGCACTTCTATTTATAAGAAGCTTAATCATTTCTTCATGCTCTTCTTTTACTGCAGTACCAATCGTAATTCTATCAATAGATGCACCAGCATCAAGAAGTACCTTTACTATTTCAATGTTGCCTGTTCTTACAGCTACATCTAAACAGGAACCATTTTTAGTTCGATTATTAACAAAAGATCCTGCTTTTAGTAATAATTCTATAAGTTCCTTGTTACCTGATTCTATAGCATGCATAAGCCCAGTTTTGCCTTGCTCACTAGCTGCAAGTATATTAACGCCTTGAAGTAGAGTGCGCACTTTGGAAATATCACCTTGAACAGCTGCTTCAAAGAATGCTTTTTGACGATCCATCTTTCGTTGACCAGTTATCTCGACTAAAGATGTAAATCTTTCTTCGCAACCTATTTTTTTTGCAAGTGCAAAACAATCTTGACCTGCTGAATCCTTACCTGCTGGCTGTGCTCCTGCGTCTAATAATGCTTCAACTATTTCCCATGATGTATCCTCTAAAGCTTTCATAAGAAGTGGTACCTTACGTTGAGGATCTGCTGCAGTAATTGTCCTATCTGATCGAGCTCCTTGTGCTAGAAGCGTTTTAATCAGAAAAGAGCTCTTTTTTAATCTCACAGCATAATCAAGTGCAGCGTCAAGAGCTTGCTGCCTAGTTTCATGTGCTTGTATAAGCATGAGTACTATTTCTTCATGCCCTTCTGATACAGCAGCGTATAAAGCATCACCATCACTATTTTTAGCGCCTTTTTGTAAGAGTAACTGAACAGCTTCCTTGTGCCCTACTCGAGCCGCTTGTGAGAGAGCACTTTGACCCTTAGAAGTTTTCAGATCTATAGCCAGCCCTTTTTCAAGTAAGAGCCTTATAACGTCAAGATTTCCTCCGTCTCCTGCGAATATAAGAGCATTTACATCACCCTCAGAGGAATGCATCGTATGGGGACATCCTTTTTCTAAAAAGAATTGAACAAGCTCAAGCGAGCCTGCATCTGTTGCCATAAAAAGAGGGTTATTCTCTGCATGTTCAGAGGTATATAATAACTGCCAAACTTTCTTTTTATCATTGATCATTCTTTTTACAAGGCTTACATTATTTTTACTAATAGCACCCCTTAAAGCATGTGCATGAATCTCAATTTGTTCAGACTGCTTTTTATTACTTATTTTCATAAACTTAGTAACAAGTATCTCGTTACCCCACGCTGCAGCATGTTGAATAGCACGTCTAAGATCCAGTTGCTTAAGCTTGTTGCTATCACACTTGCTTACTATAAATTCTACTAAAGATTCGTTATTCTGTTTTGCTGCATATTCAAGTGCTTGAGACAAATAAAAACTATGAAAATTATCGTGCTCAAGTAAAAGTGTAATTACATCGATATTACCACCTTCTATTGCATATTCAAGTACAGTCTTACCTTGTTTATCAGTAACATCACAATGCCTATCTTGAGTAAAATAGTATTTAATAAGTGGTATATCTGCTTTAGCACACGCTTGAATAAAAGCTTCATCAACATCTTTCATTTGATTAACTTTATCTTCTAATAGTTTTTCAATAGTGCTGTACCCTTTTGTTTTTGCTATTGTAAGCACATCACTATTATTAGTAGAGACGAAAGGTGATGCTCCTTTATCTAATAAAAGCTTTGAAATATCAGTATGCCCCTTTTGTACAGCATACCATAACAGCAAATTCAGCCCACTATCTTTATCTGCCCATTCAGTAAGCAAAAGCCTTACTACTTCGGTATGCCCATTATGTACTGCTTTATCAAGAGCAGACTTCTTTACATCTGATGGTATCTCTTCTTTATTTTCAAGTAACAGTTTAACTATATCTGCATGACCACCAGCTGCAGCGACGATGAGAGGACTTCTGTATCGTTCGTCCCTTACATTAATTATCATATTCTGCTTAAGCAATTGCTGAACCAAAGAATAGTCTCCTTGAGCACTTGCTTCAACAAACTCTGTTTGCTGCTTTTCCTGTTTAACTTGAGCCTCTTCTACGAGCTTCACTATCTCCTTATAGCCTCTTTTCTCTGCTTTCCTAAGAGCATAACTGCAATGTATAACAGCTTGATTACAAAGATTTGTTTGAAGGAGGAGCTCCACCATATCCTTATGCCCTGCTTTTATAGCAATCTCTAAAGCATTATAGGTACGGGAACCAGCTTGATCTAGATAAACCTTTGCTCCAAGTCCTAATAACTTTTTTGCAAGAGTGAGATTGTTTCTAGAAGCAGCTCCGAGAAGAGCACACGTATAAGCTTTTTTCTTATCAAGAGCCTTTTCACATAAGAGATCTAATAAATCACTACGATCTAATTCAGCAAGAGCTGTAAGAGGCGCTGCATTTTTTTGAAGAAATTTACTTTTACAAGAATATAACAATTCATCTGTTATATAGGGTAACAAGAGAGGAATAAGATTCGTATGCTCTTGTCTAACTGCTTCTACAAAAGCTTCTGCTATACTATGCTGATTTCTATTGTTTACGTGAGAAAGAAACTCTTTTACCCAACGCTCTCTATTATGTTTTGCAGCAATAACAAGAGGAGCTCTTACCTGACTCTTTTTAGAATGCCATAATGCACCTCGTTCTAGAAGAAACTGCACAGTATCATCATGGCCTCCTTCAAGAGCAGCTGTTAACGGCAGACGATAGCCTGTAGTATGGCTATTAATATCAGCTTTATTTTGCAAAAGCACTTCAATAAGAGTAGTATGTCCAAAATAAGCAGCTCCTATCAGCGGGCTTACAAAAAACCTTTTTAGTGTAGAATCATCTTCAACAATGCTTGAGATACTTGTTAAAAACGCACCTTTGGCTGCATAATCTACATCTGCCCCTTGTTCTATAAGAAACTGCGCTATCTCTTTATGTCCACATACACATGCTACTATAAGAGCTTGTGAAATAATCCACTCTTTGATCTCTGAACTTTTGCTGTAAATAGTTTTCACAAGCTCACTATCACCTATTTCTACAGCGTACGTAAGTGCAGTATTATTAAAGCTATCTTTCTCATCTATCTGTGAATTCTCACTGTTAATAATCTTTAGAGCAAGCTCTTTATTCTTCTGCCTGAGCGCCTCTATAAGTGGTGTTGTTTGACCTTGAGAAAGAACTGCTTTCTGTCTCTTTTTAGGAAGCTTTTGGCTCTTCTGCTTTGTATCCTTGTTTTTTATTGCAGCTTTTTTACGCTTTGTTCCGTTTGCACGAGGTATAGGATCTACAACATGTTCAGGCTCTGCATCAGAAGAAGAGCTATACTGTTGACTGGTTTCTTCATAAGTCCTTTTCATACAGCAAAGCTCTTCTACGCAAAAGCCTATACCTAGTACTATAAACAGTAGTAATTTCATGTAGTTTCCTTACCTACAAAAGCACGCAACTATTTAAAAATAGCTGGAAGGTCTTTAAGCTTAAACAAAATACGAATAACAATGTCACTCCACCCTTGTGCGGCTGCTATTTTAAGAGCAAGTGCTGCTTTTCTTTCATCTGTAGAAAGCCTTGCATTTATTTTTAAAAGCTCATTAACAAGCTTTAGATCTCCCTTTGTAATAGCATAAAATAATGCTGTATTACCTTGATTATCAGAGAGATTTATACCTGAAAGCGCAAGAACTTTCTTCAGCGCTTCTTCATTATTTTTGTGCAGCTCTTTTATACGCTCATTATCTACCGTATACCACTTAAGTAATAGTTGAACACACTCAGTATGACCATAAAGAATAGCATAGTGTAGTGCTGTACGGCCATAGGCATCCTGCGCATTTATAAACCACTGTGGCATAGCGCTCTCTATAAACTGCTGCACAATGTCAGCATGGCCAAACATACATGCCCACATAAATGGCGTTTGTAAAAACTCATTCCGAGCACATTTTTCTTCTTCTAGATATACTCGTATGTATTCAGAGCAAAAGGAAGCTTTATCCTTAAGATATACTTTAATGTCTGGTACTCCTAGTAAATGAATAAAAAGTAACATCTCTTCATAATTTTGCTTTATCAAGAACTCTAAGAATCCGCCTAATCCCTGTTTCTTTGATGCTATAAGATGCTCTCCTATTTTTTGCTGAAGTTGAATTTTAAAAATTTGTTGTCCTGCTACTACTAATTCAAAAGAAGGATTTTCAGATCCCATAAGAAGAGCAAGCGCTTCAAGCGATCCTGCTTCTGTAGCACTATCAAAAGCAGTGAACCCTCGGTTGTTTCTATAGTTAATAGCAGCCTTATGAGCAAGTAAAAGCTTTATCATATCAGTAGTATTAACAGAAGCTGCCCTCATCAAAGGAGTTCTTTCTTCAACAACGCTATTAACATCTGCTTTTACATCTATAAGCTGCTCTACCAATGCTTTCTTTTGACCACTTACTGCTGCATGTAAAGCAAGAGAAGCTGCTTGTACTGTATCTGTATGAACAGCCAATAGCGCTTTTACAATCTCATCTAATCCCTGTAGAGCAGCTATTTGTAATGCACGCTCTAACGTTTGAGCTGTTACCTTATCAGGAAATGCTATAAGTAGCTGTACTAAAGTGCTATCTGCTTTCTCAACAGCAAGAGACAGTGCTGTATCGCTACCACCTTTATCTATGAGATTAATGTTAGCACCTTCTCTTACTAAGAGCTCTATTACCTCTTTATGTCCATGAGCAACTGCATGCATTAAAGCTGTTCTTCCTTGAGCATCATGTGCATCTTTATCGACTCCTTGTATAAGCAAGTCTTGCACTAATTCTCTGTCTCCTTGTTTAGCTGCCTCAAATAATGCTCGTTGTTTTTGGTATTTATCTGAAAGTGCTTCTTCGAGCATACGTACTATCGTTTCATGACCATTCTTTCTTGCATATGCAAGAGCATCTAACTTTTCATCATCTTGCAACGTTGCATCTGCACGTGCATCAAGAAGAAGCTCTACACACTTTTCATGCCCTTTTCCAGCTGCCATCATTAAAGGTGTTCTATTTTGAGGACTTCTTGCATTAATATGTGCCCCTTGGTTTAACAATAACATCATTAACTCGTGCTTATTAAATGCGGCAGTAGCATCTAATGCCCAGTTACGCGCTTGTTGTTGATCTTGGCTATCATGTATAAGAAGCTGTAATATTCTTTGATTACCTTGACTTACTGCCATACCAATAGACTTAGCATCTACTTGAGCACCGGCACGTAGAAGAGCATTTACAATTGCTTCATTCTCTCTTTGCGTAGCAATACTTAAGGCTGAAATACCATTTTTAGTTCGAATATTTACTAACTCTCCTGATCGAGCAACCAATTCTACAAGCTCTCTACTTCCACTTGTTACAGCGTACATAAGGACTGTTTTGCCTTGCTCATCTGTTTGTTGTATATCTGCACCTTGTAAAATGAGTTCTTGCACAGAAGCTGTGTCGCCCTTAGCAGCTGCTTGTAATAATGCTTTTTGGCGCGCTGCCTTTTTATCACTCACAGTTGCTATTATCTTTGATAATGTATCTTCCCACCCTTTACTTTTTGCCAGAGTAAAGCAATCTTGGCCTCTCGCATCTTTCGTAGAGGGGTTTGCACCAACATCTAAGAGAAATTGAACGATATCCCAATAACCGCGCTCGATAGCAAGCATAAGAATAGTTTTTCCCTCTCTCATTCTTGTTTCTAGACGTACACCTTGTAAAAGAAGTTTACGTAGAACAGAAGCATGTTTTCTATGCATTACTGAAGTTATAAAAGCTGCATCCAGAATATTTTGTCTAGTAGGACTTATGTCTATAAGAAACTGTACAATATCTTCATGACCTCCTTTTACTGCCTCCGTAAGGGCCGTATGAATATTTTTAGCTCCCTTATTAATAAGAAGTTCTACAGCAGCTCTGTGTCCTGCTTGAGCTGCATACGTAAGAGCAGAATCGCCAGTACTAGTAACATCATCTATATTTATACCTTCTTTAAGTAAACGCTCTATAACGTCAGTATGCCCTCCTTGTGCAGCACTCATAAGTACTGTCATCTTTGGATCTTTTACCGCAGGAGCTCGCAGAACTGGAGAGACAGGTAGGCGAGGATATACAGCCGAATAATGAGGTACAGTCAGTGAACATCCTTTTTCTAAAAATAAATCTACTAATTCCAGTGATCCTACACGAGCAGCAATAAAAAGAGGATTTTTATCTACTTCTTGCGATCTAAAAAGCGAATCCCAACTTCCTGCTATACCACTTAGTAGCTTATGCACAAGAGAAACATTCTTAGCACGAACAGCGGTACATAACGCATATTCACGAAGAGTCGCTTTATCATGAGCTCCTTTTACTAACTTTATAATGAGCTGTACCATCTTTTCATTGCCGCTTGTTACTGCAGTTTCAACAAAAGGTCTCATGTTATTACTAGTAAGCGTACCACATTTGCCCAGTATAAATGTTACTAAAGGCTCATTACCCTTTTCTATTGCAAGCTTCAACCCACGATAGATCTTTTGTTTATGTACTTTATGCTTTAACAAGAGCTCTATTACCTCTTTGTGCTCATATTCTGCTGCTAGCTCGCAAGCTGTTCTATTATTTTCATCACACGCATCACCATCAATATCTTGCGTAAGATACTGCTGTATTGTTGGCATATCTGCTTCTGCACATGCTTTAAGAAATGCTCCTTCAACTTCTTTAACTTTAAGAAGCTTTTCTTTAAGAAATGCGACAAGGGCTGCATGGCCCTTCTCTTGTGCCCACGCAAGAGCATCTTTTCCATTTGTGTCTTTAAGCGTAAGAGAGGCTCCTTTGGATTCTAGAAGCCGCACTACTTCTTCATGTCCATTTATCACCGCATGAATTAATGGAGTAAAATTAGTGTACATTCCTGTTTGTACATACGTCCTTTGAGGACTATATGGCATAGGAACTGGTACACCATATGGCGATATTCCATCCTTAGCTACCATAAAGGCATACCCATTATTAGAATTTGTATTTAGCTTAGTATCCCGAACATTACTATCAGCTCCTGCTTGAATAAGAAGCTCTACTATTTGAGCATGCCCATTCTGTGCAGCAAGTAAAAGAGCTCCATTGATATTTACAGCATCCTTTTCAGTTTCAAGCAATAGTTTAACTATTTCTTTATTTCCATTACCTGCAGCAAGCATTAAAGGGTTCTTACCTTGTTTATCTTTTATATCAATACCTACTTTTTGACTAATTAGCTGATGCACTAAGGCGTCATCTCCAGTAGAGCTTGCTTCAAGCAACTTTTGTTGTCGCTCTTGTTGCTGAGCAATCCCCTCTTCAAGCACCTTTGCTAGCTCTTCATCTCCTTTTTCTCGTGCACGCGAAATACTATATGTACAATTCTGAATATCTTCAATGTGCGCACCAGCTTGAAGAAGTAGTTTTATCATATCTACATTTTTTATATCTATAGCTTTTGAAAGAGGAACATCATGATAGGAGTACCTACCTTGAACCTTCTCGTACCCATTAACATTTGCTCCTCGTTTTATGAGTTTTTCTGCAAGTACTTTATTGTTAGCAGAAACAGCACCTATTAATGCATAGGTATATGCCTTATTTTTATCAAGAGCTTTTTCAAATAAGAGTTCAAGAATGTCTTCTTTTCCTAGTTCACCGAGAAATGTAAGAGCTGCTGGTGAGTTTCTAGGACGAGCACCTTGTACAGTCATATAAAGCATCTCATCAGTTATATGTGGCATCAAAGTATCTGTAAGATGCATATGTTTATATCTAATACATTCAACAAGAGCTCGTATAATATCTCTTTGGTTTTTATTTTTCTGATGTGGTAAAAACTCTTGCACCCAACGATCGCGATTATACATTGCTGCAACTATAAGAGGGGCCTTTACTTGATTATTTTTTGGTAGAATATGCGCTCCACGTTTAAGAAGAAGCTCTACAAGATCATCATGTCCACTTTCAAGAGCAGCTGTTAAAGGAACACGCTGACCCTGACCGTTAATGTTAATGTCTGCATTTTTGTTAAGCAGTAATTCAACAATAGCAAGGTGCCCAAAATAAGCAGCAACTAACAATGGGCTTGTGATAGACATTCTAAATTTACTAACACTTTCCTCATCAATAGCGTAAATACCTGAGAGGAACAATCCTTTTTCGCAGAAATCAACATCAGCTCTGTGTGTTATAAGAAACTCTGCTATATCTTTGTGGCCACAAGCACAAGCTACTATAAGTGCTCTTGAAATTGTAGACCCTGAAAGAATTTTATCATATACAAGCTTTACAAGCTCAATGTCACCAGTTTCTGCAGCATATACTAAAGCCGTATTTTCAAATGCATCAGCAGCAGAAACATCAACGCCACTTTCTACAAGAGCTGTAACTTCCTCTCTATTTTTATCTTTTACCATTTTCATTAAAGGAGTAACTGTAGCATCTTTAGCAGGAAATCGTACGTTCTTAGATTTTTTTCGAGAAGGCTTTTTAACTTTAGCAGAGGATTTTTTACCTTTTTCTTTTACCTTATCTCGCGTTCGCTTTTTACCTCGCTGCTGCTTTACTGGCTCTTCGCTTGGCGAGTCACTCACCTCATCAGCTTGTTCCATTTCTCTATCAGAGGTATCATGCTCTTCGCTTTCTTCCGATAACTTTCGTTTCATACCTACTATGGTTTCTGTACATAAACCAACAAATAACGTTACTAATAATAATTTTTTCATATACATCCTTAAAACGGTAGTAATAGACAAAACACAGACTTTAGAGGCTTCGCCGAATA
The DNA here is from genome assembly GCA_963848965.1 of uncultured bacterium. Taxonomy (GTDB): domain Bacteria; phylum Babelota; class Babeliae; order Babelales; family Babelaceae; genus CAWKFG01. The sequence continues at coordinate 693,667 of CAWKFG010000004.1, forward strand.
GTTGTTATAACACCTAAACTTTACTTAAAAATAGCAGGTTGTTCCTTAAGGTAAAAAAGGATCCGAATTACAACATCACTATACCCTTGCACTGCTGCTATTTTAAGAGCAAGTGCAGCTTTAGTTTCACTTGTAGCAAGCTTTGCATTAAGCTTAAAGAGCTCATTGACAAGATTAAGGTTCCCTTTAATAATTGCATAGAATAATGCTGTATTACCCTGGCTATCCGTAAGATTTATACCTAAACAGTCAAGAGCTTTCTTCAACGCTTCAGGATTATCCTTATATACCTCGTTTATACGTTCTACCTCTTGTGTATACCACTTAAGTAATGTTTGAACACATTCAGTATGACCATACAAAATGGCATAATGTAAAGCAGTACGGCCATAGACATCTTGAGCATTTATAAACCAGCGCGGCATTTCACTTTCTATAAACTGTTGCACAATATGAGCATGACCAAACATACATGCCCATATAAGAGGTGTTTGTAAAAGCCCATTACGTGTACATTTTCCTTGCTCTTTATACACTTTTATATACTCAGTGCAATAAGCATCCTTATTTTCAAAATAGTCCTTCTTAACATAACCTGGGAAGGATTTTTTTACTATTCTCAAAAGCAGTGCTATCTCTTCAAGTTTCAGCCTTTTAAGGGCTTCTTTATAGTCAGAGCCATTAATTCTTGATTCTTCAAGATAAGAATCTAACCGCGAGTGAATTTTATTTTGTATATCAGCATCATTATTTATGAGGTCAGGCACATTAGGGCTTGCTCCTATAAGGATTGCAAATGATTCGAGCCCCAGTACTGCTACAGCACGAGTTAAACTTGATATATTATGAGCATTTCTTTTATTTACATGAGCACCATGAGAAAGTAAAAGTTTTACCATCTCCGTATCGTTGTTAGTTGTAGCAACCATAAGAGGAGTATCTCCATAGGCCACATTGACATCTGCTCCTAGTTCTATAAGCTGTTTTACCAATTCTTTCTTTTGTCCCCCTACTGCTGTAGTTAAAGCAATAGCACAAGCATGTGCCTTATTTGGATGAGCATTTATAAGCAAAGATACAATTTCACTATGTCCTTCATAGCTCGCACTATCTAATGCAGGCTTAAGAATTACTGTAGGAAGTCTGTCAGGAAAAGCAAGTAGAAGTTTTACTAAAGCTGTATGTGCCTTTTGTGTAGCAATCGAAAGGGCAGTATTACCAGCTAGATTTCTTATAGCAATTTGAGCACCCTCTCTAAGCAATAGCTCTACTACTTCATTATGCTCATTAGTAACTGCATGCATTAAAGCTGTTTTTCCTTGTCTATCTTGAACGTTCTTGTCTACTCCTTGAGCAAGTAATTCTTTTACTTCAGAAAGATTTCCTTGAACACTTGCTTCAAGAAATGCTTGTTGCATTTGGTACTTTTCTGAAAGCGCTTCTTCAAGCATACGCACTATAGCTTCATTGCCATTCGTCTTTGCATAAGAGAGAGCATCTACTCCTTTATCATCTTTTAATGTCACATCTGCACGTCCATCAAGAAGAACTCGAGCACAGTCATCATAGCCTCTCATAGCAGCTATTATTAATGGTGTTCTCTGATACAGAGATCGTGTATTAACATCTGCTCTTAGTTTTAAAAGACTTGTTATAATAGCAGGCTTATTGCATTCAGTAGCATAACATAGCGCTAGATTACAAGCTTGTTGCTCATCTTCACTTTTTTGTATAAGTAATCGAAGGAGAGGACCATTATCTTGCCTTACGGCTTTACTAATTGCCACAATGTTTATATGGCTTCCAGCATTAATAAGATATTTTACAAGCTCTTCATGCCCTCTTTCTACGGCAAAGCTTAAAGCAGTCATACTATCTTTAGATTGTCCGTTAATAGACAAACCCGCTTGTGTAATAAGTAGTTCTACAAGCTCTCTATTGCCGCTTGCAGCAGCATACATAAGAGCATTTATTCCTGATGAATCTACACATTGGGCATTCACACCTTGCGTAATAAACTTCTTAACTTTTGCTACATCACCTTGAGCAGCCGCTTGCAAGAAATGGTTTTCTAATGCTGCTCTTTTTTGAGCTACCTCTTTCCTGAGTTCAGCTTTCCTTTGCTCTATTTCTCGCACAGAAGCCATAAATTTTTCTTCATAGCCACTATTTTTTGCATAGGCAAATGCATCTAAACCTTTACCATCTTTTGCGTAAGGATTTGCACCTGCTTCTAAAAGAAAAGCCGCTACATCCCATTTTTTAGCGCCAAGAGCAAGCATAAGAGCAGTTCTTTCAGTTTTTGCTTCTTTTAGTTCTAAATGAGGAACCTGAGCGTGCAATTTCTTTACAAGCATAAGTTTACCAGTGGCTACAGCAGCAAAAAATGCTGTGCTAAGGACTGCAGGTCTTTCTCTATTTGCGTCAATAAGAATTTGCAGGATTTCTTCATGTCCACCTTGTACTGCAGCTGAGAGAACCTTGGAGGTAATGCTTGCTCCCTTACTTATAAGAAGTTGTACAATTTCCTTCTTCCCTGCTTGTACAGCATTTTCAAGAGCTTTAGATGTGCTTTGAGCACCTTTATCCAAAAGAAGCTGTAGGACATCTTTTCTTCCTACACTAGCAGTAACTGAGAGAGCAGTTTCACCTTCTTTATTTGAAGTATTTATAGGTATACCCTTTGCAAGCAAGAATTCTACAAGGTGTATGTGTCCTTCTTGTGCAGCAAGCATAAGAGCATTCATATGAGGCTGTACTTGTGTCTCAGATCCGATAAAGGAAGAAACCCCAGATGCCTTATCTTCTGAAAAAACAGTAAGTGGACATCCTTTTTCTAAAAAGAATTCTACGAGCTCAAGTGACCCTGCATATGTTGCAATAAGCAATGGATTATTATACGTAGATTGATAGAAATCTATCCAATATTTCCCTTTTTTATCATTAAGTATTTTCTTTACGAAAGCAACATTACGAGCTTTAATTGAAGCATATAAAGCACGTTCTGTAAGACCTCGCTTATACCACCTATCAGAAGTCTGCTTAATAAACAGATTCACTATCCCTGCGTGGCCATGAGCTGCAGCACTATCCACAGCATCTGCAAGAGTATCCATTGATAGCTTATTCTTATAGGCATTAAGAAGAAGTTTTACCATATTCTCATCACCTTTTGCAGCTACAAGCTTTAATGCCTTTGAAAGATTGCGTTCATGAGCATCATTTTCTAATAAGAGAGCTACTATATTAGTATGTTTGTGCTCTACAGCAAGCTCGAGTCCTGTTTTTCCTTGCTCATCTACTATCTCACTATTTATTGGATCGCCAAATAAGCGTGTTACTTCCTCTTTATTTCCTTGAGTACATGCATCTAAAAAAGTAGCATGAGCTTTTTTATCTTCAGCAGCTTTTGCTTCAAGTAGTGCTTCAATTGTCTTATTCCCTTTTTCTTTTGCCCACGTTAAAGCACTTTTGCCACGTATATCTTGAAGCAGCGTATCAGCTTTATAAGCCAATAAAAGCTTTGTTGTTTCTTCATGACCATTAATCACTGCATGAATCAAAGGAGTAAAGTTACATGATTCCCTTCCAGAGGAGTTCCAAGGCTCTGGCTTCCAGTCTCTGGCATTCACGTCAGCTCCTGCATTAAGAAGGATTTTTACAATATCTGTATGACCTTGAGCTGCAGCAAGCATAAGGCTCTTATTCAAGTAGTGTCTGTTTTCTAAGTAGTAACTACTTTTGCCTTCAAGTAACATGGTAACTATTTCTGCACGTCCATTCTTTGTAGCAATCATTAAAGGTGTTCTATGTTGAGCATCCATTATAGTAGCGTCTGCTCCTTGTTTAAGCAGTTCTTGTACTGCAACACCATCACCCTTTGTACAGCTTTCAAAAAGCTCTTCAGTCTTTGCTCTGGCATTTTCAAGAAGAGCTAGTACCTCTTTATGGCCTTTTGCTCTTGCAAGATCAAAAACATTCTCCCAACTTGGACCTACATTCACTTTTGCTCCAGCCTGCAAAAGAAATGTTACCATATCTGTATGTCCAGCTCTTACTGCTTCTCTTAAGGGGGAATCATCATAGCCGCTAACATGTGCGCCACGCTCTATAAGCTTTTCTGCAAGTATCTTATTATTGACTGCAGCAGCTCCTGCAAGAGCACATGTACATGCTTGAGTTTTATTAGTAGCCTTATTCATAAGTACGTCAAGAAGCTCTTCATTTCCTAATCGAGCAACTTCTTTAATAAGCGAGCTTGAACCAAGTTGATAGAGCATACCATCAGTTATAGAGGGCATAAAAATGTCGAGAAGGCTTTTATGTCCTTGCTCAAGAGCAGTTATAAATCCATTAATAATATCTCCTGGATTTACGTTTTTTGATCTTGAAAGAATCTTTTTAACCCATTTTTCGCGGTTATACCGCGCTGCAACAACAAGAGCAGCTTCTATTTTACCTGTTCCTTCAACACGAGCACCTGCCTCTAACAAATATTCTATAATATCATCATTTCCACGCTCAAGAGCAACAAGTAATGGAGTAAAATTACCTGTACGACGAAGGTCAGTATTTGCTCTATGTTCTAATAACAATTTGACAAGGGCTTTATGTCCATAATAAGCAGCAAGCAATAAAGGATATACTTGACACTTTCCAAATCTTTTCATGCTTTCTGCATCAATGCTTTCAATATATGTAAGGAAAAATCCTCCTTCTAAGCAATCTACACGAGCTTTGTTGGCTATAAGGAATTCTGCTATCTCTTTATGTCCGCAAGCAGCTGCTACAACCAAAGCTTTGTCTGATGATTTTTTTGCCAAAGGACTTTTATCATACACTAATTTTACAAGATCTAAGTCCCCAGTCTCTACAGCGTATATCAAGGCTGTATTTTTAAATTTATCAACAATATCTGCATGAGTTCCGCTGTCAAAAATACTTCTTACTTGCTCTGTATTTTTGTCTTTTATCGCTTTTATTAAAGGAGTTGTAGCAGTACCTTTAGTAGGCGATGAAGCTTTTTTAGATCTCTTTTTAGAAGGCTTTTCTATCTTTTCAACTGCATTGCTATTTTTTGATTTATCTCGGGTTCTTTTCGCACTTTGTTGTAAAGGTTTATCGTCTGAAGAATCACCTGATCCGCTCTTTTGGTCAATTTCCATATCAGAGGCTTGATCTCTTTGCTCTTCACTTTCTTCTGAACGGCTGCGCTTCATGCAAAGTATATCCCCTACAAAGAAGCCTATAAGTAATGGTAGCAATAATAACTTTTTCATGCATATCCTATAAAACTAATACTCATGACAACTACAGAAAAATTTCACAATAAACAATTTGTAGCTGCTTAAATTTTATTTGTCATTTTACTACAAAATGACAAATTTGCAAATAATATTTTAGTGCTCGCATTGCTTTAACCACATCTTCGACAAAAAAAATAGCGATTTAAAATGTTCGTAGTTCTAGAAGGGAAGTAGTTTTCCTATCATATGTGCAAAGCAAACAGTACCTGTTAATAAAGATGTAGTAAGAGGTGTTGCAGCAGAAGTATTAACAGTTTTATTGACAGGAGAATAGGTAAGAGCAAGAGTAGTAGCTGAAGTTGGGCGAGTAGTTACAACAGGGGTATGTGTAGATGCGTAAGAGACACAGGCAGGAGATTTGCCTACTGTATAATGGGATTTTTGTAAGCTGTGGTGTGAGTTACCAAGCAAACGAGATAGGCCGCTTACAACGGCTCCTGATAGAAAAGGATTATCTGATTTTACTTTATGATCTTGCGAATGGGAAAAATATGAAGCACTACTCGTAGCCGCCTGAGGCGTAAAAGAGAAGAGTGTGCCTGCTTTTTTCATTGCAGAAAAGTTTTCTCCTTGTGCAGTTTGCTTTTCAAGCTCTTTTACTTTGTGGGTCATCTGCTCTAATTCTGCAGCAAGCTTTTGCTCTCGCCAGTAGGTAGTGGTGATAACATAATTATATACTATCTCAAGCGCCTTAAGTACATTTTGCGCGTCCTCTATAAGAGCTTCCTGAGCAGGCAAAAATAGCTCTCTTTGCGTATCTTGAGTAAAGGCTAAAGTAGCTGTAAGTTTCTCAATCTCTTCGTGCAAACTTTGAGCATACTGTACAAAGGGAAACTTCTCTTCTTTATAGAGAGAACCAATGTAGGTATTGAGCATATCTAAAGAAAGTTCTCTTTCTAAAGCCTGAAGCTCAAACGCATGTTTTTCTCGATAGGCAAAAGTCATTAGCACTTGTACATGAATAAAATCTCTTTGCTTGTGAATAACATGCACCCATTGTATAAATTGTTGTTGAAAGAGCTCAAGCTGTTTAAACAGTTGTTTTGCTTCTTCAAAAAGACATTTTCTTTGTTCCCATCTTTTGAGGTTCTCTTCCATTTGTTGAATATAATTGTGCACCTCACTGCTATCTTGCTGTAACCGCTTTTCATATGCTTCTAAAGAACCATCATATGATTGTAATAGGTTAGACCAATAAATATACGGTCGTACGTCCAGGGTAAGATATTCTTGTTCTGCTCTATAGTGTTTCTGTAATTTTTCAATAAAAGAGCTCAGCTCTAAAATATACTCTTCATCATCTTGCGCTCTTTTAATCTCATTTTTAAGCTTTTCAATTTCGTTATGTGCATAGTTCGCCTGATCGGCAAGCCGTCCTTCGAGTTCCCTTTTTTGTCCTACTCTTTGACGCCATTCTTTTAAAGCCCAGCAAGATGATAGTAGTGTAACTCCAGCAAGTAGTGGCTTAGTATAAGAACTTTTATCGATTTCAGACCAGGTAGGAACATTCCAAGCACTAAGCGGTTGTAGCACAAAAAAAGTAAGACCTGTTACTATGATTTTTTTAGATAACACCATGAGATCCCCTTACAAAAGAGTTACGCCATCTTTTAAAGATTAAATAAATATCAAATAAAAGCAAAAGCCCTCTAATCTGTACAATAACAAATATTGCCTTTCTATGCCTTCGTAGTCTAAAGTAGGAGAAAGTTTTACTCTGTGAGAGGACTATGATGCAGACTTCTTTTCTTATTAAAGCGAACCTTATTTTTCTCTTTATTTTCTTTTTCGTGCTTGCCCTCGTATTTGGCAAACCTCTTTTTGTGCCACTGACTTTTGCAGCTCTTTTTGCGTTACTGATACTTCCTCTTTGCAGAAAGCTTGAAATATGGGGCCTTAAAAGAGGCTTTGCAAGCCTATTGAGTATCTTCATTCTTATTGTTCCGCTTATCATACTCATTGGGTTAGGTACCCACCAGATTACAGAGCTCACTGCTTCATTTAAGCTTTTTAAGAACCAGGCAACGACTACATTAGATACTATTCAAAATTTTATTCAGAATTTTCTAGGAGCATCTCTACAAAAGCACATAGAGCATATAAAGTCGCAACTTTCTTCATTTATGCATATAGCAGAAGCTTCTTTAAAGGACCTAGTTATTAATGCTTTAAAAGTGGCTGCAGTAACAATCCTTACTCTTGTCTATACGTTCTTTTTCTTATATTACAGAGAAAAACTCAAAACATTTCTTTTGCAAATAATAAGCAGACAAGAACATAGCAATGTAAGAGCGGTAATAACTGAAATTCAAACTATGGTATCTCATTACTTATTTGGTATTCTTACTGTAATGTTTATTCTTGCTCTTCTTAATACACTTGGACTCTCTCTTATAGGAGTTAAATATGCATTGCTGCTAGGACCCTTAGCTGCTTTTCTTAATGTTATACCTTATATTGGAACAGCTATAGGAAGTACGATACCACTTATAGTAAACTTTTTAAACGGCGGGTCATGGTATTCTACGCTTGCAATTATAGTACTTTTTACTTTGGTACAGCTTCTTGATAGCCATGTACTTACACCAACCATTATTGGACCACGGATGCAAGTCAATCCTTTAGCTGTTATTACCATAGCAGCAATAGGCGCTCTTCTATGGGGTATACCAGGAATTATTCTGTTTATACCATTACTTGGCATCATAAAAATTATATTCGAGCACATTCCTCAATTACAACCGTATGCCTATCTTATAAGTAACAGACAATAGACTATTTACGAGTATAAGAAATATAGTGCTGTGCTTGTAAAGAGTTAATATCGCGCCGCAGTGAATGAACTTTATCGCCAAGCTGTGAGCACAAAGATTGAATATCATCTTGAACTCTCGTTGATCGCTCAAGCTTGGTATTTAACGTTTGATACTGGGACTGTAGCTTGCTTAGCTCTTTTTGGAAAGTAACCTCATTGCTTGTTACTTGCTTTTCTATCTGATCAATTTGACTACGCATATGCGTCCATTCTGAAAGAAACTCTTGTTCTTTGAAAAAAGGAGTTGCACGCACATGGCTACGTACCACTTTAAAAGCAGTATATAATGAATGAGCATACTCTATAAGGCGCTGTTGAAAACTACTTGATTGCATTTCATCTATAGAAGACAGCACTTTTTCAAGACGAGCACCTTCTCTTTCAAGCTCAGTCTCATATGCTACATAAGGAAATTTTTCAGTCTCATACAATGCAGCTATACGATCACTAAGCAGCCCTAAAACGCTTTCATCGCCAAGAGCTTTATATTCAAATGTATAACGAGCGCTGTATTCTGAAGTCACCAATGCTTTAAGAGCAAAAAAGCCTTTTTGCTGCTTACTTATATGAATAAGCTGACGTAAAAAGTTGCTTAAAGTTTCAAAATGCACAATAAGCTCTTGGCCTTTTATGTGTAGGTAAAGAGATTGCTTTACTCTCCATTCGTTTATTTTTTCACTGAGCTCTTTGTGATGCTTTTCAACAACTGAAAGCTCTTTTTGTAACATCTCTTCAAAATGGTCAAAACTCGAAGCCGTTCGCTTGGCAGAGTTTTCAAAAAACTCTATAAGTAGCTGTATATCCTCATTGACCAACGTTTCTTTAGAAAGAATGTCCTCTACAGGTGCGCAGAGGTTTTGAACTTTTTCAACACATTCTGTCTTTTCAACTAAAAAGTATTCATCCTCTTGCAATGCCTTCATCTCATCAGTAAGCTTTTTAATTTGTGTGTTAGCTTGCACTTTCTGTTGGCAAAGCTGGCCCTCAAGCTCTTTCTTTTGAGATGTACGCTGGCACCATTCTTTTATTGCCCAACCAGTTGACAAAAGAGCTGCTCCAGCTGCAAGCGATGTAGCATGTTGCATCTTAGATATATTCCATGCATGTATTTGAGTACCTAAAAAAGAGATACTGGTTGTAAGGACTATTGTTTTAGTTGAAACCATACTTTGCCCCTTATAGAAACAGAACCCATTATTATTTAATAATAAAGTATTTTACAAAGAACACAAAAGCCTTCTAGTACTTATAATAGTATCCTGTAGGAGGCAAAGGAGTAGTTGGCCATTTATCGGCAAGAATAATTTTGCGCCTATTAAAAACTTCTAAAGTGCTTACTTTAAAAGTGGTACACAGAAAGTCTATATAACGTTTAATTTCAGAACCTTCTTGTATAGGTGAATTCATATTATCAAAAATATATAATCCTCTATGGGACCCATCTTTTTGCACAAGTGAGACTAGAATACAATGATCTTCTCCCTTTGCAAATACGTGGCATACAAAGTGAATACAGTATAACTTCTTTCCTTCAAGCTCTTTTTTAAGTTCTGTGAGCAGCGCTTGCTCTCTTTTGGTTATCGCACGCTCAAGAAGCCGTTGTACTTCATAATCTGGTATATCTGCACGGATAGTAATAGTTGTTGGGCTATTAAGAAGAGGTGCAATTTTACCTCCACCATTATTTAAATAGACAATGTTTTGTAATTTGCACTGTGTTGCAAGCTTTTCTATATCCATATTTGAAATACCATCACGAGGACCCTTATGGGTTCTACGTATAAAAGCAGTACACAACTCATTAAATTGTTTAAAATTGCTATAAGAGTTTTTAAATCCTAACGTATTTTCTAGGTTACATGCGTTAAACAATGCATTATAACCGCATGACCATTCATCTATTTGATGAGCTTGCATATGATATACAGCCTTTGAAGAGATACTTGATGGTACTGGCATATATTTCGCTTGTACAGTAAAGCATGAAAGGACTAGAAGCGCCCACATAAGCATAAAGACCCCTTTGTTAGAATGTGTAAGATAAGCGCCATTTAGTTTATGTGCTTTTTTAAGTTATGCAACTGGGCTCTCTACAAAGGCTTCTATTAGATAGGACACCGTGTGTATGTCATTGTAATGCATGGCATTCAATTTTGAAGGCAATGAAAGGTGCAGCTTTATAAAGCTGCACTCTTTACTATATTATTTTACAGCCGCACTTATATCAGCAAGTGCTATCTGCGCTGTAGATCTTTCTAGCTCAGTGCCTCGTAAGGTTAACTCAACAGTAAAACCAAGTTCTTCATTTTTCTTTTCTATAGTACGGTTATCTCTGTTAATTACCCCTTTAGGAGCAGGTTCTAGTTTGTGCTCTACTACTGAAGAAACCTTAAGTCTCTGTGGATTCCATAGATCTCTTTGTGCAGTAACAGCTAACAAGAGAGCAGGTCTACGATACTTTATTGCAGTTTCAACATTATGATAATCTCTTACATTATATATCTCTACCGTTGACCGTAAAGATGTCTTATTATGGCTTCTGAACGTAAAAGGTAATGAAAATGATCCCTGAGGTTCTACTACTGTTCTCTTTTTTGTAAGAGGATCAAAAACAACATATTCATCATTTGTTTTATTTTCTATCACTAACAATGTGCTCGCAAGAGCAGGTTTAACAGTAGAAGGTACAGATTCTTTTTGTACCTGTTGTTCTTGAGCTTTAGAGAGTATCTCAGCTATAGCATGATAGCTATTTGTTTTTGCTATAGTAAGTGGAGTAAGGCCTGCATTTGACTTAATAGCTGGATTTGCTCCTCGTTCTAATAAGAAACTTACCATAGGTGTATCAAATGCCATTACAGCAAAATGAAGAGGCGCTAATCCCTGAGAAGTTTGCATATTAATATCTGCTCCTTTATCAAGCAAAAGTCTCGAACCTTCTTTACTTTTATGCAAAACAGCAGCAGTTAAAGGAGTGGCTCTTCCTTGATTAAATGTAAAATTTAGCTCATTAGTTTGAGAAACCAGCTGCTGTATAACGCTTTCGATTCTTATAGCTTTTCCCCACGCTCCTTCAAACCGATTTTCCCAATTCTGCTCCATAGCATAAGAAGAAATCATCCAAAGCGTTGCTATAAAATAAATACCCTTTTTTATCATGTTACATATCCTTAATTTAATTTGTTTTTAATAAAGTATAACATATAGATTATTTTAATACAATATTGCTATTAGAATAAATAAATACAGGTGCTACAATTTTTTCTTTCTAAAAGATACGAGCAAATACTTTTATGTTACGAAAATCAATGGTATAACTTACCAGGGAAGTGCTCTTTTATAAGCAACGAGGAAATTTATGAACATTGGTGTAATAGTATCTTTAAGTATTTGTCTTACAAGCGTTTTTACCTGTATAAGCATGGAGCAACATCAAGCATTTGACCCTGAGCAAGAGTATAGACGCTTACTAGGAATAGCAAAGAATGCAACAACAGACGAAGAGTATGACAAAGCAATAGAGCACATTAACAAACTTAAAGGATCCTACACCGAAATTCTTTCTAATATGCCAAATGTAAAACACCTTCGTCCTAGCGAAGCGCGTAAGATTTACGAAGAAAAACTCAGAAAGTTTAAAGCCGCAAAAGGACCTCAAGAAGAAACAGAAGCTCGTAAAACACTTAATGATCTTATTAAAAGACATCCTGAAGTAAAAAAATTCAGAGAAGAGGTCTTAAAATCTATGAAAAAATAAGAAGGCGAACTGTGATTAAAATACTACTAACGATTCTCTATACCCTTCAGGTATTAAATTCCTATGCTATGCAGCACTCCCGTACTAGTAATGCAGATGAATTAACACATTTAGCTACGAAAATACCACATATGCCAAAATTAAAAAGCGGCCAAGGCTTGACAAATAGCAAAATAAACGGTACATTATTTAAAAAATTGCATATCGTAATTTATTAAAGGAGTCCTTGCATGTGTTATACCATGCCTCATATATACCAAAGTGCCCTAGCATCTTATTTCTTACAATCTTCTCTTCCTTTCTTAAAACGTTGCCATAAGCGTTTACCCAAACGCACATAGTCTTTCTTTGCTTATTCTTCTGATACTTCTGCAACTAGCATTTTCGACTCTTTTTAATAATCTAGAGCATATATTCTCCTTATGTGTAGCTTTTTTAGAAAGCGATTGTATCACAACAAGGCATTCAGCACAGCTTATGAGAGTGCTCTCTAACAATACTACTTACTTACAAAGGACATAATGGCTACACCTACATGGATTGTAATTCTTCCACCACTTTTAGTACTGTTGAGTGTTTTAACAACACGACGTATGATACTTTCGTTCCTTATTGGCATTGTAAGCAGCGCGCTTATTGTAACAGGAGGGGCGCTACAACCTGCTATCTCCCTTATTCTTAAGCGATTTGGAGAAAGCAGTGGCCTCGATAAAATTTATTCATGGCAAGCATTGTGGACCAATTGGAATCTAAGTATCTTTATTTTTCTTATTTCATTAGGTGTACTCATTACACTATTGCAACGCTCTGGAAGTACACAGGCATTTCTACAACTTGCCCAAAAAAGAGTTAAAAGTAAGAAATCTGCAGAAGTCACGTCACTTCTGCTGTCACTCGCATTCTTTATTGATGATTACTTTGCTGCTCTTACTGTTGGATCAGTTATGCGCCCACTAGCAGCTGCCTATAGAGTATCATCTGTAAAATTAGCTTTTTTAGTAACAGCACTAGCTTCTCCAATAACCATTCTCTCTCCTTTATCAAGTTGGGTAGGAGAAATCATTGCACAGCTGCGACAGGTAGGGGTGGCAAAAACGGCTGATGCTGTTATTGCAGTTGATCCTTTTTATGCTTTCATACAATCTATACCCTTTATTTTCTATGCTCTTTTTATGATATTCAGTGCATGGTACATAGTTTTAAGAAAAATATCCTATGGACCTATGGCAATCTATGAAAAGCAAGAAAATCACAATGAACATTCAGTATCTAAAGAAGAGACTCAATCAATATCTATCTTTTATTTTGCCTTTCCTCTGCTTCTTCTTATAGGCTTTATATTTACTACTTTACTAGCAACAGGAGGATATAGTCTCTTTGGAGGAACCTCTACGTTACTAGAGGCACTTAAAAATGGCTCTATTCAACAGGCATTTCTCGTAAGTGGGATAGGAACTTTGCTTATAAGTATCCCGTTCTTTTGGCTCTATGGAAGAATAGCATTTCAGGAGATAGGACCTTCTTTGTGTCAAGGAGCATGGCTCATGATACCCTCAATCATAATGCTTGTACATGCTTGGACGTTGGGTGTTATCCTCAAAACAGATCTTCAAACTGGAACGTATTTTGCTTCACTTTTTTGCTCAGTTATATGCATAAATTTTCTTCCTCTTGCAAGCTTTGTTACCGCAGCTCTCATTGCTTCTATGATAGGCTCTGCATGGGCAACAATGGGACTTATGTTCCCTATTATTATACCTCTTCTTAAGGTACTTTTACATCTACCTGCAGGAGCAGCACTTGAAGCAGTACCGCTTGCCTTACCTGCTATAGGAGCAACGCTTTCTGGATGTGTTATCGGTACTCACCTTTCTTTTATTGCAGATAATCCTATAATGGCAGCAACAAGCTCTGGAGCTCCTCATTTTGAGCTTATGAAAGCTATGACCTGGTATGTAGTGCCTGTAGGTATTGCAACAGCTGCTGCTTATTGGATACTTGGCATAACACTTCCTTTATGGGGACTTGGCCACTCATTTATTGCTGCACTAATACTTGGTCTTATAGTCTTAGTACTTTTGTTTGAGATAGCACAACGCTTGTTTGGAAAAAAATAAGGATCTATCAATAATAACCTTCTAGTGCATATTGCAATTATGTTTGAATTCATCTATCCTAGAAGAAATAGTTATAAAGGAGTTGCCATGAAACAGCTTCCTATAGGTGTTCAAACATTTGAGATAATGATTAATGACGGTTTTATCTATGTAGATAAGACTGAGCATATTCATAAGATTATAACAAAAGGCAGATACTATTTTCTAGCTCGTCCTCGTCGCTTTGGAAAATCTCTTTTAGTATCAACGCTTAAAGAGATATTTTTAGGAAACAAAGCACTTTTTAGAGACTTGTGGATTTACAAAAGTACTTATGATTGGGATGAACATCCTGTTATTCATCTAGATTTTTCACAGTTAGCTCATAAATCGCCAGATGCTCTTGAAGTAGATCTATCATGGTCTCTTGATTCATTAGGCGAAGATTATGATATTGATATCTCTAGTGCTCCTTCAATACAAACCAAACTTAAAAAACTTGTTAAATCCCTTGCAAAAAAATATCGACCTTCACGCGTAGTTATACTTATTGATGAGTATGACTATCCAATATTAAGTCATTTACATACATTAGAAATTGCTAAAAAACATCAAGAAATCCTAAGAAGTTTTTATGCAACAATTAAAAGCCTTGATGCCTACTTAGACTTCGTTTTTCTCACAGGTGTTAGTAAATTTTCAAGAACCTCTATTTTTTCTGGGCTTAATAATCTTAAAGATATAACAAATACCCTGCAAGGAGCTTCGTTATTGGGATATACGCAACAGGAGCTTGAATACTACTTTAAAGAGCATATAGATTTCTTAGCTAAAAAACAAAGAGTCACTATCATAAACATTCTTGACCAGATGAGAACGTGGTATAACGGCTATAGATTTTCCAGAGAGCCTATCAATGTTTATAATCCTTATTCCGTACTTCTTTACTTAGATAACGGCGTAATAGAAAATTACTGGTTTGAAACTGGAACTCCATCATTTCTTATTAATATTCTTAGACAAAAATAC
The DNA here is from genome assembly GCA_963848965.1 of uncultured bacterium. GTDB lineage: Bacteria > Babelota > Babeliae > Babelales > Babelaceae > CAWKFG01. The sequence continues at coordinate 708,670 of CAWKFG010000004.1, forward strand.
GAATCATTAAGAAACATCGAACAAGGAAAAATAAGCGTTTCAAGTTTGGGAACATTCAATATAGAAAACATGCCCCTTATAACTCTTCTTTTTCAAACCGGATATCTTACAATTAAAGACTACAATCCTAAGACACGTAAATACTCTTTAAACATACCAAATAAAGAAGTAGAGATATCTCTTGAAAAAAGCCTTCTCTCTGCGTTTACGTATAAAGATGAACCAGACGTAGAAAGTCACATCGACCGCATGAAAAAAGCTCTTGAAAGTAATGATATCAAACAATTTTGTAGTAATCTTCAAACTTTGCTTGCTCATATTCCATACAACCTTCATATTAAGCAAGAAAAATACTATCACTCTTTGTTCCAACTTATAGGCAATATGCTTGGAATAGATAGTAACTCTGAAGTTGCTACAGACAAAGGTAGGATTGATCTTACACTCATAACCAAAAAATACGTTTATTTATTTGAATTTAAATTTAATCAGTCAGCAGATAAAGCTCTTAAACAAATTGAGCACAAAAAATATTATGAAAGATATTTAGAGCTAGAAAAAAAGATAATGCTTGTTGGTGTCTCCTTTCATCGAACTGAAAATGATCTAGCCATTGAGTGTCTGGCCAAACCGTTGAGCTGAATAGCTGCAGTCTTATCCCGTAAATTTGCTTTTTCATAGCTTAAATCTTGACATTAAGCACGTATTTAAAAGATTCTTATAGAAGAATTATACATTCAAACTCCACAAGCAAAATAGACATACATAATGCAAAGGAGATTTTCATGAAAAAGCTGTTTTTCATACTTGTAAGCACTACCTCTTTTTTATATTCAGCTCCTACTATTGACCCTAAAGCAACAAAAGAAGAAATTGCTGAATATGAGCACAAATTAGCAAGTGGAGGAATACTAGAAGTGCTCGCTACTTCTGGTAAAATTTCTATTTCTGGGTGGGATAAAGAAACGATTTATGTAAGAGCTATTAAGCGAGCTCCAGAAAAACTTATCTCTTCGCTTATAATAGAAGCTCAGCTTACCGATACAAATGCGCTTATTAGAACAATTAGTGATCCTTCTCCTACGTATACCTATTCATATTCTTTTCTGTTTTTTAATTATTCTTATACCTATACCTGTCCTGATGGCTGTATGTCGGTAGATTACAAAATTAAAGTACCGCGTAATACTGCAATTAAAATTTCTTCAACCAAAAATAGTCCTTTGCGAGTTAAAAATATAGATAATGGAGTATGGATAAAAAGCAACAAAGGAGACATTAAAACTGATGAAATTGCAGGACCATTAGAAGTACAAACGGAGAATAGTGATATACATATTACTGATAGTAGCGATAAAGTGTTGCTCAACGTTGCTAACGGAGACATAAGTATTAATAATAGCTTTTCTGTTTCTATTGAAGGAAAAAACGGAGATATAGATGTTAATAACGTTCAAGGAGCACTTACAGTAAAAACAAAGCAAGGTCATGTTAAAGCTACCAATATAACACAAACTGCTGCTATTGATGTCAGTCAAGGAGATACATATCTTACTAATGTGCATGGACCTATTGCTATTCACTCAAAGCGCGGCTACGTAAAAGTACAGAAAGCAAAAAGCTCTTGTACTATTACTACTGTACATGGTGATATTACTGTTAGCCAAAAAAGCTGTAAGCCTGAAGAAAGTATTTCTCTACAAAGTACATATGGCGATATTCGACTCTACGTTCTTAAACATCTTGATGCACACCTTAAAGCAAATACTGAAAGTGGAACAATCTTTTTAGATCGTGCATTAACAGAAGTATATCATGTAGCACAGAATGTAAAAAGTCTTGATATTTCTTTGGGCAAAAAAGATATTAAGGGCTCTCAAGTAACAGTAAAATCTGTTGATGGTAATATTAAAATCGCAAGTTATTAAAAGGCTCTCATAGCGAGAGCCTTTGATGATACTATTTTGGTCTTTAAGAATGTGCAATTAATGCTCGTAGAGGAGCCAAACTCATTCGTAATTTTTCAGTATATTCATGAGCACTTTCTTTATCTGAAGTACTTAACACAGATTCAAGACTTTGCAATGATTGGGCTGCCTGTTTCTTTACCTCGCTCAGTTGCGACTGAAGCTCTGTATGCTTTCTCGTTATCTCTTCATGTTGTGTTTGGAGCTTTAGGCATCGTTGTTCCCAGAATACCGTATTTTTATGCAGCGTTTCTTTAAACTTCTCTCCCTCTTTGAGTTTTGCCCATTCAAATTCTAGTTTCCGCTCTTTAACTTCAAGTTCCTTTTTCTGTTTTTCAATCTCTGCTTTTTGGTTAGCAATAGTCTGTGCTTTATTAAGCTCTTTTTGCAGCTTTATTTCACCTCCTCTTTTTTCCTCTTCAATGTGACTGTGCTTTTCTGATACTTCTAGTGAAAGGCGCTCCTGTCTTTCATGAAGTTCAAGCCGCTCTTGGTCGCGCTGATGATCAAAATGAGGTTTACGTTGCTTTTCTTGTGCATAAGTATCTGTTGTTACAATATATTCAAGCACTTCCTGAAGTGTTTTATCAAGTTGATAAGCATGCTCAATTGCTTGTTGTTGAAACGGCAGCGGTTTAAAATCAGTTAATCCTGTAAGCGCTTGCTTGACTGCAGCTCTATCTTTTTTAAGTCGTTCTACATATGTTACATAAGGAAACTGATACTCTATATCGCTATAGAATGTCCGTATGTGCTTATCAAGTTTTTGGTTATACTCGTCAGATGATATGCTTCTTTCAAAGGCATAGGTCTCTAAAAATTCTTTTCCTAAAAGAAGCTCTAGCTTTATAAAACTTGTTTGACGTTCAAGCGTAAGGTAAAATGTAGTAAAAAACGCACTCAGTGCATCTAAGTGGGCACCCAACTTTTGCCCTTGTATCACATAGGGTTCCCGTTTCTCTTTTGCTTCCCACTCAAGTAGTTTAACTTCAAGTTGATGCTTATAGGCAGAAATTTTCTCTTGCTCTTTCACAATTACTTTTTCAATTGAGTCAAGCGAATTACGCGACCTGGTGATACGACCTTTAACAGTACTTAAAAAGTTTTCTAGTACAGCATTTTCATGAGATCGGCTGACCAATAGCTGCAACTCGCATGCATACTCTTGCTCAAGCATTTGAATATATACTCCTATAGAAGATAAAAATTCTTGATCTTTTTGTAGTTGATGGCTCTCATTTTGTAACTTATCAATGCACTCGTACAACTGTGCTGTAGAAGCTTTATGCTCTGTGTAAACTCTACCAAAATAATCTTCAAGCTTTTTTTTCTTATAATATTCCATACAACCCCACACTGCTGTAGCAAGTGTTGTAGCACCAAAAAAATAGGCACCCTTCGAAACCGCATGTAGTAATGGTGAAGGAATACAAAGCGTAATAACAAGAAAAAGCCACGATATCTTCATACTCACAATTCCTTTCTTTAAAAGTATTAATTTGCAGAATATGCATGCTTTCAGTATACTGAAATAGTATATAGATGTTATTTTACCTTATGTCTATAAGTTATACAAAAAAATTGCTATACCTAAAGCTCGTATGTTTATCAAAGAGGAGAATTCATGAAAAGATTACTTATTCCCTTGGTGCTCATTGGGGCAAGCTTTTTAGCTGTCACATGGTACCGCTCAACAAGAGACTATAAACCCTTAGAAAATATTCTTATTGTAGGAACCAGTGCTGACTTCGTGCCCTTCTCATTTAGAGATCAACAGATGAATATTGTAGGATTTGATATTGATATTGCAAAAGAAGTGGCAAAGCGCCTTAATATGCAGATCGACATTCAAGACAAGCCTTTTGGTATGCTGTTACCACAGATGGAAATGGGCCAAATCCATATGATCGCTGCAGGTATGACACCAACAGAAGAGCGAGCAAAACGCGTTCATTTTACTAAACCGTATTTGACAGGTAATCCTCTTTTAGTAGTAACACTTGCAAAAAATCCGCCAGTAAACAACTTAGAAGATCTTAAAGGTAAAGATGTTATTGTTAATACAGGTTATACAGCAGATACCTATATGTCCAAGATACCTGACATTAACCTTATACGTCTTGGCAAAGTAGCAGATGCTATCGCAGCTCTTGAGCACGGTAAAGGATATGCTTTTGTAACTGCAGCTTATACACTACAGCCATATCTTAAAGAGACAGGCAAAGACAAAACAGAATTTAATGTCTTTAGAATTCAAGAGACAGATGAAAAAAATGCATTAGCTATTTCTAAAAAGCTTCCTGATGAATTTGTACAAAAGGTACAAAAAGCGCTTGATGATATGGAAGCAGATGGAACACTTACTGCATTAAAACAGAAGTGGGAAGTTGTATGATCAACTTTGAACTTATTATTTCTATCTTGCCTCAGCTTGCACAAGGAGCACTCGTAACGCTTGCTATAGCGTTCTGTGCTTCTCTTATAGGCTTTTTTGGAGGCACCATTTTAGGTGTTATACAAACGAGTGGCTATCGCGGACTATCGCTTGCTGTTGCAATATATGCTACCATCTTGCGTGGTACTCCTATGCTTTTACAGATAGTGTTTCTTTCTTTAATGCTTCCTACTATAGGTATCTACTTATCTGCATTTACTACTGCGGTTGTTGCAATTGGTCTCAATAGCAGTGCCTATATTAGTCAGATTATACGGAGTGGTATCCAATCAGTATCTAAAGGGCAAATAGAAGCTGCTCGCACACTTGGAGTAAGTTCAGGGGATATTACAAGATACATTGTATTACCACAAGCGTTGCGAGTAGTTATTCCTGCGCTCGGAAATGAATTTATCACGCTTATTAAAGATTCCAGCTTAGCATCTATTATTGGTGTTATGGAGCTTTATATGCGTGGCAACATTATTATAAGTCAAACGTATAACTCACTTTCTGTCTACATTGCTACTGGTCTCTTTTATCTTGTTATGACCGTTATACTTTCACTTATTGTTCACAGAATCGAAAAGAAGCTTAATTACCATGCTAGAAATTAAACATCTCACGAAGATATATCACAGTAAAACAGTACTCAACGATATCTCTCTTTCTGTAGAGCCAGGGGAGATTGCGTTACTCCTAGGATCATCTGGCGTAGGAAAATCTACACTTTTGCGTATCCTCAATGGGCTAGAGACCTATGATAAGGGTACTATAGTGCTTAATAATAAATCATTAGATATTAAGCACACACGTGCTGTAGGAATGGTTTTTCAGCAATTCAATCTCTTTGAACATATGACAGTTATACGCAATATTACATTTGCACTCGAAAAAGCACTTAAAAAGACCCCTAAAGAAGCACGTGCTATCGCTCATGCACTTCTAAAAAAGTACGGTCTTGAAGATAAAGCAGATTTGCCTGTAACACAACTTTCGGGAGGGCAAAAGCAACGGCTTGCTATAGCCCGTTCACTTGCTCTACGACCACGAATTATTTGTATGGATGAACCTACTTCTGCTTTAGATCCTTTACTTACTAACTATGTTGCTCAAAGTATTCAAGAGCTTGCCCAAGAAGATTATATAGTACTCGTAGCATCTCATGATACTGCGCTTATTGAAAAACTCGATTGTACTATTTACCTTATGGATAAAGGAGAGCTTGTACAAACAGCACGCTCAAAAGAATTCCGTAAACATCCAGAAAACTATCCAAAGATCAAGAACTTTGTAGAGGGCGCTCAGTCTACTTGAGAAAAACTCAATAGCTTTAGTAAAATAAAGCAAAAGCCTCTTTATGTGTGCGAATTAAAAGTTCAACTTACGATCCGCACGATTTATCTTGTGACCACGAATTTGCCTAATTCAGCTAAAATATAGTTGATCCTTTACTTTTTAACTATTTCTGGGGTACAATTAAATTGTGCGAATTAAAAGTTCAACTTACGATCCGCACAAATAGGAGGTGACATGTTTAAAAGAGATTTGACCAATACACTTATTAATTACGCCCGTTTTCCTGTTGTTGCTCTTCTAGGACCACGCCAATCTGGTAAAACTACTTTAGTAAAAAATACCTTTAAAAACCATCGTTTTATCACTTTTGAAGATGCAGACGTACGGTCACTTGCACTTACAGATCCTCGTGGATTTTTAAGAATACATGAAAATGAGTTTGGTATTATTATAGATGAATTTCAGTATGTTCCTCAAATTTTAAGTTATATTCAGCTTGAGGTAGATGAAAAGAAAAGACCTGGATACTTTATTTTAACAGGATCACAAAACTTTTTAATGAACCAAGCAATAACACAGTCTCTTGCAGGAAGAGTAGGCATTTTAAATTTATTACCTCTCTCATTACATGAACTTTCTCAAAATGCTTTACTTCCTGAACTAGCAGATCAAGCTATAGTTAACGGAGGATATCCGCGAATTTATAGTGAAAATATTTCTCCTATCCAACTATACCCCTCGTATATTCAATCCTATATTGAACGCGATGTACGACAACTTATTAATGTAGGTAACCTCAATTTGTTTCAGAGATTTATTCAGTTATGTGCAGGAAGAGTAGGACGCGAGCTTAACTTAACAGTCTTAGGAAACGATTGCGGGATAAGTTACGTAACCGCACGCAGTTGGCTTTCTATCCTTGAAGCAAGTTATATTGTATTCTTGCTTCAGCCTCACTATCAAAATTTTAATAAGCGCATTACTAAAACACCTAAACTATATTTTTTCGATACTGGTATAGTATGCTCGCTTTTACGCATTTATAGCCCAGAAGTATTATCAACTCATCCCTTAAGAGGGAATATCTTCGAATGCTTTATAATTGCAGATCTTTATAAACAATACTGTAATAAGGGCCTACGACCTGCCTTATATTTTTGGCAAGACCAAAATGGCAAACACGAAATAGATTGTATTATAGATACTGGCCTGTCTTTAGTCCCTGTAGAAATAAAATCTGGCGAAACAGTAAATCCAGACTATTTTAAAGGTCTTAAGTTCTGGAAAGAGCTTACTGGAATTGATTCTTCAAAAGAATTTGTTATCTATGGGGCAGATCACACATTCCAGCAGAGAAACGTAGGAACTCTCCTAGGATGGAAAGCTGCTGCGACACTTGTGGACTACGTCCAACCGATATAAGCTTATGGCAGCCCACTCAAAAAGAATTCTATAAGCATCCAGAAAACTATCCAAAAATTAAGAACTTTAGCACACACAAAATTATCTTGAAGATATATACTACTGCTTTTAACAAAACATCTTTATTTTCTTGGACAAACCTTTCTTAAGAAGAAAAAGTAGCATATTATAAGGCTTTATTTACCATCAAGGGATTAATAGAGGGGTTATTCTATGTAGATAGTTACAATCGTGACTTGACATTATAAAAAGAGCTTGTTAGTCTCATCATCATTAGAGAGCTTAACAATGTCCCTAAACGAACAATACATCCTACGTATTGTTCACCCCCCTAACCCTTCAGCTTATTTAAGTTGAAGGGCTCTTTTATTTGAAAGCCACCTTCAGCTCAGTATCCTTTATACTTTTAAGAGCTACTCCTTTATCAAATATGTTTACTACTTCATAACCAGCAACCTTATCGCCTATACGTACGGTATATTCTTTACCTTCTAAAACTATAAGAGCACATCGCTTATCAGTTCCTTCTAGAGAACATACAGCTTTACATATACAGCTTTCTGCTTGTTGTACTGGTATCTTAAAAGGATCGCGCAGTTCTGCACAACACGAAAGTGTTACAAGAAAACAAAGTATTTTAATCATAGTTTTTACCTTTTTATTAAAAACTTGAGCATGAAGGTACACAGTACGTGAGCCGTATCTGCCCGAGTCATAGTACATTCGTCACACATAAGGCCATAGGACAACGTAGCAAGCTCTTTAAAAAAATTTATTATGTTCTCGTAGCTGCCTTCTAAAGCACATTCAAAAGGTGCATAAGTATAGCCAAGCCGAGAGTGCATTTTTTTAGGAATACATGACCTTAATGATAGCGTATGTCGATTCGCACATTCGATAACCTCTGCAAGCGCCTGGTGTACTTGATGTACAGAAAGGTGCATAATCTTTTGCTGCACATTTTGTGCTTTTTTGTAGAGTACATCCCTTTTGAGATACTGTGCCTTTTGTGCCTTTAAAAAAGGTATATGAACCCTATAGTACTCTATAGAGCTTTGTGTAGGGCAATAGTACAAAAAGTACCAACTTGTGCTTACAAGAACAACTATAAGAGCAGTTCCTGCAAAGCGTAAATACAAAGGGCACCGTACTAAAAAAATAGAAATTTGGTAAAAACTCATACATTCTCCTCATCAGACCGTTTTTTCAAACGTACTACGCTGAAGAAAAAATGCAACCATTTTTAAGCGCATGTTACCGATGAAGATAATCAAGAAAAAAGGGAACCCAAAAGGTTCCCTTTAGCTTTTTGAATAAGGCTGTTCTTACTTTAAAAATCTTGTTTTGTCCATTCAAGTGGATCTACTGCTATGTTATGAATACGCATCTCTTCATGTAAATGATATCCTGTTGCACGCCCTGTTTGTCCTATCGTTCCAAGAGGGTTCCCCTTTTTAATCTTTTGTCCTACTTCAATAGGCGCAAAGCTATCAAGGTGAAAGAAGAGCGTAAAAATACTGCATCCATGGTCAATAACAACAGTATTACCGCTATGTGCATATCTGTTTTTAATAATGACAACTCCGTCTTGGGGTGCCCATACAACACTTTTTGGTGTTCCATAAAGATCTACTGCTTTATGTTGCTTAAGACCTGCATATTGTGTTGTACGAATAACACCAAATTCGGTAGTTATCTGCTTTGGACTTTTGTATTCAATAGGCATACAGAAAGCTCCTTGCCAGAGTTTTTTACAAGGAGATTTTTTAGAAAGCTCTTCAAGCTCTTCTTCAAGCTTTTGCTCAGGAAGACTATTTTCTTCTTCAGCCTTAATTTTTTCAGGGCTAATCTTTAAGCTCTGTTTTTTAAAAGGGAACATAACGACTTGAAATTTAGTCTCTAACGTCATTTTATTACCTACTTTGTCTTCTATCTCAATAGTAAGCAAATACTCATTAGGCAGTTGCTCACAATCAACAGGAATAAAACACTCATAAATGAAAGATTTTTCTGCTTCAACATAACAAGGATAGGTCTTTGAAAAAACATGCACACAAGCAGATTTTAACTGTTTATTTGCTTGAAATTGTATATGTAAGGTTCTTCCTTGAAATACTTTAGCATCCACTGCCCCTTTAACAAAAGCTGCTTGTAATGGAACATTATCTACATATAGTAGTATTTCTTGAGCAGTTTTTTCCTTATGGTATGTTCCATTTTGAGCTTCAACAGTAAGCGTATGCTTTCCATTAGAAAGCGCCTTTGTAGGAATAGTAAAGGGATGCTCAAACTCCTTTTTACTTATCCTAAAGTTACTTACCAACGGCTTACCATCAATTGCTATAGAAATAGTGCGTACTTTATAATTGTCCTTCCCTTTCACGCAACAGGGAACATCTCCTGCATAGGAACCTTCAGGCTCAATCCCTGCTATAAGCAACAAAGGCGCTCCTTGAGAGAAAAAATAAGAATAAATACTCCATCCAGTCCACGCTACAATAAGTGAAATCCCTAAAAGTACAAGCATGCGTATTTTTGATGCCATAATCCCTCACCCTACATAAAAATAAGACGTTACTACATCTTCTACTATACCCTCTTTTAACGATCTCGTAAATGTGCATATCCTTAAAAGAAAGAGATATACCTAGAAATTACCGTACAAAAAGTGCCCCCTCCATGTGGCTTCTTAGGTCGGTGCTTAGTGAGCCTCTTATCCAAAACCCACTTGAGTAGCTTTCTTGATCTTTAGAAAATTGCTACAAGTACTAGCTCATGTCGCTAAGCTATCAGCATAAGCATTTGCATAACAGCTCATTAAAAGCATTCAATACCTCTGTTTGAGAAGCTTTTGTTATACAAAAGAGCGCTTTTATGCTATAATAAAAGAGCTAAAGAAATAATCGAAAAGAGCTATTATGAGCGCAGAAATAATAAAAAATATACCAAAATTACCTGGCATATACGTTTTTAAAAATAAGGATAATGGAATCCTTTATATAGGCAAAGCTAAGTGCCTTTATAAGAGGGTATCATCCTATTTTAGGCGCCAACAAGACGACTGGAAAATACAAGAGCTTATAAAAGAGCATGCAACAATTGAGCATATTATTACCAAAAATGAGATTGAAGCTCTTTTACTAGAAGCTCAGCTTATCCGTAGATTCAAGCCTAAATATAACGTTCTACTCAAAAGCGGTAATCCCTTTTTGTACCTTTTGGTAACAGATGAAGAGATTCCTCAGCTTAAAATAGTACGTATTAAAAGCGAAAAAGGTACTTATTTTGGCCCCTTTTTACATAAGCAGAAGGCTCGCTCTGTCTATGACTATCTTGTGCGCACCCTTAAATTGCGCCAATGTTCAGTTAAAATAGAGGGCGGCTGCCTTGATTACCATCTAGGCAGATGTGCTGGTAGCTGTCTTGATACCTTTAATGCTCAAGATTATAAAGTAAAGGTTACTTTAGCAAAAGAGCTTCTAGGCGGAAACTATGAGGCATGTAAACAGTTACTTCAAGAGCAAATTAAAGAGCATAATAAAAAGCTTGAATTTGAAAAATCACGCAACTTAAGCAAATATCTAGCTGATTTAGAGACTATTTTTGAAGTTCTCAAGACGGGCTTTCATGAGACAAAATACGCAAAGGATATCTCTGCTCTTACCGTACCGCTTGAATATAAATTTAAAGAACCGTTAAAGGCTCTTGAAGAGCTCCAAATTCTCTTAAAGCTTGACCGAAAACCAGTTTCTATCGATTGCTTTGACATATCCCACTTTCAAAGCAGTTCACTTGTAGGTTCATGCGTACGATTTACCTATGGGATATCAGATCAGGATAAATTTAGAAAGTTCAAGATCAAAACGCTGAGTGAACAGAATGACTATGCAGCATTACGAGAGATTGTTTCGCGTAGATATCAACGTAATGATTTCCCTGATGTTATCCTTATTGATGGAGGAAAAGGACAACTCAATGCTGTAAAACATCTAGTACCTCATATCCCTTGTATAAGCCTTGCAAAACGTGAAGAGACTCTCTTTACTCCTCATCATCCAGAAGGCATAAAACTATCTAACAAAAGCAACGTTGGCAAACTTCTCATAGGTCTACGCGACTACGCCCACCACTTTGCCATTTCTTATCATAAAGCTTTACGCATGAAAGAACTACGGACGCTTTAATCTTTTTGTAAGTATTTAGATTCTAAAGACCGCTTTTTATCAAGTAATGCCGCATATAAAAGAAAATAGGCTGTTCTATCACCCACAGCATGGTGGATAATCACCCACCACATGGTGGATTTTTTACCATTCTATAGATTTTTCACCCGCAATGTGGTAGAATATCAACCAAGATATGGTGGATTTTACACCAAGGAGCTTATGTTTTACCGCAATATTCAGCAAAGACTGGAAAAATCCCTTACTATTCATCCGGTAGTCTTGTTAACAGGAGCACGACAAACGGGTAAAACTACTTTAATGAAAGAAGTTGCTCAAGGAAAAAATTATACTTATATTACCTTTGATGATCTTGGCTTTTTAACAACTGCACAAAAGGATCCACAAGGATTTATACAGAGCATACCCAAACCGGTAATTCTTGATGAAATACAAAGGGTTCCAGAACTATTTCTTTCTATTAAACAATATGTTGATGAGCATGATATTCCTGGCCAATTTGCCTTAACGGGATCTGCCAATCCACTCTTAATTCCTCGTTTAGGAGATTCACTTGCAGGTAGAATGGAGATACTTAAGCTATTTCCGCTTTCACAAGGAGAATTGCATAACACTTTTAACGATTTTATTAGCTTTGCATTTAGTGACGCTCTCTTTCCTAAAACTTCAGAACTTCAGAAATCAGAGTTATTGAAAAGTGTTATAGTAGGAGGCTACCCCCGTGTTCAAGGACTTGATGAGGATGGTCGAACATCGTGGTTTAATTCTTATATCGAAGCATTACTTCAACGGGATGTAAAAGATCTCTCTCAACTTACGAGCATTGGTGAATTTCCTCGTCTTCTTTATATTTTAGCAACACGCACCGGAAACCTTCTTAATACAGCTGATCTTTCACGCTCAACAGGTATACCCACTACAACATTGCAGCGCTATCTTTCTCTTTTAGAAGCATTGTTTATTGTTCAATTACAACCATCTTGGAATTCAAATTTAGGAAATAGGTTTATCAAATCACCTAAAACATATCTCATAGATTCTGGATTACTTTCATTCCTTCTTGGCATTAATCTTCAGAGACTAACTGATGATGGAAAGCTTATGGGTGGAATCCTAGAGAATTTTGTAGTGAATGAGCTCTATAAGCAGGCCACGTGGAGTAAGATGAGAGTTAAACTTTACCATTTTCGTACAACCACAGGAATTGAAGTTGATACTGTACTTGAAAACGCTAGCGGGTCACTTGTCGGCATTGAAGTAAAAGGAAGTGCTACCATAAACCCAAGCGATTTTAAGGGATTACAGTATCTGCAAGAAATGACTCAACAAAAGTTTCACAGGGGAATTGTTCTTTATCTAGGATCTGAAATCATACCATATGGTAAAGGGCTTTTTGCAATTCCTCTTTCATCTCTTTGGAGAACTGCTTCTGTCAGCACTCTGTAACTTTCTTTACTCTCAAGCATATAAGCACCAGTATAAGAGACAAGAAGGCTTTCCGAATGGAAAGCCTTCTACTTTTTACTTACCCCTTTTTTGGATAGATTCTGCAAAAATCCTATAGACTAACTTCTGTAACTTATCGTTATACTGCTTTAAGCGATCAGGAGCGATAGTAGTATAGCGTACTATCTTAACACCACTACCTGGACTTAAAAGCATATCGCTTGTAAGCAATAGACGAACTTGAAGCCTATTGATGTTTGGTATAGCTGCTGGAGCTGTTCTAAATTGTTTTAAAACTTCAGAAACAGTACCATGAACAGTTAAAGCATCCTTAGGATTCTTATCAAGCAATTTCCAGAATGCTTCCATTCTATGCTGTTTATCAATATCTCTATTAAAGAGGTATCCAAGTGCAAGAGGATTACCATGTGGTGCTCCCCAGCTACGTGCAAAGTATGCATATTTATCTACCACTGAAAGCGGTATAAAAATCTGTGCTATAGCACCATGATCTTTTACCATATCAGCAAGTTCAGAGAGCTCTTTAGCATATGATGCTGGTAATTTAAGGAGTCCAAGCATCTGTTCGGTAAGTGCTTTAATTTTAAGAGCGCCACCATGAGACTTTTGCTTTACAAAATAATCAAAAGTACATTCACTTGAAACACCTACATTTCCAAAGAGCGCAAGATTTGCTGCAATCACAAATGCTCGTACACTTTTTAGACTGTCATCAATCTGTGTATTTTTATCAAGTTCATTTTCAATAAAATCTTTGACTGACTTATAGGTATTAAAAAGAGGATCTCCAGGGAATCTTAATAATTCAAACTCAGACATTGGATCAGTTAGAGGATAGAAAAGCTTATAAAAAGCTTTATAAATATCTTGCAATACAAAATACTCAACATCATAAGCATGATAAAATGCCGCATAAGGCTCTTTCAGCATCTCTCTTTCTTTAGCAATTATAGCATTAATAAGGTCACGATGCTGCGCTACCTCTTTATCGTAAGTTATTCTTACATGATCTTTAATCATTGGTATACTTAAATGTGCCTCTGATTGAGAAAATGTACTTTGAGGATGTGTAATCGTTTCCTTATAATATATAGGAAGATAGTTAAGAAGTTCTTGGTAAACTTGTTTTCCTATTTTGCGCACATCATACCGCTTATAAGGTACAACCTTTTGCATAGGATGAGGCTTCTTAAGTTCAGGAAGACCAAAATAGTTATGCACTGTATCTACTTTATCTGCGCCCTTTGTATCAGCAGCACCTATTAAAATAGCCATTCTTAAAAGAGCAATATCAACAGTACCATTACGATACCCAGCCTCTTGTGCAAGGTCTCTTAATTTATCAAGAAAAATCTTAAAAGTCTTTAATTTAGGATGCCCTTCAGCAATTCCCTTAACAATTATTCCACCAAAATCCCAGTGAACTCCTGTAAGAATAGCAACTACCTTACGCTCTTCTTCAGAGAGCTTTAACTCTTTGAACAATGCATTAAAATCAAATTGTTTAAGCGTCGAATCAATAAAGTATGGTCGCTTATTAAGAAGATATTCAAACCCAGCACGAGGATGATATTTCTTAGAGTCATACTTCAATTTTAAATCGCCTGCTTTGCCTATATCGTGAAGCAATCCAGCAAGTATTGTTACTTTTTTCCAAGAATGAGCTAATCCCTTTACCCAAAAACTGTCTCTACGCCACCATTCTTCTACAGCATTTGCTACCCATGAAGAATGCTCATACAGATCACCTGAGTGAGAGCAACAATTAGTCGTCTTATATACTTTAAAGTTCTCAAGAAGACTCATAAGTGTCGGATATTTGTGAGTAGCTTTTTCTTTCTGCATCGCCTCTGCTGAACAGAACAGAATTACTATCGCTCCTATCTTTACAAACCATTTCATAAAAATAACCTTTCATTATTTGTAAAGCATATATTGAGATAACGTTTGTGGACGTTGTTGATATATATGTTTTGCTATTATCTTAATACGTTTTTTATAGAGATCATGTCTCTTTTTATCAAGTGTTGAATATCTAAACATTTTTACAGAGCTTTGAGGATTTAAAAATAATTGTCCTCGTAATAAAATACGTGCTTCAAGTTTATCTATATAACGAGCAATCGTTTTAGGTTGCTTACGATAGCGTTCAAGTAAAGGAGCAAAAGCTGTATGCCTTTTTTTAGAAGCATTAAAACATGAGCGTTCAATAACTTCGTCCCAGACTTTTCCTCTTTCTTTACTTGCATAAACACACTGGTCAGCTAACTTTTTTGGTATAAAAATCTGAATAAGATTACCCTCTTGTGTTGTAATAGTATCAAGAAGTTCTACAAGAATAGCTATATAGTGAGCTTTCTGCAGAGGATCTGATGTAAATGGAGAAATAATCTGATTTAAAATTTTACCCATTACTGGTGGATTACCATTGTTTGATTCAACAAAGAACTTAAATGTAAACGATCGCGGCCGTCCAATTTCTCCAAACAGAGAAAGGTTCGTAGAAAGAAGAAGATCTTGAACACCTGGTTTATAATTATCGTAATCTGCACCGTACTGGTTAAGTTTTTCTGCGAGCCATTGGTTAACAGGAGGTACATTAAAGAACGAAAACGTACAGGGCCTTAAAAAGATAAAATCTCCACGTACAGACTTGTGTGTCAAAAGTTCATAAAGAGCCTTTTGTAAATCTCCTATAATACGCCATCGATAATTAAAACTATGGTAAAATACATAGTGAGTATTTTTATATTTCTCTTCGCGAGTAAGCGCACTTTTAATAATTTTGTCGTACTTTTTTAGACTACCCTTAAGTCCTTTATACTTTTCATAAAATTCTGATTTTTTATCGTGAGGTGAAAGGGGCCCGTTACCTAACCACTTTACCACGGTAGTTTGCAATTCAGGAATACTTAAATAAGCGCCCGTTTGAGTTGTTAAAAAACTTTTTTTTAAATTAAATGCATCTTTTGCTTCTAAAGCTATACTTACACTAACAAAAGCAAAAGCTATATACTTTCCTATCATTAACTTCATAGGATATAAGTCCTTTCTTATAAAAAACTTTTCAAGCATACTGTGCTCGATAAAGCGCACAAAGAATATTGATCAGTTCTTTAGTAACACCATCATTTATATTATTTTCAAACAGAACATAAGATATAGTTTAAACTTAAAAAAGATTATCTTATTTATTTTTATGTTTTTTAATGATAGTCTCTTATTTCCTAAATGTCAATATTAAATAAAATAAAAATTGCTTTATTTAAGGACGTGATTGAATTTATTTAAAAAATAGAGTATAGTAAAACCATTATTACAAAAGATTACACAATAAAAGGATAGAAATGCTTATACGATTAAAAATTAGTTACTTTGCTTTTGTGCTTTCGCTCATGAGCAGCATCTCTGGGATGCATAATGGCTACATTCCTTATGCATATGATGAAAAAAACCACGATTGGTATATGCTTCTGTTTCAAGAGCAAGGGTTATTATGGAATGCACTTACTTGCCAAGAAGCAAAAGAAAAAGGAGGCAAAATACTTGAAGAAAAATTCAAAATGCTTACTCATAAGGCATTTGAAAAACCTCTCGATGCCTACAAAATAAAGACATATTCTTTAGAAGATAAAGCATCTGCTCTTTCTTTTGTGCACTATCAGTATTTACCAGAATCCCAGGTTTTACGCACGTCAAATCCTCACTATAATTTTGTTCGAATAAGTTTTAAAAAACTTTTAAAGACATTAGAAAAAGAACAAAACACCGTTAAAGCAAAGAGCAAAACGTTTAAGAACATAGAGCTTGATCCATCTTTTTTCATTGCTCTTAAGTCAGCGCAACCTTTTTTACAAGCTCTTTGTTCTTTTAGCCCAGATCAGCAAAAACCCTTCTCATTTAAGAAGTGGAGTATTCCTTTTCTTCATACTGTTGAACGAGCAAAAGACGTAAAATCTTCAGATATTTCAGCTCAAGAATTTATCGCTACCTTAGAGCAGTCTCTTGCGCTTTTTACAAACGAACTTGAGAGAGGCACCTGGTTACGTGAAAAACCAGATAAAACACAATCGTTTAAGCCTTATGTACAAAAAGTTATTATACCTGCTAAAAGTACTCTTGTTCTGTGGGGAGATCTTCATGGCAGCGCTCATTCACTTATAAGATCATTACAAGCTCTTACAGAGATGAATGTTTTAGATGATACTCTTAAATTGAAAGAAGGATGGTATTGCTGTTTTTTAGGAGATCTTATTGATAGAGCTCATTACGGTGTTGAACTTCTCTATCTTCTTATGAAATTAAAGCTCAGAAATCCACAACAAGTATTTTTCGCTCGCGGTAATCATGATAGTTACCATTTTAATCATCTCTTTCATAGCTCTGCTAAAACACGCTTTCAAGAAGAGATAAAAGCAAAGTTTCCTCATCAAGCTCATCTTGATAAACTTGCTTACTCACTCTTTGAGTATTTTCCTTTAGCACTTTATATTGGCTCAGGAAGTAAGCCTATTAATTTTATTCAATGCTGCCATGGTGCACTTGAATTAGGATTTAATCCTCAAGAGTTTTTATCGAGCAATAAAGATTTTCAAAGTATTACATCTATTGATCGAGCACATGCTCTCAGCTCTTTAAAAAATGAGCTAGCAAAAGAGATAACACGTGTTATTGATAAAAAACGGCTTTGCAAGTTTGTTCCTACAGATCTTATTACCCCTTTAAAAGACAAACCTGCTCATCACGGACTTAAAATAGGATTTACTTGGCATGAATTTATCCCTCATGATGCAACTACGGTAGTTGATGCAGTTTCAGAAAGCAAAGCTGATAGAGAAATTGTCTATGGTAAACCCCTTGTTCAACATCTTCTTAAGCTTTATAGCTCTGATACTCATATTCTTCGAGCTATATTTAGAGGACACCAGCATCATGATACTATGCTCGCTCGACTTAAAGAGAAAAAGGGACTTGTAGAGTTCTGGGATGGGACTGTCTATACTCTTTTTTCTGGCACTGCAAGCGTCGCTCACCATAAATTTCCTTATGATGCGTTTACTATGGTAGAAACTGCCGAAGATTACAAAGATTGGCACATATGTCAGTGGTCACAAGAGATTTTATAAGCACATTTAGATTTTTCAACGAGTATATAATGAACTATCAATCATATACGAGTTGATTTTTACTAAAATACAGCAGCTTAGTGATAAATTGCTTTTCACTCTTTGCATATTATCGTTGCATGTATACCTCTCACACGCGGTTAAAATTCAAATATATAAAATTTAAACACTACATCTACTAAGTATAGTTGCAAATTGATTTTTGACAAAGCACCTATATAATTATTTATAATTATCAATAATACTTACTTTTAAGGAATTTTATGCTTCTTTATCATTGGATAGTGCTTGTTACCTGTGCTATAGCTCCTTTATATGGAATGAAAAGAGATACGCCAGATGAAATCGATAACGATAAAGTTACAAAGGAAATAAAACTAGAGCAAGATACTCTTAACCAAGAACTTTTTAAAGTGCTTGAACAAGAACAAGAAGAAATAGCATGCTCTACTATACGCAAGCTTATCCAAAGAGGGGCTAATACTAATGCATATAATGCTCAAGGAGATACACCCTTAATAGTTGCGATAAAAAAAGGATACAAAGACCTTATAATGCTTCTCCTTGCCAAAGGAGCAGAGAACAACAACAATAGCAAAAATGAATCTCCCTTAATGTATGCAGTCTATCAGGGACATATAGGATTAGTATATGCCCTTATAGAGGCAAGTACCGACAAACAAGCAGCAGAGCAAGACGCTTTATGTGCAGCAGCAAAAAGCAATCAAATAGCGCTTTTAAAATCGCTTATAGACAATGGTATCTCTATTAACAAACAGAATGCTCTAACAGGTGCCACTGCATTGATAATTGCTGCAAGTAAAGGATATAAAGAGGCTGTAGACCATCTATTGGCACATGGAGCAGACTGCACTCTAAAACTTAAAGATGGGAACTCTGCTTTAACTTTAGCTGCACAAGCGGGGCATAAAGAAATAGTTTTTACACTTTTAGATAAATGGCCTTCTGAAAGCAAAAATCAAATTCTTATTTCAGCTTTATTGTCCGCCTCTTATACAAAGCAAGAAGATCTTGTAGAATTACTTATTAAAAGGTCATCCAACAAAGCAGAAGCATTAGATATAGTTCTTGCAGGAGCAGCTTCTGGGGGGCATCTTTCATTTGTTACCAAACTTATTATTCAAGGTCCATCACTAGAAGCACGTGATCATGCTCTTGTAGCAGCAGCAAAGAATGGTCATCAAGAAGTAGTTCAAAAACTCTTAGAATCTGGAGCCCGTAGTAATGCACAACTTAGTAATGGGTTTACTGCACTAACAGCAGCTATTACTGGGGGACACAAGCAGATTGCACTTTTTCTTTTAGACCAAGGAGCATATCCTTGTCTTCAAAACAATAAAGGGCCGCTCCCTTTAGTACGTGCTACACAAAGGGGATACAGTGATGTAGTTATTCAGCTCATAAAAAAAGGGGCTAAGGTTTCTGAACAAGAACCAACAACTGGCACTACTGCGCTTTTAGAAGCTATAAAACATAGAAATGAAGAAATTATTCAGATACTTCTAGCACATAAAGTGGACTACGCTCAAAAAGATAAAGCAGGAAATAACGCCCTTTCTTTGGCAGCACAACTCGGGAATATGACTCTTGTAAATATTTTTGTTGAGCTTTATGAAGATAAAGATGAAGCATATAAAATCGTCGTAATGGGAGCCATCTGTGGTGAACAGCAGCATGTTTTAGAAAAATTCTTAAAAAATATTCACATCGATGCTCTTTTACCAAATGGATATACCCCGCTTAAATTCGCTGCTTATAAAGGAAGTAAAGACTGTGTAAAATTAATACTTGATAATGGTGCTGATATTGATAAGGCAGAAGAAATAAATAGAACCGCTCTTATGTATGCAGCTCAACAAGGTCACAAAGAGACTGTTGCTTTTCTTTTAGAGCATAATGCACAGCATACTATAGGCACTCCTGGTCAACAGGCTCTTAATTTTGCCGCTGCAGCAGGACATGAAGACATCGTAGATATGCTTATCAATAAAGAAGCTAACAAAGATAAAGCACGAGAAAGTGCATTTATAAGTGCTGCTAGAGGTGGAAAAAAAAACCTTCTCTCTAAATTCTTATTATTTCCCATCTCTCAAGCAATAAAAGATACAGCTCTCTTCAATGCAGCATCTTCTGGATTTAAAGATGTAGTACAAATACTTTTTGAAGCAGGTGCTTATGTAGATGCTAACTCAAGAGGAGAGTCTGCACTTATTAGTGCTCTAAAAATCGGCCACAAAGAAGTAGCGGAGTTACTTATACAATTAGGAGCCTCTGTTAATGGCCAGAATTCGTTTGGACAAACTTCTTTAATGCACGCAGTACAAAGAAATTTTTCAGACCTCGTATCCCTTCTGCTAAAAAAGGGAGCTAATATTAATGCTAGGGATAGGCATGGGGATACTGCTATAATGAAAGCGGCCGCACATGGCTTTGAAGATATGGTATTACTTCTTTTAAGTAAAAGTAATGACCATCACACAGCATGTAATGATGCTTTTCTAAGTGCTGCAAGCACTGGTCACCTTTCATTAACGACAACACTTTTAAAAAATGATATTACAGGAGAAGCTAAAAAAAATGCTTTAATAAAAGCAGTAGCAAGTGGTCATCAAGAAATAGTTACAATGCTTCTTGAAAGACATGTTGCCATCAATACTCAAGATACAGAAGGTAACTCGCTTGTTATGATCGCATGTAATCATAAGAAGAAAGAAATTGTACAACTTCTTATCAAGGCTGGCGCTCCTCTTAACCTTGTAAATGATGGTGGTGAAAGAGTCCATACAGCAGCAGTTAGAAGCGGTTCTAAAGAGCTAGTAGAACTACTTTTAACTCATGATACGTGCCTTTACACAAATGATAACGAACGTATTGCTATTTTACTTGATGCTATTTCTTCAAATTCCTTAGAATTAATACAGTTTTTATTACCATACATAGGTACTGTTAATGTCCCTGAAGGTTCAGAAGATGTACCCCTTATCAATGCAGCTCGCTCTAAAAATTTAGAGATAGTAAAACTCCTCTTAGAACAAGGCGCTCTCGTTAATACACGTAATAATAAAGGTAATACAGCTCTCCATATAGCTGCAAAAAATGGCAATTTTGAACTTGTAAAACTATTGGTAGAAAGGGGTGCAGAAGTTAATGCACAAAATAAGAAGGGTTATACGGCTCTTACAAGTTTTACAAGACAGCATGAATTTACAGATATAGCACTATTCCTTTTAGCCAATGGAGCACAAGCTACGTTACCTAATAAAGATGAACGTACTGTTCTCCATCATCTAGCTTTTAAGAAAGATGAAAATAGTACCCAGCTTTCTCAACTTGTAAAAGAGCTTCTGCTCTCAGGTGTTTCTATTAATGCTCAAGATAGTACTGGTGCTACACCACTTATGCTTGCAGCACAGCAAGAAAATGAGGCAATAGTAAATCTTTTTTTACAAAATGGTGCTACCTGCACTAATGAAGACAACAATAAGAGGAGCTCTTTAACGTTAGCAGCAAAAGCTGGCTGTTATAGCATAGTAGAAATGCTTCTTAAACAGATGAAAGAACATTCACAACTTATAAAGTCTCAATTAGATGCTTCTTTACTTGTAGCTGCTAAATATGGATATAGCGCTATTGTTAAACTTCTTTTGCATTATGGTGCATATAAAGATGCACAGAAATCTTATGGCTCTACATCACTTCTTTTAGCAGCTCAAAATAATCATAGTGATGTGGTAGAGATACTTCTGAATCATGGTGCTACTATGGAAATAAGAAATAAACAAAACTGGGATCCACTAACCCGGGCAGCAGCCGATGGGCACTTAGATATAGCAATAAAGCTTTTAGATGCAAGCAAAAATAGAGAAGAAGCCCTTAATAATGCACTACTTAATGCAGCATGGAACGGTCAAATACCCATTGTTAATAAACTTATAGAGTTGGGTGCTCCGCCTTCACTCAGAGAAGACGCTCTTTTGCGACGCGCAGGAGATAGAAATGGATTTACGGTAGTACAACTACTTATAGAAGCAGGAGCTCATATTAACTCTACCAATCGCGCAGGACAAACGGCCCTTATGATAGCTGCTAAAAGTGGATGTACTGAAACAGTAAAATACCTTGTAGAAAAAGGTGCAGCAATAGAACTCTTAAGTTTTAATGGTAAAACAGCACTTATCTTAGCATCAGAAGCTGGACATAAAGACATAGAAACGTATCTTGTTGAAAGATATGAAAACAGAGAGGCTGCAGTTAGTGAGCTGCTATTAGGTGCAAGCAAAAGAGGTGATGAAGAGGCTGTTCAACAACTCTTGCAACTTGGTGCAAATATTGAAGTAAGAACACACAGAGGTACTCCTTTAATTTTTGCTGTTAAAAATAAGCATATAGGGCTCGTACGCATTCTTTTAAAAAATAAAGCCTTAGTAAATGCTCGCGATAATAATGGCAAAACTGCGTTAATATATGCAATAGAAAGCAACTCAAAAGAGCTCATAAAACTTCTTTTAGATGCAGGTGCAGATCTACGGACCTTAGATAATGCTCAAAATACTCCTTTACATACTGCTGCATCTACTGGTTCTAGAGAGATGGTAGATTTCCTTATAGAAAAAGGAGCACAAGTAAACGTCACAAATATAACAAGACAAAGCCCTCAAACACTAGCTATTGAGAATGGTCATGTAGCACTTATAGGCAAATTATTAAGTGCATCAACTTTACCTGTTGCCACTTTAGCAGAAGATGCTCATCTTACTAACAAATTAAGTACAGCAGTTATTCACTATCTTACCTCTGATAAGGCTACACGTTTTATAAAAATGTACCAAAAAGAGCAGTATGAAGAGCTAGGAGTATTAGCAGATATACTACAGTTTCGAAATATAAACAATTATCTCAAAAATCCTGTACACTACATAGAACAAATGCTTACGAACAAATTGTATAAAGAAGATCTTAATCAAACAGCCTTAATGTGGGCATGTATATTTGATCATACAAACATTGTTGAAACACTTGTATCAGCAAAAGAGCTTCCTTCAGGATATATTCATGCTCGAGATTGCAGAGGAAGAACAGCACTTATGTACGCTCTTATCTACAGAAATAGTGCTTGTGCGTACACGCTCATCCCTCATTGTGCTAAAGAAATTGATGCCCAAGATAGAGAGGGTAACACTGCTTTGAGTTTAGCTGCTCAATATGGCAACAAAGAGCTTATTAATCTTCTTTTAGCAGCTGGTGCTCGCCCTTCAGTACGAGCTATAAAACGAGCAGCAGAGCTGGGACACACCCAAATAGCAGTTAAGCTTCTTGCTCTCATGAGTGAATATGCACGAGGACACGCCTACCAAGGATTACCTGGTTGTTTTCCTGCCCTTTTTAAATAGAGGACCTTCTAAAAGAATTGTTACTTTATTGAGAGTTATATGTGGTAAATTCTTGCTCTGTATACGTACATGTGTGATCTTACAGATTCTTACTTAAAAAGAGCAGGATATTTCTCGTTCTTGTCAGTTCTTGCTACAAAAAAGAGGAGCTTTATGAATATGTCTTTTCTCTCTTGTTGTGCTGCTAATTTAAGGTCACTTATGGTAGGACGTGCACCTGCTGCAAGCAGATCGTTAATCAATTTTATATCTTCTCTTTTTATGGCATAAGAAAGAATAGTTACCCCTTTTCCGTCTGAAAGATTAATACCTCTACTACAATAAGGAGCAAGCATACGAACTATAGTATAATTGCCGATAATGAAAGCATAATGTAAGGCAGTATATCCATAGTTATCTTGAGCATTAATATAGTATTGAGGTAAAGATAGCTTAAGCAGTGCTTGTACGTGCTCTACATGACCAAACATACATGCCCACATTAATACTGTTTGACCATACTCATCCCGTTGATACTTTCGTTTAAGAGAGGCTTGAGGATTCTTGAGGTACTGCTTTACTTCAGGATGTTGTGATATTTCTAAAATTTGAACTACTGTATCATTCCTTTGTGATATCCTTTCTTTAGCGCACCTGTGCTTTTTTGCATTAATATCTAAACGAGCGCCTGCTTTAATGAGAGCACTTACGGTACTTAGTTTTCCTGATTCTGCAGCAGACAATAAGGCTTTATTGCCAGCACTTTTTACATTAACTCCAGCTTCTTGAAGTTTCTCTATAACTTCACCATGACCTGCATAAGCAGCTTTATGCAAAGTTGACTTACCGACTTCAGTTTGTCCCTTAAGCGTTATACCGGCCTTAATAAGCATATCTGCAATCTCTTTTTGACCCTTACTGAATGCTTCTACAAGAGCAAATTGCCCTTGCATTTGAATATTAAGCTTACTATTGTTAAGAAGCATTTCAACAATATCTTTTTGACCGTGTCCTGCAGCAATTTCTAAAATATATAGTAATCGATCGCCTTGCTTATTATACCAAAATGCACGGATTCCCTCATTTATATCAAGCCCTCTTTCTAAAAGATCTCTGAGTAGGGCACAATCACCAACTTGAGCTGCATAAACACCTAATATCCTTAACTGTTCAGGAGATTGAGTATTTTGCAAACTGCTTTTTAATAAAAGCTGTACACAATCTTTTTTAAGTGCTTTTGCAGCATATTCTAAAGCAGTAAGACCTTCTGTAGAGCGCGCATGAGGATCTACTCCTTTTTCTATAAAGAGCTTTACGAGCTCTAAAGATCCAGTTTCTGCTGCTTTCATTAAAACAGTTTCTCCTTTATTGTTTTTTATATAAGAATCTGCTCCATACTCTAAAAGGTATTTTGTCAATATGTCTTTGTTTTCTTGTGAAACTATATAAGACGTAGAATGTTCTGCTATTTGCATTAACGTGGTATTTCCGTTTTCATCTTGAGCATTGCTATCTGCCCCACGCTCTAGAAGGTAAGACAGAATTTCTTTACTACCTCGTCCAGCTGCCATCATAAGGGCTGTTCTACCTTCACTATTTTTTACATTAATCGGCGTTCCCTTCTCAAGAAGGGGAGCAATTATTTCTAGTATTAGCTTTTCAGGAATTTTTTTCCACCAGTCAGAATGTATGGCCATCATTAATGCAGTACACCCTTTACCATCGCTCATAGTAACATCAGCACCTCGATCGATAAGAAGTTTTATTCCCTCTATCCAACGCATACCCGCGGTTACACAGAGAGGAAGGCTGCCCTTAGCACAGATTTTATTAACAGATGCTCCATGATCTAGTAAAAGAGAAGCGATTTCAAGATTTTTACTTCTTAGAACAATAATAAGCATCGGTTCATTATACTGATTTGTTGCATTAGCATCTATGCCTGCTTTTAAGAACATTTTAGTAGCCTCAACATCACCTATATTTACAGCCTCTACAAAAGCTCTTTTAACAGATGGGTTTTCTACATCAATCGATTTGGATGTAAGTCTTTCGAGTGCTTTTAAATTTCTCTCACATACAGCTTTCAGAAACTTGTTTTGCGGATAATGATGACGCTTTCGTTTTAACGCAGGAGAATTTTCTTGCAAAGTAGGAGTATAGTGTTCAATTTGCAAAGGGAGCTCAAAAGGTGCTTCTACACGTGGTTGTATATCTTCTTCAAATTCCATTGGCACCGGTTGCACAGGCACGGGGACTGCAGGTTCATCAACAACTGCTTGCAAACGGTTTTTATGTGGTACAAGGAGCCTATGTATCGCAGCTGAGCAATGAATTGCTGCCAATGAAAAAACATCTTTCTGCTCAGTATTAGTAATATATACATCAGCATTATGCTCTAATAATAGAGCTGCAGCTTCACGATTGTCTTTTATAATTGCATGCATAAGTGCAGTATTGCCTTCTTTATCTTGTATATTTAAATGTACACCAGCATTAATAAGAATACGTAGTATTTCACTATTGCCTACAAACACTGCCCACATAAGAGCAGTAGAGCCACCAGCATCCTGAGCATCTAAAAAAGGCTTATATTGTAACAGCAGCTTTACCATGTCAGGTCGTTGTGTATATACCGCCCATATCAAAGGAGTACAATTATTTTGACCACGCACATTAATATTAATACCCTGTCGCATCATTTCTTCGACAAATTCTTTGTGCTGTGCATCAATAGCAATCATAAAAGCTTCTGTAAAAGTAGCCTCTGTGATATAGCAGCCCGTATCTAACTCATTAAGAATTTTTATTAGATCTGCTTTTCCTCTATGTGCTGCCATAATAAGTGTTGCTCTATATATTTTACCTTCAACAATAACGTCAGTGTTCATCTCAGTAAGCTGCCTCATAATATCATAATGACCATTGAGGCCTGCAATTAAAAAAGCGCTCAGACCTGTATTATTTACTCTATTAATGTAGGTACAACGCTGCCAAGAACTTTTTATACCGTCTAAAAGTATTTTGGCAATAGCTAGATGTCCTTCTGCTAATGCCATCATAAGAGCAGTATCTCCTTGTTCGTTCCATACATCTATCTCAGCGCCTGCTGCAATAAGACGCTGAACTGTTTCTATATCACCGGCACTTGCTGCAAGCATAAGAGGTGTATTTTCAAGACCCCCTTGCACATTTACTTGAGCTCCCCTTTTTATAAGAAGGTCAACAATTTGAGTATATCCTTGAGAGGCTGCGCAAATAAGAGCAGTATTGCCTTCAATATTGCGTGCATTAACATCTATATCATATGAAAGAATCATTTTTACGCAATCATAATGACCTTGGAATGCTGCAATTATCAGAGGAGTATTTCCCACCTTTGTACATACGCCATCTTTAGAATAAAACTCTTTATAAGCTAAGAGTTTCTCTGCATCGCCAACACACAATATGTGCCAAAAATCAGCAAGTCGACTCTCCCCATTATCGTCTGTACGAGCTTCCTTAGAAGGTTCAAAATCTTTTTCTTGTACCGCCCTTTTCATCCCATAATTTTCATTGCTCACAAGCAGAGCGATTGCTAATACTAACAGCACTGTGATATTTTTCATGTCTCTCTTTACTCTTATTTTTATTACTTTCTCTAAAGAAAGCATGCTCTATAGAGCTATACATTATTAAAGTTATTTATATTTTAGAATTATACCATGGATAGTTTAAAATTCAAATAGATAACAAAATATAGAAAAACGTTTTTATCACCAAAGTACTTGATTTCACTTACAGCTTTTATTACAGTGGATCTGATTGAAAGTATTTAAGCCAAAGGAGTATTATGAAGTCTATCTCCATCTATTCATGTGTTCTTACAGCATTGCTAAGTGCATCATATATCTCTTGCGAGGAACAACGTATGAAAACAAAAGTTACAGCGCCTGTTCAAGTAGGGCTTAAAGTTGTACTTGATAACATTAATCTTCCTACTGTTATTAAGACCGCGATACTGCCAGGTGATAAACATGAAAGCCTTATTGTTCTTACACAACCAGGAGAAATTTTAGTTTTACGCAAAGGTAAAATGCAGAAAGTGCTTGATCTCAGTTTTGCTACCGGTGGTCCTATAGTAAAGTTAGGGAACGTTTCAGGTGACGTAACCTATGACGAACGAGGACTCCTTGGCATAGAGTTTCATCCTGATTTTACTACAAATGGCCGCTTTTTCCTTTACTACTCTACACAAGACAATACACAGAAATTGAGAGAGCTTGTTGATAGTCCAGATCCCTGTAATCCGAAGACGATCACCCATGCTTGGACAGATGAAAGTAAATATAGTCATGTTAACGTAGTAGAAGAGTGGAAATGGAACACTATAGCTGATATTAAGCGAGTAAGAAGACTTTTAAGCATTAAACATCCGTTCTTTAACCACAGCTCAATTAATAACCTTTTTTGGTCAGAAGAATTTGATAAACTCTTGCTTTTAACAGGTGACGGCGGTTTTCGAGATGGTCCTTTTAATTTATCACAGAATGATAAGTACTTTCATGGCAAAGTAATAGCGCTTAATCTTAATTCCCCTGTATGGCGTACCTATAAATCACAACCTGTTGCTCGATTTGCTGAACTTCCTCCAAGAGTTCGTAGACAAGTAGAAACGCTTATCAAAGGTGTAAGGAACTGGTCTGGTCTTACTGAGTTCCGTAGTATTAAAGATGAGAGAAGCATTAAGTTTGTAGGACAACCAGGACAAGATTTTGTTGAAGCAGTTTTTGCCTTTAAGAAGTTTTATACACGGGACAAATATGGCAAAAAGAGGCCACTCAACTTTGGTTGGCGCGCTTTTGAAGGGAGTTGGCCAACAACACATTACCGTGACTGCACAACTAATACTCCTAGCCCACGAGCAAGTCACTTATTAGGTGTCACCTACCCTCAAGAAGCAGTAGCTCTCAATGTAGAACGTAGAATTCCTTATTTCGAATATTTCCATCAGGACAAACGGCCTGGTAAAGTTGAAGGAGTCTGTATTACCGCTCAACAAGTATATAGAGGAAATGCTCTTAAAGGGCTTAAAAACCACCTTATTGTCTCTGATTGGGCACAAAATAGCGGTGCTGCATTTCCTACAGGAATGCCTATTAGCTTAGGGTTTCTCATTCATGTACCAATAGATCATAAACTTACAAAGCTTCATGACTATGAAAAAATAGATATTGCTTATGACTTTAAAAAGCCTGCTTTCTTTGTTTCTTTAGGAGCAAATAAGCGGCAAACACGAGTATTTTTAGGAACGTATGAAACAGCCGGGACTACGACCCCTGGTTTAGGTACCGTTTTTGAACTTGTTCCTGCACCATAAGCAAGGGCTGCTTCAAAGCAGCCCTTTTCTCTTGATTAGAGCTCCCTTAGAAAGAAGTTCAGATGTCTTTTAGATAAACTTTTTAATTTTTATATCATAATTGTAATAAACACGAAGAAGTGTGTCAAATTTCCTTAACGTAACGCCACTGAAGGTCGAGAACTGATAAATTTGCAGTAACTCTACATTGACCACACATTTCTATCAGCCCAGATAAGACAAAAGCTATGCATTTATTAATATAAAGTACATTGATCTATAAAGTCCAAACATTAATTTCCTTAGAATTGAAAGAAAGAGACTCATGAGAAATCTTTTCTTCCCAGCTTTTGTTTGGATCTCTGTCAAAAATTACGAGATGCCCTTCATGAGCACCACATAAATCTATATATTCTGCTGTCTGCTCTAAGCCTTGTTTAAGAGTATCTTCCCCATATTTAATCTTAAGCTCAACAATATATCTGACATTTTTCCAGGAAACGAAGAGATCTACTCTTTTTCTTCCTAATGCATACTCCCGATGTAGAGTCCCCCCGCCATTAATAATTCGTTGGAGGAACGCCATTAACAGCAAATGAGGAAATGATTCCTGATACTGAAACTGCGGTCCTAATGCTTGTGAGTTTTCTCGAAAGAATTGAGTAAATGCAGCAAGTAGTTTATTCATATTAAGCTTACCAGAAGGCTCTACATACCAAGAAGTTTGATGAGAAATGGTTTCCTGCAATACTGAGGTAAGAGTTCTTGGTATAACTTCTTGATAGATAGGATTAGCGATTTCCCACTTATTTTTTTTAACCAGGCCAATATCTCGTGTATACTGAATATCATCAATATTCAAAGAAAGAGGTTCTGTAGAGCCACTTATAATAACATCGATAACTCGCCTTACTCTATCTTCATTAAGTTTATCAAACAAAGAATCAAGATGTGTATCTCTGCGTATAATAAGCTGCTCTTTTGCACGCTCTATAATCTCTTTAGTAATAGGCACAGTTCTATCAGTAATATCGTTAAAGCATGCCTGATATGCAAGAGCATTAACGAGCCATGGTTGCCCTTGCGTTAAACAGTAAGCATATTCTAGTGCTTCATCAGTAAATTCTTGCCCTGTTTCTGCTGTATGTTGAAGATAAAGATTTCTTACCTGTTCTTGCGTAAAATTAGAAAGTGTTAAAGATAGAGCCTTAATATTAAAAGGACTACTCGTAGAAACATATACTCCAGATTCTTTAGACCACACTCTATAATCTCTTACATCTCTCAGACCAATAAGACATACCGATTGTGGAAATCTTTCTGGCCGTTGATTAAATCCTGCTCGTATTTGTCTGAGTACAGAAAGCAAAGAATCACCAATTAAAGAATCTATTTCATCAATAAAAAGAATAACTGGTCTTTTTGATGTTTGCGCAAAAAAGCGTAATGCATTAAGCAAAAGACTGAGGGTAATTGGGTAGATTTTGATCATCTCTTTTAAATGATCTGCAATTTCTTGCTGTTCATGAAGTTGTGTAGCAATAGCATTTGAAAGTTCTTCTACAATAGTAAGCAGTGCTTTTTCTACATTATCACGCGCAGCTTGTGCAGGTTCAATATTCATGTAAAGAGCTGCATACTTACCATTACTGTTAAGATGATGTATAAATTCCTCAATAGCAGTAGTCTTGCCGCTTTGTCGTGGAGCATGAAGCACAAAATAAAACTTTTGCTCAATAAAACTTTGAAGTTGATCCCAGTCAAGACGCCGAGGAATATAATAGTGATCCTGAGGAATAATAGGACCTGCTATACAAAATGTTTTCACGTAAACTCCATGGATAAAAGCTGGGTTGGAGTCTTAAATAGACCATTCAAAAGCAGCATACTGAATAACTGCACTAGCATTATTACTAAGTTTACAAAGTCTATGTATTATTAGCAAGAGCAGATGCTCTCTACTGCCATTAAGCATCCTTTTGAAGACACCTAATAAAGGCTGCTCTTTCAAAGCTTACAGCAAAGTGAAAGCAATCGGCCTTTTTTTCCTTTTTTAATGAATCCTGCTTTCTTAAACGCTCGTATTGCTGCATAATTATAATCAAAGACTTCTAATTTTGCTTGTTTAAGCTTTCTTTTTACTAGTGCTCTTTTAGCGTATTTAAGAAGATAAGCTCCGTACCCTTTCCCTCTAAAAGAAGGATGAACATATACTAGCGTAATCTCACCTTTCTTGTTATAAGCGATCACCCCTGCTGTTTTATTGCCTACTGCTAACATTTTAATGGAGTCTTTTAACCGATCTTTAAGCACCTCTTTTAATGGTATAGAATTTCCTATCCCACCTACTAAGTAATCATATTCTGCTTTATATGCTCTTAACAGAAAGCCACTATCATATTTTAGACTAAAGTTACGAATATGAACTTTTTTCTGAGTTTTCTTTTTTGTGTGCTGTGTATGGTGTTTCTTATGAACGGGTAAAAGAGGAGTGCCATAGAACAAGACACTTACTACGAATAAGAGCGTTTTTAATTTAAACATACAATTTCCTAATTTTTGAGCTATTTTTAAATTTATATTACAATTGTAGCCTATATAAGGGGTTTGTCAAACCTCTTATGTATACATCATACGCTTAATTTTTTCTTATCCTTATACGTGACAAAAAAAACCAAAATATATACTCTAAAGCTAGAAAAAACAATTATATTCCTGGAGGCACTATATGAATCCAGAAAAGTTTACAACAGCTGTGCAAGAGCTTGTTAATAAAGCTATTATGCTTGCCCAAGAGCGTAAAAATCCAACATTACAACCATTACATTTGCTTGCCGCTGGGCTTGAAAATGAATTTTGCCTTTCATTTTGGCGTGTTCTTCAAGCAGATATAGGCGAGCTTAAGCGTCTTGTAGAAGATGAATTGCAAAAGCTTCCTGTAGTTACTGGAGGACAACTGAGTAGTGATTATAGTTTAGAAGATTTTTTAAAAGAATGTCAGAAAGAAGCAGATCAATTAGGTGACAGTTATATAAGTCTTGAACACTTTCTCATTGAATGGGCAGAAACACCATATTTACCTAAGTCTATGCAACAATTTTTTAAAGCTGCTCGAGTTACACGTTCTGCCATTCTTGCACATATGCAAACATTACGTAAGGGTAAAACAGTGAAAGAGAAAAATGCAGAAAATCAGTACCAAATGCTTGAACGGTATTGCCAAAATATTACCGATAAAGCACGTCGAGGCGAATTAGATCCTGTTATAGGAAGGCATGAAGAGATACGACGCGTAGTCCAAATCCTCTCTCGACGTACAAAAAATAATCCTGTACTTATTGGTGAACCAGGCGTCGGTAAAACAGCTATTGTTGAAGGTATTGCCCAACGAATTATTAATAATGATGTACCTGAAACGCTTAAAAACAATACTATCTACGCTCTTGATCTTGGTCTTTTAATTGCTGGTGCTAAATACCAAGGTGAATTTGAAGAGCGTCTTAAAGGGGTATTGCGAGAAATTGAAGAAGACGGTGACTCTATTATTCTCTTTATCGATGAACTTCATATGCTCGTAGGAGCTGGTGCAGCTGGCGGTGGCGGTATGGACGCTTCTAATTTACTTAAACCCGCACTTGCCCGAGGAACGTTACACTGTATTGGGGCAACAACTGTCAAGGAATACAAAAAGTATATCGAAAAGGATGCTGCGCTTGAACGAAGATTCCAAAAAGTGCTTGTAGAAGAACCTACTGTCGAAGATGCACTTTCCATTCTGCGTGGCCTTAAAGAAAAATACGAAATTCATCATGGAATTCGTATTAAAGATCAAGCACTTGTCAATGCAGTATTGCTTTCTGCCAAAAATATTCCTGAACGCTTTTTGCCAGATAAAGCTATTGATTTAGTAGACGAAGCTGCTGCTATGGTTCGTATGTCTATCGATTCACAACCAGAAGAACTGGATAGACTCGAGCGTACTATTAGACAGCTTGAGATTGAAAAAGTAGCATTGAGCAAAGAAAAAGATAATGAAGTAAGTAAAAAGAGGCTTGCAGATCTAGAAAAAGAGCTTGCCGATCTTAAAGAGCAGTTTCAAACGCTACTTAATCAGTGGAAAGCAGAAAAAGCACCGCTTGCTACTATCAATAAACTGAAAGAAAAGATTGAATATACCCAGCAGTTATTTGCTCAAGCAGAACGTGAAGGCGACTATGCTCGAGCGTCTGAAATTAAATATGGTACTCTGGTAAAATTGCAACAGGAACTTGCTAAAGAGCAAGAGAAGCTCCAAAGCCTTAAAACCAATCTTATACGAGAAGAAGTAGATGAAAACGATATAGCTATTGTACTTTCACGCTGGACAGGTATTCCTGCAGAAAAGCTACAAACGACCGAAACACAAAAGCTGCTTTCCATGGCAGAAACGCTCCAAGAGCGTGTAATAGGTCAAGATGAAGCAATTGAAGCAGTAACTCAAGCTATTTTACTTCACCGTACTGGACTTACAGATCCTAATCGCCCTATTGGCTCATTTCTGTTCTTAGGACCAACAGGAGTGGGAAAAACAGAAGTTGCTCGTTCACTTGCAGAATACCTTTTTGATGATCCAAAGAAAATGATCCGTATTGATATGTCTGAATACATGGAAAAGCATACAGTAGCGC
Source organism: uncultured bacterium (assembly GCA_963848965.1). Classification (GTDB taxonomy): domain Bacteria; phylum Babelota; class Babeliae; order Babelales; family Babelaceae; genus CAWKFG01. The sequence continues at coordinate 741,967 of CAWKFG010000004.1, forward strand.
GCCTGATTGGAGCTCCTCCTGGTTATGTAGGGTACGAAGAAGGAGGTCAACTCACCGAAGCAGTACGCAGAAATCCTTATAGCGTTATTCTCTTTGATGAAATCGAAAAAGCGCATCCAGATGTATTTAATATTTTTTTACAGATACTTGATGAAGGACGACTCACTGATAGCCAAGGGCGTACTGTATCATTTAAAAACTGTATTCTTATTATGACCTCCAACATAGGGTCTGATATAATACTTGAAGCAGAAGAGATAACACCTGAAGTTAAGCAATCGATTGAAAAGCTTTTACACAAATATTTTAGACCTGAGTTTTTAAATCGTATTGATGCAATTGTATTCTTTAGAAGGCTCACACAAGAAGATGTTGCTCGTATTGCTCAATTACAAATTAAGCACCTTCAAGCACGCCTTACAGAACAAACTATCAAACTTATTGTTACGCCTGAAGCTCTTCAAGAGATAGCAAAATTAGGTTACGAAAAAGAGTTTGGAGCACGACCACTTAAAAGAGCCATTCAACGGTATATTACAGTTCCTGTAAGCCAGCTTCTTTTAAAGAATCCAACCATTAAAAAAATAACAGTTTCAGTAGAAGATGGTCGCATTGTAGTAAAATAATAAGAGCGGTATTATACCGCTCTTAAGCGCACTTAACGATAGAACAGCTACCTACAAACTCTATTACAGGGAGTTATGAGTGAAAAAGCTTATTGTTGCTAACTGGAAGATGCAATTTACGCATAATGAATCGCTTGCATGGGTGCACAAGCATGAACAAGAACTCATAAAAATCTGTAAACAAACAGACTGTACTTTTGTACTCTGCCCAACATTTACTACCCTTGCCTCTCTTACAGGTTCTTTACTCATCCGAGGAGCTCAAGATTGCTCTATCCACGAACAGGGTGCCTATACAGGAGATGTTTCAGTACTTTCTTTAAAAGAGCTTGGTTGCTCCTATTGTATTGTTGGTCATAGCGAACGGCGAATATACTGTAAAGAAACTACTGAAGACATTAAACAAAAAGTAGCGTTACTTATGCACCATAAAATTGAGCCTATCTTCTGTATTGGAGAAACAGCAGAACAAAAAGTACATGGCTCTACACAAAAAGCTCTTGAACAACAGCTTCTACCTGTACTTAAACACATACAAAATGAGCCTTTTAATCGCATATGTATTGCTTATGAACCAGTTTGGGCAATTGGAACAGGAAAAATACCCACCATAGAGGAGCTAAATTCTGTTATAGATTGGCTTCAGGGTTATGTGAAAAGCTCATTTCCTGCGCTTTCTTTCTCATTACTGTATGGTGGCAGTGTAAATGATAAGAATATTCAAGAACTGAAAAACATAGAACGTTTGCAGGGGTTCTTACTTGGTAAAGCAAGTACTGATTTTCACGCTCTTAAATACATCATTACAGCACTATAACCACAGAAAATTTTAAGGCCACTACTAGAGTGGCCTTAATTTGTATGCTTTTAAGATAAACCTTGATCCTACTTCTTTAGTCTATCTTCGTGCTCTTTAATAAGCCTTTCTGCTTTTCCATAGAGCTCGCTTATTTTTCTAAATCGATCTGCCATTTGCCGCGCTTGATCACCTGCTTTATAAACAGTCGGGTCTTCAGCAATCGAATACTCAAGCTGTACACCTGCATCTAAAAGCATTTTCAATACTTCTAAAGATTTTTCATCACCAGACTTGCTAATATTCATCAATGTATAAAACATAATAGGTGGTGTATTTTTATCATATTTGATAGTACGTGGTTCAGCACCAGCATCAATATATTTTTTTATCTCTTTACCATCACCAAATTTTACTGCATCCATGAGCCGTTCATTCAGCTGATCTTTTGTAAATTGTGAAAGATCCGTTGGCCCTTCTAGTATTTCTTTGAGTTTTTCAATAAATTTTTCTTTTGGCATAAAACCAACAAGCTTGCCAATTACTTTCCCCATTTTAATGACTGCAAAAGTAGGAATACTATCAATTTCAAGCTTTTGAGCTAGTTCTTGCTCTTTTTCAGTATCAATTTTGGCAAATGCATAATCTTTGCTAAACTCCTGGGCTACCTCTTCAAAGATAGGAGCCATCATTTTGCAAGGAGGACACTGATCTCCAAAACAATCTACGACCATAATTCCTGGAAACTCCAACATCAAAGCTCGCTCTTTGGTAATCTCAATTATAGGCGATGGAGCTTTTGCTGTTAATTTTACATCCTCAGAAGCTTCTTTTTCCATTGCTCTTACACCTACAGCAGAACAGCATAATACAACTAATAAAAAGAAATATTTTGTCATGAAAACTCCTTACAGTTAAAGGTAAAAGATCTATAAACATGTAGAAAGTATAGCTTCTTTTTATCTCTTTTCAAAAGCCTAACACATCAATCTACTAACCCATTGAGATTCTCTCATTTTCATGCTATTGTAAACCATTAAAAGAGGAATTGATGGCTCCATACCTTAAAAATAACGTTACATATTTTTTAACCTTAGTGCTATTTTTTACCAGTATCCTTAAGGCTGGTATTGTACTTGTCATAGATGTTCCTGCCAATATGCAAAAAACGATCCATTACGCTCAAGAAACGGTAAAAACTGCTATTGGCAAAGTAAACCAAGCTGCTCAAAATGCTCATTATATTTTTGATCACTCACCATATGCTAGTCATATTACTCTCCGCTACTTAAAAAACGATACCTTAAGTGCTTCTGGAATGTTAGAAGTAGAACCAGCGCTTTCTTCTATTTTAAGCTCTGTAGCAAGCACTCATACGCCCTTTGGTCTCACTGATGAATTAAAAAAAGCTACCTATGATGTGTGGCAAGGAAAATTTGAAGTTACCTGTAATGGTAAAAAGAAAAAGAATTATTTATCTATTGTAGTTATATTAGCACCTTCGGTAAAACTAACTGCTTTAGCAGATGCATTAAACGATCGTATACGCACTTTGCCTTCCTGTATAGAAAGAACATTCCCTTTTCGTGCTCACATCACTTTAGGTCGTATCTGTGAAGAAAATGACCAGGATGTTACGGTTCTTATGCAAACAGTTAAGGAAGCTTTACAAGAAAAAGCAGAAGCGCTTGCTGGAACAATTAGAAAACAGTTTAAGGTTACACATTTTAAGCTTGTTGGTCATGATGAAAATTCTGTAACATTTCCTCTTAATGCCACTGTTGGTTATAAGCAGATACAAACAATAGCTCCTCGCACGTGGTCACAAATATCTGGCTATCCTATAACGAGCGTTCATGAGCTCGCTTTTTGCCAATCTACAAATCATATAGCTCTTGGATTAGGAAAAAAAGTAGTTGTGTGTAATAGTACCACAGGAAACTATCTTTATGAAGGAACTATATCTTCTCAAAGCTATGGTGCTATACATAAAATGCTTTTCTCACCTACAGAAGCCTCCTTAGCAGTTGCTACAAGTGCATCTTTAGAAGTATGGGATGTTTCTAATAAGCAGCAAATAAGACTTTTTAAGCATTGTATTGGTTGGCAACGGCCTGATAAGGATTCTGATATTCCACCGTTTTACGGACATTATCCACCTTACTATGGATCTTCAATACCCCTCTTATGGCTTTCTCCAGATCAGTTGGTTTTTTGCTCTTTTAAAGATGCAACACCAAAAATGCACATTTTTAACGTTAAAACGAAAGCTCTATTTACAGTGCCTTATAAGCTTCCATTTAAGCCAGCTACGCTAGCAGTTTCTCCTGATGAACGTTATATAGCAATGAGAGGTGATTACGGTGAGCCCATTATTTACACTGGTAATTTAAAGAATGGGCAACTACAGCATCATAGATCGCTAAGAAATAACAATGAAAAGATTTTTTTCACATCTCCATTAGCATTTTCTCCCGATAGCTGTACTATCGCTTGTGGAGGTAATGACGGCTGTACTTATATCTTTGACATAAAGACAGGAAAATGCATAAAAACACTTAAAGTACCTTCATACGATATAACTTATCAAGCACCTTATATAACTATGGTCTCATATCTTTCTCATAACCTTATTCTTATGAGCACTCACAAAATGGTCTATATATATGATCTTACAAGAGTAGAGCCTCTTTTCCAGCTTAAAGGTCGCTGTACAGAGGTTTCAGCACAAGGACACCGTTTAGCAGTTGCCCACAAAGATAGTACTGTCTCTATTTGGACTCATAGCGGTACATAATTGCTGTAACCTAAAGTACTTCTGATTTTACAAGTACTTTTTTGCCATGGAATGCTATACCGTAAGCTATACTCTCTTTAATGCCTTGTGATCGTAGCTCTTGAGCATAGTGTTTTTGGTGTATCTGATCCAGAGCTTTTTGAGCTGCAGATTCAAGATTCTCTAATTCAGATACCTTTTTGAATTCGATTATTATTCCACGCTTATGCGGTTCTCGAGGAATCAGCATAATATCATATCGTCCGAATCCGCTTTCACGATTTGACTTTACCTCATATGTATCATTCAGCATAACTAAAAGACCGAGCACAAAAAGATGATAACTCTTTTCTGGTTCCGAAGCTGGTAAATCATACATACTCATACTATTAAGAGCAAAGCCCTGAAGCAGTTCTTGAAAAACTACTGTATTACCCTGCACAAGTGCTTTCAATAACTCTTCTGCTTGATGACCAACTATAGCTTCTATGAAAATTGCCTTGATTAAAGAGGCATACAGATGTGATACTTCCTCATTTGGAATGATAAGAGAACAAACTTTTTTTCCTTTTATAAGTTCATAATGAATATAGGTAAGATATCCAGTAAAAAGTAACAAACTCCATAAGACATGTGGAACTTGCTCAATTTCTGAAAAAGTAATTGATTCTTCTATCTCTTTAACAAGTATGTCACCATGTAAAAGATCTTCAAGCTCAGTTTTTGTGGCTCTATCTGCTCGAGCAATAAGCCTTTTCAAAAGTACGTTATCGCTGGTATTAACCCAATATAATTCTAAAGAGCCTTGATTTTGAGCACATTTCAAAACAGACCACGGATTATAGAGAGTAGTCATATGGCCGAAAGTGTATCCGTTATACCAAGCACGAACGTCTTTATAAAGACTTTGTAATGCAAAATCCTGGAAAAGCACTTTTATTTCTTCATCAGTAAAACCAAATTTATCCGCCAAATGTACACTTGTGAGAGTAAAAACGTTAAGATTATTGAGCCCTGTAAATATCCCTGACTTAGCAAGAGCAAGAATTCCCGTAAGTACACTGCGCTCTAAATAACGATTATCTTTAAGCACTCCTGTAAGAATAGACCTCATAAACTCAAGCATAGAGGTATAATACCCATGCATATATGCTGCATGCAAAGGAACGTCATATTCGTCTAAAAGAACAACAACCCTTTCTTTATAGCATGCATATAAAACTTCTGTTAAAAATAAAAGACTTCTTTCAAATGCTACCTTATCGGCCGACTTTGACAAGATTGCTTCGTATTCAACTCTTTGGTAAGAAGAAAGCGTCCCTAAAACAACAGACGCATGTCGGTGAAATTCATCTGAGATAACATTTATAATATGTTTATAAGCATCTTCCCAGGTAGCAACTTTAACATCTTTAAAAGTAAGAAAAATAACTGGGTAACGTCCTTGGTAGTGGCGATAATTTGCTTCTTTCCAAATATCCATCGGATGGAAAAGATGATCATTATTTTCTTGAGTACGCTCAAAAAAATATCTGAGCATTGATAAATTAAGCGTTTTACCGAATCTCCGAGGACGAGGAATAAGAGTCACCTCTCCTCCAACAGTTATAAGATCTTTTACAAGAAATGTTTTATCAACATAGTAATAATCGCCCTCAATAAGCTTTTTATAATCGCTGATACCTATAGGAAGTTTCTTCATATACCTTTTCCTAAGAGTTTTTGAGTTCGTTGTCTCTTTCTTAAGTCATTATCTTAGTATATCATAGAAGCTAGAGAAATAAGAGCCTTATAACTTTGAGCATTGCATAGTATGCAAAAGTGTTTTATAATGGTAGTATAGATAAGTTACAATACTCTTATAAAGAAGGCAATAGCCCTTGCTAGAAGGCAAAGTTTGTATCCTAGTCTAAATTAAAGTCATAGTTTAGCGAAATTTAAAGGATTTTTATGCTTTACGGTTTACTTATAACATTATTCGTTGTCCTCTGTGCTACACTTATACTTCTTATCCTTATTCAAAAAGGTAAAAGCAGTATGGGCCTTGGTAACTTGGGCGGTGGTACCCAGCTTTTATTTGGTGGTTCTGGCGGTCAAGATGTGATGCAAAAAGCTACCTGGGTTATGGGAACCATTTTTATGTGTGGTTCATTAGTTATTGCTATGATTAAAAAGCCTGTTACTTCTGATATCCTTGGACAGCTGAGCACACAACAAGCAGCTCCTGCTATTAAGGTTCCTGCGGCACCTACAGCACAAGCTCAACAACCAGCACAGCAGCCTCAAAAATAACTTTATAGGACGGTACCGATGGAACTGTTTACTGTCCTTGGTACTTCAGCCCTCTATGCTTTGTATGGATTAGGCGCCTTTGTTTTATTTGTACTTAATAGCATTTCAACCTTTTTCTCTACAAAGTTAAAAACAAAGCAGCTTGCTATCCAAATGAAACGTATAGGAGTTGATTCGTTTCCCATCATTGTGTTAAGCAGCCTTTCTGTAGGCTTCGCTCTTGCCTTACAAACCTATATTGGTCTTATACGCTTTGGTGGTGAAGAGGTGCTTGGTGTTGTCGTAGCTCTAGGTATAACACGAGAATTGGGGCCCGTTCTTACTGCTCTTATGGTTACTGGCCGTTGTGGTTCTGCCATGGCAGCAGAACTTGGTACTATGCAAATTACTGAACAAATAGATGCCTTACGAACCTTGCGTATTAATCCTTATCAATATCTTGTTGTACCTCGTATTGTAGCAGCTACTGTTATTCTTCCTTTTCTAACGGTTTTTGCAATGATCTGCGGTATTACAGGAGGATATCTTTATACTGCTTATGCATCAGACTTAAATGCAAGCACGTATGTGACAAACATTCAGCAATATATAATGCTCAAAGACATTTTAGGCGGCCTTATAAAGTCGAGCTTTTTTGGCCTTATTCTTGCAACAGTAGGTACCTACATGGGTTATACAACATCTGGTGGAGCAGAAGGTGTCGGCAAAGGAACAACACAAAGTGTCGTTATAGGCTCTATAGCTATTCTGGTAGCTAATTACTTTTTAAGTTCACTCTTGTTTAAGGTGGGCATATGATTGAACTTATTGATCTTAAAAAGCAATTTGATGATCGTTGGATTACTAATGGCATTACACTCAGCATTCCAACAGGTAAAGCTACGTGCATTATAGGAAGATCTGGAGAAGGTAAATCAGTTTTATTAAAGCAAATTATGGGGCTCATTAAGCCTACGTCTGGCAAAATACTCATTGAAGGCAAAGATATAACAACTCTAAAAGAAAAGCAAAAAGAAGAGCTTTTTAAAAAGTGCGGCTATGTATTTCAGTTTGCAGCACTTCTTGATTCTTTAAACATCCTTGAAAACGTAGGGCTCACATTGTTAGAGCATGGTGCTTCTTTAGAGCAAGTAACGCCTATAGTCAAAGAAAAACTCGCTTTAGTAAATCTTGGTGAAGATATTCTTTATAAATACCCTTCAGAGCTTTCTGGTGGTATGCGCAAACGAGTAGGCATTGCCCGAACTCTTATTTCTAACCCTTCAATTATCCTCTATGATGAACCGACAACTGGCCTTGATCCTATAACATCTCGACTTGTCTATGAGCTTATCGCAGACACACAAAAGCGATTTAAGGTAACTTCAGTAGTTATTTCACATGATGTTGAGATATTCAAGTATGTTGATCATGTAGCACTATTGCAAGAGGGCCAAATAAAATACTTTGGTGATGCAAAAACTATTTGGGACTCAGATAATCCTTATGTCTATCAATTCATCCGCGGTCTTTTAAAAGGCCCTATTCAACCTGATGTTACTATACGTATGCGTCAACGAAGATTTAAAAAGTAATATTAGTCTTCGTCGCCTTCTGATCTTCCTAAAATTTCCTGAGCGTCTTGTACAACATCAAGGAAGAACTCTGCTGTTTTTCGAAAATGCTTTGTCTGCATAGCCTTTGACTGCTTAGCTTCTTGTAGCTGTAAAACACTCAATGCTGGTAGTACCTTTGTAAGGAATTCAAGCCGCAAATAGTTCATATCTTCTAGAATTTCAGGATCTGTAATAGCTCTTTGCTGTAATAGTGCAGGATTTTCTTTTACTCTTTCAAGAATAGTTCCAAAACGAGTCAGAAGATTTAGTAACGTTTGTCTATCAGTATCACTTAATACTTCATTTATCTTAGATACTAATATTGCAAAGCTATCTCTTAAGCTTTCGATTACATTATCTAATGAATCTTTAAATTCTTCACTTTTGCTAGCCGTTCCTAAAGCACGAACAATATTCGTATAAGGAATAGATACACGCCCTGGTGCACGAGAAGCTGCAGATCTTTTATCTTTTAACAATTTTGCAACAATGCGCTGAATATCCTCTCTTCTTATGGGCTCTCGCGTTTCAGATACCCGAGCAGTTTCTTCAGGTTGAATATCAATAATAATCTCTTCCTCATCACCTGCTGTCCTAGATGCTGCATCTTCAAACTCTTGTGCTATGCACAGTGGAGTAAATGTAAGAACCATCCATAACTTTTTCATACTCTTTTTCCCTTTGCATAAAAATTGTTTAATACCTTTACTATTTATATTACCATTTTTTAATTTCAAATAGCAATTGTAATGCTTATTTGAGGTATAATAATTAAAAAAACCCTTGCTGCTACGCACCTTTTTATGCCATACCGGTAAAAAGAGGGTGTTGAAAAAAACAAATATTTAGCCTACTATTATTCAATAAAACTGTATAATCCTTATAAATAAAGGGGGCCTTATGCTACATAGATATATTTTATTAGCAACTATAATAACCTTCCTCTTTTCTCTTAATGCTATGTATAATAAAGAAAATAACTCTCCACTAGCAAACGGTGTAAACTTTCACTCCGTGTGTGGTAATCCAGAAGGATATGTTTTCAGAGGACATTATCAAAACAAATTGTCATTCGATTCTCCGCTTGCAGATGGCGGACGTTTGGTAGTAACAAAAGTTGTACGAGGAGATCATGAAGGCGATATAGAAGCGAAAGTATACCCTTCCAATAGTACAGCGTATGCTCTTCCACTATCCGTAGCTCTCTGGTGCTTTAATCTTTTATCAAAACGATTTTATCAACAATCAAGCAATATTGTAGAGAAGGCATAAACTCAGACATAAGTATTCATGCACTTTTCTCTTAGTACTTATCACAGATACGAAAGTTGTTAACAGATAAGCTCTTGAGCGTAATTTCTTTCTGCTCAAGAGCCTTTCAAGTAGCAATGTCCAACTCTCTAACTTCTTCAGATACTGTTATAGTGCCTTAATATACAAAGATAACCATTAAATCCATTATATTATGTAGTATATTTGCTAATAAACGAATTATGTTATATTATAATATAAAATATTTATTAAAATTAAAAATAAAGGCACAGAATGCTTAAAATAATACTGCTTATAACCCTTATGACACTCAACTTTTTTAGTTACACAATGGAAGAACAGCAATTAAGTTCTCCTCAATCTACTAATACTACCTCTCTTCAAGAGCAGGAAGTACAAAGACTATTATCTTTTTTACGCCAGTCGGAAGATGAAGATAGAGCCATTTTAGGTTTACATAGTACACGATCTACTTTACTCAATATACTACCGCACCTTTCTGCTAACACAGAAATAGATCCTTTAGAAAAGGGGTACATCTTTAGTTCAACATCTACGTATTCTATGGGCAAAAGTACTATGCCTGCTCCCGCTTCACCATTATCAGAAGAACAAGGTAAGCGTAAAGAAACCAAGCAAGAAGGTAAATAAATCTTATTGAATATTCTAACTTTAAAATACGTGGACAACTTTTTATGCAGATTCTATACTAATATTATTTAAGTATAAGAAAAGAAAGAACTGCATGAAGAAAGCACTTATTATTTTTATCTTATTAGTTGTTGGTATATACATAGGCTATCGCACTTTACATCCAACTCAACCATCTCCTTACACACTCTATGCCAACCTTATACCAGGTACTTATAGAGTTGGTTTTACTAACCTTGATAAAGAAGTAGCTCTTGAAGATCTGCCTATCAAAGGAACAATTCCTGTATGGCTCTCTGGGACACTGCTTCGTAATGGTCCTGCAAAGTTTACCCAAGGCAACAGTGCAGTGTCTAATTGGTTTGATGGACTTGGTATGCTGCATGCATTTTCATTTCATGATGGTAAAGTCTCATACGCTAATAAATTTTTACGCTCTGACGATTATGAGACTGTTCAAAGAACAGGTAAGATGTCATACGCAGGCTTTGCGCAAGACCCTTGTAAATCACTGTTTAAAAGATTTTTCTCGTTCTTTGTTCCAGCTTCTAAAAAGCTATCTATGCCAAATGCAAACGTTAACATCGCACGGTATACAGATACCTTCATAGCATTAACTGAAACTCCATTACCTATCACATTTGATTCAAAGACACTTGATACGCTTGGTGTCTTACATTACAACGACACATTCCCAAAATCAAAAATACATGAAAGTGCACATCCGCAGTATGATCCAGAAAGAAAAGAGCATATAAGTTACCTTACTCAATTTGGACGAGTCAGCAAGCTTGTACTTTATCGCATTAAAGATGGAACAACACAAAGACAGCCTATTGCTACCATAGAAGTAGATAGACCTTCGTATATGCATAGCTTTGCACTTACAAAACAGTATGCAATTCTAACTGCTATCCCTTTAGTAGTTAATCCACTTGATCTTCTTTTAAAGCAACAAGCATTTATCAAGAACTTTAAATGGCAGCCAGAGCGAGGAACTCAGTTTATTGTTATTGACAGAATTAATGATAAACTCATTGGCTCTTTTAAAGGACCTGCATTTTTCACATTCCATCATGTAAATGCATATGAACAAGATGATAGTCTTATACTTGATCTTATAGCATATCCTGATGGCAAAGACATTGGACAAGCGTCATTAGATAAAATTTTAGCTCAAAAGCACAAACAAAGTTCTACTCCTGTAGCAGAACCTGACGTTGAAGTTGTAGAAACTGGTAAGTTAACACGTTATACAGTTGCAATGAAAACAAAGCAGATAACACAAGAGGCTATCTCACAAGAGCTTATTGAACTACCACGTATTAATGACTCATTTAATGGCAAAGACTATACGTATGTATACGCTGCAGGCAGAAATGATAAAGAGATGTCTTATGTGTTTGATATGCTTGCAAAAATTAATGTAAAAACAAAAGAGGTAAAAAAATGGTATCAAGATAAGTGCTATCCAGGAGAACCTGTATTTGTACCATCTCCACAAGCTCAAAAAGAGGACGATGGTATTGTTCTTTCAGTTGTACTTGATGCACAAAAAGGAACTTCGTTTTTACTTATTTTAAACGCAGAAACGTTTACTGAGCTTGGTAGAGCAGAACTTCCACACCATGTTCCATTCGGCATTCATGGCATTTATACAAAGAAATCAGATGCTAGATATTAAGTGGTAATAGACCGCTCGTGAATTACCTCCACCAGTAGAGGTGTGACTTCCTAAGAACTCTTGAGCAACCTCAAGATATTGATTAGGCTATCCCCGCCACCCCAGCGGTTCTTATATTTCTAGCAGCATTGATATCTCTGTCTTGAGAATATCCGCAATGCTGACAATCATACTATCTTTCTGATAGTTCTAGACTTTCTTTTATATTACCGCATGAAGACACGTTTTAGATGAAGGAAACCATTTGTCTATCTTTATCAGCTGTTTGCCTCTGTCTGCAAGCTTATAGCCTAGCATTGTAACAAACTTACCCCAACCGTTGTCCGCTCCCACTTATAGAAGCTGGGAGAACTCTTGCTTAACTTTGTTAAAAAGCTATATATCAGCCTTCCTCCTTCTTTTCTCTTAATGCCATGTATGATAATACACATAGCACTTCTTTACTACACGATACCTTTTTTTATATCTTGTGTGGACGCCCGGTAGGGTATGTCTACAGAGGTGAGCTTCAAAGTAAGCTTTCATATGATTCTCAACTTGCATTAGGGGGACGTGTAATAGTAACTAAGGTTGTCCGAGGAAGTCGCGAAGGTGAAACAGAAGCAAAAATATACCCATCTATGGGCAATAACTTTGCTTTACCGTCCTTTCTTGCTCGCTGGTGCTTTGGTCTTCTAGCAAAACGATTTTACCAACAATCAAGTAATATAGTAGAAAAGGCATAAGCTCAAACTATCTATGAGAGCTCATACATTTTTCTCTTAGTACCTATCAAAAATATGACAACTCTTAACAAAAAGCTCTTGAGCATAGAATGATTACGCTCAAGAGCTTTTCAAGTAATAGCGTTTCAGGTCTATAGCTACATTCTTTTACTTTTTCAGACCCTGGTATAGTTTCTTGATGTACAAAAATAACTAGTAATCCATTATAGTACCCAACATACTTGCCAATAAATAAATTATATTATAATATAACATAAAATAGTCATTAAAATTTATGAACAAAGGTACCGAATGCTTAAAATAATTTTACTTATAAACCTTGTGCTCATAGGTTTCTCTATTTATACAATGGAGAAAGAACAATCACCAAGCTCTCCTCATCTTACTATTCCTGTAAGCTCACAAGAATGGCAGGAGGTACAAAGGCTTATCTTCCTATTAAACCAATCAATTACTGCTCCTTTAATGCAAGAACAATCAATTAATCAAGAGATAACCAGTAATAGAGGTACCTGTGCGGCAGAGTCTCAAAGTAGTATACAGCTTGAACAGGAAGAAAGCTCTTCAAGCTCAGCACATAGCCTGACCGGCCCTTATTTTCCAATATCAGCTGCGCTTGAAAGAGGTAATTCAGGAGGACCAATAATATCTACAAGCGGTTATGTAAGTGGAACAGTACAAGATGATAGAGATTGTAGCTTCCTTCCCTTGATTGACACGGAACCTTATAGTACAAATTCTCAAAACGAAGATCATCCACCGGTCGGTGACAATAGACTAGCAGGTGATAATATTAGTACCCTCACTATTCCGCTTAGAACAGTTAGAGCACCACAACCGTCACCGATAAACGGAACTTTTCAGTATTTTATTGAGTCTACTGTACATCCTCTTGAAGTTACTGGCCGTATAGAAAAAAAAGATAAGATAAAGCCTACTTTTTCTATATGTTTTGATGATCATAGTGCCTTTCTTGCTCCAAATGCTACAATTTCTGAAGGAGCAGATCGTAGAAAACAGGCCCAAGCAAGGATGGCTCTTACCCTCAAGCAATTAGAAGAAAAAGAAAGCCAAGAAAGAGTCCAAAAGCTTCTTAAGCTAAATTGTAAAGTGATACCTTTTGGTAATACACCTGCAAATTTACTTTCACTTGTCATTATTAAGCTTGCTCAAATAGACAAACCAGACGAGCTACAATCGTTACCAAAAGAACTACAAGATGCAATTAGTACCTTTAAACAGGTTCTAGGAGATAAGAGACATAATCTCCTTAAAGCCATTGATTGTCAGCAATTCAGCATGCCTCTTGTAGAAGCACTTATTATCGCAACCCCTGTTCTAAAACGAGAAGTGCTCATTAAACAAATCATCGAAAAAGCAGCTTATAACGCAGATATACCTCTCCTTTCTTTTTTTAAAGAAAAAGGAATTGATCTCTCTTTACACCGATCCCATAGGCTTGGCAACTCTCTTTTGCATATAGTATGTACCTCGCCAAGCACTAAAGCTCTTGAATCCATAGCCTTCCTACTTAACCATAAGATCGATATTAATGGCAAAGCTAAGGATGGCGCGACAGCTCTTCGTAGAGCGATAGAGGCTAGTAAAACAAGTATTGTAGAATATCTTTTAGCACATGGAGCAAGCATACAGACCAAAGATGTTCAAGGTAAAACTGTTCTACATCATGCAATAAACAAAGGACATAAAGAAATAGTAGACTTACTTATAGCTCATGGCGCTGATGTTAACGCTCAGGATAATAATAACAATACGCCTCTACATTCTCTTGCTGAAGCATTTCCTCTATCAGAAGGACATAGCACTATAGTAAAATGCCTTTTAGATCATAAAGCTGATGTTACTATAAAAAACAGGCGCGGCCATACTCCTTTAACATTAGCACGCATAAATGGTGGAGCATGGCACAGCTCGCGCTCTACTTTGTTTAAAATAATGGCTATTCTAAAAGAATATGCTAAGCAATTAGGCCAGAAAGACGCTGAAAAACAAGAAAGTTTAACAGAAAGTTTTCTTAATGCAGCAGAAACGGGCAATATAGAAGCATTAAAGAGGCTACAAAACAAAGTATCTGTTAATAGCAAAGGAAAACAAGGCAATACTGCTCTTATGGTAGCAGCTCGTGCTGGCCGTACTGAGACAGTTCTTTATCTGTTAAGTCAAAAAGCAGATGTTTCGCTCACTAACGTATTTCATGAAACTGTTGCTGTTTTAGCGCGCCAAACAGGTCAGCATCACATTGCTTACATAATTGAGAATGGTGTTATGAAACATTTATAAATTTTTAAAAAAGCTATATATCAGCCTTCCTCCTTCGCTCAAGATCTTCCCGCATACGCTCATAAGCTATTAACCTTCGCCAAAGGCTATGGCTAACATAGCAGCGGACATAAAGCTAAATTGGTATAAAGCTATAAGCTCCATTACAGTCTAGCGTATCTATTGTTATGAACTTGAAATATACTAATGTTAAATAATTTGATATACTAACAAAAATATATTAAATAACTATTAAATTTCCTGGAAACATATGAAAGTATATATTTTCTTTTCTCTTTTAACACTTTTTAGCCAACTGCTTTGTAGTGAAGGTATAGAAGTAAGTACGCATCACCATCCTTACTCTCCTAAAGATATACAAAAACTCTTAAGTACGCTTACTGCTGACCCAAAGCATCTTTTAAGTGAGATAGGCTTTCAAGTAGAACATATACTTGAGGAAAAAATTGATAAGCTACCATTGAGTTTTTTTATAGACAGGCTACCTGATTGGCTCTGCAAGCGGAGTAACACATTAAAAGCACAATGTGAGCGCAAAACAAAATTACAAAGGCTCTTAAAAGGACCTCAAGAAGCAGGTAATCCAGCACGATTTCTTTATGAGGGGTATACACGAGCTCATATACTTGCAAAAGTACTTTCATGCAACCCAAGGCTCATTCAAAAAGTTCTTGGTAAGCCATTCGAATTTGATCCACCTACTACAGAAGCAGAACTTGCTCAAGCATTTGATATACTAGCTCTTTATAATGATAAAGACCTTCCATTCTTTGCACAGTTATCCTATAGTGATTACAAGCTTTTGAAAGACTATTTTAGCGATAATACTTTCCTTACTTTCATTCATACAGTAAGAGAATGTATTGGATGCCCTCTTTCTCGACTTGATAAACCTGCTGCAAGAAAGTATTTTGAAGATGAGGTCGTAACATATACTCAACAAACTTTTACAGATAAAAAGCAAAAAATCACTCTAACCGATTTTGGATGCGGAGAGCTTTTCCAAACAACGGTACTTCTTTCAAAAATTCTCAACCAAGGATATCACCATATACGTATTAATCTTATAGACACTGAGTATGCAAAGACTCTACACGTATACCGACATCTCAAGAAAAAGTTTTCGATCTCATCCTCTATAGCGCTAGACGATTGTACAGCTGAGTTTATACATGAATGGGTAATGGAATGCCTCAAAAAGCAAACTTCTCGTATAGAACTTATAAAAGATATAAGAGAAATGGTTTTTTCTATAGCATACCACCATATCTTTACTTCTTTTTGTCAATGGTTTAAGGCTCTTGGAAAAGAAGTAGAAGTAGTCCTTTATGAGCATGTAGATGATTATGTAAAAGATTGCCAATCTTTTACAAATCTTAAGAGTAATATTATCATAAGTTGCGATGCAAGCTCTATATTACTGCAACCCAATTTTGACCTCTTGCACAAGCAGATACTCATGAACTCAGGCATGATCTTTAATATAATCCAATCTGAAGGCGATATCTATTTTGCTAAGGGATCTCAAGAGGTATATGGTCGCGAACGCTTCCAATTCAATCAAGTATGTAATACTTTCGAATTGCCATCAGCTCTTTCAATTTCTAACGTAGCACTTACACTCTTAGATAGCTTTTTATTACTCTCATAAAGACATTTCACAAGAGCCAAATAGGCTCTTGTGCTAATAATTTTTACAAGAAAAAGTGCATAGAAAGCCAATAAGCTTAATTAAGGAATGAGCTGTGCTTTAAGCAACGTTTGCTTGCCTTTAAACGCTATACCAAGAGCATATATATGCTGTATCCTACGTTTTCTAAGCTCTTGTGTATAATTCTTCTCTATTATTTGCTCTAAAGCTTTTTGAGCTGCACTTTCTAATGTTTCTTGCTGAAAGGAGGAAGCCTTCTTAAACTCTATGATATAACCCGGTCTAATTCTTTCTTTAGGAATAAGCATAATATCATATCTTCCATAACCACTTTCTTTATTAGACGAAACTTCATAATCATCACTAAAGCTTACAAGAAGTCCTAAAACAAAAAGGTGATAGCTCCGTTCCGGTTCAGTATCAGGAATATCAAACATACTCATGCTATTTACCACAAACTCCTGCAAGAGCTCCGCTATCCTATTAATGTTACTAGTCTTGAGGGCATCTAAAAGCACTTGGACACGAGCAGCAGGTAAAGACTGATCAAAAATCTCTTGAATAAGGTGTTTATAGAGTAACTTTATTTCTTTATTGGGCAATATAAGCGCACAGATGTCCTTCCCTTCTTTTATTTCATGAGAGTTATAAGTTACATAGCCAGTCCACAAAAGGAGGCTCCACAATGCTGTAGAACTGTGATCTAAATGAGGGAAAACAAGTCTTTCATCAATCTCTTTGGTAACTTGAGTTCCTGTAAGTAGTAATTCTAATTCTACTTTTACTTCTTGCGTTGAATGTGCAATAAGTCTTTTTACCAAGTAATTATTACTTGTGTTAGCCCAATAAGCTTTCAGAATTCCTCTTGTTCTTACACATTCAAGAACAGACCATGGATTATAAAGTACTGCACCATTGGCACTGTATCCATTGTACCACATCTTTATATTTTCTTCTTCTTGTAAAAGCTCCTGCTCTATAAGGAGCTCATGAACTTCATTAGGTGTAAAACCAAATTTATCACAAAAGTTTTTATCAAGCAGCGTAAAAACATTAAGATTATTAAGTCCTGAAAATATACCTTCTTTTGCTATACGCAAAATACCTGTTAAAATACCTTTCTCAAGATAAGGACTATCTTTTAACACTGCTGTTAACAGCTCCTGCATGAAGTTGACAAGCTCTTTATAATATCCATGTGCATATGCTGTATGAATAGGTGCATCATATTCATCTATGAGAACCATCACCCGCTGGTTATAGTAACGATTAAGAAGCTTACTTAAAAAAAATAAACTACGCCCAAAATCAACAACACTTCCTGTTCTATAAAGGATTGCTTCATAGTCTCTCTGCTCATATTCAGGCAATTGTGGTAAGACAAATTCAGCATGCCGAGCAAATTCTTCAGCAATAATCGAAATAATATACTCATACGCTTGATTCCAATTATCTGCCTTAATACCCTTAAATGTTAAAAATATAATTGGATAAAGCCCTTGTAATGATCTATACTTTGCACGTTCCCAAATATGAGTACCATGAAAAAGATATGAATTGCTTGTAGATGTAGATTCAAAAAAATATTTAAGCATAGAAAGGTTAAGTGTTTTTCCAAATCTTCTTGGACGAGGAATAAGAATGACATCGCTTGAAAAACCAAGTAATTCGTCTATAAAAGAAGTCTTATCAACGTAATAGTAATTACCTTCTATAATCTTCTTAAAATCACTAATACCAAGAGGAAGCAGTTTCATCAATTCTCCGCCAAATAGCACAATAAGATCTTATCTTAAGTATGGCACAAGTATGCAAAAAATGAAGTATACTTCTCTATAACCCTTCTGCTATACTAATTATTATTCATACATTGCCTTTTAAATTTATTTTAATTTTTTAATTAATAGTAGCACTAAATAAAAAGTAATGTCAACGATTCTTTCCCTGGGATTAAGACAGCAATAGAGCAAGTTCCTTTTTCTTTATTAAAAGACGCTCTCAATCTATAGATTCTAAAAAGATACGTCCTTTTCTACATTCTTTGCTGAGTAAAGCTCGTTGTAAATAGCCTTCTTGTGCTTTATCAACAGCTGTTTTTTCTTCATTATCCTTAAGATATATATCTGCTCCTGCATCTATAAGCATATCTATACATTCTATATGCCTGTGCTTTATTGCATACATAAGCGCTGTATTACCTTGTGCATCTTGCTTATTTATATCTACTTTTAAAGTTATAAGCTTTTCTAGCACTTCTTTGTGACCTGCAGTTGCTGCATACATGAGTAATGTTTTCCCTTTTTCATCTACAATAGTATCAATAGCATTCTTTAATCTTGTTACTGCTTGCTGTAAGCATACATACTTATGTTCTTGCCAATCCTTTCTTTGGCACTCTTGTGAACAGTATTTTACTTTCCTGCAAAGAGAACATTTATAGAACTTCTTTTTATCTTGCTTACACGTATAGCAGCACCCTATCTTTCTTTGCTCTTCTTTTACAGCTAGTATCTGTTGTGTATTTTGTGCTTTTTGGATAAGAAGAGTTACTATTTCTTTATGATTTTTCTTTACTGCATATATTATGGCAGTCAAGCCATTTTTATCTTGCGCATTACTATCTGCGCCTGCAGTTAAAAGTTTCTCTACGATTTCTTTATAGCCATTACCTGCAGCAATCATTAAAGCAGTAACATTAGCATTTGTTTTAGTATTAGGAGCAGCATTACAAGCTAAAAGCAATTCTACTATATTTTTATAATTATTTGCAGCAGCATACATTAAAGCAGTCCAACCATTATCAGTTTGAGCATTAATATCCGCTTTGTGTGCTAAAAGGATTTTCATTATTTCATTACAACCATTTTGGGCAGCAAAGAGCACAGGAGTCCACCCATTATTACTTTGAGCATTAACATCTGCTCCTGCATTTATAAGTATTTCTACTATCTTCTTGTGTTTCCAATCTACAGCCAACATTAAGGGAGTCCCATGATTATGAGCCTTAGCATTACTATCGGCACCATGATTTATAAGTAATTGTACTATTTCTTCATGTCCTATTTCTGTAACCCAATGTAAGGCTGTATTACCATTATTATCTTGAGCAGTAACATCAGCACCGTGAGCTAAAAGCACCTCTACTACTTTCTTATGCCCTCCCTTTGAAGCTATAATTAAGGCAGTCCTTCTGAGTCTATCTTGAGTATCAATAAGAGCACCAGCTTGCAAAAGCATTTCTACTATTTCTTCATATCCACTGAGTGCAGCAAATAGCAGTGCAGTACCATCATCACTTTTAATATTAGTATCAGCGTTATAAGATAAAAGTATTTCTACGATTTCTTTATGACCGGCAAGTACAGCACATAGTAAGGCGGTACAATTTTTATAATTTCTAGCATTAATGTCAGCTCCTGCAGCTAACAACATTCTTACTATTTCTACATCTCCATACTGAGCAGCAATCATCAAAGGCGTCCACCCGCTCTTACTCTTAGCATTGACACAAGCATTGTGAGCTAAAAGTGCTAATATTGCTGACTTATGCCTTTTAATTACAGTAATCATTAAAGCAGTTCTATCATCACCACCAGTGCGCGCATCAACAGCAACCCCTTTCTTTAAAAGCTTTTTGAGCTGCCCTACATTTCCCTCTTCACTAGCAATAAAAAATTTAGAAGTTAACGATACATGTTCAGCAGCCATGGGACCACTTTTCTCTTTTTGCATAGCTAAGGATGTAAAGGACACAAGAATGCTTAGTAAAAGTAATTTTCTATAATTCATTTTATTAACTTTACTAGTAAGAACGAACAATTAAACTATATATTTGCTAATAGTATATAAGATGATGATTTTTTGTAAACAAACTTTATTTTTTTGTAGATCTACCGCGTTCTCTATTCCTTGAGAGATAATTTCTTGTCCATTTCCATTCTTCTAATTTTTGAGTACACTAATGGTGCACATAATCTTTCATTAAGGAATACACACATGAACGAAAATGATATGCTTGCACAAGAAAGCACTCGCTTTCAAAAATTAACCGAAGAAGTAAGTAAAGTTATTGTAGGTCAACAAGAAACGATTACCTTTATGCTTCTTGGTATTCTTTGCCAAGGACACATTCTATTGGAAGGTGTTCCCGGAGTTGCTAAAACTACTATGATTAAAGCGCTTACAAAGGCCATGAATCTAAGCTTTAAGCGTATTCAATTTACTCCGGACTTGTTGCCTTCAGACCTTATTGGTACTCTTATTTACAACCCTAAAACGCAAGAGTTTGAAACGAAACAAGGCCCTATTTTTGCTAATCTTATTTTAGCAGATGAAATTAACCGAGCTCCTGCAAAAGTACAATCTGCTCTTTTAGAAGCTATGCAAGAACAACAAGTTACCATAGGATCAACAACGTTCAAACTTGATAAACCATTCTTAGTCTTTGCAACACAAAATCCCCTTGAGCAAGAAGGTACCTATCGATTGCCAGAAGCGCAAGTAGATCGCTTTATGTTCAAATTGCTTATTGGATACCCTACTATGGCTCAAGAGAAAGAGATTATCGAAAAGTCTCATAATATTGATACTATCGAGCCAGTACTTTCAAAAGAGGATATTTTTGCAGCACAAGACCTTGTAGCAAAAGTGTACTGTGACCAAAAAATTATTGATTATATCGTATCCTTAGTATTTGCTACCAGAACTCCTGAGCTTTTTAAGTTACAAGAGATAAAAAAATATATAGCATATGGCGTTTCTCCACGTGCAACGCTTGCACTATACGCAGCTTCGCGTGCTTATGCATTTTTAAAAAAGCGTCCGTTTATTACACCAGATGATGTAAAAGCAGTGGCGCTACCTATACTACGTCACCGCCTTGTACTATCATATGAAGCAGAAGCTGAGGGAATAAGCGCAGATACTATTATTAACAAAATAATAGCAACAGTACCAACACCGTAAATTTCAGAAATCCATAAGTTGATCTTGACAAAATCTTATGAAGAGGAGAGTATTGTGTCATGTTTCTGACCACAAAAAGGAAGTAAATGAGAAGCCCCTTATGGATTTTAAATAGTATATTTTTGATCCTTGTACTTACCATAGTAGGATATATTATGTATTCCTGGAGAGCGGTTACCGAGGTTCCACCACGAGTTCCTTTAAAAACTGGAGCTCCTTCTGAGCCTACCAGACGAGAAGGCGTAAAACCAAAAGATATACAATTTATTTATTCAGAAGGAGATCTCTTTTCAACGTATCAACCGGTTATTATTCCTCCAAAACCACTAGAGACTCTTCCGGTGCTTCCTCCGCCTCCTCCTAATAAACCGGTAGTATCACAACCAAAACCTACTATACAATTTTTAGATCCTTTACCAATTAAAATTACTGGTATCATAGCTTCTACCAATGAGGCAAAGTCACAGGTAACTATAGTAAACACGAATACAAAGAAAACAGAGTCCTATCGTGTTGGCGATAAAATCTTTGATGCTTATGTAGTACGAATATTCCCTAAAAAAGTTATGCTCATCAGATCAAATGGCCAACAAGAAACATTGTATATGTATCCAGCAGATGCTCAAGCTGATATAAAAGCATTACAAGAATCTTCATGGGCTGATGTCATTCAAAAACAGTCAGATACATCGTACTTGGTAAATCCAAAGGCATTTATCTCGCGCATTGGCAATCTTGCACAGCTTATTGAAATGCTTGACCTTACAAGTGCATTCAGGCGTGGTGAAAGTATTGGATGCCGTGTTGGCAAAATGGACACTAAATCAATAGGATATGCACTAGGATTCTTGCCAGGAGATATTGTTACAAACATCAATAGTATAATACCAAGCACTACTACAAATCGTATAAAGATTTATAATGCACTTTCTGAACTTGATCTTGGAGCACAAGTAAAAGTTCAAATACTGAGAAAAGGGCGCACAATTACTCATGAATATACCCTCTTTGCTGTAGGTCAACCTACAGAAACACCACAAGCAAGCACTCTTACTGCTGATGCAGAAGAAGTAAAAGCAAAATACTATAAGAACCTTCAGGAGAAATATAAGCATACAGCTGATATTCAACAGCTTAAAAGACATGAAAAATTTGCAATGGAACACTATGGAAGTAGACAAGCGGTTCTTAAACGAGTACCACTTACAAGTTAGATAGTAGTATTATGAAAACAAACAAAAAAAGCATATTTTTAGTTTTACTTGCACCCTTTTTAAGTGCTGGTTTCTTATTAAGAGCTCAGGCTCCTGATGCACGGAAAAAGCAAGCACAAGCAGCTCAAACTGCTGCTGCAGTAAAAAAGCAGCAAGCAACGGCTCCTGCAGCTCCTCAACCATCTGCACCAGCTCCTAGTACAACAGTAACTACAACAGTTACTCAACCAGCAAAGCCTCCTACAGCACCAACAACTACTGCTGTTACAACCACACAAACTGCAGCCACAGCACCCACCCCCGCTGACACTAAAACTAAAGCTGCAACAGATGGAACATCAACAGTTACTACTACACAGGTTACTACTGATACAACTCCTACCGATGCTAAAGCTAAAGCAGCAGATGAAGCTCCAGCAGTTACTACAACCACACAAATTACTGCTACAACACCTGCAGACAAAGCAAAAATAGACGCTGCAACTGCAGCAACACCTGTAGCTGTTACAACTACACAAACTGTAGATACAGCTTCTACAGATAAAGCAAAAGCAGATGCTGCAGCTTTAGGAGCACCTCCAGCAGAGGCACTACCTGTACCTTCAGTACCCCCTACAGAAGCAGTACCTCCAGTAAGCACTGCTCTAGAGCCAGTTACCGGTCCAACAGCTCCTGTGACAGCGACAGCACAAACAGTAACTGTGCCACTAGTAGTGCCTGCAGCTCCAATTTCTGCTGCAGAACTAGCTACCGTTCCACCCATAGCTCCTGCTCCTGTGATAACACCAACACAAGCAGTAACTGTTCCACCAGTAGTGCCTGCAGCTCCAATCCCTGCTGCAGAGCCAGCTGTTGTACCGCCAGCTCCTGCTCCTGTAATAATACCAACTCAAGCAGCACAAGCTCCAGCAGAAAAAGTAAAAGCAGAAATTGCTGCTCTACCAGCACCAGTTCCAGCAGGCCCTAGAACTCCTGTTACTATCACTCCAAAAGAAGCAGAAACTGGTATCACTCCTGTACGACGTAGAGCAGGAAGAAGACGACGGCCTGCAATAAGCATCATTGACACACCTAAAACTCCAGAAGAGAAAAGGGTTATAGAGCAAGCACTTGCAGTTCCTGAAACTGGGATTATTGAAGAACAAAAAAAAGAAGCTGATGTTTCTTTAAAAAAATTAAAGGCAGCAGGAGAAGTATTTCTTTCTCAATATACTGCTCCCTGGCAAGGATTTGATACACAAGAAACCGTCGAAATGAATTTTGAAAATAAAGAACTCAGCGCTCTTCTTAAATTTTTAGAAGACAATCTTAATATAACCTTCATTCTCGACGACTATATAGAACCTCAAAGAGTTGATGGTACTCAACCTTTAGCAGGTACTAAAATATCATTTAGATCAAATGTTCCTCTTACTTTACGGCAAGTATGGGAACTGGGTACCACCTTCCTTGAAATGGCAGGATTTTCAATAATTCCAACAACATTACCGCGCACTTATCGTGTAACTCTCAGTGCTTCTAAAGATAAACCTTCTGCTAACAGAGAACCATTACCAACATTCATAGGCACTCAGCCTGACATTCTTCCTGATAGTGACCTTAAAATTAGGTACGTCTATTTTGCTGAAAATGCAGAATTAACGACTATAAGTCAAATTGTAGAAGCACTCAAAAGTGGCTCTGCAGGACCTCTTATAGAGTTTCCACAGCTACGCGCTGTTATGATAACTGATAAATCTGCAAATATTAAATCTCTTGTCCAAATATTACAAGAAATTGATCGTGTAACATTGCCAGAAACTCTTGCAATTATCAGACTTAAGCATACTGATGCCCGAAATGTTCGAGAGCTTTATTATAAGCTTATTGGTAAGGACCCACAAAATCCTGTATTTAATCCTTTTGGACGGCAACGTAAGCTAACAACCACACAATATTTTAGTGAAGCTACACGAGTATTTGAAGAGCCACGAACCAACTCGCTTATTGTACTTGGTACTCGAGAAAATATTAAACGTTTTGAAGATTTTGTTGTAAAACAAATAGACCGGACACTTGATCTTCCATTCTCACCGCTTCATATTATTCAGCTACGGTATATTGATGCTGCTTCAATAGCAAAAATTCTTAATGATGTTATTCAGAAGTTCAATGCAGATCCTGCTAACGCAGCAGCTGCTGCAGTTGGTGGCGTACGAGACTTTAACAAATTCTTTAGACCAAGCGTACGTATTACTGAAGAGCCAAGTGGAAATAGACTTATTATTAATGCCGATTATGATGAATATCTTAAATTGCGCAAAATCATAGAAGATCTTGATGTTGAACAACCACAAGTAGCAATCAAAGTACTTATCTTAAACGTCGATTTAACTGATGATAAAGAGTTTGGAACACAGTTACGCAATAGTATTCAATGTTGTGATGGTACTGGCGGTACAACAAGTATCCTTGGTCCAAATATCAACTTCCAGTCAGCACAGTTAGGACCTGTTATTACCCGTGATACTGCAGGTACTCCACCGCAACCAGTCAACGGAGCAGAGCGGCTTTTAGGTAACCTCATTAATCTTGCAAGTAGTTCGCAGATAGGAAGTACCCTTGTTACTCTTGGAAAAGATATCTTTGGTTTCTGGGGCCTCTTTAGAGCTCTTGAACGATTGACACGTGTAAGTGTTGTTGCTAATCCATTCTTGGTAACAACACATAAGTACAAAGCCGAAGTTAAAGTTGGTGAAATTCGACGGGTAGAAACTGCAATTGTACAAGGACAAACGGCAACAGAAGCAACTGGTGATTTAGAAGCTAGTCTTCGTGTTGTTATCACTCCACAGATTAGCTA
Organism: uncultured bacterium; assembly: GCA_963848965.1. GTDB lineage: Bacteria > Babelota > Babeliae > Babelales > Babelaceae > CAWKFG01. Next base: position 767,357 of record CAWKFG010000004.1, read on the forward strand.
TGATGATATGGTAACCCTCACTATTTACATAGAGTTAAGCCAATTCTCTGGAGAAGATCTTGGTCTTGGGCCAACACGATTTGTAAGAAAAGTAAGTACAGAAGCACTTCTTGCTAATCGTGAAGTGCTTGCAGTAGGCGGTCTCATTCGAGATATCGTTGCAGAAGACGAGACAAAAGTACCACTTCTTGGTGACATTCCTGGAATAGGATGGCTCTTTAAATCAAAATCTAAATCTGTAACGAGAACGAGCCTTCTCATTCTTATATCTCCCGAGATTATTAAGCCACTTGAGCCTGAAGTTGCACAACGGTATACCTATACCAAAATCAATGATGCAAAACAGACGCTTTATGAAATGCGTAATAAAACGAATCTTCGTGATCCAATTCACCGTTGGTTCTTTAATGAACATAAAGAGAAAGAAGCAAGTGCTATCGATAAGTTTGTAAGTATTCAACAGCGCTATGTCGATGAGAGCCAAAAACAGGCTGCTCGTGTTGTAGCTGTTAATGACCAAAAACAGGCACAGCCTAAAAAGGATAGCCTTCTTGACTTTATCGATTCCCATACACCGCACGAGGGAGTAAAAACATGATAAGAAACATATTTATTCCTGAGAAAATTGGTTCTTATTACCTTTTTTCAAAGCGTATTGTAGGAATCGATATAGGACTTACAGAAATTTATGCTACTGTATCTCTTGCTAAAGGTTCTACCCGTACTATCGAACGACTTATTGAAGAGCGTATTGAAGCGGAAGGGACTCATCAAGAGCGACTCACGAAAGCATTACGTACGCTTCATAGCAAATTAGGCTCTTATGATGCTCTTTATGCTGCACTGCCAAGTTCACTCGTGGTTTTTAAAGAGCTTACACTTCCTTTTGTAGGACTTAAGAAGATTAAGCTTGTCGTCCCTTTTGAAGCAGAATCGTTATTACCGTTTACACTCGATCAAGCTGTTATTGATGCTATTGCTACAAAAGAAGATCGAAAAAACAAAACGACAGATGTGCTTGTTGCCGCTGTAAAAAGAGACTATCTTACAGAGTATTTGCAACCGTTTGAAGCTGCAGGAATACGTGTAGATAAAGTTACTATCGATATGTTTGAACTTTATGGATTTTACCAATCGATTCCTACTTATAAAACGGATACACATACTGTTGCACTTGTTGATCTTGGATTCTATACAACTCGTATTGCTCTTATAACAGATGGACAGTTAAAATATATTCGCTCAATAGCTAAAGGGTTGGTCACCGTTGCCAAAAAGATAAGCCTTAAACAAAAAACAGATCCAGCAGAAAGTCTTGAAACTCTCATGAGATTTGGTGGCCTTGAAGATTCTGAACATGCATCATATACAAAAGAAGTATTAGATGAACTTTTACAAGATGTTAAGCTCACTATCCTTTCTTACACTAAGCGACTTAAGCCAGCAGAAGATCTCCATCAGGTAATTATTACAGGAGCTGGTGCGGATGTTCCTGGTATTATAGGGCTTGTTTCTACTACCATAGGTGTTGGAAGTAAAATACTACAAGCAAAAAAGATGGTTCATAATGGTAAAATACAAAGTAAGATAAAAACTATTCCTAACAGCTTTTTAGTAAGTATTGCTACAGCCCTTTCATCACCTATAACAGAAGAGTTCAACTTACAACAAGCTCAAGCGCAAGAACGAGAAGATACTGCTTTATATTACCAGCTTATAGCACTTTCTTCACTTGTACTCTTTTTACTTGGATCATTCTCATTTTATAGCTATTTAAGAACACGTAATTTACGTAATGCCCAGAAAGTAGGCGAAACAGAAGCTATTGAAGAACTTAAGCGAGTCTTTAAACTTAAACCAAATCAAACAACTACATTAGAAGCTGCTAATAAAGCAGCAACGAATGATTTAAGAAAACAAGAAACTGCTTGGCAACGTCTTTCTAGTGAAAATAGATATTCGCTCTTGCGGTATCTCACTGAGCTTAGTAAATGTATAGATATTAAAGAGAGTCAACTCTCGCTTACAAGTGTTAATATAAAAGAAGATACTGTAAGAATTTATGGCTCTGTACCTGGTTATGAACAACTTACTAAACTGCAAAATCAGCTTGAGTGCCCTTTATTTAGAAAAATTCCTAAATTACAAGATTTAAACTTCAAATCTGAGCCTATTACCCTCACTATTAACAGAGAGCAGGAGACATAATGGCACTACTTACTCGTATAAGAGAGTTTATTAAAGGTTTAGATGAACGCGATCTCTATCTCTATATGGGAGGTTTTTTTGGAGCATTTCTATTGCTGTTTGGGCTTATTGTATATTTTCATTATAGTAGAATCAGTCGTTATACAGCAGACCTTAAAAGGCTTGATACGCAACGAACACAAACAAGAAAAATTCTTACAAACTATAAAACAGTAAATTTACAGCAAGCTCGTGTAGAGGAGATACTTGCAGAAAACAAAAATTTTCGTATTGGCGAAGCATATCAGAGTATTGTTAACAAAGTGAGGCTTGGTACTCATCAACAAGATCAGCCTACGCCTACTACAGGTGAAACAGTAAGTGGCAAAACAGAGGTCTTACTTCACACTCATTTAGATCGTATAAGCATGAAGCAACTTACTGATCTTCTTTCAGAGATTGCAAATGTTACACAAATGTATCCAAAAGAGCTTGTAATTAAAAAAACGCCCAATGCACAAGCTGTGGACGTTGATTTAACTATTGCCACACTTGAGCCTGCAGCAGCTGAATAAGGGGATTCTATGCTACACATTTTTTCTTACCTATGCATGCTTGTCTGGGCATTTTCAACAGGCATCATAGTTTCTAAAAGCCCTGTTTCTCCGGTTACTCCTCAAGATGTAACTGCAGTTTCAGCAGGATTAAAGAGCCCTGCAGAGCAAGAGAATTTTAAAAAAGGACAAGAGCTTATCCCATTTTCATTTGAAAAAAGGAATCTTGTTGATATTATCGATTTTCTGGCAAGTAAAAAGAACATAAACGTTATTTTGCCTCAACCTGCAGCAGATGCTGAAGCTATTAGAAAGCAAACAATAACGTTCCAGCCAGAAGGAAGGACTACGCTTCCTCTCGATGAAGCATGGAGCCTTCTTACTATGTTTCTTGAACTTTCTGGCTTTAGCCTTGTACCCAAGCGTTCTAACCTCTATGCTATTGTACGCACAGGAAGACCAGAAGAAGCTGGCATAAGCAGAGAAACACTGCCTTTGTATGTAGGAACTGCTCCAGAGCAGCTTCCAAAATCTGAGCAACGTATTCGCTATATTTACTATCTTCGCAATTTAAAAACACCTGGCACTGATGATAGAGATACTAACCCATTAGCACGAATTTTTAGGGATATGCTTTCTCCAGGAGCACCTGTTATACCAGAACCAAAATCTAATGGTTTTATTATCGTAGATAGAGCAGACATTATTACCTCTGTCATGAAAATTATCTCTGAGCTGGATGCAACCGGTTTTCGAGAAACAATTGCTGTTATTCCTATTCACAATTTACCTGCACGCGATATCGTAAGAGTTTTTGAATCATTACGAAAAGCTGCAGGCCAAGATGGAACTCAACCACCACCTTTCATTCGTAGTGACAGCAAAGGAGATGTTTCTTATTTTGCAGCAGATACTAAAATAATTTCAGATGATAGAACAAATGCTCTTATTCTCATGGGTCGCGAAACAGCAGTTGAGCGTATTAGCGATTTTGTACATGAATTTATGGATGTACCACAAGAATCAGGACAATCAATCTTACATACCTACGACTTACAGTACCTCGATGCACAAACATTTGCTGGTGTATTACAAAATATAGTAAGTCCAGCTGCTGCAGGAACACAAGCAACTCAAGGTCCTATAACAGGACCAGAACGATCATTTCAAGGTGTCGTTGTAGCTGCAGAAGAGGTAAAAACAGTTGATATAAAAACAACAACAGAAGAAGTTACCGTAGAACAACGGGGTGATTTTGCACCGACAGGTATTGAAGGAAAAATATTTACTGGAGGAAACAGACTTATTGTAGCTGCAATACAAGATGATTGGATTCATATTAAAGATCTTATTGAAACGCTTGATAAGCCACAGCCTCAAGTAATACTTGAAGTGATGATTGTAGACTTTAGAACTCGTAGAGATAAACTTATTGCAAGTACGATACGAAATAGAACTGATTCAACAATTTTACCAAATGCAGGAGTACAGTTTTTAGCATCACACATTTCTGATCCTGTAAACGTCTTGGCAAATCCACCAACACGGCTTGCAGAAGATCTTCTTACGCTTACTGGAGGACCTGATGCAGTTCCTCGGCCTGTGACAACACTACTTGCAGAAGGGTCACTCATTATTTCATTTAATGATCCTCGCACTCCTGGTATTTCTGCGTTACTGCAGGTTTTTGATGAGCAAGTAGACTCTAAGATTCTTTCTCATCCTTATCTAGTAACTACGAATAACCAGAAAGCTACTATCACTTCCCAAATACTTAAAAGGGACCGCGGTGATGCAGTTCCTGGAGCAGCAGGTGTTACTACTGTTGAAATCGTTGACGTACCTGCAACGATTCAGGTGCAGATGATTCCACGACTCAGCTCACTTGAACGGTTAGGATTACAAATAGCTGTTGATATTAACGAGTTTGTTGCTGTAGGAAGTTTTGACCGCATTACCAGACGTGTGAATGTCAATACCAATTTAGGAACTGGACAAGTTCTTATTATTGGGGGGCTTACACGAATTGATACAAGCGATCTTGTAACAGAAACTCCGTTTTTCTCAAAGATTCCTCTTATTGGTAATCTCTTTAAGAGAACAAGCAAGATAACAGTAAAATCTAATATTGCAATTTTCATTGCTCCTACTATTGTACAGCCACGGTTGCGTGCAGGTCTTACTCTCTATACTACTGATAAGATACGTAAAGGAAGACGCGATGTTGCTGATGAGAATATTTTCACTAATATGCGCGATCCGATTACCTACCTTTACTTTAGACCAGGACCAAAATCGGATCATATTATAGAACAATATCTTTCACATGTTGCAAATCCTCCTGATGCAGAACTTATTAAAACAACGCGTGAGAAAAGACGAGAAAGACGGCGACCTATAAGACCACGGCCGTCTACAAAAACACAGCCAGTAGCACTACCACCAGCAGAACCAACAGTTGCTGAAGTGCCTGCATAGCGTATACTAAAGATACTTGTGGTGAAGGAGTAGACACCTTCACCACCAACTTTCATGCAAGACCGGGTGACTATTATGCGTATTCTTCTTTTATCTCTGTGCTTTGTGGGTACTCTTTACCCAGTTGTACAAAATGAAGAGCGCGTTCCGTTTTCATTTCAAAAAAGAAATCTTGTTGATATTATCGACTTTTTGGCAAGCAAAAAGAGCGTAAATATTATTTTGCCTCAACCTGCCTCTGATGCTGAAGCTCTTAGAAAACAAGTAGTAACGTTCCAACCGCAAGGAATGACTACGCTCCCTATACATGAAGCATGGAGCTTACTTACGATGTTCTTAGAGCTCTCTGGTTTTGGCTTGGTACCTAAGCGTTCCAATCTTTTTGCTATCGTACGTACTGGCAAACCGGATGAGGCTGGCATAAGTAGAGAAACATTACCTTTGTATGTAAATACACCTTCTCATGAGCTCCCTCGCTCTGAGCAACGTATTCGTTATATCTACTACTTACGAAATATTAAAATACCTATCGGAGAAACACGAGAAAATCATCCGCTTACTAAGATTTTTAAAGATATGCTATCACCTGGCGCTCCTGTTATTTTTGAACCAAAATCTAACGGTTTTATTATTGTTGATAGAGCAGATAAAGTTGCTTCTTTGGCGCATCTTATAAAGCATCTTGATGAAACAGGATTTCGCGAAGCAATTGAAATATTACCTCTTGCAGCAGTACCTGTGCAAGATGTAGTACGAGTATTTGATGCATTAAAGAAAGCCTCCGGAGAGCCCGAACAAGCTCCTTTTCCTTTTATTCGACGAGAATCACGTCAAGATATTTCGCGTTTTGCAGCCGATACTGTCATAGCAGGTGACGAGAGAACCAACTCTCTTATTCTTATAGGAAGAAGAAATAATATCGAACGTATTAGTGAGTTTGTACGTGAATACATGGACGTTTCTCAAGAATCTGGAAAATCAATTTTGCATGTGTATGATTTACAATATCTTGATGCACAAGCATTTGCACCAGTTTTACAAAATCTTGTCAGCTATCAAGCAAGTGATACACAAGCAACACAAGTTCCAACTACCGGCCCTGAACGGTTCTTGAGGGGTGTACAAGTAATAGCTGAAGCAGTTATAGAAGTAAAACCAGAGTTTAGAACTGAAGAAGTTACCATAGAAACAAAAACAGCAGATGAAACTCTAGGAATTGAAGGAACTATTAGAACCGGCGGCAACCGCCTTATTGTCGCAGCCTTACATGATGACTGGCTCATTATTAAAGATATGATAGAAAAACTTGATAAGCCGCAACCTCAGGTTATTCTTGAAGTGCTTATTGCAGATTTTAGTTATACTCGTACAGATCGCATTCGCTCTACCGTACGAATTAAAACTGACTCTCTGCTTACACAAGAAGGTATCCAATTTTTAGCGTCACACATTACTCCAGTAAACGCAGTCTTAGGCACTACACCTACACAGCTTGCTCAAGATCTTTTAGCAATAGTAGGGCCTACCAGCCTGCCTGCACGAACAGACAGGGGATCAGTCCTTTTTTCATTTAACGATCCTCAAACGCCTGGTATCTTTGGATTAATAGAGCTTTTTAAACGACTTTTAAAAACTAAAATTACTTCTCATCCTTATCTGCTTACTTCTAACAATCAAAAAGGTATCGTTGAAGCTCAAGAGATTCGACGTTTTAGAGGAGACCTTATTACTTCAACAGAAGGAACATTTACTATTCCTATAGAAGACGTTACTGCAACACTGACGGTAGAAGTAACTCCTCATATTGCATATACAGATCGAACACGCCTTGATATTAAATTTACTGATATCCAGTTTGTTAATAGAGCTCAACTTACAAGACTTACACGAGAACTGCAGACGACTGCAACGCTTTCCTCTGGACAAATATTGGCAATGGGCGGCATTATACGCGACGACATTATTGACACTGTTACTGCAACACCATTGCTTTCACGTATTCCATTAATCGGTCAGCTTTTCAGAGGAAATTCGGCAGAGCATACACAGGTTGCTATTGTACTTTTTGTATCTCCTACTATTATTCAACCTGCTTTCAACAAAGCAGCAACTAGTTTTACTCAAGGAAAAATTGCCCAAGTAAATCGAGATCTGAGTGACCGTATGATAGATTGTAATAAAGATCCTATAACACATATCTTTTTCAAGCGCCAAACACCAGATAGTTTAGTGCATGACTATCTTGATAAAAGCGCTAATCTTTCCTCTGATCTATCAAAACAGATTCTTCAGTCAAAGCCGCTACCCCGTTTACCAGAGCCAGAACCACTTCAGTTTGAGAAACTAAAAGAGCTTCTTGCATGTGAAGATAGTACCTTCTTACGAGTCAAGGAGACTCAAAGTAAGAGAATCTTCAATAGCTAGCAATCTATTATATTTAGCAAGTCGTTCACCACGAGCACAACTACCTGCTTTTATCTGACCAACACTTGCTCCTACTGCTAAATCAGCTATAAAATTCTCATCTGTTTCACCAGAGCGATGTGAGACTATAGTGTTAAGTCCCTGGCTTTTGCAAAAATGAACAGCTTGAAGGCTTTCAGTAATAGTTCCTATTTGGTTAGGTTTAATAACCACCGATGTTGCTGCTTGTTCCTGAAGCCCTACAGCTATTCTATAAAGATTTGTTGCAAAGAGATCGTCTCCTACTATTTGAGCTTTAGAGCCCAGTTGCTGCGTCATTTTAGACCAGCCTTGCCAATCATCTTGGCTTAATCCGTCTTCAATAGAATAAATAGGATAGCGTTCAATAAGATCTGCATAGAGTTCAATCATCTCATCGCTTGTAAGGTGCTTACCGTGCCACACATATAATCCACTTTCGCTTTCATAGAATTGAGAAGCTGCTACATCAAGAGCTATAACACAGCTGAGCGTATTATGTTCACCTGCTCTATTAATCGCTTCAAGTAAATAGTCTAATGCTTCATAATCATTTTCAAATGCAGATGCAAATCCTCCTTCATCGCCAACAGCTACTGATTTGCCATTCTGTTTTAAAATACTCTTGAGTTCATGATATACCATCACACCTGCCTCAAAAGCTGCACGGAAATTAGGGGCTCCTACAGGAACAACAAGAAATTCTTGTATACGTAAAGTATTATTTCCATGGATACCACCATTAATAACATTAAGCAGAGGATAAGGAATACTTACGGTATCTGCATCCATTAAAACAGCAACAAGTTCGTAAAGTTCCATGTTTTCAACAAGAGCTTCTGCTTTATACACTGCCATACTTACTGCAAGTAGAGCATTTGCTCCTAATTTGGACTTATCAGGAGTTCCATCAAGCTCAATAATTTTAAGATCCATTTCTATACCGTTAGGCTCATGACCAATAAGAATAGGCGCAATAATATGTTCAATATTCTCGACAGCTTTGCGTACCCCTTGACCATAGAGTCTGCTACCACCATCTCTCAATTCTACTGCTTCATAGGCACTAGTAGAGATTCCTGCAGGAACAGATGCAAGCACAGAACGGCCATTATCGAGCACAATCTCGCATTGTACTGTTGGCCATCCCCGAGAATCAAAAATTTCACGAGCTACTATATGCGCAATTTTCATTTTTATCTCCATATTCAAAACAAAATTCTTGACCCTCTTTATACCTTCCCTCCATACTAACATAAAACGGGTATCACTATTTTTTAAAGGGTTTAGCTATGATGCTTGATAACACAACGTATGATAAAATTAAACTGATTTATAAGATGAGCGATCTAGCTTGGTTTATTGAAAAGCATGCTCTTATAGATGCACGCAATTCAGGTGATCAAGAGTGCATTGACGCGCTTGCGGCAATACAAAGAGATTTACATAAACATATAGAAAAGTTACAAAAGGGTATGTGTATCATTTCGCAATAAAGAAAGCATAGTGAGGGTAGGCAGTAACGAACAGATGGCAATAATTTCCATAGTTTCAGTTATGCAGAAGGAGAGTCTTCTTTGTGCAGACTTTCATTAGTAAGAAGCTGTATAAAAGGTGAAGTGCTTGCAGTAAGAGTGCTTGCAAATATCTCAAAGTACAGATCTTCAGAACTTTCTATTGCTAAAGGTCCAAGAGATGTACCTGCTAATGTATCAAAGAGTGTTGTCTTTAAATTAATGAGCTTACACCACTCTTTATGATCCTCTTGCCAATCAGCTTTTTGATGCTCTAAAGAACAGTAGTAAGTCTTATTGCAGCCTCCACAACGCTTAATTGAAACGTTTGGCGAAGCTTGAATCATACAGTAATGACAAAATTTTAGACTGTAATGTTCATCAAGAGCAAGTAAAATAGTATAAGGATTAGTAGTATGGAGTACATATTTTACAAAAGCTCTATGTAAAGCTGATATTACTATATATTCTGAAGGTTTTTTAAATGTCTCTTCAAAGATTCTTTGGCCTATTTCATAAATACGGCCAAGTGCGTTTTTCCTCCGTAAGTCCATTTCACTATCACGAGCTTCCTTTATGATACTAAGCGCATTATTTAACTCTATTTCAAGAGTTACCGCAAGTGTTCTTGATCCATCAAGAGGAAGAAATGGAAAAGCATCACAGATAAGCTTTGCATTTTGCTTATCCTTCTCTTGTGCCATTATGGTGCGTGCTTTTACGCTACTTGGTTTCATATCTTTTAATTTTCCTAGCGCAGAGATGCAAGTCTCTATCTGTTGTCCTGTAAGACGTTTAACCGACAGAAAATAAAATGCTTGTCTAAGTGCACAAAGAGTTTGATCAGGAGCTGTAATTTGCGCCTTTTGTAATGACATTACGTACTGTTCGTACCGTTGCGCTAAGTGTACAAGCAAAGCTTGTACATCATGGAGTTTTTTTCTTTTTTGTTCTAAATAATCGCAGAAATGCTTGAACAGATTCTTTTTGTGTAGTAGTGATTCTGCTTCTTCTTTACTTATAAATGCATCAGTACACAAAGAAATAAGCTCTGTTATATCCAAATTATCTTTGTTTACTAGTATTTGATTAAGCTTGTCTACATTCACAAAAGGGCTTATATCTTTCTTAAGGCTTTGAATAAGAGCAATGATTGTACACCAGGTAATAATTTTTTGTGCTCTTGGAGATTCTTTCTCTTCTTGAAGTACTTTTTGAATATCTTTTTGTATCTCTTGCTTCAGCAAATCATGTGGCTGAAGAGAAGACTGAACAAGGAGCTCGCACTCTTGAAGTACATCGGCTTGTACTTTTTTAAGTGTGGTATAGAGGAGCTTTGTAGCTTTTACTTGTGCAGGAGTAGGCTTCGTGCTGTTTGGTACCTGAAAATTAAGCTCATCTAGTCTTGATAGGGTTATATGCTGATTGTTGGTATCATACAGTTGCATAGATAGAAGTGTATCTATATAGAGTAAGCTTATGCAAAAAGCAAAAAATACTTTTCCCATTCATCACACTTTCGCAAAAAATTAACAGTGGCTTATTTTACATTTTACAAATTAGCATTAATTTTTCATTTTGACAAGAACACTTTAAACCATATCTATACGCAATGCATAAAACTCTAGAGATGGAGCTAGTGTTCCCTTAAGAAGAACAAAAAACGTAAAGGCTCATTGGCCCGATGCAATAGGTATTGGAGCTGCACTCCTTTAATAGTTTTGTTAAAGCAATTTCTTACAAGTCAAAGCTTCTGGTCATGAACAGAGTCAGTTGTATAAACCAGATAAGTAGGGTTTTCTTTGTGCAAGAGCCAAAAAACAAAAAAATGTTATGATTATAGAATAGAAGATAGGTGCAAGCACCGGTAACTTAAGGTAAAAAGAGAAGTCTTATGAAAACATATACAACTATTCAAACAGCTCTAGGAAATATGATAGTGTTATCAAATCCTCATTCACTAGAAGGGCTTTATTTTGAAGGTCAAAAGCATGGACCAAAAATTGATGCAACATGGCATAATGATCCTACGAGTAAGCTATCCTTACTAGTAAGCACTCAACTACAAGAATACAGTAATGAAACAAGACAAGAATTTGATATCCCTTATAGCTTCCAAAAAGGGACCGATTTTCAGCAAAAAGTATGGAAAGCTCTTTTACAAATACCCTATGGCACAACAATGAGCTATCTAGAGCTAGCAGAACTTGTAGGATACCCTAAAAGTGTTCGTGCAGTTGCTGCAGCAGTAGGAAAAAACCCACTCGCACTTATTGTTCCTTGCCACAGAATAATTGGTAGTAATGGCTCTTTAACTGGCTACGCTGCAGGTTTAGATCTAAAGAAAAAGCTTTTAACGTTAGAGAAAGTTCTTTGATAAATTAAGAAACTTTCTTTGACTTACATTGTTAACTTGGCTTAATAACAAACTTAGCCAGCTCATTTATTACATCTTGTGGAAGCTTCTTTATAAGATTAAAAAGTTCTCCTTGCGCTAGTAATAACTTAATGATTTCCTCGAGAGTAGCTAGCTTTCTTTCTTCTACAAATGTAGATTCACGTTGCATGTATGCTTCTAACTCTTTTTTCCTTTCTGCTGCAATCTTAAGAGCCTGTGGCTCAACGTGTGCTCCAGAATAAATAAGGTGTTCTACCAAAGGCTTATTGAGTGTGTTTATAGCTACCAGAAGAGGTGTTTCTCTTCGCTCATTTTGAATTTCAGTACTAATACCTGCTTTTAAAAGTGAATCTACAATATTTTTAGCACGCGATCTTGGATCAGATTCCTCAGCAGCAGACCGCGGATCTTGTACTTTTAATACAAAGCTCTCTGGACTTTCTACCGCCTGCCATAAAAGAGTCTCTGCTTTTGCTCGAACTTCTGGATTACTAAAAATAGCACTTCTTAATTCTTCATGAGCTGCATGCGTTCCTAATAATGCAAGCATAAGTAGTTTAGCTTGTTGACGATCAGTTAAAGAAGGAAATTGAGAACGGGAAAGAATCTTATTGATAATACTCTCTACCACCTCTGAAAGTTGTAGCCCTTTAAACTCCAATAAAAAAGGCTTTAAACGATGAGCAATAAGATTAATTGTGTTGTGTGTCGAAAGATAACCGTGCCTTTTTAATGTGTCTTCTATAAGGTTCTCTATGGTAGGTATAACTGGCTCTTTTTGTAGCTCTAGTGCAAATCTTGTTCTTGTAGCAGGCTCCATACCATATAAACTACAGTAACAGATAGAAATACTTATAATTAACTTTTTATTCATTTCTAACCTCTTTAATAAAATAATATATCTATTATAATTAATATAAGGCGATAGAACCTATAAGTCAATAATTACTGGACGGCATTGGACTCAAATTATACTACGGAGCTAGCCACAAAGTTTGTATTTACTTTATCTTTGAGTGCATTTGATTGATGGTAAGAAATTTGATACTTTTATCCTATAATTGAGCCTTGGTATAAATTTTATAAGACCTTACTATGAACCCTATTTTATTAGACTTACCAGTTCCTATTCAAACTCCCCGTCTTCATATTCGGCCTCCACAGCCAGGCGACGGCTTACTAGTAAATCAAGCTATTTTAGAGTCGTTTGAAACTTTGCATCAATGGATGCCATGGGCCGATCATAAACCGAGTATCGCAGAATCAGAAACATTTGTCCGTACTGCGCAAGCACAATGGATTTTACGACAAGAGTTAACATTGTTTATCTTTGACTCTTCACAGACAACGTTCTTAGGAGCTACGGGCTTTCATACCATAAACTGGAAATTGCCGAGTTTTGAAATTGGTTATTGGATTCGTTCATCTTCTAAAGGACAAGGTATTATAACAGAAGCAACAAATGCTCTTATAAGATACGCTTTTAGGCAACTAAAAGCAGTACGTGTAGAAATTAAATGTGATGAAGACAATACAGCAAGTAGAAGAGTTGCCGAAAAGCTCTCATTTACCTGCGAAGGGATACTCAAAAACAGCGGGGTTAAAACAGATAATAAAACTATCCGCAATACAGTACTCTATGCTCGTTATGCTGCTGATAATCTATCATCTTTAGAAGTATCTTGGTAAAGTAGTATCTTTGCGCTGTTTATAGCACATCATTTATTATGGATAAAGTGTAAAAATACACAGAAGGATCTTTTTATGGAACAAAATGATAAAAAGCTAGAAGCTACTATCGAAGAAACAAAAAAGATATGGCAAGAGCTTGGTATATGGTGGTCAGAAAGCACACGTGAAGGCGATGCCTTTCACAAGGAATTTATTTTCCCTTATATACAAAAATTAGCTCATGTAAAAAGCGGTGATGTTGTTTTAGATGCAGGGTGTGGTAGTGGTGCATTAGCACGCATACTTGCAAAAGAAGGTGCCAAAGTAGTGGCCGTAGATTTCAGCTCAAGCTTACTTAAACAAGCTCAAGAGTATAGCAAAGGGTTAAATATTGATTATCGAGAAGTTGATCTTACTAATACAGCACAGCTAAAAGCTCTCAGTAATGGGTCTCAATTTGATACAATCATATGTTCAATGGTGCTACAAAATATGCCTACAATAGAGCCATTCATTGCATCATTACAACACTTATTAAAGCCCACTGGAAGCTTTATATTTTCTATTCCTCATCCGTGCTTTAATACAGAGATGGTAAAGTATAATATTTCGCAAACTAATCTTCCTGCTGGCACGTTTGTAACAACAAGTAATTATAGTACAACACAAGTATTCAGGTTAAAATCAAAACCGCATCAACCTATAGAACAGCTTTCTTTTGATAGACCATTAACTGAGATATTTAACACTTTGCTTAAAAACAAACTTGTTATGAATGGCTTTGAAGAGCCTGTAACAAACCCAACAAGCACGTCAGAGCATAAAGGATTCTGGCATACTTATCCTTATATTCCTCCTGTTCTTATAGCTCGTTGGATATTATTACCATAAGGTTCAACTATGCTTGGCAGTACCCACAAGGTTTTTGCTAAAAATTTCTCAACTGCAGCATAGACTATAAATGATTTATACAGTATTACACCTGAATACGATATTTCTTATCTTCTTCAAGAACAAATCTTCCTTGTAGATATTGAGCAAAATTCTGCTTTCTCAAAATAAGAGAATCATACCCAGTCTTAAGAGGCCTTAAAGCAAGTCCTTGAAGAGATTGTTCCATAGCTTTTTTAACCATTTCTAAAGAACTCGTATCCTCTGCCATAAGTTCTATTTCAAGAAATGTTCCAAGATTAACAACTTCATCTACTGTTATTTTAAATTCATCAGCTTTATAGGATTTTCTCATTTTATCAACAATACGATGTTCAATAAGCTGATTAGCTTGCTTAAGTAACTCAAAATTAGCATTACTTAAAGTATTAAGCTCAATAATATGAAGTATTTCGTTTAATCTTCCTAAATCACTTTCACGAAATGGTAACGCAAAAGAATACTCTTCACAATAAGGCTGTAATTCAAGCGTTGGATCTTTAATACATTCTCGATTAAACTTTATATCTACCTTTTTATTATCCCGTATTCGTATGTAAATCCCTTTCCTGATAAGATCTGCATCCTGCGTATCTAAATAAACATCAACCACCCGCTTAGTGCTTACATGCTGCAACTTTGCAGTAAAATCTGATAATTGAGAGCTATCTACTATCCCGTATCGCAGTTCTATTTCTATAGTTTTCATAGCGCTCTCCTTTTGCATTTAGGATACACCTATACCACCAAAACCTGCTCACATTATAGCACATTTTAAAGAGTACAAAAACAAAGCCAGTATAAAACTATGAGTAACCAACTGCTCCTTTAGTACGTTTGCAAAAATCAAAAAATACAGTAATCTTAAAGAAAAATTATTTTATTAATTCTATGAGAAAATCACATGAACAAACTAATAAAACCAGTTCTTTTACTTTTTACAACTATTTTCGTTCAGACATTGTATCCTTTTTCTTCATACCGATTACTCAAAAATGGGCAAAGTAACTATGTTCTTCTTTTAGGAGAGATTCATAACTCTGTTGCAAATCCTACAAGAACTGATGTAGAGACATTTATTCAAACTTTCCTCAAGTATGAATTGAGCAAGCCTATACCATGTGTTGTAGAGCTTGGTAAAGAAGCTCAATCTCTTTTTATGACAGGTAAGCAACCTGAGGATATAACAGTTGGTAAAACATTTGTTCAATTAGCAGAATATGCACAAACCTATAAAGATGCTCTTAGTTCTCGTCTTAGCTTTGTCCTTTACGATCCACGAGAACTTGAAAGTGACATAATCAATTCAACTAGCAGTATGCTTTCTCGAGAAATAAAAACACTTAAGTATAATTTTCTTCCTTTTCCAAACTCTTTAGAATGGCAAGCGGATAAAAACAAGATTATTTTAACAAGTCATGAGCCGCTATCTCTTTATACTTACTTTTCAAATCTTGGAGACTATCATAGAAAAATATGTTTTATGAGAGACAGGTTTGCTCTTGACTCTCCTTTTTTACCTATTTTTAATGCTCATATTACTTCTTTAGAAAAAGCAATTTTTCAGGTGCTCAATTTATTCACTAATATAGATCCAAACATGCGACTAGAAACTGCTCTATTAACACTTTTTGACAGATGTGTCTCATTGCCTGCACAAGAAGCATGGAATCGCTACACAGAAGTTATTAAGCTTTTGTTGGATACGGTTGATTATCCGTACGCTCAAATTATGTTTTTAGGCAAACTTCTTGAGTTACTTCAGAATTCACGAAAAGTTATTATGATTTTAAGTGAAGATCATGCAGTAAAGCTTTCAGAATTTCTTCAAAAAGGTGGTTATACGCTTTTAAGAGAAGAAGTTATTTTTAAAGAAGCTGAAGAAAGTTTAAGGAATGCTCTTTCCGTTGGAATCGATGGTTGGCACACAGACTTAGTAAAGCTTGCTACTTTTTCTAAGCACTTAGCAGAAGAGCTTGAAATCTTCTTAGAAAAACAGTTCCCTTGTACTGTATGTCAAAAAAAGAGTGAAAAAAAAGTCTGCTCTCAATGCAGGACAACTTATTACTGTAGTAGCCAATGCCAACGATCACATTGGCCACAACATAAGTTAACATGCAAGAAGTGACATACTTTAAGCTGCCACCTCAATAGTGGCAGCACTGTGTCATTTTTTATCTGTTTTCTTTTTTATCTCATCTTTTAGAAGCTTGATAACGTGTTTATCCTTCCAAAACTCTGCAAGCTGCATAACATCTTGTCCTGTTGAGCATCTCAGTGATACATCAAGATGAGGAACTTTTAAAAGCATTTTTATTATCTCTAATTTATTTGCTCTATACTCGCTCATTATACCCTTATTTTTTTGTATAAAAGTTTTCTTTGCTTCACTCAATATTTTATGAGGCTCAACTTGGCAAGCACTCATAAGCGGAGTTGCTTTTTGTGCATAGGTCTGAATATTAACATCTGCCTTATGAGCAAGAAGAAGTGCTGCTATTTCTTTGAGGCCCAGAGAACATGCATAATGTAAAGCAGTACAACCTGTATCATCTTGGCTATCAACAGAGGCTCCAGAATCAAGCAGAAGCTTAACCACCTCTGGTAAGTCATGTTGTACTGCCCATCCAAGTGCAGTACGTCTTAGATTATCAACTTTATTTACATCAGCTTTATGTTCAACTAAAAGCCGAACAACTGCTTCTCTTTGTGCCTTTGTAAGCACATCATGAGGAGCTGAACACATACATATGAGTGCTGTTCTTCCATCTCTTGCACTTATATTAGTATCTGCATTATGTGTAAGAAGAAGTTTCATAATAGAGGAGTGTCCATAACTACTTGCTACCATTAAAGCAGTTAATCCTTCATTATTTTGCCTATTAACATCAGCATGATAGTCAAGCAAGAGTTTAACACGTACTTCATTATTATTCTGGCAGCATAGTATAAGAGGTGTGTTACCTTGCTCATTTGCGCAATTAACATTAGCCTTTTGCTCGAGTAACAACTGAGCTACTTCTTTGTGATTATGCTGACAAGCAAGTAACAAAGGAGTTGTTACTGGAGCTTCATTTGCAGTAAAGCGTAAAAGCGAAGAAAATAATCCTTGTCGTGGCAACGATCCATTAACACATGCTCCATTTTTAATGAGCATACGCGCAATCTCAGCGTTACCTGACCTTGCAGCCCCGTTAAGAGCAGTCTGCCCACTAGCAGTTACTGCATTACTATCTGCACCATAGTTTATAAGAAGACGCACCACTTCTGGATTAGGCTCTGGTAAATGACATGCAATTATAAGAGCAGTAATACCCTCTTTAGCTCTCTGATTTACGTCAGCACCATATTTAAGAAGCGTCTCAATAATAGCGCTATCTACTTCTTGTAAAACAGCTTGCAGCAGTAGGGGATTACCAGTTGCTGGATCTACAATCATAGTATTTAAGTTTGGCTTTACTATCCCAAGAATTTTCTTTAGATCATCAGCAGTACCGCCATAGAGACAAACAAGAGGTACTAATGCTGGAAGATTACTTTTATCAATACGGAGGAATTTATCATCTTTCATAGTTCCATTACGCACAGCCTCTTGCATATGGGGGTCTTGCAATGAATCCTTAATCCTAGACACAAAAGTGAAAAAATGTTGTGCTAAAACGAATAAGAGGCTATCAGGAAATTCTTCAAAGCCTATGCAAACCTTATAGTTCCCTTCAAATACTGCATAAGTAAATAGTACCGACAAAGTATCCTTATGGTAATGATCTACTATATAGTTCAAAGAATCAAATTCGGTATGTTTCATAAGATCTTGTAAAGGAACAGATATCCTCTTTAAAAGGTGTTCAAGAAGTTGTGGAGCACGATTCTTTACCAAGGTAGCAAGAACATGCGCTTTAACTTTAAGAGAAAGCGATACAAAATCTATCTCTTTATCAAGAGCATCAAAAAGCGCTTGACTATTAGTGTGCGGTGCTTGACATACCTTCCCTAATAAAGCAGTTAACTGCTGCATTCCATAAACTTCAAGCAGCTTTTGGATACCGCTCGATATATGCTTTGTTATAGTAAATGCATTTTTGCTTTCGTGACTGCGCAGAAATACAGAAGCTCCTTTAACAAGAAGCTTTTCTACTAAAGATGCTTTACCACCTTGTATAGCTATTATAAGAGCTGTTATACCTTTCTTATCTTGTTGATCTATAATAAGATCCTGCTTTGAAAGGAGTATAGCAACTGCTTCTTCATTATTACGCTCTACAGCAACCATAAGCGCGGTTCTACCAAGAGGGTCACTATAGTTACTAGTAGTAGATCTATCTTTTTGAAGAGTCTCAACATCATTGCAATAAGCTGCAATCATTAAAGGTGAATAGCCCAGTCTTTGTAAGCGCTCTACTTCGCTTTTTTGTTCTTGCAAAAGCGTAGTACGCTGTTTTTCCTGTTTTGCATATTCTTCTTGGGTTATATGCGATTGTAATTCTTTTAAAGCATTGCTATCAGCAGGTGCATAATTTATAGCAGTTTTACCAGAATTATCTTGCTCATGAAGTTGTAGACCTTTTTTATAAAGGTAAGTAATAAGTGATGCATGATCTGATAGAGCTGCTATCATAAGAGCATTTTGACCTTTACCATTTTTGTATGGTAAAACAGAAGGATAGAAAGTAAGAAGCTGCTCAATGACAGGAAGTACATTATATCGTATTGCCTCTAAGAAGAGCTCTCCAGCCTGAGTCTGAGAAAAATTGATAACACGCTTTTCTATAAAAGATAAAAAATATCCAAGAGAGCCTGCGTTTTGCAAAGCTTTTGTCAACGCATAGGGGTAATTAATACCGATGAATGCAAGAAGATTAGTATAATTTCCTCGTTGTTCTTTATACTGAACTTCGAGGAGTTTTAAGAACCATTCTTCAATAAGCTCTCTTTTTAGAGAGTGATGTTGTATGAGAGTTGAAAATATGCCTATATTTCTAGTAAATGCTAACGTAAGTGCTTCATGATATACTTCAGGAGCTCTCTGTAATGGTGCTTTTAACAACTGTTCTACAACAGTAGCTTTACTCTCTTTTACCGCAAATAAGAATATTTTATTGAGTATTTTTTCTTCTAAAGAGTTCAATGCTTGTAACGATGAACGAGAGATAGTTCCTTTAAGAATTTCTTCTTTAAGAGTTTGAAGAAATACTTCTTGCTTTTTTTGTTGCTCTTTATGCTCTGCTAATGCTTTCTTTTCTTTCTCCTTCTCATGTAAAAGAGAAACTATTTCTTGAATATTAAGCTGAGTAGCAAGCATATATGCTGTTTCTTCACGTTGGTTTCTTATTGTACAATAATCTGCTTGATGGTCTAATAAGCATTTTGCAAGCGAAACATTATGATGTGCAAGAGCATGCATAAGTGCAGTATATCCATCACTGTCTTGCGCATTTAACAAACTGCCCTTTTTTAACGTAGCTTCAATAAAGGCTTTGCAAGCTTCTAGTTCTTCTTTTGCTAAAGTATGATGCTTAATTGCGTATATAAGAGGGGTACAACCATAATTATCAGAAGTGTTTACATCAGCACCAAGATAAAGCAACAGCTCTGCGATATCGTACAGCTTTCTTTGTAATGCTCTCATTAAAGGAGTTTCGCCCTTCTTATTCGCTTTATTAATGACAGCTTGATGTGCAAGCCCAAGAACGGCTTCATACACTTCAGAATCGATAGCATAATGTAACGCCGTATTTCCGACATTGTCTTGTTCCTCTAACAAAATCCCTCGCTCTAAAAATACATTAATAAGATCACATCTACCTGCTTGAGCTGCAAGCATTAAAGCAGTTTGACCTTTCTCATTTTTTACCTCTATAGCAGACTCTTCAAGAAGATCTATAACCGAGTAGAGTGAACAATCCTGTTGTGAAAGTATTTTAAATAGTTCTGTAGGCGTTTCTTGCTTATTCTCTCTTACGGTAAGATTCTCAGCTCTTTGCTGTACGGCTATCGTTTCTAATGATCCCAAAAGTACTTTTTTTGTTTCTTTTACAATAGGATGAATGGTAAGAATATGAGTACGCAAGGACTTGTGAAGAACAAGTTTAAGAGGAACTCGTGCAAGATCGTACAGAGCTTTCATAGTAATAGAATAAGTATGTTCTGCTTGCGGTAACGGCATACTTTCATAAACGCTTTGTTCAGCTAATTCTTGTATATAGGTAGCAACAGCTTTTAAGCTCCAGGTAGAAGGGAAAAAGCTTTTTGGTTGAGCATATACCTTCCCTTGGTAGATTATATATCCAGTATGAAACGTAGAGATATCGTTGTACGTAAAAATCCAGAGATGTTTATTTACCTTAATAAGAGTTCCATTCAGTACCTCTTCTATCTTTGGGTTAGTATGTCCATAATAGTGAAATCCTGATATTTTATCATCTTTTTCAAAAGATACTCTTTGATATGTCGTAATATGTTTAAGCACATCTTTTAGGGGTAAAATATAGTGATGGCCTCCTAAAGAAAGAGAAATGAGAGAGCTAAAGACATCTGAGCTCTTTTCAGGAGCTTGCATAGTATAGGTGCTAACACCTATACCTAAAGTGAGTAGAATAAGACAAAAAAAGCGTTGTATATGCATAGTATTAATCCTTATAGCTATTATAAAAAGGGATTTTTAAGTATAAAGAATATATAAATAATGTCAATATTTTATATTATTATATTTTTACAATTATAATACATTTTATATTAAATTTTCTTTTTGGAAATAAAATAACTGAGACATTTTATACAAAAAAGTAAGATCGCTTTATATCCCTTTTCTTTTTGTTACCGGCAAGCAAAAGAGCCCTCTTTATGAGGGCTCTTATTATATACATGTCTTTTATTATATTATCCTTGGCTACCAAATTTAGGGTCCATCCAAGCTGTATTCCAATAGTGTGCTCCAATAGCTTGAGCTGGTATTTTACCATCTGGAGTTACCACTTGTTTTTTTGGATATTCATCTGCCCGTGCAGGATAAATAGTTTGAGGAGGTAAAACTATATCTTGCGTATCCTTACCTGCTGCTAATGCAAATGCTATAGTAAACATAAAAGGACCTGTTTCAACAATAGTTTTAAACCCATTATTAGGTGCAGATTTTATGTAATCTGGAGCATTCTCGCTCAAGTTACGTTTGATCATTTCTAATGCCTTATTAACAACAGGATGATCAGGACAAGCTCCAATAAAGGCATTACATAAGTAGACCGACATAGGCTCTAGACCTACAATCATGTCATACGCCTTGCTATAGGGTAATAATGATTGGAATAGTTCATAATCGGTATCCAAATAATAGCCACCAAAAAGACGAAGCAACTCAAGACGAATAATATCAGTAGCTTTACCGAATTTCTTCTCTTTAATTGCAGATTTATACAAGTCACCTGTTACAAATTTTGTTGTATCAAGGTCTTTCAATTCACGTAAGATAATAGTTGGATGATTTTCAAGCAATTGTGCAAGCTTAGGTAACTTTTCTTTGCTTTCTATCCAGAAATAGTGAGTCCATCCCTCTGAAGGCATATTATGCTCAATACTATTTTCAAGCCATTGAATATACTGAGGTGAAGGATCTTTTGGATTATCATCTGATGTTACCCAGATTTTATGAGTAACAAGAGGCGTTCTATATACGGTAGAATCAAGCAAGTCTGGATCTTGCTTTAAAAGTGACGCAATGTTATTACGCGCATATAAAGTTTGTCTTTGTCGATCTATTTCAGCAAGACTGAGTCCCTCTTTGTGTCCCACAGAATCTGTGTAGTCATAGCTTCCATTAAATTCACGCCTAAATGCTTTTTCTTCATCTGAAATAGTAGGATCATTCAATTGTTCATCATTAAACTTCTTAGAAGTAAAATCAAAGTGATGATATTGATGAAGGAAATGACGATCTTGTACCATTTCAATATTTACTTGAAGATAGCTATCTTCAGTAAATTTAGGATTTAAAAAGAAGAGAGGATTATCGTCTACTGGCTTGATAGAACGAACAATAATACCATTCTGCTTTTCAAACACATACAACTCATAAGGCTTTATAGTAACTTCATCGCTCTTAAAGAAATCAGGTTTATCTTTAGCCTCATACTTTACTTTTAATGTAATTGATTCACTTGTTTTATTTTCAATAACAAAACCAT
The DNA here is from genome assembly GCA_963848965.1 of uncultured bacterium. Lineage (GTDB taxonomy): Bacteria > Babelota > Babeliae > Babelales > Babelaceae > CAWKFG01. The sequence continues at coordinate 789,711 of CAWKFG010000004.1, forward strand.
CTTCAATACGCAATTTCTTGATAAACGAATTAAAGTCTCTTCGAGCATCATAAAGAGCCTTTTGTGAGAGAATCATTTTCTTAAAGAGATTTTTTTCAGATTCCTTCACATGCTTTAATTGAGGTTTTTTAGCTCGTATAAGCTCAAGAAAACTCTTAAGCTTTCCTTGCTTCTTTCTTTTAGATAGTTTCTTTTTAAAGTTTTTCTCGTGCTTTAACCGAAACCTTTCAGCTTTTGCACGCCTAAAAAAGCTCTTATGCTTTCCTTTCTTCTTTAGACCATGAGCCGGAGGTGTTTTATGTTTAATAGCTGCATGAGCTTCACACCCTCCAAATGTTAATAAAAGCAAATAGAATATTAAAAAAGATTTATTCATAATTATCCCTACTTTATATAATTGTATGTTTGTGAATGAAAATTGATCTGAAACGTTCTCTTTTCAGCCAAACATGCTCAAAATAAATATTTTTGAATTAATAGACATGTAATAATATTTTATTAGTTTTTTGCTATTTGTCAAATTTAAATTCAAGAATACTGATTTAATGCCCTAAGAGGTCATAGAGCTAGGCCCATTTAAGGTCTAGAAGGACTTTTGGGAGGTCATGCTTTTAAGTTCCCCTCAAAGTAAACATCGTTTGCAAAAAAGAGTCTAAAAACTATACTTAACTGCATAAGCTTGGGTTTTTGCCCATTTTACTTGTAACAAGATTTTCACCTTAAACCAAAAGAATAATATGATTATAGCTATTGGATCAACAAATCCTGTTAAACTACAAGCAGTAGAAGAAGTTGTTAAAGATTATACGCAGCTTGCTCAAGCCCAGATACAGTCTTTTAACGTACCTTCACAAGTTTCAGATCAACCACTTTCACTTGAAGAAACCATTCAAGGGGCTAAAAATCGTGCCAAAAATGCTTTCATTGAATGTGGCACATGTACCTATAGCTTTGGCATCGAAAGTGGGCTTATGAAAGCACCGGGGGCCCAAACAAGTTATATAGAAACAAGTATTTGCTCCATTTTTGATGGAAGCCTTTATGCTATAGGACTATCCTGCGGCTTTGAAGTACCGCCCAAGGTTCTTGATCTTGTGCTTAATAAGCATATGAACCTCAGTGACGCTTGCTATCATGCAGGAATTACCACTAATACCAAAATTGGATCTGCTGAAGGGCTTATTGGCATTCTTACAGAGGGAAGAATTAATCGCAAAGAGTATACTAAGCCGTCAATTATTACTGCTTTAGCTCAGATTCAGCACGCTCAATGGTACAAAAAAGCATAAAACCCTTGCATTAAATGCTTTATTTCTGCTATACTAAAAATATACTGTTTAAAATTTCAAAAATTTATGCGTGTTATGATAATTATTAACGAACAAATCACAGTCTTTATTCCCACGAGTGTTTAACTCCCAGACCATTTTTACATGGTACTGGGAAGCAGATCTCTTACTCTTCAATTTTTATTCTAGGTAGAATTCTGTCTTCCTTTATATTCCCTTTTATTGCTTTTATATACGTCTCTTTAGACGGTCTATGTTTATTTAAAGGAAACAGCTATGAAACAGATACTACTTGCAATTCAGAATATTTCTAAAGCATATAATCATACTCTTGCAGTCAAAGATGTATCGCTTACTATTTACGAAGGTGAGATACTTGGTCTACTAGGCTCTAATGGAGCAGGAAAGACAACGCTTTCTTCACTTATTGCAACATTACATCCACCTACAAGCGGCACTATTTTGTATAAGGGCACTTCTATTTATAAAAATGTTCCTGCGTATCGAATGAATATTGGTTTCTGTCCACAAAAACCAAACTTTGATTCTACAATGACAGTAAAAGAAAATCTTCTTTTTGCAGGAAGATACTTTGGCCTCTCTTACGAGCAAACAGAGCAAAGAGTAGCATTTCTTATACAAGAGTTTGGTCTTAGTGCACATGCAGATAAGCAACCGGATGTGCTTTCAGGAGGATATAAACAGCGGCTTCTTATTGCTAGAGCGCTGGTTCATAATCCTACTATTCTCATTCTTGATGAGCCTACTGTTGCTTTAGATCCACATGTACGCAGACAAGTATGGAATTCTATTAAGCATCTTAAAATGCTTGGTATCACTGTTATTTTAACTACTCATTATTTAGATGAAGCAGAGTACCTTGCAGATAGGGTATGTATTATGGATAAAGGGGTAATTAAAGTGATTGATACTCCTGAAAACTTGCTTTCTACTTATGGTAAAAAAACGTTAGAAGAAGTATTTATTGATTATATGGAAAAACAAGAGGAACTCTCATGAATACAGTACAACCATTGAAAACCTTTAGATTTTTATTATGGCGCGATTTACGCCTATTAAGATCTGGTTTTATACACTATCTCATTGACACGCTTATATGGACAGGCTCTAATGTCATCATCAGTGGTTATTTATTACCTTTGCTTGGCATGGGCCGTTCATATGGTAATTTTATGCTTGTAGGATCAACTATTAGCATGTGCTTTTTTTATGCAATAAATAAAAGCCATGATCTTGTAGCTGATTTTGAAGGAAGTAAGAATATTACCTATGATCTTGTACTTCCTATTGCTTCATGGGCAGTGTTCTTTAAAATAGCCCTGAGCTTTGCACTACAAGCAGCTCTTGTTAATATCTTAGCAATTCCTTTAGGCAAAATACTTCTAGGAGAATCTCTGCATATGAGCTTATTTGCATGCAGTAAAGTGATAATGGTATTCAGCCTCATTGCCATTTTCCTTGGCTTCTTTGGTCTCTGGGTTGCAAGTTGGGTAAAGCATCCATCATTGTATCCTCATGTATGGATGCGCTTTATATTGCCTTTATGGGCTTTTGGCGGCTATCAGTTCTCTTGGTATACACTCAAAGGTGCTTATCCTTTGATAGCGTATGCTAGCTTACTAAATCCAATGGTTTACACATTTGAAAGCCTCCGAGCAGTACTATTAGGACAAGAGGAATATATTCCATTAGCAGTATGTATTTTTATGCTTACTATGTTTACTCTCCTGCTTTGGGTTCATACATTGTATCTTTTAAAGAAACGGCTTGACTATATCTAACTACAGGGTAGGATCTTCCTACCCTGTTTTTTGTATCTTTTAAACATGTATTACCTTGTCTTTTTTCACTCTTAAAGTATTATTGAAAAGATAGCGGTATGATATAAGAAACCTTAGGTCTTTCTATGTTTTTTTCTTTAAAACAAGGTATATACGCAGCTCAAAGTGATCTTAATGTTATACTTCTTGATGCAAACAGAGATAAGTACTTTAGTATAAGTTCTGAAGTAGGAACCATTTTATTAAGAATTCTTAATACTGAATTTGATTATAGCAATGGAATGTATCGTGCCCTTTCTGTTCCTGAGGAAGAAAACAGTTTTGATTACTGGATACAGTATTTTATTGAATCAGAGTTTATTGAGCCTCGAGAAACAAAAAGAGATACCATACACTTTACTCGTTCTTTAGTATCTGGAGGTCTTACAGGATATCAATGGGATAGAAAGGATCGATTAGTATCTGTTTTTAAAATTTCTCCTGTACTTATTGTACAACTTCTTTGGATACTTATGAAAGTAAACTTTGCTTTAAAAAGAAAGGGTATACAAGGTGTTCTCAATATGCTAAGAAAGCTTAGCATAAAGCATAAATCTCAAGAAGTTCATCCTTCACAGATAGAATACTTATCAAACGCTCTTGATGCAGCATGCGCTTTATATCCAAAAAAAATATATTGTCTAGGCTGGGCTACAACGTTTACTTTAGTGGCACTTAAAAAAGGTTGGAGATGTAACTTGGTAATTGGAGTACAATCACCACCTTTTTATGCTCATGCATGGGCTGAAATAAACAACCACGTAGTTAATGATGATAAAATTATCCAAGAACGGCTTGTTGTACTTCTTAAAGAGCCTTTTACAGATAATGTACCTTACTAGTATCTCTAGCGAAAGAAAAAGCTATGCCTCTTATTGCAGGAGCATTTTTAAATCATCATAGTAACAGCTCTTCTCTTGTTCATACATTACTTACTTGTGCAGAATCTAAAATTACTCTTGATAAGCTTGTATTCACTTATACAAACCAAAGAATAGTTTTAGTAGCAGGTAAAAAAATGCATGAATCATCTGCTGAAAAAGTAATAAATATAGGCCAGGGATCTGGTATACTGCTTGGACGACTTTTTCAAAAAGGTACTAGTACATTAGTACAACACTTAGAAGAAGAGGAACTAGAGAAGATAAGAGAATCGCAAGGTAGATGGTTAAGTGAGCGGTACTGGGGCAGGTATCTTGTTATACTGCTAGATGAAGAGAGTATAACAATTTATAGAGACCCACTAGGAGGTATACCGCTCTTTATTACACAGACAGCTCAAGGAGTAGTGTTCTCTACAGAGCTCTCAATGCTCTATGATGCATTAGAAGAAAAGCCAGTACTTGATTGGACTTACTTTACTTCCTATGTAGCAGCGTCATTTACGCTTACTACTGCAACGCCATTTAAAGGAATAGAAGAGGTATTTCCAGGCTCTTATGTAAGCATATCAGCAGAAGGGTATAAAACAGGTCTTTTTTGGGATCCAACACAGATAGATGTAAAAGAGGAGAAAGAGCTAGAGGAGCAAATACTTGAGACATTTTCAAGCTGTATAAAGGCATGGACACAAGAAACGGAAGGCATAGCACTAGAGCTATCAGGAGGTCTTGATTCTTCTGCTCTTCTTATACTATTAAAACAGGTAGCTCCTCGTATGAATATCACTTGTTTTAACTATTTTCATCCTCGTGTAGCTTCTTCTGATGAAAGAAACTATGCAGCGCATGTTGCTCAAGAGTGCAATGTAGAGCTTTATTGTATAGATCAAAGCCAAGTTTTACCTTTAAGCAGCAATTCAATTCATAAAACAAATAAACCAAGTTCATTTTTACTGCAGGAAGCTCTTAATAGAGAAATTACTTCTTTGGTATCTAAAAAAGGTACTTATGAATTTATGAGCGGACAAGGGGGTGATCATCTTTTTCTTGCTCCTCCACTCGTTGAATCTCTGGCAGATTATTTTCTTGATAACGGTATAAGAGGAATAAGCTCTAAACTTCATGAGATGTGTGCCTATTATCGAACACCATTCTTAAGCACAGTTGGCCAATCATTAAACGCTTTAATTTCTTATTACAGAAGTAAAATAGATCGTATAATTGCAAACTCAGAGATAGAAGACTGGATGACTCCCTCTTTTTTAAGGAGTATAGATCAAACTATTTATCAACCGCCCTTTTGGAGACAATTAAAGCAAGTGTACCCAGCTAAAGCACAGCATATATACGATATGTACAGCGCACTCCTTTATACAGATCAAGGGCATAGAATGGAAAGCAGACCTGTAATTAATCCGTTTTTATCGCAGCCATTTGTAGAACTTGCACTTTCTATTCCTACCTATCAGCTGTATAAACAAGAGCATGACCGGTTTCCTTTTAGAAATGCAATAAGTAGAATAAGCACAGCACCAAGTATATGGCGTAAAGATAAAGGAGAAACTACAGGCATTAGCGTCTTTGCTCTCAATACAAACTATAAGTATATTTGTAAATTGTTGCTCGACGGTAAATTTGTGCAGCATAATCTTATTGATAAAGATAAACTCTATGACCATATCAACCATTGTAAAAATGGTAAATCGTTTAACTTATGGCCTCTTATGAATCTTATATCTGTCGAGCTCTGGTTTGATTCATGGAACCTATAAACTACATGCCCTTTGGTTTAAAATAACCATAATTTTCTGCACATGGTGTTGCTTTACCTAAGGTATATTCTGAAACTTTTGCAAGCTCTGTGATAAGGGCAGCTTTCTGATCTTCCATAATCTTTACAATTGGCTTTTGCTTTGTATTTTCTTCCATAGTTTTTCCTCCTCTTATAGAATTACTTGTAGCAGAAGTAGATTTTATATCTACTTCTGCTTACATTTACCGTATTTGTCTTCCTATATTTTCTGCAAGTCTACCACTTTTTCCTAAGGTAGTTTTTGAAACAGTGCCTATCTCTGTAATAAGAGTAACTTTAGAAGATACCTTTTGCTTTTTACGAAAGCACCAATTACTAAGTATTTTCATAAGACCTTCTCCTCTATTTATAAAGTGAAACAATGTATAGCACATGCAAAAACCATATATACTAATCTTGTACATCAAACTTTTGTAGCTTTTGCTTACTAATTATCTTTTAATGGAGGCCAATAAGTGCGTTTAAAAGTTTTTTGAAGGCTCTCTAAGTATTTTCCGCCTCTGCCCAGAGTAATTTTTGAAACAGCTCCTAACATTTCAATAGGAGACACCTTATAGGAGGCATCTTTTTTATTAATGAATATAATAGATCTTTTCATAGGTGTTTCTCCTTACTCTAAACAATATTTATACAGGGTTCCAAGGATGTTTCTTAAAGGTCCTTCGAAGACTTTCTAAATATTTTCCTCCTCTACCTAAAGTAAGCCTTGAAACGTTTCCTAACATTTCAACAGCAGATACTTTGTAAGAAGCACTTTTCTGTTGAACGCAACCTGTTGTGTGTAAATGTTTTTTCTTTTGCATGACACCTCCTTACGTTATTAAGAGATATTCCATGTTTTAAACCATAGTTCTGTAGAAAGTAAATTTATTAATGGCCCTATATTTACTGGGCTACTATGACACCATTGATTAATATACGTATAAAGTTTATCTTTATCAATGAGATTATGTTGCACAAATTTACCTTCAAACAAGAGCTCACATATCTGCTTATACTGAACATTAAAAGCATAGATAGTAACTGCAGTTGTATCCCCTTTATCTTTACGCCATATATTTGGTGCCTTACTTATCCTACTTATCGCATTTCTAAAAGGGAATCGGTCATGTTCCTGCTTATACAGCTGATAGGTAGGAATAGAAAGCGCAAGCTCAACAAGCGGTTGAAATAAAAATGGGTTAATTACCGATTTACCTGGTATTCTTTGTACCTTATCCACAGTAACAAGTGCATCATAGAGCGAAACTATATGAGAAAGCTTACCTGGATATATTTTAGTATTATCGTGCAAAAAAAGCGTATCATTCTTTACTTGCTCCATAAAAGCGCTATTCATCCAATGTTCACGCTCTAAAGATGCAAGAAGATGCCTTTTATGTGAAGTATAGTAACGCATTATCTCCATACCTGTATCTTTTATAACTTGTATAAGCGACATTCGATAATAAGCTGCTATCTCAGATATTTTAGAGCTTATTCCTCGTGTACCGCGAATAAAAAAATAATCTGCAAGAGATTCAACAAGTGGAGGTGCAAGAAAAAGGTGGTCCCCTCCATGCCCACTCATAAATTCACAGTTCTTCTGAGCAACTAAAGCAGCAGTATGCTTACACATTGCTTCTTCTAATAACAAAGGATGAGGCTTACTAGCTCTTAATTGAGGAAGCATACTCAATGATATATGCTCACTCAAATCTATACAATGCAGTTCTGCATCACATTCCTGAGCAACTTGAGTTGCATAGTTTCTTTCATCAGAAGAAGCTACTCGAGAGTGAAAGTAATTAAAGCACGTGATAGGTAGAGTAGGAGCTACCTGTTTGAGCAGTATAAGAAGAGCAGAAGAATCAAGACCTCCTGATAGCTCTAGTGCTATGCCTTCTGTTTCCTGTGTCCATGCCTTTATACAGCTTGAAAACGTCTCAAGTATTTGCTCCTCTAGTTCTTTCTCCTCTTTTACACCTATCTGTGTTGGATCCCAAAAAAGACCTGTTTTATACCCTTCTGCTGTTATGCTTACATAAGAGCCTGGAAATACCTCTTCTATTCCTTTAAACGGAGTTACTGTAGTAAGAAAATCTGCTGCTACATAGGAGGTAAAGTAAGTCCAGTCAAGTACTGGCTTTTCTTCTAATGCATCATAGAGCATTGAGAGCTCTGTAGAGAACACTACTCCTTGAGCTGTCTGTGTAATAAAGAGTGGTATACCTCCTAGTGGGTCTCTATAAATTGTTATACTCTCTTCATCTAGCAGTATAACAAGATACCTGCCCCAGTACCGCTCACTTAACCATCTACCTTGCGATTCTCTTATCTTTTCTAGCTCCCATTCTTCAAGATTTTCTTTAAGAACTGAGCTTCCCTTTTCAAAAAGTCGGCCTATAAGCATTCCAGTAGTATGGGTAAAGACCTTGAGCTTTTCGGCAGAAGATTCTTCATTTCTCACCCCACTTTGTATGATAAAGTTATAGTTTTCTACCGTTGCCCACTGCTTACAAAGCTCTTTAGTAACCGGGTTAATTGACAATGTACGAGCAGTTTTTTCCTTTAAAAAAGCCCCTAGTAATAAAGGCATACTCTCGATCTTTCCTATACAAATGTATGGCGCTCATTCTTCACTACAGTAAGTTATATCTTACAAGAGCAAGATCAAACCACTTACCATTAAAAGAGTCACCCGCAACTATCACTTTTCCATTCTCTTGCAGTGCTATAGCAAAACTTCTATCATCACCCCCTCTTAAGGAGGTAACCAGTATGCCATCGTTGGAAGTACCAAAAGTAGTATCCAGCATCCCTTCAGATGTATAGCGCACAAGGGTAAACTTTTTATGCTTATCCCACTGCACTACCCCGGTAATGAGTATTTTACCATCTTTTTGTAATACTACACTTTTAGCAAAAGCATTATCAGTACCTAATGGAGTTAAAACTATACCAGTACGACTTTTTCCAAATGTAGTATCGGGTGACCCATCTACATTGTACCTCACAAGAAGAAATTCCGCTTTCTGGCTAGTTGTGTTTTTTGCAGAACCTATGGCAAGAATTTTGCCATCTGGCTGTATTATAACGTCTACAAAAAAATTACATTCTCTACTTGCGGATGTTATGACCATTCCACTTTTATCAGGAGCAAAAGAAGTATCAAGATTTCCATGAGAATCATATTGTACAATCGCACAATCTGAACTTGCTGACGCAGCCAGAGCAAGATCCCCAAATGAGGTACAATCATCGCTTAACCCTACAACTACGATCTTCCCACCTTGTTGTAAAGCTGCTGCTAGAGCCTCATCATCTTCCTTACCTATAACTCTGGGCTTAGGTCTCTTGTTTACCTGCAAGATAGTCTTTACATGCCCCTTTGTTCCAAAAGATATATCAGGAGTTCCATCACTATTATAGCGACTTACAAAGAAGCTACAGTTTATAGCATCCAATGACTCTGGACCTTTATTAAGGCCTTGGTTTCCTACAGCAATAATTTTTCCATCGTCTTGTAGCACAACTTTAAAATAGTTAGACCAGCTCTTTCCTAGTTTTTCTTTTATTACTCCACCGCAGCCAAAGGAGCTATCTAAGTTTCCATTTGGATGTAATCTCAAAAGGCCTGCATTACCAAAACCATCATCTCGGTCAAATATTCTTATTACTGCAATAATTTTACCATCTTTTTGTACAAGACAATCAATACCAAAAAGCTGAGTATTACTTTGACCAAGAGTTATCAACATTTTACCTCCTAAACCAAAAGAGGTATCTAGAGTCCCATTACTATTATAGCGCGCTAAAGCACAAGCAACCCCAGTTGGTTTATTAGTAAAATCCTTATAGGCATCCCCTATTACAAGTATTTTGCCATCTTGCTGCACTCTTACATGAATTGAAGGTACTATTTTGTTCACAGTTCCTGAATTCATACCAAAACTGGTCGTAACGATTCCATTATCACCAAAGGTTTTATCTAAAAGACTCTTAGTTTCCTCCATAGCCTTTATGTATAATGAAATAAAGAGAGAAAGTACAAAAAGCTGTCGTATATTCATAAAAGCTCCTGAGGAATAGATACGAGTTTTATAAGCAGCTTACTTGAGTTAACTTAACTTTTCAAGGCTGCTAATATGAATAAATACTTTCTCTAAAACTATCTCCAAGACTTTAGAATTATTCAAAGGTCAGGGTTATAATATTGCTTAAATTGAGGAAAAGTAGCTTTTACCAAAGTAGTTTTTCCCCATTGTCGTGGCCCTAAAATAACAACAACCGGAAATTACAAACTATCTTAAATAAGTGCTTTTGAAAGTTCTCTTTTAATCATAGTGCACCCTAAAATACTTGACAGATTCAGCCATCGAGTACCTAATTTGTCAAGCTTTTTACCTCCTTTTTAACATTAAAGCAACCCAGATACCAAAAATAATAACCTAGCAGACCTTTACTTGACTTAGCTAAGAAAGTGAATTATAATTAATTTTAAATTGAATAATTATTCAATAGCGATTGGCTAGAAACCAGAGAAAATTATAGCGCTGAAAACAAAATTACAAAAATCGGCCTGCTAGCAAAAATGAATAAAAATACTTAAGGAGTATATACATGAATAAGTTAAGCAAAGTTAATGAACGGCAAAAAGCGATCCAAGAACTTATTAAAGCTTACCCCATTGAAAATCAGGTACAGCTAGTACAATTACTCAAAGAAAATTATGGTATTGAAACAAATCAATCAATTGTATCAAGAGATCTGAGAGACCTTGAAGTAACAAAGCAAAAGTTCAAAGATACAATGATCTATGAGCTTAAAGAAGTAAATATAGACAAGGAAATTTTACGGTTGGGCATCATAGATATTACGCATAATGAAACACTCATTGCTGTCCATACGTTGGCTGGACTTGCTCCCTTTGTAGGAGACTTTCTTGATAAGCATAAAGATATAGGAATCCTTGCAACTCTTGCAGGAGAAAACGTTGTCTTTGTTGCTCCTCAATCAATTAAAACTATCAAAGAGACATTCACCCAACTATGCCAGCTCGCTTACTTTAAACACCCAGAACAGAAAGATAAATCATGAAAAAAAATCTCTTATTATTTGGAACTATCACTTTAGGAGCCCTTATCCTAACGTATTTCTATACAGGTAACACAAAAAGTATCACTACAGATGAACTTATTGTAGGGACTAATCCTCATTTTCCTCCCTTTGAATATATAAAAAATGGTGAGATTGTGGGCTTTGACATTGAACTTATTAAAGAGATAGCAAAACGCATGGGCAAAAAGCTTATTTTGAAAGATATTGCCTTTGATTCTTTACTTTTAGAAGCACAATCAGGAAGAATTCATATGATTGCCGCTGCAATGACGCCAACACCAGAACGAGCAAAACAGGTTATTTTTACAAAACTCTATCTTGCTCAAGACCCACTTGAAGTTATTACACTTGCTGGACAACCACAACCAAAAACGCTTGTCGATCTCAAAGGAAAAGAGGTAGTTGTCAATGACGGCTTTACAGCAGAAAGCTTTATGGCAAAGCAACCAGGCGTTATACTCAAGCGATTACAATTTCCTGCTGAAGCTTTTCTTGCACTCCTCAACGGCCGAGCTTATGCATATGTTTCAGCACGAAATGCTGTACAGCCCTTTTTTGATCAGCATGGTTCTGAAAAGTTTAATCGGTTAACTCTTCCTGTCTTTGATAGCTGTGCTTTTGCTATTTCAAAGAAGCATCCAGAACTTCTTGAGCCTATTCAAAAAGCTCTTAATGAACTTGAAAACAATGGCTTTTTAGAAAGTCTCAAAAAGAAATGGCATTTACTATAAGGACCTCCTATGAAAGAAAAAGTAATCTTAGCTTATAGTGGTGGCTTAGACACCTCAGTTATTTTAGCATGGCTCTGTAATAAGAAGTACGACGTTATCTGCTTTATAGCACATGTAGGCCAACAAGAAGACTTTGAAGAGATAAAGCAGAAAGCTCTCTCAATTGGTGCTCAAAAAGTTTATATAGAAGACCTGCAACAAGAATTTGTAGAAAGTTATATTTTTCAAGCGCTTAAAGCACAAGCTGTATATGAAGGAACATATCTATTGGGCACAGCGTTAGCACGCCCTTTAATCGCTCAAAAGCAAGTAGAAATTGCTCTTAAAGAGCAGTGTTCTTTCCTTGCACATGGCGCTACAGGCAAAGGAAACGATCAAATCCGGTTTGAGCTTACCTATCTCTCTCTTATGCCTCATGCACAGATCATCAGTCCATGGAAGGATCCTGAATTTTTAGCGCAGTTTCAAGGACGATCAGATCTTATTGCTTATGCACAAAAGCATGGTATCCCAATTACATCAACATTAGAAAAGCCCTATAGCATTGATGCAAATCTTATGCATATAAGCTATGAAGGTGGTATGCTTGAAGATCCATCATATTCTCCTGCTAACTCTATTTTTCAATGGACTACATCGCTTTGTGATACTCCTGATAACAAAACAAGCATTGCTATCGAATTTACAGGAGGTATTCCGACAGCAGTAACTCATGGCGACAAATATATTACAGGATCTCTTGAGTTATTTAAGTACCTTAATCATATAGGAGCACTCCATGGCATTGGTCGAATTGATATAGTAGAAAATCGTACTGTAGGCATGAAATCACGAGGTATCTATGAAGCTCCTGCAGGAACAATACTGTTTAAAGCTCATCGAGATTTAGAAACACTTGTACTTGACCGAGAAGTACTCCATTTGAAAGATATGCTTATGCCAAAAATTGCTCAACTTATCTACAATGGTTTTTGGTTTAGCCCTGAGATGGAATTTCTTATGGCTGCTATTAATAAAAGCCAAGAGCACCTTTGTGGTACTGTCTATATAGAGCTGTATAAAGGAAATGTTATCATCGCTGGGCGAGAATCAGCATATTCACTTTATAATAAAGATATTGCAAGTATGGATACCTGTGGAGCCTATAATCCTCTTGATGCTCAAGGGTTTATTACTATACAAAGTCTTCGTCTAAAAATAGCACAAGCTTTAAAGAAAGGTACATGATGGCAAAATTATGGGACAAAGGCTACGAGCTTGATAAACTTATTGAACGATTTACAGTAGGCAATGATTTTCTACTTGACGCAGAGCTCATATATTATGATTCTGTAGGAAGTATTGCTCATGCACATATGCTTGCACATATAGGAATACTAACACAAAATGAGTTTACTAAGCTTAAAGAAGCACTCAATGAGATTATTTCTCTTGCAAGCCAGGGTACATTTTTTATCAGTGCAGAGGATGAAGATGTACATACTGCAATCGAAAACAAGCTGATAGCATCTTTAGGAGATCTAGGAAAAAAGATCCATACAGCTCGATCACGTAACGATCAAGTTATGCTCGATCTTAGACTCTATATGCGAGACAGCTTATTTACTGTAGTAAATGATGCGCTCACTCTGTGTAATAAGCTTACGAAAGCTGCAGAGCTTTATAAAGATGTTCCGATACCAGGCAGAACTCATTTTCAACATGCTATGCCTTCTTCACTGGGACTCTTCTTTGGAGCTTATGCAGAATCATTGCTTGATGATATAGCTTTGTTACAAAGCTCTTATACCATTATAAATCAATCTCCCTTAGGCTCTGCTGCTAGCTACGGAGTTATACTGCCTATTGACCGGCAGCATGTAGCAACTCTTTTGGGATTTGATCGAGTGCAAAACAATGTACTTTATGCTAACAATAGCCGAGGAAAAATTGAAAGTATTGTCCTCAGCGCTCTAGTACAAATAATGGTTGATCTGAGCAAATTGTGTACCGATCTTATCATATTTAGTGCACCAGAATTTGGCTACTTACAAATACCACAAGAGCTCTGCTCGGGAAGTAGTTTAATGCCACAAAAGCGTAATCCTTGTGGATTAGAGCTAGTACGAGCAAAATCTGCAACTGTAATGAGCTATCTCATGCAAACATTAACTATCATACGAGGATTACCATCAGGATATAATCGTGATTTTCAGGAGACTAAGCAGTCATTGATTGACAGCTTTTCTATAACGAGTGATTCGTTGCATATTTGTAGTCATACAATAGCACATCTTGAGATTAATAGCCAAGCGTGTAAAACTGCATTTTCGACCGAGCTTTTTGCAACTGATTATGCATTACAGCTTGTTCAAGCAGGCTCTCCATTTCGAGATGCATATAAACAGATAGCACATAATCCAGATACAATCCCTTGGCAAGATCCAGTAGAAAATATTAAGGCAAAAGTGCATCAAGGAGCTTCTGGTAATCTAGGCCTTGAACTTATTAAAGAGCAATGTGCTCAGTATGTTTCATGGGCTCAAAATACACAGCATGTATATAAAACTTGTATCAACGCTTTACTTACAGAGGATAAATAATGATTAATCTAGATTTAATGCTCCAGTCGCTTCCTCAACTTATGAAAGGAGCATGGATAACAATTGAAATAGCAGGTATCTCTTGGTTCTTTGGATTTGCTCTAGGAACTATCTTAGGATTCTTACAAGCAAGAAAAATGCCCTTTCTGCAAAAAGCAATTTCTGCATACGTTACTCTTATACGAGGAACTCCTTTACTTATCCAGATAACTTTTTTCTACTATGTATTGCCCGTATTTGGTAGTACTCTTTCCAGCTTTTGGACGGCAGTTATCGCACTCGGTATTAATAGCAGTGCTTATATTAGTCAAATTATTAAATCTGGTATTACTGCCGTAGGCAATGAGCAGGTAGAAGCAGCATATGTACTCGGCTTTACGCCATTTCAGATAGCACGATATATAGTTATACCTCAAGCAGTACGTATTACTCTTCCAGCTTTAGCAGGAGAGTGCATAACTTTAATGAAAGATTCAAGTCTTGCATCTACGCTCGGAGTTATGGAGCTTTATAAAGAGGTGCGAATTATCATGAATCAGACATACGATGTTATAACGCTCTTTTTCCTCGCTGCCCTCTTTTATCTAGCTATGACTTCATTTATATCCTTTTTATTTTACCTTTTAGAACGAAAGATGAACTGGTATGTTAAATATTCATAATATAAGTAAAACATTTAATGGTAAAAAGATCTTCACTGATCTTTCTCTTACAGTAGGCCCTGGACAAATTGCTCTTCTGTTAGGAAGTTCTGGTGTTGGTAAATCTACTTTACTACGAATACTGAGCAACTTAGAGACTCCAGATACTGGAACTATACTTCTTGATGGCAAACCACTTAAAGATTACCCGCCCTATACTGTAGGTATGGTTTTTCAACATTTTAATCTTTTTAAGCATCTATCAGTTGAGCACAATATAACTCTTGCTCTTGAAAAAATCTTTGGTTGGGATTCTGCCAAAGCTCATGAGCATGCTTATAAACTCCTCGAACAATACAACATAGAAGATAAAGCGTCTCAACCTATTACAAGTCTTTCTGGTGGGCAAAAACAACGTCTTGCTATAGCTCGGGCATTAGCTTTAAACCCACGAATTGTATGTATGGACGAACCTACTTCTGCACTTGATCCTCGGCTTACACACTCTATAGCACAAGAGATTCAGAATCTTGCCCAAAAAGGCCATATAGTTATAGTTTCAACACACGATATGAACCTTGTTTCTCATTTAGATTGCACTATTTATCTTATCGATCAAGGGCACATTATTGAAACTGCTTCCTCAAAAGAACTTCAAACTGAAGCTCACGGATTTAAACATATTAGTACTTTTATAAAGGGAACATCATCTTTATAAGACAATGAACAACACGATGCTCTCGTTATACTGTAGCATAGCAAAGTACACCTAAATTTATTGACTACTTTTGAATATTTAATTTATTATGGTATAATAACAGGTATAAAATAAGATTAATTAATTATTCTTTTAGAAATGGATCAAAAAATGAAATGGTACTTTTATTACCTTCTAAGTATAGCTGCTTTTACGGGCAGTCTCTTGTCTATGGAACCTGCAGAGAAAGAAGAAGCTGCACCACCTAAAGAATTAGTTCCTATTGCTCGTCCTGGATATCTTCAGTGTATAGGAAGTTATTTACAGGGAACTTTAACATCAGCCTATAGTGGAAGTCAGTATCTTGTAGGGAGCACCTGGTCAGGGCTTGGGTATCTAACAAATTTAAGTATGGCTGGTGGCCGGTATGTACTTAACTTAGGATACTGTGCTCTTGAGCACTATTTAGCCTCTATACAATTGAGAAAACTTATCGCACGTCCTGATAAGTACTCTTCTGTTTTATCACATGTAAGGACCTGTACAAGTCTTAATAATGAAGAACAAGAGTTTCTTAACAATCGTATGGCAAAAGTAAAAAACGCTCTTGAAAGAATGCTTGATAAGCAAGTTGATTCAAAATATATACCAAAAATAGCTCTCTGTTTCAGTGGAGGGGGTTATCGAGCTATGCTTGAAACGCTTGGTTGGTTAACAGGAGCTGAAAGAATGGGTCTCCTCGATAGTTCTGTCTACATGACGGGACTTTCTGGATCAACATGGGCTCTCAATCCTTGGGTAGCCTCTCGGCTCTCATTAGCTGCCTATAAAGAGCAACTGTTACCTAAGCTTACTAAAACACTTATGGAGCATGTAAAAAGTATGAGTACTCAAGATGCTCTTGAAATTCTTGTAGCACTTAGCAAAAAATATGTAGATCTTCAATCTATTGGACCTGCAGACTTTTTTGGTGCATTACTTGCTCATATGCTTCTTTCAAACATAGTACGACATAAACAGACATTTTCTCTTGCTGATCTTGCACCTTTAGTAAAATTAGGAAATTATCCTCTCGTAATTTCTACAGCTTCTTTAGGCGGAACATTTAACTTAAAATACAGACCTACTTTTGAATTTTCTCCTTTTGAGATAGGAAGTGCTGAATGTGCTAAAGGTATATTTATTCCTTCATGGTCTTTAGGAAGAGTTTTCAATAAGGGCACTTCGCAAAATATTGTTCCTATCGATATATTTAAATATGAAAAAGAAGCACTTTCAACCGCAGCAGGGCTCCTTACAACAAAAGTGCTTGGTGAGCAAGAAGCAAAAGAAGAAGTAGAAGAAAAAGCACAAATAGTTCACTACTTTGGAAGGCAGCAGTCTCTTGGGTACCTTATGGGCATCTGGGGCTCTGCTTTTGCTCTTAACATCGCAGATGTTCTTTTTGAATTAGCTAAAAAATTCTTTCCTGAAGATGTATGCCCTGTAGAAGGAGAATCAGCAGGCGGTCAATTCAAGCTTTTAAAAAGTATCTTTGCTTCACTGCTTGCCAAAACCATAGAATCATTAAGAGTTGGCTCATTTGAGCTCAAGAATATAGCGCCGGTAGCAGGAGACATAAAGCGTTATATTGAAAACGAAAATTACGGTGCTGCACTTATTCCTAATATTACTCATAATATGGCTAACCAACCATTACGAGAAAGTCCTTATCTTTCACTCGTTGATGGAGGATTTGATGAAATAGAGGGCGATAGGCTCAACATAGCTATAACACCATTGTTAAGAAAAGATCGTGATCTTGATGTTATCATTATTGGCGATAGTTCTGCAGAACTTATAGGAGCTCCTTCATTACGAGCTGCAGAAAGGCGTGCAAAAGCGCTTGGAGTCAAATTTCCAAAAATTACGTACGAAAACATTGATAAAAAGCCTATAAGTATCTTTATGGATGAAGGTGATCCTTCTGTGCCTATTATTGTATATATGCCAGGTATAGCAAACCCTGCTTATGGAGATTTCAATCCAATTACTGCTCTTTACACATATACGTTGAATTTCACTTATACTCAAGAGCAGGCTCAAACACTTATGGGATTAACCGAATTTAATATTACGCAAGCTGCTCCTCTTATTCGAGAAGTTGTCTTAAAGGCAATAGAGAGAAAACAAGCAAAAGAGAAAAAAGGCGGTTGGTTTAGTTGGCTCAGAGGAAAATAACTCCAAGCTCTAGTAAACTTTTTTGTAAAATATAGGTTAAAGGTGCTCATATCGTGAGCACCTTTAACTTACTGTAGATACTTTACAATTCCCTGAGCAATAATAGCTGCTGCTTTTTGCTTATTAGCAGTTTCATGCAATTCTTTTTCAACATCTGGATTTGAAATAAAATCTACTTCTACAAGCACAGCGGGACAGGTAGCTTTGCTTAGTACTCTAAACTTTGCAGCACGAATACCTCTATCACGCCGATTTCTTCCATTATTTGCAATATCAGACTCTCGTTGCTGTGAAAACTGATGGTGAATACATGCTGCCAGCTTATATGATTCTGCAGGGCATTGTTCTACCATAGGGACATAGACTTCATACCCTCTTTTTTTAGCTGATTCAGCCGCATTAAGGTGTATCGAAACAAAAACAGCATTCTTTTCTTTGGCTCCAATTGCAACTCTTTTTTCTAGATCTTCAGAAAGATTTGGATCAAAGTGTTTATCTTCATTACGAGTAAGCACTACTTTGATACCTTGCTTTTTAAGGATATTTCCTACTCTTCGTGCAATATCAAGAGCAAGCGTTTTTTCAACCAACAGTTTTTGTGGACTTACACATCCAGGAAATTTACCACCATGTCCTGGATCAAGAATTACTGTAGCCTTAGGTGCTGCAAGTACATAAACATTGAATAGCGCTACTAACCATAAGCTTTTATACATACTACTCCTCATAAATACTCTTTAATGAAAGTAATTTATACTCTTTTACTTCTTTAGCAAGTGATCCATTTCTATTTAAAAGTCTTAAGGGTTTTTATTCTCTATATGAATGCACAAGTTGCTCAAATGTTGTAATTCCTTCAAATACTTCGCCAATAGGTAGTGTTTGTACATATCCATAGCCAGGATCATAGCCTCGTGAATCAACACACTCACCAATTAGTGCATCACTTACTACAAGCACATGGCCAGGAATCCAAATAATATCGCCATTTTGTAGCATCTCTGTAGGCATTAACGGACGAAGATTCTTAGCCGCAGTTGTTGTGTTTTTAAAGAAATAAGGCATTCCACAGCTCTGAGCCACACGTAAAATAAGTCCTGAGCAATCACAACCTGTGTGTGGCGCACCTTCTGGTCTACTCCAATACGTAAGCTCTTGTGTTCCCTGTACCACTGTCTCTTTTTTAGCATTATAAGGATCACACAAAGAGATATAGGTACTACCACCCCACACATACGGTATCTTATTGGGGTTATTCTGGGCCCATTGTTTAAGTACCTTAACAAAGGTATCTCTACTAACAGTGTACTGCTTACTATAAAATATAAGCGCATACTCATGAGGTATTGCTACTATTCTTTTCTTTTGTGTAGGATAGTGTAACACTTCTACCACATATGAGCTTGCAGATGTTTGTACAGGCATAGGAACAAAGCGTGTTCCTGCAGAATACCATGTACTTGTTTCTTCATCGAGCCACGGTCTTATAAGTGTTAAAATACCATCTACAAGAACATTTTTAGAGAGATTTTTTGGTACAAAATTCTCAGCATACGGCTGTGGAATAGCAGACAGGTTTCCTGCTTCTTTTAGATCTTTCAAATAACAAAGATTCTTTTCAAGTGTCCAAAACTCGTTGTATCGATTGCCAGCAACATCTTCCCAAAATGCATTAGGCACTTGGCATTTTACTTGACCGTCTTTTTTTTCTACTACTCGTACAACTTCGTTAAATATAAGTTGATGAATTCTTTTGCATGTCTCAAGTTTATTACCCCAAGACACAGGAATTGCTGCATACTGCTCTTCAAGAGATTTTTCTAAAGAAAGAGCCTCTCCGGTCATATCTGCCACCGGTATTATAACAACTGCTTCTTGAGAAAGTTCTTTGCTATCCCAATAGCCAGCATGAAGTATAAAAGGAATAAAAAGAGATAAAAGAAAACTATATCGTTTCATAGACTGTCCCTTATTAAAAGTATTTCTAACTAAGCATAGGATAAATCATTACTTCGTCAAGGGAGTATTAGAAATGTGTTTCATGAACTTTTATAGAATTTTCAATTCATAAAGTTATAGCATTAAACAATTATGAAAAGTTAGATCATACAAACCTTCTTTTTCGACTATTTTCTATCTGATATTTAATTGACAGTCATTAATATTAGGGTTACTATTTACAAAAGACGTGCCAAATGTTTAAAGCACAGAAAGCATAATAAATTAGCTATTTATTTCATTCTGTTTTCATATTTTATTGAAAGCAACTACTAAATATAGTAATTGAGTAACTATTAAAGGATAGTTATGACAAAAATCTTAATATATATAGGTTTAATAAATACTTCATTTTCCTTTTCTTTAGCTATGGAAAAAGAACAAAAATCTCTCTATTCAAAGTTTACTCTATTTTCAACAAAAAAGACGGATAATGCTCAAGATGATAGTGCTCGTACACCCTTAATGAATGCCGCAAAAGAGGGCAATAAGGAAAAAGTAGAAACATTATTAACCTACGAAGCACATGTTAACTCTCAAGATACTAAAGGTCGTACCGCCTTAATGCTTGCTGCAATTGATGGACATAAAGAAATAGTAGAAACACTGATAGCTCATAGGGCAGACGTTAACATACAAGATAACAAAGGTGGCACTGCCTTATATTGGGCTGCAGTTGATGGTCAAAAAGAAGTAGTAAAACTACTCTTAAATAGTGGCGCTGATAGTAATATCCCAGATAGCAATGGAGCAACTGCTTTAATGTATACTGCAGGGCAACATTATAAAGAAATAATAGAAATGCTTATTATCCATGGCACTTCTGTTAGTGCTCAAAATAGCTATAACAATACTGCCCTGCATTGGGCTGCAACCCATAATCAACCAGAGGTAGCAGAGTTGCTTATAACTTACGGTGCCCATGTTAATGCTCAAAATGAGGGGGGCGGAACACCATTAATGGCTGCTGCCGTAAATGGAAATGTGGAAGTACTTGCTGTACTTTTAGATAATGGTGCTAATCCGAATGATGGAGCGACTGATGATTATCACATATTGGCTTTGGCTGCAAAAGAAGGTCATTTCAACGTAGTAACTGCACTTTTAGAAAGAGGTGCTTCTATTAATACCCAAAGTATTTATAGGAAAACTGCCTTAATATACGCTGCAGAATATGGACACAAGGAAATAGTAGCTCTTCTTATACAAAAAGGCGCTAATATTACTACTAAAGACGTTCGTGGATTCGATGCCTTGACAGCCGCAAAAGAAGGCGATACTCGTCAATTATTAGAACTTTGCACATTACAAGAAGTAAAAACTTACCTTATTAATCCACTAGAGTATATTAAAAGAGATAGCAATAGATTTACCACAATTGGTAAAGGACAAACATGGCTCATGGTTGCATGTATCTATGGTCACGCTGATGTTATAGCTTTTTACAAGGACTACTCTCCTGACTATATTAATATAAAAGATCAGTATGGGCTCACTGCTCTTGACTATGCTTGTAAGTATAATATTGATAGCGCCGCTATTTTGATTAATACTTTGGGTAAAAAAATTAACCAATTAAATCTACAGCAAACGTTCTTCACCACTCTTACCTCTTATATCCCCTATTTTAATACCAATAAAAAGAATGAGCTTCTTAATCTTGCTGTAGAAAGGGGATATTTGCCACTCGTTAACGCTCTTTTAAGTATAGGAGCACAACCTACTATAGAGCTTGCTCAAAAAGCTCAAGAAAAAGGTTATTTAAAAATAATGCTTAGACTTCTCTTTTTAACCCTTGCTTCTACCCCTAAATATAAAAGAGAACCCTATAATTCGCTCAGTGGTCTTTTTAAGTAATTTACTAGACACTAGTCCTCAACGTCAACATCGTTAATTTCGTGCTTAAGGAGCGTCTGAAAGTAACGTTGAGATAGGTCATCTTGCGATAGTACTTTAAGAAACCAATCAGGAAATTGTTTGATACCTGCTTCTACTAACTCTTTAAAGTTTGTAGTTGCACATTCAAAATCAAAGTCAGGAATAGGTACATCAGAATGAGAAAAATGTATTAATTCGCCAAGAGAATAGTCTTTCCATGCAACTTGGTATAGAAGTTTAATTCATAAGACTAGAGCATTGAAAAATTAAGGCCTAGCAAGTCTAGGCCTTCATATACTTACTACTTTTATTTGATTATCGGACACCTAACTTCAGAATATTTCCGTCGTGATTTTTCAAACAATCTACGAGCATACTCGTCAAATTTATCATAATCCGTACCGTCTCTTAAAGCTCTTGTTGCAGTATTAATAAGGTTAAGCATCTCGTTTTGCTCAAGTAATCCAGTCTCTTTAGTGATATATTCTGCAGCACTCCAACCAGCTATTAAATCAGCCTGAGCCTTATCTACAGATAAATTAAAATCTCTACCACTTTTTGTTGGTTTAGCAGGAACTCCCAAAATATATTCCGGCTTTATAGGTTCTTTCTTTGGTTCCTTTGATAAAAAGGCTTCTCTTGCACGTACAAATATATCTCCAAGTAACTTGCAGCTATCAAGAGGTATAACAGCACCAATATTACTACTACCGATATTACTGATGTCAATCGCCTTAAAATCAACACTGTAAGGTATAAAGCTAGATCCAGATAATGTCATTTCTACACCAAAAGCGTTCCGCCCCTTCTCTTTCATAGTATTTTTTATCCTTTCAGCATAGTCTTCTGTCTTTAAGAATCCTAAACTCCATACTTCAGGATCTGTATATTGCCATCCTACACCATGAGGACTTAATTTAAGTGAAGTAATTGCTTCTAGACCGTTAATCCAAATAACTTCTTCTGGATATATAACTCGACGGAGATTCGCGCCTCTAAATTGTTCCTTAA
This sequence comes from uncultured bacterium, assembly GCA_963848965.1. Taxonomy (GTDB): domain Bacteria; phylum Babelota; class Babeliae; order Babelales; family Babelaceae; genus CAWKFG01. The sequence continues at coordinate 812,393 of CAWKFG010000004.1, forward strand.
GATATTGATACGTTACAACCACTGCGTCTGGCCTTTTATTTCTTATGAAAAGTCTTGCTTCATCACGAGGTTCTGGTTGCATACCATATACAGTAAAAGCTATACCTACGCAGAACATATTTATTATAAATAGAAACTTTTTCATATTTTCTCCCAATTTTACAGTTATATTTATATTAATTATAATTGTATATAAGAAGTATAATCAAGAGTTCTATCTTCTACTAAAGAACAGTTGCTTTAAAAAGACTTGATTAAAGGCTTTTATTGAGCTTGGCAAAGAAGATTGATAAGAGGATAAAGATACGTTTAAGATAAAAAGCTTTTTCTTGCGTTTGGTTTCTATCTGAAATTTAATTGACAGTCATTAATTTTAGGGCTACTATTTACAAAAGATATACCAAATTTTTAAAATACAGAGGAAATAACAGTAGATTATGCTTGCTTTCTGGTTCGGCTTTACTATTACTTATCTCCGTTCAATTAATTATTAAATGAAAGACATACTAACGGAGTAAACACTAAAGGATGATCATGATAAAAAATTTAATATACATAAGCTTAATAAGCACATTATTTTCTTTTTCTCAAGCAATGGAAAAAGCCAGAACAAACCTAAAGTTCCAAACAGATCAAGCTCCACACTTAAAAAAAGAGATCACCAGTAACACCAAAAATAATGATAATCGCACACCCCTCATGAAGGCTGCAAAGAACGGCCTTAAAGAAACTGTTAACGCATTGCTAGTACAATGCAATAACGTTAATGCTAAAGACCTTAAAGATCGTACTGCCCTCATGTTTGCTGCAAAGTTAGGTCACACAGAGATAGTAAAATTGCTACTTGATAATAGTGCGGATATTAATACTCAAGACCGATATGGCCAGACCGCTCTACATCGAGCCGCATCTCATAATAAAAAAGAAGTTGTAGAATTACTTTTAAGTAAAGGTGCTGATTACAATATTCAAGATCTCTTTGATGGTATGACTGCTTTAATATGCGCTACAAGATATGGGCACAAAGAAATTGTAGAATTTTTTTTAGATAATGGTGCTAATATCAATGCTCAAAATAGGAATGGTAACACTCCTTTGCATTGGGCTGCAGGATATGGTTGTAAAGAAGTAGTAGAACTGCTTTTAACTAAAGGTGCTGATTACGGTATTCAAAACAATGACAATATGACTGCGTTGATGGATGCTGCAGCGCAAGGCTATAAAGAAATAGTAGAAATACTTATAACTCATGGTGCTGATATCAATGTTCAAGATAAGCACGGTAACACTGCTTTACATTGGGCTGCAGCCAAAAACCGAGTAGAAGCAATAAAACTGCTTTTAAGTAAAGGAGCAGATATCAATACTCGAACTCATGATAATAGAACTCCTTTAATACGTGCTGCGTTCTCAGGTAAAGAGAAAGCAGTTGCTACGCTCTTAGATGCAGGTGCAGATATTCATGCTCAAAATAATCGCGCCTTAACGAACGCAGCAAACCGCGGATATAAGAAGATAGTAGTTCTTCTTATAAAAAAAGGAGCTGACCTTACTAGTATAAAGCATGACCTAACATTCGCTGAGAAAGGAGAAACTCAACAACTCTTAGAGCTTTGCATTTTACCAGAAGTAAAAGCCTATCTGAGTAACCCAATGGAATATGTTAAAAAAGATACTAATAGATTCTCTACCATTGGCAAAGGACAAACGTGGCTTATGGTTGCATGTATCTTTGGTCATACTGATGTTATATCCTTCTACAAAGATTATACCCCACAGTATGCTAATATAAAAGATAATTATGGTCGTACAGCTTTTGATTATGCTTATACCTATAATCTCAATAGTGTTGCTACTCTTATTAACATTTTTGGTACAAAAATTAGCCAATTAGATCCTCAACAGACTTCACGCTTTACTACTCTTATCGCTTATATTCCCTATCTTGGAGCTAAAATTAAGACTTATAAAAAAGAAGAACTCCTTAAGTTAGCAGTAGATAGAGGAAACTTGTTTCTTGTTAATGCTCTTTTAAGTATAGGAGCACAACCTACTATAGAACTTGCTCAAGCGGCAAAAGACAGCGGTTACTTAAAAGTAATGCATAGACTGCTTTTTTTAACCCTTGCTTCCATTCCTGAATATAAAAGAGAGCCATATAATTCGCTCAGTGGTCTCTTCAAGTAATTTTATACATGACTGACACTGAAGAATAACTATGATAAAGATTTTACTTTGTATAGGCCTACTGAGTACACTATTTTCTTTGTAAGCTTTAATCTATTCTGCTATTAATAAAAGGTATAAAGCTCTAGATAGCATTTTACAAACGTTTCTATCCTCGCCACCCTTACTATATTTAGACAAATTGAATCAAAAATAACAAAAAGCCCGGCAATACTGGTTTTAAATTTTTTATAAATCTTTTCTATTTAAATTGCAAAAAGACGCTTTTTTTATTATGCTTACTTAGGTACAATATATTATTTAGCTAATTAACACAAGGATAACAATGATTTGGCTTTCTAAAAAGTTTTTGTTTATTTATTTTATAGCTTATCCATACTCCAGTATGCTTACTGCTAATCCCTGTAGAATAACTACAATCACTAAAGAGAACGGTCAAATCATTTATCTGCTATCTGATTGGAAAGAAGAATCTACTGAAACTCATCAAATGAGATTTCCCGAGCTCATAGAGCGTCTAAAAGCACTTGAAGATTCTGCCCAACAAGGTCTTCATATTTTTATAGCAAGTCCATCCACATGCTTTTTGAGTAGGCAATTAGCTGTTTTAGCAAAGCTAATTGAATCTGCCCAAAAGCTTAATTTGAAAAAATCTACTATTGAAAACATCAATGCAAAAAGCTGCATACCTACTTTTAACTTAATTGCTTCTTGCTATCCACATATAGAATCTCTTAATTTAGCATCTGCTGAAGTTAACACTTGTGCACAAGAACTATTTGGATATAGCTTTGATAAGCTAAGCTTTCAAACTATAATAGAAGAATTGGAGCATAATATAGATACTTTTGAAAGCTATAAAAAAAACTGTGATAATCCTTTTATTAAAGAAATACTAAAAACTAACTTACCTATATGTAGAGAGTTTATCAGTTCATCAAAATGGATCCTTGAAGAAGAAATAATGATTAATTTAAAAAAAAAACTTATAGAAGCACTTCCAGCCTTTAATGATGAATCTCATCAGTGTCGATTTAGGCTCACATTTACATTACTATCAGAAATAAGCTCTACTCTTTCTAGTCTTTACATAATCTCTCGAATTAATACTTTTTCAAATTATGCAAAAGTTATTATTACTGCTGAAAATGATCGCATTGATAAAATTACTGCATTACTTGTCACTACTTTCTCTACTCTTAAAACACAAAGTATAGTAATACCAAGAGAGCTATTTAATGACACATTTTTACGCTTATTATCTTCCTAGTCCTCTTAAAATTATAACTAAATAGCAAACTTCTTTAAGAAATAGAAAGGACGAAAAATGCTTTTATTTTCTAAAAATCTTTTTTTTGCTTATCTACTAGCAATCATTTTCTCACCTTTACTTACCGCTACATTATATAGAATAACTAAAGTTATTAAACAAAATGGCCAAGTCATTTACTTTTTCTCTGATCACCATGAACTTGATAATACAAAGCGTAACGAAATCAATCAAAAACAGTTAGATAAATTCGTTGATATCATAGCAAAAGCAGAAGTATCTTCTGAAAAAGGTCTTTATATACTTATAGAATCTGGCTCTTGTCTTTATGTGCATCAACCTGGCGTTATAATAACACTCATGAAGAAATGTAAAGAATTAAACTTGAAAAAGACAGTTATTGAAAACATTGACATAAGACAAAGGTCAAGAGCAGCTCATTTTCTAATGGCTAACTCCTTTAATATTGGATCGTTGGATTTTGAATCTTCTGAATTAATCACTAGTGCACATGAATCATATGGATGCCGTCTTGATAAATTCACTTCTAAAGAGATATTTGATGAATTTAATTCTCATATCATCACTCTTACCAATTATGCAAACACTTGTAATAATCCACTGCTTAAGGCTGAATTTGATGAAAAGATAGAAACTTGCCAAAAAAAAATATCCCAACTTAAACATATTTTAGAGAAAGAATTTGAATTTGATTTAAGAAAATACTTTTTAGAATCGTTATTACAGTGCACTTCTCCTAAGGTTAATCTTAGAACTATAGAATATATATCTAAACTAATTTTAGAGATTGGTGTCCCCCTTATGGATCTTTATACAATTTTACGTATTCATACCCTCGAAAATGTTCCTGAACTTATAGTCATCGCTGGAGGTACCCATATTGCAAATGTGATCTCAATGCTTGTTAAAAGCTCTATTACACTTGACGTAAAAAACATAAGCATACCGAAAAAATATTTTGTTGAAGCTCCTTTTGACTTGCTTACAGGCTCTTCAGTGAGTAAAGTACACCAAAAATAGTTAATAATCTTTGCCCTCGTTCACAGCAAGCTTGAAACAGATTGAAAAAGGCCTAGTAAAAAATAGGCCTTAAAGCGTTCATAATGCTATTAAATACGACAAGATTTATCCAAAGCTTCTTTTGATTCAGCAAATAAGTTACGCGCAATTGTCACGAATTTTGCCAATTCTTCTTGTACTGTGGCACCTGTAGATCTTAAAGTCCTATAAGCAGCACGAATAAGTTCTCCTAATTTCTTTTTACTAATTAATCCTGCCCCTTCACCATATTTTGCCGCTTCCCAACCAGAGCTTAAATCTTCAACAGCCAGGTCTACTGATATCTTATAATCTGGATTCATTGTACTTGGCTTAGGTGGAACTCCCAAAATATATTCTGGTCTGATGTCTTTTTTATCGTCAAAAACTTCCCCTGCACGAGTAAATATATCTCCAAGCCACTTACACCTTATAAGGGAGATAACGCGCGCAATATCAATAGTGTCCTTTTCATGAGTATCAACTTTATAACTCAGATAAGCATATCCAGATATTGTAATCTCTACTCCTCCTACGCGAGAAATCTTGCTTTGTATTTCTGTAGCATAATCTTTTCCTGGTATCATACCTAAAGTTAATAATTTAGGATCTGCCAATTGCTTTACATCACCATGAGGACTCAGTTTAAGTGAAGTAATCATAGAAGGGCCACCAATCCAAATAACTTCTTGTGGGTAAACAACCCGTTGTAAAACAAGATCTTTAAGTTCTGGGACATTACCATACTGATAGGCTACACGTATAGCATCCGTCCTATTATTCTTTATAAAGAGTCTACCAGGTCGCTCTATGCGTCTAGGGGGTTCGTCTCCCCTTCTCGGTTCAACTACTCTTTCTTCAGCTATTGGCTCAGCTGCCCTTTTTTCTTCAGCAGGTGCCATACAATACAAGTTTTGACCTATACCCACAAGAAATAAACTTATAATAAATAGAAATTTCTTCACATTCTCTCCTTATTTTAAGGAAGCGTTAATGTATACACAGTCAAATAAAAGACTGTAGAAAGGCCTAGTAACCTAGGCCTTCAATATCTTATATACGTTTAGGAGGAGCAGCAGGAGCTTTAACTGGAATCTCACAAGCGGCTTTTGTAAATGATTCTTGTGATTCTTCGAATAATGTACGAGCACGTTTTTTAAAGTCAGCTATTCGTTGACCACCAAGTCTTAAAGCTGAATAAGCAAGCCCAATAAGTTCACCTAACTTCTTTTTATCAAGCAAGCCTGCGCCAGATTTGTAATTAGCATCAGCCCAAGCAGCTTGCAAATTGCTATGTGCTTCATCTACAGATGTTTCGTAGTCTTTTATTGCCTTTGTGCCACTCGTTGGTTTTGATGGAACTCCAAGGATATATTCTGGCTTTATATCTTGAGCCTTTTCAAACGCTATCTTTGCGCGTGTAAATATATCTCCAAGCCACTTACATCTTATAAGAGGAATCATAGATACGATATTATTAGAAGATGGATTTACAGTAACATTATAGCGCATAGCTATAAACCCAGATATAGTCATTTCCACTCCCCCTTGACCAGAAATACTTCCTTTTACCTCTAGAGCATAATCTTTTCCTGGTATCATACCAAAAGTTAGTGTTTCTGGACTTGTATATTGCATTACTTCGCCATGAGCGCTTAATTTAAGTGTAGCAATTTGTTCAGGATTACCAATCCAAATAACTTCTTCTGGATATACAACACGTTGCAGAGCAACTCCTCTAAAACCTTCACGATCATATCCATATGTCACGAGCACAGCATCTGATCTGTTATTTCTGATAAAAAGCCTACTGCCTTCTCTAGGCTCAGCTGGTTCCATACTATACATAGTAAAGGCCGCACCAACAAAGAATAAACTTACGATAAATATGAATTTATTCATACTTTCTCCTTATTTAATGATATTTTATATTAATTATAATTATAAATATTTGAGTAAAAAAGAATCAATAATTTTCTTATAAATTACCCTCTTCTTTTACCTTTAAAGTTAATTTGGAGTCATATTTTAAGCATGTAGTTCTTATAAAATGTCAAATCTTTATAATTCAAATGTGCATTGACATTTTTTTATTTTCTTATTACTATTTACAAAGTATAATTTTACTTTGATTAATATGTTTTCCTAAAACTTAAATACTATTCAAAACAACATTAAGGATGATATGATAAAAATTGCACTCTTTATAGGCCTCATAAATATCATAAGTTGTCCTTTCTTCCACGCAATGCAAAAAGAGGTTATCACCTCTAAGTCTACAACAAACAACACTAGCAATCTCACAAAAAAAGAAATCGCCCTTCTAAAAGAAACCTCTAACATTACAATTAAAAACAATCTTCTCCTAAAAACTGCAGGCAAGGGAGACACAGAAGCTGTAGAATTAATTCTGAACTGTGGGGCAGATATTAATGCTCAAGGAAGCAATCATGAAACAGCTTTAATAATTGCTTCACACTTTGGATACATAACACTTGTAGAGTTACTCCTAAACAAAGGAGCAGATGTTACTAAACAAGATGCTCTATTAGGTAATACAGCTTTATTAGATGCAGCAGAACGTGGCTACAATAAAATAGTAAACTTATTGTTAAATGCAGGTGCTGATATAGATGCTAAAAACACTGCTCTTGAAAATACAGCGTTAATAAACGCAGCATGGAAAGGGCATACACAAGTAGTAAAGACACTTTTAGACAAGAAAGCCACTATCGATGCTAAAAATAAAAACGGCGATACCGCCTTTATGTGGGCAGCGTTAAATAACTATACAGATATAATGTCTCTACTTTTAGAAAGAGGAGCAAACATTAATGCCAAAAACGAGTTTGGTCAAACTGCTCTCATGTGGGCAGCAGATCATAACAATTCAGAATTAATAACATTCCTTTTAAAAAACGGAGCAGATATTGATGCCAAAAATAACGAAGGTAAAACTGCCTTAGACCATGCTATTAATAGTAAAGAAGCTCGACGATTATTAGAAATTTGTGCATTACCTGAAATAAGAGAATATCTTAAAGATACAATCGCTTATAGTAAAAAGAGCAGAGGCCCCATTATCGGCAGAGGTAAACAATGGATTACGCCAACATGGCTTATGATCGCTTGCATTTTCGGTCATATTGAATTTATATGTTCATTTAAGCATGACTCTCTCGAGTATATTAATGCAAAAGATTCTTATGGATGTACAGCCTTTGATTATGCTCTGCAATGCAACCCAAATAGTGTCGCTACCTTGATCAATATGTTTGGTACAAAAATTAATCAATTAAGTTCACAACCAACTTCATTCGTTACCACTCTTATCTCTTACATTCCCTATCTTCGAACAAATAAAAAAGAAGAATTTCTTAATCTCGCTATAGAAAGAGGACATTTACCACTTGTTAATGCTCTTTTAAGCATAGGAGCACAACCTACTATAGAGCTTGCTCAAAAAGCTCGTGAAAATGGTTATCTAAAAATAATGAATAGGCTTGTTTTTTCAGCTCTTGCTTCTTTACCCCAAAATAAAAAATGCCCTTACATTACTTCTTTGAGCCACTTGTTTAAATAGCCCGAGCTTGAAAAATAATACGTTATAAAGTCCAGATATGGATCTCTTTTGAACCGAATGATACTACTTCATTAGAGATCTTTTCATCCCACGATTTAGCAGGATCTCTATCAAAAAGAAGAAGATGCGCTTCATGAGCATTACACAAATCAACATATTCAGTAGTCTGCTCTAAGCCTTTTCGTAATGTATCTTCTCCTCGCTTAATCTTAAGTTCAAGTACGTATCTATACTTGCCTTTCCATATAACAAACAAGTCTACTCGTTTGGTACCAACAGCATACTCTCTATGTAGCTGACCTCCACCATTGATGATACGTTGCAGAAATGCCATAAGAAGTAAGTGAGGAAATGATTCTTTATAATCAAGTTTTGTACTATATGCTTCTGCATTCTCTCTAAAAAATTGCGTAAATGCCTCAAGAAGTTTAACCATATTCAATTTACCATTAGCCTCTACATACCAAGAAGTTTGGTGAGGAATAATTTCTTGCAAAACATACGTAAGCGCTCGTGGAATAACTTGTTGATAAATAGGATTGGCTATATCCCAACTATTTTCCTTAACAAGTCCTAAGTCCCTTACATATTGAATGTCCTCAGGATTAAAAGAAAGAGGATCTGATCCACTTATAATAGCATCTATAATACCTCTCACTCGTGGTTCATTAAGCCTATCTACTAAAGCACTTATATGCGTATCTCGCCGTAATATAAGCGTTTCTTTAGACCGCTCAATAACCTCTTTGGTAATAGGTATACTTCTATCAGTAACATCTCTAAAACACGCTTGATAGGCAAGAGCATTTACTAACCATGGTTGACCTTGTGTTAGATAGTAAGCATAGCAAAGTGCTTCTTCTGTAAATTCTTGACCAGTTTCTGCCGTATGCTGCAAATATAAGTCTCTTACTTGTTGCTCTGTAAAGTTTTTAAGCAATAACGAGTCTGCTACTATGTTAAAAGGACTTAAAAGGATTCCTTTTTCCTGCTCTGCAAGAGACTGTAGTTTATAATCTTCAAGATTACGTACTCCTATAAGACAAACAGATTGAGGAAAATGTTTTGGTCTAGTAGTGTAACCAGTACGAAGTTGCTTTAAAAGAAATATCAATGAAGTTTCAACTAATCCATCTACTTCATCAAAGAAAAGTATTAATGGTTTAGAACTAGTTTCTGCCCAAAACTCTAAAAATTGAGAGAAAGAATCTTCTGGTATGGGAGTCTTTTCAAGAAGCTCTTGCGCAAAGATATGCGCCGCTTGCTCATAGGGTAGTTGTATCCGTATTTGCCTAGCAAATTGTGTTAAAAGCCAATAGACTGTTCTTTCAATATTATTCTTAGCTACATGCGCAGGTTCGGTAGTAAGATAAAGAGCTGTATACTTATTACCGCTATTAAGATGCCTTGCATATTCTAAAACAGCAGTAGTTTTACCACTCTGTCGTGGAGCATGGAGCAAAAAATAATATTTATTATCAAGAAACTGATCTAACTTATTCCAATTTAACCGATGAGGTATAAAATAATGATCAGTAGGAATAATAGGACCTGCTATGCAAAATGTTTTCATCGATTCTCATATATTAGAAAAATTTCGGGTTCATTAATAAACATAGCATAAGATATTATATGTGTCTAAAAACCGCTTTTTAAGTATTATCCAGATTATAAGTTCACTAACAAATGTAACTATTTGGTATCAAAAATATCAGAATAAGCCTTTGCACTATTCATATTCTTTTACTATATTGGCTATTAGATGTATAGGCAAAACTTATTCTGGAGAAATATTCATGAAGTATATTAGAACTTTTTATCTTTTTATATGTTTACTATCTTTTACTTCGCACATATTTAGCATGGGACTCCTAAAGTTCTTCTTTACGTCAGATAGCATAATTGCAGGATATGGAAGGAATTATGCAAGAGCTCAAATGATGGACAGGGTTGAAGAGAAGGTTGGATTTAGACCAGCCTTTAGTGAAAACGAATTACTACGAAATACAGCAACGTCTTTTTCTAAAGCATTTAGAGAAGAAGAGAAAAAAAGAGAACTTGAAGAATATACTCTTCTAAGAGAACGACAAAAAAACGAGTTATGTGCAATAATTAGAGCACGTAAGGAAGATTGTACTATAATAGCTAGAAATATTGGATGGGAAAACAATACTAAAGCAGTTGAACGTATCAAGCAACACGTATTTCATTCTCCTATAGAGCCAACATTATTAACTGTTGAAATATGGGAACGATTATATCACAATAACTTTCTTAATGCAGATCGTGAATGGATTGAGGAAAAATTTCTTGAATTAAGACTCGATGAAGAAACCTAACTTCCAAGATAGTAACTTCCATGTAGGTAATTTCGTAGCCCATCACGTAAGTATGCAAAAAATTTATTAAGAAGCTGATTCACAGATTCTTGCATTACTTCTTTTCCTAATGGTGCTAGAAAGCATATCACCTGGACAATTTTTATTTTATATTTAGACTTCAGCTCAGCCTTTATTTGCTCTATTATTAATTTTCTTTGGTTAAGAATGTGTGCGGGGACCTCTTCCTCTTCTATTAACCTATACGCTTGCATTTTACAAGACAACAAACACGAAAAAACAAAAGCTATAAACGTAATAATCTTATAATCAATTCTCATATGCAAGTCCTCTTAAAGCAAGTTTTAATTGTTAAAAATTTATAAGTAAAATGATTAAGAAGCAATACCTGTTTTCTCAGGAAATGGTTGGTTGCTTTTTAGAATTTGAAGCAGTCGACCCCCTACCAGGTACATATAATAGGGATTTTCTAGAAAATATTTATCAGTTCGCTCTTCATCTACAATAAACTCTTGGTTCTTTTTATTTAATGAAGCATAACCATAAACTTTTTTTAACCTATACCTTATTTGGCCCTCTCGATGCATATATGGCTCTACTTCTATATTCATGAAAAACATATAGCTTACTGTTTCTAAGTCTTCTTCCATTTTTTGCATTCCTATATTTATAGCCATCATACTCCTAAATACTTAGAGCCTTTCAAGGATAAATTTTTCTTATAGCATCATGAGAAATACTACATAAAGTACCTTACTTAAAGAAGCTTAATTTATAAGCCTAGCCAGAAGCTATTTCATAAAGCTCTGGATATTTATTTTGCTCTTTAAATCGAAGAAGTAAAGCATGAATTTCTTCAGCTTCTCTGTTACGTTTGCTTAAAAAATAGAGATCTGTTTTTTTAGTATCAAGCACAAATTCTCCCGTGATCTTGTTAAAGCTACTTATTCCCCATACAGTCTTAAGAATTTGTTTAGGATGACCTCTTTGATCAATTTCTTGTAAAGATTCCCATATATTTGTTTCAAATTTATACAAAACAGTTTCTGCATCTTCATTTAACTTATGTAATAATACGAACATTTTTTAGCTCTCTCCTAAATAAGTAGGATAACTCCAAGGAGCCCCCCTAGCTTTTTGCGCTATATCATGAGCATTTCCTGCTTTAATCTTGTATAGCTTTTCAAGCCTTGCTTCTATATACTCATGTTCTAAGAGTTTAATATCGTTTACAGTAAAATCTCCCTGAAATAACCTTGTCCATGAAGATGCCATCTCTTTATCCGGGTCAAATTTGCTTACAGTGCCATCTCTTTTTGAATGTTCATTAAAGAAAACATGCTGCTTAATCCTTTTTATCCAATGTTCAGGTAAGCCAGTATTTCGTGCTATTTTTGCAACATCGTCTTGAGCTCTAATAAGATCGTACATTCTTGCCGCCCATTTATTTGCTAACTCTATGTTCTGTACCTGAGATAGACTAGAATTATGCGGTATTATATATCTGCACCATTCTCCAGTATCTATTTTTTTATAAAGCTCAACAACACTATTATCGTTGTTTATTATTTCTATTTTTATAGGAGTTTGCTTTATTCTTAATCCTTCTAAATGCGGTGCTCTATAAATTGAATGTATTTTAGCCTTCTGCTCTGCTTCTGTAAATATTGGCACAACTTTATTAACTTTTGTTGTGCATCTTAATGCAAACTCCTTAGAATACTCTGGAAACACAACTTGTGGTTCCCATATAGTATTGATTTGTGGCAATCCTTGTTCACTCTTTATTGTTTCTTCTACTGCTATAGCATTACATAAAATTTCCTCTTCCAAGATCCTAATATCTCTTTGAAATCCGTGTATAATAGCATCTTTAACTTTTTTGTTTGCATCCGTAATAGGCCCAAGAAGTTTTACATGCTCTGCACATTGATCTTTCAGCTTTTGTATTTGCTGTATCCCCTTGTCTAAAATTAAGCTAATCTCATTCTCTGCTTCATGAAAATATGTCCTATAAGAAGGATTATTGAGGGTAAAATGCTCTGGACTAGGAGAGACTTTAACTCCTGAAGGATTAGAAGCACCATTTTTTAAAACCGATATCAGTTGTGTTGGAGGACTTGCTTCTCCTGATAAAATACGAGGTTTAGGTAAAATCTCTGGTATTGGTCTTTCAATATCATACCTTGCAGATGTAGGAATCCCTGATACAACTTCTGCTCTTAAAGGACCACCCTCTCTTTTAAACGCTGCCTTTAAATTTTTTCTAACTGCAGGAACTATATTATGAACCTTAGCAACTTTAAGCAAATTTGCTGTAGATCGCAGACCATGCTTAATATCTATGGCATGCGAAGCACTTGCTCCAAGCATCTCTCCTAAATCATACGCACTAGCCTTTTTGGCTTTATCAAGATATGTATAGAATGACTGAACAAAGTGCTCTTTTATTACTTGTCTTTTTTCAGAATCCCAACAAGCAGCTACAAGCTGTCCAATTCCTTGAGCTGCAGAAACAAGTCCTTCAGCAACGCCCATAGGATCCGTAACACACTTACCAAGGAATCTAACACCTTCAAGAGCAGACCTAAACCGTTCAACAACAAAGGACTTACCAAACCCTGCTATAAGATCTGTGCAGGTTTGAGTCGCTCTATAGCTCATTAAAATATTACTTGAACAGTTAAAGTCAGTTGCCATACCTGCAACACTTCCTATAGTTTCTGCAAGTGGTCTATCAGCTATATCTCCTCTATAATAAATCTCAGCTGTTTGGTTAAAAATGCCATTTATTGTATTTTGTAAAGTCTGCTGTACAGGATTATCAAAAACAGTATGGAATTTAGCAGAATCAACGCTTATATGCGCTCCAAAATCCAATGCATAGGAGCTAAGTTGGGTTCTTTGAGGCAAAAAGTGCATAGAGTCTAGATGTAATGGTTCATTTTTATCAACAGACAGAGATGGTGATTCTGCAGGTACTGGAGAAGGCACAATTTCTGATTGAACCTTGCTATCAGGTAAAGATTTTTGTTCTGTAGAAGGAGAATAAACAGAACTTTTAAGTGAGCTTTGATCTTGTGGTACTTTAGACTGGGGAGCAGAATCTTTTTCTGCACTTGGTAAAGATATTTTAGAAGTTTCTCCAGTGTTACTTGAAGAAAGAGCGCCAGTTGAGTGGGGGCTAGCAGAACTTGTAGGTGTTGCAGAAGGCACTGATTTACTTGGTGTTGGTTGTGAAGTATTTGAGGGAGCACCTATTCTATTAATTGCAGCGTTAACAAGACATGTACGTAATACTCCTATATCGTTTTGCGAATGATTACCTTCATACAATCGTTGCCAAGAACGTACGAGTTCTTCAGGAGCTGTTACTTGAGGGTTATTAAAATAGGCATTTTTAACTCTTTGAACTCGCTCTTGAGTAAACCCACTATTTCTTGAAACTCGTTGAAGATCATCGTTATAGCCTCTTATTTGACTAAGTAACTCTGAAGCTGTTGATTGAGATGCAGGAGACGGAGTTGAAGGCATAGGAAAAGGAGCTGTTTGAGGCTTTGAAGAAAGTGTTTCCCGAAGCCAATTACGTAACCCATTAAGAGCACTGTCTATTAACTCATTTGCCATTTCTTGAGCAACTTCTTTTCCAAATTCTTTTGCAAGGCCCTTTGTATGTCCAAATGTTCGTTGTGTAGCACTAGGAGGTTGCTGTGCTGCTTTTAGCATATCATTTATTTTGCTTAACTTTTCTTCATCTATTTTAATATCATTCAAAGAAGGTTTATTTTTAGAAGGTTTAGGAGGTCTTTCGGAATTTATAAAGGGTATCTCATGATCTTGCGGTTTCGGTGCTATTTTTTCAGACAAGGATGTACTGCTTGGAAGACTTGCTTTCTGAATGGTATCTCTGATATTTTTAATAGAAGCATCACTACTTATGTTGGGCTGTGATGGCAATGAGGTACTTACATTAGAGGATTTACCTAATTCAGGCTTAGGGCTTTCTTTATGCGAAAAATCTTCTTTTAGATTTTCTTGAGAGACAAGATTTTTACTTAGATTTGACTTTAATAGCTCTGCTGGTGCCATTTCTGCTGAAGAGGAATTAGCTTGAACGCTGCTTCCCTGATTTTTCTTTCCCTTTTCTTGGCCACTCTTATCTTCGGCCTTTGAACTGGCTATGTTTTGAGAAGATAAAGGAACACTTGCTTTTGCTAGAGGTGGTTTACTTGTAGTAACGCTTGGAGCAACTTGTTCTGGACCCTTCAATGGAGAGCTATGTTCTTTTGCTTTTGGCAAGTCACTATTAGGTAGCTTAGGAATAGGAGAAGATGGCAAACCTGTTTCTAACAGCTTACTTGGTAGAATATTCTGTTCCGAAGGAAGCTGTGCACAATTACTGTACTTATTCTTGATAGCTTTAACAAATTTTTTTCCTGCCTTTATATTAAGTTCTCTTTCTTTTTCACGTCCTTCTCTACTTTCTCTGATATCACGAGGAATTTGAAGAAATGAGCGCATATCTTTACATTCAATCATTTCTTCTTTATAAAGGTCCTTTAGTTTGCTTTGTCCTACTGTAGACCTTTTAATTGAAGCTGGAAATTGTTGGAATTCTTCTACGCTTGTACAGCTCTGCATTTGAGTATGGAGCTGTTGTAGTTTTTCAGGCGTAAATATTTGTTTTGCTAGGTGAGGAACTCCTGTACGTATGCTCTCTGGTAAACCTCCATGTTGTAGCGGAGTACCCTGCTGCGGAAATATACCACATTTCTTATCATATTCATTGTTAGCATATTGCTCATTGTAAGGTATTGACTCAAATTGGTCAGGAAGAGGTAAAGGTGGGTTTCCAGAAGTTGTTTTAGTTGGTGGTACTTGCCGAGAAGGGGCTGTTGACAAGCTAGGTCCATTTTTTGTTGATGGGGGTTTAGGTAACGGATCAGACAGAGGTGGAGATACAGGAGGCTTAGCATTTTTTGCTAACGTTCTAGAACTTGGGGGTAGAAGTTCTTTAAAACTACCTGGAGAAGAAGTAGTAGTGGCAACACCATCATGCATAGTGTTTGTTGTAACGCAGTATACATTAGGAATAGAATCAAGCTTTTTACTGTGTACATCACTTACAAGGTTTGATAAAGCGCTGTTCGTAGGTTTGAGAGAAGAAAATTTTTCAGAAAGAATCTGACAATCGGATGATTTAGAAGGGCAAATAATAGCAGTTAAGGTAGTTTCTTGCGCTTTCAGCTCTTTGTAAAGATGGAGCTCATTTCCTTCTCTGTCCTTGACGACTCCTATTTTAAACTGGGCAGAAGGTATTAGATCCTTATCTTTTATACGGTCCTGTGGAGGTAATGAACTTTTTAAAGTCAAAAATAGTGAGCTAAGTAAAATAAAAACTATACAGTAATTATATCCCTTATACATGCACTTTTCTTTCTATTGTTGGTACAGTATTACCATTTATTTTAATTCGCATAATATATTTGTCAATGTGGTCATTTATTTTTAATTAAACTTAAATTTATGTAATAAAAATCATCCAGTATTTTTCGCTAATTCCTATAAGAAGCCACACGTAAAAACTTTTATTAGGATATATTTATCAATATAAGCTGTCGTACATTTGAGCTTATTCTTGAATCAAACTTTGGCAATACTTAAAGAAAGTAGAAAATAATCAGTTTTTGTTAAGCTTCATTAATAAGCCATATTTCGTAGTTTAAATAGAGAGCAAAAATTACCCATAAAGCATAGGGTACTAAAAGTAGTGCTGCTAGACGCGAACAGCGCCATATAAATGCGATAAGAAATACTATACTTAAAAAAACAAACTGAGCATCTAAAAAAGCTAGAGAGATGTTTTTCCTATAAAAAAAGAAGTAGCTCCACAATACATTGAGCATTCCATTTACTCCAAATAAACTCATAATGGTCCACATATAAGGATCTCGTGTACATATATTCCATACAATGAGAAGTGAAAATACTGTTAAAGTACCAATAAGAGTCCATATAACAGAAAAAACCCAATCGGGTGGAGTAAGCGCAGGAAGCAAAATGTCTTCGTGATACCATTGTATACCTTGCATAGTAAACCATCTTCCCAATCCTAGAATGAGTATCACCAATCCTGGGATTATAAGATAATTAATTTTAAGGTACAGGGTCTTCATTGCAACTTTCGCTTTTGATCAGGAGATAAACTTGCAAGCTCTTTACTTAAAAAATAACTAAGAAATGTTCGAATTAATACAAGTAATGCGAGCAACCCTACATCATAATAGGTCGGACGTGTAATCGATTTGATAATATCAGCACCAACCATAAACTCTAATCCAAGAATAATGTCATGGCCAAGCCTTAATCTGATACCATTTACGTCTATGGAAGACCTTCGTAGGACCGATGCTATAAAAGTATATAATGATCTGAATGCACCAAAAGCAATTACCGCTACTCCAATAGTAGAAATAAGCGAACTAACTAGTAATGAAACATCAATTAAAGAAATCATCATTACTCCTTTGTTTACTAGCATTTTACTAATAGAACAGTATAAAAGCAAGAGAATCCCAAGCTTGAGATTCTCTTACCTTATTTACATTTTAAAAATGCTGTACAATTTATTGAACAAAGAGCGGAATATTTTGTACTTGCTCTACAAAGTCATTTAAGAGAAGAGCAATAGATTTATCATGTATGGAAAGATCAAAGTACCCACTTGCTATGGCACCCTCTTTGCATATATCTTCTAATTCATCTGTAATTTCAGGTAACAAAGCAATTACATCCATGATTTCTGAGTGACCAGGCTTCTTGCCGTTTATAGACACATTAATCCCTAAGTTCTGCTTACATTCATCTAAGACAAATTGGTTAGTTCCTTCAGCAAGTTGTACAATAGAAACAGTCATTACAAGTATTGCAAGAATTAAGATAACTGTACGAGCTTTTTCTGTAAAAACAACAGTTTCTTGTGAGTCTGTATTCGCTTTTATAAGTTGCTCTACTAACACAGTAAGAGCCACTGCACCTACACTCATAAGCGCTTTTTCTAGTAAAGCATCCTCATTCATTCTCCCAAGTATAGTAACAAAGTCTCCTTGAAAAGAAGCTAAGTCAAAGTCTGAATAAAAATAAATAAGCTTTTTGTAATACAGAGGCTGATAACAATCTTCTTTTCTTACAGGACAAGCAAAATGAACAAGCAGCTCAAGAGGTTTTTGTGCCGGAACAATACGCGAAAGATAATTTGCGACATTACATCCATGACTATGACCAAGAAGTGTTACATTGCCTTTGAGCACTTGCAACATATCCTTTAGATATTTAGCAGCATTCTTTCTTATAGTATCTGCATTAAACCAGTCAGCTGGCCACTGAAAGGAAAATAACATCAAAGGCCTATTGCGTCGATTTGATGAGATTGCCGCTGCTCTCTGTATATGTCTATAATGTGGATTATGAAGATCTGTATCATCAAAAAACTTTGGTGTATGCTGACCCCCTGTGCCATGAATAACTATCCATATCTCCAAACTATGATTATCTTCTACTTCAAGCGGCACATATAACTGATACTTTCTAATACCTATACCATCTTTAAAGCTAAAAGGAAGCAATCTTTTTGGAAAAGAAGGTTTATCAACCCAGCATGTAGGCTCATGAACATCGTTTGGTACTAAACTCAGTTCTCCAACAGTAAGCGTAAATTGCCAACTAAGAACCGCGGATAGCAACGAAACAAGAACATATAGTCGAGTATTCATAAAAGCCTCCTTGTAAAAGTATGATTTTAAAAGAAGTTAGTCTACTCGAAATGTAAAATATTTTAAAGTGTTTTTTTTAATTTATAAAAATAAAATCTCAAAATTAGCGATAGATAGCTCATAAAAGATATAAATAGGTAAGAAATTACAACTAGGTCCTTCAATAATAAGAGATGCACATCTCTTCATTATAATTAAGGCGAGTTTGACATACTAGTTTAGCAAATTATTATTTATCTTGGAGCAATTGCACAATTTCTTGATGCCCTGCTTCTTGAGCAAGCATTAAAGCAGTCTTACCTTGTTTATTAGTTAGAGACGTATTAGCTTTCACTTCTAATAGTTTCTGTACAAGACCTGTATGCCCTTTTTGAGCAGCATCCATAAGTACTGTATGTCCTTGACTATCTTGGTAATCAGTATCTTCTTGCTGTAGTGATATCTCTTGATTCTGCCGTTGTACAAGTTTATCAAGTAAATATTTTTTAAAACAGAATGGCTTATGTATTTTCCATTCTCTCATTTGACATTCCTTTGAGCAATAACGAACAGCTCTACAGCAATTGCACAGTTGTATGTGCTTACTTTGACAGACATGACATTCTTTTTTATCTATATTAAGAGGATAAGAAAGTATAGTATAACCATAAGTATCTTGAGCTCCTGCTTGCAGAAGCAGATCCATTAATGCTACAGCTCCTTTTTGAGCAACTATAAGAAATGCATCTTTTTTACTGCTTTTTGTTTTTGCTCCTGCACTTAATAATATTTTTGCTATATCAGCATGCCCTCGATATAAAGCCCTTATTAAAGGGGTATTTCCATTATTGCTTTCTTCATTGACATCTGCACTATGAGCTATAAGCATTTCTACTATATTTTTGTTACCTTCTCTTGCAGCAACCATTAATGGAGTAATTCCATCTTGATCTTTTATATTTCCTCTAAATCCAGCTTTTATGAGGGCAGTAAGCATTCCTGTATAGTTCTGCTTTACTAATTCATGTACAAGCTGAGCTGGCAAAATTCCTTTTTGAAAGAGAGTTATAACTGCTTGTGTAAAGATGCAAGCTTGCTGCGGAGTAATAGTTATTTGAGCTCCTCGTTCTAAAAGCAACGCAATGAGATCACTCTCTAGTTTTGAAACAGCTGCAATGAGAGCTGTATGACCATCTTCAAATTGAGCATTAACATCAGCACCTGCATCAAGAAGTAGTAGTATTATCTCTTTAGATCCCTGTAATACAGCATCTCTTACAAGAGTTGTTTTATTCTCGGGATCATTTACTTCTATACCCGCATCTATAAGCATACGTACTATTTCTTTATGGCCTTTAACTACGGCAAAATAGAGTGCAGTACATTTAGCAGTAGTTTTAGTATTAACATCGGCTCCTTTTTTAAGTAATACCTGTACCACATTACTATGCCCATAATGTGATGCGAGTATTAAAGCAGTTCTGCCATCTTGCGTAGCAGCATTAATATCTGCTCCTGCATATAAAAGAGCACTTGTTGCTTCAGCATGACCATACTCTGCTGCAAATAATAAAGGAGTATAGTTATTAAAATCCTCAACATAATACTGATTTGAGTGAGGTAAAAGATATTTACAGGTTGCGTTAACATGAGCTCCATGAGCTATAAGCATTTCTATTACCTCTTTATCGCCATTATATGCAGCCCAATGTAATGCTGTTTTACCAGTGTTTTCCTGATCATTAACTCGTGCTCCTGCATCTAATAAAAGAGCTATAATATCTTTGGAAGACATGAACTTCCGGTATACTTCACCTGCAGATCCTTTACCTGCTGCCAAAGTTAACGCAGTACAACCATTACTATTTTTACTATGAATATCAACTTTAGCATCAATAAGTAGTTTCACTATCTCTTTGTAGCCATTTTGTGCTGCTATCATTAAAGCAGTCCATCCATGCTCATCTGTAGCATTAATAGGTGTACTACTTAAACGTATAAGTTGTCGAACTCCGTTTACATCCCCTCTTGCAACAGCGCTTAAAAACCTATTTAACGATCGAGAAATATCCTCACGATTTGGCACTTGAGGACTTCTTTTTTCTTTCTCCATACAAGAGAGAACACCTGAAAAGCAAAAAACGAAAGCTAATAAATAATATACTAGAACATTTTTCATAAGAGAGCCTTTATATACCTTTCGCTTCTAAGACATTGCTTATAGAGCTTACGAAAAAGGCCCTGGAAAAACCAGAGCCTTTTCGTTATTTCTTAATACGTGCTTGAGCTTTTATAAGAAGTTTTACTATTTCATCGTGAGCATTTTCTTGAGCAAGACTAAGAGCAGTTTTTCCACTTTTATCCATTATAAGAATATTCGCTTTCTTTTTAAGAAGTACTGTGACAAGCTCTGTATAGCCATTCTTTGCAGCCAGCATAAGAACTGTTTGACCTTGTTGATTAATAGGCTCGTTGAGATTGCTATCATGAGCCATTGCTTGATCAATAAGGTACTTTTTCATGCATGCTCCTTTATGTTTAGACCAATCAACTTTTTGGCAGTTTTGAGAGCAATAGCATATGCTCATGCATCGCTGACATTTTTTTGTAGGAGTCTTATTACATATTTTACACGCTTTATTATTAACTTGTGTCTCTTCTTTATCAAACGAGATCTCTAATTCTGCAGGAAGTCCCATAAAAAGCGATAAATAATCACCAAGAGGCCCAAGCTTTTCATTCTTTATATTTACACGAATAGATGCCGCTACTGAGGTATCTGAACTGCGTTCAGTATCAATTGTGATCTCTTCACTATTTTTAAGAAGAATCTCGTATAAGTGTTTACCCCTCTTTTCTTCTCCTCTTAATAATGCAGCGGTCTCGCCAGGAGTAATTAAGGACATTTCTTCAGGAGTTGAATCGTGCTTGGGCACAAGAAGCTTAACAAGCTCTATATGTCTGCTTCGAAATGCATGCATAAAAGCATTATGGCCCTCATTACATCGCAATGTAAGGCTAGAATTGTATCTTAACAAGACTTTCACTATCTTTGTGTTTCCCCTTTGAGCAGCTATCATTAAAGCAGTATCACCATTCTTATTTTGCATATCTACATACTGATTCTGCTCTTCTAAATCCTTAATTGTTTCTATAAGTATTTTAACTACATCAAGATGCCCATTTTGAGCAGCTAACATTAAAGGGCTCCAGCCTACATTATCTACAGCATCAATCTTAGCACCCTTACTTAAAAGAATTTTAACTAATGTTCTATGCCCTGAATCTGCTGCTCGAATTAAAGGCGTAGCTTGCGTTTCTTCGTCTCGAGCATTAACGTCAGCTCCTTGCTCTATAAGAAGGTTAGCTAATGCTAAATGTCCTTCAAAAGATGCAGCGATTAATGCTCTATTTTTAGCACTTTGCTTATCATCGCTATGTTCTACTAATAATCCTACTATAAGTGAGTGACCTTCAGAAGCCGCTAGTTCTATAGCTGTAGCACGATCCTTATTTTTAAGAGAACTATTTGCTCCTCTTTCAAGCAAATAGTTAACAGCTGTTACATTACCATCAAGTGCAGCAACCATTAAAGGAGTTAATCCTAAAAGCGGCTCTTTAGCATTAATATCCAAGCCTGCATCAAGGATCCTTTTTATAGTAGCAAAATTCCCTTTAACCATCGCCTCTAAAAGAGAGCCAAGGTCTGGATTAACCTTCTTGGCTATAATAGCAAACTGTTTTGGTGTCCATTTCACCTGTTTTTCTGATTCTGTCACTATATTATCAAGAGTAATATTAAGTTGTGCAAGTTGTTCAGACGAAAGCTCGATACTTCCTTCATCAGTTTGTATAGCAATCTTGCAATTCTTTAAATCTGGGATCTTTTCCATTCCATACATTAAAATACTACTAGAGAGCATTGCTAATAACACATAATAATACATACTATTCCTTTCTTATAAGCTATTTTTATATTCTTTACTATACATAATTCTGTCAATTTGTCAAAAATAACTTCTGCGTATCAGTTATAAGCACTAGTATGATGGCATACACTATGAACAGGCTCTATAGGCACTTTTTATTAAAAAAGGCAGAAAATACTGAGCAAAGCTCAGCAGTCTATAGGCTAGGGGATGAATGCCCATTTGCACAGGTTGCTAGTAATAGTAGATAAGCTTAACAAACAGATCTAGCATAGTAGACTATGAAAAAAGCATTTAACTATCGCTTTTATCCTACAAGCCAACAACAGCTTTCTCTATTAAGGTACAGCCCAGAACAAAGACACCCAAATCTTGACTTTTGCTTACTAAAAATTTCATAATAAACAAAAAAGGGAGTGTGCTGTGGCAGAAGGAACGAGCAAACAACCAGAGGTTAATGCAACCTCTACATTATTCCAATTTATATGGATTGGTGTTACCTCTGTTGTCCTACTCTTTCTTATCTATCAATCAATTACTGATTTTAAATCGCTTGATGAAATACCAGAATTATTCCCTATAACACCAGCAAAAGCTGCTGAGTTTGGAGGAACTCCTGCTCATGTAAAGGTTGGATTACAAATAAGTAGTTTTTCTGTGTTTGATATGATTAATAACAACTTTGCCTTAGCAGGGACTGTCTGGTTTGAATTTGATCCAAGTATGACATCATTAGAAACTATCGGGAAATTCTCTTTTGAAAAGGGAGAAATTAAACTGCTTTCTCCTCCTAGCACTCGTATCATTGAAGGGCGATTATTTGCACGCTATAACGTCCGAGTTGAACTCAAAACTAACCTTAATCAAAGGCTCTTTCCTTTCACAGGACATACACTCTATATAGTACTTGATAATAACTACGTTTCACCTGCAGAGATTACTTTTGAATCTGCTCTTAAAGACTTTGTTCTCTCACGAGGTATTGTTGTATCCGGCTGGAAGGAATACGATCGTCATGTTTATACGGGCTATTCTGTTGCCGAATTAGAAAAAAACAATAAAGAAAAAACTATCTATCATCCTCGTGCTATGTTCGCTATTGATTTTGGATTTGTAGGTATCAGACAGATACTTACTATTTTACTTCCTCTTATTCTTATTTTCTTTATCTCTGTTTTTTCCTTTGCTCTTGATCCTAAAGGATATTATACTTCAATTCTTACTATATCTTCAGGCAGTATCACAGGTTTGCTTGCATACCGCTTTGTTATTGAAAATCTCTCTCCTCGAGTAGGATATTTTATGCTCTCTGATTGGCTTTTTTTCCTTTTTTTAACAATGACATTCGTTATCTTTTTTGCAAATACTAAAACATTAAATCTTCATGTACGAAGCAAAGAGTTTATAACAATCGTATTACATGCAATCGTTATAGCAACGGCAGTTTATCTTTTTAACTTTTGGGTTTAAAAATGAAAAAACTAGTAAATTTTCTGTTTATAGTTCTTCTTTTTTGTTTCTCTACTAGAGCATTCGAGACACTCAAACAAGCAGAAGCCTATGCTCAGCTTAATCCTGAAGTTTCTATTGCTAAAGAGCAAAACATTTTAAGGCCTGATTATGAAGATTTTTATGTTCAACGAGGACCTTCACTTATTTCTGATATCTTAACACCATTTAAAGATCAGTTATGGTCTCCTACCATCTTTAAAGATACACTACAAACAGTTGTACAAGAGCGAGAGCAAAAAGGATATTACGGTAAATTTATTCTTATTAAAACTCCAAAACCAGGAACTCAATTTATTGTAATTGGACCGCTCTTTGGAACATTTCACTCACTTGTAAGAAACCTCAAAGAACTTGAAGTTCAAGGGTTTATAAATAATAATTTAGAAGTGATTAAGCCAAACTGTTTTATAATTTTCAATGGTAATGTTATAAACGGCGCGCCACACGTTTTAGAGACACTCACACTTGTTCTTTCGCTTATGGAAAAAAATCCTCATGCCGTTAAGTACATAAGAGGACTCTATGAAAACGAACTATACTGGCAAAATACTACGTTAAAAAGCCAGCTTAAATTACAAGCACGGCGCCTTTCAAACGAAAATATACCATTTGCACGCCTTCTTACCCGATTTTTTAAGACACTCCCTCTTGGTATATACCTCAATAGTACCAATCCACAAGAAGGGCTTTTACGTATCTCTTATTTTTCACTTGAAGATAATGTCTTTCTTGAAAATTCATGTATGAAAGAACTTCTAACCTATCGCCCTTCTATGACAGTATGTAGATTAAAAACTGCTGCTAAGTCTGAAGAACGTGCTCCTGTAAGAGCAATTATTAAAGGTGAAAATCGGCTCATAAGCTATGAACAAAATCCAGGGCTCACTCTTTTGGAGCCTGAGCGTGGAGCAACAGCATGGTCTGTACTTTCAAGTCCTAATAAAATATACAGAGAACATTTTTCATTCTTCTATGACGCTTTTTCCATCATTACTATAGGGCCTACACTTGCAGACACTACCATTACTCTCTATCACCAGGATGTAAGAGATCTCATTAGTTTTAGAAGAGCAATGACCTATAATCTACTTACTGGACAAGCTTTACTAAGACCACTATCAACACAACCTGCATTTGAGATACTTTTTGCTAAAAAAGAAGTTAAAGTCCCTCGTATTGAAGAGAAAGTTCCAGAAACTCTTCATATTACTGACACTATTAGATTGGGCTCTACCATGGATCTTTCAAAGAGTAACCAGCTTATTGGCAAAAGTATGAAAGCAGGTATCTCTGCACTTGTTAACAGAGTTAATCAATCTGGAGGCATTAATGGTAAGCTTTATCAAGTTACCATTGTAGATGACCAATATAATCCTACACTTTCACATGCTAACATAGAAAAATTTCTGCATAATAATATTAAGTTCATCTTATGCCCAGTAGGAACACCAACATTATCAGCATCACTCGATCTAATCAAAGAGAAAAAGATCTTTGTACTCTTTCCTAATAGCGGTTCTCTCATCTTCCGTAAACCAGATCTTACTAATATTGTTCACTTTAGACCTTCTTACGAAACTGAAGCAGTTGCGATTACGTACCATATGATAAAGAATTTAGCATCTAAAAGATTTGCTTTCTTTTACCAAAATGATAGTTATGGCAGATCTGCTTTAGACGGCGCTCTTAAAGTACTTAAAAAAGAAGGACTTAAAGAATGGATTGACGCTCCATATCTTGCTAATACAGTACAAGTAAATGAAGCAGTAAACGCCATTAGAAAAGGACTTCCAGATAGCATAGGATTCTTCTCAAACGTTACTCCTACTATAGAGCTTATACGTCAGTTAGGAAGTGAATTCTTAGCAGGCAGGAAACTCTTTGCTATTTCTCCTGTAGGAGAACGGTCATTCAAACAGTTCGTAAGATCTTCAGGACTAGAAGTCTCCTTTGCTCAAGTAGTACCAAACCCTGCTACAAGTGATCTTCAAATAGTACAAGAATATCGCCAAGAAATAGCAAAACAAGCATTAGCACCTGATACTTACGCACTTGAAGGATATATTGCTGCTTCACTCACTGCAAATTATTTCAGAAGAATTAAAGGACCAATTACCTTTGAAGCTCTCTTAAAACTTATAGAAGGCACTAAGAATTACAAATTCAAAGGGCTTACACTAAACTTTGATCCTCAAACACGAGCGTTAGCACATTATTTGTGGATTGAACAACCAAATGGTGAATGGGTAGAGCAAAATTTAAATGCTTTAGAGAGTATAAATGAAAGCACTACACAATAAAGTAGAATACTTCTACTTTATTGATTAAAGCACATTAAGATGTTTAATTAAGCAGAGGAAATGAGATATGCTAAAATTTTTATTTTTAATTTGTTCTTTAGCAAGTACATTTCTTCATGGACTAGATTCAATTAACACGCTCCTTGCATTTACCCAAATTCATGAAGAATATCCAGAAGCAGATAATGATGATATTGCTAATCTTCACTATACCAACTTTTATAAAAAGAATGCTGCTACTTTTTGGACACGCTTTCTAGCACGGCTTGGCCTAGCTACCTTTAACGTTCAACAATACTATCAAAATCTTAAAGACATAACCGAAAAAAGACTCAAAGACGCTTTGCGAAAGAGATATACTATTATTCTTAAAGTTCCTGCTAGTACTCAGTTTATAGTAATCAGTAATAGTCAAGGTGAAATACACTCTCTTGCTCGCATTCTTAATGCTCTCTACCAAAATAAGATCATTGATGAAAACTTTAAAATTCTAAGCAATGATCTTTACTTTATTTTTAATGGTAATATGACAACTAGCTCTCCTTATGCGTTAGAAAGCCTTAATGTTATTACAAATATCTTGAGAGTAAATCCGAATAGAGCTTTCTTTATTAAAGGGGTTTATTCTGATAAAGAACGATGGAAAACAAGAGCTCTTGGTTATCAAGTAGATATTCAACTTTCTTACTTTAAAGATGCCTCTTCTGTCATTAGAGAATTCTTTAACACCCTTCCATTAGGAGTATACATACTTTCAGAAGATCCAAATGAGCCCCCTATTCGTATTTCACACTATGATCTTAATGCACAAGAATTTAATAACTTAGAATGCTCTCTCAAATCACCACACACAGCTCAGACGCAAGAAGGCATATGCTTAGTAGGAGAACCAACTGCTCCACCACAAGGACCGTTAACAGCTCTTATTACCGGAAAAGATGATAATGTTGACCTTAGTAATTCACATGGTCTCCTTTTCGTTCAACGAGAAAATCCGCCTACGTGGAAAGTTTTTTCAAGCCCTTCGCGTTTTTATAGACAAAAATTTGGCTTCATTTACGATGCTTTTGCGCTTATTACAGTAGGAAAATCTGTTCAATCCAGTCTTATTAGTTTATTTAATGAAAATGTACTCCATCCTAGATTCAAACTTGAAAAGACATATGATATTGTTACAGGAAAATCCATCCTTGATCCTATTAAGTCCTCTACATGGGATTCTATTTTTCAAACTTTGCGTTCTATGGCTCTCAAACATTCTACTTCTTTGCCAGAACGAAAAGCTTCAATTCAGATACAAGATAAAGCTTTTTCACTCTTAAAAGGAACCGTAGAACTTGGTTCAACACTTGACCTTTCAGCTCGTATTAAAAATATAGGAATTGCAACGAAAAATGGGGTTTCACTTGCACTCAATAAAGTAAATAGAGAAGGTGGTATTAATGGTAAGCGATATTTCGTTGATTTTTTAAATGATCACTACAACCCTTCTACCTCAAAAGCTAATATAGAGCAGCTTATAAAAAACAATGTTAAACTTATTCTTGCTCCTGCAGGCACTCCAACTATACTTAGATGGCTCGATTTAATTGAAAATAAAGAAGTCTTTGTGCTATTCCCAAATAGTGGCTCTCCACAACTAAGAAAACCGGATCTTACTCATATTGTTCACTTTAGGCAATCATACTTAAATGAAGGACAGGCACTTGCATATTATATGATAAAAAATGTAGATTCTAAAAAGTTTACCTTCTTTTACCAAGATGATGATTATGGTAAATCTGCTTTAGAAGGAGCTCGCCAAGTTCTTAAAAGAGAAGGGATAAAAGAGTGGACAGAAGTAGCCCATCCGCCAACTGCAGTTCAGGTAACTGAAGCAGCAAACATTATTAGAAAGAGTAATCCCGAAGCTATAGGATTTTTTTCAAATATTGCGCCTACTACGAATTGTATTAGAGACTTAGGTGGAGAGTTTTTAACAGGTAAAAACCTTTTCGCTGTATCACCTTTAGGCGATAGATCATTTAAACAGTTTATCCAATCAATGGGACTAGAAGTCACCTTCTCTCAAGTAATACCAGATCCACTAACTAGTATGATTGAAATAGTTAAAGAGTATAGACAAGAAGCAACAAAACAAGCACTTACACCAGATACCTATTCTCTGGAAGCGTATATTGCTACTATAATAACTGCAGATTATTTAAGAAAGATTAAAGGGCCGATTACTCCTGATGCTCTTCTAAAACTTATAGAAAACACAAAGAATTATAACTTTAAAGGACTTACTCTTAATTTTAATCCAAAAACACATCAGCTTAATCAATATCTCTGGATAGAGCAACCGGATGGTAAATGGCTAGAACATGATATGGAAAAATTAACTACCTACTTAACAGAAAGCAAATAGTGCTTAAAGGTTCCCTTTCAAGGGAACCTTTTCTTATTCATAAATACTAGAAAGCTTAAGAATCTTCATCTGAGTAATTTGCTTGCATACATGGCCAGCCTTATTTAAAATTTTAAGCGGTTGTTTTTCTTTATAGGCTCTTAAAAGCTCTTCAAAAGAGTGAATACCTTCAAAGAACTTAGAAATATGGATTGACTGGCTGATACCAAAGCCATGTGGATAGCCCCGAGCTTCAATAAGCTCATTATTTTTTAAATCTCCTACTACCATAATATGAATGGGATACCAAATTAAATCGCCCTCTTCTAGAGTATCTGATTTACCTAATTCCCTTAAGTTATTTATAGCGGCAAATGTAGTTTTGCAGAAGTATGGCATACCACATACTTGAGCGGCACGTAAAATAAGAGTAGCACATTCAAATCCTGTATAGGGCTTAGCTCCTGGTCGATCCCACAAAGTCACTTTTTGCCCATTTTTTATATTCTCTTGTATTGTAAAGTTATCTGGCTCAACTAATGATATAAAACTACAACCGCCCCAAATGTAAGGAATTTTAGACGTAGTTGCAGTCCAAGCTTTCAAGATTTTGACAAAGGCATCTTTAGAATACGTAACGACGCTAACCTCTTTTGGTATCAACGCTATTTTAGCAGTGTAAGAAGCAAAATTAATCATTTTTATAGCATATGCTTTTGAAGTGTCATAACTAGGTACACGCACAAAGCGAGTTCCTGCTGAATACCATATGCCAGTTTCTTTATCTTGCCAAGGAAAGGCTAACGTCAAGATACCATCTAAAAGGATATATTTACTAAAATTTTCTGTATAAGGCGCAGGAACAGCATCTAAATTCCCTAGCTTATTCTTAAGGTCTTTAAGGTATAATATGTCTTTTTTTTGCATCCAAAATAGGTTCGATCTTTTTCCTTCTGCAGTATAATAATAATTGTTATTAATCAGACAACAAATTTCATCTCCTCTTACTTCAACTACTTTAACAACTTCGTTAAACAAAGGTTGATATGCACGAAGACCAATTATTTTCCCATCTGCTTGAATTTCTAAAGCAGGTAACTCATACGAATCTCCGTGCCCTTTTATAACTTGCTCTTCAGCTGCATCTGTAACTGGTACAATTATAATAGCTTCAGTAGAAAGCTCATGTTGATCCCAATAACCTGCAGTTATACATGGAAAAACTAATGTTAAAGTAATAAAAAGTAGTTTTTTAGACATTAAGACTCCGATATACTTTTTAATAAATTAAAACTATACACAAAAGTATATTAATTTTTGAAAGTTTTGACTAGACAGAAAGTGCATTTTTTACTATCATTATGATGATTCGTTAATTCCAATCAGAATTTTAATACCAGATAAATATAAGTATAAATAAGATATATCTGAAAGCTATCAATGAAAACAACTTTAAAAAGAACCATTCTTTTCTTTTTAATAAGCTTTTTAGCTTGTATAGCCACTATACGGTTGGAAAATAACCCAACCTTACTAGAAAAATTACATATCACCATGGTGAGTAATGACGATTGGATAAAAGAGCTCAATGAAGCAGGTATCTTAACCCAACCTTGCAAAAAGCTCTCTATAGAGAAGAAACAATACGATATACCTTTATTTAAGCATTATCCTCAACTGCTAGGAAAATTACCCTATATCTCTCTAGGTAATCTTCCTACACCAATTATGAAACTTGAAAACTTGTCTTCAAAACCAGGTTATCCTATCATTTACGTAAAAAGAGATGACCTTACAGGTACCTCACAAGAATATGGAGGCAATAAGGTAAGAAAACTTGAACCTCTCTTTGGTGAAGCCTTAATGCATGGTGCTACCGAGATTATTACCTTAGGATGGGCAGGATCTAATAGTGCAGTTGCTACATCTGCATATGCAAAAAAGCTGGGCTTAAAATGTACTTGTATGCTAAAACCTCAAGATAATTCATCTCTTTTACAAAAGAACTTATTACTTCATACCCATTATGGAACAGAGCTCCACTATTATCCTGACAATAATTGGCGCAAACTTGGTACCATTACCTTATGGCATAATAGAAAACAGGTAACTGGAAGGTATCCGTATATTATTCCCACTGGTGGTTCTAATGCATTAGGTACTATAGGCTTTGTAAATGCTGCTCTAGAGCTTAAAAAGCAGATTTTAGACGGGCAAATGCCTGAGCCAGACCGCATTTATGTAGCATGTGCAGGAATGGCTACTAGTGTAGGACTAATCCTTGGATGTAAGCTTGCTCAACTAAAAACACAGGTAATTCCAGTAATAGTAGGGCCGGAAGAAACTCCTGGTCAATACAAAACAGGAATTAAAAAGCTCTTTGATGAAGCACTTGCTCTTCTTCGTAGCTATGATCCATCAATACCTTTTCTACAAGTTCCAGAAGATATAGCAATTAATTATGATTTTAGTGGCCCAAAATATGGTATATTTACTTTACAAGGTATGAACGCTCAAAAACTAGCACAAGAGCTAGAAAACCTTAACTTAGATGGTATCTATACAGCAAAAGCATTTGCAGCTCTTTTAGATGATATAAAGAATAAGAAAATTACAACAGATGAGATAGTTCTTTTTTGGAATACTTACTGCGGTCTTGATTTTTCAAAGCTTACTGATTCTCTCAATTACTCTCAATTACCTTCAAGCTTTCATCACTACTTCCAGACAGAATTGCAACCTTTAGAAAGATCACTATAAAAGAAGGCTGTCTAATAACCATTTTTCTGCACAACACCAGTTCAAGCTAAGAACTATAGATAGCATGAACTTTGGGCTTAAAAGTTAGGCAGTAAGAATATGTCCACTTATTTTAGTCTATTTTTGGAACGGGATATCTATAGATAAAAACAGCCCAAGAAGAAAGAAGTATATACCTTATCCTCCTTCAGTTGCTGTCTATTATAATCTACAATAATCGTATTTTATCGTAAAAAACAGCACTTTTTAATCATCAAACACAATCTCTTGAAGATCGAATAATCACCATGCTACAATTCAATTACAAAAGTATTCTATTTATAAGAGGAATTATATGAAAATCTTATTTTTGCTTATCACTCTTGTAACAATAAACACATATTCAACAATACCTCAAGAAGAGAGCTCATCTCTTCCAAACAAAAGACCCACAACAGTTCGAGTAAATAGAATTTATCACCTATTTAAATCTATAGGGAGTTTGTCAAGTGTCTTTCTCTGTCTCGTAGCAAGTCGCTATATATACATAAGGCTAGCTAGTGATTTTGATTTACCTAATAATGCTCGAATTGGTGAAACTCTTTTATACAGACTCTACTTTTGTGGTGGTATATTCGCTATCATCGGTCTAGCCGATACAGCATACTATAAGTGGCAAACCTTTACTGAATCTCTACAAAAATGCTTAGATGGTCACTATGAACAAATTTGCAACCATGTAAACTATACTAGCTAGTAGTTATTTTTGTTTAAGTAGAAGAAGCTTTCTCATCTTGAACTTCAGCAGACTGGCTAGAGCTATTTTCCTTTGCTTTACTTTCATCTTCTTCTTTTAATAACCCTAAAACTCGAAAGACTCCAAGAATTCTCTCTTCATCTTTTTTTTGTTCTTTTCGCATATAGGCAGCATCTGCCTCTGCAATTTTATAACTTGTCTCGTTAAAATCCGTCCACATATCCTTTGCCACTGCCCACCAAGTACTTAAAAAAGAGCTTTCTTCTGTAGCTTGCTCTTTCGCTGCCATAGCTTTGCTCTCATAAACCCCAAAAGTACCTACGAAGAAAACAGAAGTTAATAAGAAGATATTAATCTTTACCATTTAGCACTCCTTTGACTAAGGCCAAACAAACACTGTCTATTTTTCAGAATAATTCAAAAACGGTAAAATTTCAATTTTTAACAATAAAATTTTGCTGGTTCAAAGTTATACGGTAACTGTAAGGTATATTTTATTACTATCTTTAGGTGTCTCATGAAATACTTTCTATACATTAGATTACTATTATTTAGTTTTTATAGCACTGTTCAGTGTATTATTGAGTCAATTGATACACTTAAAAGCAGAAACGTCGGTCCCTATGTTTATCTTTATACTGATAGACATAGAGACGATCTTCCAGAATTAGATGAGCAAGAGCTTCATGCGCTTAAACATTTTTTAGAAATACACGCTTGCAGAGGAGAAATAATTCACGTCTGCATCGAAGTTACCATTCCGCTTACAAAAGCAAATACAGCTTTGCTCACACGAGATATTTTAAAAGAAGAGTATTTTAGGACACCTTTATTATGTGGTAATGGCTTTAAGTGGTTGAAGTAATTTTATCTTCAGCTCAAAATTCTTAATAAGGCTATCAAGCATCGTATGTATCTCTTTTAACCGAGTAAAATCTGATGAGACTTTTGTAAGAGCAGTTCCATATTTTATATTACGTAATAAGCTCAAAGTAAATAAGCTTGCAGCAGATGCTATCACATAGTATTGTAATTTTCGCTGAGTATCTTTCTCTATAAATGAAGCCACAGTAAAACTTATAATTATCCAGCCAATAAGACTAGGTATATAAAACCCATAATATGCCAAATCTCCCTTATTCTTATGACATAATTCTTTCAGCGTTTCCCACAATATAATGTACCACCCTATTTCTTTATTTAAATATGGCCCAATTAAACCTTCTACAGTACATTTTAAGCAGTTTAATATTTCAATAGCTGCCATATATAATAACTTTTTATGAGTAACCTCAGTAGAAGTATAAAGTGACTCAATAAAATTAAAGTTCTTTATATATTCTTCAAGCGCAATTCTAAAAGCCTTACTATCATAATCCCATATAGCATCTTGTAATGAACTAAAATCTTTATAAGGACGTCTAAGAATATTATCATCACTACTACCATACTTCACTGTTTTATAAAATCTATTTACACCCTTTAATACTTTTTCCTCAGGAACTCTTATTAGTCTCCCGTTAAAATTTGTAATTTCCTTTTTTGCGGTAACTGCTCCAGGGGTAATATGACGAATGATATAATCCTTAAAGACTCTCATATTGCGATCTTTATTAGGTAAGTAATCCATAATTTCTCGCCATGCTGCAGCATATCGAGGAGTAAGCAAAACGTTAGGACAAAAATTATGTAAAGCAGAAACGACATCTACAAAATCCTTATCAGCACGTGCATGCATTAATACTTCTCCAAGATCTCTATTCTTTCTTGGTATTTTATTCTGCATTATAAAAGATTTGAGCTCTGGCTGAGAAGAAAGCACGTTTGAAAGAGCCTTTCTTCCTTCTTTGCTTAAAGCTGTATAAACATTCTCAATAAATTTCTGATCTAAAGCAGGAACCTGTGCATGCCCCTCCAATTGTAATAGCCCCTCTTCTAATCTGCAATCTTCTAAAAGTGGTTTTTTATAGTCATTCATCTCCATAGATCTAATTGGCAAAACCACTGCTATGGCAAAAAATACAAATAATGTAGTTAACGAAAATCTCATTATTTTCTCCTACTAGTAATATATATTATCAGTTATCAACAACAAACTATGAATAAATACTAGCAAAAAACATTTATTATGGCAATATAAAATACACAATTAGCATATACAACACTACTGTACCATTTATAGATGTTAGCTATTAACCTACAAATTCTTAGATCATTCCCTTTACAATTTTGTTCATAGCTCAGTATACTTGCATATATGTTAAGAAACAAACCTTTCTTTATAATTAGCTATTAATTAAAGCTCTGGTTATCGATAAAGGAAAAAATAGATGCTCAAGCTTTTATTTTTCATTTTTTTTCTAATTACGGCGCCTCTTCGTGGATTAGATTCAATTGATAATCTTCTTACGTTTACTCAAACTCATGATGAATATCCAGAAGCGGATAATGATAATATTGCTAATCTTCGCTATACCAACTTTTACAAAAAGAGTATTCCTACTTTTTGGAAACGCTTTCTAGCAAGATTAGGTCTCGCTACCTTTGACGCTCAACAATACTATCTCAATCTAAAAGAAATAACCGAAAAAAGACTTAAAGAAGGTTTACGAAAGAGGCATACTCGTGTTCTTAAAGTTCCTGCTGGTACACAGTTTTTAATTATTAGCAATACTCAAGGTGACTTACATTCACTTACCCGTATATTTAATGCACTATACCAAAATCATATTATAGACCAGAACTTTAAAATCTTAAGCACTAATCTTTACCTTATTTTTAACGGTAATATGACTACAAGCTCTCCTTATGCTTTAGAAAGTCTTAACGTTATTATAAACATTCTAAAAGCAAATCCGGGACATGCTTTCTTCATTAAAGGTACTTACTCAGATAAGGAGCAATGGAAAACAAGAGCACTCGGCTATCAAGTAGATATTCGGCTCTCTTACTTTAAAGATGCTCCCTCTGTTACTAGAGAATTCTTTAACACTCTCCCTTTAGGAATATACATACTTTCAGAAGATCCTAATGAGCCTCCTATTCGTATATCTCACTATGATCTAAGTGCACAAGAATTCAATAATCTGGAATGTTCTCTTAAATCACCGCATACATCTCAAATTCAAGAAGGCATATGTTTAGTGGGAGAGCCAACTGCACCACCTCAAGGACCGCTAACCGCTCTTATTGCCGGAAAAGATGATAACGTTGATCTTAGTAATTCTCGTGGCCTTCTCTTTGTTCAACGAGAAAATCCGCCTACTTGGAAAGTCTTTTCTAGCCCCTCTCGATATTATAGACAAAAATTTGGCTTTATTTACGATGCTTTTGGGCTTCTTACTATAGGCAAATCTGTTAAATCTAGCTTTATCAGTCTATTTAATGAAAATGTGCTTCACCCTGGTTTTAAGCTTGCAAAAACGTACAGCATCGTTACAGGGAAACCTTTAACAGTTCCTCAAATTAAAGGCTCTAAAAATTGGCAAAATCTTTTTCAAAAGCTCAGCTCGTTAGCAAAAGACACCAATCTAAAGCAGTTCCAACATAAGCAAGTTTTAACCAAGACAACCGATAGCCATCCTCAAAAAACTACAAAAGGAATCGTAGAGTTAGGCTCTAGCGTAGACCTTTCAAGAAGCTTAAAAAACTTAGGTCGTGATATCCGCATAGGAATTTCACTTGCTTTAAATGGAATAAACCAATCAGGAGGGATAAATGGTAAATCCTATCAAGTTACTATACTTGATGATCAATATACTCCATTGCTTACTAGAAAAAACGTAGATTATTTCTTAAAGAAAGGCATAAGCTTAATCCTTATTCCTACAGGAAGTCCTACTCTGGAAGCGTGTTTAGATTTAATTAAAAACAGAAAGATCCTTGTTCTATTTCCAACAACTGGAGCTGATCTCTTTAGAAAACCTGAGTTAGAATATATTGTACATTTTAGGAAATCTAATAGAATTCAAGCGAAAATAGTAGTTGAACACTTAGTAAAACAATCTACGTCACTAAAAAAGTTTGCTTTTTTCTACCAAAACGATCTTCATGGCAACGAATCACTAAAAGGGGCTTTAGAATCTCTTAAAAAGGCTAGAATAAAAAATTGGGTTTTAGTCCCTTACACTTCAAATACATTATTAAAAATACCGGAAGCAGCAGAAACTATAAGAAAAGCTAATCCCGACGCTATCGGTCTCTTTTCGACGCTTCCTCCAGCCATAGAACTTTTACGGCAATTAGGCGGTGAATTTTTAGAACCTAAAATGATTTTTACTAATTCAACATTAGGAGAAAAGTCTTTCCGTGAATTTTTAGATTCGTTAGGATTAAAAGCTACCATAGCGCAAGTAACTCCTAACCCGCAAACAAGTTCCCTAGAAATAGTTAAAGAATATAGAAATGAGATAGTAAAAAAAGGTTTTAAAACAGACCCTTATTCTCTCGAAGGTTATATAGCAACTCAGTTAACTGCAGATTTTCTTAAGAAAATATCTGGGCCTATTACAAAGCCTTCACTCTTAAAACTAATTAAAAGTTTAAAAAACTATAACTTTAAAGGATTAAATTTAAACTTTAACCCAAAAACGCATGAAATTGCAGACTACCTTTGGATAGAAGAGCCAACAGGACAATGGATAGAATATAAAATTAAAGATGATGAAGGCAATGTT
This sequence comes from uncultured bacterium, assembly GCA_963848965.1. Taxonomy (GTDB): domain Bacteria; phylum Babelota; class Babeliae; order Babelales; family Babelaceae; genus CAWKFG01. Next base: position 848,884 of record CAWKFG010000004.1, read on the forward strand.
GTTTCTCAAAAGTCTATATGATATTTTATAAAACTATTTAACTTCCTAATCTTATAAGTACTCTATCTAAAATATTTTTATTAATGCTTGCAATAAATATCGCTTATGTTATTTTGAAAATTATAATAATTAAAGAACAAATCTAATTAGAGTAAACCATGAATACAAAAATATCCTATCTTATTACATTAGCAGTAGTAACTCTGTACCCTTTAGCTATTATGGCAGAAATTATAGTACCATATTATGACACTTATGTAATTTCTCAACAGAATTATCCTAAAGAAATTTTCAAGAGTTTTACTATTATAGAAACCCCTAGACTCATTTTACGAAAGATACAGCTTCAGGATAAACAAGATATATTTGACATTACCTCAGACCACTCTGTAGTAAAATACACCTCAACCTTAGAATTTACTAAGTCAATCACAGATGTAGAACTTCTTATTAATATTATGACAGAACGTTATGATAAAGACCTTCCTACAAGATGGGTCATTTTTCATAAAGGAGATAAAAAAGTTATAGGAATTTGTGGCTTTTATGACTATGTTCCTATGTATGCTCGTGCTGAATTAGGTTATGCCCTTTCTCGTGCTTACTGGGGAAAAGGATTAGGCACTGAAGCTGCTCAAGCAGTAGTAGATTTTGGCTTTAAAAATATGAATCTAAATAGAATCGAAGCTACATGTGATCCAGAAAATCGTGCCTCTTCTCATATTTTGGAAAAAGTAGGCATGAAATACGAAGGAATATTACGTCAACATATCTTCAAAGATGGCAAATATTGTGATAGAAAAATGTATGCTATTTTAAGAAGTGACTGGGCAGAACAAAGAGTATATGATTAAATGCAAGTCAGTTTGCATTTACATTTACCTAAACTAATAACTCTTTAAGCATCTGTTATAGCAGAATCTTTTTAAAAGTGCATAGCAAGTTAGCATTTACTCACAACTTTCTGTTTTAAAACTTTTATTTTGGGGGGTTATATCCAGCACCCCGACCAGTAAGAGATTGTATCATCCCATTAAACTCAATTTCTGCCTTAAGCAAGGCATATGCTCCCTTTATTAGATTTATAGCTTCATCTATAAATTTTTGTAGCTTTGGATATTTCTCTTCTTCTGCTTCCCATTGTTTTAATAATCTTTCATAAGCTCCAGTTATATCAGCAAGATCTGCATTTTCAGGGACAGCTAAAACATAACGAGGTAGTATTTCTATCCCTTTTCTTATAGCTTCAGCAACGCGAGGGAATGCATCGCTTACCTTATAGCTTGCTGGTACCAATGTCTTTTCACCTCCTCTTTCAAGCTCTAATCGAATAGATGTAGGTTTAGTCTCAAAGGACCTTAAGTTTTGAAAAGGTTTATCAGGAAGTGAGATTGTCAAATCTGCGCTTTTAATTGGGCTAGCTTTTAATGCTGGACCTACCTCCTGCATAAGATTCTTTGGCGTTATAATCGGAGCAGCACTGAATAAACCTTGCCACCTGCCATAGAGCTTTATAGTAAGAGTTTGTATCTCTTCTGGATTATCAAGTATCAAGCGTGGTTGAATATTACCAGAAGCAGCTGCCAATACATTTTGGCCTTTTATATTACCCTTTTTCTCATACTCTACAAGAATATCCCATGTTGTAGTATTAATAAGTGTAAGTCTTCCTTTTATTTCTTGTTCTGCCTTTTGTTGCACCGGTACTCTTTGTGGTGCTCTAGGGTCTCCATAGAACATTTCTCTTTCCAAGGGACCTTCTTTTTCCATAGCTTTGGTTAAAGAGATTATGGTGAAAATTGGTATAAATACTAAAATAAAACACTTCTTCATTGCTTCTCCTACTTAACTTATTTTATTATAATAGTAATAAAGAGTATTAGTGGGAGTCAACAGTATGTATACCATTTTGTTGCGACTCTTTAGGAATGTCCTATTTTTAACTCATTAGAAGTGTCCCTTAGCCCAGGATTTCTCCAAGGGTGATTGTAAGCTTGTTTCCTACTTATTGTCCTTCTATCTAGCTTGGTCTCATCGTATTTTTCACGCTTCTTGATATATGGTAGCTCTATCTCTTTATAGTTAAGATTATGATCTTTCAACGCTAACGATATTGTACCGTCCATATACTTGCGTATTTCAATCTTACTACCCCTGTAAAGCACTATTGGCTGCTTTTTTTCAAGAAGGAAGAGCCTGTTGTTATAGCTTACTGTCCTATCATTATTTAGTATACGATTTTCTTTGATACACAGGATAGAGTTTATATTGTATTCTTCGAGCGAACCGTGTAGATCAATATTATTTTTTGGTGCTCTTGCGAACTTTTCATTAAACTCGCTTATAAAGCTTTCTTTTAGATACTTATTTGCATCTTCTATTGTCTTTACCTCTTGTAATGCTAGCTCTTTAACTAGTCTATCTTGTAAGGTCTTGAATAACCTTTCTACTCTTCCTTTTGCTTGAGGACAGTATGCAGGAATAAGCTCTATATTTAGCTCTGTGAGCATTCTTTTATACTGCGTCATTCTCTCTTTACGATTTTTACCTGTGTTTACTCTGTAGACACGCCCACCATCAGCGTATAACGCTCTTGGCCTTCCATATTTGTTTAAGTACGTTCTTGTTATCTCTATCAAGCTTTTTGTTGTTTCATGGTCCGCAAACATTAACTCAACTAGCTCTGTCGCATCATCTATAAAGGCAATGAGTGTGCTATATTGATTATTGAACCATTGATGATAAGAGCCATCTACTTGCACTAACTCTCCAAAGTGTGCTTTACGCTCTCTTCTTACATGTATTTTTAGCTTTCTTTGTCGAGCCAATCTTAACCCATTACGTATCATCATTCTTCTTATCGTCTCATGATCTACATTTATTTGATGATTCTTTGCCAATTTTTCTGCTATCAGCGTTGGGCCATAATTAACATATACTGTCATTATCAATTCAATTATCTTCCCTTCTATCTCTGGCGGTATTCGTCTATTTCCAGCTCTACCACGCCCTTTATGAGCAAGGCCTATCTTCCCTTCTTTAAGGTATCTTATTAATTTTCTTCTTATTTGCCTTGCACTTAAGTTGAGAATTTCTGCAGCTTCTTGTTGATTTAGTTCGCCTTTTATTATAGATTCAAAGATAATAATTTGATCTAGTTCTTTTTTACTCATACGAATGTCTTTCATTTTGCCCTCTTTTCAGCTATTGTGTGTTTCCAATTCACAATTTAGCCTGAGAGGGCCTTTGTTTTCAATTATTTAACACTTCGGACATTTCTATTGAGTTTTAGGCGGACATTTTCATAGAGTTCCTACACAGTATGTATACCATTTTTTAACGTATAAGATCACCTTTTATATTAAGCTTGTAGGATGCTTTTTTATAAAAGAGTACAATAAGGAGAACTGCTTTGTTGTTTTACCGGTACAATAGGTTTATCAAAAAGAATATTATCAAAAACCTCTAAAGCAAGGGGCTCTGCTGTATGTTTTAAACCAAAATTGAATTCTTGAGGTTTAGCGTCTGTGCTCTCTTTAAGCATAGCACTTACACTATCGGTATGATATCCGCCTGCTGCAACTACTATTTTAGAGACTCCTTTATTTTGAAGTTCTTTCACTTTAAAAAATATGTAAAGATCTAAAAGAGGAGTACTCATTCTCCTGACAAGCGTTTCTAGATAAGCTAGAGGGCTCGATAACTTTCTTCCATTAACTTCTTCTGGTCCTAGCTTTTCTCGAAAATTGTGTTCATGTGCTTTTAAAGAGAAAATCATATCTAATAGAGGTTGTTCTATATCTATATCATGTTCATCACGAAGTATCTTAAGAGTATTTTTAAGCTCTTCTACATAAAAAGTGGCTTCTTCCATTTTACTTTTAAAGATGCTGTCAAATTGGGGATTGCTAAAGCTCTGTTTTAGATTCATAACTATTTCCTTCATATGATCAAATGTATCAAAAACATGTTTCCATGAAAGGCTATTAACTGTACAATCATAATATTTTAGGTATAAAGGAACTCTTTTATGCCAAGTAATTCTTTCTTTTAACCATTCCCATTGTTCAAGAGCAGTTTCATGAAAATTACCCAACATCCCTGCTGTAAGTTTTATACATCTACGTATATCAATATCCTCAAAATGAGACTTCTTAAGATTCTTCTCTAAAGACATAGGAAGTAAGTCTGCAAGTATACAAATATTGTTACCACCAAGAGCCCATATTTCTGTAGCTCCTTGTTCTATAAGAATGTGCAGCCCTTCTCCTTCTTCTGCTCTATCTAAAACTCTACGCATCTTTTGACATTGAAGGATATTCTCATCTCTATATTCTGTTGTATGATGGTAGTCAGTTAGGAAATAAATATACTGCTTACTGTCCCACGTAAGAGCAGTCATATCAGTAATAGTAGCAGTAAGTGTTCCTGTTAATCCAATAAGCAAGCATAGAGTAGAGATAAATAGTGAAAACATTGTTTCCTTTCTTATATTTGTTATTTTACTTAGTTCTTGCATAAATTTAAGTTAGGTGTTTTTAAAGAGTTGCTTCTTGTAAAAAACTCTTTTAACTCAAGAACCAAAGGTAGTTTAAGTATATCCCAGAAAGAGGCAACTTTTTGTTTATAGGTTCTTTTTTTACAGTATTGATAAGCGTTTGAGAAAGCGCTTTACAAAGAGTTTCTTCGTTAAGCGTATAATGACTAAGATTACGAATATGATTTGTGTATGCCTCTAAGGGCAGTGCATTATAAGTAAAAGTATAAGGTAATGAATAAAGTGTACTAAAGAACAGTACTATGATAGTGTAAAGGATATTTTTCATTAAGATACCTTGTAAGTATTAAATTTCTGAGCAAGACAAAAATGCTTACTCATATCTTTAGTTAGCATAACTATAAGTAAGTATCGCTTACTTATACAATAAAAACTCCCTTACAAGAATAAATCAATTGATAGCTTTTTATCTAGGCTGGTTAGGAGCCTCTAGTAATGCTATCTTTTATCCTCACTTATTAAAATATGCTATTTATCATAAAAAAGCAATACCAAATTAATTATTTGCTCTAAAAGCTATAGAAAAAATAAAGAGAACTTTGATCACTTAAAGAGACCGCTAAGAGCAAGATAGGGTTGTCTTTTGTACTCAGGGATAGAAGTAAGAGCAATAAAAAGGATCCTATGCATTATTTTTAAGTGTCCTCTTTCACCGGCTTCTTTGGCAAGCTCTAGAGTAGGTTGTGCTCCTATACTCAAAAGAGCATTAACAAAAGGAAGCATTCCTCTTTCTACCGCACATTTAAGAAGTGCATCTTTTTTACTTATACCGATATAAGGAATATAAGAAATAAGAGTAGTAAAGAGTGAAACTTTTTGAGGATTTAATTGATTAATCTTTTCACCAAAGGTATTTACAAGGCGAATAACACTATCAAAACTATATGTATCTGCATAATCAAAAGCAGTGCGGCCATAATAATCCTTTGCGTTAATGAATTCCAAAGAGTAACTCTTATAAAACGATATAACCTCAATGTGCCCAAAGATGCAAGCAATCATAAGCCACGTTTGTCCTGTGTTAGTAGTAGCAAATCTATTGGTATCCTTTTTGACATACTCTAATGGATTACTAAGATAAGCTTGTACTTCAGGTAAATTGCAAAGTTCTAATAGTTGACAAGTTTCTCTCTCTTTAGCGAGTGTCAACGCACTCTTACCACTGTACTCTTGAGCTGTAATACTAGCACCATTTTTTATAAGAAGGGCTACTATTTTTTTATGCCCTGCTTCTGTAGCACATATCAAGGCAGTCCAGCAGCTGTGGCGATTTTTGGCATTACTATCTGCACCTGCGTTTAAAAGCAAAGCAACTATCTGCTCTTCACCTTTTGCAGCAGCAAGAATTAAAGGAGTTGTCTCAGTATGATATCCAGCATCGATAACTGCACCTTTGTTTAAGAGCAGAGCTGCCACTTCTGTTCGACCATAGTATGCAGCCACATGTAAAGCGGTAAAACCATGATCATCTTGAACCTCCATATCAGCACCATAAGCAATAAGCACATCTACCATATGCTTGTCTCCATGAAGCACTGCGTTTGCCAAGGCAGTCATCCCCTTATCATCTCGAGCATTGATATTAGCACCATAATTAAGAAGCAATTCTAGTAGTTCTGTTCGGCCATAAGATGCAGCCAAATGTAAGGCAGTCCAACCATGGTTCGCTTGAACTTCAGTATTAGCACCGTTACTAAGAAGTAGTACTACTCGTTCTGTTTCATGAAGTATAACTGCCAAATGTAAGGCAGTATCGCCTCTCTTATCTTTAGCATTAATATCAGCACCTCTATTTAATAGAAGTCGTAGGATCTCTTTATGCTCTTTACTTACAGCAAAAAAAAGAGCAGGGTCCCCATATTTATTTTGAGCACTAGCACTAACTCCTGCATTTAAAAGCAAAGCTACTAATTCTATATCTCCTTGCTCTACAGCGGCTATTAAATGCTCTTCTGCTTTTTCCCTTTCTTGTATCTCTTCCATTGCTAACAAATAAGAAAAGAATAATGTGCTTATCAAGCTTATAGTTTTTAAATTTTTCATTGTAAACTCCAGTAAGCGCAAAGAAACTGGGCCCTTTTGTATGCAGCATATGAATAAAACAGAAGCCAGAGTACTTATAATAAGATATTAATCTTTACCATTGAGCACCCCTTTGACTAAAACTAAACAAACACCGTCTACTTTTCAGAATAATTCAAAGACAATAGAATTACAATTCTTGAGAATAAAATTTTACTCATCCAGTTTATTTTAACGTCAGTTTGAGGTAGCGTTAAAATATAATTCAATTTGATTTTTTATGATAAATAGCATATCATTAATACATAAGGGATAAAGAGAACTGCTTATAAGGCATACTAACCAGCCTTACTTAAAGGGCATCTCATTTACTTACCTTATCTGTAAGGGAGTTTTTTATTGTACAAGTAAGGATGCTTACTTATACTTATGGTAACTATATAATTTTAACAAGCGCTTTTCTGAGATTAAAAGATAATCGATCGCTTATAAGAGGTATACCACATGAAAAACTTCCTTTACACTATGAAGATAACGTATTCTAGCGTTAATCGAATGCTTTTTTTAATGCTCTTTCTTTTTCAAACTATTCAACTTTACCCTATAATTGTCGCATGTACAGTACTTAAATCTCCAGAAGGTAAGTTGATCTTCTTGCTTGGTGACTATCATGATGATAATTACCCAGAAGTATGCGCACAACAACGGGAAGATTTAGCACACATGCTTGAAAAAATTGGTCAAGTAGAGCTTTATATAGAAGATGCCGCAAATCTCTATACACCTATTGATCCTTCAAAGTCCAAATTGCCTAATGAGTTTTTAGCAAATCTGACTCACTCTATGCAAGAAAAGAATAATCCTGGCGTCATCTACCACCAACTTGACGATATGCCATTATGTCGCTTACTTAACGCTCTCATTAATCAATATACAAACTGTCCAGATTGGAAAGCATATAATCAGGATTTGGCCAAGCATGGTAAACCTGCTGGGGTAAGCATTACGTGGACAATGCAGCAGCTTGAAGAAGAATATAATGATAAGGTAGCAGAATTAATAGTCCTCAGACAAAAAATAAGCAATGCTGCTATCAGAGAGAAACTTGAAGGTTTCCTTGCAAGGTGCTGTGGAAGTTATTCAAAATTATTAACTACCATTTATAAGAACCTCAATTTTAAGCCAGAAAGCACTTTAGCATTTATAGCTTTTAAAGGATTTTACGAGTATCTAAAAAATATAAGTACTATAATGCGTTTGGGGAAGAAAGAATTTGATGAGATGCTTGCTTGCTATAACAACTTTGATACGTTAAGCAGCGAACAGGAAAAAGGAGAGATGTGGAATACACTTTACAGTCATATCCCGAAACTTAATGGCTATATTTATTATTATGGTGTTAATCAGCAGAAAATTCCTGAAGGGTATTGGGATATTGAAAAGTTCCTTAGTTGTGCAACATGGCCCCTAATTACGCAGTATACTGCTTTAAAGCTGCTAACGAGCAATAACCTTTATCCTGCTATAATATGCTCTGGAAATTGGCATACTCAAGGACTTGCTAAGTTTTTAGTTAATGATTGCGGTTATACAAAGATAGCGTTTGAAGGCTTTGAATGTATACCTGGTGCTACAGTATGTTGGAAAACAACGCCACAAGGCATGATTTATAGCACAGTGAAGCTTGGTATAAATATGGATTTTGCAGGTAAAGGAGAATTTCGTAAGGATGTACCTCTTGTAGGCAGGCTTTATCCTCCACTTGATATTAAAGCTACTCTTACTCAATATCAAGGTTTACCCATGCTATAGCCGTAACGTGCTTTATATAAGGCTTTTTGCTCTTCACTTATTTTCTTTTCTCTCTCCTGTATCTTTCTAGTATCATCTTTAAATTCTTGAGTTATATCAAGTTTCTCACTCATTTCAGGGTCAGCTTTAAGTACTTTCTCTAGGAATTTAGTGTAAAATTCAGTTGTTTCAAGAGGATTACGTATACTGACAAGAATACCTTTATCAGAAATATCGAGATCTAAATCTGTATGTAAAACGTAAAGTTTTTCTATCGTTTCTTGAATCTCGTACAAGTGGGCAGCTATAGGGTCAATATAACCAGTATGCCCTATTGCTTTACCATTTACTTGCACTCGTATATTGTATACCTTTCCTATCTGATCATAGCCATATTTGCGCACGCTTCCTTCTTTACTAAAGGGATCTCTTAATGCACCAATGGCTCCTAAACCCTGAATCCAATCTCTTGGTGACCAAAAGCTAAAAAGAACATTGAAGTTTGCTGGCGTGTACTCTGCTCTTTCTTCTCCAGCAGTTGCCGTACGTACAGGGGGCCCTAGAAAGAACATATAATTGACAGCATTAAGCATCTTTGAATCTTTTAACACTTTAAATTCTAAGATGTGAGAGGCAGCATTGGTTACGTTAGCTCCGTGGCTATGGGATAACTCACGTATATCATAGCCTTGGTAAGACGCTACTATAAATTGGCCAAGAGTATTACCGGCATCTCTTCTTGCTCTTACAGTGTTAAATCCGGGCCAACGAAACGAGAGCACTTCAATGATAGTCTTATTATTATCAGCTATTTGCTTTGCATATTTTAAAAGATTTTTAAATGGTTTACACTTGATATCATAATATGCAGGTGTAATAGGGCCACCACAACCGAAGAATCCTGTACCATGCATAATCATAACTAATATACGCTGTACTGTTCTATTAATTTGAGGAGATTGATAAACGTATGCTCCTCGAATACCCATATCTTGTTCTTCGTTATAGGCAAAACCTTTATAATGATCTTCCAATAGGTTTTGAGGTATTTCATACCACCCTTGCATATCAGGCTCTTTAACGCATGTTAAGAGTTTATAAAAAGACAGCTCCTCAATAGATACTGCTAGTTTAGGTGCTACTATATCCTGCTCTCGCAACGTCTTTTCGAACTCCTCCTCTAGAATTTCCATTGCCCCTAATTGTCTTGCAAAGGTTATTAAGATGAAACTAAGGAAATAAATCTTACTTTTCATTGATCTCTCTTATTTTATTATATTTCAATTATTAATTATAATTAAACACGGATCTTATAATCAATAAATATTTAATTTAATGTAGGAACTCTATGAAAATGTCCGCCTAAAACTCAATAGAAATGTCCGAAGTGTTAAATAATTGAAAATGAAGGACATTCGTATGAGTAGAAAAGAGTTAGATCAGATTATTATCTTTGAATCTATAATAAAAGGTGAGCTAAATCAACGGGAAGCTGCAGAAATTCTCTTCTCTTTTAATAATTAGTAATGAAAATAATTTTGAACTCTATGGTATGTATTAATCATTGTTGAAAAAAGCGAAGGTATCTTAAAATAAGATATAAGCACATTTTTATGCTTACAGTTCTCAAATAAATCTTTGTAGTAAGGATCAATTAAAGTCTTCCAACCGAACTTTTTCAGCTTTGCTATCAGTACTAATTCTGCAACGCTAAGAACTTTTAAGGACTCTTCTACATCATAAATCCATAAGTATGATTCTTTTAAGGATTCACGACTTGTAAGGACATATATTCGTACCTTATCTCGGTCCCAGTAAACAGGAGTATAATCAATACGAGCATCGTAAGGATAGCTATTTATTAAAATTGGATTAGAGGTATTATTAATATTCCAGAGATACATTCGTTCTTGATTAATTAAAACAATATTTTTACTGCTTAAATCCACAGAAACTACTAGATTCACATCATTATCATTTAATTTTATCTGCCTTATAGGACATCCTTTTTCTATATTTTTAAGATCATAGATGTAGCAACCAAATGAGGAGGTAGCGACCAAAAGTGTTCCATCTGGACTTACAGTAAAAGAAGATCCTAGACAATGATTTGGTAGCTCTTTAAAAGGAAGTCTATGCCACTGTAAAGTAGCAATATTCAAAAAATCTATACAAAGTTGTTTTCCTGTTGCTACTAAGAAATCTCCTTGAGGAGTAAATTGGATTCCAGATAGTCTGTACTCCGATCCATGATCTCTTTTTAAGATTTGAACTAACGAACTTCCAGGAAGAGCAGTAAGGTCTAATGTATAGTAGTACGCGCTATTTTTTTCCACTTCACTATTAGAGTAAAGCATTAGGAGAGTTCTTTGAGCATTTATTGCAAAATAACATCTAGAACCTAATACTTTTTCAAATTTTTTAATACATATGCCTTGATCTATATCCCATAAGCATACAGTATCTTTATGCGCCGTAAAAAGGTGATTAGTACGAGGAACAAGAATTAGAGAAAGAATAGGTTCTGAACTCCGAAGAAAAGATTTCATTTCTAAAGAAGGATAAGAAAATATTCGTTCTCCACACCATTTGCTTTCGGTGTACGGAGGATTTATCTGTTCAAACTCATTCTGTAACAGCAATAAAGAATCAGTACCTTGTATAAGTTCGTGAAAATATCCTTCACGTACATTCTTTGGCAGTGCTTGTATTTTAGGAATAATCTGTATTTTAAAGATATCCCAATAAAGAGGTAAATTTTCGTTTATTAGCTCTCTTCTTATAGTATCTATTAACTCTTGAGAAAGTTCTTTATTATCTAGTTTTTTAATAAGCTCTTGTGACTCACAATTAATGAGATTATAAGCAAGTTTTGTACATGCTATCTCTTTTAATGGCGGTGCATTATAAATAGGTTTATAGTGCAATGAATAGATTATATTACAGAAAACTAATGGTATTATATAAAGGATATTTTTCATTGTAAAATTCCAGTAAGCGCGGAAACCGGGCCTTTTAAGGCGCGTCAGTCTTCGCTAAAGCTTCGCCCAACAAGGAGGAAGCGCAGGTTAAATAATTATAACTATAACCATCACATGCATGAATAAGCTTACAATACTTGTAGCTTATACCTTGTATTGTAGAGCTATCAGTGACAATATTGAAAAAGCCATTAGCTCTTATTGTTATCAATAACGAATACGTATGACATAGTATCCTTTATAATAATCTCCCCTAACGGGGGTAAAGTTTGCCTCGCTCATGTTATAAGGCGGTATATAGTAAGAGCACTGACTTATACCCTCAATCTGTTTAACCCTTACATTACAGAGCATGGAACTGGCAAGTATTCCATGGTGTGATCTTTAACTCTCCCTTATAACGTAGTCAAAAGCAGAGGCCTTTGACTTGAGCTGGTCAACGTGAGCTTTTACATGCTACGCCCTTTGGGCGTGGTAGTTGACTGCTAACTCTTTACAAGTAGTAAACTGTGGATATACACAGAAAGCTTATACATTATAGTTATCACATATATAAGTAAGCGTAACCTACTTATATAATAAAAAACTCCCTTACAAGAACAAAGTAATCAATAGCTTGCTTGTAAACCTTAGATAATACTATCTTTTTCTTTATGCTCACTTTTTAAAATATTCTATTTATCATAAAAAATCAATAAGATTTAGTAAATTGCTCTAAAAACTATAAAAAGTAAATAAAATCAGATCTTTTACTTAAGAACTCGTACAAAGGAGTTAAAACGACATCAACTACCTTTTAAAAATTAAATTTTTATTGAATTTAAATTGAATAATAGTTTAAAATATTAAAAATAAGCTTTAAATAAAGTATAGGATTTTAACATGAATAAAATACTTTTGGCCTTATATAATTTAATAATTTTAAGTAGTTTGTGTCTTTATGCAATGGAACAAAGCTCTTCGGATCTACAAATTATAAATAACACTAACGAGAACTTCTATATACTTCTAACCTCAGCTGATGAGCATGAGCGAGACACTCAAATAGACACACTTGTAAGTAATATTACAGGAGATTCTAAAAAAACTTTAGGAAGAAGTTTAAAGCCTGGAGGTATTTTTAATATAACTAATTACACCTCTCAGAATTCAATCCAAGGCAACTTCCAAGATAAAGTATCAGTCAACCCCCAAGATTTAGCAATCATCAGCAACTATGCTGAAGTACAAAAAGTTCTTAACCAACCCGGAACTAAAGTTATTACCCTACAAAAGCAGCTTAAAGCTCCTTGGTATTATGTAGGTACACCTATTACGGATTTTACTATCGATGCAAAAGCCGTTTCTACGCCACTTAAAGAACTTATTGAACTTGAGGAAGGAAAGAAAGTTACTCAACAGCCAGAATATAAAGAGGAAGCTGAGAAAGCTTTAGCACAGCTTAAGAGAGCTAGCATAGATCCTCGCATTCAAGAAGTGGCACGCGAACCTTTTATGATCGCTATTAGACAACAAGATAAAAATGCTGTAATTAGTTTTCTTCAAGCAGGCATTGATCCCAACTTTACTGATCCATCAGGACAGACTCCTCTTATAAGCGCACTAGCATCTGAAGCTTTTGATATAGCAAAGCTTCTTATTGAAAACAATGCCGATGTTAATGTCCAAAATGAAGATAAAATGACTCCACTTATGGCTCTATTAACTACCAAAGAAACAGATCAAAGCAGAGTCAAAGAAATAGAAACACTAGTAAGACTCCTTCTTAATAAGCACGCCGATACTAACTTGAAAAATAACTTAGGCCAAACAGCACTAGATCTGGCACGCTATAATTACTCTGATAATCCTACTCTTATAACATTACTAGAACAACATAGCAAATAGCTACAAATTTTTTAGGATCACAGTAAAAGAAGATTGCTTGCTTTAGAATAACGCCCTGATCATTATTTTCTCCTTACTACCCTTTGATTATTATGTACTGCAAACAATACGTAAACTCAATAACATCGAGTACAGCATACTCTAAATAAGAATGACCCTAACGGCAATGATAGAAATAGTAAGATCTAGTATACTCTTCATATAAATAAATTTTTTATTGACTCTATTAGGACTTCATTTTACTCTGCTAATAATCTTAATAGATCTCTTAATCTTTTCCAACAGACCTTAATGTCTAATAAGGAGTTTTCGTGATAAAAGTTCTATTTTTATCTTTGTTTATCCTTGTAACAACAAATATACAAGGAATGGAGCAAGCAGTTCCAAAGGTATTTAACGCTATTCAGGAAAATTTCAGAGGGTTAGCTCACAATATGCTTTCTGAAATTGATACTGGACTCTATGTTTTGGTAGATGATGTACTCAGAGATCACCGAAAAATTCAATCTAATAATGGAAACGTATCTACAATTTCAGCAGCTCTTCGTAACCCTAATCTCTTTATAGTAAATGAGGAACATAGCAATATAGCAGAACTTCTAAGTGAAGAAGAAATAACTGCAGTAAAAGCAAACAAATACTTCATATCAATACTCAACCAAAAACAAAAAGAAGTACTTCTTCACCATATTCATAAATATAATCAAAACTTATTCAATGAGATAAGATCACAATTAGCATACATACATAAAGAAGATCCGGCTGTATCTCAAAAAATAACTGACACCAAAAATGTTCAAGAACTTAAAACTGTTTTAAATACTAAAGAAGTACACAAGACTCTTAAAAATCTCATGTTAACGCTTGAGGCAGAAACTGAAACACTAAAAGTGCTCAAAGAATGTCTACAAATACTTAGAAGCTTGGTTACTCGTCTTACTTACTTTGTACAAGCGGAAGAAGCCTTTACCACAACGGCTAAATAATTAGCATTTCAGCTATAGTAACAAAATACAGGCACATATAAATAAGACAAGCTTATTATATTTTCTTTTACTCAATCTTACAGCCGGCTACTTTTGAAACAGCTTCTTTTGATTGTTGAAAAGATCTTGTAGCAAAAGGAAAAAATAACTCTTCTCCTTTACCAGTACTTAAAACAGTATAAGCACGTTGTATAAGTGCAAGAATTGCCTTTCGTTCAAGACCTTCAATATTCGCTTTTACTTCTTGCCAACCAGCAGTTAAATCACTCTGTGCTTTGCTGAGAGACTTGCCATAAACTTCTAGCATACTTCTGTCTGCACTGCTAGGCCTAGGAAGAACTCCTAGTATGTATTCGGGTCTTATTGGCATTCCAGCTTTAAGAGCTTCGTCTGCACGTTTAAATAGACCACCCAAATAAGAGCATTTACCAAGGAAAATGTTTCCTTCTACGCTTGAATAAGGAATTGAATTAAACTCAACCCTATAAGGCGCAAGCGTAGCAATCTGAGAAGGCATATACCCTAGTAAGGCTGGCTGAGATATTACCATTTCTACACCGCCTTGACCAATTTCCCCTTGCATCTCAGTAGCATAATCCTTTGGTCCCTTTATAACTTTAGGTATAGCTACGTACTGTCTGAATACGCCATGAGGGCTTAACACAAGATGAGAGATATTTCTAGGATCACTAATCCAAACATACTCTTGAGGATATACTACCCTTGAAAGAGGTATGTCTTTGTCGGTCCCTTTTTCATATATATATTCTACAACTACTGCATCATTTCTATTGTTTCTGATAAAGATCCGTTGTTGCTGAGAACCAGGTTCTAATTTGGCAAAGTATACAGATGGATCACGTGTTGGTTCTGATTCTTCTAGTTTTGTTAAGTAGGGCGTTATAGATGGCTTTTCTGGTTCCATACAATAAAGCCAAAATGGCATAGCCAAGATAGAGATGGCAAATGAAAGAAAAGTTTTTTTCATGCTACTTCCTATTTTCAAGTTATAAATCAGTTATCTATAATAGCTTCTATTACTAATGTTTAAACAATAGCTCAAATGAGATATAGTAATGACCTAGAATTAATCAGCACCATATGATTCTGCCCTATACTTTTAGCGCAGGAAACATAAAATAGTATCAATTATCAGTCCTTAAGCACTTAATCAATTGGATCTCTCTTACATGCAGCTTTTCTAAAAAGTTCGTTTGATTTATTAAATGCTGGATATACAGTCTTTCTAAATGCTTCTATATTATCCTTGCTAGGATCCAGTAAAGCTACAAAGGCACTACCAATAATCCCCGTTATAGCTTCTTTATTAAGTATTCCAGCACTAGGTTTATATTGAGCTTCATCCCAACCAGCCAATAAATTATTTCGAGCCATATCTAAAGAGTCTTGATAAGCTTTTGTCACTGTACCTGGCCTAGGAAGAACCCCTAAAATATACTCAGGTAGTATTTCTTCCTTTTTACTTTCTTTACTATTAAAAGCAGTACCCGCGCGTCTAAATATACTTCCAAGCCATCTGCATTTCTCAAGAGGAAGAATAGTTGCTATGTTAATAGATTTGTAAGGCTCAACCTTAACATCATAAAAAACATATCCAGGATCTATAGTAAGCAAAGCTGCTCCTTGAGGGGAAATTTTTCCTTTAGTTTGAGCAGTATAATCCTCTGTTTGCACTTTCCCAAAAGTTACTGTTTCAGGATCTAGCAACCATCCCTTTATTTGACCGTGAGGGCTAACCTTAAGTGAAATAAGATCTCGAGGGTCATCAATCCAAATAATCTCTCCTGGGTAAACAACTCTGTGAAGAATGTTGCCTGTTTTGTCTTTCGAACTATATTGATATGTTATAACTGCTGCAGTTGAGTTATTTTCTATAAACAGTCTTTCTTGTGTTGCGGATTCAATAGGATCTTTCCCTTTTTTTAATTCCAAATCCCCTGGCCCTTGATCGCGTGACATACAATATGATGTTGTGCCAACTAAATTTATAAGAAAAAAACTAATAAAAAACAGAAACTTTTTCATTTTTATCTCCTTGTATTTATTATTATATTTTAATTATAAAAATGCATGATAGTAAAAATCAACAATCTTCTCATTTATTACTTTACAATATCTCATCTTGCATAATAATTGACAGTCATTAATTTTAATACTATTATTTACAAAAGACATGCTAGACTTGTTAATATATAGAATTTTAGAGCCATATTATGTTAGTACTTTACCTATCTCCTTTATAGAAACAGCTTATATTATTCATATTTAGCATTCCGTTAAAAATATTGCTCTATTCTAAAAACAGTGTTAAAGGACAATCTAATGAAAACAGTAGTCTATGTAGGATTAATAAGTGTATTATATTTTTCTTATTCTTTAACAATGGAAAAAACACAAGAAAATAGAATTGGACAAAAACTTAAAGATACTCTTATAGTGTTATCAGGTAAAGCTTCCACTTATCTTAAAGATTATCCTAAGTACACTCCTTTAATGAAAGCTGCGGAAAAAGGCGACACAAAAACTGTTACATCACTTTTAGAAAATGGAAAAATAGAGATTAAAGACTATCGAGAATCTTTAGAAAGAGCTACTATTAACGGACACACAGAAACAGTAGAGATACTTCTTATGGCGGCTGCTCGTGTCAATGCCAAAAATGCAGAAACCATTGCTTTACAGCTGGCTGCAAGATGTGGTCACATAAAAATAGTTGAGCTACTTTTAGATAAGGGTGCTAATATTAATGCCAAAGATTTTTTCAAGAGCACTTCCTTAATGCTTGCTGCACAAGAAGGCCATAAGGAAGTTGTCAGCTTACTTTTAAAAAGAGGTGCTGATGTAGATATCCAAGATAAAGATGGTTTCACAGCACTAAGGTATGCTGCAAGTGGTGGTCATAACAAGATAGTAGAAATGCTTATCGATAAAGTTACTAATATAGAGACTAAAGATAATATAATAGGCAAGACTGTTCTAATGTATGCCGCAGGATCGTGCAGCCCTGATATTGTAGCAAAGATTTTAGCTCATGGTGCTGATGTTAATGCTAAAAGCCGCTACGGTGACACTGCCTTAATGAGCGCTGCTATGATGGGAAATAAAGATATAGCCGCTTTGCTTTTAGACAGTGGAGCTCATATTAATGATACGGATAAGCGTGGTAGTACTGCCTTGATAGATGCAGCGTATCACAACAACAAATTAGTTGTTGCTTTGCTTTTAGAACGAGGAGCTCTTATAGATGCTCAAGATGAACTTGGTAAAACTGCACTCATGCACGCTGCAGAACAAAATGCTAAGGAAGCGCTAGCTTTTCTTTTGAGTAAAAACGCTGATATTAGTGTTATAGACATATTTGATAATACCGCCTTATCGTTGGCTACAAGAAGAGATAATAAAGAAGCTGTTCAATTATTAGAGCTTCATTTTCTACCAGAAGTACAGGCTTATCTTAGTAATCCCTTAGAATATGTTAGAAAAGATACCAATAGATTTGCTACTACGAGTAAAGGACAAACGTGGCTTATGGTTGCCTGCATCTTTGGCCATACTGATGTTATAGCTTTCTACAAAGATTATTCTCCTGACTATATTAATACAAAAGATCAGTATGAGCTTACCGCTTTCGATTATGCTTGTAGGTACAATCCTGATATTCTTGCCACGCTTATTAACACTTTTGGTACAAAAATTAACCAATTAAAATCACAACAAACTTCGCTCTTTCGTACATGTATGTCATATATTCCTTATCTTGGTGAAACAAGTCGAAAAGACGAGCTTCTTAGTTGCGCTGTAGAAAGAGGAATGCTACAACTTGTTAATGTTCTCTTAGGTATAGGAGCACAACCTACTATACAGCTTGCCCAGAAAGCACAAGAAAAGGAGTACTTAAAGATAATGCATAGGCTCCTTTTTTCTAGTCTCGCTTCCACTTCTGAATATAAAAAAGAGCCCTATCTTGCTCTTAGTGGCTTATTTAAATAACTCTGATTTGATTATAGCAAGATATGTTACTTCTTGAATCTCACTTGGCATACAAAGCCCAAATGGAGCAAAATTCTTTGAAGCTTACGTATACAAGACATCAGAAGTTCTTTATTAAAAGTCCAAGCATTTGTCTATTATAATAGACATCAATTATACTTTTTGTTAAAAACAGTTATTCAACAAATCTCATCATGTGAAGCAGTTTTCTACTATTAAGGCAGTATAGAGCTCTAAGTTCTCGAGATAAGAGATAAGGATAGCCCGAAGGATCCTATAGTAAATTCACTATCTCTTAACTAGCATATCGCATCTCTTGAATATAGAACAATCACCATGCTATAATTCAATTGCAAAAGTATTCTATTCATAATTGGACTACTTACTAACTACTAAGTCTTTCCTAAGTTTACGTCAATTATTAAATCGTGTCACACGTATTGTTGTATCTGTAGCTATAATAAAATTGCCCTCAATTTCATGAGAATGCTTAGAAAAAACCGCTTGTATAGCAGTTATTTTACTAGCCATACGTTCATCTACAAGACGTAGCAAAATAACTCCTGCATGCTTTCTGTTTTGCTTAAAAATCATTTCACCAAAATCTTTATCACAAGTAATAAGAATAAGCCCTTCAGCAAAGGCCTTTTCAAGAATTACATCATCGCTTGCTTGTGGCATTACGTGCTTAACTGCCACTACAGCATAATTATTATCTTTTAACCATTGGGCAACCGAGTTTCCAACACATTCGTCAACGAGAAACTTCATACTTACTCTTTACAGCCTTCGGCAAGCAAAGGAGTAAACGTTATATCTTCAAGAGTTTCTTTGGCAAAAAGCAAACAAGCCAAAATGTCCTTCTCTGTAAGTCGATCATATTCTTCTAAAATTTCTTTTGTTTCTATGCCTTGAGCAAGCAACCCTAAAATATGTTCAACAGTAAGACGAGTTCCCTTAACTATAGGCTTACCAAGCATTACCTGAGGATCAATAGTAATGCGTTGCAAGAGTTCATGTCTGCTTTTCATCAATAACTCCTAGAATACTGAAACTGGGCTTATAAACCAAACGCTTTCTAAGGATCAAAACCCATATAAGTAACTATAATATACTTACAATTTATCGTTTTATACTTTCTTAGTATATAATAAATTTTGTATTTGTTAACTATATGTCCTGGTTCAATACATAGTGGACTTAGGGATAAACTTTAATTAGGCAAGCTTTCATTAATTATTTTTGCTTGACATATATGCTTATTAAAAACTAAAGTTTTCTATCATCCAATTTTATTGAACACAGCATGATTTTTTACTTTCTCTTGCTTTCAGATCTTGAAGAAGATCTCTTAATGAAGTAAAGGATGGGCATTTCCATAGACCGATAGTGCCATCTTTACATCCTGTAAGTAGTGTATAAGGATCTAAAACACAAAGACATTGAACTTCACTTGTATGAGAAAGAACTTGTAATGGTTTTAGGTATTCATGAGAAGCTAGATTCCATATCTTCACTGTACTGTCTAATGAGCTGCTTACTAAATAATCTTTGTCTAATAACTTCAGCGCAGTAACTGCCTTAGGATGAGCATCCCACTGCTTGATTACTGCTTCTCTTGCAAGACTAACAAGCTGAATTTTACCATTATTAAGACCGATCGCTACTGTGTTTTCATTAAGTACTTCTATACATCTTACTGCATCCTCTACAACTATTCGCTTTATCTGTTTACCAGTTCCTCTGTCCCACAAACGTACAGTTTTATCAACAGAGCCAGATACAATACAGTTTGGGGTTACTTGCGCAAGACATAATACTCCTTTTTCATGACCTTTAAATAATTGAGCATATTCTCCTGTCTTTATACTCCATACATGTATAATTCCATCACGTGAGCCAGAAAGAATATGATCACTATCTACTATAAGTATGCAATAGATTTCATTAGTAGCTCCTATAAAAATACGCTCTTCTCTTAAGGAGTCTTTATTCCACACGCGAATTGTTCTATCAGCAGAACCAGAAATAAAATTAAGGTTGTCTAATTGTTGCAGAGTATATATTCCTGCTGAATGGCCTCCTGAAAGAGGAGTAAGTAAAAATAGCTCATTAGAAGCAGTTTTAAATTCCCTAATTCTTGAGAAGCTTATTAAATAGACTAGTTATATCTTCTTCTTACTAGGATTTCTTGGGCTTTTTATCAATTTATGCCATACTAAAGGAGTAAAGTTAAAGATAAAGGGGCTATGCATGAAATTGCTTCCTATTGGTATAAGCGATTTTAAGACTGTTATAGAGGGTGATTATTACTATGTTGATAAAACGCTTCTCATTAAAGAGCTCTTAGAAAACGCTGGTCAAGTTGTTCTTATCCCTCGCCCAAGGCGTTTTGGAAAGACACTTAATCTCTCTATGCTTAAATACTTCTTTGAGTCTACACCTACAAGTAACGAACATCTTTTCTATAACACACATATCTGGAACGATGAGAAACATAAGGTTAAGCAAGGAAAATACCCTGTTATTTTTTTGACCTTTAAGGGAATTAAAGCAAATACCTGGTTAGATGCATATGAATATCTTATATTTACTATAGCCCAAGAGTTTCGTCGGCATGCCCCCTCTTTATTACCGCAACTTCCTGATTATGAGAGAAAAACTTATGAGGCTTTGTTATCAAAAACAGCTTCACAGGTAGAATACAGTCAGAGTCTTTTATTTTTAAGTGAATTACTCAAAAGGTACCATAACCAACAAGTTATAGTACTCATTGATGAATATGATGCTCCTATCCATACAGCATATACTCACGGATATTATAAAGAGCTTATAAGTTTCATACAAGGATTACTAACTGCTGTACTTAAAGATAATTCTTTTCTCGAACGGGCCATTCTGAGTGGTATCTTACGGACAGCAAAAGAAGGCATCTTTTCAGGACTTAATAACTTGAGCGTTTTTACCATGCTTAATAGAGAGTTTTGTGATAAATTTGGTTTTACTCCTTATGAAGTTCATGAGCTCCTTAGAAAGCAAGAATTGCTTTTAGAAGAAGATAATATAAAAAATTGGTATAACGGATATCATGCCAATGGAGCCACACTCTATAACCCTTGGTCTCTTCTTGAGTGCGTGAGAAGTAGAGGGATATTAAAACCTTATTGGGCTAATACAAGCGATAACTATTTAGTAAAAAAGCTTATAGCTCGAGCTAGTGAAGAAGCTAAAGTTGAATTAGAGTCTTTGTTAGTAGACGTCCCTGTTGTAAAAGAAATTGACGAAAGACTTGCTTTTCCTACAATTGAACAAAGTTCAACAGCATTATGGAGTCTTCTCTTATGGACTGGCTATGTAACGTATAACTTTCACGAAATTAAAGAAGGTAAAGATATCTGTACGCTTATACTTCCTAATAAAGAAATAAAGCTTTTATATAAGCACCTATTACAAGAAATTATTGAACAAACTTTACCTAGCTCTCGCTCTAACATTCTTTTTCAAGCGCTTATCGAAGCAAACGTACCTCAAATAGCAGAATTACTCCAAGCATTTGTACTTAATAGCATGAGCGTGTTTGATATACCAGACACAGAGCCAGAGCGAAGCTATCATCTTTTTGTATTAGGCCTTCTCGTTACAATAAGCGATTACTATGAAGTTTCTTCCAATAGAGAAAGTGGTTATGGTAGATATGATATTATGCTTATTCCTAAAGATATGACCAAGCCTGGTTATATCATCGAATTCAAAAAAGTATCTTCTTTGCAACAAGAAACATTAGAAAATACAGCCCAAAAAGCTCTCGAACAAATAACAGAAAAAAACTATGCTCAAGAGCTTAAAAAACGAGGAATTAAAACAATCCTTGCCCTCGGTATAGCATTTAAAGGCAAACAGATACTGCTTAAAGCAAAAAACGTTTAGTTTCTACCATACTTACTTGGTTAAAAATAGGCAACTGTTCAGTTTCTTTCCTATTCATGAAATTTCCAAAGCATTGGAAATAGAACCTTTGCTACTTTAGAAGTTTTTATTTTGGTCTACAACAGGAAGTTATCACTTAGAGCAGTATTGAAATATTCTTAACTCTAGACAATTTTAATTTTCAAGATTAAAATTGTCCAATGAGGTGTAAGGTGATAAAACGAGATATAAGTATAAAGCTACAAGCTCTTGTAAAACAGTTTCCAGCAATAGCTGTAGTAGGACCACGCCAATCAGGTAAAACAACGTTGGTTCGTACTTTGTTTCCCGATTACCATTATTTTTCTTTTGAAGATCCCGATATTCGTGTGTTAGTGCAAGCTGATCCTCGAGGGTTTCTTAATCGCTATAAAGATGAGCACGGAATCATTCTTGATGAAGTGCAACATGTTCCCTTTTTGTTTTCCTATATGCAAACGGATATTGATCTTAATAAGAAAATTGGTCATTTTATTGTAACAGGCTCACAAAATCTTCTAGTCAGTGAAGCTATTACACAAAGCTTAGCAGGCCGTATCGCCATACTGACTCTTTTACCTCTTTCTCTCCATGAGCTTGAGCAAGCTGGCCAGTTACCAGCAACTCTTGATGAAGCTCTTTTTAAAGGCTCTTATCCAGCTCTTTATACAGAAGCTCAATCTTCTCCTCTTGATTGGTATCGTAGTTATGTTAATAGTTACTTGGAACGTGATGTAAGAAGTATTAAGAATATTACGGATCTTAGCTTATTTCAAAAGTTTTTAAAACTTTGTGCAGGCCGCGTTGGACGGCTCCTGGATCTTACTTCATTAAGCAATGATACTGGTATAAGTATTCATGCTGTTAAGCAATGGCTTTCTGTTCTTGAAGCGAGCTATGTTATCTTTCTCTTGCAACCTTATTATCGAAATGTAGGCACAAGGGTCGTTAAATCGCCTAAGTTGTATTTTTATGATACCGGTGTAGTATGCTCGCTATTATCAATTACTGATCCTGGACAACTTTTTACCCATTACTTACGCGGAAGTATTTTTGAGTCATATATTATAGCTGATCTTATTAAACAACGGTATAATAAAGGGCTTAATCCCGACTGCTATTTCTGGCAAGATAAAGGGGGCGAAGAAGTTGATTGTATTATTGAGCGTGCTCAAGGGCCTCGTGCGCTAGAGATTAAGGCAGGTGAAACAATAAACTCCGAATTTTTTAAGAATTTATTGTTGTGGAATAAAGCTGCAGGAACCTCTTTTGAAAGTAATATCCTTGTTTATGGAGGCAACAAAGATTTGCCTGGTGCGCAAGCTCGCATACTGAGTTGGCGTAGCATAGGAACTCTAGCACTAGAAAAAGAAATGTAACACTTTAAAGTGATTTTATGGCATAAGGCAGTACGATCTCATTTCTTTGCTCATTACGAGCACTACAAGGAGTAAATTTTATGTCTTCAAGAGTTTCTTTGGCAAAAAGCAAACAAGCCAAAATATCCTTCTCTGCAAGTCGATCATATTCCTGTAAAATTTCTTTTGTTTCTATGCCTTGCGCAAGCAATCCTAAAATATATTGAACTGTAAGACGAGTTCCCTTTACTAGAGGCTTACCAAGCATTACCTGAGGATCAATAGTAATGCGTTGCAAGAGTTCATGTCTGCTTTTCATCTCTATCTCCGTAAGCGTAGAAACTACGTCTTAAAAGACGTAGAGTAGCGGTTGTTATACTAAGCCGGCAGCAAGAGTAAGTTTATACTTACTCTAGGCTGTACGGCAATCTCCCCTTACGGGGGTAAAGTTAG
>CAWKFG010000005.1:0-128685 GCA_963848965.1 uncultured bacterium
CGCCGAGCTTTTTCGCCGCCTTGGAGTAGAACATGGTCGTCCGGAGGGGTCGAGATGACCTTCGACCGGATCCCACATGGCGCCGACGAAATTTCTCTCGTCCATCAGCGGGAACATCGCCTTGGCCTCGGACGGCGTGATCAGTTCGGTGTCCATGCCGAGATAGCGGCCCTTGGCGTGGGCCAGCCGCAGGAAGTCCATGCGCTCGGGCGTATCGGCCATCATCACGCCGCCGGTCAGGTGCAGCGAGCAGGACTGGCCGGAAATCTCCTCGATCTCCTTGTAGAGCTGCACCGTATAGGCCTGCAGCTTGGCGACGTTGGGATCGCCGTTCAGCGTATGGAAGCCGCCCGCCGCGTGCCAGGACGAGCCGGAGGTCAGCTCCGAACGCTCGATCAGCATGATGTCGGTCCAACCGGCCTTGGCCAGGTGGTAGAGCACCGAGCAGCCGACGACACCGCCGCCGATGACAACCGCTTTAACATGAGATTTCATCAAGATAGGTCCTTTTTGCGTAAATTGAATCAGGTTATTGTCAGCGATAAAGCAGCGCCTCGAAACGGAGTCAACGCGCCGATATGGCGATCAGAAATCGGTCGGCGCGCCGCCTTCGGCGCGGCGCTTGTCGACGAAGTCGTTGAGTTCCTCGCGGATCGCCGGGTCGATGTAGGGTTCCTCATAGGAAGCCAGCCCCTCCTTCCAGACCTTGTTTGCCTTCTTGATCGCCGTCGGCGATCCGTCTTCGCCCAGGTCTCGAAATTGCCCAGTCGGAAAGGATCGGCGAGTAGAACGCGGTCTTGTAGCGGTCCTGTGTGTGCTGGGTGCCGAAGAAATGGCCCCCGGGCCGACCGACTGGATGGCGTCGAAGCCCAGCGCCTCCTCGGACAGGTCGAGCGGGGTGAGGAATTCGGCCACCATCTGCAACAGGTCGATGTCCAGAATGGTCTTCTCGTAGGAGCAGCGCAGGCCGCCTTCAAGCCAGCCGGCGCCGTGCATCATCAGATTGCCGCCGCCCTGGATGGCGCCCCACAGCGAGAACACGCTTTCATAGGCTGCCTGCGCGTCGACGGTGTTGGCGGCGCAGGTGCTGGAGGTGCGGTATGGGATCTTGTAGCGGCGGGCAAGCTGGCCGCCGACAAGTTGCGCCTTCATATATTCCGGCGTGCCGAAGGCCGGCGAACCGGACTTCATGTCGACATTGGAGGTGAAGCCGCCATAGCCGACAGTGGCGCCCTTGCGCACCATCTGAGCAAAGGCGATGCCCGACAACGCCTCGGCATTCTGCTGCACCAGCGCGCCGGCGATGGTCACCGGCGCCATGGCGCCCGACAGGGTGAAGGGCGTGACGACGACGACCTGGCCCTTGCTCGACATCTGGATGATGCCTTCCATCATCGGAACGTCGAGTTTCAGCGGCGAATTGGTGTTGATGATGGTGAAGACGGACGGCTCTTCCAGCATCTGCTCATGGCTGATGCCGCGTGCGATCCGGGCGATCTCGATGCCGTCGACATTGCGCTCCTTGCCGAGCGAATAGATGTGAAAGACCTTGTCGGTCAGCGTGGCGAGGTCGCGGATGCATTCGAGGTGGCGCACCGACGGGTGGATGTCGGTCGGCTCGACCGGATAGCCGCCGGTGCAGTTCAGGATGTTGTGCATCTGCGCAAGGCGCAGGAAGTTGCGGTAGTCGGCCTGGTTGCCGGGGCGGCGGCCGCGATCGAGGTCGGAGCAGTTCGGCGCCGACGCCATCATCGACAGGATCACATTGTTGCCGCCGAAGCGGACATTGTGCGCCGGGTTGCGGGCATGGATGGTGAATTCCGACGGGCAGTTCGAGATGAGATCGAGGATCATGTCGCTGTCGAAGCGCACCCGCTCACTGCCCTCGGTCACGTCAGCGCCATTTTCCTTCATGATGCGTCGCGCTTCGTCGTGAAGCACGTCGACGCCGATTTCCCTGAGCACGCGAAGCGAAGCGAGGTGGATCAATTCCAGCTCGTCGTCGGAGACCAGCTTGGTCGGCGTCAGCGGGTTTCTCAGCTGCCGGAAAGCCGGCTGCTCGAACGCGGCCGAGCCGCCGGCGCGCTTGCCCGCGCGGCCGCCGCGACGGGCGCGGTCGGTTGCCAATGCCGGTTCGGCGGGATGAAGGGCGGCGGTCATGACAGGCCTCATGGAATGCGAAAGTGAGCGGCATAATGGACTGGCGGCAATGCTGCCGGTACGGAGGCGGCGACCACTAGGGCGATGGAAGCGACATGCCGGAAGGGCAGCAGGATCGTTTGACTTGGCGCAGCGGATTTGCCGGTGCGGCCCTTCCTTTTCCCGGATCGAACCGCTAGCCGGATAGCTTGCCGGCCGCAGGGTAGGCGCTTTTACAGGGATGGCAGCATGGTCGCGACCGATTCGCGCGATGGCGAGGCGGCAACGCAATGGGCAGCGCTTGCCGGCGTCACTGCGGCGCTCGCCATGTTCGGCGCCGCGCAAGGGCTGAGCTATCCGCTGTTCACGCTCTTGATGCAGCGGCAAGGCATGTCGCCGGCGCTGATCGGGCTTTCCGCCGCGATGATGCCGGTTGGCCTGATTCTCTCGGCGTCGTTCGTGCCGGCTGCCGTACGGCGCTTCGGAGCGCGCAATCTCGCCGTCGGCTGTTCGCTGGCCGGCGCGGTGTGCTTCCTGGCCATCGGCTATCTGCAGGATTGGGTCGCGTGGTTCATCCTCCGCTTCCTCGTCGGCGTGGTCATCAACCCGCTCTATGTGCTTGGCGAGGTGTGGGCGCTGTCGCTGGCGCCACCGTCGCGCCGGGGCAGGGTGATGGGGGTGTTCAATGCTCTGATGGGCGCCGGCTACGCGGCGGGGCCATTGATCCTGATCACCGTCGGCGCATCTGGATGGCCTCCTTTCATCGCCGCGATTGCAGGTTTTGCGCTCTGCGCGCTGATCCTGCGCGCCGTGTCGTCGAAGCTGACCGGTTTCGAGGAGGACGGCCAGGCCTCCGGCGGCCTTGTCGGATTCGCCAGGCTGGCGCCGGCGCTGCTGCTGGCGGTGCTGGTCTCGGCGGCGGTGCAGCAAAGCACCTATGCGCTTATCCCTGTCTTCGGTACCGGCTACGGCTTACCCGAAGCGAAGCTGGCGGCGCTGGTGACGGCGCTGTCCGCCGGCAACATACTGCTGCAGATCCCGCTTGGGCTGATGGCCGAACGCTTCGGCGGCCGGGCGATGATCGTTTTTTGCGCGTTGGCGACGGCGGCTTGCGCGCTGTCGCTGCCGGTGCTGATCACCACACCGCTGGTCTGGCCGGTGTTGGTGGTGATGGGTGCGGTCGGCTACGGCGTCTACACAATGGCGCTGGTCGAGCTTGGCAGCCGCTTCAGGGGAACAGCACTTGTCGCCGGCAATGCCGCCTTCGCGCTGATGTGGGGCGCCGGCGGCATTGTCGGACCGCCCGGCGCGGGCGCGCTGATGCAGGCGATCGGCCCGCTCGGCCTGCCGGCGGTGATCGCCGGGCTCGATGCGGTGTTGATTGCTTTCGCGCTCTACAGATCGGCTAGGCGCAGAAGCTCCTGACAGGCTTTGGCTGGAGCAAGCGGTTTTCGCCGGCGGGGCTTACGACCATTCAGGCGACCCGCTAAGGCTGCCCACATGGATTTGGCGGAAACTGGCAGAGACGAGCCGATGCAGTGGGCGGCGATCACGGGCGTGATCGCGACCGTTTCGGTGTTCGCCATCGCGCAAGGGCTTTCCTATCCGCTGCTGAGCTTCATCCTGCAGCGCCAGGGCGTCTCGCCGGCCATGATCGGGCTTTCGGCGGCGATGACGCCGGTCGGCTTCATCCTGTCGTCGCCACTGATACCTGGCCTGGCACGGCGGTTCGGGGCAGGGCGCACGGCGCTGACCTGCGCAGCACTTTCCGCACTCGTGCTGGCGCTGATCGGCTGGACGCAGAACGTCTATCTGTGGTTTCCGCTGCGCTTCCTGATCGGCGTGGTCACCAACCCGCTCTATGTTCTTAGTGAGATCTGGGTGATCGCACTTGCCCCACCGTCGCGGCGCGGTCGCGTCATGGGCGTCTATTCGACGATCATTTCGGCCGGCTTTGCCGCCGGTCCGCTCTGCCTGCTTGCCGTCGGCACCGAAGGCTGGCCGCCATTCCTGGTCGGCATTTGCGCTTTCATCTTCTGTGGTGCCTGCCTGGCGCTGGTGCTGCCTCGGTTGCCTAAAGTCGACGAAGCCGGGCACGGGGTTTCGGTGATGGGGTTCATGCCGCTGGCCTGGCTGCTGCTGTCGACGGTCGTCGTGGCCGCCGGCTTCGAGCAAGCGGTGTTGGCGCTGCTTCCGGTCTATGGCACCCATTACGGCATCGCCGAAGCCCGCATGTCGGCGCTGCTCTCAGTGATGATTGCCGGCAACATCGCCATGCAGGTGCCGCTCGGCCTGCTGGCGGAAAGGCTGACGGCACGCCTGGTGCGGTTCATCTGCGTGTCGCTGACCGTGCTCGGCTGCGCGCTATTGCCGCTGCTGATCGAGACGCCGCTGATCTGGCCGTGCGTCTTCATCTGGGGCGCGGTTTCCTACGGCATCTACACGATGTCGATCATCGAACTCGGCGAGCGTTTCACCGGCTCGGCGCTGGTTGCCGGCAATGCCGCCTTCTCGCTGATGTGGGGCGTCGGCGGCATTCTCGTGCCGCCGCTCACCGGCGGCGTCATGGATGTGATCGGCGCGCCCGGCCTGCCGTTCACGCTCGGCGCTATCTGCCTGGTGCTGGCGGTGACGACCATCCTGCGTCGGCGGATGGTGTGAACGCAAAGCCGCTTTCGGTCGCAATGACCTTACTCCACCATCTTGAATGTGGGCGCTTGCGACGCGATGTAGGCAGGGCTGCCTGATAACGCCTTGGAGACCGCGCGTGACCCAATCGACGACAAAACGCCTGAATGAATCCGCCGCCGAGGATCCGCATCTCTGGCTGGAAGACAGGACCGGCAAAGAGGCGCTCGACTGGGTGCATCGCCAGAATGAAGTGACGGTCGGCGAATTGCAGGGTGACCCGTCCTACCAGGCGGCGTTCGAAACCGCGCTCGACCTGATGACGGCCGAGGACAACATCGCCGTCGGCGCCGCGCTCAATGGCCATGTCTACAATTTCTGGCAGGACAAGACCAATGTGCTGGGCCTCTGGCGCCGCACGACAGCCTCGCCAATGTTATAGAGCGGTATATATCAAGAGCACTAGCTTATACCCTCAGCTTATTTAACCCTTGAATTACAGAGCTTGGAACTGGCTTCGCATTCCAAAGTGTGATCTTTAACACTCCTCTATAACGTAGTCCTCTGCTTTCGCTTGGACTTAAGCTGGTCAACGCGAGCTTTTGCAAGCTACGTCCTTAGGACGTGGTAGTTGACCTCTATCTCCTAAAAATAACTATTACAAGTATATACTTACAATTTATTGTTTTATACCTTCTTAGTATATAATAAATTTTATATTTTTCACATCACCATAAACAACTAAAGATAAAGAAAGCCAAGAGCTTTAGCTCATCGTTATTCAGTTACCAAGCGATTCAAAAAACATGTCAATAATACTATGATCTAACTTAAATTCTGTGCTAGTTGAAATAGCGCCGTGATCAAGCAAGAGATGACAAACTTCTTTATGCTGCATTAAAAATGCCAGATCAAGAGGGGTAGAACCAATCTTTGTCTTGCTGTTTACGTCAGCTCCATACTGTAATAAAAGAGCAACTATATCCTTTTTGCCTGCAACAGCAGCCAATATAAGTGGTAGCAGATCTTCTTTTTTTGCTCTATTTGGATTTGCTCCTAACTCTAAAAGAAGCTTTATCCCTTCATAATGAGCCTGCATTACCATACGTTGAAGCGCGCTAATGCCGTTTTCATCTTCAGCATCAATAGATATCCCTAACTTAATAAGAAGTTCTAAGATTTCTCGTTGATTTTGAGCAGCAGCTACTACAATAAGATAAGTAAGCTCTTTTTTTACTGCTTGGTCAAAATCATGTGTAAGCAACATGTGTGCAATCTCAGTGTGTCCTCCTGCTAAAGCAAGTATTAAAGGAGTATAATGCTCTTTTAACGTTGCACTATCAAGACGAGCCTTATTTTTTAAAAGCAACTCTACAAGCTCTTTATACTCTTTTTGTATTGCTGCATGAAGAGCAGTTGCCCCTTCTCTGGTAATAAGGTTAACATCTGCATTATTACTCATTAAAAACGAAGCAACATCTTGTCGATTTTCAAGAACTGCACAAAATAACGGTGTATAGCCAAGAGAATCTTGGGCATTAATGTAAGCACCTTTTTCAAGTAATAATAATTTTACGATGTCTATATGCCCTTGTACTGAAGCTATATGTAAAGGGGTAGCTCGTGAATCGATTCTATAGTTACTATCTGCTCCTCTTTTTAAAAGCAGCTCAACAATCTTTGTGTGACCTGATTGGCATGCTTGATAGAGTGCTTCATTTATATCAGTACTTCTTGTTACGTAGTTTAATAAAAGCTCAACAATTTCATAATTACCCATTTGAGCTGCAGCTCTTAGTGGAGTTACACCCTCATTATTAGTTATATGGGGAAAAGCTCGATACCGCAAAAGAAGTTCTACTATAGACTTATGCTGATTAATAACTGCTAACAATAATGCGGTTTGCCCTGCTTTTGTCTGAGCATCAACCATAGGATAAGTCTTTAATAAGAGTTCTACTATTGAAGCATGTCCCCTATCAGTTGCCATATGTAGTGCTGTAGCTCCTTCATAGTTAGTATAGCTAACAGTTGCTCCCTGTTGAATAAGCAACTCTGCTATTGCATCATGACCTCTCTCACACGCTCCCCAAAGTGCTTGGTTTCCACTAAAGTCACGAGCATGTCCCTTGTAAGCAAGAATATTTTTTACAAGTTCAGTATATCCTTCATGAGCAGCTACACTAAGAAGAGAAAATCTAAATCTATCTTCAAAGTAGATAAGCTCTTTGTTAGATTCTAGTGCTTTTTCTACAAATGTATGATCATTATAAACTGCTGCTCTAAATATTCTTATGTAAGGATTGTCATGATCTCGTAAATATTCTTTAGAGCCTTCTTTCATCTCCCGCTGAGTCTTGATAAAGCAATCAAATTCCTTATTATTAGTAATTCCAAAGCAGTAGCAAAGAGATCGGTCTTCTATAGCACTCTCCTTTTTCATCCCTTCAAATTCTACCGTTGCAAAGCAAGCATCATCACGACCGAGCAGAATTTCTTCATAGGGCTCAAGTATAAATTCATGAGGTGTATTTTCTTCACTACTCTTTTTTATATTTAAAAAAAGTGAAACCTGACCTGAAGAATTGTTAAAAAGAGATAACATATAGAACTTATCATCTTCATCGTCGGCAACAGATTCTTGTTTGCTTTCTGTAGATGTTTTATCAATACAGGCCGTTATAAGACCGTGTTGTACTTTATCTGTAGATACTGCTTTATTGAGCTGACTATAAGCCTCAGAAGTAGAAGAAATCGAAACTGTATAATCCTTACTTATTTTAAAGTAGTGATCTACATGAGGCTGATTAAGGTTAAGCTCAAAATACTGATTATTCCATTTAACGACAAGACTTATATCTTGAAAGAAAGGCAATGATCCTCCAGAACCAGCTTTAAATTTATAAGTATCTAAAGGTTCTAATTCTTCTCCTTCTTTAATAAAGAGCTCTAGAGAATAAGATGTAGGAGATTCATTGATAAAAAAGACACATCGTATGCTCGCTATAAGCTGCTCTTCAGTTGGCAAATTTATATCGTCTATTGTAAATTTAGTTTCCATACCTACACCCCTTTATTACTTGCATACTATTTTATTATGCATTCCTAAAATAGTATATATTTTCAAAATGACCCAAATTTCGCCTAGTATACCTTATACTTATCACAAAATAAAGGCACATTCCTTTAAGATGTAAGAATATCTTGAATAGCTTTATAATTTTTGTATACTATAAATTAATGATTCTAAATTAAAGAAAGAAAACACATGTTTAAGCCAGTAAACTTTACTTTCTTTTTCTTCATTGCTTCATTAAATTTTCCAAGCTTTGCAATGGCACCAGAGCTCTCAGAAGCAAACATTAAACAAAGCCTTACTGGTGAAATAGAGCCTTACTATACTATAGTAATCGAGTATGCACCTGGTAAACGATCAATAGAAATTAGTCAAAAAGCAAAAGTACTTAAAAAGTCAGAATTCTTCAGGGCCCTTATTGCACATCCTCGTCCAAATAAAAGTATTGAAGATAACTCTGTTAATCTTGGAACCATAGTAATAAAAGATCCTAGAATAGAGAATATTCAGGAGTTTGACTCATTACTATGGATGAATTACCTTCTAATACAGACAAAAGCATTAAGTGAAGAGCTTAAAGCAAGAGTTTTTCATCTGTTTATAATCAATAAACCTCTGCAAGAATTTCCTCGATTAATTTCATTGAGCAATCAGTACCAATTAGAAGCACTATATGACTCTCTTAATAATTACTTTACGCTTCTTAGTTCTCTAGCTTAGAACACTCTATACCAAAGCTCTGCTTTTAGCATACTAAAGCTTCTTCTTTTCAGTTTTATGCATATAATTATATATCAATTGTTAAAAATACCGCATCAATTGACTTTTATGCAAATAAATTTATATATTGAAATAAAATATAACATAAGAAAGAATAAGAAAATGAGTTCCCTCTTTTATAAAATATTTTTTATTACGTTTTTTGGGTTATTGACCCCTAGTACAAAGGGACAATTTTTGGACCTGCCTAAAGATGTCCTTAAACTAATCGTTCGTGAAGTAATTTTATCAGATTTATCTCCTCTTACCTCAATATCTGAAGATGAAGCTGCTCGATTTGAAAAGCAAATACAAGCCCTTAATAAAATACCTTTTAAAAAATTATCCGAGCTAGAACAGACCGATTTATGGCTAAAAATTGGAAGGAGCGCTACTCTTATAGAACTAGTTGTTCTTCTGGCAACAGCAAAAGAAAGAGCAAGCACAATTGTAAAAAGACTAGCCGCTCTTAGACAAGTAAACAAAAAATTACAATCTCTTACGGATAATACTTTCATTACTATGATTTTAGAAGAACTTGCATCTGCACTTTCAAAGACCTACCCTTTTAAAAATGCAACAATAGTACATGCAGCAGCCCTTCTGAGCTCAAGTCCCTTTATATTTCAATGGCTCAAAAACAACTTAGCTAACTATTCAGATAAACTTAATGAACCAACAGCAAATGCATTGCGCCTTACGCCACTTGCAATTGCCACTATAACCGCTCCGCAAGCAGTAGACTTTCTTATATCGAACAAAGCTTCACTTAGGCGTACTACGTTCAATAGAATCCTTGCACAATTCTATGATGAATAGAGTGCAAGCCACCAACAATACGAAGAGTAAAAAAGCAAAATCTAATAACATCGTAAACAAATTCAATTATTTACGATTGAAAAAATATTTTTTTGAGGATTGTAATTCTATTATTTTTTGATTATGATAAAAGATAGGGGAATTAGCAAAAGTTATTAAACTAACGCAAAGTAAGGAGCTACTATGTTCACTATTAAATCTCAAATCCTTTTAATCAGCGCACTTTTTGTAAGTATTTCTATGTCATATGACACTGCAGCTATGGCAGCAGAGGCTCAGCCCAGTTCATGGGGTCTCCTTACTCCTTTTGTCAATATTTGGAATAGGATGGAAAAACAAGTAAATGATGCTTATGATTCTGGCGAACTCTATATCTTCACTACTCCACCTAATAAGAAAAAACCTGACACGTCAAAAGCTTCTACTGATAGTAGTGATACTAATAAAGAGAATACTAAAAATGCTACTGCCTCTCAATCAACTAAAAAAGCACCTAGTACATCTTTAGTTATTGAACCTGCAAAACCAAAAAAATAGCAAAAATCTCTAAAGTCTTAGGCAGGTGCAAAGGTTCGGTAATTAGTACCTTTAAAAAAGCGATTGAAGGCCTCAAGGCCTATATATCCTCTTTGATAAGCAATATCCATAAGGGTAATAAACCCTGTAAGATTTGCACTTAACATAAGAAGATCTTCAAAAGTATGAAAAGGTTTTTCAGGCCCATTAAATAAAATACGTTTTGCTACCATAGCACTATACATACTAATGGCAAAGTAAGTAACAGCTGCAGAGCAATTTATTATGCCTTTCATAAACTCATTAGCTTTATGAGACGAGTCTACTAGAGCTTCTTGCTCCTTAGGCTTCTTAGCATACACATAAAAAGAGTTAATCATTACAAGCAATGTTATACATACTCTTATAGCTTTCATAGAAAGACCCTCCATGAGCCAAATAATTATTTCTTATGATATCTTTTTTACTTAAGCATATTCACTCAGTTTTGGTCAACGTTTATCTTATTAGATATTACCTTCAGGAACCATGCTTCTATGAAGAAATAATGTAATTTCTTGCCTCTAACAGCGCTTTCTTATATAATAGATATATATAACCTATTTTAACCACGGAGTTTTTGTACCATGAAAACAGTATCTCAATAAGCCCTAAACAATAAGGGCACCAATAACAGTAGTTATCTGAAAACCCTTAATTATTGAGAAATACTTTATGATACATCGACCCATAGTCTTACAGAATATTAGTTTAGATTTTCCTTCAAAAACCTGTTTTCGTAATCTCTCTGCACAAATACAGTGTGGCCAGCGTATTGCTATAATTGGCCGTAACGGCAGTGGAAAATCTACACTTTTAAAAATAATTCAACATCTTTATGATCCCACTGAAGGCACAATTCATATACCAAGTGATGTAGCATTTGGCTTTGTTCCACAAATTATACAGGAATATAACACATTAAGTGGAGGTGAGCGATTTAATAAAGCATTTACACAAGCATTAGCTACAAACCCTAATGTACTATGTCTAGATGAGCCTACAAATCATTTAGACGCTTCTAATAAACAATCGCTTATACAAGCCTTAAACAAATTCAGCGGTACTCTTATTGTAATCTCTCACGATAGAGAGCTTGTGCGCAATTGTGTAGATACATTGTGGTATATTGATGAAGAAAAAGTTTCCTTTTTCTCAGGCTCTTATGATGAGTTTATAAGAGAACGAGAAGCACTTTTTACTACTCGAATACATCATATAGAATATCTGCAAA
This sequence comes from uncultured bacterium, assembly GCA_963848965.1. Lineage (GTDB taxonomy): Bacteria > Babelota > Babeliae > Babelales > Babelaceae > CAWKFG01. Next base: position 11,211 of record CAWKFG010000005.1, read on the forward strand.
AAGAGCAGAAAAAAGCTCGCGCTGCCTTAGAATTTGAACAAAAGCGTGCAGCACAAAGCAAACGAATGAACAGATCAGAAAACGATCGTGCTCTTAGAAATAGGATGAGAGAAACCGGCTCTCGTACTTCAGGTAAAAAGCTCGGCAAAATTCATAGCACAAAGAAAGAGCTTATAGAAGCACTACATAACGCTCGATTGCCAGAAGTCATTAAGCCTACGTTTACCCTTAATTCTTCTCAGCTATCTAAAAAAACTCTTGTTCAAGTCTCTGATGGAGCTTGTGGCTATACTTATCCTATTATAAAAGATATTAATTTCTTATTAGGATCCCAAGAACGCATTGCACTAACAGGAGATAATGGTTCAGGCAAATCAACCCTCGTTAAAGCCTTATTAGGAGATAACGCAATAACTAAGTCTGGAAACTGGCTAGCGCCGCAATTAAGCGCTATTGGATATTTAGATCAACATTATAGCAGCTTATCTCCCGAACTTTCTGTTTTAGAGGTTATTCAAGAATGTGCCCCAATAGCTCACTATAAAGATATTAGAGACCACTTAAACAGCTTTTTATTTAGAAAGAATGAAGAAGTAACCGCTTATGTTAAAACACTCTCTGGAGGAGAAAAAGCGCGTTTGTCTCTTGCACAAATAGCTGCCATTAATCCACAGCTGTTAATCTTAGATGAAGTTACCAATAACTTAGATTTTGAAACACGTGAGCATGTTATACAAGTTATTAGTGAGTACGTAGGTGCACTCATTGTTATATCGCATGATACAGATTTTTTAGAAAGAATTAAGATAGCAAATAGATATCATATAGAAAATGGAACTTTTTCCAGAACATATGAGTAGGTCGTGCTTTGTTTGACTATATATTGCCTACATAGTCCAAACATGAATTAGTATTTTGTAGCATTGTAGAAGAAGCCATACCAAACACTTGATAACTTGTCCATACTACTGTACAATTATTCAAGGAACAAGTATTTAAGAACTAGAATAAAAAGTATGAACAAAATAAAAAAATCATCAAAAGACCAAGAAATTAAATCCGCAACAGGACTTGCTATTCTCGAAGGATTAGAAAAAAATAATCCTGCAGCAGTTATTACAGCGATAACAAATTATTTAAAGAATAAAAACAAATCAAAAACTGCAAAACGGGGAAATCTTGCTCGGAGCACGCTTTATCTTACAATGGTTAGTGGCGCTAATCCAACCTTAAAAACATTAGCCAAGGTTGTTTATGCTTGTACCCATGAAGGAGAACAAATATGATCTCACAAAATGTTATCGATGAAGTAAAGCATCGCCTGGTTAAAACATATAATCCTCTTGCTATATATCTTTTTGGTTCCTATGCTTGGGGATGCCCTGATCAAGACAGCGATCTCGATTTACTTATAGTCATAGATAAATATAATAAAAATCGCCACCAAGTATTAGTTGATGGTCACAGAGCGCTAATAGGCTTGTATGTATCAAAAGACATTCTCGTATATAGTAAAGAAGAATGGGAAAAGTTTTCAAAAGATAAAACTAAATTTTGCTACAAGATTAAGCATGAAGGAAAGCTTATATATGGCAAGGCCTAATGATTGGTTATGCAAAGCAGAAGAAGATTTACTTGCTGCAAAAAGTTTATTGAGAGATGAAATTTTAGGACCTGCTCTCTATCATACTCAACAGTGTGCTGAAAAAGCTCTTAAAGCATACTTAGCTTTAAAGAAGCAAAAAATTAAGAGAACTCATGATTTGCTTATTCTTGTTACTGATTGTACTTTTTTTGATTTACAATTTAATGACCTCATATCATGTGCAACAGAGCTAAATCCCTACGTTTCAGCAACAAGATATCCAGATGACTGTCTTTTTATTCCAGATATTTTTACTGTTTTAGCAGAAATGGTTCTCAATTTTATTAAAGAAAGAACTTAACATTAACATTTCATCTTTTAATTCAAAAAGCATGGTGGTACTGAGCAACAATTCTAAGCCTATGTAGCATAGATTGCTTACTAACCAAAATTTAATCATAGCATCGATGACAGGCCACAAATACTCTCTTAGAAAAGATAAAAATATGCTAGTTATTTTTTATAGATATGGTAAAATATGCCCAAGATTTAGAAAGTTAAAATTACCATAAAGAACCATATATGAATAATGTGTCTATTCCTGCACTTACTCCTCATAAATATCCTTGGTGGATAGTCTCTTCTTTCTTATTTGCTTTTGTACCCCTAACTTATTTTGCGCTAGAATTGCCAGATTATTTTAACATGAGCACAGTGCTTAAAAATGCAGAAAAAGCATTTATTCATAAAGACTATTATCAAGCCATAGAATACTATCAAACAGTTCTTCAAAAAGCTCCGGACTGCAGAAAAGCAAAAATTCGTCTTGCTGAATGTTACTTTTCTTTCAATATTTTTGAGCTTGATGTAAAAGCATTAAAATATCTCGCTAGAGTAGAGTTAAAGAAAGAGGAATGGCGTGAACTTACTGCGTATATGCCTGAAAAGTACTGGTCCCTTTTTAACTCAAAAGGAAGATATGTTTAATAGTTTACCTGGCTGGCTAATAGCTCTATTAACGTGCCCTGGTATTGTAATACATGAAATAGCACACAGATTCTTTTGTGATATTCTTGGAGTTAAAGTATATGCAATATGCTACTTCGCCTTTGGCTCAGAAGATACTGTTGGTTGTGTTTTACATGAAGCAAGTACCACGATGAGACAAGCCTTTTGGATTTCTTTAGGCCCTCTTATTATAAATACACTTATTTGCGCTCTCTTTACGTTTCCTCTTATGGCTTCACAGTTTCTTGTTGGAGACTTCATGAGCCGCTCTACCTTTCCATTGCTTGGTTACCTCTTTTTAGCCTGGATAGGATTTTCTGCAGGAGCTCATGCTTTTCCAAGTGATCGAGATTTAAGCAATGTTTTAGAAACAGCAAAAGAGCTTAATGTTACTCCTTCTTTATTTACCCTAGTTCTCATACGTCTTATTATTGGTTTAAACTTTTTAGAATCACTGTATATCTCTTTTCTCTATGCATATGGCGTAAGTTTATTATTACCATACATTCTTTTAGGATAGTACAATGGAAAAGCATTTCTTAAACGTTCCACAACATATGTTTTACGTTAACAGGTTAAAAGTCTTAAAAAAAATAGGCATTAAACTTCTTATCTTTTTGAGCCTTAGTACATTGCTTTTACTTACTTATCTATACCTTAAACCTTATATGGAATATATAGCACCACTTATAGCAATGTTTTTCCTATTTGCTTTTTTTATACGACCAAGCTTTAAATTTTGTTTAAAGGCTTTTTTTACTTTTGATCCTATTCTAGAAGTGAGTGAAGATGGCATACTTTTATTTGGTTTTCAAGAAATACCATGGGACAGGATCAAGAATGTACAACTTACAAAAGATATTCCTGATGATGTTCTTGAGATAGAGATTTTTCTTCCAAGTAAACATACACTCATGCAATCAGCCCATGAGGCTCTTAATAAAGAAACTTCAATAGGGGGACGATTCAAAACCATTAAAATCGATAACGTTCTTACCTGTTCTAGCGAATATATCTTAAATTCTATTCTTGCCCACTGGAAAAAGGCTATGGGTATATCAGAAGTAGAACCAGCTAAAGAAGAATTAGATTATAGTGCTATACAAGCTCTTCAAGATGAGATCAAAGATAAAGAGGTCGTAGTATTCGTCAATAAAAAAGAGCTGCGAAGCACAATAATTACATTTTCTTTTTTTGCTTGTTTTTGTTTTATAGCTGCTTGGCTTACATACAACACTGGACTTGTACTTGTTACAGCTGGCTTATATCGTCATGGAATGCCCCTTTGGATGGTTGCCGCTATATGTGGTATCTTCATATTATGCATATCCCTCAAACATGTAGTTGCTTATCTTAAACAAGACCCTACTAAGCCAATGGCAATTATTAACAAAGATGGAATAAAAATGCTTCCTAGTAAACATATATCTTGGCAAGAAGTTGATAGCGTTACCAAAAATGATCAAAGTCATCTTGTACGCGTTAATTTAAAGGGTAAATCAACTTCTTCTAATTATATAACATTTGATCATATTAATCTTTCTTCTCAAGAGTTAGCAGATGTGCTACAAAAATACCATAAAGCCTACGGCTTTACTGCTCACAAAGATACGCCATCTAAGGAGGAGCAGTAAGCTCTAATGCTATTCAGTGATCATTAAATTAAGTAACTTTCAACTCTTTTATAGTATTGTCTAAAAGGCCGTCAACGTCGCGTCATTGAATACACACATTTATCAATAATGGTAATTCTATACAAAGCAAAAAATTTCTACATTTGAATTTTAAATCTAATTCACAGATTATATTGACAAATAAAAAATATGAATTAGTCTTATTAAAGTAAATTTAAGAAAGGGTATTTCTAATGTATAGAAAAAAGCTTAGTATTATTTTCTTAACAAGTTTAAGTATATGTAATTATTTGTTGAGTATGGAAAATGCTGAAAACACTGACGCTATTATCCTGCCAAAAAGACGCTTTCCTCCTGAACCTGAAGCCCATTATACAGCACAGTGCTCTCCTTCAATTACTACACAGTTAACTCTACGCAGTAGTGAATTAGATTGTATAGATACATTAACTAGTTTGACTAAGCTTGAAGAGCTTTCACTTATAAGCGACCAAATAGAAAAAATATCAACAACAGTTAATAATCTCAATACTCTTAAGAGTTTAACTCTTAATCTTAAAAACAGTAACCAGAAAGACCTAAAATTATTAGCTTTTCTTTTTAAGCTTACTGAGATAGCACTGGATAATAATGTTATTGAAGAAATACCAGCTACACTCAGCACTCTTACTAACCTTAATTCTCTTTCTCTTAGCAATAACAAAATAAAAAATATAGGGGGATTAATTTGTCTTCCTAAACTTAAAAAGCTTAACCTTGATCATAATCAATTAGAAGTAATGCCTTCTACAATAAGTAATCTTAGCGCATTAGTTTACCTTAATATTAATAATAATATACTAAGAGGTATTGAAGGATTAGTAGCTCTTCCTAATCTTGAGTATCTTAAGCTTGATAACAACAAAATACAAGAAATCCCTGCAGTAATTAGTAATCTTATCCAACTTGAACGGCTTTTTCTTAATAATAACTTAATAAAGGATATAGCAGCTATATTCTTCTTGCTTAATCTTAAAGGACTATATCTTAGCAATAATAAAATAAAAGAGATACCAGTAGATATTACTAACCTTACTAAACTAGAGCATCTCGATCTTAGCAATAATATTATAAAAGAACTACCAGAAGGAATAACTAATCTCACGAATCTTTTAGACATTAATCTTAGTAAAAACCAATTAAGTACTTTAAATCCATTAGCTCTTCTTCATAAAGTTCAATTCCTTAGTCTTGCTAATAATAAAATAAAAGAAATACCACAAGAGGTGAGCAAGCTTACTTGCCTTGAAAGTCTTTGGCTTAACGATAATAAAATAAAGACCTTCAAGAATTTAACATCTTTGAGATTTCCTCGTGCAATATGTGATAGAGGCCTTCAATATCTCTGGCTTAATAATAATAAGATAGAAAAGATACCAACAGGAATATCAAACCTTACTCTCTTGGAAAACTTAGATCTTGATAATAATAAAATAAGAGAGATAGCAGAAGGTGTAACTAAACTCACTTTGCTTAGAAATCTCTATTTAAGTAATAATAACATAAGCGATATAAAGCCACTATTACCTTGCACATATCTTCAACGCCTTACGTTAAGGAATAATCAATTAACAAAGTTGCCAAGGCAAATAATAAATCTACCATTTATACGATTATTAGACTTAAGAGGTAATAAATTAAAAAATGGAGACCATGCAAACCGCATAGAAGATATTGCTTTAGACGGCCCTCTTGATGAGCCTGAAGAATCCATAAGAGAAGCTCATAAATATTTTAAAATGCTAGCAGAAGAGAGAATAATTGAATACCACAATTCAGATGACTCTATAAATCAAGATACTTTGATATATGCATCGCTAAAGACTCTAGCAAAATCTAATGTATTTAAATATGAGAATTACAAGAAAATAGGATATTTAGCGTTGCTTCCTTCAGAACTTATAGAAGTACTCTTTAGATACATAGAAAAAGCAGAGTATCAACTGGCAATGGAATGAAATAATTTATAGTAATAAATTATTGATTTATGTAAGCCTAAGTATGTAAATTTATAATAAGTAATTAAGACAAATAAAAATAGGAAGTAGTATGAAGAAGATTTTTCTTTTCTTATCCATTTCTGCTGTAATACTGTCATCTCAGCTGTATAGTATGGAACCTGTTTTCAAAAAAATAGGAGAATTGTTTAAACCAGAGCCCAAAAAACAGGAACAACCAGTAGAACCTCAAGTACAAGAACTACCTCGATTATTTATTAAAAACATTCGAGAAGATGCAGTAGTTGTAGAATATACTTATGGAAGTGGCGATTTTAAAAATATATCTCTTATGCGAGTAGTATATCCACAGGAAGTAATCTGGATTGGCAGTCCTAATAATATTACAACCCTTGGTCTTTGGCCTCATGGGGAATTCAAACAATACCTAGCTATGCCAAAAATGTTAAGAACCCCTGTAAATTACGCAGACGAGGTTAAATCAAACCTTGGCAAAGGCGGAGCACAAATGATATTATCACAAGCAATTCGTTCAAAAATTGCAGCTACTGTTCTTCCTTATAGTACGAAGACAGAGAAACTTGATATTGCTAGTATAGAACCAAGGATTCCCCTTGGTAGATGCGACCGTCTTGGTAACGTATTTAAACATGCAGCAATAATTAATAAAGAAAAAGGTCCAATAAAACCTGAATACATATTAGGGGTTCTTCCTAAGCCTATTACTACAAATCCAAAAACTATAGAGGAATACGATGCTTCTCTCAAACAAGCTCGTCGTGATTTAAATGCAGGCTGGAATGAAATAAAAGTGACCATTCCAGGTCTTAGAAAAGAAGCTGTCCTTGAGCTTGTTAGACTAGCCTATGACACTTTAGATCCCCTTAAAGAAGGAGGAGAAGTTGAATTTGCTGCAATTGCTGTCGAAGCTTTTGACCAATCCTCGAAGACCGCTTCGGCACAAGTAGAATGTCCTAAATAATAGAAGAATGCATCAAATATTATAGCGTTGAGCAGGAAATCCACTAATATTTAGTCTCTACAGGGCGATTGATAAACTTATTATAAAACCATTTTACAATAAAATAGGCTGCTAAAGATGTTGTTAAAGATATGCTAGCATCTATCATAAAAGATTTAATTGTGCTCTCCTGTCCTTGGGTATTACTTTGCTTAAGATTACTAGATTGCTGATATGCAGTATAAGCTTGAATAATATCAATCGCTAATAGCGTTGTATCACAATCTACTTTTTTAAGTATCTCTTTGCAAGCCATACCCCTAGTTTTTTCAACCATTTTTTTATAAAATTCAATTGGAAAAATAGCATCCCGCCAACTACCCTTAGAGAGACACCACCTATCACTTTGCATATATTGCTTAATAATTACTTCACGATTTTTATCATTTGGAAAATCAAACTCCACGCAGAAACCTTTACATTGTTCTTTAATAGTAGCATCTATGCTAGCAAAGTTACTTGTTTCACCTATACATAAAATAAAGGAGTCTGTCTGCTTAAGCTCACGTTCTAATGCCTCTCGTAATAATTTACGTTCATGACTACTTTCTCGAGTATTAAATATAGCTTGTATTTCGTTAATAATTATAATTACCGGTTTCTTTGCCTGCCGAGCAATATCAAAAACTTGCTTCAATACATCTATACCTTTTTTATCTTGCTTAATCAATAAAGAAGCATCAATTTCTGCGTAAAGCCTCTTTGATTCCAACGCAATAAGCTTGGCCGCTGCACTCTTACCAATACCAACAGGACCATGAAATAGAACTAATGAAGGGACTTTCTTTTTGTCCTTTAAAACGTAGTTCCATTTATAGATCTCTATGAGATGCATTATTTTCTCAGGAACTATACCAAAGTATTTATCGTTTTCTTTCAGAGGGTCTTTAAAGAAATCGTTAAACTGTGTTTTTTCTTCATCCGATACGCTACCATTCTTCCTTATATCTTGCATACCACGTAGTGTAAATGGACTGTTATCACATTGGATATTGAAATTGCAATATACAAGCAACGCTAATACAGTTTTTAGTAATCTATATCCCATAATTTACCAATCTATTTTATTTAGACGATATATAATAAACGTTCACTTTAATAGATTATGCTTGAAGATTAATCTTGTATAGCAAATTTTATCTCTTCATTTTCTTCGGTAATGGTGATAGTATTAGGCTCTGGTTTTCTATATCTTACTCTTACCCAATCATTGATTATATTAAACATATTTTTCTTGGTTGTATTAAAATAACTATAAAGCTCTTCTTCTGGACCAAACTCATCATAAACGTATACTCTACCATTACGCTCTACTAGACCATAATCTTCTCCTGATACTCTATCACAGTCTAGATGCTCTTTACCCTTAAGCCACAGAGTAAACATCTCATAGCTCCAATCAGTATCTACTGAATAAAGCAAAAAATTTACTAATGATGCTAAAGACTCATCATCACACTCAGAAATAAAATGCGCCACATTGTTAGTTTGTATTATTTTTGCGTATTTCACAGCTTACTGCCTTTAGTGTTATAAGTTAAAACATATAAGCCAATAGCCAAAGCATGAGATACATTATATGACCTTTGATTTGGAGCATCTAATGAAAATATACCATCAAAATACACACGCTGTTCAACAGGTACCCCAAAGCTCTCATTACCTACAGCTAACAAGAATGAAGGAGCTATAATCTTTGGCATTTTTTCTCCATCAGTTTCTAATAAATATTTTGGAAAAGGATAACTTTTTAAGAAATCTAATGAATCCTTCTCATAAATAGGTATATGCTTTTCAGTCTTATATGTGTTAGTCTTACCACTTTTGCTACACTTAAAAGTATAAATACTTCGTATATTGAATTGATAAGCTAAGCGATAAATGAGTCCTACGTTTTCAGGATATTTGACCTCTATGAGTAATAAATCGATCGTATTCATTTTTCACCTAATACTTGAATTAAGTACTCCTTTACTAGTTATAAAATAATTGACAATAACGTTTTAACGCAGAAAATATTTTTACAAAACTAATTTTCAAAAGTAAACTCTATGTCTCCATTTTTCTCGATCATAATAATTGTATTTGGCTGCTGAATTATTACATCTACCCAATCATTAATAATTTTTAACATATGCTCTTTTGTAGTACTAAAGTAATTAAAGTATTCTTCTTCAGGATCCCATATAAAACCCGGATAAACTCTTCCCTTTTTTTCTCTCAAGCCATGTGCATTGCTAAAGGCTTCATTTTGCTCATACTTACCTTTAAGCCAATCAGTAAAGAAGTTATAACTTAAGTCCCCCATAATTGCACGTGCCAAAAACACACCTAGTATATATAAAGAATCATCGTTATAATCTACGATTGTATAATCTTTATATTGAGTTATTTTAAATCTTACAAAATGTACTCTACTTTCCATAATATTTCCGTTCTAAAGGGATGTTCCAATTACTATGAGTAGGATAAATTGAAATCACCTCAGCAGTTATCGAATTTATATACATTAAAAGAGAGCCATCTCTATAGGGTAATCTTACTTCAATTATCTTTTTAGGATCTGGCTTAAAGTTGCTAAAATCCATTGCTTGAAGGCTACTTACTACTTCTTTAATTACTTTCAGTGGCGAAACATCATTAGGAAAAAAAGACGATTCTTTTCGTTCATTACCGTGTTGAATTAATGCTCTATATAAACCACTAGGTTCTTCTTCTGGATGTAAAAACTTAATCTTCCCAGCTCTTTGTATAGTGCCCTTATAATCAAAGTGAAGGCCACCAATTTTGCCACATTTACTGATATCTAATTTAAAGAGATGATCCCAATTTATTTTTAAAGGTTTACTAAAACCCTTGACATGAATTTTACCATAAAGTCTATTACAAGCATTAATAACCGACATAAGATGATGTGCTTGCTTCGGGGTATTAACAATAGAGCAGATATCTTTTACTCTCTTTGCAAAACGCTCTTTTGAGATACCAGCTTTTTTTGCTTTTCTTTCAGAGCTTCTGAATGATCTTGTTTTTCTATATTTGCTTTCTAACTTTGCTGCACTCTGCTGTAATTGATGAAACTGATCTGTATTATTTGTACCTTGTGTAAAGGCATTAGTTACCTGAGGAAGAATATTTTTTTGTTTTGCACTTTCAATAAGACCAGCTATACTGCGCCACATAAATAAAGCATCAGCTATATCCATTCCTATTCTTACAGCAAATCTGCCAACATCATAAGGCTTGCCTTCTAAAGCAGCATTATACATTCCTGAAATATCGCTTAAATATTGCTCTGGTCTATTACATAGCGCATAACCAGTACCTATAATTTTTGCAGGTAAGCTAAGGTAAGGCACAAACCGTAAAAACTGTGTAGCTCGTGCTGAATTAGCAATAAATGGAGCTATTTTAGCTGCTACCGGCGCAGCGATTTTAGATCCTACTGTTACTGTTGCAGCTATAGCCATAGATTCCAGTGTAGCATAACACCTACTGAGCATCTGCTGCGCAGTTTCGTCCCACATCCCCCGTAAAGCATTTCCTACACTTTGTAAAACTGCGTAAACTTCACGAGCTTCTTCAGTCTTATTTTGAGCATTAAGCCTTAATGACCACTCAGTAATGGTTTGAACAAGTAATTTTTCACCTTGCATATCTGGTACTTGAGAAAAGTCTTTTAAGGACTGAATTACTTGTTGTTGGAATTCAATTTGAGCTGGTCTGGACAAGGGCTCAATAAGACTATCACAATGTATATTAAAGTTATTTGCAAGGCCAAGTAGTTGTGGATAATCCATACCAAAAGACTCTTTAAGCCGCTCGTTCCTAAATGCTGTTGATTTTTCCTTTAAGTAACCGTATGCAGTTCCTGCTCTTTGTTTGAGTAGATTATCAAGATATGGATTATAAGCTGTAAGATCTTGAGCTAACTTTCCAAGTTCTTCAACGTCTATGATAGTCTTATCGGGATTAACTGTGAATCCACCTTGCCTTGGTACAAATAGACTGTGCAATCGATTTGAAATTACTGTAGCAAGTTTTGCTTCTAACTCATCCTTTTGCTTAAGAGGTCTATTATATTCAAAAGTATAGTAACTTAAACGTGGATTCTCTCTCAGTTTTTGACCAATCTCTAACAATTTATCATGATCAGCTTTTGTATAGTTTTTCTTAGCACAGTAATTATTAAGCGTACGGCTTAGCAGCTGAGCCTCAAGTCTTTGTTCCATTATTTCCGCTGCTCTTGTATTTAGATAAGCTAAAGCCTGAGGAGGAACCAAGTTTGCTAACTTTTTATCTTTAGCAACTGCAAGAATACGATCTTCAACTTTATGCCACATACCTTTGTTAGCTATCTGCTTTTCTAACAAAGCACAATATGTTACAAAATGCGAATCACTAAAAGAAGAAGCCAATTTCCCTGCATCTAAGGCAGGAGCCATAGGCAATACTCGCTCTATAGCATTTTCTATGTTAAAATTATTTTTAATATAGCTATACTGATCTGCTAATTGATTGCCCGTTGTAATTCTCGCTACCTCGCTACGCTCTTCTTGTGCAGTAGCCAAGGCTGGAAATTTTAAAATATTTTCAGGAGTCATCCCATCAAGAATTTTATTTATATCTTCTCGATCGTGAGGATTTCTAATATTAAGCATAGCTCTTAAGCCGTTAAAGCTTATATGAATACATTGCTTTTGTAACTCTTTTTCGCTTTGAATATCAAAAACATCAGAAAGAAATAAGTTGCGGTTTACAAAAGCTTCCATAACTTCTCTCGGTATCTCACGAAATTGTACTTGAGATACCTCTAAATTGCATCTACTTTCATATGTTTTAATAGTATTGACAAGCTCTATAGCATAAGGAGTCGGCTTAAGTGTTTCTTGCTTAATATAACATTCAATAGGTCTAAAAAATAACTTTGTCCTAGAAAACATTATAACTGCCCCACGCTCACGTATGTAAAATTCAGAATCTAGCTTATTCATTGCAGCTCGGCAACTAGGAACTTCAAGTTCAAATCCCATTTTTTCAGCTCTTTTAAGAAGCTTTTTACAAAAATAAGGATTATGAGCATTTTGTAAAAGTGTTATGCTCATATACTCCTTAAGCTGTTGCTGTATTTCAGGTTGATTAATGAACTCTTCCTGACTCATTATCTCATAGTTCAATCTTACTGCCGAACTTTGAGCACGTTTCGCTTTAAATTCTTGCACAGCGAAAAGTTTTTTAGAGTCTACAGAAACATCTTCTTCTAAATCTGAAAATGGCGCCAAAATACTATGCTTTTGAGGCCCCTCCTTTTGTGTTAGCGTATGCTTATTGGTAGATTTAGACGCTACATATTGGTTTACTGGAGTATTTTTTGGAAATAATAACACTTTAGAGTGACCATCATAATTTGCTTGCCCAAGCTGCTTTTGTAAGTTTTTTCTATACGCTTCACATTCAGGCAGAAGAACTTCAGAAAATTTAGCGAATAAATTGAGAGCCTCTTGAGATTTACCTTCTACATTAAGCATATGAACATGATGAGCAAGTTTAACTAATAAATCAGCATGAATAGCAGCAGCGTTACCCTGTTGTGTAGGATTATCACAAGCATTTGCAAGAGTTTGTTCTACTTTAGCAAGTACACTCTTTAATTGATGATATACCAACTCTTGTCGTACAGATTTGACTTTACTCTCTGCTTCTTGAAGCACTTTTGTATATTCTTGAGCACTCCGCTTTGCCTTTGCTATCAAATCAGGTTTGCAAGCCTCTATATCTCTTCTTACAACAGTACACAGAAGGGTATCTAAATCAAAAGCACCAGGCATTGAGTACACTTTATCAATAGTACTTACCAAGAATTCAAATGAACTTGTGTTATGAGAAGTTGTATTAAGCACTTCAGTTACCTTAGATACCAAGGTAGCCGCATCCTTAGGCTTGCCAGCAGCATTTAATATGTTACCAATATGTGCGGTTCTAAGAGCATACTGAAAAAGAACGTTATTCCGTTGAACCTCTTGAGACTTTAGACTATTATTGCTCTCCCTCATTTTAAAACTTCGAAATGCTAAGCCACACACGTGCTCTTGTACTTTCGCTTGCAACTCGTTCTGGTAAGAATGGGTAAAATCACTATAAAGAATACCCTTGTCTGCTTGTATATTAGTAAGGGCGTAATAATACTCTTGAGCAAACTTTAAGTACATATGTTCTAATTTTCCGTTTCTCAATGCCGCAATAATATATCTAATTCCTTGCTCGATTTGACTTTTTGCTTCTTGATTAGAACTATCAAGTAAAAGAAAATAGTTAACGTAACGTAATATCTCTTTGCTTTTATGCTTTGAACTCTGTAATTGTATAAGCTGAGGAAATTCCTTAATCTTACTCTCTAATGGTTTTAAAATGCCAAATGAAGTAAAAAGCTCTTCATCTTTATAAGAATCGGTATCATCTATCACATAATCCACAACTTGCTTTACAGAAGAAATGTTCCTAAAGTCCTCAGTTGTTGAATCAAATAACATATGAACAAACTTTTTCAGTGGCTCATTTTTAAGAATTGTTAACTCTTTTTGCAATGCTCCATTCATTAGAGGATAGGCACAATCTTCAATAGTGAGCTCAGTTACCAAATCAAACTTATTTTCTAATCTGCTCTCTGAAGAACTTTTAAGGACAGTATCATGTATATCAGATCCTTCCAGTACACTACCCTTAGAAGAAATACCCTCTTTTAATATCCAATCCTGCAAACTGCAACCATCCTTATCTACTGCATAAGGATGCTCCGAGCAAAAAGCAATTAACTGTGCAAGTATTCTTTGCGAATCCTTTTTACTCATTTTTTGCATACTCATCCCAGTCAAAAATGGGATATAAAAAAAAGCTAGAAAACTCCAATAGCTTTTCTTTAACCATTTCATGATAATCCCCCTTCACTTTATATGCTGCTTGTATAACGAGTGCTTAAAAGCAAACGTTATCGCCTAGAATAGAATTATATTTCACATATGTCAATAATGATTTTATAAAAAGCTATAACATACCTAATTAACTTTTTTATTGGAAAATAAAAGAGGGCGTTTATACGATTAATTGTTTCTGGATGTAATGAACATTGGCCCGTATTGAAAAAAGAGGTTGACATGGCTAAGAACTAAATTATACTTAGCTGTAATTATTAAGCAGTGTAAAGTTAAAATATTAAAAACTATGCTAACCATATTTGAAGGGAATTGTTATGTATAGAAATCTTTTTATGCTCTTTTTACTATCTTTTACGTCTTTTACGCTTTTTAGTATGGAAAAGGGCAAAGGCTCTCCAAGAAAATCAAAGCACATAGGAATGAAAAGTAGCATACCACAAAATACTAAGCGACAATCTGACACATTTGAGCCTGAGCTGTTTGAAGACTTTGGTGCACAACAACCTGTGCATGAATACATGCAATTAGAGGTTATCAATCAAGATGGAATGCTTGGTGGTAGTGCTAGTTGTGGTTATCATGCACTTAAAAATGGTCTTATTATTGCTCGCCTTTTATCTGCAGAAGAAGAACATAAACATGAAATTCAAGCTCTTTTAACGTTAAAGGCACCTGTCAGTGAGCTATTTGGTGATAAAACAAGTGTGTGGAGAGCGTATATCATTGAAGCTCGAGCGAAACAATTGGCTTCATGGTATATAAGAGATGTTTTATTAAAAAGCATTAAGGGTGCTCGAGTAGCAGAGCAAGGAACGTATGATTTAAACTTAGCACCTACGAAAGTATCTTTTGAGCCTTTTGCTGCAGGCTCTCAAGAGAATGAGATAGAAAGACGTGCATTGCAAGGAATACTCTCATCAGTAAGTCAGCGTATAGCCGCTACTCAAGGTGTAAGGCAAGGAGATTTGCTACGTTATGATATCTCTTTAGAAGCGGTTACCCGTATAGCACAAGAATGGTTTATTAAAACCATAAAAGAAGATGACAATAAGACTGCATATCAAGCATTACACAATATTGCTAGAATTATGAGCTATTTTCCTCATTTTGCGCAACTTTCTTTCTCAATTCAAGATGACAACATTATTCTCTCAGGACGTCAAGAAACTATATACCGTCACACTTATAGTGGAGGGAAAGGTAAAGTAAGAGGTGGGGGAATTGGAGGATTCGGTCAATGGCTTGAAACAGAGGAAATTAAAGCGCTTTATGCACTTGAAAAAGAGCGTAATAGCGAATTAGTGCAAGAACTTTTTAATAGTGCACATGTATCATTTAAAGAGATTCTTTATATTGAAGATCCTTTTGAAAATCCATTACAAAACCAATTTGAGATGAATGCTGAGTTGCAATCGCTTGCTCAAGATATGCAAAGCCCTTTCAGCTCATTCACTGCCGTTTTAATTATACACCAATCAGGCTTTCCTCATTGGTTTACCTGTGTTATTAAAAAGCAACGTAATAAAATACAGTATGTTTTTGCCGATTCTTCTCAGACTCCTCGTATTAATGATATTCATGCTCGAAATGTTATACGAGTACTCAATGGAGAAAATCCAATAGAGCAGCCTCGTCCACAGAACCGATCTGCAGGACCTAAAAAAGCAGAACCGTCTTCACAGAATGCATCTACAAAATTAGAAACTAAAGATCAACAATCGCAAGAAAATACAAAGCAAGAAGAACTTAAGTATTCTCAAGGGTCAATGCCAAAACCAGAAGATATTTTTAAGGCATTTATGTCTCAAGGCTCTGATAACGGGACAATCAACTATAGCGTAGGTATACCAACTATTACGCTTGAAGATCTTATTGGAGTCCCACAAGAAATAGTAAGGACTGTTCAAGCACTTAATAATCCACGACCACATAATAGGCGTTTGGGGATGCTTCTATATGGCCCACAAGGAACAGGTAAAAGTACGCTTGCTGAAGCTATAGCAGGTTCTACTAAACGTGAGTTGTTTATGGTCTTTGCCTCTAACGTGGTCACTAAGTTTCAAGGTTCTGGTGCCCAAACTATTCAAGACATCTTTGCTCAGGCAGCAAAAGCACAAAGGCCAGTTATTGTCTTTATAGATGAGATAGACTTGATTACAGGAAAAACTGATGCAGGTAATGCTAATGCTCGCTCATATGAAGAAGCTCGAGTAGCTTTACAAGCTGAGCTTGGCAAAAAGAACCCAAATATATTCTTTATGGCTGCTACTAATCATTTAGAGAACATCGATCTAACTATCCGTAGTAGGCTTGATGATTATACAATTAAAATAGACCTGCCTACGAGGGATGACCGTAGACAAATCTTTGCTCTTCATGCACGCAAAAACGAAATCGTGATAGAAGAAGCTCTGCTTAATAAATTAGCCTCTGCAACAGAAGGGCTCTCTGGACGACACATAGAAAGAATTGTATTAAAAGCTATAGCTTTAGCAGATGCACGAGATCAAGAAAAACTTACCGTAACAGAGCAGGATCTCTATAGTGCTCTGTATTTTCACGATGAACGTGTACCTCAGCAACCACAACGAGAAACAATGTTAAGCCACTTTGCTGCAGGTAAAACTAATATTGATGCTGCAACATATCGACGTCTTGCTGCTGAAACTGCAGGCCTTACAGGAAGGCAAATAGAGGAAGTTGTGACAAAAGCAGTATTACTAGCTCAAAGTAATAATAAGCAAAATCAAGCTAGTGAAAATCACTTTCTTATTGCAACTTATTTGATAAAGCCAGACAAGAAGCCAAATAGGACAGTAAGAGAAATATTGTTTAAGCACTATATGGACGGTAAAGGTTTCTTGATTCGTGAAGAATCTGCAGCAGGTGTTGCAGAAAGAACAAAGGAATTAAGTGGTCAACAGCTAGAAATTATTGCAAATAAAACAATGAAAATAGCTGAAAAAATAAATAAAGGTTTTCTTTATTTTAATAATATGCTTGCTGCTACATATTCTAAACAACCTGAATATCAAGTGGTTAACTTAGATGATGCGGTAGTATTAGCTCGTTATTATTTACGTGGCAAACAAAACAATTTATCTGATGCTTATTTGAAAACAAGGCTAGAACTAGTAAAAGACTTAACACCTAAGCAAATTAAGCTTATTATTAAAGATGCTTATAAATCAATGCAAGAGACTAAAGTTGACTCAATTACAGAACATGACTTTAATGTTGCCAGTATGCACCTTAAAAACTCTGTGTATTGCTCCAAAATAGACTTTGAATCATGTCTCATTGTAAAAAGCCGGGGAAAGCGAATACAAGTTTCTCATGATTTCTTTCATAGGCTTGCTTATGAAGGAGTCAAAGGCTATCAGGATGGGACAATGGTGTTGAACAGTGTAGTCAAAAATCTAATGGGCATGGCAGAACTATATGCTCAAAAGCGGGGCAGCACTTATATAAATAAGATAGATTTTATAAATGCTTTAAAAGATCAAGATGTATTCGTATGTGATCCAGAAGCATCCTGTAATTTATTTTAGATAGGACCATATTTACTGAGTGATTACATATGCAGAATCATTTAATTGTTTTTCTGCATATGTAATCAATATTTATAAACCATGAAGACTTTAATTCTATCTGTTTTTCGTTGATAAATTCTACAAGAAATCTATAGATGAGTTAGTAAGTGTCTTTTAAAAAAGAACTCAAGCAGTCAGACTTGAGTTCTTCCAATAAACTAGTTGCTACTTTGCTCCATGCTTTAAAAGAAGTTGTTTAATGTTTGGATCCTTTGCTAAACTTAAAGCAGTCTGATTATCTACATTTTTGACAGAAACATCAGCTTTACGAGCTAAAAGCTGCTCTAAGGCTTCAGGATTATTATAGAATGCCGCATATATTAAGGGAGTATTACCCCTTTGATCTTGTGCATTAATATCTGCACCTGCATTAAGAAATATCTGTACCAAGTCTTTATCTCTTCTTTGTATAGCATGCATGAGTGGAGTCATTTTATCTTGATCATGAACATTAACGTCTGCTTTAGCTTTAATAAGCATTTGCACTATATCTTTATAAACAACTGGCAGTAAAGCTGCACTACCAGTACGTTGAGGTTGCTCTATTGTTGCATATATTAAAGCACTGTTACCAAATCTATCTTGACTATTAACATTGGCATTGGCATTAATAAGCATTGCTACTACATCTTTATTTTGGCGTAAGACAGCATTCATTAAGGCAGTTTTGCCGTTCATATCTTGCACATTAACATCAATGCCTTGAGCCAAAAGCTCTTTAACCTTGTCTAGATTTGCATCTATAAGCTCTAGCTGCTTCTGCCACGTTAAAGCTCCAGGAGTACCTAACGCTTTTGCTAGAGTACTCGCGGAGTCTGGTCGCTTGTTATATAAATCTGCAATAATAATTCTATTAAAATCTGGATCAGTAAATAGCGCACTAAAATTCTTATTCTGAGATAATTCTTTTAATTTCTTGAGAGCAGCTTCATATTTTAGGGATTTTATCTGATTCAATTGATCATAAAGACCTTTAAATAAAGGACTACCTGTTGAAGATGCCTCTTTAAGCTGTTTCAATAAGTCATCAAACGTATAGAGAGCTTTGAAGTTTGCAATAAATTGTGAGATTTCACCTAGTAATTCTTTTGGCAAAAATTTAAAAAAACCTTCCGGCTCCATCCCAAAAGCATTTATAAACAATCCTAGTGTTAAGGCACATAATTTTTTATTCATAACTTCTCCATAATCAGATCATTAAATTATTTTATTTCTTATTGTATTAAATATTTAAAGATTAAGTCAATAATAACAATCTAAGTTTCAGGAAGATATTCTATAAATAATCATTGTGCCTCTAGTAAAAGACATGACATGTAATCTTTTAATGGACTCTACTATGATCCTCATCATCTTCAGTTTCAATCAAGTTATATTCTTGGCATCTTCTGTTAACAGAGGATCTATTAACGCCTAAGAGAATAGCAATCTTGTTTTGATTCTTAAACTTATTCCAAAGCATACTCATAATGTGAGGGTCCTTGAGAGCCTTTTTGCCCATACGAACAGCTTGTACCAATTCTGGATCTGTTACATGATACGCTGGATCAAACTCTGTTGTTTCATACAGCTTATGTTTGGTAGACTTAGAGACAAGTAGCTGATGTACCTTCTCTTTTAACTCTTGTAAACTGACCGGTCTTTGGCCTAAGAGCCTATCTTTATCTTTATCACTGAGTTGAATAAGATTCTTAAATGTCTCTGTCTTAAGAGCTTGATGGCTGAATCCTTCAGCAAGATCGGCAACTTCAGTATTTGGAAGTAATGCTAATGATGGCATCACTAGTGAGGCTTTTTTAAGCTCTTGGAATAATGCTTTAGAGAACTGCCCTTCTGCTACTAAGGTACTTATATTTTTAGAAGAAGAGCAAATGATACGAACATTGCTTACTACTTTATGATCACTTCTAAATTTATGAAAGTGCCCATAAACAATAAAGTCAGCAAGTGCTTGTTGTGTTTCAAGGCTTAAAAAATGAATGTTTTCTATAAACAAGGTACCATTATCAAGCTTAGAAAGTAACCCTTCTTCAGCAGCTCCTAAAAGAGGATTAAGGCCAAAGAGCTTTATTGCTATATCATGGTTCTTCTCTTGGCTGTGCAATTTAAGAACATGTAGTTGTTGGCGCATACTAATGTGATGTAATATCTCTACGGTAGGCATAATATCACCTTCTGCCATTTCTAGCAGAGTAGCTTTTTTACTTAAAGAGACTTCTAGCATAGCTATCTTAAAATTAAGAAGCTTTTCTCCAGAGCCAGGAATAAGCTGGTTAATAAGCTGTCCTGAGCTTGTTGTTTCTAAGTAAAGAATATAATCCCATTTTGATGGATCTTTAAGGAGCTCAAATTGTGCTCTCATAATATCTGATACTTCAGGATAATAAAGCATAATAATAACAGTATTATGTTCAAGACTTGGAATACCAGTAGCTACCACTTTATTACCCTGTTCATCATAGGCAAAAGTACTTTGTACGGTCTTATATTCTTGTATTTTACGACACAAGTTTTTAAGTGCTACAGCAAGAGGATGTCCTTGCTCTGCATTGATATCTGCACCTATAAGCTCTTGAGCTGCTTCATTTGCATAACTAAATCTTCGTGCTTTATAAAAGACAATGCCAATCTTTCTCTCTTTATGAGAGCGTAAGAATGATCGAATACTTTCTTTATAATGGTTAACCTCTTGATGTTTAGCATATAGTTCTTCTTGCAATTCCTTTTCCATCTGTTGAAGAGCATCAAGGTTACTGTATTTAAGAAGGTTAATAACATTACTTAAATAGCTGGTAAATACAAGCATTTCATCGCGCTCTTTACTTGTATACAGCCTTCCAGGGCGAGCATCATGCTCTACAATAATATATGCAGAGATAGCTTTACGCTCATAAATAGGTAAAAAGATGTCAGCATTAATACTGTCTAAAAATGCTACTATCTCATCTCTTTGTTTTGCCTCTTCATAAAAATTAGTAAACTCAATCTCATCTTTAATAAATATCTTCCATTGATATAAACTTGTAACAAGATCGCTTGGTAATTCATGTCGTGCTAAAAACTTTTCTACCTTGTCTTGTGTATGAACAATATCATGATAAAGGTTATTTTTATTGTCTTGAGGAGCTTCTTCTTGTCGTATATAGAGTCTGACACGCCCTAAAGGTACTTCAAATGCTCGTTCAAAAAAGGTTTGGGTAAGTTGTGAAAGCTCTTTGAGCGATGTTACATAGCTCAGCTGTTCTAAAATGTCCTTAAAATCAATGATAAAATTAAACCTCTCTTTTGATTCTACATGGTTTTTCAAGTTTAAGAAACGAAGGCCTATCGTTCTTCTGATAGAGTAATATATTGCAATATTTGTAAGCAATTCTCGTCCTAATGTAATTACTCGCCGATCAAGCAAAAACCACGTGTGAAGATACGAAAGAAAATACGTAAAGTTAGCAATTTCTATAAGAAGAAGAGGTATAAGAAAACACCGTATTACTATCTTTAATTGACTTGAAAGAATAGAAGGAAGTATACCTTGCTTAATCTTATAAAAAATTTGATATACTGCTGAAAGTAAAAGAGGGATAAGATAGAACTTACTCATCTGGATCACAGTGCTTTCAGAAGGAATATCTACCATTTCATATCTAAATGCAGCTGTAAATGCATAATAACCACAAAATAAACTACTTATAACAAAAAATAGATAATCACCCACATCTAAAGTAAAATCTTTTTTCGCTAAATTCTTTATAAAAAGTGTAAGAGCATAATAACGTACTATAAAGAAAAACCAAGCAATACGACCTGCAAAAGCAATAAAATTTACCGAATAGCTAAGGCCAAAGACATATTTAGACAAACGAATGATCCATGATACATCATGTACAAGAAAACCAACAATAATAAGAGCAAATAAAAGTATTAGCTTTTTTGAAATATAGTTTGTATGAAAACTTTTACTTAACAAAAAGGTAAAAAGACCTAGCTTAAAAAGAAAAGAAACGTAGGTCAGGAACAAAAAAAATGACGGAGCCGTTACTACATCATAAAAATTATTGATAAATTGAATAATGTACAACATGATTATTGACTTTCTCTCCTAAGTCACATATATTAGTTGTTAAGTCATCATACCATGAATCTGCATAAGTGTATATCTAATTTTTATACTCGAAGGAGTTCTCTATGCACAGCATCACTTTAAAGCTTAAAGCGGTAGCAGTGACACTTCTTATTGGTACTTTCTTATCGACATCTTATATGCTTAGTAATACGGCATGTAATAAGATAAAAAAGGAAACACCCTCCACCGAACAGAACAGTTTTAGAGACGAACCACCTTGGGACGGTTTAGGGTATTAAAAAATGACAAGCTCGTACTCATAAAAAGTACGAGCTTTTTTTATGTCTATCAAAGTGTGTAAAGATTCTTTTCTTCCTTTACGAAGCCTTCTTTTATAAGCTCCTGTAAAACTTCATGTATTTCCTGTTCTTCTCGCTTAGTACATTTTACTAATTTCTGAAACGTTACACATTGAGCTTTTACAAGCTCTTTGATAATCATACCACGAAGCTGACGTCGAGAACCTTCAAACTTTGATTGTATAGTATAATGAGCACTTTTGCGACTTGGATTCTTAAATTTCTTTTTAAGCATAACACCATAATCCATAAGAGCATAATACCATATACGTGCTTGTTCTCTGTCTACCGTTTGCTCTATCAAAGGATATAAAGCTTTATCGCTTACTTCTTGAGCATCTGGAAAGAAGTGATGAATAAATACTGTACGAATATTTGTTTCTATAAATACTGTAGGTTGGTTAAAAGCAAAAGCACAAATAGATGCTGCTGTAGCAGCGCCAATGCCCTTAAACGTTTGCAATATCTCAGGATCTTGAGGAATAGTACCACTATACTCTGCAATAATCCTTTGACAAAGTGTATGAAGAGCAAGCGCACGTCGATTGTAACCAAGACCCTGCCAGACTCTCAATACTTCAGCTGCCGAAGCTGCTGCTAACTGCTCAATGCTCTTAAATGTAGAAATAAACTGCTCATACTTTTCCTTAACTCGCTCAGTTTGCGTTTGCTGAAGCATAATTTCTGAAACAATAATATGGTAAGGATTTTGTGTATCACGCCATGCAAATTCTCTTTTATGCTCTCTATAATAAGAATAAATAAGAGTACGAAAATGCTGTATTCCCTCTTGCGCAAGTACACCATCTACTAGAAAGTACTGTAAACTGCTAGAAGATAATGAATCTAAAAAACTCATTTGCATGTTTACTCACCTGTAGTTTGTCTATTGTTTGCTTGTTGAGCAGGTTGTCTTGGTGATATTCTAAAGGTATCTCTTTTAAGGTCATCATATGCTATATGAATAACGTCCTCTTCTGGCCTCATCTCAATGCGCCTTACTTTTATAGAAGACATATGTTCTGTGCTAGAGACTGCACCAGTATATATATTCCAAAATCTTACTGTTCCATCTTCACTTGCAGAAATGAGAGTTTCATATTTGCTATAATACTCTATATGAGTTACCGGTCCTGTATGACCTCCAAATACTCTCAGACATGTGCCATTCTTTCTATCCCAAATGCGGATTGTACCATCATCAGAACACGAAGCAAGAGCCCTTATAATCTCAATACCATCATTCAGAGTCAAGAGCTTCATATCATTTACTCTTTTCGTGTGACCTATGAGCGTTTTTCGTAAAGCACCTTCATCTGTTCCCCACTTATGAATAGTTCCATCTCCTGCCCCTGTAAAAAGAGCAGTAATAGTTTTATCATAGACCATAGACCATACAGGGTGTGTATGCCCTTTTAAAACAAAACGGCACGCATTTGTCTTCAAATCCCACAGTCGTACAGTACAGTCATCTCCTCCTGATGCTAACATATTATAATCTTTTAAAAAGCATAACGACCATATATATCCTTTGTGCTCTGCAGGAAGCTTAAACTGCCTTAAACCTCCTTTATTTATCAAAATAAAAGGCCCGTCACCAAGAAAAATAAGAGCGTCTGATTCAGTAAGTGATTCACATAAAATAGCCGTTACATCTTCTCGTAACGTTAAACTACTGACAGAACTAATATCTGTACCATAACGAATAGAAGGACAATGAGACCTTATAAAAGTAGATGGTACTGGCTGTCGTCTAACAGAAGAAGTTTCAGTGGTTGCAGAAATCTGCTCACTCACTGCAAAACGTTTCCAAACTTGTACTGTATTGTAATCACTGATTACAAAAAGAGTACTTCCATCACTACTTATTTTTATGTGTAACGGTTTGTTTCCTGTAGTTACAGGAAACTGCTGTTGTCCTTTTGTAGCAACAACTACAACTTCACCTGAAACATAAGCACACGCTAAGTAGTGTCCGTCATAAGTCCAATCAACACAAGAAATAATTTCAGATCCATTTTTAACAAGTGGCACAGGCAATGTAGTACATAACTTAAGATTATGAGGGCGGCCTAAAAATACAGAAGCCCCTTGAGGATCTATAAAGCTACAAGAAAGAGCATCTTTCTCATGGTTCGAAGCACGCATAATATCAGT
Source organism: uncultured bacterium (assembly GCA_963848965.1). Classification (GTDB taxonomy): domain Bacteria; phylum Babelota; class Babeliae; order Babelales; family Babelaceae; genus CAWKFG01. Next base: position 35,557 of record CAWKFG010000005.1, read on the forward strand.
ACAATCGCCAGATTCTCTATTCCATACTTTTACAGAACCATTTTTTGTAACACCGTAAATCTTTTTGCTATCAGTACTAAATTGTAGTGCGATAATTGTTCCTATAACAGGTCCTTTCGCTATAGTTTTCATACGGCCTGTTCCTGTATCCCAACATAATAAGTATTTTGAGCCTTCATGCTCTACGGTAGCTGCAAATAAAGAACAGTCAGCATTAAAGGTACCACACGAAGTATTGGTAACCCACATTTTTCCTTCTCTCTCCATTTGAAGATGAAAAGGAGCTTCATCAAGCAAGCATACTTTTATAATACCTGTAAGAGTAACTACGAAAAGCTCTTGATTTTTTTCATTCCATCCAACTAAAGGGCCATGAGTTCGAGTAAGATAAGGCTTTACTTTATCAGCAAGCTCTTTAATAGCTATACAAGTACCTTGTGCAGTATCCCACACATACATATAGTTTGATGAAAGAGAGATAAGACGATTTCCATCAGCAGTACAAAAAACAAACTGTAGTGGTGTCTCGTCTTGATGACCTTCTAAAGCTGTATGACTCAACGAACTTATACATGACCATTTATAGACCGCAGCATCCACTGATGTTTCTTGTGTTGATACTTCGTTCTTGTCTAGTACAGGCTCCTTTTTCTTTTTTGGTTTACGCTTTTTTCGAGCACTTTCTTGTGCAAAAACAGCTCCCTTTGCAGATCTTTCTTTTATAAGATTGGTAAGATTACTTGCAGCACACCCATCTCCCTTGTCTCTTCCCTTATTAAGGTATTCTATTGCTTGCTCTCGTTTACCAAGATGTAAATAAGCTACTGCCAAGTTATTATACAGGGGAAGGATATCTACCTCACTATAAAAGCGAAGAACCCGTAAAAAATAGCTTTTTGCATCCTTATAACGTTCTTGTTTAAGATACACAAGCCCGAGGGAATATAAAGCATATGCTCGTTTTATACTATCTTTGCTCTCGGTAGCAATTTTATCAAAACATTCTATAGCTTCTTTATACTTTTGTTGTTGAACATACGAGATCCCCGCTGTATACAGAGATTCATCTGAAGCTGGCTGTTGCTCTTTTTCCATACCAGTAAGAGCACAAAATCCACCGCTTATTCCTATCAGCAAAAATGTTTTATAATACAAGCTTTTTATAGTCATAGAGAAAACCTTAACGTAATCATATTTTTTAAAATATAGAATAGCATGGCTACTTATATTGTCAATTTTGAAATTGCAACTTGAAGATATGCAAAAAACTAAATTTTAAAATATATAAGAGATTCAATAATACGCATTACTCATATATTCAAGCACAAGCAGAAAGAATTATGTACATCTTTCTGTTGCAAACATTTGTAAAGTCTACAAACTCTGCTTATTTATCATAAGAAAGAGACCTTAGACACGACCTGCTCGTATTTTTACAAGTTTGTCAGTAGAAAGGTATTTTTTTACCGTCTCTTGCATCTGATCAATGGTAATGGAAGTAAGCTGTGAAGCACGGGTATCAAAATAATCTTGTGGAAACTGAAATTTATCTTTAAATAATGCAGTAACAGCTATTTGGTGATTAGAGCTAAAATTATCTACCAACGAGTTTATAATAGCTTTTTGTGCTTCCTCAAACTCTTGTGCTGATACTTCATTAATTGCAGTGTTAATAACATGCGCTATAGCAGCTTCTGCTTCTTTAAGACGATCATTTGAGACGATTGTTCTTACTACGACAAGTCCTTTTTGCGTATCAACACGAGAAATTAAAGAGCCACCAATTGTGTAAAAGAGCCCTGAACGTTCTCGCAAATCAAATAATCGAGAACTCATTGAGCCTAAAACACCACCAGTAAAAATTTGATCAAAAAGCAGAAGCTTATCATAATCAGGATCTGTTCTTGTTACCGATAAACCTGCATAAGAAAGAACTGTTTGATCTCGTATAATGTGGTAATTTATCTCTTGAGGTCGTACCGGCTCTAACTGCGGATAATCAAGATCTACCACTTCCGATCCGGTCCAACGAGAAAGCATGTGTTCTAAGACTTCTTTAGTTTCATAACGCTCTAAGTCTCCTACTATCGCCAACCGTGCTGCTCGTGGACTTAAATAACGTGTATAAAAATCAAGTAGGTGCTGCTTCGTAATAGCCTTGACCCCTTCAAAGGTTCCCAGAATATTCTTACTATAAGGATGGTTTTTATATACCTCTTGTCGCGCTAATTGACCGACAAATTGTGAAGGGCTATCCCAAAACTGCTGTAATTCAGCAATCATCTGCGCTCGTACCTTCTCAATAGAATCTTCTTTAAAGGCTGCTTGTGTAAGAATCTCATTAAGTAGTTCAAGACCTTTAGGAAGATCTGCAGCCAGTAAGCTTAATGTTACTTGTCCTGAACCAGCTTGTAATGACATACCATAGGATTCAAGCACATCAGCAAATTCAGATGCTGAGTAATTTTTAGTACCTTCTAAAAGAAGTGATGCAGTAAAAGAGCTCAGTCCCTCTAAACCTTGAGGATCATAATAATGTTTTGCTTTAAAATCTAAAATAATATCTATTTTAGGAAGCAGTTGATTATTGTAATAAAGCACCTTAAGTCCATTACTTAAATGCCATGTCTGTGATCGAGGGAATTCAAATGGTTTTGGTGGTCGAACTTCAATTGAATAAACACACTTACCTTCCTCAATTTCAGTATGTCGTACTTTTCCTTTGAGAATTCGCTCATCTTCCTCATCAGAAATCTGTTGCAAATGAAGCCAATATGTTTTTTCTTTTTCATGTAAAGGTAATACCTGAGCCATATTCATACCAGAAGAGCGTAAATACGTAGAAACAAAATCTTTTATCTCTTGTTCAAGATGCTCTTTAGGGTAATCAGTAAAGGTATAGAGAAACTGCTCATTACCAGTAGCTAAATAATATTTACCTATGTTGTATGCCTGCTTTTGGTTATTTTCAAGCAATGCAAGATAAGAAACTTCAGTTTTTTTAATTGCTCTTGTTACTTCAGCTTCTTCCACCCCTTTATGTGCTATTGCGTCAAGCTCTTCATGAATAATGGAGAAAATACGATCAATATCTTCGCTCTTTTTTGGCTGGAAGTAGACAAAGAAAACACCATAATCAAAAAGATCATAGTTAAAAACATCAAGCTCAGTAACAAGCTGTAGACCATCAACAAGCCGCTTATATAACCTTGAGCCCTTACCAGAGCCTATAATCCAAGAGACTACATCAATAAGATAATCTTTTCCTTTACGAGCACCTGGTATAATCCACGCTCCTATAACCATAGGCTGCTTGATATCTCGATAGAGAGTAACAGTGTAGTTTCGCAAATCAGGTGAATGGTAATACTGTACTGGTTGATACTTTTCATCAGCAGGAATATTACCAAACTCTTTATGAATATTTTTCAGCGCCTCATCAGGATCAACATCACCTACAATAACGAGGGTTGCATTATTAGGTACATAGTGATGACGATAGAATGCTACAAGAGCTTCACGCTCTAAGCCCCATAGATCTTGCTTATAGCCAATAATAGGATGATGATAGGGATGATCATAAAAAATAGCTGAAAGTAGATGCTCAATCATGCTTGAAACATAATCATCCTTATACATTTTGAGCTCTTGAATAACAGCTTTCAGCTCAGAGTTTAGAAAATCTTGTTTAAATGTGCAATTACGCATACAATCAGCCATGATAGGCAGCGCTTCTTGCCAGTGTTGTGAAGGAAAGTCAAAGAGATATCCTGTATAATCATATGAAGTAAATGCATTACAGTACCCAGAAAGCTTATGAGTAATAAGGTTAATATCGCATTCTGAAAGTATTCCTGTACCTTTAAAAATCATGTGTTCAATAAGATGCGCTATCCCTTTTTCTCCACTTTTTTCATCTTTTGATCCTACATTGTACCATAGCTGAGTTGATACTTTAGGAATAGTTCGTCGTGGTACAATGAGTACTGTCATACCATTAGCTAAAATCTGTTTAAGAACGCGGGGCCGTTGCATACCTATCCTCATGAGTAATTGTGCTCTTGTGCATCTTCATATTAACGCAACTTCCAACCAATCGCAAACAAATTATACAATTCTTTTAAGGCTGCGTGCTATCGCAACTGCTTTAAGAGCACTGAGCTCTTTATCCTTGATCTCAAGCATAATATCAAAGTCAAGTTCTTTTGTCGCTTCTAAAAAAGCTTTAAAGTGCTCTTCATTAATAGTTTGAACATGTTTGCCCACCCTGTTACCAGGAGCTTGGCTACTATAATCGATCATGCCACTACCATCATGCACATTCCATGTCCCCAGCGCCAATTGTAACGCCTCTACAAGCGGCTCGCCATTATGTAAACACTCATGATGTAGAGTGTCAAAAAGTATAGGTATTCCTGTATGTTCGTGCAAAAAAAGGCAGTCTTTTAATGAATATGATCGCTCATCATTTTCAAGAACAAGTCTGCGTTTTACTTTATCACTCAAGGTATGATACGTAGAGATAAATCTTTTAAGAGCTTCCTCTTTATTGCCATAGACACCTCCACCATGAATTTGCATCTTTGCAGAGGTATCTAGTCCTAGGCTATCTAAAACAGTTGCATGATATTCAAGCTCTCGTATACTGTTTTGCACTATTGTAGAATCTGGTGAATTAATAACCACAAACTGATCAGGATGCATAGAAATCCGCAAGTTATGCTTTTTAATATAGTCACCAAGAGCAGCAAATTTAGGAGCAAAAAATTTTACCCAATCAAAATCAATAACCGAATGAGAAGCAAATGGCACTAAACAAGAACTTATTCTAAAAAAAAGTAATCCCATCTTTACATTGTATTCTAAAATTTGCTGCAGTGCATCCAGATTAGCATGTACTGTAGACACAAGTCGTGCAGAAGAATAGGAGCTTAACCGAAATGTTCGATTAGCACAACAGCCAAGTGACGTATTAATGCATGGATATCCAATCTTCACTTGTTTCCACTTTGTTTTATTATTCCTTGCAATAAACTTCTTAAACCGGCATTTTTAAGTTTTTCAAGCATCTGAGTAAAAGCTGGCATTTGTGAGTATGCAGGCTTGGCTATACTTTTTATAGCAGCTACATGCAAAGCGCTATTACCCGTTTTATCTTTAATATTTGGATCTGCTCCTGCAGCTAATAAAAGGTTTACTAAAGCAAACTGGTCAAGCTCTATTGCTCGATATAAGGGAGTTTCTCCACCTTCATTTTGTGCATTAATATCTGCTTTATTCTGAAGAAGTAACTTTACCATGTCTATATTCCCTGAAACAATAGCTCCATGCAAAGGAGTTTCTCCGTAGTGAACCTTAACATTACTATTTGCGCCTTTTTCAAGCAGGAACTTTGCCCTCTCAAGAGATCCTATTGTAGCTACCAAAAAGAGCTCTTCTGGATGAGCTTTAATATAATTTCTTGTAAAAGCCTCAATCGTAGCTGGGCTATCAATAAGAGCCTTAAACTTTTTATTAACTACTCTTAATGCTTTAAGCTTTTTCAAAGCTGCCTCAAGTGATGGTCCCTCGTATATGAAAGAAATGATAAGTGCTTTTACCTCTTTTGGTAAAGTATCCCAGCTAGGTTGAACTGGCGTCATACTATAAGAACTCGTATAGAGAAAAGTAATAATAAGTATAATTATGAATGTGTTTTTCATACTAAACCTTTTTCATTATCGCTATTTTTATTAAAATTATAACAAAGTGATACTTAAAAAAACAATAAACAGGCATTTTGGGCATTAAAGGCATTTACTATAGGACCAGAAATCATCTCTTTTTATAGAAACTCTCTATAAGTGTGCTGTATTTGCCGCAATCCTTTATCACTTGAAAGTCCATAAAAAAGGTCCTATAATCAAAATACTTATAAAAATAGTAAATCATGGAAAAGAAATATAATTTTTTTATATATTATTTTCTCAATAAATCCTTGAAACGTATAACGTCGCTACACATAAAAGTTCTACTACCGTAAATATAAAAGAGGTACTCTATGATAAAGATTATAACTTATTTATGTATTTGCTCTAGCACTCTTTGTCTAGCTATGCAAACCAATAAAGACCCTCTCAAGGTATTAAAGGATGAGGTATCTTCTGATGCACATACTATAGAGGAAAAGTTGAGACAGCTACATCCTCAAATTACTCCTGAAGTAGAGCAAAAAGATGAAGCAAGTGCAATGCCCCCTGGTACTACAGTAATACGAGAAGATGTACAATCTACAGGAGAGACGTTTAAGAATGCAAAACCTGTCTTTACTCCAGGAAAGAAAAGAAAGCGAACAGTTTTTAGCATCTATAATATACCGCAAGAACAACCTGCTCAACAATCAGAAGAACAACCTACAGCATCTAGCGGTAATCAAGCCAAAAATGAAAAAGAGACCACTACTCAAGTGCCACCACAAGAAACATCCTCTCTACCAAAAGAAACACTACATAAACAGAAAAAACAATTACAGTGGCTTTCTAAAAGGTGGGTTCACGTAGGAGTTGGTATTGGAGTACTTACCCTTATAGGATACTTGTACTACAAAAAATCTGCTTCACATACTCCAAGTGTTCAAAAGTGATTTTCTTCTACATTACATCTTCAGCAACAAAAACTCAGTTTTTGAGTACGAAGAATCTCTTTGTGCTATAAACAAATAAGAGGGAAGTTTTTCCCTCTTATTATAACTATCTTTCTTCTTCATATGATGCTTGAGATTACTCGAGCTCAGAATTTTCAAAAGAAGGTTCTGGACTAGCTACTGTTAATCCACCAGATTTTAGCTTAAAGTTCATCATATCAGAGAACTTGCTAAACTGTAGAACTGGTAATGCAGCATCCTTTGCAGCACACTCTTCTTCAATTATCAGATAGCGTAAATCAAACTCTCCAGAATCTTTGCTCTTTTCAATATATACTTCTAATCGTGCTGCAACTGCGCCTTCAAGATTCTTTGTTGTTCCCGCTTTTATTAATGTTCCAGCTTTCTTATCATAGTTAGAGATAAAAACGTCAGTTGGACCATCATTAATAAAAGTAAAAGGACATGCTATCAGAGAACCTAAGCTTAGAAACAGCACCATTCCTGCTAATTTTAAAATAGTAAAATCCATAATAATCCTTTATTTTTAATAAAAAGCTATATGTAAGTTGTATATTCTAAATAGTAAATATTTACATTAAAAAGTCAAACGTAGTGGAACATTCTATAAAACTGTACCTAATTGACAAAATAAGTCTTTTTAAAGTTAAACTGGTGGTGTTTTTATATTTCCTAAAATTTTTCTATCTGCTTTACTAGGGGGTCTTATGCATAGAAAAAAACTTTTTTCAACAGCCTTCATTGCTGTCTGCTTACTCCTTTCTGGATGTGCTCGTTATAGAGCTCAGCCTCTTCCTCACCTTGTTAACTCATGTACAGCTCATCCTATTAATAAAGAGGACATTAAATTTGGTTATAAGGTTTTTAGTCCTGTTGACTGTAAGATGTTTTTAGATAGGGATGTTTTAAGACAAGGGTATCAACCTATACAAATTACCATAACAAATAATTCTCATCGGTATCTTAAATTTTCTGCGCGTGGTATTAGCTTACCATGTGTACCTCCTTATGAAGTAGCACAAAGAGTACATACTTCTACCGTAAGTAGAGTAGTTGGTTGGGGAGTCCCTGGTCTCTTTATTTGGCCATTCTTAATCCCTGCAGTAGTAGATGGAGTAGGCTCTGAAAAAGCAAATAAGCAACTTGATATTGATTATGCTACAAAGTTTGCTAGAGCTCAGGTAATTGAGCCATATACTACACTCAATGGTCTTATTTTTGTACCATTGCACTCATTTAATCCTCACTTTACGGTCACTTTAGTAGACCAAGATACACGTGAAAAAATAACATTCTCTTCAATTGCTCCATTATAAGGACTCTTGCATAAGGTGCTCTTTCTTAAGTATACTCAAAGAAAAGAAAGGGCACCTGTATGGATTACCTAGCAAAACTATTTCTCAGCACAGTTTTTGTAATAAGTGGCATCTTGTTGTTTCTTCATTTTTTCAAACCACGCAAAAAATATCCTGCTCTTAAAAAAGGGGACGTAGCTCCAGATTTTACCCTTGTAGACGAAGAAGGTAATGAGCGCAGCCTTCACCGATTGAAAGGACATAGAGTTGTTATCTATTTCTTTCCAAAAGCAGATACACCAGGATGCACACAACAAGCATGCGGTATTCGAGATGCCTATGATATCTATAAAGAAAAAGATATTAAAGTATTTGGCATAAGTTATGATAGCCCTGAAACATTAAAAAAGTTTAAAGAAAAATATCATCTTCCCTTTACTCTCTTAAGCGACAGCTCTAAAGAAGTAGCACAACGCTATGGTGCCTATAAAAGCGCTATAAATGCCCTGTTTCCAGCCCGTATTACCTTTTTAGTTAATGAGGAAGGTAAGATTGTCAAAATTATTGAAAATGTAGATGTTTCTACCCATGCACAAGACATTATTTCCGCGTTTGGTCTAGGACCTCAATAATTCAGTATTTATGGCATTTAATGGAAAGAATGATTTCTTGAAAAAGAACTCTTTACTGAAAAATGAGCAGATGAATTGAATTTCTCTTTTACTTAATGTGCTCTTGGAACTATAACATAGACTACTAGAAATCCATGCCTTTGACAAATCATAAAATAAAGCATATCTTGAAATTAAATACCTCTACATAGGTACAAGAATGCTGAAAGTACTTAAAAAGCACTTTGTTTATTTCTCTTTACCGCCTCTCTTTTGGATTACGCTCGCTTGTATTGGTGGTATTATAGGCAAAGCATATAGCCCTTCTGTTTTTCTTCACTTTCTTTTCGCTTTACTCATCGCAGCTACTTTTTGTCTGTATCTCTTTTGCAAATGCTCTTTACAAACAGTGGTTACAAGTTGCTTAGTATATACAGTATTTTTGTTTGCAGGATGGCACTATGAGCGTATAATTGCACAGCACACTACTTTCTATACAACTTTTGTTAATAAGCCTGTTTCCTGTACAGCATATGTCTGTTCTTGTGAAACTACTGCAAACAGATTTAAACATGCAGTTACTATTACTACGCAAACAATCAAGTATGATAATAAAACAGTACCTGCACGATATACTATTAAGATGCATCTACTGTATAAACCACAGTTTTATGTTGGTGATACCATACACGTTAAGAATCTCGTTATTAAACCAGTTACCAATCACTCATTTGAAAATTATCTTATAAAAGAAGGCGTTATAGCTACGCTTTTTTTACCCAAAATAGACTATACACTTATTAAACATCCAGGGTATAGCTTTAATAGATTTCTCGCACATACAAGGCAACGAGTTACTGAAAATATTCTGAAAAAAATGAGTAAACAAACGGGAGCATTATTCTCCTCTATTTTTCTTGGCACAAAGCCTGCAGATACTCATATGCTTGAACGTATAAAAGAGCAATTTACTCAATGGGGAATAGTACATTACTTAGCACGATCAGGATTACATGTAATACTTATTGTATTGTTATGGGCTATGTTACTGCGCCTTATACCATTACCATTCTTTGTAAAACAGTGTATTATGCTTTTTTTGATTGTACTCTATCATATACTTACTTGGCCCAGCATATCATTTATGAGAGCTCTCATAACCTTTGTACTCTATAGGCTGTGCGCTTTAAGAACATTACCAGCTCATCCGCTTGCTCTTCTAAGCATAACAACCCTTGCAGTACTTCTTTATAATCCTCTTGAATTGTTCTTTTTAGATTTTCAGTTAAGTTTTGGCCTTACAGCAGCGCTTGCTTGGTTTAGTGAACTTTCTGCTCAACACAAACTTTATGCAGAAACTGTACTATCATAAGGTGTTTTTACCAGTAAGGCATTTCTGAAAAGACGTTATTCCCAATGCTTTAATAGCATCTAACGAGGAATAAAATTGCGGTCGCGACCATATATGAACGGTTTTATCTTCACATGCTGTTACCAAAGTATATGTATCTAAGATACATAAAGAGCATAGAGGACTTTGATGCCCCAATACTTGAATGCATCCAAGAGCTTTCAAATCCCATATTTTTACGTTTTTATCACGCGAGCAGGTAACAAAATGAGTCTCGTCTAATGAACAGATACGTATGACAGAAGCATCATGATTTTCCAAGCGCTTTATACTAAAGTATGGCGCCTCTTTTAGTAAGTCTATGCAGTACAGATTTCCATTTTCTAAACCTACAATTACCCTATTTTCGCTTATCTTCAGTAAAGACGTTATACCTATAGCGTCTTCAAGCATTATCGTTTTTAAACATTCTTTAGTCTCGGTACTCCATATGCGCATAGTTCCGTCAAGAGATGTCGAGACAAGTGTTCGTGAATTAAGAGCTTCAATGGCAGAAATTTCTTTTGTATGGCCGCTAAGAACAAGAAGACATTTTCCATCTTTACAATTCCATGCGCGGATAGTAGTATCGCGAGAACCAGATAAGAGTATAAGCGAAGGTTCAAATTGCTCCCATGGATACAACCATACTAATGGAAAAACAAAATCCTCTACACTAAAAGACATCTGAGAGGCTTCTATTATTGTTCCTACCCTGTCTGTATGTCCAACCAGAGCCCTTTCTTCTGTTAGCACCCCTCTTTTCCATAATCGTATTGTTCCATCTACTGATGATGAGCAAAAACTAAAGAGCGGGGAATCTGATTGAGTTAAAGCACATAGTGCTTTGTCATGAAGTTTTTTAGATTGTTTTAAGATATACTCATCTTTCCTACTTTGACTCCAAATCTGTATAGTTCCATCTGAAAAACCTACTAAAATCGGTTTTCTAAAGTTCAACTCATCCTGCGCACTTATCATCTCTTTTGCCTGACACCAGCAGGTAATATCTTTCTCTACACTAAATTCCTGTTGATGAGCAAAGGTATAATGATAAGTCTTCATTAATTTTTGATTGACTGTATGTTCAACATGTCGTCTATTAGGCTCCTGTGCAAAAAACTTGCAAAACTCACTATTTTTCGACAGCTCTACTATATTATGCACAAGATAGGACGTATATTTCTCTTCAATAGTCGATAGAGCGATACTAAACTTAGGATTACGGTTCATAGCATTAATCCATTTAAGAGCTCTGGCTGCATTATCATGGGAAAGAGCTAGCGGAAATAAACTTTCTGCTAAAGGTAGAGCAAATACAGATAGTAAATGTTCTCTATCATCTTGACCGAGAGCATAGCGTAACAATGCTATTTTTAATGGTTCTAAATCTGAGTTACAAGCAAGTTCTAAAATACCCTCAAAGTGCTTATTATGATCATACGTATTAAAGAGCGTCACCAGTGCTTTATATAATAAGAGAACCAATTCCTTACTATCATTACTTAAACAGGTTTGTTTAAAATCAAGACTGTGCTTGTGAGCAAAAAGATACCATTCGCGTAGTATATGCTCTACTAGAAAGCCAAGAGCTGTTATATTTACTTCATGCTGTAGCGTAAATCGTCGATTTTCTTCAAAGAGAAATGCTGTTTTAAGGAAAGGAAAAAAATCTGCTATCTTATGAAAAACATATACTTTACTTGTCAAGCTATTCAGCCCTTGCTCAACATTAATAGTGAAAAAATACCTTTCTCTTAAGCATTTCCTTATAACATGAGCAAGATCACGTTCTCTAACATCAGAGTGCTCTTCATGGTATAAATATTTTATAAAAAGTAAGATGTAATCTCCAGAACCCGATTTTTCCTTGCTTTCCTGTATGTCTATAGCTGCATTCAGCTTACTTATAAGCTCTTCCCTTTCAACTTTGCCTTTATAGTTCCTCCATAAGAGTAGTAATTCTTGAAAGCACTGATATGTAGAGAGTGGATAAGAAAATGTAATATTCTTAGAGGAAACAGGAAAAATACGTGTAAGCACTGCACTTGTTACAGTATCGAGTACTATCGGCAGCTGGTTATTAATTATAAGAGTATAAGCTTCTTCAGGTATTTTCTGCTCAGTATCTTTTTCCATACTTAAAAGATACTTTTCTGGTAAAAAGAATCCTATACACCCTAATTTAAAACAAAAAGAAACAAGAAGAGCAAGTACTTTCTTATTAAAGAGCGTATGCAACAAGTAAGCTCTTTTACAAAGTTTTACAAAGTTGCCCATAACTAGCTTTTGCATATTACAGCCTTTTATAACAAGTATCTCTTAAGTTTCACTGAAAACTAAATCAAAGCACCTTCTTTGTCAAGACAATAACTGATGTAAGTAACTGCGTTAAGTTTTTGCTAGCAAGTTCGTTTGCTCTCAATAATTTCAGTAAGCAAAACGACAAACCATTGCCCTCAAAAGAAAGGATAGATTAGACTAATCATAGCACATACAAAAGGGGGGAGAGTATGAAGCATCTTGTATTAGCTGTATCTTTTTTTATAACGTGTCTATTCTTTTCATGTATATCATACGCAACCACAAAAGTTGATGTCGCTGCCATTGTACCCGTTGATAAATTACCAAGTTACACGGTCGTTGTATATATGGCTGCTCGTAATGACCTCTTTCCTTTTGCAGGACGTAATATCAAACAGATGCAACAAATTGGCTCCAATGAGCGACTTAAGCTTTTCATTCAATTTGATATGCATAAACCTGCACAAAGCCGCTTAACAAAACGATTCTTTATTGACGAAAAGCATAAAATAGGTCAAGTTGGCCCCGATCTTTGTATGGATAGCGGAGACATTAACTCATTAATAGATTGCGTAAGGTGCGCTCATGAAATGTTTCCTTCAGATGAACTAGTAATAATCCTATGGAATCATGGAACTGGTGAAATAGAGCCTTCTTTACAGCGCGCTATAAACCCTTCAGAACTTTTTTCGTATAATCCTAAAAATAAGCTTATTGAACTTAACAGAAGCGTAAGCTTTCTAGATCATATTACAGGCGGCAAAATAGAGTTTGAAGATGATTGTAAAGGTATTTTGATTGATGATTCATCGGGAAGATATTTAACCAATCAGCAACTACGTGAAGGCCTTGAAATTATCTCAAAAGATATCATAAAAAAGAAAGTAGCAATTCTTGCGTGTGATGCATGCCATATGTCAGGTATTGGTATTATGAGCCCCTTAAAGGATTATGTAGAATACTTTATCGGCTCTCAAGAAGTTGAGCTTGGAACAGGATACAATTATACAGCACTTTTTGAACCGTTTATGTTCTCCTCGTTAGATAAAGAATCATTTGCTCATCACTTTGTTTCATGCTTTAAAGATACCTATAGCAGAATCACACAAGATTATACTCATTCAGCAATCAATTTATCAAAGATAGATCTTCTTGAGCACAATATAGACCAGATAGCAAACCACCTTATATATGGCTTACAAAATCAGAAAAATAGATCTGTAAAAGAGGCAATCAGGCTTAGCAGACGTACGAGTACTAATTTTACTGAAACTACGTACATAGATATTAGTCACTTTTTAACCAATATGCTGTCTCATATAGATAAATGTGAATTAATCGATGCTCAAGAAACAGTAACATTTAAAAAGAGCCTTTCAGAGCTTTTAGCTGCAGGCAACTCGCTTATTGGTGATATTGTTATTGCAAATACTGTAGGCAGAAACCTCCAATCTGCAAAGGGGATCTCAATTTATTTTCCTGAAACAAGAATACACAAATCATACCCACAAACTGAGTTTGCACTAAGAACAAGTTGGCTTAACTTCCTCAGAGCATATGTGATGCTGAGATAGGATGCTCTATGATACGCTCTCTTAAACAATTTTTATTGTATTCCTATGTCCTCTGCTTTACAGCATATGTTGAAGCTACGCTTACTTCTAATATGCCTACGTATACAGTTGTTGTATATATGGCAGCACGTAATGATCTCTTTCCTTTTGCAGGGCGTAATATTAAGCAAATGCAACAAATTGGTTCTAATGAGAGGCTTAAAATATTTGTCCATTTTGATATGCACAAATTTGGTGGCCAAAAAGTAACAAAACGATTTTTTGTAGAAAAGAATAAAACAGTTCCCATTGGACCAGAACTTTCAATGGATAGTGGAGATATTGACTCTTTAATAGATTGTGTAAAATGCGCTCACGAAAAATATCCGTCAGACGAACTTATACTTATATTGTGGAACCATGGTACAGGTCCTTTAGAACCAGAAATACAAAAGTCTATTAACCCTTCTGATCTCTTTCGCTACAACACTAAGACGCGGCTTATCGAGCTTGATCGTAGCATAAGCTTCATTGAGTACATGAGTAAACCAAAAAAAAGAGGTATATGCTTTGATGATATCTCAGGTAAATATTTAACCAATCAGCAACTCAAAGAAGGACTACACTATATTAGTACACACATTCTTAAGAAAAAAATTGCAATTTTAAGCTGTGATGCTTGTTCTATGGCAGGTGCAGATGTTTTTATACCCTTTAAAGATGATGTAGAATATTTTATAGCATCACAAGAAGTTGAGCTAGGAACAGGATATAATTATGCAACTATTTTTGAACCATTTCTTTTTAAATCATTAAGTAAAGAAGCATTTGCACGCCATTTTGTCAATTCTTATAAAGATACTTATAGCAAAATAACACACGACTATACTCACTCAGCAGTTGATCTTTCTCAAGCTTACCGCCTTGAACAAACTATAGATATGCTTTCTAAACTTCTCATACAAGGTCTTGATAAACAGAAAGAACGATCAGTGTACGAAGCAATTAAAAAAGCCAAACATAAAGATTTTTGCACACGATTTAATGAGCCAACATTCCTTGATCTCAGCCATCTGTTAAGCAACTTATTATATACCGTAAATAAATGCGAGCTACAGACTCCTGATGAGACAAAGGCATGGAAAACAGAGATTAATGAACTTATTAATCAAGGAATTAACACTATTAATAATGTTGTAATAGCAAACGCTGTAGGAAAAAATCTTCAATATGCAAAAGGGGTCTCTATTTACTTTCCTGAGATTATTATGCACAAATCCTATCTTATTAACGATTTTGCAGTCAAAACCAATTGGCTTAAATTCCTTAAACGGTATCTGGAGCTTGAAGTTCCATCATAACTCTATTCTTTTCATATGTCCTTGGGGAATATTAAAGTAGAATGCCAAAAGAAGTTGTACTAGTTCTGGAGCAAAGAGCTGTTTCAAATGTTCATAAAGCGGCATGTAGAGCATCATATAGTGTTCATATAACATGTTGGCTATATTTCTATATAGTAGTCCGTTTGTTGAGTCATGGTGTAAAAACGCAGCATGATAAAACCTAATAGCACAATCATATGCATAGAGACCTTTATTATTTTTTATAGAAATATCTGCCCCATTTTCTAGCAACAACTTAATCATAGGTATCTGACGGAACTCAATAGCATACATTAAAGGAGTATCTCCTTCTAAATCTTGGGCGTTAATATCAGCTTTATGTGCAAGTAACATTTTTGCTATCTCTGTACACCCATACTGAGCACTGCGCATAAGCGGAGTCCTTCCTGCAACATCACGTATATCAACCTGTTTTGCGTATCCTAAAAGCAGGTTTAATAGTTCAAAATTTACTACTTGTTTTGAAGCTGCAAAATGTAATGGCGCTGCTCCATCTCTATTTTGCTTATCTGCGTTAGCTCCTGCTTCAAGTAATAAACGTATAACTTCTGTTCTACAAGCTCCATCGGATTTTGATACTTCCATCGTTAAAGGAGTACCTACATGGCCACAATAATTGAGATCAGAACCTTTGTCTATCCAAGCTCTAATTTCTTCAACAGTTCTACCAAATCTAATAGCCTCATAAAGCTCATACTTAAGATCTTCTTTGTTCATACAATATAAAACTTCTGAAACAGAAATAATTGTTAGCAAAATCAGCATACATTTTTTAATCATATTATATTCTTTCAATAAAATTATTTAATACTTTTATATGCTTGTATATCCACTATTATTTAAATTCATAGCAAGATAGAAAAGTTATTAAATATATACTTTATATGATTTTTAAAGTTTGTAAATGGTAAAAACTGCACTTTAGTATGGTTTCTATTTAACTTTTTTTTGATGTTTGTCTTTTAAAGCTTGGTACTCAAGATCATTCATAACTTGTTTATATTTTTCGTAAAAGATACGTGCTGACTCCGCCTTTAGAGGATCACTATCAATTGGTAATACTTGGGTATGATCTTTATTCCATTTTCTACCTGATTTATGATTTGCATAGCGACGTGCCCGAGTAAATCCCATTTGAAGAAACTTGCGCGCCATATCCATTCCTACAAAGTCCTTTTGCTTTTTATACTCAAGAAAGAGCTCATAAATCTTATCTGCTGATTGTTTCGCAATGTCTGGTGTCCTAAAACGCCAATAAGGCAAGATTTCCGATTTATAGGGCTCAACAAGTAAGACCCCTTGTTCCCCTTTACCTATTTGGTAAAGTTCTGGATGCTTTCGAAAATCTATTGTTCTATAATCGAGGTTATAATTAAACTTTGCCTTCATTAAGATGTTCTCCACTACTGTATAATTTTAATAAAGCTATTATAAAACTCTCTCTAGCTATAACACTTTACTAGAAAATCTACCGAATCTTCACAAACGGTTAAAACTATAACCTGCTACTATAAACCCAAAAATTTTGTAAAATTGATGGTAGAAACATCAAATTTATGTGAAAAATGATGATTTAACTAACAAAAATTCAAAGTTTATTGCTATAAAATCAAAAATTCTGTAAAATTGATGATGTAAAGATCAAATTTTCATGAAAAATGATGGTATGTATAACAGAATTTTAAAATTACCCCTTGAAGAATCAAATAGTATCTTCTTATTTGGTCCTCGAGGCACAGGAAAAACCTCCTGGATTAAAGCACATTTACCAACCGCTTTATATCTCGATCTGCTTGATTTTTCAACATATAGCTCACTTTCTGCTCATCCTAACAGATTGGAGAATCTTATTCCTCCACATTATAGAGATTGGATTGTAATCGATGAAGTACAGCGTGTACCAGAATTACTTAACGAAGTACATAGACTCATTGAAAATCGCCAACTACGATTTTTGCTCACAGGCTCTAGTGCTAGAAGCTTAAGAAGAAAGGGTGTAAATCTTCTTGCAGGAAGAGCACTTAGATATTACATGCATCCACTTGTAATTCAAGAAATAGGTGCTGATTTTAACCTTCAACATGCTCTTACCTTTGGATTACTACCTGCAGCAGTAAGCCACTCTGATCCTAAAAGATATCTAGAAAGCTATGTTCAAACATATTTGCGAGAAGAGATTTTACAAGAAGGGCTTACAAGAAACATTGGAGCATTTACTCGCTTTTTAGAAATTGCTAGCTTTTCTCAAGGACATGTCTTGAACTTTTCAGAAATAGCACGCGAACTTTCGCTAAACCGACTTATGGTAGCAAGTTACTTTGCAATCCTTGAGGATCTCCTTTTAGCAGTAAGGCTCCCTACTTTTACTCTACGCGCAAAAAGAAAAATGATCGCTCATGAAAAGTTCTATTTTTTTGATACTGGAGTATACAGAATTTTAAGACCAATGGGTGCCTTAGATACACAAGAAGAGATAGATGGAGCTACCTTAGAAACTCTTTTTTTACAGTCGCTTAGCGCTATAAATGATTATTTTAACCTCGACTATAAAATATATTTTTGGAGAACTTCTACAGGAACTGAAGTAGACTTTGTCATTTATGGACCACATGGTCTCCATGCCTTTGAAATTAAGCGCTCATCACAAATTACCAGTAAAAACCTTAAAGGGCTCAAAGAGTTTGGTCAAGACTACCCTGAAGCAAAACTTCATATGCTCTTTCTTGGCAAGCATAAAGAATATCATGGATCTATCACCGTTCTACCATTTGAGGAAGCATTAAAGGAATTACCCTCTCTCATACGATAAAAATTCATAAAAAGTAAACTATAACCACTCGTAAAAGCGCTACCAAAAAGCAGCAAACGAACCCTTTTGTGAGCCACTTTTTTGTTTGGTACAATAAAGTGCGTAAAACTTACTCTTTATTCTAGGTTATTGTATGATTCATAAAACAAAGAAATGTATGCTTGTGTTAGCTCTTTTGTTTATAAGTAGCACTACACTACTCATATGCCAATCACTGCCTGATAAACAAAGCACTTTAAAAGAAGAAAAACCACTTATCGTATTTATTCACGGCACCCTCTTTAGTGCATATCGCTGGCTTGTTCATTGGCTCGATTGCCCTTTAGGATTTGCTCCTGCAACAAAACAAGGCAACAAATATTTTCTTGGACGTATTCCCTATATTTTACACGAAGCAGCACCTGACGCATTTCCTCTTGATTCTTTTTATCTCTATGGGTGGAGTGGAAGCCTTAACTTTGATGCACGTAAAAAAGCTGCACACAAACTGTATCATGAGTTAAAAAAACATAAAAGACCGCTTATTGTCATTGCTCAGAGCCATGGCTGCAATGTAGCTCTCAATCTTGCTCAAATAGCACAAGAGCATAAAGATAGCGAATTTGTTGTAGATAAGTTGGTACTCCTTGCATGTCCTGTGCAAGAGCATAACGCTCATTGTGTAAAATCACCAGTATTTAAACAGGTATTTTCATTGTATTCTACCAGTGATATTATGCAATGCTTAGATCCCCAAGGGATGTATAAGAAAACCAAAGAGCTCCTTAAATCGAGCACCAAAAAAGTACCGTTTTTTTCTCAACGGACATTCGAACCAGCACTCAACTTAACACAAGCACGTATTATACTTAATGGTTCTGGCCCCGCTCATGTTGATTTTATTCTAAAAAAGTTTCTTATTCATCTTCCAAATATTCTTAAAGAGCTCGAAACAGCTACTTCTACATCACGCATCAAAGAAGAAGAACCTCATTATACTGTTACTATCAAGAAGGATACTGGTACGTATACTATAGAAAATAACCAAGCGACAAAGAGCAAGTAATTTTCTCTGGTAGAACTTAGGCACTATCTTGAAAGCGCTGAATACTTGCTCTAACTTGTCTAGGTTCTTATGCACCACTGCTTACAAGATCTGTAAGTATAGCACGGCCTGTCCCAACAGTTGGTACACCAGCTTTATTTACCAGTAATACAACTCCCATAGTTTTTCCTGGAACCATAGCTATGTAACTTGTAAAGCCTGCAGTACCGCCATCTTTATTGATGAATTCTATACCACCTATAATAGGGCGCTGCCAACCAAGCCCTATAGTTAATCCACTATCGACCGGAAAGAATGGTTGTTGAGCATACTGCATAGCAGATTTAAGCTGGAAAGATCCTATAAGATTTAAGTTAGCTTTAAGAAACTCTTTCATGTCTTTAATAGTTGAACGTAATGCCCCGCTTGTGCCAACTCCTGTTGTAGTAAAGCGAGAAGCACTACTACCGTCTTGTTGATACCCTTGGGCATATAACGAAACAAGAGAATTTGGCACTTGAATAAAAGTGCTTGTCATTTTAAGAGGGGTTAAAATAATAGTTCTTACTGCATCATAAAACTTTTTATGAGTGCGATCCTGTAAAGCATACCCTAAAAAGACATATCCTACATTAGAATAAAGAAATCTTGTTCCTATAGGATAAGGGGGAGACCATTGAGCAAAAGCATTAACAAGGTCTCTCTCGGAATCAGCAGATCCTGGAACTATAGTTTCACGTGGTAAACTTGAAGTATGTGTCGCTAGTTGTTGCAAGGTAATAGGATTAAGTTGATTTGGATGAGTTCTAAGATAGTCTAAACATTGACGTAATTGACATCCCAAGCGAGCAGTTCCTTGTTGTGCTTCATAAGCTAACCATGTTGAAGTAAATACTTTTGTAAGAGAGCCTATTTCAAAAATAGTGTTTGTTGCTATTGGAGTTTGATTGCGTACATGAGCAACTCCAAACGTACGTACATATTCCTTACCTTGGTAATAAAGAGCGACAGCTACCCCAGGAACTTGATATTGTGCCATAAAAGATTGTACACGTGATGAAATAACATCATTTGGATCTACTGCTGCTTGAACAGTATAAAAAGTAGAATACAAATAAAGTATACTGCTTATAAGAAAAATATATTTTTGCTTCATGAGGCCCTCTTTAAAAAATTAAGTTGGCGTTTAGTCTAAGCCTACTTAATTTGATTTGTCAAGCTGTCTCTATAAACTGCTTACATAAAGAATGCTACTAAAATCTAATCTATGGTATACTTACTAGAAAGACTATACCTCTTAACAAAGACTAGTATGGATCCAAAAGCATTTAAACAACAACTTTTAGACAAGTTATATGCGCCCTATAGAAATTGTGTCCAGTGCCCATTAGGATTTCTTGGCCGGAAAAATGTCGTTTTTGGCGAAGGCAATCCTGATGCAGATCTCCTTTTTGTAGGTGAAGCTCCAGGACGAGATGAGGATCTTCAAGGAAGACCATTTGTTGGAAAATCAGGCCAGCTACTCAATAGAGTACTTGCTAAAGTTGATATTGCACGCGAAGATGTGTTTATCACAAATATAGTTAAATGCCGCCCTCCTGAAAATAGAGCGCCAGCCCCTATAGAGATATCAACATGCACAAAACTATTTCTATTTAATCAAATTAAAATAATACGGCCTAAAGTTATTTGCACCCTCGGCTCCATTGCCCTTAATGCTCTTGCAGAAACACCTCTTCAAATAACAAAAGTACGTGGAAAAATTATTGAACGTGACGGTATGATCATTATTCCTACTTATCACCCCGCTTATATATTGAGAAATCAAACACAAGCTCTTGTATGGCTCCAGGACTTCCAGTTCATCAAAGAGCAACTACAGATACGTACCAAGTAAGCGCAAGTACCGCGGGCTAAAAAATATATATTAGAATTATAAAACAGCCCTCTTTTCTCTTTGGCAACTGAAAAATGGATTTTTCTGATTGAAACAAAAATAAAAATCAAAATGTGGATAACTTGTGGATAACTTGTGGATAAGTACCCAAAAAAATGTGGATAACTCTTCCATACCATCCCAATACTTTGATTTTATCAAACTATACAGAATGCCTATCTGTATAGCCTCTTATAATCAGTTTTTTGAATAGAGCAAAAAAGTTATCCACAAGTTATCCACAGGTTATCCACAAGTTATCCACATTGGTATGAAGCTAGCAAAAGCTTGATTAGATCAAGCTATCCGGTGAGCAAAAAGTGAGTTATCCACATTTTTTTGCTCACCCATTATTATTATATATAATATATATAATATATATAATAGTGGGTGGTTACACTATTTGTAACGAACAAAAGATAAGGTCTGAGAAAGCGCCTTCTCTTTTTCAAAAAGGTGTGTTATACTACTTTTGAGCACTTCACAAATATTAATCTGCTAAGGAACACCGTGAAACTTTCACAAGTGATAGATGAACTCGTTGAGGAAAAAGGTTTAGATCGATCTGTATTAAGCGCTATTATTGCAGAAGGGATGCTTGCTGCTTATAAGAAAAAGTATCCTGATTTACCTCTTAAAGTGACCTATAATCGTAAGATTGATGAGATTGAAGTCTTTATAGAAAAAGTTGTAGTTAATACGGTACAAGATGACGATACTCAAATAAGCTTGCGTAAAGCACGTTCAATCAAAGAGGATGCTCAGGTAGGAGATACACTTGATCTTCCTTTTGAAGGAACAATAGGTCGTATCGAGATCCTTAAAGCAAAACAAGTTATTGCTCAAAAAATTCGTGCTATAGAGTCATCTGCTGTTTATCAAGAGTTTAAACCAAAAGAAAATACTATTGTTCATGGTATCATTCACAAGTGTGAGCGTAATGGTATTACAGTAAAATTGCAAGATACTTTTGCCTTTTTGCCAAAATCGCTTACGATACCTGGAGACAAATGTATTGTAGGATATCCTCTACGTGCTTTGCTTAAAGAAGTTTTACCAGAACCTCGTCATGAAAATCAGCTTATTTTAGATAGAACTTCGCCTGAATTTTTAAGAAGGCTTTTTGAACTTGAAGTTCCTGAAATTTTTGAGAAGTTAGTTGAAATTAAAAAAATCGTTCGTGCTCCTGGCTATAAATCAAAGGTTCTTGTAGTGTCACATGATAAAAATATTGATCCTGTAGGAACTTGTGTAGGTGTTGGCGGAGCTCGTATAAAGCCTATTTTACGAGAATTAGGTACTGAAAAAATAGATATAATAGCGTTTAACCGCTCTCTTGAAGATTTAATTAGAGATGCTTTAAAACCTGCAGAAGTCAACCGAGTTGAGCTTGTTGATACAAAAAATGCTCACGTTTGGGTGGATGAAGATCAGCGCTCCATTGCTATTGGTAAAATGGGACAAAATATAGCTTTGGCTTCAGAGCTTACAGGAATGAATATTCATCTTGTTAAAAACGATACAGAAAAAGCTCAAAATGAACCATTTGAAGAAGAAGTTCAAGTAAATGAATAATAATCAAAATAACGGGAAATAAATGGCAATACGAGTTTATGAACTTTCTAAAGAATTAGGCATCTCAAATAAAGAGCTCTTAAAGCTTTTAAAAGACCAAGGATTTGAGCTTGCAAGTCATATAGCAATTGTACCTGCAGAGGCTATTGAAAAGGTAAAAAATGTCCTTACAAAGCCGGCAGCAAAACAAGAAGAGCCTTTAGCACAAGCAGCACAACCAGAAGTAGCTCCTCAGAGTAAACCATCTTTGGTGAATAAGCCTGCAAAAGAAAAAGAGAAAGAGCCAGAGGATTCGATTGTACTTTCTTCTATGAGTGTAGCCGAAATTGCTCAAAAAGCTCATAAACAAGTAAGCGAAGTAATAATAACCCTTTTAAAACAAGGGATTGTTGTTACAAAAAACCAATTACTTCCTGAAAAAATTGTTGCCCAACTAGCACATATCTATGGGCTGAAAGTTGTGGAAAAACCTTCGCAAGCACCAAAAGAAACATCTAGAGGACCTCTTGCACCAGCAGTCCAAGAAGGACGTTGGCAAGAAAGACTTCCTATTGTGGTTGTTATTGGGCATGTTGATCATGGTAAGACTACGCTCCTTGATTTTATTCGAAAGACTCGTGTTGCTGCAAAAGAAAAGGGTGGAATCACCCAACATTTAGGAGCATATGAGGTACGTACTGAGCAAGGCGGAGTTGTTTTTCTCGATACACCTGGTCATGAAGCATTCTCTTTGATGCGAGCACGAGGAATTAAAGTTGCAGATATTGCTATCTTAATTGTTGCTGCAGATGATGGTGTAATGCCACAAACGCTTGATGCTATTAGGCTTGCTCAAGCAGTAGAATTACCTATCATTGTTGCTATTAACAAGGTAGATAAGGCAACACCTGCTCAGATAGAAACAGTCAAAAGACAGCTTGCACAAGTTGATCTTGTTCCTGAAGAATGGGGAGGCACTACTGTCTGTATGCCTATCTCTGCAAAAGTGGGTACAGGAGTTTCGGAACTTCTTGAAGTTATTGTATTGCAAGCACAGCTTATGGATCTTAAAGCGAATATGTCTATTCCTGCTCGAGGCTATGTGTTAGAATCGAAGCTAGAAAAAGGGCGTGGTCCGGTAGCTACTGTTATTTGTCATCATGGTATTCTTAAAATAGGGGACTATTTTGTTTCTGGTACCAGACAAGGAAAAGTAAGTTCCTTAGTAGATAGCTATGGTAAGCGGGTAACTGAGGTTGGACCTTCTACCCCTGTACAAGTAGCAGGCTTTTCAGAACTTCCTCATGCTGGTGATCCTTTTGAAGTGGTAGCACAAGAATCATTAAAGCGAAGAACAGCTACTCAAACAGTAGAATCTCGTGCTGAAACACTTCTTAAAAAGACATTTGATGGTGAAGCTATTCGTCTTATTATTAAATCAGATAATGCTTCTTCTAAAGAAGCTCTTATAAACGCTATTGAAAAACTTTCTGCTAAAGCGCCTAAAAAGTTTGTTGTTGTTCATGCTGCAGTAGGAGATATCACCGAGAGTGATGTTCTTTTTGCTTCGGATACCCAATCTTCGATTTATGGTTTCCATGTAAAAACTCAGCCAAGTGCGACTGCTGCTTTACAGCGACATCCTGTTGCCATAAAACATTTTGATATTATCTATAAGCTTCTTGAAGAGCTTGAGGCCATCGCTGAAGCTGGTAGACCAGTAGTGACAGTAACGAAAAAAGTTGGTGAAGCTACTGTTATCAAAGTATTTGATATTAAAAATATAGGCAAAATTGCAGGAGCTCAAGTTAAATCAGGCAGATTTGTCAAAGATGGTAAGGTTATTGTCTGGCGTGGTAAACAAAAAATTGGTGAAGGCCCTATCAAAGGGCTCCAGCGCGAGCGTAAACCGGTTAAAGAAGTTCATACAGGCTTTGAGTTTGCCTTTTCTGCAGAAGGATTTGATGCTTGGGAAGTTGATGACCGAGTTGAATGCTTTCAAGAGGTTCCAGCCTAAAATTTTCTTTACATTTTCTTTCTTACTTCATTACCTTCATTTTCCCCTTTTTTAATTTTTGTTGAAAACTCGGGCTTTTTTTTTACACCTCTTCCGCACAGCAAGATGTTGCTTTTTTGTTGTTTTTTACACAAAACAACGCGCTTTTAGAAAAAATGCTGGAAAGCAGCCGTTTTTTTGTTGTTGCAATAAAGAAAATTAAAAAGTGTGTTGTTTTTTTTATTATTTAGGCCAAACTTAAAAATGCTTCATGGTTAGTTAGGTACTTACTTATAACTACTTTCTCTCCCTTCATAGTTATAAGTAGTATTGGTTACGAAGCACTGCTTGTAAGAGTACATAGTTAAGGACTCAAAACGTTACTACAATTCCTTCTTAGCTAGTTGCGAGTCTTTAACTATCTGCTCTTATTTTTTTACCAAAAGACTGTTTAGTACCTGGAGGTTGTGGGCAAAGCCTTCAAGCGTATCGTTGGGTGTTTCTAAGAGTTTAGGAATAAAAAGAAGACGAGGATCGTTCATAAGCAATGTAAACGCCTTTAAAGGAATTGTACCCTTGCCGATGTCTGCATGCCTATCTACGCAAGAATTTTTCGGTTTTAGGGAATCATTTATATGAAGAGCCTTAAGATGCTGAAATCCAATAATGTCATCAAAGTCTTTCCATAGGTTGTTATAAGCTTTCTCTGTTGAAAAGTCGTAGCCAGCGGCCCATATATGGCAAGTATCAAGACATATCCCTACGCGCTCTTTTTCTTCAACTAAAGAACGAATAAATGCAAGCTGCTCAAAGGTACTGCCTACGCACGAGCCTTGACCAGCCATGGTTTCTAAAAGTACCATTACAGAATTTTTGTGTGTCTGAAAAAGAATATTAAGTGATTCAGCTATTTGTTGAAGTCCTCGCTGTTCATCTTTTACTCCTGCTCCTGGGTGTAGTACAAGGTAGGGTAATGAAAGTTGCTCACAGTGTATAAGCTCTTTGCCGAGTGTTTCTTGTGACTTTTTAAGCGTATCTGCTGAAGCAGTGCCAAGGTTGATAAGATAGCTTGCATGAGCTACTGAGGTTGTAATACCGGTTTCTTTTTGAGCTCTTTTAGTGCTTTCTATAACCTCTTGAGAGAGCTCTTTACAGTGCCATTGGCGGTTACTATGAGTAAAGATTTGAATAGTAGTGCACCCTATTGAATGCCCTCTCCAGAAGGCTTGATCTATACCTCCAGAGATTGACATATGTGCTCCTAGAAGGCCTTTATACTTTTTTGACATGATGAGCCTTTACCTTTTGTGATACTTTTTACCCTCCTTTTTCAATAATACGTATAAAAAATTAATTTGACAAATTAGCGAAAATCATTAACTTGAGGATGTCTCAGGGGGCACTGGATTCTTAAAAAAGGTAGTAGCATAGTAAGCAACAGATTTTACTTCAGTTTTAGGAAAATAAGGAGAATTTATGAGCAAGCAGCTACGCTTGTACTATCCTCTTCAAAGGGCTTTACTTTATGGAATACTACTCATAGCAGTAGGTGTTGTAGCACAGCCTGCAGCCCAAAGACCTGCAGATACCGTAAAAGAGGCGGTAGCCAAAGAGGAAGTGGCTAAAAAAGATGTAGGGGAAAAAGTTATTAAAGAAGAGAAGGTTGTTAAAGAAAAGGTTGCTCAAGAAGAGAGTGAAAAAAAGAAAGAAGAAAAAAAAGAGAAACCTAAGAAAGCATTATTAACCTATGTAAATGGAGATAGTGAATTTAGGTTTTGGACAAAATTGAAAATGCCTGACTTTACCTATGGTAGAAATCTCCGATTACTTAATGATGATAATCCAACAGACCGAGTTATATTTTTTCGTCATACCTTAGACTTTAATTTTGAATATCGCTATGGCAAAGCAAGCCGTGAATATGACGTAGTATTTGCTCGTATGGATATACGTAATAAAGGTATCTGGGGAGATCCAGAATCTATTGCATTTACTACCCTTTCTACTATTAAAGAAACAGATGCAGTCTTTGGTGAACATAAACATGCTATTCCTCGTCATATTTTATGGATTCGTGAATTGTGGATTCAACTTTCTCTTACCGACTTACTTTGTTTACCATTCTGTAATGCGCATACAATTACGTTCGGTGCATTCCCTTTTGAACTCGGTCGTGGTATTGCCTTGGGATCTGCTTTTGCAACTGATCCAAGCGATTTAGGATTTATCTCTGAAAGTGCTATTGACCAATATGCATTTGGTGCTAAGCTTTCAGGCGATGTTATCAAAGATGTGCTTACCTATGATTTGTATGCCTCTATTCTTGATAATAAGTCTGATACCTTTGATAACGTGAATCTTAAAATTCGAGGTCAAGAATTTGGACATCGTAATGATCAAGCACGAGGATTTGGTATTATTAACTATGTAGTAGCAGGACGTGTCAGGTGGACCCCACAGCTTGATCCATGGGCTAAAGTACGAATAGAGCCATATATTCTTTATAATCATAATCCAGAGCAACGTATAGAATTTCTTGCTGATGCTACGAGCGATTTAGGAACTGCAGGTGTTGCTGGAGAATTTGAAGTAGGTAACTTTGAATTTGGGTTTGATACTGCCTTTAACTTTGGCCGTCAAAATGTAAAAGGATGGGATAGAAACGTTATTGAGCGACAAAATCGAGATGGTACTGTCGTTATTGTAAACTCTCGAGTAAAACAAGCCCCTCCTGGACAGAAGCCAACACAAAGTTCTCCTACTGCACTAAAAGTACGTGAAAATCAAACTATAATTGATACTTCAAATCGTTCTGCAAGTGAGAATGACAAAGAGATAGGAACAAATAGTCTAGGTACCCTTATTAATGATATTGATCGCTTTACAGATCCTTATTTTAATGAGTATAAAGGATATATGTTTGTCTATGATATGAGCTATTATATTTGCAAGCCAGATTTACGAGTAAGTGCAGCGTTTGGCTATGCAAGTGGTGATGCTAATCCTAATCGAGACGAAGAGTTTCGAGGAGATAGCGAAGTTGATGGCGAATATGAAGGATTTATTAGCTTAGAAGAAGCATATTCAGGAACTCGTGTACGTAGTGCCTTCTTGCTCAGTGGTGCTGCAAAAATTCCACGACCACTGTCTTTTCCTGACCCAGAAGTATTTGAACCATTTCCAACAAATATCTCGCGTTTTACAAACCTTATTTTTGTAGGAGCAGGAGTAACATGGCAACCTTCTTGGAGCTGTCGTAAGTGGAGTGTGAACCCTAATATATTAGCATATTGGCAAGATTTTCCACCGCGGTTCTTTAATGCTCGGCTTGGTGAAAATGGGCTGAGATTTGCTCGGCCATTCTTAGGAACAGAGCTCAACGTTTTTGTCGAAGCTCAATTGCTTGATGACTTAAAGTTCTTCTTAGTATCGTCTCTGTTCTTTCCTGGTGACTTATACAAAGATATTAAAGGACGTCCTTTAAATAGAGCGCAACAAGCATTTTTAGATAACCAAGATAAAACTGGTATTATTAACGACCGTGTACCATTTTTGGGTGACGATAAATCATTCTATGTCAATACTGGTTTAGAATATAAATTCTAAGTACTTACAGGCTTGAGAGAACATCTCAAGCCTGATTTCTTTATTTACCCCTCCCTTTTGTGATAAAACATATAAAGTACAGCATATACTCATTTTTTTCTAAGCTGTTGTGAAAAAAGTAAAATACCCTATAGTGAGAGGGATTAAGATCTGTACAACAAAAGGATTTTTTATGAAATTCATCACGTATTGCTTGCATATTTTTACACTACTTGGACTCTCTTTAGTAGCATATGGTATGGAACCAGATCCTCATGCTGCTTTAGGAAGAAATGTGGCTGCAGGGGTTATACGACCTGTGGTTCCCCCTGTTGTAAAAATGCAACCCCAAGTACCACCTGCAGTACTTCCCGTTGAGCAACCACCAGTAGCTCCTCGTCAGAATGAAGAAGAGCGGAGGCAAGAAGAAGAAAAAGGCTTTGAACTGAATGAACTTGTTAAAGATATTGGCCGTGGCCTTTCATGGCTAGCTTCTCGCCCTTTTGTGGGTATTGGTAGTCAAATAGGAGCAGAGTTTTCAGCAGAAAGATTTCTTGATAATTTAGCGCAACAATTTGACCCTGCAGCCAGAGCAGGCCAAGGCGGCGCAGGAAATAGAGCTGTATCAAATTTTTGGCGTACCTTTGCTCAGCAGTTTGGTCCTCGCGGTGCAGGTAGAGAAACACTTGATAATATAACACGTGGAGCAATACAAACATTTTTTGAAACCTTAGCGCAACATATGGAAGCACCTTTAGAGGGGGAAAGGGCTGATGGAAATAGAGAGGGCAGAGCAATTAGCCATGCGCTGCAAGCAATGTTGCAAATGCTTGAAAGAGAGCTTAATAATGGAGGCTTTGAACGGCTATCAGCAAGCTTTTTAGATATGTGGAACCGACATATTAGAGAGGGTGGCCCTATTGCTCGTTTATTACAAACAATTGAAGCGCAAATAGAACGATTAAAGAATCAATTAGAAAAGGGAGTAGAAGATATTGGAAAACAAGCTAACGTTCAAGCAGAAAAATTGGGTAAAAAAGTCGAAAATGTAGTTAAAAATGTAAAAGACAATTATAAGGAAGTTGCAGTAGATGCAGAAGAACGTTACAAACGAATAGAGGCAAGCTTGAAGTGGGCAGCTCTTATAACTGCTACAGTGACAGCAAGTGCCTGGTTTGGCTCACGCTTTTTCTGGAATAGTGTTGAGCGCTATTTTACACAGCCAGAGTTGGTTACAGAGTCATCTTATAAAAATGTGTGGGAACAAGTAACAAATTATTTTTGGCCACAACCGTTAGTATTTAGAGAAATGATTTTCTCTAAAGAGGTTAAGCGAGAATTAGATAATGTTGTTGCAATTACAAAGCATGTTGCACAAGAAAATCAAAAGAACAATCATGCGCAGGTGCGCTATCTTAATGTTCTTTTGTGGGGTCCTCCTGGAACTGGTAAGACCATGTTTGCAAAAGAACTTGCTAAAAAATCAGGACTTGATTATGCAATTACCAGTGGTGCATCATTTTCAAAATTTGATATTGCAGGAGGAATTGCTGCTATCGATAGGCTCTTTAATTGGGCAGAAAAAAGTAAGAAAGGGCTTATCATCTTTATTGATGAAGCAGAAGCCTTTTTAGCAGAACGGGATAGAACGAAGGTTAAAGAAGAAAATCAGCTTGTTACTCATTTTTTAAGCCGTACTGGTGAAGGGAGCAGTAAATTTATGCTTATTTTTGCTACGAATAAGCCTGAAGTGCTTGATGAAGCAATACGCCGTCGTACACAACGGTCAATAGAGCTGGGTTTACCTGCAAAACCAGAAGCTGCTAAAATATTGCGTTTGTATCGAGATAAAATATTACTTGATAAAGAGCATAATATTCCTGAGCTTATAGACTCAGTAAAAGTAAACTTGAGCGATGAAGCAATTGAACAGTTAGCAGAAAAACTGAAAGGACTTGCTGCAAGTGAGCTTGAAGATTTTATTAATGACGTAAAAGTTAATGCCGATATCACTGATAATCGCACAGTAACCAAAGATGTTATTGATTATGTTATAGACTTATCGCGCAGAAAACATGACGAATTTGTAAGTCATTTCCATCATGCTGCTCCAGCAGCATAAAGAATTGGGCCCTGGAAATACCAGGGCCTTTTTTAATGCTTGTCTAAACTATTGATTCTCTTTCATTATCCTTACTATATTTTTCATATAAGGGGGCTTTATGAAAAGAATACGGATACACAGTTTTATGTGTATATTTTTGGTACATACATTGAGAGCTGAAATAGTTGTACGACCTGCTGCAATGGCAGATGTTCCAGAAGTATTAGAACTTGATAGGCACGTTACCTATGAGTATTTTAAGCCTTTATATGTAAAAGCATATCCACATTTACCATTAGGACAAGATCCAGACCGCTTTCTTGAACCCGAGTTACAGCAAGATGAGAAAACGTTCTATGACTGTGTAAAAAATCCTGGTAATACACGCTTACATATAGCGTATGATAGTAACAGTAAACGTATAGGAGGATTGATTGTTTTTCATAAAGAACATGAAGATACAATAGAATTGGATCTTTTGCTTGTTGACAAAGACTATCGTAAAATGGGAATAGGCAGAAAGCTTGTATATAATGCTGTTGCTACGTTTAAATACATAAAAACATGTATTGTATATCCTGTACGACATAAAAATGATGCTACACTCAAATTTTACCAGTCACTTGGATTTAAGAATCTCGGTGTATGTCCTTTAGATAAAATGAATCCCTATGGTATAAAGTACTCTGATATGTATTTTTATTTTAGGCTTGACGTTATATAGGAAAATGAAGCAGAAGGCATTGCTACCGCTCTCTATTTGTAGCCAGTTAGCTCTTAAAGTATGTACAGGCATATCTTTTATTGATTGCTTTTCTTTAGTTACTTGTCATAATAGTAAAGATACTTTCAACAAAAATTTACATATTGACACAAATACAAAAGCTGCTATCTTGAATTAGAATATATTGTAAAATAATCTTTAGTGCTATTTCACTTAAGTAAGCAGGAAGTCTATGCATACAATCTTCACTATTCTTTTAAAAAGCTTAACTTTCTCTCTACTCGGTATTTCATGTGCTCTTAGTATGGAGAAAGAAGGCTCCATTCATCAAAAATTACTTACTGCTTGTGAAAACGGTAAGCAAGAAGAAGTCCTTGGGTTATTAGAACAAGGAGCTGATATTAATACTCTTGATAGCGATGCCCCCTTAACATTCGCCCTATACCATAAACATTCTTCACTTGCTCACATGCTTATTGAAAAAGGAGCAGACATCAACCTTCCAACTTCCGGGCATGCTTTTAGCCCTCTTATGGTAGCAGCAATAGCAGGCATGCAAGATATAGTACGTTTACTTATTGAGTTACGAGCACAAATAAATGTACAAAGCTCAGAAGGTACAACTGCATTAATGTATGCCCTGATGTATGGCAATCTAGAAATAGCTCAAATGTTGTTAGACGCGGGCGCAGACATACATCTTAAAAATAAGAAAGGGAATAATGCCCTTACTCATGCAGTTGATTACGCATTTATGTTACTTAATCAATTAACTCTTAAAGAACGTAACGCATTAGTAGAAAAGCACAATTCACTCAAACAACGGCTTTATATTCTCAAAGCTCAAGATGCTTCGCCCGAACTCTATAAAGCCTACATCTCCTTTATAGATACTTTACTTTCTTTGAAGATAGAAATGCAATCTCGAGAGGTACAAAAGCTCTTTTGCATAGCGCTAGCAGGAAACAATCTTCCTATTATTAAAACAATAATTGAAACTCCAAAGCTTTTTTCCCAACTAGGAGATCTGTCTTATCTTTACTTCATTCCGGTAATAAAAAATCGATATACAGATATAGTAGACTATCTTATTGGATACAAAGCATGTATGCCAACTTTACTGTTCGCAGCTGTCCATGAAAGAGATGAAAACCTAGTAATAAGGCTCTTACAAGCAAAAGTAGACATTAATGATACTTTATTACTAGCTATAGATCGAAATGACAAGAAACTTGTAACGTTACTTCTTGAAAACAATGCTAACTTGAGTGCATCAAATAATCCAGATGAGCCCCCACCCCTTATACATGCTACATTTAAAGGTTATAAAGAAATTACAGAAATTCTCTTAGCACATAGAGCATCTTTAGAAACACAGTGGACGAAATCAGGTCGTACCGCTCTTATTTATGCTGTTAGAGAAGGACATGTCGCTCTTGTGCAACTGCTTTTAGATGCGGGTGCTAATCCTAATGTTCAAGATAACTCTGGATTTTGGCCTCTTACATATGCAGCAAAGCATGGAAATGATAGTATTGTACAAGCTCTGCTTAACGCCGGAGCATCCGTTGACGCACAATCTGGTAATGATAAAAGAACTCCTTTATTGTGGTGTAATCATCATACAACGGCTCGATTACTTCTTAAAGCCGGAGCCAATGTTAATGCTCTAAATGCATATAAAGAATCACCACTAATAGAAGCCATACGTTATGTAAATCCTTCATTAGAGCTCATAAATCTTTTAATCGAATATGGCGTAGATATACATCATGGAGGAGAAGCACCCTTACGGTGGGCCCTTATGCTGGATGAGATCGAAATAGCTAAGTTGCTTCTGGAAAAAAAGGCCAATCTTGACAGCGCATTTTTTTATGCCGCTAAGCTTCAAGGCCTTATTCTTATGGCAAAATTAGTAAGTCTTGGAGCAGATATATCTACCTATGGTGAGCAAATATTTGAATCAGCACAAGAGAATAATCAGTTTGAAGCTTTGCGCTTTCTTGAAATTCTTGAGCAACCAGAGTTGTATACGTACCTTAAAGATACCTCTAGGGGTATACCCTATTTAAGAACTTGTAATGGACATGCAGAAGGCTGGCTCAAGTCAGTAACTTCTATGTTCACACCTTCAAGCACTGCAGCAAGCACATGCTTTCATCAAACAAAACTGATGTGGGCTGTTATGTTTGGCCATACTGAAGTTGTTAAATCTATACTTAAACGGCAGCAATCTTACCAAAACAAAGAAGATCAGCATAAATTCCGTTGTTATTTAAATGCTCAAGATAAATACGGTCGCACTGCGCTTATGTACGCTATCATATTTGATGAATCAAAAATATATCCTTTACCATATCAAGCAGAAATACTATCTTTGCT
The DNA here is from genome assembly GCA_963848965.1 of uncultured bacterium. GTDB lineage: Bacteria > Babelota > Babeliae > Babelales > Babelaceae > CAWKFG01. The sequence goes on from CAWKFG010000005.1 coordinate 68,870, forward strand.
TCTAGAAGCTTATAAAAACCTTCCAAACTCAGAGCGTAATGCTATTAATATATCTGATATGCAAGGCAACTCTGCTCTTGCATATGCAGTTAAGCAAAAAAATCTCCCTCTTATTACGCACTTGTTAGAAATAGGAGCACGACCTACTATAAAATTACTCAAAGATGCAGCAAAGCAAGGACAACATACTATTCTTGCAAAACTACTTTTCTTTGTACTTAGGGATTCTCAAGGGTTAAGATATCCTGCTATTTTGTAATACGATAAGCAGTATTACTCTTTTATATTAGATAACATCTTAAGGTATATTCTTTTGCCCTCAACAGCAATACCATAAGCAAAGATTTGATTAAGACCTCGAGCATGAAGTTCTTGCATATACTGTTTCTCAAGAATTTGATCAATGGCTTTTTGCGCAGCAATTTCAAGAGTTTCACTAGCAAGAGTCTTCTTAAACTCAATAACTATAGCTGGTTTATTATGCTGCTTTGGTATAAGCATTATATCATAACGACCAAATCCGCTTTTTTTATTTGATTTAACTTCATACTGATCATGAAGCATAACAAGAAGTCCCAAAACAAAAAGATGATAGCTTTTCTCAGGCTCATTGCTCGATACATCAAAGAAACTCATACTGTTTAGTATAAAACCTTGCAATAATTCAGCAAAGGATTCAGCCTCCCCTTGGGTAAGAGTTTCAAGCAGATCTTTTACCTGACCACCAACAACCGATTCTTGGAAAATATTTCTAATAAGCTCTGAGTAAAGATGCTTTATTTCTTGATTTGGGATCGTAAGAGAGCATATTTTTGTTCCCTCTTTAAGTTCCCAGTGAGTATATGTCAAATAACCGGTAAATAATAAAAGACTCCACAAAAGCTCGGTGCGGTGATCTAAATCTGGAAATATAATCGATTCTTGAATTGCTTGATCTACAGATTTATCTTCAAGCAAAAGTTCAAGATCTGATTTCACAGACTTAGGTGCTCGGGCTATAAGCTTTTTTACAAGCGCGTTATCGCTAGTGTTTGCCCAATACTTTTCCAATAAACCTCTATTTTGAACACATTTTAGCACCGACCAAGGGTTAAAAATACCTTTAACTTCACCAAAGGTATACCCATCATACCACTCTTGAATTTTTTTAGCATCATCTTGAATACCATAATACTGTAACAGCGTATGAACCTCTTCATACGTAAAACCAAATTTATCTGCCATAACAAAACGCGTAAGACTAAATACATCAAGGTTATTAAGCCCTGTAAATATCCCCGCTTTTGCAAGAGTTAAAATACCAGTAATAACCCCTTTTTCAAGAATATCACTATCTTTAAACACCGCAGTCAAGAGTCCTCTTGCAAACTCAATAGCTTGATCATAAAATCCATTAATATAAGCCGATTGTATAGGGGTATCATATTCATCAATAAGGATAATAACCTTCTTATTGTATCTTCTATAAAGAAGCTGTGCTAAAAAATGAAGACTATCTTCAAGCTCTGCTTTGGAAGCAGTTCCTTCAAGAATTCGTTTATACCTATCTTTTTCGTGGTTTTTTAAAGAATCGTGAAAAAGTATTTCCTGATGTCGTGCATATTCTTCATAAATAACCAAAGCAAATTTATCATATGTTACATCCCAGGTTGCTTCTTTAATATTCTTAAATGTAACAAATATGACAGGAAATTGTCCTTGAAGAACACGTTGTTCAGGATAGCTCCAAATAGCTTTATCTTGAAAAAGATGAGCATTGCTTTCTTCGCTTGCTTCAAAAAAGTATTTAAGCATAGATAAGTTGAGCGTTTTACCAAAGCGTCGAGGACGAGGAGCAAGTATAATCTGACCATGTTCTAAGATATCTTTTATTAAAAGAGTCTTATCAACATAGTAATAGTTATTCTCAATAAGAGTTTTAAAGTTACTGATACCGATAGGTAATAATTTCTGTGTCATCAATTGCCTCAAAGCATGAGGGAAAGCGTTAATCACAGTATAGTACCCCTTATGCAAAATTGCAATGCCCCTTGCTTTTACCAAAATAAGCTTACACATGAAAGTTAGCTGGAATATAGTATCAATATTTGATGCCAATGTTAGGAAGAAGAGACTTTTGTGTTATTGAAACTCTTTGCATTTTCTTTAAACATTTGAAATTTAGCTTTTCTTAGATTCTGCTCTTACATGAGCATTTTATGCCGAACACTTAGGCATTTTTCATATAAAAGTTTACCAGGTATACTAGGTAAGAATAGCAGAATGCTATTGTTATTGAGGAGAATTTTTATGAGTTTAAGAATATTATTTTTGTGCGCACTAACCCTTTCTGTAGGTTCGTATACCTACAGTATGCAATGGGCTAAAGACAAGCTTGGCAAAGCGATAGGTGAGGTAGGTGCAGGAGCAACGAAAGCATATCTTGAGGATAACAAAACTCATGAGGCTTTTCATACGCATATTGTACAACCTGCTGTTGATAAGATGAATGAAGTGAAAGACCATGCAAAAAAAGCTGCAGAAGAGATGGTAGAAAATGCCAAGAAGGCAAGCGAAAAAATGAAACAAGAGCTTGAAGAACAAGCAAAAAAAGCAAATGAGGAATTTAAGAAAAATACACACGAAGCTACAGATAAGTTTAAAGAGAGCATATTAAAACCAACAGTTGATGAAGCTCATAAGTTTAAAGATGCAACTGTTAAAGAGGCTGATAGACTCTTTGATAGGCTTTCTGAAACTATAAAGACAGGAGCATTATGGACAGTTGGCGGTGCTGCTGCTATATTTTCGATATGGTATGCTTATAAATTTTTATGGAACCATGTTGAAAAAGCATTGCACAAACCAGCCATTCCTTTACGCTCGGCACATCCGGGTTTTTTTGGTCGTATTAAGAACTTCTTTAGCAGTTCAGAAAGCTTTACACCTCGTCCACTATTTTTTGCTCCTGAGCTTAAAGACAGGTTACAAGGTATTTTAGATATAGCACTTGATACTGCACGTCGAATTCAAGCAGGAGATAAAACTGCAACTTATAGTAATCTTTTACTATGGGGCCCTTCAGGTACTGGAAAGCGATCATACGCACAGCAGCTTACTCGTGAGTTAGCACAAGCTGCAAATATGGACTATGTTTTCCTTGATGGTGCTTTCTTTGCTCCTGTAAAGAATGGTACACCGCTTGAAAGAATAGATACGCTTTTTGAGAAAGTACAAAATAACTCGCGAAATACTATCATATTTATTGATCAGGCGAAGTTCTTGCTTTCAAAACATCATACTACTGATGTTATTATGGAACGATTCTTAAAATATGCAAAAGAACATAGTAATAAGTATATGATCATCTTCACGACAGCTCCTATACACATTGCAGAAGAAGTAAAAGGAATAATAGGAGATTCAGTAGAAATTGGATTACCTGAATTACCTCAAATAATTGATATACTCAAACATTATCGAGATACATTATTAATTAATAATACAGCTAATCCAAGCTCTTTAGTAGAGTCTGCACAAAAAACGCTTGTCGATGAATCAATAGAGAGTTTAGCACAAGAGCTCAAAGGATTCTCTTGTAGAGACCTTGAAAATATTATTAAGGCAATTCAAGATAAAGCTCGTCGCCAAGATTGTATAATATCTACTGCTGTTGTTAAAGCTGCAGTTGCAGAAGCTACTAAGAAATATCAAGACTTTAAGACGAATCTTCCCCATCAGTATGCAGCACAAACTGCATAAAGAACTCATAAGCCTCCGGTAAAATGGAGGCTTTTTTCATACAGAGCTTTTACTTTTGCTCTCTTATTACGGTATGCTATAAAAAAGGGGGGGAGAGAGCATGCTTGTCGTATTACTAAGCTTTTTTTATGAGTTTGTGCGCTTGTGTTTAACTAGTAAAGTGTTTGCTCTTATAGTTCTAGGAGCAGTATGTCTACAGTTTTTTACTAATACTTTTGAAAAAGTATATAATAAGCCAGTTCCTCCTGCAGCAATGCTATTACACGCTCCAGCTGTTTCTCACTCTATAGCTCCTTTGGCATCTCCTGTTTTACAATCGCAGTCTATTCCATTTATAGGTGCTCTCTATGCTTTTGTAAGACAAGGAATGAATTTTCATGCGCCTGCTTCATCTACAGATGGTGTTCCGCCTTCAGGAGCTATCCCAACTTCTTCTGATAGCGATAAAAAAGATCCTCGTTGGATTTTAGAGAGTAAAAATACTGTTTTTTTGGGAACAAGCATTACAGCAGGACTTATTGCTTTGTGGGCTGCAGGTAACTACTTACTTCCTGAGTCTCAACACGAAAAGCAACCAGTAAGAACACAAGATATGAAGCAAGCTATGCTAGAAAAGCTCCAACATACTGTTACTGTTTTTAACCCAGAAGTAAAGATTTCTGACAGAGAGCTTGAGCAGCTTTCTACGTTCCTTTTGCATATGCAGCAACAGACCAAGAAACAAAGTATCTCTATCCGTTGTAAAAATTTTATTCAAGCATGGACTAAATACTTTATTGCTCGCTATACCCAACACAAAACTTTGCTTTCTTTATAGATATTTTCTATCCTCTGTGGTAAAGAAGAATATATACTTTAAAAAACGTATATCATCTATAGAGAAGAGAGAAAACTATGCAGGTTGAGATGTTAATGTTAGCAGGGTCTATAACCTTTATAGCGTGGGCTTTACTGTATCATTTTAATGAGATACTATTCTGGAGTGCGCTTGGTCTTTTTGGTGCTGCAGGAACAGTCAGGGTTCATAATTACTTGAATCAGACTGTAAAAGTAGAACAAGGTGCTGCTCCTACCTCTAGACAGCGTGTTGCTTTACTTGTTAAACATTATGTAAATTCTGTTGTAACTGTTGTAGGTCCTCCTGTAGAGCGTGTTGCTAATTCTGTAGTGGCTACTCAAACAGGGCAAGTGTGCTTGCGTATGTGGCAACGTATAAAAAGTTATATACCCTTAAGATTTCTAGCAGCATCAGTATTAGGCGCAGCTCCGAGAGTCAATGCTGCAGTACCCGGTAATAGAGAGGGAGTGGCAGTTAACATAGCAGAAGAAAGTGGTAGATTTGGTGCCCAAGCTGCTGATAGCTTTATACATAATGTTATGCAAGCACCACATGTACGTGAAGTTATAGATAGCTTACGACAAGCTGTTGGTGATGGCAGACCACTTGGAGAAGCTGTAAAGAAAATGGCAGAGCCTATTGCTGAAGAGATAGGCAAAGGTCTGGAAGAAGCTGAAACAAAGATGGAACAAAAGGCTGCAGCTGTAAAAGGAGAATTTAAAGGTGCAATTTTTTGGGGCACTACTCTTTTAGTAGGGGCAATGGGTGCCTGGTTTTTATTAAAACATCTTCTTGCAAAGCCAAATCAGGATCAAAACAAATCACGCATCCGAGTTCCAGAATTTGAAAAAAGGCCTATAGAACGACTACGTTCATTATATACAAGAAGCTCTCATACTTCACCAGAATTGTTCTTTGAGTCTTCATTACAAGAACATCTAAATGCTGTTAAAGAACTTATTATTTCGGTAAGGAAGAAAAAATACGAAGAAACTGTAGACTGTTCTTATCCTCGAGTGCTGTTGTATGGGCCGCAAGGAACTGGTAAGCGGTCATTTGCTCAAAGTGTTGCACAAGCTGCTGGTATGAGCTTTATACCTGTTACAGGATCAGCATTCTTTGCTTTTAAAGGAACAGATGCATTTAAAGCTGTAGATACCTTATTTGATGAAATTAAACAAAATACAAAGGGTGCAGTACTGTTTATAGAACAAGCAGAACTGTTGCTATCTCAACCTAAGGATGAGCAACCTACTGATGATCGTGCAGTTTTTATAGCATATTTTGCAGAGCAGATAAAAGATATAAGTAAACTATGCCCTATAGTGTTTGCTCTAGAGGAGCTTCCTCATCCTTTGCATAAAATATCTAAGGGCTGCATTACTCATCAAATATCATTTACTTTACCAACTGTTAAAGAGCGACTGAGAGTACTTAAACTTTTTAACACTAGGCTGCAAGAATCACAAAAGAATGTGCTGAATGATCAAGAGATTGAAGCTCTTGCTCATGATCTTGAAGGAGCTACGTATGTAGATCTTCAAAAAGCACTTGTAGGCGTTTACTAGATTAACTGTCTTAAAAAAATGTAGTAAACTCTGCACTATACGATTATTCAAAGAGGTGCAGAGTTGTGGATCATAGTTCTTTTTTTTACCATTACTTTCTTTGCTGAATCTGCTGTACAGTGGACTCAGGATGCGAGTACTTATGAGTTTTCTGTCTATTTTCAACCAGAAGCAGTGTATGCAAAGAATATCTATTGGTTGAATAATGAAGCATGTGACGAAGTATTATATGCACGCCATTACCTTGACCTTCAATCACTATATACGTATCGCGAAGATGTAATGAAAGCTAAGGCTGTCGTACGTTCTCGCACGATCTGGGGTCATACACCAGAAGCACTATGCACAAGTAGGGTCCCTGTTAAAGAGTTTGGCATAACTTTTGGAGGACATAAGCATGGGCTCTGGTTGAGTGAAGTATGGATACGCGAGCTATGGCTTGAAGGTAGTCTAAACGATTTTTTAGGATTGCCTTTTTGCAATCGACATATACTTACTATTGGTGCTTTTTCTTTTGAATTAGGCAGAGGTATCTCATTAGGCTCTGCATATCCGAATTTCCCTCTTTTAGTAGGTGTGGATATTGATAGTGCAATTGATCAATATGCATTTGGAGCAAAACTGTCAGGAGAACTCTCTAAAAATCATCTTTGGTATGATATTTATGGAGCTATTTTTAGAGAACGAGCACTTGATATAACTGATGATGATCTTTTTGAGCGAGCTTGTGATCGCGGTACCTATGGTTATAAAGCCCATCCGTTTGAAAGAACTTTGCACTGTGGACTTCGTGATTTTGCTGTTGCAGCACGACTGAGGTGGGAACCGCTTGATAAAGATGAGAAAAAAAAGGTATATTTTGAACCTTATGTGCTCGCGTATCATGCTCCTGACCTAAAAATAGAATTTTCTCATGAAGGGAAAAGTACTTTAGTAACACTGGGGCTTGCTGGAGAGTATACGTTTAAAAATGTTGAATGTGGTTTTGAGTGGGCTTTTAATAGAGGAGGTCAAGAGGTATTTGGTCTTGATAGAAATAAGCTTATTATGCATGACGATAACGGCGTTCTTCAAGTAGTTAATGACCAAGTAGTTGTCAGCAGTATAGATCATGATGCTTTAGCGACTCCAAAAAATGAGAAACTTATTCGTTTGTCACCTGCTTGTCAAAGTAAGAACGGGAAACCACTTTCATCTACTTTAAAGAATAAGCCTTTTAGATTCCAAGATCCTTATTGTGTTCAGTATAGAGGCTTTTTTTTCGTTGCAGATCTGAGTTTTATTCTTTTAAAAGATACGTGTAAAGTGAGTTGTACCTGGGGCTATGCATCTGGTGATAATGATGTGCATAAAAGGATACTAAAGGAACATATATTAGAAGACTGTAAAAAAGTTGTAGATTTTACAGGGTTTGTAAGCGTTAACGAAACCTATGTTGGCAAGCGGGTGCTGAGTGCACTTTTTCTTAATGGTGTTGGTGTTTTTCCTCGTCCTATCACCTTTGGCTCTGTTATAGATTCTTCTGCTTCTTTAGTAGGAGGTTTTACCAACTTAGTGCTTGCCGGTTTTTCTACCGATTTATGGTATAAATTAGAGCCACATCGATGGCATATTAACCCTAATGTACTCTTTTTTTGGCAAGACCATTCTCCTTGCTGGAAAGACAAAAAAGTTCCTTCTTACTTAGGAGTGGAGCTCAATTGTATAACTGAGATGCAGCTTTTTAAGGATTTTTCTTTCTATGCTATAGGGTCTGTATTTGTGCCAGGCTCTTGTTATAAGTTTCTTACAGGAGTGCCTCTTAGCAGTGAACAGGTAGAGAGTTTTGAAGAGCATAAGGTATCTCATGGCTTTCTTGGGCATGATCCTGCATACCTTATTAACTTTGGATTGAAATATACGTTTTAAGGGACAAGAAGTGCTTGCCCCTTATAGTATTATTTTTGTACGTCTGCAAGTTTTTTTTCAGTTGTTTTTAGTTGCTCAACCGCTTTTTCAGCTTCCTTTACTTCTCTTTCAGCCGTTTTAGTATCTTTTTCAACTTCTTTTTTCAGCTCTGCAGTGCGTGTTTCTTTTGATTTAAACCAATTAGTCGCTTCTAAAGAAAATAAGGTACCAGTGATTAAAAGCGCGAGGACAAAACGTTTCATACTCTCTCCTTAGTATTTATATAGTGTATAGCCTTTTTGGCTTTGCTCTCTAACAGTAAGTATAGAGTATGCAAAGATCTAAAAGCAATAATTTATATGCAATTATAAATAATTATAACTAACTATTTATACTTTTTCATCCGGTTATTAGAGTAAAAAGTTCAAGGGTAAAAACAATTATATATAACAACAATTCTAGCTGTCTGAAAATAAAGGTCTTTCTTAAGAGAGTGAAAGAGTGCTACTTGAAAAACATACAGTATATGATACAGTAAAAAGGCATTATAGTGAGCTATTATAGCTAGATTCAGAATTATTTAATATCAAAAATTTGTAGCGCATATGCCCTGATAGCTTACTCTCTACTATTTTAACTATATAACTAGGAGAACCGATGATTGTATTTTTTTGTTTAATGATAGTTATAGAACTGGGTCTTGCTAGTAATGTAGTTGCAATGGAACAAGATGTGCAAAACGTTGATACACAACCTTTTCAAACAGCCTTGGCTCAAAAAGATTTTACTAGACTGTATGCTACTCTTGACGCATATCCTCAACTACGGCAAGAATATTGGAGAAATTTAATGCAGAGACAAGTTGACACCCCTGTTAACAAAGAGGATGTAGATGCTCTAAACGTAGAACAGCTTGAAAGATTAGATCGTGAATTGAAGCCGCTGTTAAATCTTATAGCAAGACTCTATGCTTTTGTTGATGAAGACCAAAAAAGAATTGAGGCAGCAACTTGGACCGGCAAGGATAAGATCTTACTACAAGGAGGTTCAAAAATTGTACCTCTTATTGTAATGTACTCTGCTTATGTAGCTTATAATTATAGTAATATGAATATAGTATTTTTAGGGTGCATGTTAAGTGTAGAAGCTCTTCTTTTATGTGTTCTTTATGGTGTTATATGTGACACGTATGTCCCTCGATTACCGCACGATTTTGAATATTCTAAATTGAAAGATATGCTTAAGAGTGCGCAAACTAAAGTAGGGACATTAAATGGATGGGTTAGCACTGCGCTTGTACAAAAAAAATATGTTAATGGATTCATAAATTTACCAACTGCCTGAATGTTTATTCTATTTTTTGAATAACAGTAGTAACTACTAGTCGAGTAAGCTCTTTTGAGGAACCATGGAACATTTTGAACGAACGATTGGCTGTGGTGAGATTACACAGCATTTTTTAGGTAAAGTAGTAACGCTTAATGGATGGGTACATCGCAGACGTGATCATGGAGGGCTTATCTTTGTTGATCTTCGTGATCGTAGCGGGATAATGCAGGTGGTATTCAGTAAAGATATTTCTGTTCAATCACAAGAGCTTGCTCAGCAACTTCGATCAGAATTTGTTGTATCAGTACGCGGAAAGGTAGTTGAGCGTGCTTCAGGAACAATAAATACCGAAATTCCCACGGGCCGTTATGAGCTTCAAGCTCAAGAGCTTTCTATATTAAATAAGGCAAAGGCTCTTCCTTTTTCGCTTGAACATGCTGATGAGGTTGATGAAGAGATGCGGCTTAAGTATCGTTACTTAGACTTAAGACGACCTGTTATGCAAGAGCGTATAAAAATGCGCCACAACATTATTTTTGCTATGCGTGAGTTTTTGGTGCGTGAAGGATTTTATGAAATTGAGACGCCGATACTCACTAAAAATACTGCTGAAGGAGCGCGTGAATTTTTAGTACCATCACGATTACATAAAGGTTCATTTTATGCCCTTCCTCAATCGCCACAGCTTTATAAGCAGATTCTTATGTGTGCTGGCATGGAAAGGTATTTTCAGGTGGCACGCTGCTTTAGAGATGAAGATCTTCGTGCAGACAGGCAGCCTGAGTTTACACAGCTTGATATGGAGATGTCTTTTAGTACGGAGAAGGATATTCAAGGAGTTACTGAGCGGCTGCTTGCTCATATCTTTAAAAGTATTTTTAATAAAGAAATACAGTTACCTTTACGCCGTATGACGTATGATGAAGCATTCAGCACATATGGTTCAGATAAACCAGATTTACGATTTGCTCTTGCCATACACGATGTAAGTGCTCTATTTGAAGATACGCAACTTTCCTTTTTACGTGCAGCTCTCGATAAGGGAGGAAAGATAGGAGCTTTAATAGTCAAAGAGCATGCTTTTACGCGCTCTGAGCTAGAGCATTGGGTAGATCAAGCGCTTAAAAATGGTGCTAAAGGGCTTGTGTGGATAAAGTTTAAAGAAAATGGTGAGTTTGAAGCTCCTATTGCACGTTTCTTGCCACAAGATTTTTATGCACGTATGCGTGCTCTTGTACCAGATCTGGCTCCAGGAGATACGGCATTTCTTGTTGCAGGTCCTTATAAAGAAAGTTGGGCACAACTTGGTAAGTTGCGTTTGCAGCTTGGAGCTGCTTTACATCTTATACCTCAAGATGCTCTTGAATTGCTTTGGGTAACGGATTTTCCTTTGCTTGAATATGATGAAGGACGATGGACTTCAGTACATCATCCCTTTACTTCTCCACAACCAGGGTGGGAACAGCAGGATCCTGCTCAGATAAAAGCTCGAGCATACGATATTGTATTTAATGGTGTTGAGCTTGGAGGAGGTTCTATTCGTATTCATAATCCTGAAATACAACGTAAGATTTTTGACTTTTTAGGATTAAAGAGAGAAGAAATGGAAGCTCATTTTGGCTTTTTACTTGAAGCGCAAGAATTAGGTTTTCCTCCTCATGGAGGTATAGCGCTTGGTATAGATCGTTTTGTCATGCTGCTTCTTCATTGTGCTTCTATTCGCGATGTTATAGCATTTCCAAAAACACAAAGTGGTGCAGATCCTATGATGCAAGCACCAACACCAGTAGATGAAAAAAAATTGGCAGAGTATGGTATTAAAGTTGTTGTAGAAAAGGCATAAGAGGTATGAGAACCATACCTCTTACTTAGAACATACTTATATTTATGACTCTGTAGGCGATAGTGATATTAATCAGCAACATCTTGTGTATCTACTGGCGTTTTTGCACCAGTAGGTTCACAGACGGTTCCTATACCTGTGCAGTATCTTCTGCATTCACTTTCTGACTCATAAACGTCAGTAAATACACTGTCTGCCATATTATCTCGCGAGCAAATATATTTAATATCAGGTGCTTTTGCTGGAGAAGTTCCTAGATCTCCTCGTTGAGCTATAAGAGAACCTGCTATAAGAGTGAGAAACAGTACTACTAGTTTTTTCATAGACTTCCTTCCTTTGTTTATATTCTTTGTATTTAGTATAAAAAATAAAAAATAAAGTTATCAACAATAATGTATATTTTAATAAAAAATTGATAATTGTAAGTTTTAGGCTAGGCGCTTCAGATAGAGGATCTGAATGCGTTGCCTGAAAAGCAGAACTGCAGCATTTGAAGAGAAGGATTTACCTTGATACTTCACATGATTGGTTTGAAAAAAAAATCAAGTTTCATGTCTGGAATGACTGTGTCTTAGGCATACCGACTCTCAAACACTCAAATTCACTTAAGCATTTTGCTAGGTCTTAGTCCTTACTTTAAACGATCTAGAGAAACCAACACTTTCTAGAACTTTTTAGTTTGTATATACTATACTCTAGCAGTACAAGATAAAAATACCTTGGCATTAGAGTCTCATGAAAAAGCTACCCATAGGAATTAGTGATTATAAGAAGGTTATAGAAGATAGTTATTACTACGTAGATAAAACTCTTCTTATAAGAGAAGTGCTAGATATCAACGGCGAAGTAGTTTTACTGCCACGCCCACGTCGGTTTGGCAAAACCTTAAATCTTTCAATGCTTCAATACTTTTTTGAGCATACTATCACTAAGCATGATTATCTCTTTTATGATACTGCTATTTGGCAAGATGAGTCAAAAAAAAAGCTTCAGGGTTCTTATCCTGTTATCTTCTTGACCCTTAAGGATGTTAAAGAAAGCAACTGGGAATATGCTTATGCTCGTATGGCATCAGTAATTACTGATGAGTTTAGGCGCCATGCACCCGTGCTGCTGCCCACACTTTCTTCTTACTATCTAAAGGATTATACTGCTATTCTTGAAAGAACAGCGGGCTATGTTGATTACGGCCAAAGTCTGTTGCTTTTATCAAATCTTTTAAGCGACCATTATCAAGAAAGAGTTATGGTGCTTATTGATGAATATGATACTCCTATTCATGCAGCTTATGTACATGGTTATTATGATAAAATTATCGATTTCATGCGCTCATTGCTTACTGCTGTTTTGAAAGACAATAAATCACTAAAAAAGGGAATTTTAACAGGAATCTTACGTACAGCGAAGGAAGGCATATTTTCCGGGCTTAATAATCTGGATGTGTTTACGCTTACCAAATCTACATTTTCAGATAAATTTGGCTTTACTCAAGAAGAAGTGGATCAGTTGTTAGCTTACTACAACTTATTAGAGACAAAAGACGCCGTCACTCAATGGTACAACGGTTATAAATTTGGCAATACGGTCATTTACAACCCTTGGTCCCTTATAAAGTGTGCCTCTGAAAACGGTAGATTACAGCCTTATTGGGTTAATACTAGCGATAACCAGCTTATTAAAAAGCTTATTGCATTATCAGATACTGATACCAAGTTAGAATTGGAAAAACTTCTTACCAAGCAGCCTATTACTCAAGAAATAGATGAGGCATTTATTTTCCCGGGTATTGAGGACAACCCTCGAGCACTATGGAGTCTTTTGCTTTTTACTGGCTATGTAACCTATACTCACTGTGATCTTGTAGAAGGAAAGGAATTCTGCAATCTAACTATTCCCAATAAAGAAATTAACTTACTTTATCAAGATCTCATCAAGGCTATATTTGAGCAAGCTCTAGCCCTACCAAAGATACGGCAGCTTATACAAGCCCTTACCCATGGTGACAGCGAAACGCTTACAGTACTTCTTCAAGAATTTATACTCAACAGCGCAAGTGTATATGATTTCTCTGACAGAGATCTTGAGAAAAGCTATCATCTTTTTGTCTTAGGTCTTTTGGTTCTTTTAAGCGACCATTATGAGATAAAATCAAATCGAGAAGCTGGGTATGGTCGCTTTGATATTATACTTATTCCTTACGAAGAACATAAAGCTGGTATTATTATCGAGCTCAAGAAAGTATTAACCGCAAAAAATGAAACGTTTGAGTCAGCAGCAACAAGAGCACTCGAGCAAATAGAAAGTATGCATTATGCTCAAGAACTACGAGGACGCCATCTAACCTCTATTATAGCTTTTGGTATTGTCTTTGAAGGCAAAAAAGTGCTTGTACAATCACGAAGGCTTTAGTAACTAATCATTCCAATATAAGCTAATTCTTTCAGAGCAATAATATTTTCATTGGCTGCTTTATATTTTGCCATGTCTGGAATGACAATTCCTTCAAACTCTTATAATTGTTCTTACATTACAGTAAGCTCACTTTCTGTTTTCATTAAATTCGACTATAATCATTATAAAAATTAGACTGTTCTTTGAGTTTTTGCTTGCGCTGTTTAAATCAAACTCACGTTAACTAAGATATTTTCTAAGGAGCTCATTAATCAGTTGAGGATTTCCTTTGCCTTTAGTCTTTTGCATAGCTTGACCTACAAAGAATCCAAAGAGCTTTTCTTGGCCCTTTTTATGCTATGTAATCTAAAAAAACAAAAAGAAAAAAGATGCTCTCTCTATTCAAATTGTGATCACTTTGTTTTTGTGATTTCAAAGGCTCCAATTAAGAGTTCTCTTATAGATGTCAAATAATTGCGATCACTGTTATAACACCTTTGCCGGGTCCATAGTGCCAAAGTATTCTATAGGCATTTGGGGTATTATTTTGTACATAGGCCCCAAAAACTTTTTCTCCATTTTTTCCAGAGAAACCTTCATACTCATGGGTATTAAGTGAAGGATGGCGTAAATTTGTTTCCATGAGATCTAGTGTTTTATCTATCAGTTTTAGAAGATTAACTTTTGATTTATCATCTTGGATTGCATCATAATCTTCTTCAGCTATTTCGCCAAATTCAATCCTGAACTTCATATTTGCGCTTTATTTCATCCCAACTTTTTGTTTTACCTTGTCCTACTTGTTGCAAAGATGCTTTAATTCTATCAACAAGTTCTTTATTTTTGGGATCATAAATCCAAAGTTCTTCTTCAGGAATTTCCTTTATAGTCATATTCTCTATAATAATTTGGGATAATGATTTGCCTTGTATAGTGGAGTATATCTTCAGTGTCTTATGCATTCCTGGTGTAACATCTAAAGATATACGAATTGTTTTTTCATCTTCCATGTTTTCGTCCTCCTCTAATCTAGAGCGTACCCTATTTACTTAAAAAAGTAAATAGTTCCTGCCATGTCTGGAATGAATTGTTATATTTTTGTATATTTTAATATACATTAATAGGCTCTTATTTTATTTATCTACAGAGTAAAGATTTGGCTAGAAGAGACGCTATATTTTGGCATATTTGAGCAACTGCTGTTCTCTCTTTTATGGCTTTTAATGCCACTTTGCTTTTGAATGAACTGCCGTAGCTTTATATATTCTTGCCATAGATTTCCTCTCTCAATGACACTGGCTTTAATATCATTATACTTCTTTTCTCCAATTTCACGTATCTAGTTTCTAGGGGTCATTATAAACTAGCAAAACTTGTCTATGCAACAACACAAGTTAGAAAAAAGCTGATTCAGAGACTGTTAGCGAATCAGCTTTCCATGATCTTTAAGGCATCTTTATGAGGAGCTCCCATCTATGTGCTTTAAATAAGAAGAAAATGAAATTAACATTATTTATGAGTATTCTGAAGGGAATTGACTTAAAGAATAGTTAATTTATTATAGATAGCTGTATGATTAGCTTAAATTTTTAAGGAAGATTCAAATGAAAATTTTTAAATACATGCTTTTACTAAGTGCCATTGTACTACCATCTCTCGTCTTTTCTATGGAGCATGATATGATTTTAAAGCCTGTATTGAAAGAAACCTATGAAAGGCTTCAGCAAATTGCAAAACGTGCTCGTTGGGTTGCTCTTGGAGATATGGAAAGTGAAATAGGAATAAAAAATGCTTTTATAGAAGCAACACAGCTCCTTTTGCATCCAGATGTTCAAGCACATAAACAGGTAGTGCAAACGTTAAGAGAAGTACGAAAAGAACTATTTAGAGAATTAAAGGAAATATACGGTAATCCACAAGCAGTACTGAAAGACCTTGGTAGCAATGCTTATGACTTAGGTGACACTCAATTAGAAAAAATTCAAGATCTTCCATCACATTTAATAGAACCTCCTCTAAAGCATGAGGATACCATTCTTAGATCAGAGAATCTAAGCAAGGAAACTGGAGATGTAGGATTCAAAATATTGGATGAGCGGACTCAAAAAATATTGGCTTTCTTAAAGGAATATGATGGATTAAATAGGAAGCTTAGTCAAGATACACAAGAACTTAAAAGAGAGCTTGTTGAACTCAGAGCAGATATAGGACGACTTACCTTTTTACTTGCTACCAAAGAAAACCAATTACAAGAAAAGCATCAAGAGTGGTTAAAGATACAGCAGCAATGGCAGGTACGAGAACAATACTTGCAAGAAAGCTCTACAACAGCCATTTCAAACCTTCAAAAAATGCAAATACAAGTCTATGAAAAAGCAGTACTAAAAAACCAATTACAAAGTTATTGTTCAGAAGTGTTTCCTCAGCTGAATGACCTTAAAGCACAGCTGGATTGCTGTAAAGTCCTTTGGACGATAAACGGTTATATGTCAGCCGGTAGGATTGAAACATGGATGGCTACAAAAGAAAAAATTTCTAAATTGATTCCTATAGTAGAGCAATTCCAGAAAGCTCTTATAAAACAAAAAGAACTTGTGAAACCACTACTTCACGAAGGACAAATATGGGTAGTTGATGCAATAATAGTCCGTTTTCAAAAGCTAAACGAAGCTCTAACAAAGATAGATAGTATGATATTTTATGATACAAAATCAAAAGATGTTCATTGTGATCCGCATGGGTTCGACTTTGATGTGAAAAAACTACAGTTGTTCGAGCAAATAACAGACTGGCCAAAAAAGTTCTCATTTAAAGCACATAGATGGGAGTTCCTCATAAAGACGTCTTAAAGATCATGGAAAGCTGATTCGCGAACGGTCTCTGAATCAGCTTTTTTCTAACTTGTGTTGCATAGATAAGTTTTGCTAGAGTTTTGATTGTAAGATTTGACTTGTTGGACTAGAATTTTTACTGAAAAACCAAGAAAGCCCCAAACTAAAGTATTGTGGATGAATTGATAAAAAACAGTGTTCAAGGGACGCACTGAACTCTCTACAGAGCTGCCCTACAATGCTGCCAACGCTCGAACCGCAGGGCTTCAGCCCAGCGTTATTCAGTTAAGAAGGTTCTTCTTATTGATACCGATGCACAAGGCCATAGCTAGAGAGTTTAGGTATTGTATCCTCTCTGATACGTAAAAGAGTTACGATAAATACTTTTTAAGAAGCTCGTTAATAAGTTGAGGATTGCCTTTACCCTTAGTTTTTTGCATAGCTTGACCTACAAAGAATCCAAAGAGCTTTTCTTGGCCTGCTTTATATGCAGCTACTTGTTGTGGGTTCTCTGCTACTATGTGCTGTATAAGAGCCTCCAACTCTTGTATGTTACCCATCTGTTCAAGTCCTCTTTCTTTTACAATACCATGAGGTTCTTGACCTGTTTGAGCCATAAGAGCAAATACTTCTTGGGCAGCTCTGTTGTTAATAGTTCCTTTGTCAAGTAAGTCAACAAGCTGAGCAAGGTGTTTTGGCGAAATCTTTGATTCATGAACTGCTATCTTCTCATCTTTGAGAAGCTTCATAAAGTCCCGCAAAATCCAATTAATAAGCTGCTTGCTTTGAGTAAGCTGTGCAGCCTGCTCATAAAAATCTCCAACTTCTCGTTCATTTATAAGAATATCAGCTTCATAAGAAGAGAGTCCCTTTTGTATAAAACGTTCAAATCGTTCATGAGGAAGTTCAGGAAGATTATTTTTAACATTTTGAAACATTTCTGAAGTTATTTCTATAAGAGGAAGATCGGGATCAGTAAAATAACGATAATCGGCAGCTTCTTCTTTAGAACGCATGACTTCTGTTTTTCCTTCTTTAACATTCCAGAGGCGAGTTTCTTGTTTTACCGTTCCTCCGGCTTGTAAGGTAGTAATTTGTCGTTCTATCTCGTATTCTATAGCATCAGAAATGAATTTAAATGAATTGATGTTTTTAAGTTCGCATTTAGTTCCGAGCTTTGTTTCACCCTTTTTGCGTACTGAGATATTTGTATCTGCTCTAAATGCACCCTCTTCCATATTTCCTGAACAAATACCAAGATACTGTACTATTAAGCGAAGTGTTTTAAGGTATTCACGTGCTTCATAAGCATTTGCTATATCAGGCAAACTGACTATTTCTAACAGGGGAGTTCCTGCTCTGTTAAGGTCTACATAGCTTTCATTGCTATAATTTGAATGGATATTTTTTCCTGCATCTTCTTCCATATGAATACGAATAAGGTTTATTTTTTTGGTACTGCCATCTTCTAAACGAATAGGCACAAAACCGTTGCTACAAATAGGATTATCACTTTGAGTAATTTGGTAGTTTTTAGGAAGATCTGGATAAAAATAATGTTTTCGAGCAAATGTGCTGATTGGTGTTATAGTTGAGTGGGTTGCAAGTCCTGCTTTAATAGCACATGTAATTACTTCTTTATTAAGTACCGGTAATACTCCAGGATGTCCTGTACAAATAGGACAAATATTGACATTAGGAGTATGTTCTATACTATTGGCACATGTACAGAAGATTTTGCTTTTCGTGGTTAACTGTACATGGACCTCAATGCCAATAGTGGCTTCATATTCTGGGTAGCGAGAAAGAACGGATACTTCACTTTTCACGAGCGTTTCCTTCTTAATAATTTGATTTCTTTTATACAATACCATAAAAATCGTAAAACGTATACGGACAGACTCTTGAAATTTAAAGCACCAGTATTCTATTCTAGTACATATATATTTAAAAATTAGGAAAATAGTATTTAATAAGGAGCATCCTATGAAAAGAGAAAGAAATTTAAGCCCAGTGCAATTTTTTTTGGGCTTGGGTATGTTAACCTTTCTATCGTTCCCTTTTTTACAGGCAGCCTGTTGTGGTGATCAACAGCGAAAAGATAGTGGTTGCCCTCATATCAACTGTAATTGGGAGCGTACTGATCGTAAATGTAATAATGATAGTGACTGTTGTCCTGGTAAAGAGTGTAGCGCATTTGGTTTCTGCGAATTGTGTAGAAGATAAATTTTAAGACATACATTTTAAATGCCTTTAAGTCTTGCTTAAGGGCTCTTTTTTTATTTAATTTTTGCTTTTCTGTTGAAGGTTTTCTACGTACTTTACATTATTTTTAATTCGTGATAGATAAAGAGGGTAATTTACTACAGTTCTTGATATTCATTATTAACCTTTCTTAAGAAGGAGCCTTTATGAAAACTACTTTTAAGCATATGTTTTTGTCTTTGTTTTTGCTTATGCCATGGATGATGTGTGCTGAAACAGAAGTACGAGGAGATCAAGTTACCGCTGTTGAAGAATCTGACATAGTTGATTTCTTAAGTGCGGATGAACTTGATATAGTTCTTAGAAACCACAAAACTACTTATGCATATATGCCAGAAGAAGTAGTAACAAGCCTCCGTTCAGTCTCTAAAGATTCTCAATTATTGCAAGCATTATCAGAGTTATTAGAGCATATATCAACCCCTACTTCTCATATTGCTCCGTATGATGTAGCAACAGAAGCTCTTGATGCAGCAGTTAAGCTTGAGTTACCAGCAGATGTAAAATCAGTTTTAGAGGGGTATAAGGCTTCTTTAGATTCGGGTGATGCAGCTATTTTGCTTGCACAAGATCGTAGCAGAAGACAAAAAATTGTATGCAGTCTTATTGTAAAGCAGTGCTTTAAAGCTAGTAGCATTTCAGTTTCTGGTAATGCTGCATTTGGGGCAAATGTTTCTATTAACGGAGAGCTTGATGCAGGTGTAATAAGATCAACAGGAACTGCAACAGTAAATGGAGACTTAACAGTTACTGGTGTTATACGCGGAGAACTAGCGCCTGAAGTACTGCAACAAATCATTAAAGCTTTAAACAATAATGTTACAATTAACTAATAGTACGTCTACACCCGTTGAGTAAAACAGGTGTATGATACCTATAAAGTTCTTTAGAAAAGGCTCCTATTGATAGGAGCTTTTTCTACTTTTTAGGCCTTTAACGGTATTTCAATTAATACCACTTATGGGGTCAATAGTTCTGTTTGTTACATGAGCATAATAACTGCTTAAGACATAGTATCTGCTTTTTTACAATATGAGCATAAAAGCTCTCTATACTGGTAATGATTCTCTAGAGGTATAGGGCGTTTATGTAGGTAATAGCATATGTTGAGGATATTATCATAAGAGTAGGAAATGTTGTTTATTACCACGTTTACTCTGATGGCATACAAGATGTTTATGTCGTTTATAGGTAAAAATGATGTTATAGAGGTTATGTGCATAAAGTATGTATATACCTGTTTCTCTCGTTTTTTACTCCGATTAAAGGTTTTATGGTTATACTGTTAATAGATATAAATAGGGCTTGTTTAAGAGATTATCTGAATTGCTGTTTATCCTGTTTACCTCTGTATTTTTGCTCTTACGAGTATTTGTGATTATGCTGTTTAGAGCAGAATTAGTGTTCTTTTATGCTGTTATCATAAAAACTGCTTACCGCTCTTTTGCTTCCTTTTACCTCTGATTATTACATAACATACGTTTATGAATAGGTAAAAAATAAAGAGTATAAACAGCATTTATGTCATAGATGATTATAAGGTAAACGACTTCTTTTACTATGTTAACTTCCTTTACAGTAAAAGCAGATAGGTACTCAACAGTCTTTATTACAGACGTTGTAATAAAAGAGATAAATGTTTGTAACCCGTGAGATACCCTTCTTTTATGCTGTTAACACTCTCGTGGTAAATACTGTTTATCAGAGAGATTAAGGAGGTTAACAACGTTTATGTTTATACCTTTAATAGGTATATACCCCTTACAAGCGGGTATAGCGTCCTTTGTCATAAAATGCTCTATCATTGCTTTTGAGGCTCTAACAGTATAGGTATACCTATGCACATAAGGCCTTTATAATGCTTATTTATGCTGTTTGTGCATATGACGTTAAGTATTCATTTAAAGACTTTTTAAGGTATTTAAGTAAATACTAAAAACGTATACGTTTTGTGGTATTGGCGTTATATATGATAAAAGCTTCATTGGGTATATACCTCCTTATTAAAGATATTTCATAAAATATTGTTTATGCCAGTTTGGGTGTGATATGTTCTCATGCAAGTAATGTATGTATTGAAGAAAAAGGAGTTATATGAGAAAGATTGCTATTATTAATCAAAAAGGTGGTAGTGGAAAAACGACTACGACAGTTAACTTAGCTTCTGCGTTAGCAGAGAAAAATAAAAAAGTACTTATTATAGACATAGATCCTCAGGCATCTACATCAATGTGGTTTGGTTGTACAACGCTCGAAAAAGGACTTATGCGAGTGTTTGTAGATGGTATAGCGCTTCCTTCTGTAGTAATGTCAACACAGGTTGAAAAAATAAGTATTATTCCCTCTTCATCATGGTTAATCGGACTTGAAAAAGCACTTGCTAATGAAGTAGGAGCAGAAACAATCTTAAAACAACGCATGCAGGCGTTATCTCAAGACTCCTATGACTATGTTCTTATTGATTGTCCTCCTACA
This sequence comes from uncultured bacterium, assembly GCA_963848965.1. Lineage (GTDB taxonomy): Bacteria > Babelota > Babeliae > Babelales > Babelaceae > CAWKFG01. Next base: position 90,038 of record CAWKFG010000005.1, read on the forward strand.
TTAGGAATATTAACTATTAATGCTTTGACTGCATGCAGTGAAGTAATAGTTCCTGTTGAAGCGCGTATTATGGCAGTTAATGGCTTGGTACAGCTTTTACAAACAATAGATATTGTAAAAAATCGACTTAATAGTGCACTGAAGATTGCAGGTATACTCTTATGCCGAGTGGACATTCGTACACGACATTCAAAAGAGGTTATGGATGAGCTGCGTAATAAATTCAGTTCACTTGTCTATGCAGCACATATTCGTGAAAATATACGTCTATCTGAAGCACCATCATTTGCGCAACCAATACTTCAATATGATCCTGAAAGTAATGGGGCAAAAGACTATAGAGCACTGGCTCAAGAAGTAATAGAGCAAGAGCGGCTCTCTTCATTTACCAGTACACAAAAAAGTGCGCAACTCTCCCTTTAATAATTAAGGATATACTATGAAAGCAACAATAAAGCAAAAGACTATTGGATTTAATCCTTTAGAAGATTATCTTTCTTTAGGTAAAGAAACTCAAGAACCAGTATATGTGCCAGAGCAGGAGATACAGCAGACTGTAAAAAAGCAACGAGTTACTATCCACATACCAGAAGATCTTATAGATAGAGTGAAAAATGCTGTCTATTGGGAGCCAGGACTAACATTAGCAGGATTTGCAGAGATGGCACTTGCAAAAGCTCTGGAAGATTTAGAGCTTGAGCGTGGTGCTCCCTTTCCAAATAGGAGAGATCGGCAGCTCAGAGGTGGCAGACCTATAAAATAGAAGGTGAGGTTGCCCTCACCCTTATCTTTTCGTCCAGGCTTGATCGACTTTGTATACTCCAACAAGGCAATTATCCTTGCTTACAAGGGTAATCTTACATTTATATATTTTTTCTAGATATAAGATAGCATTATATTCAGTGCTTGTAATGTAATTAAAAACGTTTGGATGTACTGCGAGCGTTATTTGGGCACCGGGTTTTTTGGCAGTTTCAAGTTCATGTTTGAGCTTGCGTAAAATTGTATACGCTTCATTAGGAAGCGATTTTATAAAGCCAAGACCGTGGCAGGTAGGGCATTGGTGAGTAAGCTGCTGTATAAGCGTTTTACCAGATCGCTTACGTGTCATCTGTACAAGGCCAAATTCAGAGACTTTTAAGACGACTGATTGAAATTTATCGCGCTCTTTGAGTGTTTTTTCAAAGGCACGAAAAAGCTTTTGTCTATTATTACTACTTGCCATATCAATAAAGTCGATGACAATAAGTCCTCCAATATTGCGTAACCGAAGCTGCCGTGTAATTTCTTCTGCTGCTTCGAGATTAGTTTTGAGTATGGTATCTTCAAGGTTACTTTGTCCTATATACCTACCTGTGTTTACGTCAATGACAGTCATTGCTTCAGTAGTCTCAATAACGATAGAGCCACCAGACTTGAGATATACTTTTCTTTGCAGTGCCTGCTCAATTTGACTTTCAATGTTAAATTTTTCAAAAATACTTGGTGGCCCTTCGTAAAATCGTATTTTATGAGTATGCTCTGGAGCAATATTTTTTACGAACTTATAGATTCTTGCTTGTGTTTCTTTGTCATCAGTTATAACCATTTCTACATCATCATCAAGATGATCGCGGACAGCTTGGAGAGGCAGATCGATATCCTCATAAATTTTTTCTTTAGGATTTGCTTCTTTATAGCGCCTTTGGATAGTATTCCATGTATCTACAAGATAGTTCAAATCTTGAAGAATTTCTCGTGCTCCTTGAAATTCAGAAGTAGTTCTAATAATCGCGCCCATTCCTGGTGGCAAGTTTTGGCTCAAGAGCTCTTTAAGGCGCTGGCGTTCTTCTTTAGACTCAATTTTTTTAGATATTCCAATACGAGGAATATTGGTCATCAGTACTAAAAATCTTCCTGGTAGGGTAAAACAGGTAGTAAGTTTAGCGCCTTTTTCATAGACAGGCTCTTTACTTACTTGTACAAGGATAGTCTCACCCTCTTTAAGTATTTTACTAATATCAAGTTGACTTCTGGTAAATCCTTCAGGTTTTTGTCGATCTTCATCTTCAATATCCTCTATTTGACCACTAGCAGCCATACGATGTATAGCAAGTTCTCGGTCTATTTCAGAAATGTGAAGAAACCCTGCTCGTTCCTGTCCAATATCGACAAATGCCGTCTGAATACCTGGCAGAATCTTGGTTATAACTCCTTTATAAAAAGACCGTTCAAGATTTTCTGTTGTATGAGACGAAAAATAAACGTTTTGTAAATCTCCATCCCGTGTAATGGCAACTCGTGTTTGCCAGGGAGTTTCATTAATTAAAATTTTTTTCATATATCACTTTTTATTCTATGAAGCATTAAAAGTTAGGCTGACATATTCTTATAGTATAATTATACCACAGATTAACCTTTTCGTGTAACAAACTAGAAAAATCTTAAATATTGTGGTACATTGCTCCCGACACCAGTAATTTAGCTCTATCCTCAAGGAGGGGAACATGTTTAAAAAGTGTCTTGTATTTTCTTTAGTATTGTTATTGGTTCCAGCATGTAAGAATAGATCACGTTTTGGTCGTTCGCAACCGGCTTATGGAACTCCTGTAGAAACCGTAGTTCCAGTGGAAGGAGCTCAATCGGTACAAGCGCCAGCAGAAGATGTAGAAGCATTTGTACTTGATGAAGATGAAAATCCATTTACTACAAAAGCTGCTGCTAATGCTCAAAATGGAGAAGAAATAGCACTTGAAAATGCAGAATCTTCAACAGGCGATCTTTATTCAGACAGCTCAAAACACGGATTGAAAACAATCTATTATAGTTATAACCAAGCTGACACACGTCCAGATCAAAGAGCAGCTCTTGAGCAAAATCTTAAAGCTGCACAAGATCTTGTAAATAAAGGATATGATCTTACTCTAGAAGGTCATGCATGCAGTGCAGGTAAAGTCAATAATAGAGAGTATAATATAATGCTTTCAGAAAAACGGGCTGAAGGGATTAAAACCTTCTTTGTGGAAAACGGAATTGATGAACATAGTATTCGCACTGTTGGTTGGGGTTATGAAAGACCTGTTGTACCATCTGGTAATACCGAACAACAGGCCCCAAATAGACGGGTAGAAGTCTATGCTTATCCTCATGACAAAAATGCTCCTAAAGCATAAAAAGAGCCCCGAGAAATCGGGGCTTTCTTATTTTGTTTCCAAGCGTACACGCAACTGTTCAATCTCTTTTTGCTGCTTTTGTACTTGTTTGAGCAATAGAGCAATAAGAAGGGTATAATTTACAGAATGAGCTTTTTTGTTTTTTGTGTGTACAACAAGTGTTGGATCTACTTGCTCTACTTCTTTTGCAAGCAGGCCATAATGAGTTCCCTGTTTTGTAGTATAACGTACAGGGCGTAATTTCATGAGAGTATCTGTTAGTTGTATGTCTTGAACATTTTCCTTTGGCTCTTCTGGCGTTTCAACAACTCCTAACTGAGCAGTATTCGGGTTTATATAAACAGGTACGGCTTCATTTTGATCAAGTGGAGTAAAGATGATTCCTGCAATAAAGCAGTTTTGTTGCGAGGGAGTACCAAGATTGCCATCAGTGCCAATTCGTATAGTGCCTTGCTCGTTTGCACTTCCAGCATTACTTTGAATATAAATATTATTGCTTCCGGTTGTGAGCCCTGTACCAGCTGAACCACCTAAAGCAGTATTGTTACTTCCTGTAGTGAGATTTGTAAAAGTAGAAGCTCCATAAGCGCAGTTGTTACTTCCTGAGATATTGGCTTTTAAAGCAAACATTCCATGTGCACTATTGAGGCTTCCCTCTTGATTTGCTTGAAGACAATTTGCACCTGTTGCTGTATTTTGTGTACCTGTAGTATTTGCTTGAAGAGCAGAAGCTCCTTCTGCTGTATTAAAAAAGCCGGTAGTGTTAGCAGTAAGTGCTAGAGTACCAGTGCCAGTATTACCTATACCATTGCCTGTAGTGTTTATTAATACATTGTATCCAATGCCTGTATTGTTAGATGTATTATTTTTAGAGCCTGCAGATAGTCCTACAAATGTATTTGTATTATCGGAGCCTTTATTGTGAATAAATGATATACCCCCTTTTGAAATAATACCTGTATTAGTAGATAAAAAGGATTCCTTAAGATTAATGTTTCCTTCGGTATTAATATCTTTAGCTATAAAGCTACCAGTATTATCACGTCGTATTATGGTATTTGGAGTATTAGTAGAAACAGCATTGCTGACAGTAGTTGCCGTTTGAGGTCCTGTTACTTCTCCTTGTAATTGACTACTAAAGCTACTAGCAGTAGTTGCTGTTGTGGCATTACCAAGCAGGTTACCTGTGATAGTTGTTACTGTAATGGAACCAGATGAGTCCCGTTTAACGATAGTATTAGGAGTGTTAGTAGAAACAGCATTGCTGACAACGGTTGCTGTTTGAGGTCCTGTTACTTCTCCTTGTAATTGGCCGCTAAAGCTACTAGCAGTAGTTGCCGTTGTAGCATTACCAAGAAGATCGCCTTTAACATTTGTTACTGTAATAGCGCCAAAGGGGTCTCGTTTAACTATGCTATTAAAAACGTTATCTGGAGTTGGTGTATTTTCAAATTTATCATCTCCAACTGTCTTATTTATAATTTTTGATCCGCTTATACTACTGTCTGCAACATCATCATTGCTAAGAAGTTGAGTTGCAAGAAGCCCATTTTGTGCATGAACAAGTCCATTCAATTGACCAGCAGTAAGGTTTCCGGTAATAGTAAGATGCCGTACGTTTTCATCTTTTACAAGAACTTTGCCAATAATGGCTCCGTTAACCTCGATATTACCGCCAACTTGTATATTTTGAGCTTGCACATCTTGAGTTGTCAGATGACCAAGCGAGGTCGTTCCTTTTACTTGTAGATTTTGTGTTTGAACGTCTTGAATTTCCAGAGTAGTAAGTGACGTTTTACCTTTAACAGAAAGATCATGGTTTATAAGTGTGTTGCCACTCACAGTAAGCTTTTTTAGTTGTCCGTTGTTGGCGGTAATAGTATTTAAAGAAGCACTGCGCCCTTTAATATTTTTTGCTGTAACATCTGAAAGTGCTGTCTTACCTTTAACAGAAAGACCATTGCGTACTTGGGCGTTGCCAGTAACAGAAAGTTTGTTTACTTGTTCTTCTGTGGAAGTAACTTTTTTAAAAGATGCATTTTTGCCGTCAATTTCTTGTGTCTGGATAGTATGTGCTGTAACGTCTGAGAGTGATGTTTTACCGGTAACACCAAGGCCAGCGTTTATCTGAGTAGTCCCAGTAACAGAGAGATTTTTGATGCTACCTTGAGAGGTGTTAAGAGTATTAAAAGAAGCATCTTGTCCTTCTATGCTGTGAGTACCCTTGATAGTAGTTGCTTGTATACTATCTACTAAAGCAGTTGAGAGTATGGTATTGCCTTTTACTTCAAGGCCTTTGTCTATAAACGTATTAGCACAAAGGAGTATTTTTCCATTAACACGGAGACAGTTTTTAACTAAAAGATTACAAGCAACTTCTGAAGATCCGCGTGTGGTTACGAAAGCTTCTTGAGAAGTTAACTGCTTCTTATATTCGATAAATGCATGTTCATACTGTTCACGCTCAGTCTCAGAGGCAATGTTTTTCGTAAGTGTCAAAGCAGCATCTGTTGCTTTACTTGCTGTATCAAAGAGGGCGAATGCACCGCCTCTACGAATATGGTGGCACAACTCAAGTAGTTCTACAGAATTGTCTAAAGAAAGCTTTTCTTGTAATGTAAGAAACAAAGGAGCCACTTCATCATCTATATAGACAAACTGCTCATGAGGATTATCAATAATTGCTGAAAGTTCTTCTGAAGAGAGTGTAAGATATGTTTCAGGTGTTGTGTCCTGTTCTGCTTGTATGACAGCTGTAAAAAAAAGTAATGCACCTATACTTCTATACTTCACAAAATACCTCCTTAGCTGAAGCTCTGACTATTTGATTGAGCGTAGTTTAGAGAATCGCAAGGAAGTAAATCAAGATTTTGTTTGAATTGAGAGCACACATGCTCTCAAAAGTGAGTACTGGTATTATGTAGTACCATTTTTTTTGAGTAACGATTGTAAAAGAGTAAAAAGAGTACTTTTGTCGTTGTCTTCAACATCTGGTGGTGTAGCACTATCAGGAGCATCTAAAATAGTATATTCTTTTTGGAGGCCCTCTTTTATATATTGAGGTAATTTTCTAAATATTCGAGCTCTATTTTCAGATAATAGTATTGGTTTGTTGCTTATTGATTTTTTGTATTGTAAGTACCATATAAGTATAACTTTATCTAAGTCTAAGAAGCTGTTAAGAGCAAAAAGGTCATAAAGCCGTACTGTTCTATCAACTGAAGCAGTAGCAATGTATCTTCCATTGGGTGAAACTGCTATACTAGTAATTGCTCCTCTATGAAGAGCGATTTCAAGGCAATCAAAGTTGCTTAAATTCCAGATTTTTAACACACCTGTACTTGTGCCAGTAGCAGCAAAAACTCCTATAGGGCTAATTGCTACAGCAGTCACTCTTTGTGATCGATGTTCTAATTCTGTTTGTCGACTAGTTTTAAGATCGAGTATATAGCACTTATGGGTATCCTTAGCAGTATAAATAAGCTTTTTGGTAGTACTAACATCCAGGAGCTGTATTTGTTGACGTAAGGAACTTTTAGTATCAAGCCTATTCGCATCTAAGCTATAAAGCTTTGCTGTTCCACCTTTTGAGCTAAAAAGTATATAGTTATTTTGAGAGGTAGGCAGAATTGGGATGTCCTGTTCAGTAACACCCCGAAGAACAACTGAGTGATTAAATTTATCGACAGGAATAAAGTTTTGTGCAATATCGCCAAAAAACAATTTATCGGTATCGCGTGTTTGTACTAAAAACATTGTTCCAGAAGGATAAAAATTTATTTTCACAAGAGGTGATGTAAGTGAGGTAACTTGAAGAGACTCTTGTTTAATAAGATTCCACAGACAGATTCTCCCATCTGCGGATCCTGCTAAAACAATATTTTGGTTATTTACGGCGATGCTTGTTATTGTGTCCTGAGGTCCAATAAGACGAGATTGAGGTGCTACAACATCTTGAGTAATCTTCCATACAACAGCTTCTTGATCTGCAGATCCTGTAATAAGAAGATTGCTAGTGGGGTTAAAGGTAATTGCAGTAACTTTATCTCCATGCCCTTTAAAAAGCAGCGTTCCTCCATCGGCTTCAATTATTTCTTGAGGAGTAGTTGGTACGCTCTTGAGAAGTTGTTTGTTAATTTCGATAGCTTCTTCAGGTGCTGGAACTGCTGATAGTATACTATCAAATGATTTCCCATATAAAATAGAAAGGCGCCATAAAAGGCAAGCATTATGGTCAAATATAGCGTTTTTTGCTACCGAAATGTCATCTTTTTTATCTTCTTTATCTGCATACCATGTAGGCAGTAACCGTCTCATAAAAGATTCGCTGGATTTTTCAGGAAATATTTCTTTCATAAGTGCTCGATGGGTTTCAGAAGTGTCACAAGGATTTTGTAAAAGGAGCACACTGCTCTGGATACTACTAACGTTAGCTGATGACTTCACTGAAGGTGGCGCCGTCATTATCGACTCAGAAATTATTTCTTGTTGAGTAGCTACTGTTATGCTTGATTCTTCAGGAGGTGCTTCCATACCACATACATAGGAAGATGCTACATAAGTACTAATGGAAAAGATAAGCACTCTTATTTTCATAGATACCCCCCTTATATTTACTTGCAATTTTATAGCATTGTGAGGAAGTCTTAGCAACACATAACTGCTTAGTAGTTAAGAAAGAAAATAGTACTCTAGACTCTTATTTTTTCATTGTAACAGAAAGTGCTCGAGGGTCAAATACAAACACCTATTTACCGACACAAAACTCTTTAAATACCATATCCATGCCAGCTTCGCTTACTGATCTACCTGTAAGTTCGCTTATATGTTCAAGAGCATCCTTTAAGTGATAGGAGACAATCTCATATTGTATAACTCCAGTAAGCAGCTCAAGGATAGTATAAAGCTTTTTTTCAAGGCCAAGCAAAAGCGTGTGCTGGCGCTTATTAAGCAGAAAAGGAGAATCGAGCGAAGAAAAAAACTCTTGGATCTTATTTTCAAGAGCACCTTCAAGCTGTGCATTGTGCTCTTGTAGTATCGTTGAAAACGGTATATGTGCTTGATCTTTTAAGACATGTTCTTGTAGTAATAGGTCTGCTTTATTACGTACTAAGATAATTTTATGCTTATACATGTTCATAAGCTCTTGGTAAACGTTCTGTTCTTCATCTGAAAGAGATCGCGACCCATCAAAAACAAGAAGTATAATATCAGCTTTATGAGCTTCTTCAAAAGAGCGCTTTATGCCCTCTTGTTCAATGATATCTGCCGTCTGACGAAGACCGGCAGTATCAATGAGTGTCCAGTAGTTGCCATTGCGATAGACTCCGGCTTCGATAACATCACGTGTTGTTCCTGCAATATTTGTTACAATAGCTCGCCGGTGTCCTAGCAATGCGTTAAAAATAGAGGATTTACCAGCATTTACAGAGCCAATAAGAGCTATTCTAATACCTTGCCGAATCTGTTGCTGTGCATCAAACGTTTTTTTAAGCTCTGTAATTTTTTCAAGAACGGTCATTATTTGTTCTTTAATCTGAGGACCAAATTCAGCTTCTTCATCCAAAAATTCAAAGCTTGCTTCACACCAGGCAAGTGCACGAATAAGCTCCCGTTCAAGGATGCTTATCCAATGCGAAAAGCTTCCTTCAAGTTGAGAAAGTGATTTTTTTAAAGCAAGTTGGGTATTAGCACTAATAAGCTCATTAATAGCCTCTGCTTGAATAAGGTCTATTTTACCATGCAAAAAGGCCCGCCTGGTAAATTCTCCCTCTTGAGCTATCCGGGCACCGTGCTTTATCCCTTGAGTAATAAGAGCTTCAATAAGAAACGGATTGTTATGACAGGTAATTTCTATAGTATCTTGTCCAGTAAATGTTTTAGGGCCGTCCATAACAATAATCATAACATGATCAATAGAAACTTCTTGATCATGTATATGGCCGTAGTGTATTGTGTGAGAAGGAACTTCCTCAATCTTTTTGCCTGAAGCAAGGCGTGCAAAAGATCCCACGAGTATGCGCACTTGTGGGCCACTTACACGAATAAGAGCAAGTGCTCCTTTTCCCTGCGGCGTACATTGAGCAATAATAATTTCTTCATCACGTGTAACCACTAGGCAGCTCCTATGAAAACAATTTTGTATCCTTTAAGTGGTCTTTTATATCTATTTTTAAGCATTTGTAGAAAGAGCGTAGAGAGGCTAGAAAACAGATGTTTTTCACGAGCTTTATCTTCAAAAATAGGATTTGTAAAGTTAAGTCGTAAATAAAAATGTTGAGGTTCAATCGTAAATTGCACAGAGCTTGCATTCAGTTGTGCGAGTGTATCGTGCATCCACTGAGTTACGTCTGAGATCATAGCGTCTGTCCATACCGGTTGCTGTGCAGGTGCAGCTTCTTGAACTGGTTCTGATTGGACTGTATGTACCTCTTGTACTTGCTTAGCTTGCTCTTTTGGAGCACGAGGAGTTCGAGGTTTTAACTCTCTTTGTTTGTGCCGTGGCTTAGATGGTTCTTTAGATGCAGGAGCTTGCTTTGGAGCTGACGGCTTTTGACGTATTTGTGACTCTTCTTGTGGTTTTGCTACATGCTCATCACTAAAAAAGATACCAATTTTGGCAGAACGAACAGTAAGGCCAATAAAATTTCTTTGTGGCTCTTCAAGAATTTTTACCGTAAATTCTTTTGGTTGTCCTGCACTTATCCAGCCTTTCTCTATGGCTTTTATAATAGAGGAAGCTTCTTCCATAACAGATTTCATAAAAAACACCTTTTATTGAGGGTATATACTACAGAGTTATAAGAAAAGAGCAGAAGGGAGAGTGTAATTTTGGAGCGGGAAACGGGATTCGAACCCGCGACCTTTGCCATGGCAAGGCAACGCTCTACCAGCTGAGCTATTCCCGCACACTACTTATAATAAAAGTACCACTATTTATCACAATTGTCAACTTACTATAGCTCGATTTTAAGGGGTCTTTGAGAACATTTGCTTTTCTTCTTAAAGAGCTTATGAAGTTCAAATTAACGAATAGAAAAAAAATTGTTATACTTTTTCTATACGCTGGATTTTATAGGAAGTTTTATGATCGCATCATTACATGGAATTATTAGACATACGGCTACTCAGCTTATTACTGTTGAGGTGGCTGGAGTGGGATTTGTTGTAGGAGTACCTGATGAGCGGATATACTCTGTAGGAGATACTGCTCGTCTTGAAATTTACTTTCATTGGAATGCAGAAAATGGACCACAACTATTTGGTTTTAGTTCTGATGTTGCTAAAACAACGTTTTCCCTCATTTTGAGTGTTTCTGGCTTGGGGCCTAAGATAGGTCTTGCTGTACTCTCTTCTTTAACGCCTGAACAGTTTTTGCAGGCAATTGCTCTTGCTGATATAAAAACGTTAAGCAGTGTCAGTGGTATTGGTGCTAAAAAAGCAGAGCTTATTATTATGCAGTTGCGTGATAAAGCTGCAAAGGTGACAATGCCTGGAGGTTCTAGTTCTCAGGAAGGAGCAACTCTTACGAAAATAAAAGAGATTTCAGATGCTCTTTCTTCTTTAAACTACTCTCGAGCAGAAGTTACAATGGCTCTTGATTATATAAAAAAGAATTTTGCTCTACAAGAAACTTCGTTTGATGAACTTTTGCGTAAATCGCTCACTTTTTTATCAAGGCGTGGTTAGAGGGATATATATGCTATGGATTTATACATGGTCTGCCACGGTTGCTCGACCATATCAGAGATGTCGTGCATCTTTGTGGTAACTATTCTAACCTTTTACGTGTGAGTAACTATGGACTTTTTACATTCATGTTATAACTTTGTTTTTTCTTTTAACGCACTTCTTGCACTACCTTCACTTCTTTTATTTGTAGGTACTGGTATATTTTTAACTTTTAAGACGCGCTTTATGCAGATTCGAGGATTTCCTCGATTTATAAAACTCGTTACACAAGGAGTTGCTGAATCCCATAAGGAAGGAGTAAAGACAATTAATCCATTCCATGCGCTTTTTAGTGCTATGGCTACAACAATTGGAATGGGTAATATCGTGGGGCCTTCTATGGCAATTAGTATTGGGGGACCGGGTGCATTATTTTGGCTTCTTTTATATATCTTTTTTGGCTCTGTAACAAAATTTACCGAAGTTACGTTTGCAGTCTACTCTCGTACAACCAGTGCTAAAGGTGATATTATAGGCGGTCCTACACAATACCTTAAACTTGTTACTCCCTCATTAGGTACGTGGTATGCTCTGCTTACGATGGTTCTTTTTACTGTATGGTCGAGTATTCAAGTCAATACTTTATCTTGTATTTGGGCACAAGAAGGAATTCCGCAATGGTTTACAGGTCTCCTTGCTGTAAGTATTCTTCTTGGTGTTGTTTTAGGGGGAGTACAGCGTATTGGGTTTTTTGCAAGCCGTATTGTTCCTCTAAAGTTTGTTTTGTATATTAGTTTTGCATTGCTTATTTTAGCGCAAAATCCATTGGGTGTTTTACAAGCTTTAAAGCTTATGATTACCTGTGCTTTTGCTCCACAAGCTGCATGTGGGGGCATTACAGGAATTACCGTATTTACAGCGTTGCGTGAAGGTATTTATAAAAGTATTTTTATTACAGAAGCAGGAGTTGGAACATCTTCTATATCTCATGCTCTTGCTGATGTAAAAAGGCCTTCAGATCAGGGACTTCTTGCATTATTTTCTGGTATTGCAGATTTTTGCTTATGTTTACTTTCAGGGCTATTAACGTTAGTAACAGGAGTATGGGCCTCTGGTAAATTAAGTAATACGCTCATTTATGAAGCATTTAAAATGCATTCACCTCTAGCAGGAGGGCAGTATATTCTTATTGTGAGTGTTCTTTTGTTTGTTATTACTGCTCTTATTGGTAATACCTATAACGGAAGCCAAAGCTTTGCTGCGCTTACACGGTACAAGTATGTGAAAGCGTATTATATTGTAGCAGCACTTATAGCATTTTCAGGAGCACTTGTTGCTGTACCATTTATTTGGAATCTAATGGATATTATTCTTGTATTCGTGGCATTACCTAACTTGGTAGGTCTTATCTTTCTTTCTTATAAATACGCTCATTTGTTGGAGATACAAAAACAGTAATATAGTACTCTTTGGTACAATACGAGTAATGATAAAGCCTTAAGCAAAAGGGGTAAAGAAGAAGGGAGACAGCTGTCTCCCTTAATTATCTACGTCCGTAATTGCGAGGAGAAGGCGGAGCTCCAGGTGTTACCTGTGGTGGTTTGTAAAAAATCTCAACAAACTTTGCTAGTGCAAGAAGTATATTGCCAATATCCCAATTAAAGTTAGTATTGAATATTTTCATCGTCATAACATCTTTATTTGTGATATCTCTATACTTGTCAGGAAAATGATTATAAACTGCGGACTTTACAGCGCGCATAGTATCTGCAGCTTCTTCTTCAAAATCTGATGAATCATTTTGATGATGTTTATAAAGATTGTCTAAAAGAGTTTGCAGTTCATAAGGTGTTTGTGCTTTTTTTTCTGGCCATGCAGCTATAAATTTTTTCATTATTCTTTTTTCTATTGCACGGCGTGAAAGCTCTGTAACAAGTGCATACGTAAGTGCAGCAGAAGCTCCTCCTGCTACTGTTGGTATAACAGGCACATGTATCTTAGGAATATCGAGTGTGGTATATCCCATATAATTGCAGAAACTTTTTGTACCAAAAAAACCTCCAAGTCCCCCGAGACCAGTTGCACTCCATCGTAGAGCTCTGTTCATAAAGCTTGAAAGCTCTTTATCGGGCTTTGTTATGAAGATATCTTCTACAAGCTCCCAGGAAGCAGTAAGTGCTATGCTCGGTACAAGCATACTAAACATTAAAAATAGTCGTGTAACCATATGGTACCTCTTTTTCTAAGATTCTAAACTCTCCCCATAGTTTTATCCTACCATTATGTTATATATATCTCAAATGGTTCTGAAAATGCGAGGGTTTAATAGGGGTATTTACAAATGTTGCAAAATGTGTAAAATTATATAAATAAGAATGTCTAAGTAAAATTACTAAACATGGGGCATACGGTATGCAAGTAAAAGGATTATTGTTTTCTTTTGCCATTATCTCAGCATTTTTTGCTTATAATACTCTCTGTAAACCAGTTGAAAATACTGGGACATATACCCCTCTTCTTATTCAAATGGCTCGTAACTTGAGTAATCAAAAGGCTTTGCTTGGTGACAAAACCGGGCATGAAATAGTAGATCCATTCAGTACTATTTCTTTAGAGCCTGGCCTCAAGATTCCTTTTGTTTCTATTAAGAGATATATGAATCAGTATGTGAAAAATAAGCCCTATGCTCCGGCAAATGCTTTAAAGATTAAAACACAGCAGGGTCTTTTTTATATTTGGGAAAGCGAAGCTGGAGTAGTATGTGCTCCAGATCCAAAGCGCTTAAACATTGGCTTAGAGTGGGAAGCAAATACACTTCTTAAAGTAAACAGCGATGGACCAGAGAACAGACTTTCTGCAGCTGTTTTGCGCCTTTTAATTCTTATTAATAAGCAAGGTGAAATAAGGCTTGAACGACTTCAAAGACCTTAAAAGAGCATTTCTAACGAATGCTGGCATTCAAAACTGGTATTTTCGATACCATGAGCTATTCAAAGTCCAAAATACGAATAAGTGACGTACTAAAAGGTACTATTACTGCTATGATTCTATAGTCTTTATAGTATTTTCAAACTTCTTTAAAAGAGCTATTGTTTGACTATGCTCTTCAAAGCCAAGCTTAATAATGAGGTCTATAAATTCCATGGGTCTTATGCCAGTCTCTGCAGCTTGATGAAAAATACAGGTAGCGGGTGTCAGTCCTGGAAGAGTATTAAACTCAAGAATAACAACGCGCTCTTTTCCTGTAGGACTTTGCTGTGCATTTTGATAGAAGCAGTCAACACGAGCATAGCCCTTACAGTTAATTTCTTTATAAGCAGCTTCTATTGTGTGTTTAACAAATTCTAAAGTAGCTTCAGGCAATGGTGCAGGTGTTTGATTTTCTCCTGCTCCTGGTAAAAACTTTTCTTCGATGGTAAGAATACCACTTGCAGCAACAGCCTGACTTGGTGGTAATGCTTGAGGGCTATGATTTCCAATAACTCCTACAGTAAGTTCCATACCTTTTACAAACTCTTCAATAAAAGCATATTTTTTGCCATCAGCAAAAATTGCATCGATTGCTTCAATAAGCTCTTTCTCATTTTTAGCTTTTGCAACAAGGATACTACAACCATCATCATGTGGTTTTACAATAAGTGGAAATGGCCCTACAGCATGTATTTTAGCTAAACTTTCTTCTTGATTATGCTGCCATTCTTGAACAGAGAGTAAATGACTTTGAGGAACATCAAATCCTTGGTTCTTTAAAAATTCTGCAGTTTTAAACTTATCCATACATAAAGCACTTGCAAGGATAGAGGATCCATTATAAGGAACGCCCAGCATCTCTAACGTGCCTTGCACACAGCCGTTTTCTCCTTCGCCACCATGCAATGCGATAAACACAAAATCTGCAATGTTAGAGAGGTCATTCCAGCTAATTTTCATAGAAGGTTCAAGGCCAAGAGAGATCTCTTTTGTAGAGTTACACACTAAAAGTCGTTGATTAAGATGGTATAATTCCATGGTGGTATCTACAAAAAGCGGAATAGGAATATACTTGTGAGGAGATATTTTATAAAAAACATTTCTCCCTGACTCAAGTGATATCTCTCTTTCATGTGAGCGGCCACCCATTAAGACTGCTATACGTTTTTTTGATTCAGTAGTCATAGATCTCTTCTCTTTTTTTTCTGTTTCACACAAATTAGTGAGCATTCCATAGCGATAAAGCTCAGTTTCAATAAGGTGATTAATAAGACCTGTATGGCTCATATTCATTTCAGCTGCTTGCTTAAATAGAAAACTTGAAGGAGCAATACCAGAAAAGGTATTAGGATCAATGATAACGATTGAACCGTCTTCTCGTACAATACCATCAATACGCGCAAGGTTTTCTATTTCTAAGATGTGTATTACTTTCTGAGCTGTCTGCTGTATTTTTTGTATCATTTCTGCACTACAACGAGCAGGAGTAAATTTGGTAGCACGACCAGGCATATACTTTTGTTCATAATCATAAAAGTCGGTTTCTGGAACAACTTCTGTAGGAGGAAGTGGAATAAAAGTACCAGTTTTATAATCGGTAATAATAATACACGAAAATTCCATGCCCTTTATATACTCTTCAATGAGTACTGTTTGAGTAACTTTACCATCAACCGTTGCTGCTTTTATAAGCGCAGGAATAAGCTTATTTTTGGTATGTACTACACTGACACCTAAGCTTGATCCTTCTTTATGTGGCTTTACAACCCAGGGTAAAGGCAAAGCAGCTGTTTCTAGTTGTTTATACAACTGTTCTGGCTCTTGTATATACTGCTCAAGTATATGAGGCGTTACAGTAACATCACGAGGAACATATATACCTCCTGCTTTTAAAAGCTTTTTCTGGGCAACTTTATCCATACCTGCTGCACTTGCCATAACTTTAGAGCCAAGATAGGGGATACCAAGTACTTCAAGTATACCTTGCATAGTGCCATCTTCGGCATATTTGCCGTGCATAGCAATGTAGATGAACTCTACAAGATTCTTGAGATCGTCCCACTTGATTTTTTGTGCTTCACTTTCTAATCTATGTTCAAAATCACTAATTTTACCGCGATGCAAAAACCGCCATGGTAAAATATAAAGATCTCCATTAGACCTTTGAAAGAGAGGAATAATGTCATATCGAAAAGTATCTAAATGGTCACATACAGTACGACCTGAATTAAAAGAAACTTCTTTTTCAATAGACTTTCCCCCCATGAGAACGCCTACACGTAGTTTACTCATAATGTCCCTGCTCCTAGTAATAAAGAAAGAGCCTACTATAATACTTAGTGTATCATAGCAGAATATTAATGCCACAGTTCAACTGTTGATCAAAGAAGTATAAAGTATACGGCTTTATATTTCTGCTTGATGAGCTTTGCGCACTCTTATGCTTTATGGTAACCTAGAAGCTAACCAAGGTAAAATAACAAACGGGAAACTCATGGATCGTTATAAAAGCCCCTTAGTCTGGATAGATTTAGAGATGTCGGGATTGAACCCGCAAGTAGATTCAATTTTAGAAATAGCAACAGTAGTTACTAATAATGACTTAGAAATTATAGCAGAAGGACCTAATATAGTTATTCATCAACCAAACGAGATATTAGAAGCAATGGATGACTGGAACACAACACAGCATAATGGTTCAGGCCTTGTAAAAGCAGTACGCGAGTCTACCATTTCAGTTATAGAAGCAGAGACACAAACACTCGCGTTTCTTCAACAGTTTACTAAGAAGCGTATGTCGCCACTCTGCGGTAACTCAGTGTGGCAAGATCGCCTTTTTATTCAGCGTTATATGCGGCGCCTTGATGAATATCTTCATTACCGTATTGTCGATGTAAGCTCCGTAAAGGAAATTGTGCGCCGTTGGTATTCAGGGAACCCCGAAGAAAAGTTTATTAAGCCAGAAAATCATCGAGCATTGGAAGATATTCTTTATTCAATAGCAGAGCTCAGGCACTATAGAACCTATTTCTTTATACCTTAATGATTACACTATTTCTTTCTTTTGCTTTTTTAGCAAGTGCTATCTCTGCAAATAAGATTATTCTTTATGCATTATCACCTACACTCCTTGTAGGGATCCGTATGCTTTTAGGAGGATTTCTTCTCTTCCTTTATACTCTTTTTCATAGAAGGCATCGTCTTAAGCTATCATCCATTAAACAGAATTTCTTTACTTTACTTCTCATTACTCTTATCACTACTCTTATCCCTTCGCAGCTTAAGGCATATGCTCTACAAAATATGATCTCTTCTAAAATGGCCTTCTTTGGTACTCTTGATCCTTTTATTACAGCGCTCTATGCCTACTTTTTTTTTGCAGAAAAGCTTACGTCCAAAAAGCTTCTTGGTATTATCATTGGATTTCTTGGTGCTTCCATTCTTATAGTTTCTTCGTCGCCCTTAGAAGAGCATCTTAAAGCACTCGCATTTCTTTCATATCCTGAACTTGCAGCTTTTGGTTCAATTGCCATAAGTCGCTTAGGATGGCTCTTAATTCAAAAGCTTATGAAAGCAAATACCTATACGCCGCCACAAATTAACGTTATAACTATGACACTCAGCGGTATCATCTCTCTTTCCTTTGCTTTTATTACTCATGCTACTACCATTGGTGCTTTAACGCATCAAGTGCCCATTTTTTCTTATCCATTTTTCCAGTGGCTGGGCCCTTCAGGAATTCTTCTTTTTTTTGTGCTTTATACAAGTATCATCGGCAATGTCTTTGGCTATACTCTCTATGCTTCTATCTTAAAGCACTATAGTGCTACCTTTATTTCTCTTGCAGGTTTTTCTATCCCGCTTTTAGTCTCTTTTTACGGCTGGCTTTTCTTAGGTGAAAGTTTATCTCTTGCATTCTTTGTCTCGTGCACTATTACCTTTATAGGACTTTGGATTTTCTTTCTTGATGAGCGTAGCACACGTGTAGAGGAGCAACTACAATCAGCGCCAGTACGCGAAACTGTTGAGTAAATGACCTATGACGACTAAAATTTGCTCTATTTGTAAACTTAGGTGGCGATAGCTCAAGTGTCTGTGATAAGAGTTCCTACTGATCGCCAACTCATAATGTTACCGCGCGTTCGCTGTTGATTTTCAGAACCTGCGTAGATAACAAATCCCTTATCGGGTCTGCTACCAGTGAGTTCATTCCAATAGTCTAACGTGTCAAAATAGTCAGAGCTTATTGTTTTTCCAGATTTAATTTCAACAGGTATAAGCTGATTTGCTTCTTCAATAATACAGTCAACTTCATGACCATGATTATCTCTCCAGAAATAAAGACGTGGTGTTCTTGCAGCATTATAGTAAGCTTTATACATCTCGGCTAATACTAAACATTCTACAAGGCCTCCTCTTAAATAATGTGAGTATACTTGATCGGCAGATTCGATAGCCAAAAGTGTACATGCCAATCCTGTATCAAAAAAATATAATTTGGGGCTCTTTACTAAACGTCTACTGAAATTTTTGTAATGTGGATATAATAAGAAAATAATATAACTTGCTTCTAAAATAGAGAGCCATGATTGTGCGGTATTAGAAGAAATACCACAATCGTTAGCTAAGGAATTTAAGTTCAGTAGCTGTCCAATGCGCCCAGCACATAGTTGCATAAAGAGCTTAAAAGTACTTAAATTAGTTATGTTTTTTATCTGGCGTACATCTCGCTCTATATACGTTAAAAGATAACCTGCATACCAGATAGGTACCGGAATATCATATGCATAAACTGGTGGATAAGATCCTTTAAATATAGTGTTTTCAATAGTATCTGGTAGTACCTGTGCAGTTTCAAGCTCACTTAAAGAAAGTGGTAATAGTGTTAGAATTGCTATACGTCCTGCAAGTGTTTGGGAGACTGCTTCATTAATTAAAAAATTTTGAGATCCTGTAAGAATAAAGTAACCAGGAATACGTTCTACATCAACTGACGTCTGAATATAGGATAAAATTGTAGGAACATGCTGAATTTCATCTAGGATGATACCGTATGGATTACGATACCGTTCAAGAAAACTACGCGGATCTTTAAGAGCAAATTCTCGTACATCAAGATCTTCGAGTGAAACATACTGATGCTTATTAAAAGTAGTCTTTGCTAAAGTAGTTTTACCTGACTGACGAGGCCCTAAAATAGCTACTACAGGAAAATAGGTAGCTACTTCTTGCAATTTAGGTGTTATTTTTCTACTTATCATAAGGCTCCTTAGCTTCCTTAAACGCTGTAGTTCTGTACAAATTTTAAATCGGATTGCAAAATTGTACAAGAGTTCTCTTAAAAAGCTTTTATTTGTTTATTTTAAAAGAGTTTAATTAAAAAACTGGTTGGTATAATTATTTATCCTGTGCTTTGAAGAGTAGCTCTTAACTGTTAATTTTTCTCACTAATCGGAGTATATTCCGAATAATTTAGTGTTATCTCGGAATATACTCCGAGAAAATGAACATTTCTATACTTAAAGATATTATTATCGAACAAAATCCTCAAAAAAAATTCTTTTCAGGAATACTGGTCAAGTAATAGATGATGCTACCTGTTTAACTTTATAGGCCAAGAGAAAGCAACGACAGCCAAGAGAAATCTCACTTCAGTAAGTTCTGTCAAAATATAGACTCTACAATAACAGAAAGCGTATACTAAAATAAAGTAGGGGGACGGTATGAAAAAGTGTATATACAGTATAGTAGTAAGTATTCTATGGCTAGCTAATGTGCAGGCTCAAGCGGATGAGCAAGCGTCAAAAGGTGCTCGTGTTGAAGCTTCTTTTATCTTGCAGAGTAAGCATAATGCTCTTTTAGAACATATGCAAAAGGTAAAGAAAAAACTTGAAGAAGCACAACTTATAACCAAAAAGTTAGCAGAAGAAAGAGAGTTAATTGCCCAAAAATTAGATAAGGTTGAAAAAGAGTATCAGAAACTTGTACAGCAACCACAGAGGCGTAGAAGAACTGGTATAGTAAAAGAAGAAAGAGCACGATTAGCTACTCTGCTTGCAGTACTTGATATAGAGTTAAAATATGCTTGTTTGATAGAGAAAGTATATCCACAATATAGTAGAGAGCTTGATATGCTCTCACTTGGATTAAGTAAGTTTATTGCAGAGCTTTCTGAACAAGAGCCGATACTGTATGTAAAAATACGGAGTGAGATAGAGCGTGGATTCACTATTAAAAATAAAGTAGAGACAGAAGCGCGAATAATGGAACTTATTCTTGATATCGAAAAACGAAAAGTGCATGTAGATCATAGACAAAAACAGATAGCAGAAAAACAAGATAAACTCAAGATGATTGAAGATGAAATTTCTCGCTATGGCATATCAAAAAAGCGCAGTGACTATCAAAGTTCATTGAAAAAGCAAATTGATTATCTAAAAAAGCTTATTCCAAGACTACACAGCCGTCTACAAACAAAAAAGCAGGAGCTAGAAAGCCTTAAAGAACAAGCCCTTAAACTTAACAAAGAGATCTACAAAGAGAAGCAGGAATCATACTTTGTACAAAGACTAAACGAATAAAGCTTAGCTTAATGGATTTGGGGTAAAGAACAGTGCACTTGAGTAGTGTTCTTTATTAATAGTTCTATAAAGCGAAACAAGCTCTGCAATTGAAGGAGACTTAAGATATATTTTGCGTGAATAGATATTTTTAATTTTATGTACAGGTGGCTGTGCAGGTCCTAAAAGAGCTACAGAGAGTTTTTGTTCTTTGATGGTATGAGAGAGTGACTGAGCAATAGTAATAGATTCATGTTCTATAAGCTTTTCGTTTTCATGTTTGAGTTCAATTTCTGCAAGACGCATTGACGGTGGATAAGATAGTGCTGTACGATGCTCAATTTCATACTCATAAAAACGAGGGTACTCTAATTCTTGAAGATAATTAAAAAGTTTATGTTCAATCATTGTTTGCACAATAACAAGGCTTTCAGCCGATTGTCTTCCTGCTCTGCCTGCTACTTGAATAAGCTGCTGTAAGGTAGTTTCACTTGCATTATAAAAGGGAATGCTAAGGTTAATATCTGCCCAGAGAATACCTACAAGTGTAACACGAGGAAAATGATACCCTTTCGTAATCGTTTGAGTACCTACAAGAATGTCGATAGCACCAGATTCAAAGTTGTGCATCGTTTGTTGCCACTTCTTTTTGTTAATAGTAGTATCTAAATCTGCTCGCTCTATACGAGCTTGTGGAAATAATTTCTCTAAAATAGAGACAATCTGCTGCGTTCCTATCCCCTTTTTAAGTAAAGCTGTTTCTCGCGCTTTACAGTTTGTGCAGAAAGAGGAGATGCTGCTTGTGTAGCTGCAGTAATGACAGAGAAGGTGTATATTATAATGTACAGTAAGACTCACTGAACACTGTGGACAATGAGGAATAAAACCACACTCTTTACATTGCAAAAAGAAACTATAGCCACGTCTATTTAAGAAGATAATAATTTGCTCTTTCTTTGCAAGTCGATCGGCAATTGCTACTTCAAGCTCCTGAGAAATCCAAAAGTTTTTCCGTTTTTGTTTATTTTGCTTTTGTGAAAGCTTTACTACAGTCAGCGAAGGAAATGCACCAGCAAATCTCTTTTTCAGTTCAAACAAGTGCCATCCTCGATGCTTAACATTATACAAAGATGAGAGCGAAGGGGTAGCAGAGCCAAGAACGATCGGTATTTGATACAGCTGTGCTCTCATGAGTGCAGCCTCTTTTGTGTTCATTTTCGGATGCTTTTTCTCTTGATATCCTACCTCATGCTCTTCATCTATGATAATAAGGCCAAGATTTGCAAGAGGAAGCATAACAGGCAAATGAACTCCTACAATAAGAAGCGGCTGTTTGTGTAAAAGCTGGGACCACAAAGCACGCTTTTCTTTTATGCTTGTAGCAGAGTGAAAGCTGTAGATAGAAAGTGAAGGAAGAGACTTCTTAAATATTGAGGTAAATTGTACTGCAAGAGATACTTCAGGAGAAAGAAAGAGAACACTTTTCCCTTGGGCATGTGCTTCTAAAATAAGCTTTTTGTATACTTCTGTTTTGCCAGAGCCCGTTACTCCATGAATAAGAGCAGGATAATAAGTCGGTTGTTGTATAATAGGTACAAGCGAGTCTACAATTCGTTGTTGCTCGTGTGTTAAAGTAAGTTCTGTGGTTTCTGTATGTTCATGGGCGCTGATAACAGGTGTTTCATTTTCCTTTTCTTTTAAAAAAAGATGAACCCGTTTATAGAAATGGAGCGAATCTACTACATAGTAGGCACTCACTTTAGAGATAAACTGAAAATAAAGCGTATCATCAGGCAATGTTTCACGTGCATGAGCAGGTCTGATAGTAAATGAAACTGATTCAGTGAGATTCTTAAACACTTTTTGAACGACTGCAAATTCAATACGCTTTTGCAGTGGTACTTGTACAAGAGATCCTACTAAATTATCTAAAGACCAGTTATCAGGTACCTGGTAGGTAAGCGTATGAGAATAACCGTTAAGCAGCTTTACATGCATGAACATAGAAGTATTGTTTTGTTAACGGATTGGTTGTTTTATGTTATACTTAGTATAAGGGATAATGAGCGAGTAGAGAAGAAAAATTATAAATACGATTGTGACTGTAATGGATGTAAAAAATTCTGTTTTTATTATTGACGGATCTTCATTTTTATATAGAGCATACTATAGCATTCGGCCTTTGCATACAAGGCAAGGAGTACCAGTAAATGCAGTATACGGTTTTTGCCGTATGATAAAAAAGATGCTCGACATGTATCAACCGAGCTCTATGGTTCTTGTCTGGGACAGCCCAGGTAAAACGGTACGCCATGAGCTGTATGGAGCATATAAAGATTCACGCCAAGCGGCTCCTAGTGATCTCTATAGTCAAAAAAAGCTTATACAAGAATTTGCAGAGATTATTGGACTCCGTCAATTAGAGATGCCTGGTATTGAAGCAGATGATTTAATGTTTTCACTTGCACAGCAGTTACGAGCAGAGCATACAGATGCAATTATAGTCTCTTCTGATAAAGATATGGGCCAGGTGCTCGGTGACCATGTGTTTATTTTAGACCCTTTTAAAGAACTATTTATTACTAAAGAAGATCTTGAAAAAAAGCTTGAGTTTCCAATTGAAAAGCTCCCTTTCTATTATGCTCTTATAGGTGATAGTTCAGATAATATTCCTGGAGTAAAGGGGATCGGTCCAAAGGGTGCCCAACAGCTTGTTAAGCAATTTACTTCTCTTGAAGAGCTCTATAATAATCTCGATAAAGTTCCGTCAGAACGTATTCGAAAGCTTTTAGAAGAGTCTCGTGAGAATGCTTTTTTAAGTGAATTGCTCTTTAAATTACGATTTTATGAAACGTATGTAACCAAAGAAAGCACAGCTTTCTCTGTTGAAAATTGGGATAAAGCCTGTTCATTTTTTGAGCAGCTGGAGTTTAAATCATTTCTTAAAAAAGACGATAAAAAAGAGACAGTTTGTGAACCTGGAGTTTTAGCGTCAAAGTACACGTTTGTTTTAGTAAATACCCCAGAAGAGCTTAACGAAGTATATAACGAAATTAAAAAACAAAAGCGCTGTGCTATAGATACCGAAAGTACAGGAACACATCCACTAGCTGGAGATATGGTAGGCCTCTCTGTATGTTCAAAAGAAGGTAAAGCATATTACATTCCTTTTGGGCATAAAACTGGAGAAGTGCAGCTTACAAAAGATCAAGTGCTTTCTACCTTAAAGCCGCTCTTTGAAGATGAGACTATAGAAAAATATCTTCATCATGCAAAGTATGATGCCTTACAACTGTTTAGTGCAGGAATTGAGCTCAAGGGTATTGTGTTTGATACTTTACTAGCAGCAAGCTTGTTAGTTGGCGATGGCCAGCGTATTGGACTTAAATATCTTTCAGACTACTATTTACAAGAACCAATGTTGTTTTTTAACGATGTTGTTAAAAAGAATAAATATAAAGATTTTTCTTATGTTCCTCTAGCTTTGGCAACAGAATATGCAGCAGCAGATGCTCACCAAACATTGCGCTTACATGCTCTCTTTGAACAGGGTATTCATGAGCAAGGTATGACAGATCTCTTTCATAAGCTTGAGATGCCGTTTATGCATGTTCTTATAAAAATAGAAAAAGATGGTATTTTACTTGATACTACGATTTTGCGAACGATTGATGTACAGGTAACTGAAGAGCTCTCTCGTTTGCGTATACAGATTATTGATCTTATTGGTCATGAGTATGCCGATATTAATCTTAATTCGCCTAAGCAGCTTGAAGAGTTACTTTTTGAAAAACTACAGCTTCCGCCACTCAAAAAGACTGCAGGACGAACGTCATACTCTACAGATCAACAAGTACTACGGGATCTTGCTAAATTACATCCAGTACCTGCACTTATTATGAAATACCGCGAGCTTTTTAAACTGAAAAGCACGTACCTTGATTCACTTGGTGAGTATATTAATGCTTATACAGGGCGTATACATACCACGTTTAGTCAAACAGGGGTAGCAACCGGTAGGCTTTCAAGCTCAGAGCCTAATTTACAGAATATACCAGTACATGGCTTTGGTATGCGTGCAGCATTCAAACCTGCAGAAAATCATGTTTTCCTCTCTGCAGATTATTCTCAAATTGAGCTCCGTATTCTTGCTTATTTTTCTCAAGATGAAACACTGCTTAAAGCATTTAAAGAGGATCTTGATATTCATGCACTTACAGCAGCAGGGCTCTTTGATGTTCATTCAAGTCAAGTAACACACGAGCAGCGTCAAATTGGTAAACGTATCAACTTTAGCATTTTATATGGTCTTACTGCTCATGGCCTAGCACAAGATCTTGAGATACCACATGGTCTTGCAAAAAAGTATATTGAAAAATATATGGCACAGTATCCTGGCGTTGTTGCATGGATGGATAAAGTAGTAGAAGAGACAAAGCAAAAAGGTTATGTAGAAACTGCGTGGGGCCGCCGTAGATATGTGCCAGGCATCTATGAAAAAAATAAAACGCTTTATGATCTTGCAAAACGAGTTACCATTAATATGGTGCCGCAAGGAACTGCAGCAGAAATTATGAAGTGGGGTATGTTACAACTTGATAAAGTGCTTACTGAGTATGGTTTACATGCCAAAATGATTTTACAAATTCATGATGAACTATTACTTGAAGTACCTCAAGAAGAGATAGAAAAAACAGAACAAGTAGTAAAAGCAGTACTCCAGGGTGTTGTTAATTGGAATGTGCCACTTGTAGTAACAACACGTACTGGTAAAAATTGGCAAGAAGTTACAAAGTAGTTTTGAGCCAATCGGCAAATTGTCGTGCTGCTTTTACTCTGCCAAAGTATTTCCATGCAGTTGGATCGTTCCACAATTGTGCGTAGGTAAGTGAAAGTCCTTCTGGTTGAAAATATCTATAAAAACCAAAAGAATAAGGTGCAGGCACGTCAGGTTTAGAAACATAGTATCCCTGTGTTGATCCACGAAAATAGTGCATTGCTCCTTGCTCATCTACATAGACCATACCTACATAAAATTCTACTCGATTATCTTCAGCTGCAAGTTTATACAGTCCTTCATGTCCGAGGGAATCAAAAACAGGCTTTGAAATAGTACCAGGAAATCTGGGATATGCATGAAAGTAACATCCTGCATCGTCAATTAACAGAGGTTTTTGCAGCTTACACCATGCTTGTTCTGCTTTATGGCGTAATACTTCTTTTTCATCAAGTGATTGCAGCTCATCAAGCTCTAATTTATGATGATGTAGTTTGATAAAAGGGGCATATTCATTAAGAAAACGCGTAACTTCAAAAAATTTGCCTTCATTGCTACTTACGTAATAAATTTCATGAATATGAGAAGATTTGTTTTTCATAATAGTATCTGTTTAAAAATTTACATGTATTACTTAATTAACGCAAAATTATATCATAAGTGCTTACACAAATAAAGAACAAAGTAAAAAAAGATTGAAATTTTTTTTATATTTGGCAAACTAATATAAGTAGAACTTATAAAATTTAAAATTAGAGTTGGTTATGGTACAAAAAATTACTTTTTTCTTTATTCTTTTGTTCTTCAGTATAAGCATTCTAGGTAATCAAGCTGATCTGAATCGTTTTAGAATACGGTTATCAGGTCTTTCACAACGTATGATAAAGCCGAAAGAAGCTGCAAAACTAGAAGTTCCAAAAAATGCTGTTCAAGAAAAACCTGAAGCTCCTAAAAGTTTTCTTGATGAAATTAAGCAGAAAAAAGAGTTAAAGCACGTAGATGTGCAGGCTCCTCGCGAATTTGATTTAGTAGATGAGCTACATAAACAAGCAGGGGAAAAAAAGAGCATTTTAGGCTTAGTAGATGCTGTAAAAACAGAAGATAAACAAGTAAAAGAGCTTGTAGAAACAGTAGATGCAAAACTCAAATGTGCAGCTCCTCTCTCACAGCCAGAAAAAGAGTTTATAGAAAAAGAAGCGGCAGTAAAAAAAGCAGAGCTTGAAAAAGCAAAAGAATATGCGCTTACTCTTGACGCTAACAAAGTTATTGAGAATATACGCTCTCTTGATAGCAAATTAGAAGCTCAAATTAAATCTATTCAAGAAATAAAAGCTTGTAAAAATCATGAGAAACTCAATACAATTTTAGAACACTGGCCACTACAAAAATTAAAAGGGTTTTCTTCAACACAAGATCTTCAAGATATAACTGAGATAGATATTGAGCCTATAAAAGTACAGCTTACCAAGATTCTTGACTGTAAAAATGTACTTGTAAAAACGCTTAAAAGTGCATTTAGTAAACACACAAAAGATGAGCTTACACAGTCACTCGCCGATATCCAAGAAGCAAAAACAGCGTTAAGTGCTGTCTTTAATGGTATTGAACAGTATTCTAAAAGCAGAGAATTTAGAGAAGCAGAAGCTCTTCTTTTAACGAGAACTCAAGGTAAACAACCGTCTGCTATCAATTATAAGATATTGCCAAAAGTGCTTCCGCACTTCTTTATACTTATTGATGCTTCTTTGTGTATGCATAAAGATCTTCAGGATGTTCTGCAAGGGCTGCTTGCTAAAATAAAAAATTTTGAACGAGTTCGTGTAAAACTATCAGAAGAGATTGAAAAAGATACAATCGATACACTTATAAGAGATTATATGCTCTGTTCCTGTTCACAAAAGAATGAACATCTGTATGGAATATTGCTCAAAAATGTTCCAGCAGATCGTTGGCATGCAATTAAAGCTCTACGAGAAAAGTACCTTAAAGAGCTTTTTAAGCTTCTTGAATTGTATGCACATAATCATTTTAAAGATGCCTTTGAGCATGCAGTAAAAGAATATAAGGTTATTGATGAACGATATAAGAAACTTGAAAAAGAATGTGCTACAAAAATTGAACAAGCTCGAGATCTTTGTGAAAAAGAGCTTAAAGCGCTTGATATAGAGCGAAGCGCAATAAGAATAAAACTACAGGGTACTCTTGTAAGAGAAACAGCTTCACAAGAACTCCTTACGGAAAAAATAAAGCAAGCACAAAAGTTTTTTGAAGACACAATAAAACAAGCTTCTCTACCTGAGTTTTCAAAGCAGTTGTGGAGCTCTTCAATTGCACGCTATGTAGGAGATATCTTGAAAAGCTATAATAAGTTAGATAGAATACAGCTTTATGAAACTGTTTTGCCTCCTGTAATTGAAGTACAAGATATTTTCCAAACAATGCGCAATAGGTTGCAGACATTTACTCCTGTACTACCTATAAAAAAGAACAACTCGCCTGAGCACGATGACGACCAAGATAATAAGTGGAATTAAATTGCTTTCTAG
The DNA here is from genome assembly GCA_963848965.1 of uncultured bacterium. Taxonomy (GTDB): domain Bacteria; phylum Babelota; class Babeliae; order Babelales; family Babelaceae; genus CAWKFG01. The sequence goes on from CAWKFG010000005.1 coordinate 117,714, forward strand.
AAAATAAAAATAATTTTTATTCTTATTATTGAAATTTGTTGAAATTAGAGTATGCTTAAAACATGATAATAAGTAACCTTTAATTTCAACTTTTATGACTCGACGATTAGCAATTATTTTTTTTATACCACTTCTTTATAGCTTTCTCGCTTATAGTATGGCGATTCCTCAAGTTGTTAAAGAAGATCCTCTTAATAAATGTGTATCCTTCTTATATAAAGAAGGGTACCTCTCTAAAGAAGTCTATGAGCTTTATCTTTTATGTGATGAGGATTTCATCCTTTTTCATATGATTGCACGGGGCTATAAAGGCTTTTTATTCAGCAAAGCTTCGCACTATTGGTATACAAAAAGCTCTTCTCATTTTATTAAAGATCTAAAAAACCTTCTTTTGCTTTTTTTTGAATATTCTTTTAATAAGCAGTACTATAAAAGAGTTCTCGCTTTATATTTCAAAACGCTACACACTTTACCTGGTTATAGTGCTATAACTGATCAGGAAATACGTTATATAATTAACTGGTGTAAGCATTATCGAATAAGCTTAGCTCCTTTTGTCAAAGCTCTGCTTATAGAAGTATATGAACCTCCAATAAAGCTTTTAAGGTCCCTGCTTCTCTTGAAAAATACACGGTATATACTATAGATTTTACAGTACTGATTAGGGGACATGGAGGTCTACCTGGGGGCTTATTTTAAGCCCCCTAAAATAATGTCTCTTGTTCCTCGTCCATATCTTTTAAACGATTTCCAAGGATCCTGTACAAGCCGAGGAGCTATATTTTTAATGGTATATGTTTGTGAAGAGAGCTTTTTATTAGTAAGCTCATCCCAGTACAAAGGGGTAGCTACAGGAGCTCCAGGATGAGCGCGTACTGCATAAGGAGCTACAGCCGTAGAGCCATATTGGTTACGTAATGTATCAATAAATACTCTTCCATGTCGTTTATCTTTTCGAATCTCTACGGTAACATGCTCAGGCTCTTTTTCAAGAAGCGCGTGAGCGCAGCGCAATGCAAAAGCCTTTACCTCTTCAAATGTGCAAGTGCTATCTAAGGGCACTGTTACATGAATTCCATGAGAGCCTGTGGTCATAACATACGGGTGTAACTTAAAGCTTTCTAGTAATTCTTTAAGCCGTAATGCTATATGACACACTAATTGAAAATCGTGACTCGATGGATCAAGATCAAAAATCATTTTATCAGGATAATGAAGATTATCGATTCTTGAAAGCCATACATGAGGAGTAATACATGCTTGGTTTGCAAGATACACAAGCGTTGCTTTGTTCTGGCATACAACATAATTGTTGTAACCACCTTCTTTTGGGATAAGCACTTGTTTTATCCAGCGAGGAAAATAGGCAGAAGCATCTTTTTGATAAAATGATTCTCCTAAAATACCATCAGGAAACCGATGCATCATAAGTGCTCTCTCTTTAAGATAGGGAATCATAAGAGGAGCAACAGTAGCGTAGTACTCAATAAGATCGCCCTTAGTAATACCATCAGGAAAAAGTAGTTTATCCGGATTGGTAATGGTAACACAGTACTTTCCAAAACAAAACTTTGCCATAGTCATTCAATCTCTTCTATAGTTTTTTTACTGAGCACTGATTCAGGACGCTCTTCTGTGATATTTCCAGGATGAGCCTCTTCATCTTTCATTTTGAAAAATAACCAGCCATTTCGTTGTAAGTGTGTTTTAATAAGTGCATAAGCACCATGCAATTTTTTGCCTTCAAGCCAAATTTCTACTTTACCATCGTCAATAGATTCAGTTATGTTCAGTTCTCGTAAATTTTTAAATGTTCCTAAGTCCCAGACAAGTACTTGTCCTGCTCCATAGTTTCCTTCGGGAATAACTCCTTCAAAGTGAGCATAGTCAAGAGGGTGATCTTCGGTCATAAGAGCTAAACGCTTATCATGCGGATCTGTTGAGGGTCCTTTAGGAATAGCCCAGGATTTTAGGACACCTGCTTCTTCTAAGCGAAAATCATAGTGCAAACTAGTAGCATCATGCTTTTGAATAACAAAAAGAGGACGCTTATGTGCGCGTACTCTGGTACCTTGTGGTTCTGGAGTGCGAGAGAAATCACGCTTTTTTTTGTATTTTTGTAAGTTATTTTTCTTATTCATAAATCAACATATCTTCCAACTTATAATCTACTATTAGTATAACTACATCTCTTTTATTGAGATGTGTTAAATAGAGTAGTAACTCTATCTTGTAATGGGCCTAGCGGTTGAGCAGGTACCCTATCTTTATCAGTAAGAAATGCTTTTAGTTTGTTCTTTAATGGTACTTCGTTAAAATAGTCATAGTCTCTATAGGCAACATCAAACCAGTCATCACCATAATATGCATTAAGATAAGGTCGTGCATTGTGTGGTCCATTTACCACAATGGCGCCAAATTTATACTCTTTTAATGGATAAAGCTCCTCTTTTTTAATGTGCATATTATACGTTGTTCTTTTTCTTCGCATCGATTTTGCTTTTTCTCTTTCATAATATATTTTATCGTTAACTTCTTGTGTAATAAAAATGTCTAAAGAAGGATATTTAAAGAGTAGACGAGGGCGTACTATTCCGTCTTTTGGATAAATCTTATAACCAAAAAACATCTCAATCATTCCATATCCTAATTGCTCAAACAAAGGTTTTATAGTTAAAAGCCTTTGTTCATCAGTTTTATCAACGCATATATCTAAGTCCTCATCCCAAGTAATAATTCCTTGATGTCTTTCTGCACCAATAAGAGTTCCTGAATCAATCCAGTAGGGAATCTCGTTTTTTACAAATAACTCGTGAACGTCTTTCATCATTTGGTAAAGTTTTAAGATAGTCATTCCATTTGTCTTTCCTAAGAGGCTAGTATCTTTAAGCAGTATCGTAGGAACTTCATACTTTTTTGTATGAGCTCGTATAATATGGCAGCCTAGTAAAGTAATAAATACAATACCAAGGCTATATAATTTATAGTTCATAAGGTTCTCTATAGAGTAAAAATAAATTTAAAGTATCTTAGTAAAACACTATAACTCTTTGTCAACTGTTTGCATACTATGTTTAGTTAAACTGACTTCTTTTAGTAGAAATGAAATGAAAGCCTTCTTTAAAGATTATATTACTTACAGCTCATTGCGTTTCTAAATAAGAGCTGGCATAGAGTTTGTTGACAAGTCTTTAGTATACATATTATGTTATTTACACTTGTTTGGAAAATGGTCTCAAAAGCTAAAAAGGAGAAAAATGAATACTGTTTTAATAAGATTAGGTATTACTTTATTATTTATCTCAGCCCAAGTAGTTTGTATTTCAGCTAAAACTCCCATTAGTTCATCTGGTTACTGGATAGGAGAATCAGCAAAAGAAGAGCATATTTTTGATGAATTGTTAGCGTCAGGTCTTGTTAAGTTTTTTAAGAAGGAAAGGGCTAACTCTATAGTAGATTTTGGTTGTGGTCTTGCTCAGTATGTACGTGTATTATTAGAGAATGGTTTACAGTGCGAAGGATATGATGGAAATCCAGCAACTCCTTCTCTTACTAATAATTTAGCAAAGGTTATAGATTTAAGTATTCCATTTAATTTAGAAACTAAATTTGATTGGGTAGTAAGTTTAGAAGTAGGGGAGCACTTACCGCCACAGTTTGAGACAGTTTTTATTGAAAATTTAATACGCCACTGTTCAAAAGGTATTATATTAAGCTGGGCTGTAAAAGGCCAAGGTGGTCATGGACACTTTAATGAGCAAAATAATAACTATATTAAATCAATTTTTGTTGATAAATACGGCTTTACTAATGATGTGACTGTTGAAAAAGAGTTAAGAAAACAAGCGAAACTTGTTCACTTTAAAAGAACTATTATGGTATTTCGTAAACAATAAGCTACAACTATTGAAAAACACCTAACAGCGTTAACGCTGTTAGGTGTTGCAGAGTTTCCTATTTATTTAGGCACTTCTTTAAATACTGTTAAATTAATATCCTCATTAAAAATATCTAACTTAACCTTGTTGATCTCAAGGTAATTGATTAAGTATGGATTCATTGATATCCCTTCGTCACCAATATGTATCACTCTATTAACGACGCACGTTCGGCAGGTATGGCATGCCCGGCGTATTGCCGGAAAAGACGTGGATGTCGGAGATCGTGTCCGGCCCGCAGCCGCCCGCGATCGCCACCTCCGCCACCGTGAAATCAAAACTGCCGCCGCCATGCCCGACGTCGAACATCACGCCGCGCTGCTTGGCGGCAAGCGCTGCCGGCAGCAGCTTGCCATCCTGCACGATGTTGGTGAAGACGCCGCCGATGTTCGGCGCGCCGGAATAGGCATGGGTCAATACGTCGCCGGGCCGCAGCAGATCGAGAATCTCCGACATCAACTCCCTGGTCTCGACGCCGCCGATATGCACCATCATCTTGGCCGGCCAGCCGCACATCTCGCAGGCTTTTATCGCTCGCTTCAGCGGTTCGAGGCCATGCTTGGCAATGACGTTCTCCGACATCCGGACTTTGACGCCGAGCAGGAAATCCGGATTCTCGGCCAGCGCCATGGCGCAGGCGTCGATTTGCGCGTGGTCGATGTTGTAGAGTTCGGCGACCGGGAAGCCCGACAAGCCGTTATTGGCGATATGGACGAAGGCGTAAATCCGTGCCCGCGATTGCGCCACGATGTAGCGGCGCAGCGCCGCGATATTGTTGACGCCGGCGTCGCCCGCCGAAACGACCGTGGTGGTGGCCTGCGCCTGCACCAATTCGTCGGCGGGAATACCGATCGCTGAGCCATAGGGGTAGACGTGGGAATGCAGGTCGATCAGGCCCGGCGTCACCAGTCGGCCCGCAGCGTCGATGGTCCTCGCGGCGCGCGCCGCCGGAATTTCGTCCTCCACCGCCTCGATCACACCCCAGCGAATGCCGATATCACGTTTTCCCCGGAGCGACTGGCTCGGGTCGAGCACGTCGCCGCCCTTGATCACGAGGTCGAACTTGTCGTTCGGACCCATCGCGGCATTGGCGGGGCGGACATCGCAGCGACCGCGGCCGATCCAGACACGCTCAGAAAATCACGGCGTGAAAACCCGCTCATGGCATCGCTCCCCCATATGATTTTTATGGCGCGATGATGCGCCGGGCACAGGCTTAACGCAAGCGGGCGTGCATCGCCCACGCAAAGTCAATGCCGGGCGGCCGGCGGTCCGTCGGGGCACGCGGTAACGCAGCGAATCAAGTCCGACCGCGGAGGTGATGGTATAGCTGGGCTCAACCCGTGCACGGAAAGCCAAACGCACGGCATCCGCAACCTAGTGGCTGAACAGACATTCAGAATTCTCTTCAAGTTTCGTCGGAACGTTCCCGGCGATGCGCTGTTCTATCCTCGCTCAATTGAGGAGGACAAGTAATGAAGAAGTTTGGATAAGTTTTCGCTGCGCTTGGCGCGATCATCATCGGGCGCCGTCGATTGCAAGCGCACAGACTGTCGTGATCAAGCGTGGCGGCGTTATCATGGGCATCATCACCATCATGGTGCACGCGCCGAATACGCGGGCATCGTGACCGCGGCTACCATCGCGGATCGCGGTCACGGTCACCACAACAAGGTCGTGATCATCAAGAAGCATCGTTACTGAGGCCGACTTAGGCCTCAACGGAAAATGGCTCCTCGCGGAGCCATTTTCTTTGTTGCCATCCGCTGTCGCTGATAGCGCGAAAGCTCAGCTGTAGATTTCGAACAGGCCTGCGCCGCCCTGGCCGCCGCCGATGCACATGGTGACGACGCCCCACTTGGCCTTGCGCCGGCGGCCTTCCTGCAGGATGTGGCCGGTGAGCCGCGCGCCGGTCATGCCGAAGGGATGGCCGATCGCGATCGAGCCGCCGTTGACATTGTACTTCTCGGGGTCGATGCCGAGCTTGTCGCGCGAATACAGGCACTGGCTGGCGAAGGCTTCGTTGAGCTCCCAGAGGTCGATGTCGTCGATCTTGAGGCCATGGCGCTTCAACAGCTTCGGCACGGCGAAGATCGGGCCGATGCCCATCTCGTCCGGCTCGCAGCCCGCCGCCGCCCAGGCGACGAAACGGCCGAGCGGCTGCAGGCCGCGCTTTTCGGCGTCCTTGGCTTCCATCAGCACGACAGCCGCCGCGCCGTCCGAGAGCTGGCTGGCGTTGCCGGCGGTGACGTATTTGCCGGGGCCCTTGACCGGCTCGAGCTTGGCGAGGCCTTCCATGGTGGTCTCGGGCCGGTTGCATTCGTCGCGGTCGACGGTGTAGTCGACGATGCTCTCGGCCTTGGTCGCCTTGTCGACCACCTTCATCCTGGTCTTCATCGGGACGATTTCGTCCTTGAACTTGTTGGCCTGCTGGGCGGCCGCCATGCGGCGCTGCGATTCCAGCGAGTACTCGTCCTGGTATTCGCGGCTGAGCTTGTAGCGCTCGGCGACGATATCGGCGGTGTCGATCATCGCCATGAAGATGTCGGGCGCGACCTTGAGCAGATCCGGATCGATCGATTCCTTGGGCGAGCCGCCGCCGGGGATCGAGATGCTTTCAACGCCGCCGGCCACGATGCAGTCGGCGCCGTCCGAGCGGATCGAGTTGGCGGCCATCGCGATGGTCTGCAGGCCCGACGAGCAGAAGCGGTTGACCGAAACGCCGGCCGTCGACTTCGGCAGGCCAGCGAGCAGTGCCGCCTGGCGGCCGATATTCGGCGCGCCATGCGCGCAATTGCCGAGATAGCAGTCCTCGACGTAGTCCTTCTCGACGCCGGCGCGCTCGACGGCGTGCTTGATGGCGTGGGCCGCCATGGACATCGGCGGGGTGATATTGAACCCGCCGCGGCCGGACTTCGCCAGCCCGGTACGTGCATAGGAAACGATAACAGCTTCACGCATTTTCTAGACCTCCCTTTGATGCGACCCAGTATGGACTGGACCTCAGCCCGTGTGTAGCAAAAACCCGAATTCCGGCGGACGGAAAAGGAGGAATCGCCTTCAATCCCACGCCGGCCCGAAGGCGGGATTTACACAACGTTTGTCCTTCGGCAAGGCCGCGATTGCCTTTCGATCGTCGTCATCGAGCTGCAGCTTCAGCGCGTCGAGATTGGCTTTTTGGCTTTCGGCGCGCGAAGCTTTCGGGATCGCGGCGACGCCGTCCTGGTCGAGCAACCATTTCAGCGCCACCTGTGCGGCGCTGGCATTATGTTTCCGCCCGATCGCGGTAAGAGTCGCGTCGGAGGCCACGCGGCCCTGCGCCAGCGGGCAATAAGCAACCAGCGGAATCGATTTCGCGCTGAGAAATTGGCGCAGCTTGGTCTGATCCAGCATCGCGTGGTATTCGACCTGGTTGCAGGCAATCGGAGCCTTGATCTCCTCGACCACGGTTTTCAAGAGCGCGATGTTGAAATTGGCGACGCCGATGGCGCGGGTGCGGCCTTCCTGCTTCAGCTTCATCAACGTCTCGAACATCGCCGGCAGGTTCATGTTCGGCGACGGCCAGTGCACCAGATAGAGATCGACCTGATCGAGCCGGAGCTTCTTCAGGGAAGCATCGAACGCCCGGCGGATCGCGTCCGGCGCCAGGTTTTCGTTCCAGACCTTGGTGGTGACATGCAGGTCCTTGCGGGCGATGCCGGAGGCGGCGATCGCGGCGCCAATCGGCTCCTCATTGCCGTACATCTCCGCGGTGTCGAGATGCCGGTAGCCCAGCGCAATCGCGCTTTCAACCGCGGCGCGGCAGCCATCGCCCTGCATGCGGAAGGTGCCGAGCCCAAGCCTGGGCAGGGTAATGCCACCAGCTGCAGATCTGCGTTTGCAGATTTTCCATTGATGCTCCAGGCGAAAAAAGTCCCGCGGGGAAGACGAAAGCCGCATGGACGGCATTTCATTGAGTGGGATAGGTCGCTATTGAATAGACTGCCCGACAGGGCGCTGGGCAAATCAAGATCAGGTCAGGGGCGATGGGCAACGCGTTGCAACGATGGCTGGATACCCATCAATTGCCGGCGATCACCGCCGCCGTGCTCGGCGTGGTCATGACGATTTCGGTGCTGATCGTGCTGATCGGTTATCTCGTGACGAGGCCCTGAGCCGACTTGATGCGGCGCATGACCCTCATTTCGCCGTTCCGGCCGCGGCAAGAATCGGTGACCAGCGTGCGATCTCGGACCGGACAAAGCGATCGAAGATAGAAGGGTTGCGTTCGTCCTTTGCCGGTATCGAACCGCCGAGCTGGGCAATCCGCTCGCGCACGACATCCTCATTCAGCGTCCGGTCGAGCGCATCGGAAAGCCTGGCGATAATTTCTGGCGAAACGCCTTTCGGCGCAAACAGCCCTGCCCACACGCTCATTTCGTAGTTGATGCCGGCCTCCTTCGCGGTCGGAACGTTCGGCAGCGTCTCGAGGCGTTTCGCAGCAGAGACCGCGAAGGCCTTGACGAGCCGGCCAAAACCGACTCCGCCACGCTGACCGACTGCTCGCACATGAAATCGTCTCGCCCCCGACCAGATCGTTCAAGGCCGGGCCTGAACCGCGGTAGGCGACCAGCGCCGGCTTCGCGCCGACTTCCGCGGTGAATAAAAGACACGCCATATGCGAGGACGCGCCGATACCGCCATGGGCCTGCTTCACTGCGTCGCCCCGTTGCCGCAGCGCCGCGACGAATTCCTTCAGATCCTGCGCCGGAAAATCCTTCCGCGCGATCACGACCGCCGGGGAATGGGCGGTGAAGCCGATCGGCTCGAAATCCGCCACGGGATCGTATTTGAGGTTCGGCGTCAGTACGGGCGCCGCGACATGCGAGCCCATTGCCGCGGCAAGCAACGTATAGCCGTCGGGTGCCCGCCGCGACGCGAGCGCTGCCGACCGTGCCGCCGGCGCCGCTGACGTTCTCGATGATGATCGATTGGCCGAGGATCCTCGACATCTGGTTGGTGACGATGCGCGCAACGACGTCGCTGGCGCCGCCGGGAGGGAACGGCACGACCACCGTGATCGCCCGGGACGGATAGTCCTGCGCGGCGACCTCCCCGGCGAAGCCGGCCAATACCATCGCAACCGCGAAAGCTTTCCAGATACACATGCCAGGTTTCATAACGCGCGCTCCCATCCTTAGCTCTGCGCCGTCACATTTATCCGTCACCGTTCAATATCCGGGCGACCTCGACCGCACGCCCCTCGCGCGCCGAGAGAATGCCGGCGCGTACCACCGCGAGCGATCGCGTCGGCCTCGCCCCCGACCTCATGCTGGCCCTGCCCGCGCGCCGCCGCGGCAAACTCCTCGAGCTCCTCGACCAGCGTATCGTTGACAGCGCACGACACCGCGACCGGCTGGCTTTCACCGCGCTTGAGCAGCCGCAGCCCGTTGTGCAGATCGTAAAACGCCGTCATGTCCTTGCCGTAGACATTCATCAGGTAATACCGGACGCCGAGGCGTAGCTTGCGTTCAGCGTCGAGAGCGCGCCGTTCTCATGCTGCAGGATCAGGCTTGCGACATCAGGATTGTCGCCAGGCAGCACCAGTTGCACCGACTGCGCCCGTACCGCATGGACCGGCCCGAGCAGATAGGCGAGCACGTCGATATAGTGGATCCCGATCTGCAGCATCACCCCGCCCGGCATGCCCGCGGCCTGGTAGCGCCAGGAGGTGAGATCGACCTTGCCGAGGCGGTCGCGAGAGATATTCGCCTCGGCGTTGACGAGCTTGCCGAACCTGCCGGCGTCGATCTGCTGCCTGACATGGCGGAAATGGCTCTCGCGCCGCCGCTGGTAGCCGAGCGCCAGCACCACGCCGGCCTTGCGGCAGGCCTCGGTGATGGCGCGGCCGTCCGAAATGCTGTTGGCGATCGGCTTGTCCAGAAAGACGTGCTTGCCGGCCGCTGCCGCCGCGCGGGTGGTCGCCAGATGCACATCGTTCGGCGTCGTGTTGATGATCGCCTCGATCTCGCCATCGGCCAGCAGCGCCTCGTAGCTCGCGGCCGGCCGGCAGCGGTATTTTGCAGCGAAGTTTTTGCGTTTTTCCTCTGATCGGGTGTAGCAGCCGCGGATCTCGAGCTTGCCCGAGCGCTGGATGGCATCCGCCAGAACGTCGGACCACCATCCCATCCCGATACAAGCTACGCGGAGCGGATCGGCACCCATGACTTTGCCCCCTCCCAGGGCGGAACTGGCTATCTCATTCCCGCTTCGCGCCGATCGACTCGACCGCCGACTTGGCGATCCGCAAATCGGTCTCCCAATCGCCGCCGCTGACGCCGACGCCGCCGATGATTCGCGGTCGACCAGCACCGGCACGCCGCCTTCCATCGCCGTCCACCGTTCCGGACCTGCCGCGAGCGCCAGTCCGATCGCATGGTTGACGTCGAGGTCCTGCGGTTTGGCCGCGGCGCAAACCGCCTTGGTGGTGCAGGAGTGCACGGTATGGAAGCGGCCGCCGTCCATTCGTTCGATCAGGATCGCATGACCGCCGGCATCCACGATGGCGCAGGAAATCGCGATGTTGGCCTGGCCGGCCAATTCCACCGCGTCGCCATGATCTTTTTCGCGCCCTGATGCGTCAGGCGCTTGCTCTCGGCGACAAACATGGCGGGGCTCCGGTTGGGAGGGACAGGCGAATTGTGCGCCACCGCTGCGCCTCCTTCAAGAATTATTGCGCAACTTCCAGATGCGACTTTGCGCCCTGCTCGCCGCAGGGCGGTGAAACCTATCCAGACTATGCGGCGCGAACATGGAAGGTTACGAGGGATTCCGTGCCGACGATCCCGCGATCGAAGGCGTCAGATATGCTGCGCCATGATCTGGCCGGGCCGCGCATCCGGACGGGGCTCGATATCGACCGACCAGAGGTCGCGGTTGTCGACGTCCTTCAGCGTCACCGTCATCACTTCGGTCTTGCCGTCGATGTCGACACGGCCGAAAAACTGCAGGCCGAAACAGGGCGCGAGATTCTTCACCACTGCAGCCCTTCTGGA